>NZ_NEIX01000009.1:0-276315 GCF_002112885.1 Pseudomonas sp. B37(2017) | reverse complement strand
TCGCCTGCATGCGGATACTACTGATCAGACTAAATGCCATGCTGCGTGACGGCACCGAATGGCGGTGACGAATGGCAGGGTTAAGACAGTTGCTCCCACAGTTGTTCTGTGTTGTTCACAAGTATTGTGTTCGGCGTGACCATTGTGGGAGCGGGCTTGCTCGCGAAGGCGGACTGACAGACACCGCGTCTCTAAAGGCCGCCGCTCTGCTACCATGTCGCGCAATCGCCCCTGCCGTGACGACGTCCGCCCATGCCCCACGCTTCCCGCTCCACCTCCCTGCCTGAACTGACCGCCCTGTTCGGCGAAGTGCAACAGCACTTTCTGAACGTGATCGTGCCCCTCTGGCAAGGACCGGGCTGGAACGCCGACATGGCGTTGCCTTACGAGGCGCTGGACGCCGCGCATCAGCCGCTGCCACCGCAGCGCTACCGGGCGATGGCCTGCGCACGGCAGCTGTACCTGTTTTCCAGTCTGATCGGGGTTGTGGATAACGCCGAAGCCCGCGCGGCTGCTTTGTTTCGTTCCCTGCAACGGCACTTCCACGATGCCGAACACGGCGGCTGGTTCTACAGCATCGATCCGCAGGGCAAACCGCTGGATCAGCGCAAGGACCTCTACACCCACGCCTTCATCCTGTTCGCCTGCGCCCACTATTGGGACAAGTCTCGCGAACCGTTGGTGGAATCGACGCTCAACGCTGCGCTGGAAGTTATCGGTCGGCGGTTCGCCACCGGTGACGGTCTCTACGAAGCCTGCCTCGACCGCGACTGGATCACGCTGGAAACCGGCCCGTTGCAAAACCCGCTGATGCACCTGGCCGAAGCCTTCCTGGCCACGTTGGCCGTGCGCGAAGATCCCCAGACCCAGCAGGCGCTGAGCGAGTTATGCACAGCCATGCACAAGCGCTTCATTGAACCGCAACAGGGCGTGTTGATGGAAAAGCCGCTGGGGGCTGTGGATAACTGGTTTGAGCCAGGGCATCAGTTTGAATGGTATTTCCTGCTCGAATCCTCGCCGCTGTTGCGCGGGTCGAAGCTGCACGCGGCACTGGATCGTGCGTTTGCCTTCACCGAACAACAGGGCGTAGAAGCCGACACCGGTGCGGTGCTGGCCATGCTCGATCCGCAAGGACACGGGAAGGATTCGACCCAGCGTATCTGGGCCCAGGCCGAATACCTGCGGGCCCTGACGTTGCGTCCGGGCAGTGAAAGCGCGGTGTTGCGCCAGTTGCAGGCGCTGCAACAGCGTTTCCTGCATGTCGGCGGCTGGCACGAGTGCCGTGACGATCAGGGTGAGGTCAGCCGCAAGGACATGCCGTCGACCACGCCGTATCACCTGGCGACCTGCTATCGCGGCATCGCCGACTATCTGAGCTGACAGCTGTGGCGAGGGAGCAGGCTGCCTCGCCGCAAACATCAGGCAATCCACTTCCTGTCGCCGGTGAAGCTGATGGTCAGCCAGCGCGCCGCGTCCGGTTTGCCCAGCTTCGCGGAAATCTCCTCGCGCAGCACATCCAGCTGGCCGACGCTCTGCAGCCGGTAATCCGCCGGCAACACCACATGAATCTCGATGAATCGCGCCCGCCCGTGCTTCTGCACGTAGGACACGTAGTCGTCGAAATCATGCTCGACCTTCGCGGCGTCCATCACCTGGCGCACCTGATCGTCCAGCGTGTCCGGCGCAATGCCGAGCACGTCCCGCAGCGCCGGGCCGAGGATCTTGAACGCCGGCGGCAGCATGGTCAGAGCCAGCACGATGAGAATCAGCGGGTCGACGAACTTCGCCCACTCGCCATAACCCTGGGACTTGAGCAGCAACGCCGCGAGGAAACTGATCAACAGGCCCACCGACAACATCGCGTCCACCAGCCAGCTGATGTTGTCGAACTGGATCAGGCTCGACTTGAGCTTGCGATTGCGGTGGCGGACGTAGAAGAAGTAGGCGAACTCGACAACGGTGAACACCGCCGCGTAGATGATCACCAGCCCCAGTTCGATCTCACGACCGCCATTGATGATGCCGAACACACCGTTGAGAAACGCGTAGATCGCGATCAGCAGCAGGAAACTGCCCTCGATCAAAAGTACCATCGGCTCCAGATGCCAGAAACCGAACTGGAAGCGCTGGTTGCTTTGCTTGGCGATCAGCTTCGCGGTGATCAGCATCAGAACTTTGATGAAGGTTGCGATCAGCGAAAAAAAGCCATCGAACAGGATGGACTGGGAACCCGAAACAAAACCGGTGGCGATCCCGGCGATCGACACGGCCAACATCAGGATGGTCGATTGTTTGAGCAGCGACTGCTCACCTCGGTTACTCACTTTGACTCCTCGAAAACCTTGAAAACCGCTGGGTGCGGTGGGGTTGTTGAGGAGTGAGTCTACCTTACTGCCAGAATTTGGCCGATTTGCCCTCTTCGCCAGCCGGCTGGCGAAGAGGGCAAAATCGCATCAAGCCTTGTTACGCTCGATGGCAAAACCGGCCCAGGTCTGGCTCACCGGCATCAGCTCAAGGCTGTTGATGTTGATGTGCGCCGGCGCATTCAGCACCCAGAAAATCGTCTCGGCGATGTCCTGCGGCTGGATCGGCTCGGCACCGGCGTAGGTCGCGTCGTAACGCGCCTGATCGCCGGCGAAACGCACCAGCGAGAACTCGCTCTCGCACAGGCCCGGCTCGATGTTGCTGACCCGCACGCCAGTGCCCTGCAGGTCGCACCGCAGGTTCAGCGAGAACTGCTTCACGAACGCCTTGGTAGCGCCGTAAACGTGGCTGCCCGGGTACGGATAGTTACCGGCGATGGAACCGAGGTTGACGATGCCGGCGCCACGACCGTGGGCGATCAGGCGTGGCAGCAGCAGACGAGTGCTGTACATCAGGCCTTTGACGTTGGTGTCGACCATGGTGTCCCAATCGTCGAGGTCGCACTTCGGTGCAGGGTCCACGCCCAGCGCCAGCCCGGCGTTGTTGATCAGGCCGCGCAGTTTGGCGAACGACGGCGGCAGGTTGGCAATCGCCTCCTCCATCGCCTTGCGATCACGCACGTCCAGCACCAGGCCATGCACTTCGGTCTGCTTCGACAGCTCGGCGCACAGCGCGTTGAGGCGTTCTTCACGACGACCGGTCAGCACCAGTTTCCAGCCGGCCTCGGCGAAACGACGGGCACAGGCTTCACCAAAACCGGAGGTCGCGCCGGTGATAAACAGGGTGTTGGACATCGTGTTCTCCTTGCTTCGGCCGCCGGGGCAGCCATTGGAATAGAAAATCAGCGGGCAGCATGCCCGGCCCCGCTTTAACCGGCAACCACCGAATCCTGCTCATTAATTGATCAACGGCCGCTACGCCATACACACCGTGGCCTGCAGCCATGTGCACGCACGTTATCCACAAGCCCTTCCACAGTTTCCGGGGGCAAGTGGAAAAGCGCAAAGCCGCGCCACACAAGGCTTTGCGGGCGATCTGGAAAGTTTTTTGCTTGACCCTGAACAACCAGTTGTGCCGGGCAGGGCATTTTGCACGACCGGGCGGTCATGGCCATGATTGCGCGAGGCCAGCAATTACGGCCCTTAGCCGAGTCTTTCCAGAGTTTAATCACAGACTTATCCACAGGATTGACCACAGCGATCCGCGCCTTTTTGCGCCCCCATAAAAAGGTTGACAAACAGGCCTGCCCCTCAGCAAAAACATACTGTTCAAAAAATAACCACAGCGCTGCAAGCCACGGATTCAAAGGCTTTCAGCCAGCTACACCCACGTTATTCACAGCCAGCTCCACAGCAAACGGGGACAAGTCAAAACTGTGGAAAAACAGCCATTTGCAGCGGCTTTATGTCGCGCTTTGGCAGGTTGAGGATTTTGTTTTCCACAATTTCCTAAAAGCACCCGTTTTCAGTGAACGAGCAGACACAAAAAAGCCCCGACACTCACGCTTCGGGGCTTGTGGACAACTTCAAACGATCAGTGACCGCCGAGGTAAGCGTTACGCACCTCCTCGTTCACCAGCAGCTCCTTGCCGGTGCCCGTCAGGCGGATCTCGCCGTTGACCATCACGTACGCCCGGTCGGACAGTTTCAACGCATGGTTGGCGTTCTGCTCGACGAGGAAAATGGTCATGCCGGTTTTCGCCAGTTCCCGCAGGGTGGCGAAGATCTGTTTCACCACGATCGGCGCCAGGCCCAGGCTCGGCTCATCCAGCAGCAACAGCTTGGGCCGGCTCATCAGCGCCCGGGCGATGGCGAGCATCTGCTGCTCGCCGCCGGACATGGTCATCGCGCGCTGCGTGCGGCGCTCTTCGAGCCGCGGGAACAGCTCGAACATGCGCTGCATGTCTTCCTTGGCGTACTTGTCGCCGATCGGAATGGTGCCCATCAGCAGGTTTTCCTCGACGGTCATGTCGGGAAATACCCGCCGCCCTTCCGGCGACTGCGCGATGCCGTTGGAGGCGATGTAGTGCGATGACTTGTGGGTAATGTCCACGCCCTGATAGAGGATCTGCCCGCCCGCCGCCCGTGGCTGGCCGAAGATCGACATCAGCAGGGTGGATTTGCCGGCACCGTTGGAGCCGATCAGGCTGACGGTTTCCCCTTCGTTGATCTGCAGCGAAACGCCTTTGAGGGCCTGGATCGGGCCGTAGAACACGTCCAGATCCTTGAGTTCGAGGATGGGTTGCGTCATACGACTTCCTCTTCGTCGGCGCCCAGGTAGGCAGCGATCACTTTCGGATCGTTACGAATGGCATCCGGTCCGCCCTCGGCGATGACGATGCCGTGGTCCAGCACCACGATGTGATCGGAAATGCTCATTACCATGCCCATGTCGTGTTCGATCAGCACCACGGTCAGATCGTGCTCGTCGCGCAGCAGCCGGATCATCGCGCTCAGCGCTTCGGTTTCCTGAGGGTTGAGGCCGGCGGCCGGTTCGTCGAGGCAGATGATCTGCGGCCGCGTGCACATGGCCCGGGCGATTTCCAGACGGCGTTGCTGGCCGTAGGACAGTTCACCGGCCAGACGGTTGGCGCAGTCCACCAGATCCACCACTTCCAGCCAGTAGAACGCGCAGTCCAGCGCGTCGCTTTCAGCCTTGCGATAGCCCTTGGTGTTGAGGATGCCGGCCAGCATGTTGCGGTTGACCCACATGTGCTGGGCCACCAGCAGGTTTTCCAGCACCGACATTTCCTTGAACAGGCGAATGTTCTGGAACGTCCGGGCCAGGCCCGCGCGGTTCACCAAGTGGGTGCCGCCGAACATCTTGTAATACAGACGGCTGGCAAAGTTTTTCGGCGAGACGAAGTCGGTCGGTTTGAACGACTCGCCCAGCAGCTGGATGACGTTGGTCTGCTGGCCGCGCACGTTGAGTTCGATCTTGCCGCCGGAGGCTTTATAGAAACCGGTCAGGCAGTTGAACACCGTGGTCTTGCCGGCGCCGTTGGGGCCGATCAGGGCGAAGATCGAGTTGCGTTTGACCTTCAGGCTGACGTCGCTCAAGGCCTTGATGCCACCGAAGTGCATCATCAGTTTTTCAACAGAGAGTACGACTTCACTCATGGCGCAGTCCTCTCATAGTGAATGGCACCTTTGCGTGGAGTGACCCCGGTACGGCTGATGCGAATCAGCCCGCGAGGTCGCCAGATCATCATCAACACCATCAGGATCCCGAACAGCAGCACGCGGTATTCGGCGAAGCCGCGCAGCAGTTCCGGAGCGACGGTCAGCACGAACGCTGCGATCACCACACCGATGGTCGAGCCCATGCCGCCGAGCACCACGATGGCGAGGATCAGCGCCGATTCGAAGAAGGTGAACGAGGTCGGGTTGACGAAGCCTTGGTAGGTGGCGAAGAACACACCCGCCAGACCCGCCGTGGACGCACCGATGGTGAACGCCGAGAGCTTGACCAGCACATGGTTCAGGCCCATCGAGCGGCAGGCGATTTCGTCTTCACGCAGGGCTTCCCAGGCGCGGCCGACCGGCATCTTCACCAGACGATGCTTGATGTACAGCACCGCCAGCACCACCAGGAACAGCACCGCATAGATGAAGTAATACTTCACGTCCGGGTTGTAGGCGATGCCAAAGAACTCGTGAAACGGTACCCCGCCATCCTTCGCACGCTTGCCGAACTCCAGACCGAAGAAGGTCGGCAGTGGCGCCGGCATGCCGTTCGGGCCGCCGGTCAGGGACAGCCAGTTGTTGAGCACCAGACGAATGATTTCACCGAAGCCCAGGGTCACGATCGCCAGGTAGTCGCCGTGCAGGCGCAGCACCGGGAAACCGAGGATGCAACCGGCAAGGCCAGCAGTGATCGCCGCCAGCGGCAGCACGGTCCAGAAGCCCAGCCCGAGGTACTGATATCCGAGCGCCAGACCGTAGGCGCCGATGGCGTAGAACGCCACGTAACCCAGGTCGAGCAGGCCGGCCAGACCTACCACGATGTTCAGGCCCAGACCCAGCAGCACGTAGATCAGTCCGAGGATGACCACGCCCAGCAGGTAGGAGTTGGAGAAGAAAGGCAACGCCACGGCGATGGCGATCATCAGCGGGATGATCCAGCGCAGACGCGATTTGTAGTCCGGGGCCAGCACATGCACGCCGGAACCGGTGCTCTCGAATCCGTCGAGAATGCGCAGGCCCTTGGGGGTTTGCAGGAACAGACTGAGGGCAAACCGGCCGGCCATGACGATGGCAATGATCCATGCCACGCGGGTCGGTTCGAGGTTGAAGCTGTAGCCATCGAGTACCACGCCGACGATCGGCCCGAACACGATCAGGGCGATCAGACCGGCGAGAATCGCCTCAACCAGGCTTTTTTTGACATCAATGGATTTTGTAATGGTTGAAGACATCGCTTACACCTTCGACACAAGAGGACGGCCCAGCAGGCCTTGAGGCCGGAAGACCAGAACAAGTACGAGCAGCGAGAAGCTGAACACGTCTTTGTAGTCGGAGTTGACCAGACCCGAGAACAGCGACTCGGATATCCCGAGGATGATCCCGCCGAGCATGGCGCCAGGCAGCGAACCGATCCCGCCCAGTACTGCCGCAGTAAATGCCTTGATGCCGATGATGAAGCCGGCATAGAAGTCGAAGGTGCCGTAGTTCATGGTGATCAGCACGCCGGCCAACGCCGCCATGGCCGCACCGATGATGAACACGTAGGAAATGACCCGGTCGGTGTTGATGCCGAGGATCGAAGCCATTTTGCGGTCTTGCTGGGTCGCACGGCACATGCGCCCGAGTTTGGTGTACTTGATGACGTAGGTCAGCAGGCCCATGCCGACGAATGCGGCCACCAGGATGAAGACTTTGGTGTAGGTCAGTTGCACGAAGCCGGTACCGACTTCGACACGCCATGCACCGGTCAGCAGCGTGGGTACGCCCTGTTGTTTGGCGCCCTGGGCGATCTGTGCGTAGTTTTGCAGAATCAGGGAGATGCCGATGGCGCTGATCAACGGTGCCAGTCGGGTGGAGTTGCGCAGGGGTTTGTAAGCGACTCGCTCGATGACCCAGCCATACACCGCCGTGATCACGATGGTGAATATCAGGGTGCCAAGCATCAGCAGCGGGAAGGATTCAATACCGAAGTAAGCCAGCAGAGCCAGACTGATTGCCGCCAGGTAAGCGGAAATCATGTAAACCTCGCCGTGGGCGAAGTTGATCATGCCGATGATGCCGTAGACCATTGTGTAGCCGATGGCGATCAGGCCATAGACCGACCCGAGGGTCAGGCCGTTGACCAGTTGCTGCAGGAAAATACCATCCATAACGCAATCTCACGCAGTGAGAACCTGCACACCCTGGGGCGCGCGGTTCTTCTAGGAAAAATACAGATTTACGTCGGAGCAATGTCAGACAGGAAACCGCAGCCCCCTTGTGGGAGCTGGCTTGCCAGCGATAGCGGTAGAACATTCAACAAAGTTGTCGACTGTCAGGCCGTCATCGCGGGCAAGCCCGCTCCCACAGGGAATGTGGCGTCCGGTTGATCAGGTGCCGTTATTTCTGTTTTTCCAGCTGGTGATATTTGCCATCCTTGTCCCACTGGTAGACCACGTAGTCGGAGACCTTCAGGTCGCCTTTGGAGTCCCAGGTCTTCTCGCCCATGACGGTCTTGACCGGGTTTTTCTTCAGCCAGGCAGCGGCCTCCTCGCCCTTGTTCGACTTGGCGCCGTTGAAGGCGGCGGCCAGGGCCTGAACCGATGCATAGGCGTACAGGGTGTAGCCTTCAGGCTCGGTGCCAGCCTTGCGGAACGCATCTACCACAGTCTTGCTGTCTGGCAGCAGGCGCGGGTCGGCACCAAACGTCATCAGCACGCCGTCGACGAATTGCGGGCCACCGGCGGTGGTCACCAGTTCGTCGGTCACGATGCCGTCATCGGACATGAACTTGACGTCTTTCAGGCCTTGCTCACGCAGTTGGCGAACCAGCGGGCCGGCTTCCGGGTGCAGGCCACCGAAGTAGACAACATCGGCGCCGGCGCCACGGATCTTGGTGACGATGGTGCTGAAGTCTTTTTCACCACGGGTCAGACCTTCGTACAGCACCGGCTTCACGCCGCGTTTTTCCAGTTGAGCCTTGGTCGCATCGGCCAGACCCTGACCGTAGGTGTCCTTGTCGTGCAGCACGACGACCTTCTTGCCCTTGAGCACGTCGACGATGTAGTCGCCGGCCACAATGCCTTGCTGGTCGTCACGGCCGCACATACGGAACATGGCGCTCAGGCCGCGCTCGGTCACTTGCGGGTTGGTGGAACCCGGGGTGATCGCGATGATGCCGGCTTCGTCGTAGATCTCCGACGCAGGAATGGTGGAGGACGAGCAGAAGTGGCCGACCACACCGGCGACTTTCTGGTTGGTGAGGTCCTTGGCGACCGTCACCGCCTGTTTCGGCTCGCAGGCGTCATCGCCCTTGACCAGGACGATTTTCTCCCCGTTGACGCCGCCCGCCGCGTTGACCGCGTCGGCCGCCGCTTGTGCCCCTTTCATGTACTGTTCGCCAAATGCCGCGTTGGCGCCCGTCATCGGACCCGCCACACCGATTTTCACATCAGCTTGTGCAAACGCAGAAACACCCAGCGCAGTAGCCACTGCGAGGGCCAGAAAGCCTTTCTTGTAAAACGTCTGGGACATGAGGTGGTGCTCCAAGGTTTTTTTTAGTTGGCACTGCGACTTCACTTGAATGCTCAGAGCAAGGGCCGTGCCATCGGTTTTTTATTCTTCAAAAAGTCGCTGCTTTCTTGTTATTTCGACTGTTTCGTTCCCATTTTCATTGGGCGTGCAACCGTCTAAACCGCGGAAGGTGAAACCAATTATTTTTTCAGGCGCAACCCGCACGCGCCATCATTGCAACCGCGGCGCCAAACGACGTGCAACCAGCCTGTAACAGCCCGCGTCACCGAACTGCACACTGCTGGTGCGGGACTGCTACAACCCGCACCATTACAGGCTAGTCGCTACGCGCAAAAGCGCCGCGTTACGCAACAATTTTCAACACTCAAATGACGATCCGCAGGCACTGGCCCGCGTGATACAGCGAGAACCCGGCCTCGTACAGGCAACTGCGCAAGCCCACACCCGCCAGTGGCTGCATCGGTGCGAAGGGAATCGGCAACGCCTGAGGATTTCCGTTACACAGGTAATCGACGAAGGCCTTGCCGACCACGGTGCCGGTGGTCACGCCACGGCCGTTGTAACCGGTGACGGCCACCAGTCCGGGCGCCGGTTCAAACAGGCGCATCAGGTGATCGGGAGTGAAGGCGATGCGCCCGGTCCAGGTGCATTCCCACTCCACGGGTTTGAGGTTGGGGAAGTAATGCTGCTGCACCCGGTCGGCCCAGGCCTTGAGGAACCAGGTCGGTTTCTGATTGCCGTTGCCGAGGCTGCCCAGCAGCAGGCGACCGTCCTTGTCGCGGCGGATGCTGCTCAACACCTGACGGGTATCCCAAGAGCCCTGCCCGCCCGGGAGGATTTCCTGAGCGGCGTCTTCGGTGAGCGGCACCGAGGCGACCTGATAGTAGTAACCGGGGAAGAAGTTGCGCTTGAGTTCGGTCCAGTCGCCTTCGGTGTAGGCGTTGGAGGCGATCACCACTTGTTCGGCGAGCACCGCACCCTGCTCGGTCTGCACCGACCATTTCTGCCCCTGGCGCTCAAGACGCGCGACCGGAGAGTGATCGAACATCTGCCCGCCGAGGCCGATCACAGCGTTGGCCAGCCCGGTGACATAAGCCATCGGATTGAGCGTACCGGCACGCCGGTCGAGCAAAGCGGCGGCAATCTTCTGTGTACCGGTCGCCTGTTCACAGGCCTTGCCGGTCAACAGTTCGACCGGTGCACCGCGGCGTTTCCACTGTTCTTCGCGACTGCGCAGATCCGCCTCGCCCTTGGCGTTGTGCGCCATGTGCAGGGTGCCTTCGCGGCGCAACTGGCAATCGATGTTGTATTTATCCACAAGGCTGAACACCAGCGCCGGCGCCGCACCGAGCATGCGGTTGAGCTGACTGCCGACCGCCTCGCCGAAGCCGGCCTCGATCTCGTCCGGCGCAATCCACATCCCGGCGTTGACCAGCCCGACGTTGCGCCCGGAGCCACCATGCCCGGCGCGATGGGCTTCGAGCACGCAGACGCTTTTGCCCTTCTCCAACAGATGCAGCGCCGCCGACAGCCCGGTAAACCCGGCGCCGATCACGCAGACATCGACTTTGACCTCGCCCCTGAGCGCCGTGTTATCCGGTCGTTGCGGCGTGAGTTTTTCCCACAGACATTCTTCGCGTAACGGCATTGCCAGACTCCAACAGAAACCTGCCAAACACACCTAAAAGATCGTTCCCACGCTCTGCGTGGGAACGCAGTCAGGGACGCTCTGCGTCCCGAAAGCGAACGCGGAGCGTTCGGTGCAGCATTCCCACGCAGAGCGTGGGAACGATCAATAGCTTTGAGAAAACTGTCAGTCGAAGGTAATGCCCTGCGCCAGCGGCAACTCCAGCGAGTAGTTCACGGTGTTGGTCTGCCGGCGCATGTACGCGCGCCATGCATCCGAGCCCGACTCACGACCGCCACCGGTTTCTTTTTCACCGCCAAACGCGCCGCCGATCTCAGCGCCGCTCGGGCCGATGTTGACGTTGGCGATGCCGCAGTCACTGCCGACCGCCGACATGAATTTCTCGGCCTCGCGCACATCGGTGGTGAAGATGCACGACGACAAACCTTGCGGCACGGCGTTGTTCAGGCGCAGCGCCTCTTCGAAATCGCTGTAACCGACCACGTACAGGATCGGAGCGAAAGTCTCGCTGCACACCACGTCACTCTGCTCCGGCATTTCAACAATGGCCGGCGCCACGTAGTAGGCATTCGGGAATTGATCTTCCAGTTGGCGCTTGCCGCCGAACACCCGACCGCCCTCGCTCAGCGCCTGCTCCAGCGCGTCCTGCATGTTTTCGAAGCTGTGCTTGTCGATCAGCGGGCCGATCAGGTTGCCTTCCAGCGGGTGACCGATACGGACTTTGGAGTACGCAGCTTTGAGGCGGGTGACGATCTCTTCTTTCACCGATTCATGGGCAATCAGGCGACGCAACGTGGTGCAACGCTGGCCGGCGGTACCGACGGCGCTGAACAGGATGGCGCGCACGGCCATGTCCAGATCGGCGCTCGGGCCGAGGATCATTGCGTTGTTGCCGCCCAGTTCGAGAATGCTGCGGGCAAAGCGGGCGGCGACTTTCGGCGCCACTTCGCGGCCCATTCGGGTGCTGCCAGTGGCGCTGATCAGCGCGACACGCGGGTCATCGACCAGCGCTTCGCCGGCATCGCGACCGCCGATGATCACCTGGCTCAGGTGCGCCGGGGCGTCGCTGAAATTCTTCAGTACGCGCTCGAACAGCGCCTGACAGGCCAGCGCGGTCAGCGGGGTTTTCTCCGACGGTTTCCACACCACCGGGTTGCCGCAGACCAGCGCCAGCGTGGTGTTCCACGCCCACACTGCGACCGGGAAGTTGAACGCGCTGATCACGCCGACCACACCCAGTGGGTGCCAGGTTTCACGCATGTGGTGGCCCGGGCGCTCGGAGGCGATGGTCAAACCGTAAAGCTGGCGGGACAGGCCGACGGCGAAGTCACAGATGTCGATCATCTCCTGCACTTCACCGAGGCCTTCCTGGGTGATCTTGCCCGCTTCCCAGGACACCAGTTCGCCGAGTTCGGTCTTGTATTCCCGCAGCACTTCGCCGAACTGACGCACCAGTTCGCCGCGACGTGGGGCCGGCACCTTGCGCCAATGTTCGAACGCATGATCTGCGCGACTGATGTGCTGCTCGACTTCAGCCGGGCCTTCCCAGTTCACGGCGCCGATGCGGCTGCCGTCGATGGGCGAATGTACCGGCACTTTGCCGTTCTGGTACAGGGCCGGGTTCACACCTAGACGATCAAGCAATGCGGCAACCATGGGTCACTCCTCAAGCAAAAAACTGAATGTGTGCGGGCGCGTTTTCACGACCGGGCAGACCTTTAGTTGTAGCGTCAGGAAGGCTGTGCAACAAACGACCTTTACGCGAGATATCATTCCGTTTATTCATGCTGCGCAGAAAGACAAGAAAAGGATCGCCCATGCTGAACAAACGCCACTTGCCGTCGATCACCGCGTTGCAGTGCTTCGAGGCCGTGACCCGGCACCTGAGTTTCACCCGGGCCGCCGAGGAACTGAACCTGACCCAGAGCGCTGTCAGCAAACAGGTGGCGCAGCTCGAAGAATTGCTGCAGCACTTGTTGTTTCGTCGGGTACGCCGCCGTTTGCAGATGACCCCGGCCGGCGATCTGTACCTGGTGGAAGTCAGAAAAATCCTGACCCAGGTCGAGATGTCGACCCATTACCTGCGTTCCTACGGCGGCGAAACCGAAGTCCTGCGCGTCTCCACGCCCTCGACCTTCGGCGCCCGCTGGCTGGTGCCGCGCCTCAAGGGCTGGCGCCTGCGTCATCCATCGATTCATCTGGATCTGTGCAACGAGCAAGAGGCCGATGACCTGCTGCAAGGTCGCAGCGACCTGGCGTTCTATTTCGGCCAGGGTTCACGCCCCGGCACCGAATGCCTGAAGCTGTTCGGCGAAGAGCTGGTGCCGGTCTGCGCGCCGAGCAGCCTGCCGGACACTCCGTTGACTGATCCAACGCAACTCACCGATCTGGTCCTGCTGCAGAATGCTTCGCGCCCGCAAGCGTGGCACGACTGGTTCGACAGCCAGGGCTACCAGACCGAACACAGCTACCACGGCCCGCGTTTCGAAACCTTTTATATGTGCATCCGCGCCGCGCAGGTCGGCTGCGGCGTCGCCCTGTTGCCGAGGTTTCTGGTGGAAGAGGAATTGGCCGACGGCAAACTGGTCATTCCCTGGCAGCATGCAATGCCCAGCACCGATGCCTATTACCTGGCCTACCCGGAACACGCGGCAGAAGTGCCCAAGGTGCGGGATTTCGTGAAGTGGATGCTGGAGCAGATCGACAGTCCTGATGCGGTCTGAGGCGCTGCGCCGGGATAAAAATCGCTGGCAATCCCCACCCCGGATATGCGCCACTAGCGCCATTGATTGATACCGCGCCAACGCGCGGCCCGTCTGGAGACCCCGTTATGAGCGAGAGTGTGTTTGCCGATCGCATCGTGCAGAACCTGCTCGACACCGACTTCTACAAACTGACGATGATGCAGGCGGTGCTGCACAACTACCCCAACGTCGAAGTCGAATGGGAGTTCCGTTGCCGTAACAGTGAAGATCTGCGCCCGTATCTGGCGGAGATCCGCTTCCAGGTCGAGCGTCTGGCCGAGTTGAGCCTGAGCGCCGATCAGTTGAGCTTTCTCGAGCGCATCTCGTTCCTCAAGCCGGATTTCCTGCGCTTCCTCGGTCTGTTCCGCTTCAACCTGCGCTACCTGCACACCGGCATCGAGAACGGCGAGCTGTTCATCCGCCTGCGCGGGCCGTGGCTGCATGTGATCCTGTTTGAAGTGCCGCTGCTGGCGATCGTCAGCGAAGTGCGCAACCGCTATCGCTACCGTGAAACAGTGCTGGAACAGGCCCGCGAACAGCTTTACCGCAAGTTCGACTGGCTGACGGCCAACGCCTCGGCCGATGAATTATCTGAACTGCAAGTAGCCGATTTCGGCACGCGCCGACGGTTTTCCTACCGCGTGCAGGAAGAAGTGGTGAACGTGCTCAAGCACGATTTCCCCGGGCGTTTCGTCGGCACCAGCAACGTGCACCTGTCCCGCGAACTGGACATGAAACCGCTGGGCACCATGGCCCACGAATGGATCATGGCGCACCAGCAACTCGGCCCGCGACTGATCGACAGCCAGATCGCCGCCCTCGATTGCTGGGTTCGCGAGTATCGCGGCTTGCTGGGGATCGCCCTGACCGACTGCATCACCACCGACGCGTTCCTCGGCGACTTCGATCTGTTCTTCGCCAAGCTGTTCGACGGTTTGCGCCATGACTCCGGAGATCCGGTGCAGTGGGGCGAAAAATGCATCGCCCACTATCACAAGCTCGGCATCGACCCGATGAGCAAGACCCTGGTCTTCTCCGACAGCCTGACGCTGCCCAAGTCGCTGGAGATCTTCCGGGCGCTGCGCGGCCGGATCAATGTCAGCTTCGGCATCGGCACCAACCTGACCTGTGACATTCCGGGTGTCGAACCGATGAGCATCGTGCTTAAAATGACCGCCTGCAACGGCCAACCGGTGGCGAAGATCTCCGACGAGCCGGGCAAGACCCACTGCAAAGACCCGAATTTCGTCGCCTATTTGCGACACGTTTTCCAGGTTCCTGCCGTTTCCAGCCTTTCTAGCAAGGAGTGAATTCATGCAAGCCGTACAGCGTGAGATTGCTGAACAGCTCAACGTTCAGCCGCCGTTCGCCGATTACCAGGCCCTCGAAGCGGAAGTCGCCCGACGCATCACCTTCATCCAGGATTGCCTGACCAGTTCCGGGCTCAAGACCCTGGTGCTGGGCATCAGCGGCGGGGTCGATTCGCTGACCGCAGGGCTGCTGGCCCAGCGCGCCATGCGTGAACTGCGCGAGCGCACCGGCGACGAGGCCTACAAGTTCATCGCCGTGCGCCTGCCGTACGACGTGCAGTTCGACGAACACGACGCCCAGGCCTCGGTGGACTTCATCGCCCCGGACGAGCGCCACACCGTCAACATCGGCCCGGCAGTGAAATCCCTGGCCAGCGAAGTCGCAGCCTTCGAAGGCAAGCATGCGGTGTCGGTGGATTTCGTGCTCGGCAACACCAAGGCGCGGATGCGCATGGTCGCCCAGTACACCATCGCCGGCGCGGCTCACGGCCTGGTGATCGGCACCGACCACGCGGCGGAAGCGGTGATGGGTTTCTTCACCAAGTTCGGTGACGGCGCCTGCGACCTGGCCCCGCTCAGCGGTCTGGTGAAAAACCAGGTCCGGGCCATCGCCCGCAGCTTCGGCGCACCGGAATCGCTGGTGGAAAAAGTGCCGACGGCGGATCTGGAAGACCTTTCGCCAGGCAAGCCGGACGAGGCGTCCCACGGCGTGACCTACGCCGAGATCGACGCTTTCCTGCACGGCGAGCCGGTGCGTCAGGAGGCGTTCGACATCATCGTCAACACCTACAAAAAGACCCATCACAAACGGGTCATGCCGTTTGCGCCTTGAATCCAGGGCATAAAAAAAGCGTCCTTCGGGACGCTTTTTTTTGACCTTGTGTTGCTTACTTCAGGGTCACGGTGCCTTTCATCATCGAGATGTGGCCCGGGAACGAGCAGAAGAAGCCGTACTTCTCGTCAGCCTTGAGCTTGGACACGTCGAAGGTCACCGAGTCGGTTTCCTTGGCGCCGATGATCTTGGTGTGAGCGATAACGCGCTCGTCACCGTCCTTCAGGTAGTTCTTGTCGATGCCGGCGGCCAGGCCGTCGGTGGCGATCGGCTGCATGTCGGCTTCTTTGCTGATCACCAGGTTATGGCCCATGACGTTCTTCGGCAGGCTGCCGGAGTGGGTCAGCTCGACGGTGAAGGTCTTGCAGCTCTTGTCGATTTCGATGGCCTTGGTGTTGAAGGACATCTGGTCGGTGGAATCAACGGTGGTTTTGCACTCGGCAGCCATCAATTGGCTGCTGGCCAGCGCCAGCAGGGATACCGCAACAACTTTGGAAAACATGGTGAATCTCCAAGGCAGGGTTAACAAAAACACGAATGGTTGGAAGACTGCCTGAAATCTTCGCAAGTTCCTATGACTTGAGTCAAAAATTGTATACAACTTTCAGGCTATGACACTCATCGAAACAATCTAACAGCCAGACGATTGGCCGGGCCGTATCTTCAGGGCTCAACACTCACCTGGAGTATCCGTCATGTCCTTCAACAGCCTGTTGTGCAGTCTGCTCGCCGCCTACGCCTGTGGTGCCAGCGGCACCTATGAAACCCCGAAACGCGAAGTCTAGCCCTTGGATCAAGGCGTGCCAGCCATTACCCTGTGACCGATTGACCCAGGAGGAAGGCATGTCTCTCACATCCGTTTGTGTATTTTGCGGTGCCAACGCTGGCACCACCCCGGCGTACACCGAAGCCGCGATCGCCCTCGGCACGGCTATCGCCGAGCGTAAGCTGACGCTGGTCTACGGCGGTGGCGCCGTCGGCCTGATGGGGATTGTCGCCGACGCCGCGCTGGCGGCCGGTGGCGAAGTGATCGGCATCATCCCGCAGAGCCTGATGGACAAGGAAATCGGTCACAAGAGCCTGACGCGTCTGGAAGTGGTCGACGGCATGCACGCGCGCAAGGCGCGGATGGCTGAACTCAGCGATGCGTTCATCGCCCTGCCCGGTGGCCTTGGCACCCTGGAGGAGCTGTTCGAAGTCTGGACCTGGGGCCAGCTCGGCTACCACGGCAAGCCGCTGGGCCTGCTGGAAGTGAACGGTTTCTACAGCAAACTCACTGCATTTCTCGATCACATCGTCGGCGAAGGCTTCGTTCGTGCGCCGCACCGTGACATGCTGCAAGTGAGTGAATCGCCGCAAACGCTGCTCGAAGCCCTCGACAACTGGAAGCCCACCGTCACCCCAAAATGGGTCGACCAGAAACCCGGTTAACCGCCGGGCACCGATACAGGGCAGAATACGCGCCGCTCAACCTCACCTTCGACCCCAGAGGATCGCCCATGGCCAAACCCAATTACTCCTTCGCCAAACGTCAACGTGATCTGGCCAAGGAACAGAAGAAAGAGGAAAAGCTTCAGCGCAAGAAACAGATGGCTGAAGAAGCGGCACTGAACCCTGATGGTGAAGTGGCGACCGATGATGATGTTGAGGCACCGAAAGACCAGGCACCCGACGCCTGAGCAACACTGCAGGACCACTGAACACAATCCCTGTGGGAGCGGGCTTGCTCGCGAAAGCGTCGTGACATTCACTATGGATGTGACTGACAAATTGCTTTCGCGAGCAAGCCCGCTCCCACATTTGATCTTCACTCCTCCAAGGGCAACACGGTGACGCGGACTTCCGGGTCGTGATTGCCACCACCCAGAATCACCCCGCGCAACGGCGAGACATCGGAAAAATCCCGGCCCCAGGCCAGGGTGATGTGCTCCAGTGCCGGCTGCACGTTGTTTGTCGGATCAAAATCCACCCAGCCCAGCACCGGGCAAAACACCGAAACCCAGGCATGGGACGCATCGGCGCCGATCAACCGTGGCTGCCCCGGTGGCGGTTGAGTCAGCAAGTAGCCGCTGACGTAACGCGCCGCCAACCCGCGTGATCGCACGCAGGCGAGCATCAGGTGCGCGAAGTCCTGACAGACCCCGCGTCGGCGCTCGAGCACTTCCACCAGCGGCGTCGCGACCTGTGTCGCTTCGGCATCGAAGGTGAATTCGCTGAAGATCTTCTGCATCAGGGCCTGCACACCCAACATCAACGGTCTGCCGGCCGGGAAACAACTTTCCGAGAACTCGACGAAACTGCGTTTCAGATGCACGTAAGGCGACTGGAATCGATAGCGACAGGCCTCCAGCAACGAGGCGGACAGCGGCTGGCTGCTGTAGGTCAGCGCGTTACGGGTCAGTTCCCAGGCCGGTGACTGATGGAAATCCACCACGGGCCGCGCCAGCACTTCGACCGTCAGCCGTGCGTTGACCTGCAACTCATCGTGAGGCCGTTCGAAAGCCAGGCGAGTCAGCGGATTGCCGAAGACATCCTGCTCGTCACGGCGGGTGGTCGGCTCTGGACTGATCAGCAGTTGCTGCTCGGTGCAGCGCTGCCACTCGCATTCGCGCGGCCACAGATGCGCCAGTTGCTGGGCCAGGGACACCGGACTGTTGTAGCGATAGCAGGTGTCGTGAAGGATCTGGTAATGGGCGCTCATCAGACGGACACCGTGCGCTGGCTGACATCATCGACATGGGCGAAATGGCGCAGGGCCAGACGATCCGACACCTGACTGCTGGCGTCGGCGATTTCCTGCAGCAAGTCCGCCAGACCGTCGAGGGCCGCGCGCACGCTGGATTCACCGAACAGCGGATTCTCCAGACAGCTCAGGTCGAAACGCGCCAGACGCTCGACCAGCGGCGGCAACCCCACCTCCCTCGGCACACCGAAATCATCATTCAGCCGCTTGAGGGTGCGGGTCACCAGTTTCAACTGGAACAGCACCGCATGAGGGTTCTGCTCGTCCAGCAGCAACAGGTCGAGTACCGGAATCAACTGCGCCACCGCCAGATAACGCGAGCGATAGGTGATGCTGCTGTTACCCAGCTCCAGCAACCATTCAAGCCCCGCTTGATCGAACGCCCCGGCGCCACGCAGGAAACCCGCGAGGCTGCTGCTGAGAAATTGCAGGCGCTCGATCCGCCGGCCGATCATCAGGAAGCGCCAGCCTTCGTCGCGGGTCATGTCGTCGAGGGCAAACCCGGACAACGCCGCCAGCGACATCACCAACCGGTTGAGAAAATCCAGCAGCTCGCCGAAATCCGGCTCGTCGGTGTCCAGCTCCGAAGCCTCTCGCTGCAACTCCACCAGCGCCTGCCAGTTTTCCCGGGACAGCTTGCCGCGCACTTGCGATGCCGCCCACTGCAAGCGTTGCAGGTTGGAACGCAGGCTGAACGACCAGTCCTCGCCGAGCAGTGCCGCGAGCAAACGCTCCGGCAGCTCACCCTCATCCGGCAGCAGCATCAGCCGCTCGCCCAGATCCACGGCGGCCTGCAAGGCTTGCGGGTCATCGCCGTCGACGTAACGCGCGAGCATGATGCGCAACAGCCGCGCGCTGTCGTCGCAACGCTCGCAGTAACGTCCGAACCAGAACAGGTTTTCCACCACCCGCGACGGCAGATACGGATCACGGCGCACCAGATCGGGCACGCCGATGTTGCGCTGGGCTTTCCACTGCTCACCGCTCGGCGGTCGATCCCCCAGCACCCAGGTGTCTTTGCTCGCGCCACCGCGCTGCATCGACACCACTTCGGCATCGGCTTCCGCGGCGACCCGGGTCAGGCCACCGGGCAGCACCCGATAACCATCGTGACTGGCCACTGCGTACATGCGCATGCCGATTGCCCGGGGTTGCAGTTGCCCGTCCTCGGGCTGCCAGATCGGCGCCTGGGACAACTGGGCGAGTTCTTGCGCGACATAGGCATAAGGGCGGGCCTGCATGCGCGCGGCGAGACTTTCACGCTGTTTTTCGCTCAGATCCCGACCAAACACCGGCGCAAAACTTTGCGACGGGAACGCCGGTTTGATCAACAGCTCAGGCAGTTTCTCCAGGGCCTGGGCCAACACCGGCGCTTCGCCGCACCACCACGTGGCGATGGACGGCAGGATCAGCTCTTCGCCGAACAGGTACTGATTGATCTTCGGCAGGAAGCCCAGCAGCCCCGGTGACTCCAGCACGCCGCTGCCCAGGGCGTTGGCCACCAGCACCCGTCCCTGACGTACCACCTCCAGCAATCCCGGAACGCCGAGCGCCGAATCCGTGCGCAGCTCCAGCGGATCACAGAAGTCATCGTCGAGCCGACGCATGATCGCGTGCACCCGGCGCAGGCCGCTGAGGGTTTTCAGGTAGACCGTGGCATCACGCACTGTCAGGTCGCCGCCCTCCACCAGCGGATAACCGAGCTGGCGGGCGAGATAGAGATGCTCGAAATAGCTTTCGTTGAAACGACCTGGGGTCAGCAACACCACCAGGGGCGCGTCATCGTCGCAGGGGGCCTGACGGGCCAGGGTTTCCTGCAAGGTGCGGAAGAAGCCGGCCAGGTGCTGCACTTTCAGATCCCGATACAACTCGGGGAAGGCGCGGGACACGATAGTGCGGTTTTCCAGCGCATAACCGGCGCCCGATGGCGCCTGGGTACGATCCGCCGTCACCCACCAGCGCCCGTCCGGCGTGCGCGCCAGATCCACGGCGTACAGATGCAGAAAGGCCCCGTCCGGTGGCGCAATGCCCTGACAGGGCCAGAGAAAGTTGTTGTGACCGAACACCAGCTCCGCCGGCAGCAGCCCTTCGCTGATCAGCCGCTGCGGGCCGTACAGGTCCGCCAGCACCGCATTGAGCAGCCGCGCACGCTGGGCAATCCCGGCCGACAGCTGTTGCCACTCATCGGCGGCGATTACGTGGGGCAACAGATCCAGCTCCCATGGACGGTCCGCGCCCTTGGGGTCGGCATAGACGTTGTAGGTGACGCCGTTTTCCTGGATCTGCCGGGTCAGCAACGCCTGACGCTGCACCAGTTGCGCCGGGGTGCTGCGCTGCAATTGGTCGACCAGTCGCCGCCAGTGCGGGCGCACCGCCCCGCTGTCGTCGAGCAGTTCGTGATAGGTGCCCGCTGTCAGCGGGTAGCGGTCAAGCAGGTCAGGCATGGAAAGCTCGGCAGCCGGCAAGGAGCGGTCAGACTAACGCAGGCACATGACGCCCGGATATACGAAAAATCCGGGCGTCGTGCCTGATTCAGAAACGTCGTAAATCGAGTGTCATCGGTAGTTCGTCGTTCGCTTCGACATTGGGTATCGGAAGTTTCCCCGGCGTATGTCCGATGCGGAAGAAACGCGCCATGCGTCGACTCTCCGCTTCGTTGGCGTTGACCGGCAGCGTCTCGTAATTGCGCCCGCCCGGGTGCGCGACGTGGTACTGGCAACCGCCCAGCGAGCGCTGCATCCAGGTATCAAGCAAGTCGAACACCAGCGGTGCATGCACCGGGATCGTCGGTTGCAGGCAGTTGGCCGGTTGCCACGCGCGGAAACGCACGCCGGCGACAAACTCGCCCACCCGCCCGCTCGGTTGCAACGGCACCGGGATGCCATTGCAGGTCAGCAGATAACGCTGCGGCGGCAGCCCCGTAAGCTTGACCTGCAATCGCTCCAGCGATGAGTCGACGTAGCGCACCGTACCGCCCGCCGCGCCCTCCTCGCCCAGCACATGCCAGGGTTCAAGGGCCTGACGCAATTCCAGCTCGATACCGTTGACGGCGTAGTCGCCGACCTTGGGGAAACGAAACTCAAGATGCGCCGCGAACCATTCGGCGCGCAGTGGATAACCGGCGTTGTTGAGTTCGACGATGACGTCGGCAAAGTCCTGCTCGATAAAATGCGGCAGCAGGAAGCGGTCGTGCAGTTCCGTGCCCCAGCGCACCAGTTTCGGCGGCGCATAAGGCTCGCGCCAGAACCGCGCCACCAGCGCCCGCAACAACAGCTGCTGAGCCAGGCTCATGCGCGCATGGGGCGGCATCTCGAACGCGCGCAACTCCAGCAGACCGAGGCGCCCGGTGGCGCCATCCGGTGAATACAGCTTGTCGATGCAGAACTCGGCGCGGTGGGTGTTGCCGGTGACGTCGATCAGCAGATTGCGCAACAGCCGATCCACCAGCCATGGCGCGCACTCTTCTCCCGGCGCCGGCATCTGCGCGAAAGCGATTTCCAGCTCATACAGCGCATCGTTGCGCGCTTCATCGACTCGTGGCGCCTGAGAGGTCGGGCCGATGAACAGGCCGGAAAACAGGTAGGACAGCGAAGGATGGTTGTGCCAGTAGCTGATCAGGCTGCGCAGCAGGTCCGGACGGCGCAGAAACGGTGAATCGCCCGGTGTCGCACCGCCGAGCACGAAGTGGTTGCCGCCACCGGTGCCGGTGTGTCGACCGTCGACCATGAATTTCTCGGTGGACAGTCGGGTCTGGCGCGCTTCTTCATACAGAAATTCGGTGCGCTCGACCAACTCGTCCCAAGTCGCCGACGGCTGCACGTTGACCTCGATCACGCCGGGATCCGGGGTGATGCGGAAATTGCTCAGGCGCGGATCGCTCGGCGGCTCGTAGCCTTCCAGCAACACCGGACAGTGCAGCTCCTCGGCGGTGGCTTCGATGGCGGCCACCAGCTCCAGATAATCCTCGACCCGCTCCAGCGGCGGCATGAACAGGTACAACCGGCCTTCCCTGGCCTCGGCGCAGAACGCGGTGCGGGTCAGCCAGTCGGCGGACTCGTCGATCTTCGGCACACGCTCGTCCGCCAGAGCGGGCTCGCCGTGTTCGTTGAGCTGCGATGTTTCGGGCAGTTCGGGGAAGTCCTGATTCGGATCGTTCGGATGAATGAACGGATACTCTGCCGCTTTCACCCAGGGCTGCGAACCCAATGGAAGACGATAGCCGAGCGGCGAATCCCCCGGCACCAGCCGGCAATGCTCATCGCGCAGATACCAGCGCCCGCTCTGCCATTGATCGCCCTTGGCGGTGCGCGCCAGCGGCAGCACCTGGCCGATGACCTTGTCCAGCCCCTGACTGAACACCTTGCGCAGTCGCGCACGTTCCAGCGGTTCCTCCAGGCGCGAGTCTTCGGCGCTGACGTTGCCCGGCAAGGCGCCTTCGCGCCAGAGGTAGTAGAAATTGTCTTCGTAGGCCGGGATTACGAAGCGTGTCGGCAGTTTCAGGCGTTCGGCGACACTCGCCAGAAAGCGCCCGGCCAGTTCACCCGTGGCGCCGTAATCCTGCTGCTCATCGGCGATCAACGCGTTGTTGTGCCAGATCGGCACGCCGTCGCGGCGCCAGTAGCAATTCAGCGACCAGCGCGGCAGTTGCTCGCCCGGATACCACTTGCCCTGGCCGAAATGCACCAGCCCTTTGGGCGCGTAATGCTTGCGCATGCGCTGGAACAGTTCGGCGGAGAGCCGGCGCTTGTCCGGGCCCAGCGCAGCGGTATTCCATTCGGCACCGTCGGGGTCGTCGATGGACACGAAGGTCGGTTCGCCGCCCATGGTCAGGCGCACGTCGCCTTCCAGCAGGTCGGCATCGATCTGCCGGCCCAGCGCCTGGATCGCCAGCCATTGCTCATCGGTGTAGGGCTTGGTGACCCGGGGTGCTTCCCAGATCCGCTCCACGGACATTTCGTGGCTGAACTCGCATTCGCAAGGCTCCACCAGACCGCTGATCGGCGCCGCCGAGGACGGATCGGGACTGCAGGCCAGCGGGATATGCCCTTCACCGGCGAACAACCCCGACGTTGCATCAAGGCCGATCCAGCCGGCGCCGGGCAAATACACCTCGCACCAGGCGTGCAGGTCGGTGAAGTCCACTTCGGTGCCGGACGGGCCGTCGAGGCTTTTCACGTCAGCGGTCAGTTGAATCAGATAACCGGAGACGAAACGCGCCGCCAGTCCGAGATTGCGCAGCAGTTGCACCAGCAGCCACGCCGAATCACGGCAGGAACCGGAGGCGTGTTCAAGGGTGTGTTCCGGGGTTTGTACGCCCGGCTCCATGCGAATCAGGTAATTGATGTCTTCGCTCAGACGCTGGTTGAGCGCCACCAGGAAATCCACGGCCGGCAGCGGCGTACGGTCGATGGCGTCCAGATAGGCCTTGAATTTCGGCGTCAGCGGCAGGGTTTCGAGGTACGGCGCCAACTCCTTGCGTTCATCGGCGGCGTAGGCGAAGGGGATTTTCTCGGCGTAGGGTTCGAGGAAAAAGTCGAACGGGTTGAACACCGCCATTTCGGCCAGCAAATCGACCTCGATCCGCAGTTCGGCGGTTTTTTCGGGGAACACCAGCCGTGCGAGGTAGTTGCCCTGAGGGTCCTGCTGCCAGTTGATGAAGTGCTGCTCGGGAGAGACTTTCAGTGAATAAGACAGAATCCGCGTGCGGCTGTGGGCAGCCGGGCGCAGCCGCACGATCTGCGGGCCGAGTTCGACAGCGCGGTCATAGCGGTAATGCGTGACGTGATGCAATGCGACATGAATCGACACGGCGTGCCTCCTGCGAGCCCAAGCGTATTCGAAAGCGCGCAAGACTTATGCCATGCAGAGGCTTGGGCGCTTTCCCGGAATGCTTAGGGCAGTACAGCACCAAAATCGGGCGATGCGGTGAAATGGTTTGGCACAGTTGCACGCAAATGTTGCGAAGAGCCCCTTCCCCTGACCCTCTCCCGTGATCGTTCCCACGCTCCTGCGTGGGAATGCAGCCCGTGACGCTCTGCGTCACTGGACGCGGAGCGTCCCTAGAGGCATTCCCACGCAGAGCGTGGGAACGATCAGCAAAACGCCAACCCGAAGGTTGGCGTTCTGTTCAGCTCAAGTGCGTTTTAGCGCGGTACGACCGGCTTGCGTGCCGGTTTCGGCCCTTTGCCTTTCGCGGCTTCCTTGCGCTCCTTGGCGGCCTGCTGGTTGCGGGCGAATGCCGCGGCCTTGGCCTGTTCACGCTTGTCCCAAGGATTGCCGCCGTCGCTGGCGCGTGGAGGCAGACCGGTGTGCTGGGTGAGGATCTTGGTGGTCTTCTCTTTCGCGACCTTGTGGCTGCCAGCCGGTGTCGAGTTCTTGCGACGGGCACTCTGGTAGCTGTCGGTGGCCGGCTGGTGCAGCGGGATCAACTGGTTCTTGCCCGGCCCGATCAGGTCGGCGCGGCCCATGCGGGTCAGCGCTTCACGCAGCATCGGCCAGCCTTTCGGGTCGTGATAACGCAAGAACGCCTTGTGCAGACGACGCTGCTCCTCGCTCTTGACGATGGTCACGCCGTCGCTCTTGTAGGTGACCTTGCGCAGCGGGTTCTTGCCGGAGTGGTACATCGCGGTGGCGGTGGCCATCGGCGACGGATAGAACGCCTGCACCTGGTCGGCACGGAAGCCGTTGCCCTTGAGCCACAGGGCCAGGTTCATCATGTCTTCATCGGTGGTGCCCGGGTGCGCGGCGATGAAGTACGGAATCAGGTACTGCTCTTTCCCGGCTTCCTTGGTGTACTTCTCGAACATGCGCTTGAAGCGATCGTAGGTGCCGATCCCCGGCTTCATCATCTGGTTGAGCGGACCTTCCTCGGTGTGTTCCGGGGCGATCTTCAGGTAACCACCGACGTGATGGGTCACCAGTTCCTTGACGTACTCCGGCGACTCGACCGCGAGGTCGTAACGCAGGCCGGAGGCGATCAAAATCTTCTTCACACCCGGCAAGGCACGGGCGCTGCGATACAGCTGAATCAGCGACGAGTGGTCGGTGTTCAGGTTCGGGCAGATGCCCGGGAACACGCACGATGGCTTGCGGCACGCGGATTCGATTTCCGGGCTCTTGCAGGCGATGCGGTACATGTTCGCGGTCGGGCCGCCGAGGTCGGAAATGACGCCGGTGAAACCCGGCACCTTGTCGCGGATCTCTTCGATTTCGCGAATGATCGACTCTTCGGAACGGTTCTGGATGATCCGGCCTTCGTGCTCGGTGATCGAGCAGAAGGTGCAGCCACCGAAGCAGCCACGCATGATGTTCACCGAGAAACGGATCATGTCGTAGGCCGGGATCTTTTCCTTGCCGTACGCAGGGTGCGGAACACGTGCGTAAGGCATGCCGAACACGTAGTCCATTTCTTCAGTGGTCATCGGAATCGGCGGCGGGTTGAACCAGACGTCGATCTCGCCATGCTTCTGCACCAGCGCACGGGCGTTGCCCGGGTTGGTTTCCAGGTGCAGCACGCGGTTGGCGTGGGCGTACAGAACCGGGTCGTTACGCACCTTTTCCATCGACGGCAGGCGAATCACGGTCTTGTCGCGGGTCATTTTCGGGCTGGCCAGGATCTGCACGACCTTGGCTTCTTCCGGATCGTCAATCGGGCCCTTCTCCTGCTCGATCGCGCAAGCCTGAGTGTCCTGGGTGTTGACGTACGGGTTGATGATCTTGTCGATCTTGCCCGGACGGTCGATGCGCGTGGAGTCGACTTCGTACCAGCCCGCCGGCGTGTCGCGACGGATGAACGCGGTGCCGCGCACATCGGTGATGTCTTCGATCTTGTGACCGTAGGACAGACGCTGGGCGACTTCGACAATCGCCCGCTCGGCGTTGCCGTACAGCAGGATGTCGGCGCTGGCGTCGATCAGGATCGAGTTGCGCACGCGATCCTGCCAGTAGTCGTAGTGGGCGATGCGGCGCAGGGATGCTTCGATGCCGCCGAGCACGATCGGCACGTGCTTGTAGGCTTCCTTGCAGCGCTGGCTGTAAACCAGGCTCGCGCGGTCCGGACGTTTGCCGGCCATGCCACCCGGGGTGTAGGCGTCGTCGGAACGGATTTTCTTGTCCGCGGTGTAGCGGTTGATCATCGAGTCCATGTTGCCGGCCGCGACGCCGAAGAACAGGTTCGGCTCGCCAAGCTTCATGAAGTCGTCTTTGGACTGCCAGTTCGGCTGCGCGATGATCCCGACGCGGAAGCCTTGCGACTCCAGCAGCCGGCCGATGATCGCCATGCCGAACGACGGGTGATCGACGTAGGCATCTCCCGTGACAATGATGATGTCGCAGGAATCCCAGCCAAGCTGATCCATCTCCTCCCTGCTCATCGGCAGGAATGGCGCCGGCCCGAAACATTCGGCCCAGTATTTTGGATAGTCAAATAACGGCTTGGCTGCTTGCATGTCGATGACCGGTGTTGAGGTGCAAAATCGCGGGCGCGGAATATAGCACAAAAAATGACCAATTCCGACGGCTGTGGTCGGAAATATCAGGGGCGTTCAGACGACGACAGACTTACTCGTCGTCGTCGAAGTTATAGCTGCCCGGCGCGAGGTTTTCGAAGCGGGTGTACTTGCCGATGAAGGCCAGGCGGATGAAGCCGATCGGGCCGTTCCGCTGCTTGCCGATGATGATCTCGGCGATGCCCTTGTGTTCGGTTTCCGGGTGATACACCTCGTCCCGGTACACGAACATGATCACGTCGGCGTCCTGCTCGATCGCTCCGGATTCCCGCAAGTCGGAGTTCACCGGACGCTTGTTGGGACGTTGTTCCAGGGAGCGGTTGAGCTGCGACAGGGCGACTACCGGGCAGTTGAATTCCTTGGCCAGGGCTTTCAGGGATCGGGAGATCTCGGAAATCTCGTTGGTCCGGTTGTCACCGCTGGAACCCGGGATCTGCATCAGCTGCAGGTAGTCGATCATGATCAGGCCGATGTCGCCGTGCTCGCGCACCAGACGCCGGGTCCGGGCGCGCATTTCCGACGGGCTGATGCCGGCGGTGTCATCAATGAACAGCTTGCGGTCGTTGAGCAAGTTGACCGCTGAGGTCAGGCGCGGCCAGTCGTCGTCTTCCAACTGGCCGGAACGCACCTTGGTCTGGTCGATACGACCGAGGGACGACAGCATACGCATGATCAGCGATTCACCTGGCATCTCGAGGGAGTACACCAGCACCACCTTGTCGCTGCGCAACACGGCGTTTTCCACCAGGTTCATCGCAAAGGTGGTCTTACCCATCGACGGACGGCCGGCGACGATGATCAGGTCGGCCGGTTGCAGGCCGCTGGTCTTCTCGTCGAGGTCGGTGTAGCCGGTGGACAGGCCGGTGATCGAGTCGGCGGTGTTGAACAGGGTGTCGATGCGGTCGATGGCCTTGGTCAACAGGTCATTCACGCCCACCGGGCCGCCGGTTTTTGGCCGGGCCTCGGCAATCGCGAAGATCTGCCGCTCGGCTTCGTCGAGGATTTCCTCGGCGGTGCGACCTTCGGGGTTGAAGGCGCTGTCGGCAATCTCGGTGCTGATACCGATCAACTGACGCAACGTCGCACGCTGGCGGACGATCTGCGCATAGGCCTTGATGTTGGCGACGGATGGCGTGTTTTTCGCCAGCTCGCCAAGGTAACCGAGGCCGCCGACCTGCGAGGTCTGACCTTCCTTGTCCAGTTGCTCGGCAAGGGTCACGACGTCGATCGGCATGTTCTGATCGGCCAGTTTGGCGATCGCACGGAAAATCAGACGGTGGTCATGTCGGTAGAAATCGCCGTCGGAGACTTGATCGAGCACGCGTTCCCAGGCGTTGTTGTCCAGCATCAGACCACCGAGCACGGCCTGTTCGGCCTCGATGGAATGCGGCGGCACCTTCAGCGCGGCGGTTTGCAGATCGTATTGCTCGGGAGCGGAGATTTCGTTCATGGCCACTTTTTAATCAGGAAAAGCAGGGAGTGCAGAAAGACAAAGGGCACGACCTGTAAACAGGATCGTGCCCGATGTTAACCGTCTGACGGACAAGCCGCCAGTCGATCAGGGTGTTGCTTAAGCTGCTACCACGACAACGCGTACGGTGGCTTCAACTTCGGCGTGCAGGTGCACAGCCACGTCGAATTCACCCACGTTGCGGATGGTGCCGTTCGGCAGACGAACTTCGCTTTTCGCAACTTCAACGCCGGAGGCGGTCAGTGCGTCAGCGATGTCGTGAGTACCGATCGAACCGAACAGCTTGCCTTCGTCGCCAGCGGTGGCAGTGATGGTCACTTCCAGCTCGGCCAGTTGGGCAGCACGGCTTTCAGCCGATGCTTTACGGTCTGCGGCGGCTTTTTCCAGCTCAGCGCGACGCTCTTCGAACGCAGCCAGGTTGGCAGCGGTCGCAGCGGTGGCTTTGCCGAAAGGCAGCAGGTAGTTACGGCCGTAACCGGCCTTAACGTTTACTTTGTCGCCCAGGTTGCCCAGGTTGGCGATTTTTTCCAGAAGGATCAGTTGCATGTGGAAATCCTCTTAACTTTTAACCTTCACCGTTCGCGTTATCGGTGTCTTTCGACACCCGACCGCGAAAATCAATCAGGCTGTCGACAATGGCCAGAACCACGAGCAACGGATAGATCAGCTGCATGAACAGCAACAGCGTCACGTACAACCCCACCAGCCAGAAACCGGCCAGTCGCCTTTGCGCCACCAGCCCGTGAATCAGGGCCAGCCCGGCGAACACCAGCGGTACACTGCACAACGGCGTCAACATGGCCATCTGTGCACCGAGATTCGGGCCCAGAAGCATCAACGCCAGCAGTAACATCGCCGGCCCCAGCGGGATCCGGATGGCGCGAAACTCGCGACCAAAACCACCCGGGTTGTACAACAACGCCTGCCAGTAACGCCCGACAATCAGGCTCAGCACGCTGACGATCTGCAACAAAGCCGCAATCAGGCCGGTCAGGACCGGTGCGATCAGCGACGCGAAACGCGCCTGCTCGTCTACCGACAACTGTTGGTAGGCATCACCGAGAAGCGCGGGCATGACCTTTACCAAGGCCTGCGCCAGCATCTCGATCTGGGGCGCAAACGCCGCCCCGAGCACCACTGAAAACACCAGCCCCATGGCTACGCTGACCAGCAGCGTACGGACCCAGGACTCGCTTGCGCGCAACACCAGCGCAAGCCCCGAAGAACCCAGCAGCACGAGAAGTGCCCTTGGGTCATCGGCATACAACCACCAGATCAATGCCGGCAGCAGTCCCAGCGACACGACGCCCAGGGCGTCGGTCAATCCGCGCCGCAGAAGCACCAGGCTCCCGGCGGCAGCACCCAACCAATACAACAACGGCAATGTTGCAAACCCGGCCACTACGAGAGTGGCCTGCATACGGCCGCGCATGATGAACTCAGCTAAGGCACGCATGCATTCAATCCTTTGCTACTTGTCGACTGCCCGGTCTCAGCGGCCGTGGCTGTCGGTGTAGGCCAGCAGGGCCAGGAAGCGGGCGCGCTTGATAGCGGTGGCCAGCTGACGCTGATAACGAGCTTTGGTACCGGTGATGCGGCTTGGAACGATTTTGCCGGTCTCGGATACGTAGGCTTTCAGAGTGTTGAGATCTTTGTAATCGATCTCCTTCACGTCTTCAGCGGTGAAGCGGCAGAATTTACGACGACGGAAGAAACGTGCCATTTGATAGGCTCCTTAAAAGGTCCGTGGATTACTCGTCAGCGTTATCGCTGTTGTCGCTGTCGCTATCGCTGTCATCGCCATCGGCGCTGCCATCGTGCTCAGGACGTTCGCGACGCTCACGGCGCTCACTGCGGTTTTCTTCAGCCTTGAGCATCTCGGACTGGCCGGTAACGGCTTCGTCGCGACGGATGACCAGGTTACGGATCACAGCATCGTTGTAGCGGAAGTTGTCTTCCAGCTCGGCCAGGGCCTTGCCGGTGCACTCAACGTTCAGCATCACGTAGTGAGCCTTGTGAACATTGTTGATTGCGTAGGCCAGTTGACGACGGCCCCAGTCTTCCAGACGGTGGATTTTGCCGCCGTCTTCTTCGATCAGCTTGGTGTAACGCTCAACCATGCCGCCGACTTGCTCGCTCTGGTCAGGGTGGACCAGAAAGATGATTTCGTAATGACGCATGAATGCTCCTTACGGGTTGTAGCCTGCCGCTCAAAAACGGTCAGACAAGGAGTGAATGACACTTATGGACTTGCTGGCGCGGGGCACATGCATGCCTGCCGCCACAGCAAGGGGCGCAATTGTAGAGAAGGGACTGAAGAGGTGCAAGGCAATTGGTGATTATTTGAACAGTCACCAAAATTTTGCCCCGCCATAAAACGCTGTGGGAGCGAGCTTGCTCGCGAAGGGGATACATCAGGCAACATTTTTGTCGACTGACACTCCGCTTTCGCGAGCAAGCCCGCTCCCACATTTGAATCGGCGTAAGGCTTAAGCCTTTTTGACAGTCGCCTTGGCCTTGGCGCCGCGCTGGCGCTGGGCTTCGAACAGGCACACGCCGGTCGCAACAGAAACGTTGAGACTGCTGACGCTACCGGCCATCGGCAGGTGCACCAGGTAATCGCAATGCTCACGGGTCAGGCGACGCATGCCTTTGCCTTCGGCGCCCATGATCAGGATGGTCGGGCCGGTCAGATCCTGGTCATAGATGCTGACCTCGGCCTCACCCGCCGTGCCGACGATCCACAGACCACGCTGCTGGAGCTTTTCCAGGGTGCGCGCAAGGTTGGTGACGGCCACCAGCGGAATCACTTCCGCCGCGCCGCAAGCCACTTTACGCACCACAGGTGTCAGGGTGGCCGACTTGTCTTTTGGCACAATGACCGCCAGCGCACCGGCAGCATCCGCCGAACGCAGGCAGGCGCCCAGGTTATGCGGGTCGGTCACGCCGTCGAGCACCAGCAACAGCGGCGCGCCTTCGGTGCGATCGAGCAGCTCGTCGAGCATCGCTTCACCCCAGACCTGGCTCGGACTGACGTCCGCCACCACGCCCTGGTGCACGCCTTCGACCCAGGCGTCCATTTCGCGGCGCTCGGCCTGACCGATCTGGACCCGGTTTTCGTTGGCCAGTTCGATCAGCGTCTGCACGCGCGGATCGTTGCGGCTTTCAGCCAGCCAGATCTGCTTGACGCGTTTAGGGTGGTGACGCAGCAACGCTTCTACCGCGTGAACGCCGTAGATTTTTTCCAACTGACTCATGACTTCGCCTTCGGTTTACGCGCCCCGCCACTTTTGGCTGGAGCGGAACCCGCTTTCGGCGGGCCTTTACGGTGTTTGCTCGGTTTGGCTGGCTTGCCGCCGGAGGCCTTTTCAGGCGCCGACCGTCCGGTCTTTCCCCCGGACGCCGCTTTACCACCGTTTTTGGCGTCGGCCAGCAAGGCCTTCTTCATTTCACGGCTTTTGCGCAGTTCGGCGTTTTTCGCCACGGCATCGCTTGGACGATAAGCCTCGGAAACCTTTTCCTTGGCCGGGCGACGGCTGGCGGTTTTTGCCGGAGCCTTTTCTTCCACAACCTTCGCTGCTGGAGCGGCTGTCTCGGCGCCACGCTTCTTGCGGCCGATCGGCGCGCTGATGGTTTTTTCAGCCATCTCGAAGTCGATCTTGCGCTCGTCGAGATCGACGCGCATGACGCGCACTTCAACGGTATCGCCAAGACGGAAGCTGCGACCGGTGCGCTCGCCCGCCAGGCGGTGGTGCACAGGGTCGAAGTGGTAGTAGTCGCCCGGCAGTGCGGTGACGTGCACCAGACCTTCGACGTAGATATCGGTCAGTTCGACGAACAGCCCGAAACCGGTCACGGCAGTGATCACGCCCGGGAACGATTCGCCCACGCGGTCCTTCATGAACTCGCACTTGAGCCAGTTCACCACGTCGCGGGTCGCTTCGTCGGCGCGGCGCTCGCTCATCGAGCACTGCTCGCCGAGCTGCTCCAGCGCTGCTTCGTCGTACGGATAGATGCGCGCCTTCGGAATGGTCATCGCACCGGCACGACGAACGTGCGGGGTGTCTTGTTTCGAATGGATCACGCTGCGGATCGCCCGGTGCGTGAGCAAGTCCGGGTAACGACGGATCGGCGAGGTGAAGTGGGTATAGGCTTCGTAATTCAGGCCGAAGTGGCCTTCGTTCTGAGCGCTGTACACCGCCTGGCTCAGGGAGCGCAGCATCACGGTCTGGATCAGGTGGAAATCCGGACGGTCCTTGATGCTGGCCAGCAGGGCCTGATAGTCCTTCGGCGACGGACCATCCTTGCCTTTGTGCAGGGACAGGCCGAGCTCACCGAGGAACGCACGCAGTTTTTCCAGACGCTCCGGTGGCGGGCCGTCGTGGACGCGGTACAACGCAGGGATTTCGTGCTTCTTCAGGAATTCGGCAGTGGCCACGTTGGCCGCCAGCATGCATTCCTCGATCAGCTTGTGCGCGTCGTTACGGGTGGTCGGACGGATTTCGGCAATCTTGCGCTCGGAACCGAAGATGATCCGGGTTTCCTGAGTTTCGAAATCGATCGCGCCGCGCACGTGACGGGCAGCCAGTAATACCTTGTACAGCGCGTATAGCTGCTTGAGGTGCGGCAAGACGTCGGTGTATTCACCGCGCAGCTTGCGACCTTCGGTAGCCTTCGGCGTTTCCAGCATCGCGCTGACCTTGTTGTAGGTCAGACGAGCGTGGGAATGGATCACCGCTTCATAGAAGCAGTAGTCGGTCATTTCGCCGGACTTGGAGATGGTCATCTCGCAAACCATGGCCAGACGATCGACATGCGGGTTCAGCGAGCACAGGCCGTTGGAGAGCTGCTCCGGCAGCATCGGCACCACGCGCTCGGGGAAGTACACCGAGTTGCCGCGCACCTGGGCTTCGTTGTCCAGGGCCGAACCGATCTTCACGTAGCTGGAAACGTCGGCAATCGCCACGTACAACTTCCAGCCGCCGGAGAACAGGCGCAGCTTGCCTGGCTTGGCTTCGCAGTAGACCGCGTCGTCGAAGTCGCGGGCATCTTCGCCGTCGATGGTGACGAACGGCAGATGGCGCAGGTCGACGCGCTTCTCTTTGTCTTTCTCTTCGACTTCCGGCTTGAGCTTGCCGGCTTCCTTCAGAACGGCTTCAGGCCAGACGTGCGGAATGTCGTAGGTGCGCAGGGCGACATCGATTTCCATGCCCGGCGCCATGTAGTTGCCGACGACTTCGATCACGTCACCTTGCGGCTGGAAGCGCGGAGTCGGCCAGTGGGTGATTTTCACCTCGACGAACTGACCGATCTGGGCGTTGGCGTTGCGGCCCGGGGTAACCAGCACTTCCTGCTGGATCTTCGGGTTGTCCGCAACGACGAAGCCGATACCGCCTTCTTCGAAGTAACGGCCGACGATGCTTTCGTGGGCACGGGACACCACTTCGACGATCACGCCTTCGCGACGACCACGACGATCCAGGCCGGACACACGGGCCAGGGCACGGTCGCCATCGAACACCAGACGCATTTGCGCCGGACTCATGAACAGGTCGTCGGAGCCGTCATCCGGCACCAGGAAGCCGAAGCCGTCGCGGTGACCACTGATGCGACCGAGGATCAGGTCGAGCTTGTCCACCGGCGCATACGTGCCACGGCGGGTGTAGATCAGTTGAGCGTCGCGCTCCATGGCGCGCAGGCGGCGGCGCAGGGCTTCGATCTGGTCTTCTGTGGTCAGACCAAACTCTTCGACCAGTTGCTCGCGGGCAGCAGGCGAACCCCGATCAGCAAGGTGCTGAAGGATCAGTTCGCGGCTGGGAATAGGGTTTTCATATTTTTCCGCTTCACGAGCGGCCTCGGGATCGAGGGACTGCCAATCGGCCATTAGAGAGTTTTCACCTTGTCTATATGCGGGTTAGTTTGGCATAGGCGCCATCAAACGGGAAATTTCCGACTATATAAGGCGCGTCTGGAGCCTTGTATCGACGCCTGGAGGGCGTTTTGAACACCGCTGGTAAAAAAAATCATTTTTTTTGCTGGCAGGGGTTTACAGTTAAAAAGGCGCTCCGTATAGTGCGCGCCATCGACGACGTACACACGTTGACGAGATGCCCAGGTGGTGAAATTGGTAGACACGCCAGCTTCAGGTGCTGGTGACCTTACGGTCGTGGAAGTTCGAGTCTTCTCCTGGGCACCAATTTAGAGTTTGAGACTAGATCAGTTTCAAGACTCACACAAAAACCCGCGAAAGCGGGTTTTTTGCATTCTGCGCCCAGGATTTTTTCTGAAATTGATTTATTAAAATCAAATCAGGGGTTTACAGATCAAAAGGCGCTCCGTATAGTGCGCCACATCAACAGCGGCAACGCTGAAGATGAAGCCCAGATGGTGAAATTGGTAGACACGCCAGCTTCAGGTGCTGGTGACCTTACGGTCGTGGAAGTTCGAGTCTTCTTCTGGGCACCAATTCAAATTCAAGGTCACGATCTTGAATCTCACAAAAACCCGCGAAAGCGGGTTTTTGCGTTTCCGGGGTTTGGAAAAGTCTGAGCCCCAACGCCTACCAGACCCACCTCCTCCCCGCAAGGCGCACTTGAGAAACAATATCGTTTATCATTGTTGCAAGTTTTTGCAATGCGACAGTGAGGAACCCTGCGAATGATGTTTCGAAATACCCTGCGCCGCGGCTTGACCTTCACCCTGCTCGGCCTGGCACTCGCCACTCCCCTCACCCAGGCTGCCGACGCAGTTTCCCTGACTCTCTATAACGGTCAACACAAGGAAGTCGGCGACGCGATCGCCAAAGCCTTCGAAGCCAAGACCGGCATTCACGTCAATGTACGCAAGGGCAGCAGCAATCAGCTGGCCAGCCAGATCATCGAAGAAGGCGACCGCTCCCCCGCCGACGTCATCTACACCGAAGAATCCCCGCCGCTGAACAACCTCGGCGAGCAAGGCCTGCTGGCCAAGGCCGACGACGCGACCCTGGCTGTTCTGCCGAAAGAATACGTCGCCGGCAACGGCACGTGGATCGGCGTTACCGCCCGGGTTCGCGTGGTGGCTTTCAACCCGAAACTGATCGACGAAAAGGACCTGCCGAAATCGGTGCTGGATTTCGCCGACCCGCAGTGGCAAGGCAAGGTCGGTTTCGTACCGACCAGCGGCGCGTTCCAGGAACAGGCTGTCGCCATCATCAAAAAACACGGCCGCGAAGCCGCCGAAGAATGGCTGACCGGTCTGCGTGCCTTCGGCAAGACCTATAGCAACAACATGGTCGCCCTCAAGGCTGTGGAAAACGGCGAAGTCGCCACCGTGTTGGTGAACAACTATTACTGGTTCGCCCTGCAACGGGAAAAAGGCCAGCTTGATTCGAAACTGCATTACTTCACCGGCGGTGACGTTGGCGGCCTGATCACCGTGTCCAGCGCAGCCGTGCTGAAATCCAGCAAACATCCAAAAGAAGCCCAGCAATTCCTCGCCTACATGGCCAGCGAAGAAGGCCAGCGCGTGATCACCCAGACCACCGCCGAATACCCGCTGCACAAAGGCATGGAATCGGATCGCGGCCTCAAGCCTTTCAGTGAACTGGAAGCGCCGGACGTCACGCCGGCCGATCTGGGTAATGCCGAGGAAGCGCTGGAGCTGGAACGCGAAGTTGGCCTGAACTGATGACCGCATCGTTATCCGCCCCCGCTACACGCGGGGGTTACGTGCCACGGCGCAAGCGGCCGTCGATCTGGCTGATGCTGCCGGTGTTGTTGCTGGTGGTCATGAGCCTGTTGCCGCTGGCCTACGTCGGGCTCAAAGCCTGGCAGGCGGGCTGGTCCGAGGCGCTGCACTTGCTGTGGCGCCCGTATGTGTTCGGCCTGCTGCGCAATACGCTAGCGCTGATGGTTGGCGTAACCGTGACCTGTGGCCTGATCGGCCTGTCGCTGGCGTGGTTGCTGGAGCGCAGCAATCTGCCGGGCCGACGGCTGTGGGGCGTGATTCTTTGCCTGCCGTTCGCGGTGCCGGCATTTGTCAGCAGCTTCACCTGGGTTTCGCTCAGTGCGCAGTTCGAAGGACTCGGCGGGGCGATCCTGGTGATGAGCCTGTCGAAGTACCCGCTGATCTTTCTGCCAGTGGCCGCCACACTGCGCAATCTTGATCCCTCCCTTGAAGAGTCGGCTCGCACACTGGGACAGAATCGCTGGGGCGTGTTTTTCCGCGTCACCCTGCCCCTGCTCCGGCCTTCGCTGCTGGCCGGCTCGTTGCTGATCGCATTGCACATGCTCGTGGAGTTCGGCGCACTGTCGATCATTGGTCTGCAAACCTTCACCACCGCGATCTATCAGCAATTCGAACTGGAATTCAGCAATGCCAACGCGGCAATGCTGTCGGCAGTGTTGCTGGCGCTGTGCCTGATGCTGTTGTGGCTGGAGTTGCGCGTGCGCGGCAAGGGCCGTCATGTGCGCACTGGCCAGGGAGCGGCGCGTCGGGCTGAACAAGTGCGACTCGGGCCTTGGACGATTGCCGGTCAGCTGTATTGCCTGATGCTGGCGATTGTCGGCAGCGGGATTCCGCTGGGCATGCTGGCCTACTGGCTCGCCGTGGGGTCGTCAGCAGCCTTCCCGGTGGCAGCAATCACCGAAGCATTGCTGTCGTCACTGGCACTATCGCTGGGTGGCGCGGGATTGTGTCTGGTACTGGCGGTGCCGGTCGGGTTGCTGGTGGTGCGCTACAAAGGCCAATTGGCGATCTGGGCCGAGCGCTTGCCCTATCTGCTGCACGCCCTGCCGGGATTAGTGATCGCCCTGACGCTGGTGTATTTCGCCCTGCATTACGTGCCGGCGCTGTACCAGACCTCCGCGCTATTGCTGATCGCTTATGCGCTGCTGTTTCTGCCGCTGGCTCAGGCGCCGATCCGCACGGCTTTGAACAAGGCCGCACCGCAACTCGAAGAAGCCGCCCGCACGCTGGGCGCCTCTTCGTTCACGGCGTTCTGCCGAGTGACCCTGCCGATTATCTTTCCGGCACTTGGCGCGGCGTTTGCGCTGGTGTTTCTGGATGCCATGAAAGAACTGACGGCGACGCTGCTTCTGAGCCCGACCGGGCTCAACACATTGGCGACCGAAGTCTGGGCGCACACCGCGAATGTCGAGTTCGCAGCGGCGGCGCCTTATGCGGCGTTGTTGATTGTGGTGTCCGGGCTGCCGGTGTATCTGCTGACGACCCGAATGTATTTGAGCCGATAAAAAAATCGCAGCCGAGGCTGCGATTTTTTTTGCCCGGACTATCAGGCCCGGAACTGCCCCAGACTCGCCTTGAGCTGCGCCGCCAGACCATCCAGCACCTTGCCGCTGGCCGTGGTCTCGACCACCGCCTGGGCGGCTTTCTCGGCCTGGGCATGAATCGTCTCGACCCGCCCACGTACAGCCTGCGCGCCTTGCGCCTGATGCGCCGCTGCCTGAGTCGCCAGGCCAATCGCCGCATGCACCTGCTCGACCGACGCCTGCACCGACTGCTGCAACCGCGCACTGTCACGCAGCACCAGCAAACCTTCGCTGGCCTGACGCCCGGCCTGGCCGATCGCTTCCACCGCCTCACGGGCACCCTGCTGCAAGGCCACGATGTGCGCCTGAATGTCGCCGGTGGAGCTTTGGGTCTTGCTCGCCAACGCGCGGACTTCATCCGCCACCACTGCAAACCCGCGACCGGTCTCGCCGGCCCGGGCCGCTTCGATGGCCGCGTTGAGCGCCAGCAGGTTGGTCTGCTCGGCGATGCCGTGAATCACGGTCAGCACCACTTCGATCTGCTCGCTCTGCTGCGCCAGCCGTTCGATAACTTTCGCCCCGGTATCGACCTGCCCCGCCAGCGCCTCGATCAGACTGCCGACCTTGGCCGAGGTGCGAGTGTTCTCGTCAGTGGCCTGGCGAATATCCACCACCTGCTTCAGCGCCGCCTGCATCGCATGACTTTCCGATTGCGCTTCGTCGGCCATTTGCGAAAGCGCCCGCAGGCTTTCGGCCACTTCATCACGCTGCATCCCGGCCGCAGCATCGGCACCGGCGTTGCGCAGGGTCATGGCGCCGATTTCCAGACCGGTACGCTGAGCCACATCCCCGGCCTCGCGCACGATCGGCTGCAACTTGTCCACAAAGCGGTTGACCGCCGACGCCATGTCGCCGATTTCGTCCTTGCTGTTGATCTGCACGCGCTTGGTCAGATCGCCCTCGCCTGCTGCCAGATCATCCATGGCGGCGTTGAGCATTTTCAGGCGATTGACCACTCGATGACCGAGCACCACCGCCAGCAGCAACAGCACGCCGGCACCGACCAGCGCCAGGCCCATGCCGATACGCCAACGCAGGGTTGCTGCTGCGTCCTGCACGGTACTGGTGGTGTTGGCCTTCATTTCGGCAGCCGTGGATTGCGCCGATTGCAGGCGCGCACGCATGGCGGTGGCACTGTCGGCAGCGGCGCCCTTGAGGCTGTCGCCGACCAGTTGATCGCTGCTGGCAATCAACGCCGTGAAGCGCTGATCGAGCGCCGCCAGATCGGTTTCAACCGAGGCGGTCGAGACGCCCATCAGCACCTTGCCGATTTCCACGCCATTGGGATTGATCGAGGCTTCGAGGTAGTAGACCGACGGATCGTTCTTCGCCGCATCCAGCACTTTATCCAGCGCCCGCTCACCCTGGCCTTTTTCCAAAAGGGCCTTGTTGATCGGGTTTTCGCGGTTGAGGTAGCGGGTCAGATGTTGGCCGGTGGCGTCGTCATACACCACGAAAAGCACGTTGGGATTGCGCTGGGCCCGGCGGGCGAACTCGGACAGGGTCGGCACGTCGCTGTCCCACATGGCGCGAGGCGCCACCGAGGCCAGCAACTGGGCCATGTCATTGGCCGAATCCTTCAGGTCTTTTTCCAGAGTCGCACGCAGCTGCGCCTGCTCTTCCTTCAGACGCGAGGAAAGGCCGGCGGTAAGACGCTGACGAGTACTTGAGGAGAGGTTGTCGAGGCTCGACGTGACTTCGCGCCCGGCCTGCTCCAGCTCACCGGACAACTTCTGGCTGTCGGCGCCCAGGCGAGTGCCGAGATCGGCTTCCAGTGCGGTGACGGTGCTCCGCGTCAGGGCGACGGCCACCAGCACTTGCACCAAAAGGGCGATACCAAGGGTAACGAACACAGGCCGCAACAAACGGCTTTGTAACAGTGAGAGAACGGCTGACACTTTGAATCCCTCTACTTCTGACGCCATTAATTTGATGGCACTCTTGTAGACAGAATCACAGCAAAGGTCATGCCGTCCAACAGGCATAAACGACAAAGGCCCCGATGAAGGGGCCTTTGTGTTTTTACATCAACGACTTATCAAGCGAACGGATGGCGCAGAACGATGGTTTCGTTGCGGTCCGGGCCCGTCGAAATAATGTCGATCGGCGCGCCGATCAACTCTTCAACGCGTTTGATGTAGGCACGAGCGTTAGCCGGCAGCTCTTCCAGGGTTTTGGCACCCACGGTCGATTCGGTCCAGCCTGGCACTTCTTCGTACACAGGCTGCAGACCTACGTAGCTGTCAGCGTCAGTCGGGGCAACAGCGTTGCCTTGTGCATCCTTGTAGCCGGTGCAGATGTTTATGGTTTCCAGACCGTCGAGTACGTCCAGCTTGGTCAGGCAGATGCCCGAGATGCTGTTCACATCGATAGCGCGACGCAGGATAACGGCGTCGAACCAGCCGCAACGACGGGCACGGCCGGTGGTAGCACCGAACTCGTGACCTTGCTTGGCCAGGTGCGCACCGACTTCGTCGAACAGCTCGGTCGGGAATGGACCCGAACCTACGCGAGTGGTGTAAGCCTTGGTGATGCCCAGGATGTAATCCAGGAACATCGGGCCAACGCCCGAACCGGTCGCAACGCCACCCGCGGTGGTGTTGGAGCTGGTCACGTACGGATAGGTACCGTGGTCGATGTCGAGCAACGAACCCTGGGCGCCTTCGAACATGATGTCTTTGCCGGCGCGACGCAGGTCGTGCAGCTCGGCAGTCACGTCCAGCATCAGCGGCTTGAGCAGCTCGGCGTATTCCTTGCACTCGGCCAGAGTCTTTTCGTACTCGATGGCAGGCTCTTTGTAGTAACCGACCAGCATGAAGTTGTGGTAGTCCACCAGTTCACGCAGCTTGTCTTCAAAGCGCGGCATGTTGAGCAGGTCGCCAACACGCAGGCCACGACGTGCAACCTTGTCTTCGTAAGCCGGGCCGATGCCGCGACCGGTCGTACCGATCTTCAGCTCGCCGCGGGCCTTTTCACGGGCCTGGTCCAGCGCCACGTGGAAGGACAGGATCAGCGGGCAGGAAGGGCTGATGCGCAGGCGCTCGCGCACCGGTACGCCTTTCTCTTCCAGCTTGGTGATCTCGCGCAGCAGGGCGTCAGGTGCAACCACCACGCCGTTGCCGATCAGGCACTGCACGCCTTCGCGCAGCACGCCCGACGGGATCAGGTGCAAGACGGTTTTTTCACCGTCGATCACCAGAGTGTGACCGGCGTTGTGGCCACCCTGGTAGCGCACTACGGCGGCAGCATGTTCGGTCAGCAGATCAACGATCTTGCCTTTGCCCTCATCACCCCATTGGGTGCCCAGGACTACGACATTCTTACCCATAACACTTGTCCTCATTCGCGCAAACTTGGTGCCGGCGTCAGCCGGCAGGAAAACTCAAGAAGCCAGTGGCGATACTTGCCAAAGCCCGTTCTGCTGGATCAATTGCCGGTCGCAGTCCGCATCACGGGCGGCGGCCAAAGGTTGTCCAGGCAACGCCTGAACGACACGCTGACCCTCACTGCGCAACTGGCAAACCTGCTGCCAGAGTGCCGCATCCGTACTGTCAGGCATCCAGATACCGCCAGACGGTAGCTCGATCTCAGCACGCCCCAGGGTCACCAGGGTTTTCAAATCGGTGGAGAAGCCGGTGGCCGGACGGGCGCGACCGAAGTCGGCGCCGATGTCGTCGTAGCGACCGCCCTGGGCGATGGACTGGCCAACACCCGGCACGAACACCGCGAACACCACACCGGTGTGGTAGTGATAACCGCGCAGCTCGCCGAGGTCGAAGTACAGCGGCAGCTCCGGGAAACGCACCGACAGACGCTCGGCAATCGCCAGCAAGTCTTCCAGTGCCGCCAGTACCGGGGCCGGCGCATTGGCCAGACGCTCGCGGGCAGCGGTCAGTACTTCACGACCGCCGCACAGGTCGACCAGCGCACGCAGCATGCCGGACAGATCGGCCGGCAGGCCTTCGGTCAAGGTAATGACCTCGTCGATGGCCTTGCGTTGCAACGCATCGAACAACTGCTGCTCGACTTCACCCGACAGGCCGGCCGCCTGGGCCAGACCGCGGTAGATGCCGACATGTCCGAGGTCCATGTGCACGTCCGGCACGTCGGCCAGTTGCAGCATGGCCAGCATCAGGCTGATGACTTCGACGTCGCTGCTCGGGCTGGCATCGCCGTACAACTCGGCGCCCAACTGGATCGGGCTGCGCGAGGACGACAAGGCACGCGGCTGGGCATGCAGCACACTGCCGGCGTAGCACAGACGGCTCGGGCCTTCGCGACGCAGGGTGTGCGCATCGATGCGCGCCACTTGCGGCGTGATGTCGGCACGGAAACCCATCTGCCGGCCCGATTGCGGGTCGATGACCTTGAAGGTACGCAGATCCAGGTCCTGGCCCGCGCCGGTCAGCAGGGATTCCAGATACTCGATATGGGGAGTCACGACAAACTCGTAACCCCAGCTCTGGAACAGATCCAACACCTGACGACGCGCGACTTCAATGCGCGCCGCTTCCGGTGGCAGTACTTCTTCGATGCCATCTGGCAGCAGCCAGCGGTCTACCGTTGCCATTACGCCATTCCCCTTAGATCCGGGCGGCCAGCCCGAGGGCGAGCCTTGAGTGAAGCAGAAAATGACCGGCCCGTTCAAAACGCACGCGCATGAACGACGCGGCGAAAGGCCTGTTACCGGCTTCGCCCATCACTTTCCTCGAAAAACTGTCGGGCCATTCAACCCGATCTTCTGCAACAAAAACAGCAATCAAACGTGCAGACGCAAAAAAGCCGGGAATTTCCCGGCTGCCGCATCATACACACGTTTTCCCAAAGGATCACCCCGCCCGAGGTTTTAGCCGCCGGGCGGAATGATTCAGGTCAACGTCGTATCAAGGCTTGGACTTTTCCAGGTAACGGAAGAAGTCGCTGCTTGGGTCGAGGACCAGGACGTCGGATTTGTTCGCGAAGCTTTCACGGTAGGCACGCAGGCTACGGTAGAAACCGTAGAACTCCTGATCCTGACCGTAGGCCTTGGAGTAGATCGCAGCGGCCTGGGCGTCGCCGTCACCGCGAATCTCTTCGGATTCACGATAGGCTTCAGCCAGCAGCACGCGGCGTTGACGATCGGCGTCGGCACGGATGCCTTCGGCCAGCTCGTTACCCTTGGCGCGGTGCTCGCGAGCTTCACGCTCACGCTCGGTGCTCATACGCTCGAACACGCTGCGGTTCACTTCTTTCGGCAGATCGATGGCCTTGACCCGGACATCGACCACTTCGATACCCAGCTCTTTTTCCGCCATCTTGTTCAGCGACGCGGTGATGTCAGCCATCAGCGCATCGCGCTCACCGGACACCACTTCGTGCAGGGTGCGCTTACCGAACTGGTCACGCAGGCCCGATTCCAGACGACGGGACAGACGCTCGTCGGCGATCTGCTTGAGGCCGGACGTTGCGGTGTAGAAGCGCTCGGCATCTTTCACGCGCCACTTGGCGTAGGCATCGACCATCACGGCTTTCTTTTCCAGCGTCAGGAAGCGTTGTGTCGGTGCGTCCAGCGTCATCAGACGTGCGTCGAATTTACGCACCTGGTTAACGTAAGGAACCTTCACGTGCAGACCCGGCTGAACGTCAGCCTGAACCACGCGACCGAATTGCAGCAACACCGCGCGCTCGGTCTGAGCAACGATGTAGAAGCAGTTCCAGCCAACCAGTACCACAACAACGCCAACGATCAGGGCGATCAGCGATTTATTGCTCATCAGCGGGTCTCCCTTGTACGCGACTGCGGCAGGTCAGTGACATGCGGCGCAGCATCCGTGTTGTTGCTGACGGCAGCCGAACCGGTGACCGGTGCATTGCTGCCCGAACTGTTCTGAATCATCTTGTCCAGCGGCAGGTAAAGCAGGTTGCTCTGGCCGTTCTTGTTGCCGGTCACGAGTACCTTGCTGGTGCTGCTGAAGACTTCCTGCATGGTGTCCAGGTACAGACGCTGGCGAGTGACCTCGGGCGCCTTGCGATACTCGGCGACCAGTTTGGTGAAGCGATCTGCCTCACCCTTGGCGCGCGAGACCGTTTCGTCACGGTAACCGTTGGCATCTTCGAGGATGCGCTGTGCCTGACCACGGGCTTCCGGCACCACGCCGTTGGCGTAGGTTTCAGCCTGGTTGCGCGAACGCTGCTCGTCTTCACGGGCGCGGATCACGTCATCGAAGGCTTCCTGCACTTCACGCGGTGCCGCTGCGCTCTGTACGTTGACCTGGGTGACGGTGATACCGGTGCGATAGGTATCGAGGAAACGTTGCAGACGCTCCTTGATCTCGCTGGCCATCAGCTCACGACCTTCGGTCAGCACCTGGTCCATCGCGGTGGAACCCACCACATGGCGCAGCGCACTGTCGGTCGCGTGTTGCAGGCTGATTTCCGGCTGGTCGACGTTCAGCACGAAGTCCTGCAGGTTGCTGATCTTGTACTGCACGGTCAGCGGCACTTCGACGATGTTCTCGTCTTCGGTCAGCATCTGGCCCTGCTTGGTGTAGGCACGCTCACGCGTGACGTTCTCCATGTACTTCTTGTCGATCGGCGGGAAGTAGATGTTCAGGCCGGGACCGACAGTCTCGTAGTACTTGCCGAAGCGCAGCACCACGGCCTGCTCCTGCTCGTCCACGACGTACACCGCGCTGTACAGCCAGACGGCCGCCAGCACGACCAGGCCGATGCCGAGCAGGCCGCCGAAGCCGCCGCTCTTGCCCGAGCCACCACCGTCATCACCGCGTTTTTTTCCACCACCGAACAACCCGTTCAGGCTTTCCTGCAGCTTTCGGAAGGCCTCGTCGAGATCCGGCGGTCCCTTGCGGTCGCCGTTGTTGCGACGCTTGCCACCCCAAGGATCCTGATTGTTCGAGTTGCCACCCGGCTCATTCCAAGCCATAGCGCTCTCCATCTGATAAAGCAAAGACGCACCCACGGCGCGCCGACCAATGCTACAGAATGCCTGCCGTTGCGGCACAACCGCTTTGCCAGGCTTTTATTGCAAAGTGTGTTGCTCGATGAACTCCGTCGGCACAACGCCTTCACGACTCACCAGTCGATTGAGCTCCGAGCGTGGCAATCGAACGGCCAGCAAGCTGACCCCTTCTTCGTCGTGTTCTTCTTTCTGTACCGCGCCCAGTTCGAAGAACTGCGCACGCAGACGCGCGAACCGCTGAGGCAGGCGCAAGGTTCCTACGAACAGGTCACTGCCCAACAACTCGGCAATCGCCTGCTCGAGCAATTCCAGACCGGTGCCATCACGCGCCGACAGCCAGACCCGCTGGGGCTTGCCGTTTTCATCGCGCTGGATTTGTGGCTCAACGCCTTCAAGCAAATCGAGTTTGTTATAGACCTCGAGGATCGGCAAGTCCTGGGCACCGATCTCGCCCAGCACCACCATCACCTGCTCGATCTGCAACATGCGATCCGGTTCGGCCGCATCGATCACGTGCAACAGCAGGTCGGAGTTGCTCGACTCTTCGAGCGTAGACCGAAATGCCTCGACCAGTTTGTGCGGCAAGTGGCGGATGAAACCCACCGTGTCGGCCAGGACAATCGGCCCCAGATCGTCCAGATCCAGACGGCGCAGGGTCGGGTCGAGCGTGGCGAACAGCTGGTCAGCCGCGTACACGTCGGACTTGGTCACGTTATTGAACAGCGTGGACTTGCCGGCGTTGGTGTATCCCACCAGAGACACGGTAGGGATATCCGCACGCGAGCGGCCGCGACGCGACTGTTCGCGCTGGCTGCGCACTTTTTCCAGCCGGCCCTTGATCTGGCGCAGGCGTACCCGCAGCAGTCGCCGGTCGGTTTCGAGCTGGGTTTCACCCGGGCCGCGCATGCCGATACCACCACCTTGACGCTCAAGGTGAGTCCAGCCGCGAACCAGCCGGGTGCTCATGTGGTCAAGCTGGGCCAGTTCTACCTGGAGCTTGCCCTCATGGGTACGGGCGCGTTGGGCGAAAATATCGAGAATCAGACCGGTACGGTCGATCACGCGACACTCGAAAACACGTTCGAGGTTACGTTCCTGACTGGGCGTAAGGACGTGATTGAAGATCACCAGATCGGCTTCTTCGGCGTGGACCAGGTCGCGCAATTCCTCGACCTTGCCGCTGCCAATCAGGTATTTGGCGGTTGGCCGATGACGCGGCACGTTAAAAAACGCAACGGTCTCGGCGCCAGCCGAATTTGCCAGTTCCTGAAACTCCTGCGGATCTTCGCGCGCCTCAGGGTCCTGTCCATCCAAGTGAACGAGGATGACTCGTTCACCACCACCGTGGCGCTCAAAGAACAAAGGAGACTCCTATCAGGCGTTACCTGGCTCAGCGTCACCTGCTTCGGATTCGGTTGCGCTTGGCAGACGAATTGGACGAACCGGCACGACTGTAGAGATAGCGTGTTTGTAAACCATCTGGCTGACGGTGTTCTTCAGCAGGATAACGAACTGGTCGAACGACTCGATCGTGCCTTGCAGTTTGATCCCGTTCACCAGGTAGATGGAAACCCCCACTTTCTCTTTACGTAAAGTATTCAAGTAAGGGTCTTGTAGCGAATGCCCTTTTGACATGTGCCGCACTCCTTTAAGGATTCAATATAAAAAATAGGTAAACAGATGGCTTTTGCCGCCACACCCCCAAGGATAGACGGCAATTGCAAGGACTCAGCTCAATATGGAGATCGTCCCAAGGTATTTCAAGGCGCGTGGCAGATTGTCGCAATCCAGACTGTCGAGCCAGTGTAAATCTTTCCAGCTGCGCAGCCAGGTGAACTGGCGTTTGGCCAATTGGCGCGTGGCGATGATGCCCCGCTCATGCATCTCGGCCGACGTCAGCTTGCCATCCAGGAAGTCCCAGACCTGGCGGTAGCCTACAGCACGTATAGACGGCAACCCGGCATGCAGGTCACTTCTATTACGCAGGGCTACGACCTCGTCGATGAATCCCTGTTCCAGCATATTTGTGAATCTTTGTTTAATGCGCTCGTGCAGTACCTGCCGATTAGTTGGAGCAATCGCCAGGTTCGCGACAGTATAGGGCAATTGTTGCAGTCCCGATGCGGCCGCTTCGGTACTTTGTACAGATTGTTTCAGCCGCAGTTCAGTCATGCTCTGACCGCTGACCCGGTAAACTTCCAGCGCACGACTCAGTCGTTGTGGATCGTTCGGATGGATGCGTGCCGCCGACTCCGGATCGATTGCCGCCAGCTGATCGTGCAGGGCTTGCCAGCCAAGGCGTGCGGCCTCTTCTTCAATCTGCGCGCGAACCTCGGGATCGGCCGCCGGCATGTCCGCCAGACCGTCGATCAAAGCCTTGTAATAGAGCATCGTGCCGCCCACCAGCAGCGGAATTTTTCCACGCGCGGTGATCTCGGCCATGGCCTCCAGTGCATCGCGGCGGAAATCCGCTGCCGAATAGGCTTCGGCCGGGTCGAGAATGTCGATCAACCGGTGCGGAAACTCGGCCAGCAGTTCTTTGGACGGTTTGGCGGTGCCGATGTCCATGCCGCGATAGACCAGCGCCGAATCGACGCTGATCAGCTCGCACGGCAGCACCTTGGTCAGCTCGATGGCCAGGTCGGTCTTGCCCGCAGCGGTCGGGCCCATCAGGAAAATCGCTGGAGGAAGCTGGCTCATCAACGACCGCGCAGAAACAGTTTGTCCAGATCGTCCAGGCCCAATTGGGTCCAGGTCGGCCGGCCATGGTTGCATTGACCGCTGCGCTCGGTGTTTTCCATGTCACGCAGCAGGCCGTTCATTTCCGGCAGGGCCAGGCGCCGGTTGGCGCGGATCGCGCCGTGGCAGGCCATGGTGCCGAGCAGTTCGTTCAGATGCGCCTGGATCCGGTCGCTGGTGCCGTATTCCATCAAGTCCGACAGCACATCGCCGACCAGACGGTTGGCTTCGGCCTGTTTGAGCAGGGCCGGGATCTGCCGGATGGCCAGGGTTTCCGGGCCAAGGCGCTGCAATTCAAAACCGAGGCGCTGGAACCAAGCTGCATGTTCTTCAGCGCAATCAGCCTCGCGCTGACTGACCGCCAGCGACTCCGGCACCAGCAGCGGCTGACCGCTCAGGCCTTCGCTGGCCATGGCGACTTTCAGACGTTCGTACATGATGCGCTCGTGAGCGGCGTGCATGTCCACCAAAACCAGGCCTTGGGCGTTCTCGGACAGAATGTAGATGCCCTTGAGCTGCGCCAGCGCGTAGCCAAGCGGCGGAATGTCTTCCTGACCGGCCGGCAGCGCATTGGCGTTCGCTTCGGGCAGCGGCGCAAAAAACTCGCGGTACGCAGCCTGCGCCTCGGCTACCGGCACGGTCGATTGCGGACGCGGCGTGTATTGATATTGATAAGCGCCGCCAGCGCTGGCACCCGACGAGGTATTGAACGCCGGTTGCGCCTGCGGCTGCTCCAGCAGCGCATTGGCCGCCAGACGCATTTCGCCCTGCGGACCGAATTCACCAGCTTCAAGGCCGGTTGGCCGGACGATCGCGGTAGTGACCGATCCGGCAAGCTGATCTTCCGGTCGCACATCGCCGAGGGCACGGTGCAAGGTGCCATACAGGAAGTCATGCACCATGCGTCCGTCACGGAAACGCACTTCGTGTTTGGTCGGGTGCACGTTGACGTCGACCGCTGCCGGATCGACCTCGAAAAACAGCGCGAACGTCGGATGCCGGCCGTTGAACAGCACATCGCGATAAGCCTGACGCACCGCGTGAGCCACCAGTTTGTCACGCACCGCACGGCCGTTGACGAAGAAATACTGCAAGTCCGCCTGACTGCGGTTGAAGGTCGGCAGACCGACCCAGCCCCACAAATGCAGGCCATTGCGCTCGATCTCGATCGGCAGCGCTTGTTCGAGGAAACCCGAACCGCAGATCGCCGCCACACGCCGGGCGCGGGCTGCATCATCGTGGGCCTCGTGCAGGCTGAGGATGGTCTTGCCGTTGTGGCGCAGGTGGAAGGCCACGTCAAAACGCGCCAGCGCCAGACGCTTGATCACTTCTTGCAGGTGATCGAATTCGGTTTTTTCGGTCTTGAGGAATTTGCGGCGTGCCGGGGTGTTGAAGAACAGGTCACGGACTTCCACCGAGGTGCCGACCGGGTGCGCCGCCGGCTGCACGCGGGGCGCCATGTCGCGGCCTTCGGTCTCGACCTGCCAGGCCTGAACGGCATCGCGGGTGCGCGAGGTCAGGGTCAGACGTGCCACGGAGCTGATCGATGCCAAAGCCTCGCCCCGGAAACCCAGGCTCATTACTTGCTCAAGGTCTTCCAGGTTGCGGATCTTGCTGGTGGCGTGACGCGCCAGGGCCAGCGGCAGGTCATCGGCGGAAATACCGCTGCCGTCGTCACGCACTCGCAGCAGTTTGACGCCGCCCTGCTCGACATCGACGTCGATACGTTTGGCGCCGGAGTCGAGGCTGTTTTCCAGCAGCTCCTTGATCACCGAGGCCGGGCGTTCGACCACCTCACCGGCGGCGATCTGGTTCGCCAGCCGCGGGCTGAGCAGTTCGATGCGCGCAGCGTTCAGGACCTGATTCATTCTTTGGACGCCAGTTCGGTGCCGGGAATGGTCAGGTGCTGACCGACTTTCAGATCATCGCTTTTCAGATTGTTGGCACTGCGCAGCGTGGCCGGCGAGATCTGATACCGCACGGCGATCATCGCCACGGTCTCACCCGGGCCGACCCGGTGATCACGCGGCCCCTGAGCGATCTTGCCCGAATCACGCAGCCAGGCGATGTAGGTGCCCGGTGGTGGATTCTGCTGGAAAAACTGGCGCACGCCGCTGCTGATCGAACGCGCCAGCGCCTGCTGGTGGCTCGCTGCCGAAAGCTTGTTCGCTTCGTTGGCGTTGGAGATGAAGCCGGTTTCCACCAGGATCGACGGGATGTCCGGCGACTTCAGCACCATGAACCCGGCCTGCTCCACGCGCTGCTTGTGCAGCGGAGTGACCCGGCCAATGTTAGTCAGGACTTTCTGGCCGACGTTGAGGCTGGAGGTCAGCGAGGCGGTCATCGACAGGTCGAGCAGAACGCCGGCCAGCATCCGGTCCTTGTCGTCGAGGCTGACGTTGCCGGCACCGCCGATCAGGTCGGAACGGTTTTCGCTGTCGGCCAGCCAACGGGCGGTTTCCGAGGTGGCACCACGGTCGGACAGGGCGAACACCGACGCACCGAACGCCGCCGCAGACGGCGCGGCGTCAGCGTGGATCGAGACAAACAGGTCGGCGCCTTTCTTGCGGGCAATCTCGGTACGGCCGCGCAGCGGGATGAAATAGTCGCCAGTACGGGTCAGTTCGGCGCGGAAGCCTTTCATGCCGTTGACCTGACGCTGCAATTCACGGGCGATCTGCAGTACCACGTCTTTCTCGCGCTGACCGCGAGAACCGGACGCACCCGGGTCTTCGCCACCGTGGCCGGCGTCGATGACCACAATGATGTCGCGCTTGCCGGCCGGGGCCGGAGGCAACTTGATCGCAGGCTCGGCCGGGGTGACCGGCACCGCAGGCACGGTCGCAACCGTTGGGGTCGGCGCAGGCGTCGGCGCTGGTGCGGCGTCAGCCGGGTTGTCGAACAGGTCGACGACCAGACGGTTGCCGTACTGCGCATTCGGCGCCAGCGAGAAGCTTTTCGGGGTGACGGCTTTTTTCAGGTCGATGACCACCCGCAGGTCGGTCGGCGTGCGTTGGGCCGAGCGCATGGCGGTGATCGGCGTGTTGGCGGTCTGCACATTCAGCGGCGCGCCGAGGGTGGCGCCGTTGATGTCGATCACCAGACGATCCGGCGCGGTCAGCGTAAAGACGCTGTGCTGCACCGGGCCTGTCAGGTCGAACACCAGTCGCGTGTTGTCCGGCGCCCGCCACAGGCGCACGCTGTTGACCTTCGTCTCGGCCACAGCGTTGACGGTTACTGCCATCAACATCAGTCCAGCGGCAGCCACCAACGCGCGAAAGCGCATACCTAACCCCATCATTCAATTGGTTTCCAATGCCAAAGCGGCACACCAGGCCTCGCCGCGCGAGCCCTGGGATAAAATGGTCAGCGAACGTCCGCTGTCTTGCGGGCTAATGGTAATGGTCAGGTCAGGCTTTGGCAAAAAGCCTGCACCTTTATCGGGCCATTCGATCAGGCACAGGGCGTCGTCTTCGAAATAGTCGCGGATGCCGAGAAACTCCAGCTCCTCCGGATCGACCAGACGATACAGGTCGAAGTGAAACGCCCGGACGTCACCGATCTCGTAGGGCTCGACCAGGGTGAAGGTCGGACTTTTCACCGCCCCCACGTGCCCCAGACCGCGAATGATGCCCCGCGACAGCGTGGTTTTGCCCATCCCGAGATTGCCTTCGAGAAAGATCAGGCCATGGCCCTGGGTGATACGGGCGATGCGTGCGCCAAAGTCGCTCATGGCCTGTTCATCGGCCAGGTACAGGGTTACTTCAGACACGGTGCATGCTCCTCCAACAACTGACGAATGGCTGGAATCAGATCACTGGCCGCCAGCCCACGGCCGAATTTACCTTGTTGCAGACCGGCGTTGGCGTGCAGCCAGACCGCCAGACACGCGGCATCGAAACCGTCCATGCCCTGGGCCAGCAGCGCGCCGATCAGACCGGCCAATACATCGCCAAGACCGGCAGTAGCCATGGCCGGATGGCCTTGATGACACAGCGCCAGACGACCATCGGGATGAGCAATCAGACTGCCTGCACCCTTGAGCACCACCACCGCTGTATATTTTTTGCTCAATGCCAGCGCCGCCGCCGGACGATCGGCCTGCACGTCGGCGGTGCTGATCCCCAGCAGCCGCGCCGCCTCACCCGGATGCGGCGTGATCACGCAATCCTTGGGCAGACTGACGAAACCGGAGGCCAACAGGTTCAGCGCATCGGCATCCCACACCTGCGGCAGCGAGGCATTGGCAGCAGCCGACAGCAGCGCCCTTCCCCAACCGGCCTGACCCAGCCCCGGCCCGACCACCAGCACGGACACCTTTTCCAGCAGCCCCATCAATTGATTGGCCGAAGAAGTGCCCAGCACCATGGCTTCCGGCACCCGGCTTAGCGCCGCCGGCACATGTTCCGGACGAGTCGCCAGCGACACCATACCGGCGCCACTGCGCAAAGCGCTTTCGGTGCTCAACAGAATCGCCCCGCCAAAGCCGTGATCGCCGCCGATCAGCAGCACATGGCCGAAACGCCCCTTGTGCGCCGCCGGCGCGCGAGTAGCCAAACGCGGCAGGTTAACCGCGCTGAGCCGTTGAGCGGTGGCAGGAATGTCACTGAAGTTTTCGGCCGAGGCCTGCAGATCGTTAAACAGCAGTTCGCCGACATGATCCGCGGCCGCGCCCGTGAACAGCCCGAGTTTCAGGCCGATGAATGTCACGGTGAGGTCAGCGTGCACTGCATCACCCAGCGCATGACCGGTATCGGCGCACAATCCAGAAGGGATATCGACCGCCACCACCGGCAGTCCGCTGGCATTGATCGCCGCAATCGCAGCGGCGTAAGGCTCACGCACCTCGCCGCTCAGGCCGGTGCCGAGCAACGCGTCAACGACGATGCCGCGCAACTCGCAGGACAGATCCCACGGGGCAATCGAGACGCCGTCGGCTACGGCTTCGGCGTGCGCCACGGCGGCATCGCCCTTCAAACGCTGCGGCTCGCCGACAGCCAGCACCTGAACCTGCCAACCCGCACGGTGGGCCAGCGCCGCCACCAGATAACCATCGCCGGCGTTGTTGCCGTGCCCGGCCAGCACCGTCATTTCATTCGCGGCCGGCCATTGCCGCACCAGTGCGCGCCACGTCGCATGGGCGGCACGCTGCATCAATTCGAAGCCCGGCGTGCCGGCGGCGATCAGCCGTGCGTCGAGTTCGCGCACCTGTGCGGCACGGTACAGCGCGTCGGGTAATTGATCTTTAGTGTGCGGCATGCGTCTTCGGGCTCCGATGTCTGGCAGAATTATACGCACCTCAGCTCCGGTTTCTCTCGCCTCATGTCCGCCATCACCACAGATCTGCCTGCCCTCGCCCAATCCATCAAGGACTGGGGCCGCGAGCTGGGCTTCCAGCAAGTCGGCATCAGCGGTCTGGATCTGGCCGAGCATGAGCAGCACCTGCAACGCTGGCTCGAGGCCGGCTACCACGGCGAAATGGAGTATATGGGCGCTCACGGCAGCAAACGCTCGCACCCAGAAGAGCTGGTGCCGGGCACCTTGCGCGTGGTGTCGCTGCGCATGGACTACCTGCCGGGCGACACGCAAATGGCGCAATTGCTGGCGAAACCGGAAAAGGCCTATATCTCCCGTTATGCCTTGGGCCGCGATTATCACAAGTTGATCCGTAAACGCGTTCAACAACTGGCGGACAGGATTCAATCCGAGATCGGCCCGTTCGGCTTCCGCGCCTTCGTCGACAGCGCCCCGGTGCTGGAAAAGGCCATCGCCGAACAGGCCGGGCTGGGCTGGATCGGCAAAAACACCCTGGTGCTGAACCGCAAGGCCGGCAGTTACTTCTTTCTCAGCGAACTGTTCGTCGACCTGCCCCTGCCGGTGGATGAACCCCACAGCACCGAGCATTGCGGACGCTGCACCGCGTGCCTCGACATCTGCCCGACCAATGCCTTCGTCGGCCCGTATGTGCTGGACGCGCGACGTTGTATTTCCTACCTGACCATCGAACTGAAGAACGCCATCCCCGAAGACCTGCGACCGCTGATCGGTAACCGGGTGTTCGGCTGCGACGACTGCCAGATCTGCTGCCCGTGGAACCGCTTCGCCCGCCCGTCCGGCGAAAGCGATTTCAAGCCACGGCACAATCTGGACAACGCCGAACTGGCCGAGCTGTTCTTGTGGGATGAAGACAAATTCCTCAGCAGCACCGAGGGTTCGCCGCTGCGCCGTGCCGGTTATGAACGCTGGCTGCGCAATCTGGCGGTGGGGCTGGGAAATGCGCCCTCAACGATTCCGGTGCTGGAAGCATTGCAGGCGCGACGGGATCATCCGTCAGAGTTGGTTAGAGAACATGTCGAATGGGCACTGCGCCAGCATCTGGATAAAAAGCCGTAAAGCTTTCCTTCACGAGCTCTCCACACCACTGTCCTCACCCTCGAATGCTGCAATTTGTGGCTGCATCTGGACTTCTCCATCAACTTGAATCAGGACTTTCCTGTCCAGGCCAGCGGCCTCCATATAGACACTGACTCGCTGCAGCGTAGCCTCATCCAGCGGATTGTTTCGAAAGTTGAAATTGACTTGCCGAACATCCGGCACCTCGAAGAGTTCGTCTGGCAAGTGTGCAATTTCGTTATTGCGCAGATCGGCAAATGCCAGACTTTCGCTTTCAAATAGCCCGACAGGCACCTCGTTCAGCCCTGTATCCGAGAGATAAAGACTGTCCAGGCGCCTCATGAATCTGAGATCGGGCGACAGTCCGAGCGGGTTGTTGCTCAAGTCCAACAGTGTCAGTTGTTCAATGTGGGCAAGGCCTTCAACGCTGGCTTCGCTGAGCCGTATGTCACAGTTGTCCAAGGTCAGCGTCACCAGTTCCCTCATCTGGTACACCTCAGCGGGAAACGATTTCAACGCAAAGCCGGACAGGGTGAGATACCGCACACATGGAAAACTCGCGAGAAAGGTGCTGTCTTCCAACGGGGCAGTGCTGGTCAGACTCAACTCGCGAACATGGCTGAAATCCGCCGACAAACGAGGCAGGCTGCCAAGTACATCGAGATCGTAATCCAGCGTCGATGGAGTGTACGGATTGGCGCTGGTTGCCTTCCGGGACCAATTGTCCTGAAGCTCCTGAGCAAAACGCTCTCGGCTTGCTGTCTGCGCAGCAATTTCGGTATTTGTCAGAGGCAAACCCGTGACCGGGTGCCGGGACGGCACCTGCCCGGTCCACGCGCCAAGATCCTTCACCAGAGTGAAGTGTTGCGCTTCCAGCCGGGCCACTGCCAGCAGCGGATCACCCGTCAATCGCTCGCGGTGCATGGAAGTCCGAGCATCCTGGGCCATGGTCGGAAACAACGTTGCCAGACGCTCATCTACACTGCGCGCCAGCCCCGACGGGGCATCGCCTCGATCCAACGGGCTCCCTGATGCTATAGGGTGCCAGTACCTGCCCTCGGCGTCCGGCTCCATCAGCGGACCGGAAGCCTTGAGTTCTCTGGCGACCGTGGCGCGAAAAAGACCGCTTTCGGCATCCCGAACCACTTGTACGAAATGATCGTCGGAAACAGCCACATACTGGCGGTGTTTGAACTCACGAACGCCCTGCGCATCGACCTCGCCGAGATTTTTTCGGGCGGGCACCCGGTAGTCCGCGAAAGAAGTGGGCGAGGCAACTCCCGCCACTTCATTAATCGCGAAAAGCTCCACGCTCGGCCTGGGATTGGTTATCTGCGCCGTCGTGACAGGATCCGGCAGGAAAAGAGACGGTAGCGGATCCGGGCGATGCGGCAGGGCTGAGGGGGGAGAATCCCCGCTGGGCACCCGATGAGAACCATCGGCAGCGGAGTCATTTATTTTGCTGGAGCCAGGTTTGATCCTGGGTGATTTGTCAGCCATGAAACTCTCATCCTTGAGATTGGGTTGCACTGATAACGGAGTTCTACGCGAACCGTATCGAACGCGCAGGTCAGTCAGCCAAACCTGAATTGTCTGGCCCTCGAGAAAACCATCATACCGCTGCGCTTGCTGCGGGCTGTCGTATGTATGTCTACCGCATGAGCCTGCATGCCCAGACCGCCACCCCGCGGCGCGTTGACTGCCTGACCAGAAAATGAAAAGGCGCCTTCAGCGATTCCTGCTGGAACCGTTGAAGGCGCGACCGGATCATTCCTCAGAATATGTCCGGCAAAAGCACGAGTGAGCGTTGCTCTCCCGGCCATGGCATGCCACGCCCATCAAGCGCCTCTCACGGTATGACCAAACGCATGCATGGTCACCGTACGGGTGTCATGGTTCGCAAAGAAAAACAGGCGCGTGGCCTGGTTAAGTCTGATTTCTGTGTAACCCGTGTCATTGAAGTAACCTGGGTCGCGGAGTTGACGCGGATTGGGAGACTTGAAAGGGACCATCTCATTGTAATAAGTCTTGCCCCCAAGCCCATTGGCAGCTTCGCTTGGAGACTTTCCTGCGTCCTTGATTGCATCCTTGAAACGGAAGAATTTATCCCTTGAAATGTCATCAAGCTCTTCAAAACCGGGAATGGCGCCTCTTCCTGTTTTTTGCCCATCCACCGTCCCCCTGAAGCCCTGGGTCTTGTATGTCCATTTTCGTGCCCCCGCACTCGTTCCTGAAGTGCTTCGCCCCCCCATTCCACTCGCCATGGCTCTGGCGGCCTCGCGCGGATTGTTGCTCAATCCTGACTTGAAAGCCCCCGCCAACCTGCTGGCACCTCTGATAGCCTGACCCGCCAGCCCGGCGCCAAGAGATGCCAACCCAAGCCCCAGGCTGATGTAACCCAGAATGTCGCCAGCCGAAGATTGCGGATCCAGTTCATGCGCCAACTCGCTGGCAATGGCCGTAACGCCCGAGGCGACTCCCAGTCCCACGGCCAGTAATGCCAATGGCGTGGCCGCCCCCAGTGTCGCGATACTTGCAATACTCCCGATAAACCCCAGCGCAATCCCGGCAATCGACTGCCAGGAAACATGCCCCGTGGGATCCACTCGGTTAACCGGATCGCCAAGGCAATACGCGTAAGCATTCAAGCCGCCTGCATCGAGCGGGCTCAGGCTGTCCGGGCTGATGAAGCGCATCAGTGTCGGGCTGTAGGCCCGGTAACCATTGCCCAGCAGATACAGACCGGTGACCTCATCCAGTTGCTCGCCATTGAAACCCGCCTGACTGAACAGGCCTCCCTCGACAGGCCGATGCCCGTAGGGACTGTAGGCGCTGTCGAGCGATTGTTCGCCATGCGAGCGACTCAGCACGCTCTGCTGCTGATCAGCCCCGAAAAGCCGAATGCCCGCACCCGCTCCCAGTTGCTGCTGTCCCAATATCAGACGGCCGTGTCGCAGGACACTGCGTGATTCAGGACCACTGATTTCGCTGCTCACTTTGCCGTGGTGATAAAAGCGCTGCACCGCCGACTTTCCGGATTGCGACAGCTCGACCAGCCGATCGAAGCCGTCGTATCGGTAACCACGCAGGACCTCCCCACGTGAATCGATAACCTGAGTCAGGCGGCCAAACGTGTCGTAGGCCAGAGTACGGCCCTTATCGTCCTTGATCATCCGGCCGTTGGCGTCGTATTCCAGGGTGACCGGTGCCGGATAGTCGGCATGAGAATGTTGAACCCCGACCAACTGGGCCGGATCCTGTTCGCTGAAACTGAACGTCGTCACGTTGACACCCAGAGGGAACGTGGTTTGCAGGGCGAGAATGTTATCCAGCGCATCGAACGTGAATGTTTGCTGGATAATTTCCTTGCCATAAGGGTCTCGCGGTCGCTGGAGCCCTTCACAGTCGTACTGGATGACTCGCCCGCGTGCGTCGTAAGAGAACCGCTCATCGCGCAACACCATGAAGCCGCGTCTGAGAACCTTCTGCGCCAGCTTGCCCGCCACGGTGTAACTGGAGCTCAGTGTTTGCGAGGGCAATCCGTTGACTTCGAAACGGCGGGTCAGCTCACGACCGATATCATCGTAGGTCAGGTGCGTGAAGATATGATGCCCGGACAGGGTATCCCGGGTTTCGATCCGCTCAAGCAAACCAGCCTTGCCATAGAAATATCGAGTTTCCACCGGACCTTGCCTGTGCAAGGTTTCGCGCCCCCAGATGTCGTACTCGGTTTTGTGCCGCGTGCCCACCACGTCCACGTATTCCAGAGGGCGCCCCGCCAGCGAGTAGGTTTGGGAGGTCGTCTGGCGCCGTTCGGCAAAGCGGGTTGTTTCCGACTTCAGGCGCCCGGAAGGAAAGTATTCGAACAGATTCTCACGTCCTTGCTCGACGCAACTTTCCATTCTGCCGTTTCGTTCATCGTAGGTGAAACGGGTAAGCCCTCCGCCTCCTGTTAGCGCTTTGCGCTCAGTCAAGGCGCCACCCGGACCCGATGAATAAACAAACTCGGTCGTTTCCCCTGCCGCACTCGTGTGCGATGCGGGCTGAGTCTTGCCGGCCGAATAAACCGCAACCGACTTGCGCCCGCCCACCGAATGCTCTGTCAGCCGGTTCAAACCATCGAAGACCTGCTGCCCCAACAGTTTCCCGGCGACCCTGATGGCGACCGGCAATGCCTCGGAGCTATGGACGGCAAACTCGGTCTGTACCGCATGCCCGTCAGGCAAAACACTGCGAAACAGACGATCGTACGCATCGTACTCATAACTGGTCTTGTTCCCCGCCGGATCGGTTTGACTGATGGTGCGCCCCAATCCGTCGTACTCAAAGACGGTTTTGCCCAGGCTTTGCGCCTTGAGGTCGAAGACTTCAAGGCTGTCCGGCTTGCCGAAGGCATTGAAGACAGTGACGGTTTTACCCAGGCCTTGCTGCCAATGCTTGCGCTGGCGCTTCACCGGATCGAACTCGTTGTACTCGACTCGTCCGTCGGCATGGCGAGTCTCCTTGACCTGACCCCAGTTATCGTAAAACAGCTGCGACTTCACAGGGCGCGCAACACCGTCCCACCAATCGGTGCGGGTCTGCTCAGTCAATCGTCCGACCTGATCATGGAGCGCGGCATAGAACACTCGCATTGGAAATGCACCTGCCGGATCCGGGTTGTCACAATCCATTTCTTCAACGCCGATGACCCTCCCCAACGCGTCGTAGGTAACTTTTTGCATACCTCCCGACGGATCGGTCAGAACCACCGTGGCCGGCACGTCTACCTTGGCCGTTTCGTGACGCCATTGGTACGACGCGACATGCGCCGTGCCAGAGACAAGCGTCTTGCGGACACGACGCCCGAGCTTGTCGTATTCGAATGTAACCACACTGTCGTCGGCATCGCGCTCTGACAGCGCCAAACCGCTCAGGGTGGAAAGCGTTTGCTCGGTCGAACTCGCGGTACCGTCGAAACCCTGCAAGGTTGTCTTCAGCCTCAGGGAGAAATCGTCAGTCGCGTAGGCATAGTTGATACAAGTCGTCGTGCCGTTACGGGTGACCTTCTGCTGCTTCAAGAGGCCGTGTGTAAGCGGGTTGTCCGGCGTTTCCAGATAAGTCAGCGCAATGGTCGAACGATGGACTTCGCGATCTGCGACCCACTCGAAGAAGTTTTCCTCGACAGGCACCACACTGGCCAGCGTCCCTCCCTCGAGCATGGGGAGTAAGGCATAGCGGTAACGTGTGACGGTGGACGCACCGCCACCCGTCGCGGGGGCCACGGTTTTCTGCTTCAGGAAGCGGACAAACTCCAGCGGATCTGCCGGACAATCCGGAGTCTGGGTCGCCGGATAGTATTCAAACTGCGTTGTCACCCCGTCCACCCCAACCTGTTTGAGCAGGTTGCCGATGGCATCGTATTCAGTGACAGAGGTCTCGGAACGCTTCTCTTTTGTCGTCAGGTCCTCGTAAGTCAGGGTCTGGACTTGAGGCATCCGGAACTGCGCAGGTTGCTGAGTGAAAGGTAGCTTTACGTCACAGTAATATCGGGTTGAAACCGACGTTTGCGCATTACCGCAAGTGGTCACCTCGGAAATCAACAAATGGAACTTGTTGTAGGTTCGCTTGATGCGGGTGTGGACTGTGCTCCCGACAATCAGCCGCTCTTCGCTGGAATACTGATAGCCCCCCACGGCGCGGAAAAGAGGATCGCCATCGTCCTGGGGATCCGCTGCAACGCCGTGCCCAAGGTAATTATGGTCCGAGTAGGTGTAAATCTTGCTGACCTTCGGTTGCCCGTGTCTGGCGTAGATATCGTGGGCAATGACGCACGGCAGGCTTTGATCGCCCTCGACGGTCGGGAAGAGATGGCCGACTTCCTTGTAGCGAATGTTTTCCACGGCACCCAAGGGCGATTCAACTCGGGTCAGATAACCGTCTGCGTACTGCAGTTTCCAGCCCCCACCTTCCGGCAAATCGATGGCGTTGACCTGATCGTTTCTGAGCGTCAGAGCAAACTCAGCGCTGGAGGGCGTATCCGGATGCCGGGTCAGAATCACCCTTGTGTCTTTGCGGGCGATCTTGAGCAACGTTCTTTGGAAGTCGCTGATCTCGATCAGCATCGGCTGCTCACTGAACGTCCTGTACTTCAGGGAAATACTCACGCCATTGGCTGCGAATATCGTCTCGGGAACCGCGATGTTAGTCGCCCCATGGACCCTGAGCACTTCACGTCGACCATCCTTGTATCGGATCTCGTATCGTCCATCAGCAGTTTTCAGAACCTTGGCACTTTCCAGCTTCATTTCCTTGAAATGCAAGGTTCCCCGCGACTCCACAGCTTTGTAGCTCTCGCCGCTGGAAAACGTCATGACTCTGCTGCGCAAGTCATAACGGGTGATCGACAATGACCAGCCAGCGCCATAACCGGCACTGTGTGAATTCAAGGGATTGAAATTCAGCGCAAGATTGAATGAAGGGCCGTTGAGATCGACGGACTGAATAGACCCAAGGGATAACGAACAGGTATAAACGCCGGTTCTGGGATCGACCCCGCCGGCTACAAAATCACCAAAATTGAAAGCATTCGAATGCACGGATTCCGGAGAGTGGTTACTCATAAATAACATCCTGTCATTTGTTTCAAAATCGAATCAATTACGCACAATAAAGAACCGCTTTTCCGCAATCATTTAAAACTGCGAAAAAACGGCTGCATTAACCGTAAAACAAATCGGGCGACATCAGATGTGCGCGCTGCCACGCTCACCATCAACCAATACAGGAGTCGACACCGTTGTATTTTTAATCGGCAAGGTCTCGACGAAAAGAACTCAAGCAGTGACTGCACTCGCCGCGGACTTATCCCCGCTCCAGAAAGAACTCACGCTTTTCAGAGTCGGTCCGAATGGCCAACTTGTGCTCCGTGCCATATTGATCGATTGCGACAAACGGAAACACGCCATCGGCGCTGGAATCTGCCGCAGTGTACGCAAACTCGGAAAGCGCCTGCACGATGGTCAACTCGCCGTGACGATCATTGACTATCACGACATACTCTTTGGTCTTTGACGAAGAATCCAGAGCGTGATCTCGAAATGTATAATTCACAAAAGTATTGTCATTAACAGGTAGCGCCACAGTGATATCAGTCTTGTTCGGCCTTACCATGACTCCCTTCAGATAGTTGGTTTTCCACGCATGTACCCAGTTACCATAGGCAAACATGACATCATCCGTACCTTTTGAAGCAACCCAGTCCACCAGATTGATCTGCTGTCCCTGATAAACAAGTCCGAGATAGTAGTTCCAGATCCGGTTTCCCGGCTCCTCATTGCCGCGCCTGGTGGAAGTCCAGCGAAACTGGTCGACCGAATAGGTAACCGGCACCTGAGCGTCCAAAGTGACACTGCTGTCCTGAAAACCGGAAAGACCGGTTGCATTGCTTCGGATAGTCACTCCGCTCAAAAAAACGCTTGCCGCGATTTGCGTCGAGCCGCTACCCGAGGACGATACCCAGAATGTGCGCACTTGCGGATGGATACCGTTATCCGGCTCATCCTTAATCACTGGCGCTTCCAGCGTATATCGACCTTGATCGATACTGGCACTCCAGCCGTCGCGCAAGGCTCTCCCAGTGTTGTAGTGAATAAGTTCAACCGTATTCGTGACTTCTTCTGGAACCAGAGTGCGATCCCCGTTTTCATCATAACCTGACACCAGCACCTGAACCTTTACTTGCATGCGGCCGTTGCCGTACAGCACTTTATTTCGCGCGGATGAGGAAGAATTCAACTTCACTTTCAAGTCAATACTGTCCAGTCTTCCAGGACCGGCCAACTGATTTCCTGATACTTCGTTAAGCTCACTCATACTTTTACTCCTTGTGCTTGATGTCATTCCATACCTCGCAAAGCAAAAACGAAGCAAGCCATGAATAACATGCAACCCCAAACCGGCAAAAAGTTAAGTGTAAGAACCTGTAGCTAAAACCAATACAGAATCGGCAATTCTAAAAAAGCGGCCATATTAACTTCGAGATACATTCATCATAAAATGTAAATCCAAAGAAAAAAGCTCACGAAGAACGTAACGCGGCCGCCTCGGACAATCCAGATAGCAAAGAAGTCATTTGCTGGCAGACCAGCTATGGGTTCATTTGCGCAAGGTTTCAATGCTCGTCGTTATAGACGAACTTTGGCATTTCCCAATGAAAACGAATCGCCAGCAGGCGCAACAGGAAGCCACCAAACAGCGTGATCAGAATCGCCTGCTCGCTGGGCACGTTCAGGAACAGACAGAGCATGTAGCACCACGCCGCAGCGAACGAGACGCTGGCGTACAGTTCGCGACGGAAGATCAACGGGATGTCGTTGCAGAAGATATCGCGCAGGATGCCGCCGAATACCCCGGTGATCACGCCGCTGACCGAGGCCACCAGCATGCCGTGGCCCATTTCCAGGGCAGTCATGCAGCCGATCAGGGTGAATGCCACCAGACCGACCGCGTCGAGCACCAGAAACAGCGAACGCAGGTGACGCATCCAGCGTGCGGTAAACACAGTGATCATCGCCGCGACAGTCGTCAGCACCAGGTACTCCGGGTGTTTGACCCAGGTCAGCGGATAATGCCCGAGCAGCACATCGCGCACCGAACCGCCGCCCAATGCCGTGACGCAGGCGATCAGCACCACGCCGAACCAGTCCATGCCGCGACGGCCCGCAGACAGGGCGCCGGTCATGGCTTCGGCAGTAATGGCGACGAGGTAGAGCATCAGCAACATGGTGGCGATCCTGGCAGGAAGGCGCGCAGTCTACTCACTTCGCCGAGGCACCAAAAGAGGGCACCTCGGCGTGGGTGCCGATCTCAGAACTTGATGAAATGCTTGCGGTAGTGCTGCAGCTCGGCGATGGATTCGCGGATGTCGTCCAGCGCCAGGTGGGTGCTGCCCTTCTTGAAGCTGTCGCGTACGTCCGGCGCCCAGCGCGCGGCCAGTTCCTTGAGCGTGGAAACGTCGAGGTTGCGGTAGTGGAAGTAGCTTTCCAGCGACTTCATGTGGGTATAAAGGAAGCGGCGATCCTGGCAGATGCTATTGCCACAGATCGGCGACTTGCCCTTCGGCACCCACTGTTCGAGGAAGGCGATGGTTTCGGCTTCGGCCTCGGCCATGCTCACGCGGCTTTCACGCACGCGCTGGGTCAGGCCCGAGTTGCCGTGAGTGCGGGTGTTCCACTCGTCCATGCGGGCGAGGACTTCGTCGCTGTGGTGAATGGCGATCACCGGGCCTTCGGCCAGGGTGTTCAGGTCACTGTCGGTGACGATGGTGGCCATTTCGATGATCACGTCGTTTTCCGGATCCAGACCGGTCATTTCGAGGTCGATCCAGATCAGATTCTGCGGGTTTTGCATATTTCGGCTCCTGAGCAATGCTGCGCAGTTTAGCCTAGGCAGCCTGCCGGGCGTGCTAAACTCGCGGCCGTTTTACCTAATCGCTGCATTCTTCAGACGGAACACCCATGGCCAAACGCCAACTCAATCGTCGTCAAAACTGGCGCATCGAAAAGATTCAGGGCGAGCGCGCCGCCCGCGCCGCCAAACGCGAGTCCTCGGCTGTCGAGGCGCTCGAAGGCGGCGATCTGGGCCCGGAACAGCACGGCCTGGTGATCGCCCACTTCGGCGTGCAGGTCGAGGTCGAGGCCGTTGACGGCGAACTGGCCGGCCAGGTCTTCCGCTGCCACTTGCGGGCCAACCTGCCAGCGCTGGTGACCGGCGACCAGGTGGTCTGGCGCGCCGGCAACCAGGGCATCGGCGTGATCGTCGCGCAACTGCCGCGCACTACTGAACTCTGCCGCCCGGACAGCCGTGGCCAGCTCAAACCGGTGGCCGCCAACGTCGACATGATCGTCATCGTCTTCGCCCCGCTTCCCGAGCCTCATGCGAACCTGATCGACCGTTATCTGGTCGCGGCGGAGCACGCGGGCATCCGCCCGTTGCTGCTGCTGAACAAATTCGACCTGATCGACGATCAGAACGCCCCGGCGCTGAATGCCCTGCTGGCGGTCTATCGCACGCTGGGTTACCCGGTGCTGGAAGTCTCAGCGCACCACGGCAACGGCATGGAGCAATTGCAGCAACAGCTCGACGGGCGCATCAGCGTGTTCGTCGGCCAGTCCGGTGTCGGCAAGTCGTCGCTGGTCAACAGCCTGCTGCCGGAAGTCGAAACCCGCGTCGGCCCGCTGTCCGAGCTGTCCGGCCAGGGCACGCACACCACGACCACCGCACGCCTGTTCCACTTCCCCGGCGGCGGCGAACTGATCGACTCCCCGGGCATCCGTGAATTCGGCCTCGGCCACGTCAGCCGCGCCGACGTCGAAGCCGGTTTCATCGAGTTCAACGACCTGCTCGGCACCTGCCGCTTCCGCGACTGCAAACACGACCGCGAACCGGGATGCGCACTGCTCAAGGCCCTGGAAGACGGCCGCGTGCAGCAGCAGCGAATGAACAGCTACCGCTCGATCATCGCCAGTTTGCCGGAAAACGGCTACTGAACCATTAAGTAGCCAGACACAAAAAAGCCGCGATCATCTCGCGGCTTTTTTGTGGGTCACTGTTTCGGCGCGGGAGCCGGTGCAGCAGGCGCCGGGGCTGGTGCCGCTGCACCCGGTTCCGTCGGTTTCGGCAGCGGGTCGTCGAACAGGTTCAGCCGTTCGCGCAACTCGTGGGCCGGTACCGGCTGCTGATCCGCCGGCAAGGCGTTCGGGTCGACCGGGGTGGCCGGCGCGGCGCCGTTCTGGCCTTGATCTGCCGGTTGCGACGGGTCGGCACCTTGCGAACCTTCGATGGCCGCCTGGGCCTTCTTGGTCAGCACCACGATGTCGATGCGGCGGTTGACCGGGTTGAACGGGTTCTCCTTGTCGAACAGCGCCGACGAGGCGTAACCAACAACCCGCGCCACTTGAGCATCCGGATAACTGCCTGCCACCAGTGCACGCCGGGCGGCGTTGGCACGGTTGGCCGAAAGCTCCCAGTTGCCGAAGTCGCCATTGCCCACGTAAGGCTTGGCATCGGTGTGACCGCTGATGCTGATCTTGTTCGGCACCGCTTTGATGGTGTCGGCCATGGCCAGCAGGATGTCTTCGAAGTACGGTTTCAGGCGTGCAGAACCGGAGTCGAACATCGGCCGGTTCTCGGCGTCCATGATCTGGATGCGCAAGCCGTTCGGCGTGATCTCGAACAGGATCTGGTCCTTGAATTTCTGCAGTTGCGGGTTCTCGTCGACCTTGTTCTGCAGTTCTTGCAGCAGCAGTTCCAGGCGTTCCTTCTCGACCTGCTCGGCCATGCCTTCAACCTGTTCGGTGTCGACCGTGACCTTGTCCGGCTGCGGCTGCGACTTCACTTCAGGGTTGAGGGTGTTTTCCGGCGCGAGGGTCGGCGTACCGCCCAGATCGATGATGTACGGCGTGCCGCTCTCGGAGAAACCGACCGGGTCCTTGAAGTAACCGGCGATGGCGATCTTCTGTTCCGGGGTCGCGGTGGACAGCAGCCACAACACCAGGAAGAACGCCATCATCGCCGTCGCGAAGTCGGCGAAGGCGATCTTCCACGCTCCGCCGTGATGCCCGCCGGCGATGCGCTTGACGCGCTTGATGATTATCGGCTGGTTATTTTCCATGACTTAACGACCGCGAACGGCTTGTTCCAGCTCGGCAAAGCTTGGACGGTGAGCCGGGTACAGAACCTTGCGACCGAACTCGACAGCCAGCGACGGCGGCATACCGGAAGCCGAAGCCACCAGCGAAGCCTTGATGGCTTCGTAGACGTTCAGCTCTTCCTTGGCATCGTGCGCCAGGGAGTGCGCCAGCGGGCCGAAGAAACCGTACGCCGCGAGAATACCGAAGAAGGTACCCACGAGTGCCGCACCTACGTGCAGACCGATGGACTTCTGATCGCCTTCACCCAAGGAGGCCATGGTCACCACGATACCCAGTACCGCCGCGACGATACCGAAACCCGGCATGGCGTCGGCGATGCCGTTCACCGCGTGGGACGGATGCTCGAGGTCTTCCTTCAGGCTGTACAGTTCCATGTCGAACAGGCCTTCCAGCTCGTGGGGAGCCATGTTGCCGGAGGACATGATGCGCAGGTAATCGCAGATGAACGCAGTCATGCGTTCGTCTTTCAGGACCGCCGGGTACTTGGCGAAGATCGGGCTCGCGGCGGCGTCTTCGATGTCGCCTTCGATGGCCATCATGCCTTCGCGGCGGCTCTTGTTGAGGATCTCGTAGATCAGGCCCAGCACTTCCAGATAGAACGTGTGGCTGAAACGCGAACTGAACATGCTCAGGGATTTCTTGAGCACGTGCATCGTCATGTAGCCGGGGTTGGCCTGCAGGAATGCACCGAGTGCAGCACCGCCGATGATCATCACCTCGAAGGGCTGGATCAGAGCGGCAATCTTGCCGTGGGAGAGCACGTATCCGCCGAGCACGCTCGCGAATACGACGATGATGCCGATAATTTTAGCCATAGGTAGAAAGTACTTATTTAAGTCGGGTTCAAGGTCATATTCGGAAGTTAAAAAATCTCTTCTTCTACTTATCGGCAAAACTGCGCCAGACTATAGCCAGTTCAGGCGAAAAGCCAATTTAGCCCATGCCGGGCGCGTCTACAGTCAGTGAATATCTCGTCCAGACATGGCTAATGAAACGAACGTCCCACACGTAAAACCGACCACACTCGATGGCTGGGTGAAGCTGCTCGACAGCGTTCGCCTGCCGGTGCCGCAAGATGCCCATGACCGGGTCTGCCGGGCGATTCGCGATGACCGCAGCTCGCTGCGCGACATCGCCGACCTGATGCAGGACAGTCCGGCGCTGGCCCTGAGCATCATCCGCGAAGCCAACCGCCACACCCACGGCAACATGACCGCGCCTGCGGAAAACCTCGAAGTGGCGATCAATCGTCTCGGCCTTGGCCGTACCGAAGAACTGCTCGCTCGCCTGCCCGCCGAACCTGCCGCACAAATCCCCCAGGCCCTGCGCCAGTTGCAGATGATCAGCCAGCACGCCACGCAACAGGCTAACGGTTTTTTTGCCAGTCGCCTGGCGCGACTGTGGCAGGACATTCATTGGGGCAGCCTGCTGTTTCTGTCGCCGCTGTGGCCGTTGGCGCTGACCTTTCCCAAATTGCTTGAAGAGTGGGAAGTCCGGGTTATCCACAAGGGTGAATCCGCCCGTGCAGTAGAGAAGCAATTGTTCGGCGTACGCCTGCTGAAAATCGGCGAAGCGCTGGTCGAAGCCTGGCGTCTGCCGATCTGGGTGCAGCAAGGTTATCGGCTGCTGCTGACCGAGCAGCGCGAACTGGTCAAGGTCCTGCGTATTGCCCGCGACGTCGATCATCCGTTGCGCCAGCAAAACCGCCTCGACGACGACCCGACCCTGCGCCGCTGGCTCAACCAGCCGGCCAACACCGTGCTGCTGGCCAACGGCCTGGCACTCTCGGCGCAACAGGCCTGGGACAGTCCGCACAGTGAGCGCTGGCAATTCCTGACCAGCCTCTACCTGCAAATCTCGATGGACGAGGTGCAACAGCAGCTGCACCAACAGGCCGCCGTCAGCGCTCGCCATCATTCCATGCCGGACCTGTGGCACCCGGCGGTTTCGCTGCTGTGGCCGTGGGGCACCCGTCGCCTGCCCGCCGGAATGCTCCCGGCTGCGGCGCCTTCCGCTGAAGACCTGACCCAGTGGCGCCGGCAATGCGCCGAGTTGCTGGCTGTGCCAAGCCGCTTCACCAATGCCATGAGCCTGACCGTCGCCGCCCGCGATGCGCTGGTCGCCAGCGGTATGCGCCGGGTGATGATCCTGATGGCCGACCGCAGCCACGCCAATCTGCGCGTCCATCAAACCTCGGGGCTGCCGAAGGAAGCCGCTGCGCTCAATTTCGTCGTCAGCCAGAGTTCGGTGCTGCAACGCTTGCTCGCGCAGCAGGCGCAAGTACGCATCACCCCGGACAACAACGCCCAGTTTTCCGCCCTGCTGCCGCCCTCGCTGCGCACGCTGTTCCGTGGCGAACATCTATTCCTGCGCTCGCTGGTGAACAACGGCCGGGTGATCATGATCGTGGTCGCCGACCAGGGTGGCGGGCCGTTCGCCGACATCACCGTGCAAGCCTTCGGCAAAACCGCGCAGTGCATCGAGAAAGCCCTGCACAGTTTTAGCCAGCGCGGCCAATGACAGCTACAATCCTTCCCCTTTGTGCTCTGGAGACCTCACATGTCTGATTTCTCTGGCCTGGCCCTGGTGATCGAGCCGAGCGACCTGCTGCCGCGCCTCGAATCCCGCGATCTGATTCTGGTGGATCTGACCAGTGCCGCCCGCTACGCCGAGGGACATATTCCCGGCGCACGTTTTGTTGATCCGAAACGCACCCAGCTGGGTCAGGCGCCGGCTCCGGGCCTGTTGCCGAGCAAGGAAAAACTCGAAGAACTGTTCGGTGAGCTGGGCCATCGCAAAGACGCGGTCTACGTGGTCTATGACGACGAAGGCGGTGGCTGGGCCGGGCGCTTCATCTGGCTGCTCGACGTGATCGGTCACGACAAGTATCACTACCTCGACGGCGGTCTGCCGGCGTGGCTGGCGGAAGGTTCGCCGATGTCGATCCAGATTCCTCCGGCGGCGGGCGGCCCGGTTGCCCTGACGCTGCACGAGGAACCGACCGCCACCCGCGAATACCTGCAAAGCCGTCTCGGCGCCGCTGACCTGGCAATCTGGGACGCTCGCGGGCCGCTGGAGTACTCCGGCGAGAAAGTCCTGGCGGCCAAGGGCGGACACATCCCCGGCGCGGTCAATTTCGAATGGACGGCGGGCATGGATCAGGCGCGCCAGTTGCGCATCCGTACCGACATGCCGCAGATCCTCGAAAACCTCGGGATCACCAAAGACAAAGAAATCATTACCCACTGCCAGACCCATCACCGGTCCGGTTTCACTTATCTGGTGGCCAAGGCCCTCGGTTATCCGCGGGTCAAGGGCTACGCCGGTTCCTGGGGCGAATGGGGCAACCACCCCGACACCCCCGTCGAGCTTTAAGGATTTTTAAGGACAGTCATGAAAGAGCGTTTGTTTATCATCAGCCAGTACCTGCTGCCGCATCACTTGCTGTCGCGCCTGGCCGGCTGCGTCGCCGAGTGCCGCGTGCGCTGGTTCAAGAATGCCTTCACCACCTGGTTCGCCAAGCGTTATCAGGTGGACATGTCGCAGGCACTGGTTGAAGACGTCACCGCTTACGAGCACTTCAACGCCTTCTTCACCCGCGCCCTGAAAGACGGCGCACGCCCGCTGGATCAGACCCCGGGCGCGATCCTCAGCCCGGCCGACGGTGCGATCAGCCAGCTCGGCCCGATCGAACACGGTCGCATCTTCCAGGCCAAGGGCCACAGCTTCAGCGTGCTGGAACTGCTGGGTGGCGACGCGGCCAATGCGGCGCCGTTCATGGGCGGTGAATTCGCGACTGTTTACCTGTCGCCAAAGGACTACCACCGCGTGCACATGCCGCTGGCCGGCACCCTGCGCGAAATGGTCTACATCCCGGGCCGGATCTTCTCGGTCAACCAGACAACCGCGGAAAACGTTCCGGAGCTGTTTGCCCGCAACGAGCGCGTGGCGTGCATCTTCGACACCGAGCGCGGGCCGATGGCCGTGGTATTGGTGGGCGCGATGATCGTGGCATCGATCGAAACCGTGTGGGCCGGTCTGGTCACGCCGCCGAAGCGCGAGCTGAAAACCTTCCGTTACGACGAAGCCGCCCGTGCGCCGATTCATCTGGAAAAAGGCGCGGAACTGGGGCGCTTCAAGCTGGGTTCGACCGCGATCGTGCTGTTCGGGCCGGATCAGGTGAAATGGGTTGAAGAATTGAAAGCCGGCTCGCCGGTACAGATGGGTCAGGCCCTGGCACTGTCCAACGCCTGAACCTGTTGATCCGCCCTTTCGCACGTCTGCGAAGGGGCGGACACGACCTGAGTGGCGCCGTTACTCTATCTGCCCACGGAAGCCGATCGGCCCTTCGTTGGCGTAGGTATTGGTGCCGCTGAGGTTTTTCCCTCCGTCACTGGACGTGACGCTCAACGCGATAACGTTCTGGTTATCCCGCCCGCCGATCACCCACTTGCCACCTGGATGCCACGGGGCATCGTTGCCACCCCACTGGTTTTCGACGTTGTACTGGTTCTGGCCAGTGCGCTGAGCCTTGAAGCCAATAGGGCCTTCGCCGGCGTAGGTCATGGTGCCGGTGAAGCTTTTGCCACCGTCGCCGGACTTGATCTCGATCGCGACGACGTTCTGGTTGTCCCGCGCGCCCAGCACCCAGGTTCCACCCGGATGCCAAGGTGCCGAACTACCGCCCCATTGATTTGCCACTGCGTATTTAGACATGAACCTCATCTCCTTGAAGTTTTTCAGAGACCTGCCCGACGTTGCGGCAAGCCGTGCAACCGTGCGTTTCCGATCGCACGCCTGAGAGCCTAGTAGCGCCTGCCGAAATGGCACCAGGCCAGCAGACCAACGGTAAAAAAGCCTGACAATCGCCTGCGAAACAGAGCACAACTGCTAGAGTTTTTGGCATTGCCCTATTCGCCGCCGGAGCTTGTCACGGCATGAGTGAGCCACGATCCCAACCGAAACTGAGTGCCCCGACGCCCACGCAGTTGCGCCTGTCTTTCTGTGAAGCCACCCCGCGCGACCTCAAGCGCTGGATCGCCGGCCTGCCCAAGGCCAACATCGGCGAAACCGCGCGCCTGCTGTATCAAGGCCTCGGCGAACTCAATCAACTGCTGACCCCCAGCGACAATCGCCTGCATCTGCTGGAACTGTTACGCCCCGAGGTTTACTTCGTCTGCCAGCACCTGGAACGGCATTTTCTGCATCAGGCGATCATGCTCGATGAGCGCTCACGCAAGATCAGCAACCTGTGCCAGGCCCTGCAAAGTCAGCTGGCCATCGGTTACAAACAGATCATTGCGCGGATCGCGCCCAAGTATTCCCGGGATCGCGCAGCGCTTGTGAGCGAAGCGCTGCAACGGGCGACTCATGCGTTGAAAGGGCAACTGGTTCGCGCCACGCAGCTGTACAGCGCCGCACCGGAACAGCTGTGGTTCGAACTGCATCAATTGTTTCGCTGTGCCTGCGAGCTGCAACTGCAACATCGCCGGGTGCGCGACGACCTTGCCAGCCTGACCGGCGAGCTGAGTGTCGAACAGACCTACCTTGCGGCCCTGCTGCTGGGCAGCGCCCGTTGCAATCAGTTGCGCCAGAACCAGATCGCGCGTCTGGCCCAAGTAGTGGAACCATGGAGTGCGTGGCTGAAACTGCATCCCGCCCATCCGGGCGAAGGGTTGTTCGCGGTTTCGGCAGAGATCGACGCCGGCCCGCGCTACCGCTCCCAATTCCGTAGCGAGCAACAAGCCAGTCTGCTCGGTTTCGATCCGCAACCGCTGGTGAATGCCATCGAGGCCCACCTGCTGCATCAGGATGCGACCTCGCCGCTGCCCGTGCCGTCCGGCCTGACCCTCGACACCCTGCAACACCTGCACGCCACCTGGGGCGAAGCCGCCGAACGCAGCTTCAAGCGCACCGTCGGCCAGGGCAACCTGACCGTGTGTGTCGGCATGAGCGCCCTGCACTTCTACCTTGGCGGCGAGCGCACCTTCAGCGAACTGCTCAAGCACCCCGGGGCCCGTGCGGCGAATTTCAGCCGCGCGGTGGTTCAGGGCGAAAAGGACAGCTGGAGCCAGGCGTTCGATGCCGCACCACAGAGCACGTCCGATGAATTGTTGCCCTACGAGGAAATCCGCTACGAACCGCTGATCGACGATGAAGGCGACGCCGACAGTCCGCCGCATTACCCGACCTATGCCTTGCCGGTGATCAACCACAGCCCCGGCGGTTATTGCCTTGCTTGGCCAAAGGACGTACCGGCCGAATTGCAGGCTGGGGAAATGGTCGGGATTCAGGACAGCCTCAACCAGGGCTGGAGCATTGCCGTGGTGCGCTGGATCCGCCAGGTGCGCGGCGCCGGCACGCAAATGGGCATCGAACTGGTGGCGCCCCATGCCCGGCCGTGCGGGTTGCAACTGGTGCGTTCGCGGGATGATCACAGCCAGTATCTGCGCGGTTTGCTGTTGCCGGAGATCAGTGCGATCGATTTGCCGGCGACATTACTCGCGCCACGGCTGCCGTTTCAGGAAGGCAATAAAGTGCTGATCAACACCCAGGGCGAAGAGCACCGCGCCGGGCTGGATCGGCGGGTGGCCAGCACTCACAGTTTCAATCAGTTTGCCTATCGCTCGCTGGAGGCGGCCAGGAATGGCGGGAGCGAGGAGGATTTCGACTCGTTGTGGAAGTCCCTTTGAGTGGAGTCTGATAATCCGGGGCGCCCCCTTCGCGAGCAAGCCCGCTCCCACATTTGAAATGCATTCCAATGTGGGAGCGGGCTTGCTCGCGAAGGGGGCAGCTCAGGCGGCAGAGCTTTCAGAGCTGCCCGTCGCGATCCCGGAAGCCCAGCAGGTACAGCACGCCATCCAGACCGAGGGTCGAGATCGCCTGCTTCGCCGACTGCTTGACCAGCGGCTTGGCGCGGAACGCCACGCCCAGACCGGCAATCGCCAGCATCGGCAGGTCATTGGCGCCGTCGCCCACGGCGATGGTCTGCTCCAGACGCAAACCTTCTTTTTCAGCCAACTGCTTCAGCAGATCGGCCTTGCGCTGGGCATCGACGATCGGCTCGATCGCCACGCCGGTGCACTTGCCGTCGACCACTTCCAGTTCGTTGGCGAACACGTAGTCGATGCCGAGTTTGGCCTGCAACTGTTTGGCGAAGTAGGTGAAGCCGCCCGACAGGATCGCGGTCTTGTAGCCCAGACGCTTGAGTTCGGCGAACAGGGATTCGGCACCCTCGGTCAGACGCAGGGAGGCGCCGATCGAGTCGAGCACGCTGACATCCAGCCCCTTGAGCAGCGCCAGACGCTCTTTGAAGCTGGCGCGAAAATCCAGCTCGCCGGCCATTGCCCGCTCGGTGATTTCCGAAACCTGATCGCCGACGCCGGCGGCTTTCGCCAGCTCGTCGATGACTTCGGCTTCGATCAGGGTCGAGTCCATGTCGAACACCGCCAGACGACGGTTGCGACGGAACAGCGAATCTTCCTGGAAGGCGATGTCGACGTTCAGTTCCTGAGCCACGCTGAGGAACTCGGCGCGCAGCGCCTGCGGGTCGGCCGCTTCGCCACGCACGGAGAACTCGATGCAGCCCTTACCCTTGTCAGCCGGGGTGTCCAGCGGCATGCGACCCGACAGACGGTCGATATGGTCGATGTTCAGGCCGTATTTGGCGGTGATCGAGCTCACGGCCTGCAACTGGCCGGCGGTGACCTTGCGGGTCAGCAGGGTAACGATGTGGCGTTTCTTGCCCTGATTGCCCACCCATTGCTGGTAATCCTCTTCGGACACCGGGGTGAAGCGCACCTGCTGGTCGAGCTCATAGCCCTTGAACAGGATGTCCTTGAGCACCGACTTGCCTTGCTCGGAGTCGGGGATTTCCACGAGGATGCCGAACGACAGCATGTCGTGGATCACCGCCTGACCGATGTCGAGGATATTCACACCACCCTGGGCCAGAACACCGGTAATGGCCGCTGTCAGACCCGGACGGTCGACTCCCGTGATGTTAATCAGGACGATTTCGCGCAACGCGCACCCCCGCAACTGGAAAAAAACCGCATTCTACCCACTTTCAGTGACCATCGGGCACCGCCAGCGCTTTGCCGGTCTAGGGCCTGTCGCTATACTGCGCGTCAACTTCACGGACAAAAGAGCCGAGCTCAGTGAACCGGCCCACGCCAGTTAAAACCGATAACTTCTTCCTGCTGATCTTCCGTGCACTGCGCCACCGCCGTGTACCGATTGCATTGCGCATTGCCAGCCATAACGTGATCCTGGTCGCCCTGGCCCTGGTGATCTATGCCTGCGTGATGGGCCTGCAGTTCAAGCAGGCCATGCACGAGCAGGCCGATGCGCTGGGCGAAAGCCTGACCACGCAGACCGCCACCTCCGCCACCGAGCTGCTGGTGTCCAACGACATCCTCAGCCTCAACGTGCTGCTCAACAACCTGACCAAGAACAAGCTGGTGGCCCACGCCGCCATCTACAGCGTGGACAACCGCATCCTCGCCGAGTCCGGTCAGCGGCCCAAGCACGGCCTGCTCGGCGAAGCCGAGGGCATGTACGAGAGCAAGATCACCTTCCAGGACGTGACCGCCGGGCAACTGCGCATCAGCCTGGACATGGATCAGTTCCAGCAGCCGATGACCATCAGCCTGCAAAGCATGGGCATCCTGAGTGCGATCCTGCTGGCACTGTCCCTGGCCCTGAGCCTGCGTCTGGGCCGGCACATTTCCACGCCGCTGCTGCAATTGCGTGTGTGGCTGCGCCGGATCGACGAATACACGCCGGGGATCGAGCGTCAGGACGAGATCGGTGATCTTGCCCGCCAGTTGCACGCCAACTATGCCCCGGAGCCGGCTGAACCGGAGCCCGAGCCGGAACCCGAGTTCGAGGACGACGAGCCGGAATTCGAAGTGCGCAACCTGCGTGATCCGAGTTTCGACGAGAGCCGCCCGATGGCCGCGCAGAAGCCTGCGCCACGCCATGTGGTCAGCACCGTTGAAGACGACGATGACGAAGACCCGTTCGCCGATCTGCGTGACGAATCGCTGGACGAAGCAGCGCAACCGGCAGTGCGCCGACCGACCCCAAGCGTGCCGCAACATACGGCGGTGCTGGCGGTGCAACTGGGTTCGCAGGAACAACTTCGCCGTTTGCCGCGCGCACGTCTGGAAGAGTTGCAGGATCGCTATCGCGACTGCCTGGAACAGGCCGCGTCGCTGTATCAGGGCGAAATCGAAACCCTGAACGACGGCAGTACGCTGATGCTGTTCCACACCGAAGACAGCGGCGACGATTACCTGACCAACGCCATCTGCTGCGGCGAGCTGCTGCGGGCGCTGGGCCACCAGTTGCAGATCGAAGTCGCCGACAGCGGCATCACCCTGCAATTGCAGCTGGGCCTGACCCTCGGCGATGAGCTGTTTGGTCTGAGCCAGATCGACTTGTTGCTGACCGACTCCGCCCAGGACGCCCTGGCCCTGTCGCAACACAGCCGCAACCTGCTGCTGGTGGAACGCAAGATCGGTGACGACGCGCTGATCCGCCAGCGTGCGCGGATCCGGCCGATTGCCAGCCCTGAGGGGGCTTGTTGTGTGGAGCGGTTGATGGAGCCTTATCCGTCGATGCTTGAGCGGCAGCTGGCGCGGATGCATGAGCGTCGGGCTTAAGCCTTAGACCAGTTACAACGAAGCCCGCAGACGAGTGATTGCCTGCGGGCTTTTTTGTGCGTGGCGTTTTCTTGATCGCGCCTGGCCTTGAGAGCCCCCTCACCCTAGCCCTCTCCCATAGGGAGAGGGGACCGATCGGGGGATGCTCGGGATCTACGCCGACCTGAGCGTGCTGTGCCGAATCCATAATCGTAATACCGCACTGCGCAAAATCCATTATCGCCAAGATCTTTCAGGTCGATGTATGACGCCAGACACCTCGGTCGGCTCCCTCTCCCTCCGGGAGAGGGCTGGGGTGAGGGAGCTTTTGATCTTCTACTCAGAACCCCAGACACAACAAAGCCCGCACAAGGCGGGCTCTGTTCTGACTCGTTCCAGCCTTAGAAGCGGAACACTTCCATATCCGTTCGAATCGGCGAAGCCATCGGGATCTTCGGCTGCTTCTCGGCTTCCGCCGCCGGTGCTGCCGGTTTCGGTGCCGGTTTGCGCGGCGCCTCGGCGACCGGTGGCTGATTGGCCAACGGCTTGAGCGCTACCGACAGCTGCTCCGCCAGACGCTGCAACAACACGCCTTGCGCCTGCACCTGCGCGGCGGTAGTGCCGGCATGCTGTTCCTGCAGATGAACAATGCGGTTATCGCGCACCTGACCACGGCGGTCGATCAGGCGCCATTGCGCGTCGAGGATCGCCGGTTGCGACTGACCCGAGTCCAGACGCGTAATGGTCAACAGCACCTGCACGTCCGGGGTGAAGCCCACGGTGGCCGGCGCCAGCACGACGCGCTGACTGTCGAGGTGACCTGCGACCTGACGCAACAGCAACTGATCGATGTCCGAAGACAGGCTGCCAGCCCAGCGGCCATCGACCGAGGCTTGCAGGCTGCCGTCCGGTTGACGCTGCAACAGGGTTTCCCGTTGCAGGTAATCGGCAACGATCACAGGGCCCAGCAAAACTGCCATGCCTGAGCTTTGCGCAGGCTGAGCCGGACTTCCGCTGTCCAGCTGATACAGCGACACCGGCTGGTGAACGCTGCAACCCGCCAGGCCAAGAACGCCGGCGAGCAGGAAAATAAGGGGGCGCAGAGAAGTCATCATCCCGTCCAGGTGGCCGCCACAAGGCTGACCACAGTGAAAATACTCAACAAATATGAAGAACGCTCGGCCACGCCGGCGCTTGGAAAGGCCATATCATCCGTGAATATGCGTTCCGACTCCAGCGCCAAAGCGCCGATCTACGGGTTAAATCGTAGATCCGGCGCTCTAGGACGCTTAATTGAGGTTTTCGACGAGCAGCGCATCCACCCGCTGGAAGCCACGTGGCAGTTTGTTACCACGACGTCCACGTTCACCTTTGTAGTGTTCGAGGTCGTCGGCTTTCAGCGACAAGGTGCGTTTTCCGGCCTGCAGCACCAAAGTGGCGCCTTCCGGAAGAACGGCGATGTCCGTGACATATTCTTCGCGACTGGCCACACGCTCACCGGAAATACCGATGATCTTGTTGCCTTTGCCCTTCCCTAATTGTGGCAGATCGCTGATCTTGAAGATCAGCAGGCGACCCTCGGTCGTCACCGAGGCCAGCCAGTTGTGCTCGCGGTCGGCGACCGGACGCGGCGCGATCACCTTGGCGTTGTTCGGCAGGCTCAACAGGGCCTTGCCGGCCTTGTTCTTGGCTTGCAGGTCTTCGCCTTTCACCACAAAACCGTAGCCGGCATCGGAGGCGATCACGTACAGCGAGTCCTCTTCAGGCATCAGCACGCATTCGAACGTGGCGCCCGGCGGCGGCGTCAGGCGACCGGTCAACGGCTCGCCCTGGCCCCGTGCCGATGGCAGGGTGTGGGTGGCCAGCGAATAACTGCGACCCGTGGAGTCGATGACCACAGCGGACTGGTTCGAACGCCCCGCCGCCGAGGTCTTGAAGCCGTCGCCAGCCTTGTACGACAGGCCGGTCGCATCGATCTCGTGGCCCTTGGCCGAACGGATCCAGCCTTTTTCCGACAGCACAACAGTCACTTTCTCGTTCGGCAGCAGATCGTGCTCGGTCAGCGCCTTGGCTTCAGCGCGCTCGACGATTGGCGACCGACGGTCATCGCCGTAGGTTTCAGCATCTTTCAGCAGCTCGCTGCGAACCAGCTTCTTCAGCTTGGCTTCGCTGCTCAACAGGGCTTGCAGCTTGGCTTGTTCCTTGAGCAGTTCGTCCTGCTCGTCGCGCAGCTTCATCTCTTCCAGTCGCGCCAACTGACGCAGACGGGTGTCGAGGATGTAGTCAGCCTGGATTTCGCTGAGGTCAAAACGCTCGATCAGCCTGGCTTTCGGATGCTCCTCGGTACGGATGATGTGGATCACTTCATCCAGGTTGAGGTAAGCGATCAACAAACCGTCCAACAGGTGCAGGCGACGCTCGACCTTGTCGAGGCGGAATTGCAGGCGGCGACGCACGGTCAGCACGCGGAATTCCAGCCACTCCACCAGCAACGCACGGAGGTTTTTCAGCTGCGGCTTGCCGTCCAGACCGATGATGTTGACGTTGACCCGGTAGGTCGACTCCAGCTCGGTGCTCGCGAACAGGTGCTGCATCAGCGCTTCGTGATCGACGCGGCTGTTGACCGGGATGATCACGATGCGGCACGGGTTTTCGTGGTCGGATTCGTCGCGAAGATCGGCGATCTGCGGCGCTTTCGACGGTTTGGCCTGCATCAGCGCGGCGATCTGCTCCAGCACCTTGGCCCCGGAGACCTGGTGGGGAAGCGCGGTAACGATGATGTCGCCGTCCTCGACGTGGTACACGGCGCGCATGCGCACCGAGCCCTTGCCGGTTTCGTACATTTTCAGCAGGTCGGCGCGCGGGGTGATGATTTCCGCTTCGGTCGGGTAGTCCGGGCCCTGGATGTGTTCGCAGAGCTGTTCGACCGTGGCTTTCGGCTCGTCGAGCAGGCGCACGCACGCAGTGGCAACTTCGCGCAGGTTGTGCGGCGGCACGTCGGTGGCCATGCCCACGGCAATACCGGTGGTGCCGTTAAGCAGGATGTTCGGCAAACGTGCCGGCAACACCAGCGGTTCCTGCAGGGTGCCGTCGAAGTTCGGGCCCCAGTCCGCGGTGCCCTGGCCCAGTTCGCTGAGCAGCACTTCGGAATAACGCGACAGCCGCGCTTCGGTGTAACGCATGGCGGCGAAGGACTTGGGATCATCCGGCGCACCCCAGTTACCCTGGCCGTCCACCAGCGTGTAGCGATAGCTGAACGGCTGGGCCATCAGCACCATCGCCTCGTAGCACGCCGAGTCGCCGTGCGGGTGGAACTTGCCGAGCACGTCGCCGACGGTACGCGCCGACTTCTTGTGCTTGGAATCGGCATCCAGCCCCAGCTCGCTCATGGCGTAGACGATACGCCGCTGTACCGGTTTCAGACCGTCGCCGATATGCGGCAGGGCACGGTCCATGATCACGTACATGGAGTAGTTGAGGTAGGCATTTTCGGTGAAGTCAGCCAGCGACCGGCGTTCTACGCCATCTAAGCTGTCTGCAAGGTTGTCGCTCATGCGGGCCTCATCGGTTCGTTGTCTGGCGCAGCAGCATGGTGCCGCCGCGCTGAGTAAATTCAAGTTTGTTCAGGGCGCTCATGCCGAGCAGCACCTGATCGCCATGCAACCCCGGCGCCACCAGTGCGCGGACGTCCCGCAGCACGATGTCGCCCAGTTGCAGGCGGTCGATACGGGTGCGATAGCCCTGGCTCAGGCCATTGGCCGTGCTCAGGGTCACACCGAAACCTTCTTCCAGCCGGAGGTTTTTCGCCACCTCGGCCGGGATTGCCACGTCGGTCGCGCCGGTGTCGAGCATGAACTCCACCGGCCGACCGTTGATCAGGCCGCTGGCGACAAAATGTCCCTGGGCGTTGCCGATCAGTTTCACTTCGATAAAACCATTGCCCTGCTGCGAAGCCACTTCCACATTGGGATTGCGCTGGCGTTCTTCCCACTGGCCGAAAAACCGCGTGGCCAGAAACAGCGCCGCGCACCACGCCAGAATCATCAGCACCCGACCGGTGCGTTTGCCCGGTGGTTGCTGGCTCATGGCTTGGCGCTCCAGCCACCCTCAGGCGCGGCGAAACGCCAGATGATCGGGCGAACCTCGCCATCGGCGCGCGGGCCAAAATTGTTGTCGACGCCGATCCATGCACCTTGAGCATCGACCACCAGTGCCTCTTCCAGCCCGAAGTTCTGCTCGTAACGACGATTGGCCTGCAACAGCTCGGCCGCATATGACCAGCAGAGCTCGACCTTGGCCGTCTGCGCATCGCGTCGACAGATCTGGTACGCGTTGCGCTCAAGGGTAAACAGCTTGCCGTTGAACAGGGAGATATCGGAAAAATCCCGATTGACCGGACGGGCTTTCGGGAACTGTGGCGGCTGCATTTCCATCCCGCCTTCGCTGAGCAGCACGCAGCGACCGTCACAATCCCACACTGTCTGCTGGCGCTTGATCAGCAACAAGCCACGGCTTTGCCGCTCGGCAGCCAGCCACATCTGATCGCCCGCCGGGTTGATCGCCAGGCCTTCGAATATCGCGTTGAATTGCAGCAGCATCCCGCTGGCCCGCGCCTCGCGAACCATCATCGGCGAGATTTTCAGCCACGACGACGGCCCCTGCGGCGGCACTTGCAGCACGGCCGCGTGGGCTTCGCTGACGATGTAGCGGTTGCCGGCGCTGTCGCAGCTGATGCCTTCGAAATCCAGATCGCCGCCCCGAATGAACGACGCCGCCCAGGTGCGCGAACTGATGCCCCACGGCAAGCCGCTGTCCGGCACTTTCGGCGGATCGATGCGCACGGCCGTGGCCTGCCAGACCCGGTCGCGGATATCGAGACGGTAGATCTGATCATCGTCGCGGTCCGAAACCGTCCACAGGTCATTGCCGCACAAGGCCAGCCCCGACAGGTTGCCGCCGCGCATGCCTTCGACCGGGTGTTCGGCGAGCACGCGCAGCTCTTGCACAGGCTCTGCCGACACCGTCATCGAACCCAGCAGCAACGCACCCGCCAAGGCCCAGCCAAACCGCATCAGGCCAGAACCTCGGCGAGGTTGCCCTTGGATTCAAGCCAGGTCTTGCGGTCGCCGGCGCGTTTCTTCGCCAGCAGCATGTCCATCATTTCCGAGGTCTCGGCGAAGTCGTCCCCGAGGGTCAACTGCACCAGACGGCGGGTGTTCGGGTCCATGGTGGTTTCACGCAGCTGCGGCGGGTTCATTTCACCCAGACCTTTGAATCGGGTGACCTGCGGCTTGCCGCGTTTCTTCTCGGCCACCAGACGGTCAAGGATCCCGTCGCGCTCGGCGTCGTCCAGGGCGTAGAAAATCTCTTTGCCCAGGTCGATGCGGTACAGCGGCGGCATCGCCACGTAGACGTGACCGGCATCCACCAGCGGGCGGAAATGCTGGACGAACAAGGCGCACAACAATGTTGCGATGTGCAGACCGTCGGAGTCGGCGTCGGCGAGGATGCAGATCTTGCCGTAGCGCAGCTGGCTCATGTCCTCGGCGCCCGGATCGACACCGATGGCCACGGCAATGTTGTGCACCTCCTGACTGGCCAGCACTTCGCTGCCGTCGACTTCCCAGGTGTTGAGGATCTTGCCGCGCAACGGCAGGATCGCCTGGAATTCCTTGTCCCGCGCCTGCTTGGCAGAACCGCCGGCGGAATCACCTTCCACCAGGAACAGCTCGGAACGCATCGGATCCTGCCCGGCGCAATCGGCCAGCTTGCCCGGCAATGCCGGCCCCTGGGTGATGCGTTTGCGCTCGACCTTTTTGCTCGCTTTCAGGCGACGGCCGGCGTTGCTGATTGCCAGTTCGGCCAGCGCCAGACCGGTTTCAGGATTGGCGTTGAGCCACAGGCTGAACGCGTCCTTGACCACACCGGAAACGAAAGCCGCTGCTTCACGAGACGACAGACGCTCCTTGGTCTGGCCGGAGAATTGCGGCTCCTGCATCTTCATCGACAGGACGAAAGCAATGCGCTCCCAAACGTCTTCCGGCGCCAGCTTCACGCCGCGCGGCAGCAGGCTGCGGAATTCGCAGAACTCGCGCATCGCGTCGAGCAGGCCCTGACGCAGACCGTTGACGTGGGTGCCGCCCTGCTCCGTCGGGATCAGGTTGACGTAGCTTTCAGTGACCGAAGTGCCGCCCTCCGGCAGCCACAACAGGGCCCACTCGACCGCTTCCTTGGTGCCGGCCAGGTTGCCGCAGAACGGCGCGTCCGGCAGGCGCTCGAATTCGCTCACCGCGTCTACCAGGTAGGAGCGCAGGCCATCTTCGTAATGCCACTCGACCTTTTCGCCGGTGCCTTTGTCTTCGAAGCTGATCAACAGCCCCGGGCACAGAACGGCTTTGGCCTTGAGTACGTGCTTGAGGCGGCTGATGGAGAATTTCGGCGAATCGAAGTACTTCGGATCCGGCGCGAAATACACGCTGGTCCCGGTATTGCGCTTGCCGACGGTGCCGATCACTTGCAGATCGGTGGCCTTGAAGCCGTCGGCGAAGGTCATTTCGTATTCGTTGCCGTCACGTTTGACCCGCACCCGTACCTGGGTCGACAAGGCGTTGACCACCGAAATACCCACCCCGTGCAGACCGCCGGAGAACTGGTAGTTCTTGTTGGAAAACTTGCCGCCCGCATGGAGCTTGGTGAGGATCAGTTCGACGCCCGAAACGCCCTCTTCCGGGTGGATGTCGACCGGCATGCCACGGCCGTCGTCGCAGACTTCCAGCGAGTGATCGGCGTGGAGGATGACCTGGATCGATTTGGCGTGGCCGGCCAGGGCTTCGTCGACGCTGTTGTCGATGACTTCCTGGGCAAGGTGGTTCGGCCGACTGGTGTCGGTGTACATGCCGGGGCGTTTGCGCACCGGGTCGAGGCCCGAGAGGACTTCGATGGCGTCGGCGTTATAGGAGCTAGCGCTGGGAGTGGCCATAGGGTCTCGTCGTCAGTGATTCAATGAAAATGGGGCAAGACTTCACAGTGCGGTGAAATCGATTGCCTGATAGGTATCGGCGCCAATCCCGGCAAAGCTGAGCAATGCCGGCAATTGTGTAACAAATCCTTGGAAACTGTGATCGCCGCCGGCCTGGATGCGCAAGGCACAGGCCCGGTAATACTGCTGGGCAAGGCGATAATCCAGCGTTTCATCCCCGGTCTGCAACCATACCTGATAACGCTGCGGATCCTGCGGCGCCGGCACTTCCAGCTCGGCCAGAGCCGTCACGTGGTCGTGGGTCAGCTCCCAGGTTTCGTCGGTGTACAGGTTTTTCTGGGTGCCCAGGTATCCGTCGAACATCCGGTGCGGACTGACGGCCGGGTTGACCAGCAGGGCTTTCAGGCCATGGCGCTCGGCCAGGTGAGTCGCATAGTAGCCGCCGAGCGAGCTTCCCACCAGCAATGGCCGGCCGAGTTCGGCGATTGCCTGTTCCAGCTGACCGATGGCTTGGCGCGGGTGGTGATGCAGCGCCGGCACACGCAGTTGATCGCTCAAACCCAGCCGCTCCATTACCTCGACCAGCTGACAGGCCTTTTTCGAGGCCGGCGCACTGTTGAAACCATGGATATAGAGAATCGAACCGGACATTTGAGCTCCCTGGGCGTCGGCTGAAGATAGCGGAGTTTACAGGGAGTCTTGGTGGGTTGGGCCAGCTGTCCATTCGTTATCAAAAATAGCCTTGTTAGCTGATCAGATAACAAAGCAAAATTTGATAACAAATAAGGAACTTTCGTTGTTTATCCGTACTGATAACCTATTCTGCATCGATAACCTTGGCTGATCACCCCCGAAAAAATTGGGATCAAGCATGCAAAACAAAGTATCTGATCATCACGAAAAGAGCCTGCTGGCCGGTTTCGTTTCGGCGCTTGAGGAAGCGACCGGTGTTTCGGTCATACGCATCTGCGAGCAGGCTCAAAGCGAAGGAAGCGTGCTGGATGCCGTAGTAGAAGCCACTGCATCTGAAGAACAGTGGCATGTCCCGATCGAGATTCTGAACGAAGGCTATCCCCGCGATGTTCGAGATGCGGCGTGGACACTGGAGGGTTATCGCGCCCGGCTTCGCGCAAATGCTCATGAAAAAAACGTGATACCCATGGTTATTGCGAAACACCTGAGCAAAGGTGCCCGCGAAGAGTTGAAAGTAAGAAACATCGGTTACTACGACTCAAGCGGCTCCATGCATCTACGCCATGATCGGTGGCTGATCCACATCGAGCGCCCTTACGCAGGCAAAAAAGAGGTGGGCACCTTCTCTCTCTTCAGCCGCTCCAGAGAGAAAGTGATACACGCTCTTCTCCACCTGAAGGGAGACTGGTTCACCGGCTATCAGCTTGCTGAGGCATCTGAAACATCCGTCTACTCGGTCTCCGTTGTACTCAAGGAGCTCGAAAAACTCGAATGGCTGGTTACATCCGACGGACGCGGCCGGGACCAGCGCCGTAAACTCAGCCAACCGGGAAAGCTGCTCGACGCCTGGGCTGCCGCCCGCCAGAAATCCAAAGAAACGAAATCTCGCTGGTATCTATTCTCCTCGAGCCCTGAAAATCTCCTCACTCAAGTCTCGCTGACGGCGATGAAGTCAGGCATCCCGGACGACTGGGCAGTGACGGGGGCGACTGCTGCAAACGCACTATCACCTCTTTTGACCGGAGTCGATGTCGCCGAGATCGCAATCCCTTCGGAGTCCGTCAGCGATTTTGTGGCAGCTTTGGCACTGAAACCCGCCGAGAAAGGCTCGAACATCGTACTGATTGAGCGCAGCGGCGCAGAAATGCTGTTCCGCCAAAAGCATGAGGGAACATGGTTTGCCAGCCCCTTTATTCAATACATCGACCTGCTGAATGGTCGCGGAAGAAACAAGGAACTGGCCGCCCGGTTTCGTGCAGACATTCTAAGGATCTGATGATGGCTGTGGCCCCCAAGCCTAAAACCGCTGACGGCTACTCCAGCGACCATACCAATGCTTGCGAGCAGGTTCTCGTCACGCTGCTGGGCGCATTCGGAACCCTTAAAGCAACGATTCGACTGGTTGGCGGCCTCGTCCCGCGTTACCTCACGCCCGAAGCGCCTCCGAACATTCCGCCACATGCAGGCACATCGGATGTAGACGTGGTCCTCAACCTTCAAGTGATCGCCGAGGGCGGAGGCTATGCATCATTGGCCCAGCAGTTGGCCGAACGGGGCTTTGAACGCTTCACGGAAGACAATGGGTGGGCATCCGCCTGGCGCTGGCAACGGCGTATTTCCGACCGGCATGTTGTACTCGTCGAGTTTCTCAGAGGCGCTATCGAGCAAAAACCGTTCTCGACGATATCCATCGATGGTGAAGAGGTTTCCGCCCTCGCTATAGAGCATGCGGAAATCACTCATGACTGGTTCGAAGAAAAACGCGTGACCGCAACGCTGCTGGATGGCAAAGGCATTGCGATTGAAGATGTCCGGTATGCGGATCTGGTAGCGTTCATCATCCTCAAGGCGCTTGCATTCGACAGCCGTGGAGAACCCAAGGACGCAGGCGATCTGATTCACGTCATGCAATACGCCGGCCCTGCGCAATACATATCCGATCAGTTCGTGATCAAGCTCCAAAGTGGCAAACATGCTGATGCTCTGGAAGCAGGCCTGGACGCTCTGCAAAGAAAATTTGCGGAAGGAAATGGTGTGGAAGGATACCTTTTGACCGGCCCGGTGCTGTATGGCCAGTTCATCTACGGCAACGATGAGGAAACTTCAGAGCAGCGCATTCGAGCCCAACGATATGCAGCCGGTCTCGTGACGCAAGTGCTTCGATTGATCCGCACCTGAGGTGAACCCGCACGGACGAAGAAATCAGTAACCGTCGGAGCCGTAATCAACCTGAAAATCGAAACCCGTGACACGCTCTACACCGGTCTCGATCCGCCCATCCGGCAGCAATCGCAACCAGCGATACCCCGGTGCCTGTTCGCCGACCTTGAAGTCTTCGCTGCCTGGCTCGAACTGAATGCAGGTCGACGGCGACGCCATCAGCCTTACGCCGTTGCGTTCGCGGTCGATCTCCTGATGGACATGTCCCCACAGCACCGCACGGGCCTGCGGGAAACGGTCGAGCACTTCGAAAAACGCCTCGGGATTGCGCAAGCCGATCGGCTCCATCCAGGCGCAACCGATCGACACGGGATGATGGTGGAAGCACACCAGATGATGGCGATCCGGCGCTTCGCTCAGGGAGCGGGCGAGCAATTGCAGTTGGTCATCCTGCAAATACCCCGGCACCGATCCGGGCACCGCCGAATCGAGCAGGGTCACGCGCCAGTTGCCGACATCCACCACGGACTCCAGCAGCGCGCTCTTCACAGTCGCCTGAGCCATGATCTGCGGTTCGTCGTGGTTACCGGGGATCCAGCGGGCCGGCGCATCGATCTGTGCCGTCATCTGCCGGAATTGCTGGTAGGACTCCAGCGTACCGTCCTGGGACAGGTCGCCGCTGGCAACGATCAGGTCGATCCGCGGTTGCTGTTCGAGCACCAGCTCGATGACTTTTTGCAGGCTCTCGCGGGTGTTCATGCCCAGCAGCGTTCCGTCCGCCTCGGCGAACAGATGACTGTCAGAGAGTTGCACCAGCAACGCCGTGTCGGCGGTGGTCAAAGTCGATACGCTCGGCAAGGCGTTCTCCCCCGGGATCGCGGGACTGGATAGGTGCGGCAATTATGCGGGGGGACAGCGCAAAGAGAAACCGGCGAACCGGACGCAGTTCACAACTTGCGGCGGTTATCGGACCGCCGCGTATTCGTGTCCGCACGCCAGGCAATGACTCAGCCATTCGCCCAGGAACAGATTGAGCTGGGCCTTTTCGTCCGGCTGATGCATGGCCGCATTCGGGTAAGGATAGACGCCGCGAAAACGTCGCGCATGCTCGGCGCTGATCACCTCGGCCATGCGCGCGTCGTGATAGACCTGCACTTCCAGTTGCGGCACCGGCAGCCACGGCAGGCTGTGTTCCTGACGCACTTGCAGGGTCGTGGTGTACGGACAGGCCTGCAGCACTTCCAGGGTCAGCACGCCGAGCATCTGGTCGCCCTGGGTCACGGCGATGCGCCGTGCCTCCGGGTCGCTGCGCATGTCCGGCAACAGTCGCATCAGGCGCGCGTAGTTCGCCTCGCAGGCGGCTTGCAGGCCCACGAGGTCGACGCGGTAGCGATCGCGCAGCTTGTTTACGACCATAGCCCCCTCACTTCGGCGCGATTGAGCGCCAGCCACTGCAAGGCGATGATGCTCGCCGCATTGGCAATCCGTCCGTCACGTACGGCCTGCAAGGCATCTTCAAAAGCCCAGACCGTGACGCGAATATCTTCAGCTTCTTCCTCCAGCCCATGCAGGCCGCCCGCGCCTTCGGTGCTGCAACGCCCCAGATACAAATGCACGAATTCGTTGCTGCCGCCCGGCGATGGAAAGTATTTGGTCATCGGCCACAGGGCCTTGATGTCCAGCCCAGCTTCCTCCTGTGCCTCGCGGTGAGCAACTTCTTCCGGCTGTTCGTCCTTGTCGATCAGACCGGCGACCAGTTCCACCAGCCAAGGGTTGTCCGCCTTGCCCAGAGCGCCGACGCGAAACTGCTCGATCAGCACCACTTCGTCGCGCTGCGGATCGTAGGGCAGCATGCACACCGCATCGTGGCGCACGAACACTTCACGATTGATTTCGCGGCTCATGCCACCGGCGAACAGTTCGTGGCGCAAGTGCAGACGGTCGAGCTTGTAGAAGCCCTTGTAGCACTGCTCGCGTCGCACGATATCGACGGCGGTCGGAATGGCTTTGGCAAAATCGGTCATGAGCATCCTCTTTACTGCAAATCCAATACGAGGCGCCTTACCTGCGACCTCGACTTCGCGCCATCCTAACGCGCCCGTGACGTTTGATGCAGCCCCTTTACTGTCAGCGGGATGGACGGTGGAGGCGAAACCCACTCTAATTAGCTTAGTGGCGAACTGACCGCTTCGTTGAGAGTCGAAGCGGTAACTTTTTGCCTTCCCCTGCTTCAGAAAGGACGCCCATGTCGCTTTTCAAAATCGCCTCCGTGGCCGCCATCGCCCTGACCCTGGGCGCTTGCGCCAGTCTGTTCCAGCCCAACTACCGCACGCCGCTGGAAACCACCCGCGACGCCTCGGAAACGCTGAAACCCGGTTGCTCCAACCCGGACTGCCCGCTGGTGAACATCGATACGTTGCGCTTCCCGGCAGAACCGGCGCTGGACGGCATCATCGAAAAACGCCTGCTGCAAATGACCCGCACCGCACCGAACGCGCCGGTGGCGCCGACGCTGGCAGCGTATCGCGAGCAGTTCCTGGCCAACGCCGGCCCGCGCAACAGCAGCTATTTGCAGGCGAAAGTACGCGAGCAGCATGACGGTCTGGTGATCATCGAAACCTCGAGCTACCTGGACACCGGCGGTGCCCACGGTACGCCGGGACGCGGTTTCATCAACTATTCGCGTCAGCAGCACAAGGTGCTGACCCTGTCGGACATGCTGCTGCCGGGTCAGGAAGAGGCGTTCTGGAAAGCCGCGCAGGTGGCGCACAACAGCTGGCTGATCAGCACCAAGCTCGATCAGGAACCGGAGTTCGTGAAGAGCTGGCCATTCGTCAAAACCCCGAACGTGGCGCTGACCTACGGCGGCGTGATCCTCAAGTACGACGTGACCACCATCGCGCCGTATGCGCTGGGCCACGTCGAACTGAAGATCCCTTACCCGCGCCTGAACGGCATTCTCAAACCCGAGCTGTTTCCCGGCCGTAACTGAAAGCCCGACCGAGCACGAGTTGCAGCAGCCCTGCCAGCACCAGCGCCGGCAGGGTCGCACCGACATCCGGATACAGATTGGCCAGCAAGTGATAGGTGCTGATGCCACCCAGCCAGGCCAATAGTGCCGGCCAGCGCAACGCGGCGGACGCCACCTGGGCACTGCGCTTGCGCAGGATGAAGTGATCCACCAGCACCACGCCGAACAGCGGCGCAAACACCGAACCGATCAGCAGCAGGAAGTTCTGGTATTGCGCCAATGGCGCAAGCAAGGCGATCAGGGTGCAGATCACGCCGATGGCCAGCGCCAGATGCTCGACTTTCAGGCGCAACAGAATCCCGCTGGAAACCGCGGCCGAGTGAATATCGGCGAAAGCGTTTTCCGACTCGTCCAGCAAAATCAGCAACAGCGGAATGCCCAGACCTGCGCCGGCCAGCGCCAGCAGCAGCGCGTTGACTTCACCGCTCGGCGCGAAGGCCAGGGTGTAGGCCACGCCGAGGCTCATCAGCCAGAAGTTGCCGATGAAGAAACCGATTGCCGTGCCGCCGAATACGTTCTTCGCCCGCTGGCCGAAACGCGAGTAGTCGGCGATCAGTGGCAGCCACGAAAGCGGCATCGCAATCGCAATGTCGAAGCCCACGGCGAGCGGCATCGAGCCATCCCCGGCCTGTGCCCACAAGGCGGCGAGGTCAGCCTTGGCGAACAGGTTCCAGGTCAGCCAGATGCACGCGGCCAGAATCAGCCAGATGCCCCACTTGCGTAGAATCTTGCGCACAAACGTCAATGGCCCGCTGACCGCGAGCAAGGTCGCCAGCGCACCAAAGCACAAAGTCCACAGCATCGGACTGGCCCACAGCGAACCTTCGCTGAACGCACGGGTGCCGAGCAGGCTGGCCGCATCGCGCATGACGATGATTTCGAACGAACCCCAACCGATCAGTTGCAGCAGGTTGAGCAGCGCCGGCAGGCTCGCGCCTTTACTGCCGAGGCTGAGTTTCAGCGCGGCCATCGACGACAGGCCGGTGTCGCTGCCGATCACGCCGACGGCGGCCAGCAACAGGACGCCGACCAGGGTGCCGAGGAAGATCGCCAGCAGCGATCCCGACAGGCCCAGCCCCGGCGCCAGCAGCGCACCGGTCTGCAAAACCATCAGGCCGATGCCGAGGGAAAACCACAGGGAAAACAGATCGCGACCGCCGAACACACGCTGGTTGGCGGGCACGGCGAGGTCGGGGGAATAAGTACCGGGTTGAATGCTCAAGGGTGTTATCTCGGAGGAGTATTTTTTGTCATTGAGATCTTTGGCACCAGTTCTGACGCCTTCGCGAGCAAGCCCGCTCCCACATTCAAATCCCGCTGTTCACAAAATTTGTGTTCACAGGAGATCCAGTGTGGGAGCGGGCTTGCTCGCGAAGAGGCCAGCACAGACGCCGCAGAATTCAGGTCAGATCAAACTTTCTTGTACAGCTGACTGCCTTCCTTCTTGAACCGCTCGGCCTGTTCCGCCAGGCCCTGGGCGACGTCCACGTCGACCGCGTCGATCCGCTGGTTGGCTGCGTATTCGCGGACTTCCTGAGTGATCTTCATCGAGCAGAATTTCGGCCCGCACATCGAACAGAAATGCGCGACCTTCGCCGAATCCTTCGGCAGGGTTTCATCGTGATACGAACGGGCGGTGTCCGGATCCAGACCGAGGTTGAACTGGTCTTCCCAACGGAATTCGAACCGCGCCTTGCTCAAGGCGTTGTCGCGGATCTGCGCGCCCGGATGCCCCTTGGCCAAGTCCGCTGCGTGAGCGGCGATCTTGTAGGTGATGATCCCGGTCTTCACGTCATCCTTGTTCGGCAGACCCAGGTGCTCCTTCGGCGTCACGTAGCAGAGCATCGCGCAACCGAACCAGCCGATCATCGCCGCACCGATACCGGAGGTGATGTGGTCGTAGCCCGGCGCAATGTCGGTGGTCAGCGGGCCGAGGGTATAGAACGGCGCCTCGTCGCAGCACTCCAGTTGCTTGTCCATGTTCTCTTTGATCAACTGCATCGGCACGTGGCCCGGGCCTTCGATCATGCATTGCACGTCGTGCTTCCAGGCGATCTTGGTCAGCTCGCCGAGGGTTTCCAGTTCGCCGAATTGCGCTTCGTCGTTGGCGTCGGCAATCGAGCCCGGACGCAGGCCGTCGCCCAGCGAGAAGCTGACGTCGTAGGCCTTCATGATTTCGCAGATTTCGTCGAAGTGGGTGTAGAGGAAGTTCTCTTTGTGGTGCGCCAGGCACCACTTGGCCATGATCGAACCGCCACGGGAGACGATGCCGGTCACGCGCTTGGCGGTCAGCGGCACGTAGCGCAGCAACACGCCGGCGTGGATGGTGAAGTAGTCGACGCCCTGCTCCGCCTGCTCGATCAGCGTGTCGCGGAACAGCTCCCAGGTCAGGTCTTCGGCCACGCCGTTGACCTTTTCCAGCGCCTGATAAATCGGCACGGTGCCGATCGGCACTGGCGAGTTACGGATGATCCATTCGCGGGTTTCGTGGATGTGTTTGCCGGTGGACAAGTCCATCACGGTGTCCGAGCCCCAGCGAATGCCCCAGGTCAGTTTCGCCACTTCTTCTTCGATGGACGAACCCAGCGCGCTGTTGCCGATATTGCCGTTGATCTTCACCAGGAAGTTACGGCCGATGATCATCGGCTCCAGTTCGACGTGGTTGATGTTGGCCGGAATGATTGCGCGGCCACGGGCGATTTCTTCGCGCACGAACTCAGGAGTGATTTCTTTCGGGATGCTCGCGCCGAAGCTGTGGCCGGCGTGCTGCTGCTTCAACAGACCGGCAGCGCGGGCCTCTTGCAGCTTCATGTTTTCGCGGATGGCGACGTATTCCATCTCGGCGGTGATGATGCCTTTGCGCGCGTAGTGCATCTGGCTGACGTTGGCCCCGGCCTTGGCGCGGCGCGGGTTGTTGACGTGGGCGAAGCGCAGCTTGGTCAGCTCCGGATCGGCCAGACGCTCCTGGCCGAAGTTCGAGCTCAGGCCTGGCAGGCGCTCGGTGTCGCCACGGTCGTCGATCCACGCCGAACGCACGTCGCCCAAGCCTTTGCGCACGTCGATCACCACATTCGGATCGGTGTAAGGGCCGGAGGTGTCGTAGACGGTGACCGGCGCGTTGATTTCGCCGCCGAAGTCGGTCGGGGTCACATCGAGGGTGATTTCGCGCATCGGCACGCGGATGTCCGGGCGGGAGCCCTGAACGTAGACTTTTTGCGAACGGGTGAACGGCTTAACCGACTGCTCGTCGACCTTGGCCGAGTCACTCAGGTTGATCGCGTTTTTAGATTTTGTAGTCATCACGGGCTCTCCAGACAGCATCCAGGCAGTGGATTGTCGGAGCAGAACCTGAAAGGCACGGACGCACCAGGACTGGTGCTGTGCATCGTCGTCGAGCGTTCGATTGTCGAACAATATCCCGGACGAAGCACAAGAGGACTCGCCGGGTGACGAGAAATCTTGTTCCCTACGCAGGCGCTAACCTGATCAGGTTCAACGGGATCCGAAATTATTCGATCTCAGCCTCATAGCAAGGCACCCCGACAAGAACCCGGCCAGTCTAGACACAACCGGCAAAGAACGCCAACACCGCTGCAAACACCATGATGAATGGCGCAATTGGCAGATTGTTGCCTGCCGCCTGCGCAACTACACTCGCTACGCCATGCTGCGCCTTGACGCTGCATGGGCCGCGCCTTACCTTTGGCGCCCGGATTATTTCCATAATATTCATGCTAGGGATCGCCTCATGCTGCGCAAACTCTCACTGGCTGTTGCCGTGTCTTGTGCGTCCACCGCCACGGTCTGGGCAGCAGAAGCGCCTTTATCGACCAAGACTGATCTGGTCAGCGTCTATCAGGAAGCGGTCGATAACAACGCCGACCTGGCCGCCGCCCGCGCCCAGTACGGCGCGCAGAAAGAAGTCGTGCCCCAGGCCCGCGCCGGGCTGCTGCCGAACTTGTCCGGTGGCGCCCAGGTCGCCAATGTGCGCACCGACATCGATCAGCCGTCGGCCGTCGCCAACCGCAGCGCCCAGTCGTATCAGGCGACCTTGGCGCAACCGCTGTTCCGCGCCGATCGCTGGTTCCAGTACCAGGCCGCCAAGGACGTCAACGAGCAGGCCGCGCTGCAACTCTCGGCCACCGAGCAGAACCTGATCCTGCAGACCGCCGAAAGCTACTTCAACGTGCTGCGCAGCCAGGACAACCTGGCCTCGACCAAGGCCGAGGAAGCCGCGTTCAAGCGCCAGCTCGACCAGTCCAACGAGCGCTTCGATGTGGGCCTGTCGGACAAGACCGACGTGCTGCAATCGCAAGCCAGTTACGACACCGCGCGGGCCAACCGGATCGTCGCCCAGCGTCAGGTCGATGATGCGTTCGAAGCGCTGATCACCCTGACCAACCGTCAGTACAACTCGATCCAGGGCATCGTCCACACGTTGCCGATCCTGCCGCCGGCGCCGAACGACGCCAAGGCCTGGGTCGATACCGCCGCGAAACAGAACCTCAATCTGCTGGCCAGCAACTACGCGGTCAGCTCCGCCGAACAGACCTTGAAACAACGCAAGGCCGGCCACCTGCCGACCCTCGACGCCGTGGCGAAGTACGAGAAAGGCGACAACGATTCGTTTGGCTTCAGCAACCCGAATGCTTTCGGCACGCCGTATGGCGGCAACGTCGAACAACGCACCCTGGCGTTGCAGGTGAACATCCCGATCTACAGCGGCGGGCTGACCAGTTCCCAGGTGCGCCAGTCTTACGCGCAACTGGATCAGACCGAACAGCAACGTGAAGGCCTGCGCCGGCAGATCGTCGAGAACACCCGCAACCTGCACCGCGCGGTGAACACCGACGTCGAGCAGGTACAGGCGCGCCGCCAGTCGATCATCTCCAACCAGAGCGCGGTGGAAGCCACGGAAATCGGTTATCAGGTGGGGACGCGCAACATCGTCGACGTACTCGACGCCCAGCGTCAGCTGTACACCTCGGTGCGCAACTACAACAACACCCGCTACGACTACATCCTCGACAACCTGCGCCTGAAGCAGGCGGCGGGGACGTTGAACCCGGGTGACTTGCAGGATCTGACGCGTTATTTGAAAGCTGACTACAACCCGGACAAGGATTTCCTGCCACCGGATCTGGCCAAGGCTGCCGAAGCCCAGCTCAAGGCCCGGCCTTAAACAAAAAACGCAGCCCTGAGGCTGCGTTTTTTTATGGGCGGTCGATCAACCTTCCCAGGCCATCGAGCAAACGTTGCAACGCGCCCTGATTGCGGCGCATCACACTCAGCCCGGCTTCTGCCATGCGCTGTGCATCGCGCGGCAGTTCGAACAGACGCTGCACTTCTGTCGCCAGACCTTCGGCGTCATCGACCTCGGCCAACGCCCCGGCGCTGCGCAATTGCGCGGCGATGTCGAGGAAGTTGAACAGGTGCGGGCCGCTGATCACCGGTTTCGCCAGCGCTGCCGGCTCCAGCAAGTTGTGGCCGCCGTTGGGCACCAGACTGCCGCCGACGAACGCGCTGTCGGCCAGGGCATAGAGAAACAGCAATTCGCCCATGGTGTCGCCGAGCAGCACCGAAGTCTGTGCATCGACGCTTGCGCCAGTGGACCGACGCACCGTGGCAAAACCTTCACGCTGGCACAACTCGAACACCGAGTTGAAACGCTCCGGGTGACGCGGCACCAGAATCAGCAGCGCATCGGGATGGTTGGCCAGCAAACGACGGTGAGCGTTCAGCACCACCTCGTCTTCGCCTTCATGGGTGCTGGCGGCGATCCACACCGGGCGCTCCAGCGCCTGCCATTGGCCGCGCAGTTCAGCAGCGCGTTGCAGCAGTTGCGGGTCGATGGTCAGGTCGAACTTGATCGAGCCGGTGACTTCGACTGTCTCCGCACGCGCACCGAGATCGCGGAAGCGCTGGGCTTCGGCCTCGGTCTGCACGGCGAACAGACTCATCTCGGCGAGCATCGGCGCGGTCAGTTTGCTGAATCGGCCATAGCCTTTGGCCGAACGTTCGGATAGGCGCCCGTTGGCCAGCGCCACCGGAATCCCGCGTTTGGCGCATTGGTGAATGTGGTTGGGCCACAGTTCGGTTTCCATGATCACCGCCAGTTTCGGCTGCACGCGATCCAGAAAACGCGCCGCCGCGCAGGGCAAATCGTAAGGCAAGTAGCAATGCTGGATGCGCGGCTCGTTGGCGAACAGCGCTTGAATGCGTTCCGAACCGGTCGGCGTCATGCAGGTCACGGTGATTGGCAGCTGTGGATAACGTTGCAGCAGCGCGCGAATCATCGGCGCGGCGGCGATGCTTTCGCCCACCGACACGGCGTGAACCCAGATGCCCCCAGGTTGCAGCGTCGGCATGCCGTAGGAGAAACGTTCGCCAATCCGTTTGGCATACGCCGGCGCCTTGCGCGAACGCAGCCACAGCCGAATCGCCACCAATGGCAGCCCCAGGTAAAACAGCGCGGTGTAGAGAGTTCTATTCATGGCGGCGGAGTTTATCGGCTTTTGCCGCCGATCGCCCGCAGGTGTATGGCAAATCGCTCCGCCAGCCAACGGGCGGCCGGCCCGAGGGGTTCGTCGCGGCGCCAGACCAGTTCCACCACCAGCGCCGGCGGCGTCCATTCGCTGTCGAGTTCCACCATCAAACCTTGATACGCCGAGTACTGCACCACGTGGCGTGGCAGCCAGGCCCAGCCGAGGTCACGCACCAGCCATTCGGCCATCACGTAGAAACTGTCGGCGCGCCACACCTGTGGACTGGCCGGTTCGCTGCCGGGATAGACGCTGGTCTGAGTCGACATTAGCAATTGCCGATGCTGAGCAAGCTGCTGGCAGTTGACCCGGGATTGCGCTGCCAGCGGATGATTGACACCGCAGACCGTGACCATTTCCACGCTGCCCAGCACCCGACGCTCCAGCGCTTCGGGGATTTCGTCGTGATAGAACAGCAGCCCGAGATCGGCCCGACGCTCCACCAGTTTGCGCGAGACTTCACCCTGGGCGGCGCTGGTCAGTTGCACCTCCAGACTCGGAAACTGCTCGGCCAGCGCGCCGAAGCTTTCCACCAGCGCCTGATAAGGCATCGCCTCGTCCTGGGCCACCCGCAGTTGCGCTTCCTGCCCGCGCATCATGGCCACGGCCCGACCGTTCAGGCGCTCGCACTGGCGCAACACTTCACGCGCCTCTTCAAGCAAAGCTTCACCCGTTTCGGTAAGACTCGGCTGGCGACCACTGCTACGCTCGAACAGACTGACACCGAGGTCGTCCTCGAGCATGGCAATCGCGCTGCTGATCGCCGACTGCGCCTTGCGTTGCTGACGCGCCACGGCGGAAAACGAACGCTGTTCAGCCACCGCGACAAACACCCGCAATTGCTCCAGATTCCACTGCATGCTCATCGGCCAACCCATCTTGTAAACAGATAGGTAATGACTTTACCCCATCTGGTGAATCACTAGAATGCCGCCTCAGAAAGCAACGCTACACACGAGGATTTGAACATGAACGCTTACGTCTACCTGGCCATCGCCATCTGTGCCGAAGTGATCGCGACCGTTTCGATGAAAGCCGTCAAAGGTTTCAGCACGCCTTTGCCACTGGTGCTGGTCATCGTCGGCTACGCCATCGCGTTCTGGATGCTGACCCTGGTGGTGCGCAGCGTGCCGGTGGGCGTGGCCTACGCGGTGTGGGCCGGCATGGGCATCGTGATGGTCAGCGTCGCGGCGCTTTTCATTTATGGGCAGAAGCTGGATGTCCCGGCAATGCTCGGGATGGCGCTGATCGTGCTCGGCGTGGTGGTGATTCAGCTGTTCTCGAAAACCGCCGGCCATTAATCCTGACCTAAGCCCTTGCAGGCAATCGTGCCGGCAAGGGCTCATGCCTTCCCTCTGTTGATCATCGACAAATCCCCTTTTCCCCGAGTCTGTATACTGCGCCCTCGTCTTGAACACTGAGGTCGTTGCATGCCATCTCCAATTTCCACCGACGTGCTGATTGTCGGCGCGGGTGTCGCCGGTCTCTGGCTGAACGCGCGCCTGCGTCGCCAGGGTTTCTCGACCGTGCTGGTGGAAAGCGCCAGCCTCGGCGGCGGGCAGAGCGTGAAGTCCCAGGGCATCATTCACGGCGGCGCCAAGTACGCGTTGCACGGTGCGCTGACCGGCGCCTCGGAAGCCATCGCCGACATGCCGCGCCGCTGGCGTGAAGCCCTGGCCGGTAACGGCGAACTGGATCTGAGCGGCGTGCGCCTGCTGTCCGAAGCCCATTACCTCTGGTCGCCGGGCACCCTGGCCGGCAACCTCACCAGTTTCTTCGCCAGCAAAGCGGTGCGTGGCCGGGTCGATCAGGTCAAGGGCGATCAACTGCCGCCGGCCCTGCAAGACAAACGCTTCAAGGGCAAGGTCTACCGCCTCGCCGAACTGGTGATCGATGTACCGAGCCTGATCCAGCGTCTGGCCGACCTGTCGGGCGACGGTCTGCTGGCCGGCCAGACCATCGAGCCGCTGCTGGAAAGCGGCGTGCTGGTTGGCCTGAAAGTCGATGGCCGCGAGATCCGCGCCCAGCGCATCGTGCTCAGTGCCGGTGCCGGTACCGCCGACCTGCTGACTGCTTTGGGCCTGACTCATCCGGCCATGCAACGCCGGCCACTGCACATGATCATCGCCAAGGGCCCGGGCCTGAAGCCGCTGTACGCGCACTGCCTCGGTGGCGGCACCAAGCCGCGCATCACCGTGACCACCCACCCGGCCGCCGACGGTCAGTGGGTCTGGTATCTGGGCGGCGACATTGCCGAATCCGAAGGCGTGGCCCGTGAGCCGGCCGAACAGATCGCCACCGCCCAGAAAGAACTCGGTCAGCTATTGCCATGGATCGACCTGAGCACCGTGCAATGGGCGACCCTGCGCGTCGATCGCGCCGAACCACTGCAAACCGGCCTGACCCGTCCGGACAACGCCTTCCTCGCTGAAGAAGGTCGCCTGCTGGTGGGCTGGCCAACCAAACTGGCCCTGGCGCCGGACTTCGCTGACCGGGTGATCGCGTCCCTGCAACGCGACGGCATCCAGCCGAGCCACTCGGCTCCGCTACCAGAATTGCCAAAACCACCGATGGGCGTTCCCGCCTGGGAGCAACTGCTGCCATGAGCCTGCCGACCCTGCACGATCTGCATCGCCCGCTGGGCAGCACCGGCCTGCTGGTTTCGCCGCTGGGCCTGGGCACCGTCAAACTCGGTCGCGACCAGGGCGTGAAATACCCCAACGGCTTCCAGATCCCCGACGACGATGCCGCGCGCATGCTGCTCAAACAGGCGCGGGAGCTGGGTATCAATCTGATCGACACCGCCCCGGCCTACGGCCGCAGCGAAGAACGCCTCGGCCCGCTGCTGCGCGGTCAGCGTCAGGACTGGGTGATCGTCAGCAAGGTCGGCGAAGAATTTGTCGACGGCCAGTCGACCCACGACTTCAGCGCCGCTCACACACGAATGTCGGTGGAGCGCAGCCTGCAAAGTCTTGAAACCGATTTTATTGACCTGGTGCTGGTGCACTCCGACGGTAACGATCTGGCGATCCTCAACGACAGCGAAGTCTACGCAACCCTCGCGGCACTCAAGGCCGAGGGCAAGATTCGCGGCTTCGGCTTTTCCGGCAAAACCGTCGACGGTGGCCTCAAAGCACTGGAGCAAGGCGACTGCGCGATGGTCACCTACAATCTGAACGAACAAAACGAGAAGGCGGTCATTGACTATGCTGCTGCCCACGGCAAAGCCATTCTGGTGAAGAAGGCCCTGGCCAGCGGTCATGTGTGCCTGAGTCCCGGCGTGGATCCGGTACGCGCCAGCTTCGAGTTGCTGTTCGCCCAGCCCGGCGTGGCCAGTGCCATCGTCGGGACAATCAATCCGCTGCACCTCGCCCATAACGTTGCGACCGTTGCCCAGGTCCTTCGTGGTCACTGACGCCGCCTCGCGGCCTTAAGCAGGAGCCGACATGCCGCGTACGCTCATCAGAAAGAACCCGAGCAACTTCAAGACGCTGCCGCTGTTCGTCGAAGCCACGCCGGAAGGCCTGACCTACCAGAGCGTGGGCATGCCGCTGAATTTCGCCCAGACCCTGCAGCGGCGCAAACCGGTCAGCGTGGCCGACGCCGAGCGGTTTGCGCTGGAGCTGGCCAACCTCGGCGTCTCGGTACGCCTGACCCTGCACTGGCAGAATCGCGATTACTGGGTGCTGGTGCGCCAGCGTCGGCAGGATCGCGGCGATGTGGTGCTCAAGTTGATTTCCGGTTACGTACCAGCCCATGAGCTGAACATTCCGCTGCACACGGCGATCCAGGAGATTGCCGAAGAGTGCCTGCTGGAAACCCCGGAAGGCTGGCTCGGCGGGCGCTTCAACGACACCTGGCTGCCGGCGCCGTACGCCTCGGCGCTGCATTATCGCGAGGCCCTGCCCTTTCGCCTGACGCCGCTGTCCGGTTCGGCCCGGCCGGTGCGCTGCGCCAATCTGCAATTGCTCGAACGGCCGAGGGCCTACGTGCATTTGCCGACCGCGTCGCTGCAATTGATCTACGACTTGCGGCTGGACGTGCCCAAGGAAGCCAAGAACCTCAGCCTGTTTCATGTCGATGAACGGCTGGAAGGCGATCAACTGGTCGCCCGGCTCGACCGCAAACGCCCCGATCTGTACTTGATGCCGTTGCAGGACGGCGAACCGCTGCCCGAGCTGTACACGCTGAAGAAAGGTCAGTTGTACCCGGCGGGCACTCGCGGCCTGTACCTGGCGGAAAGTTTCGCCCGGCAGGACGGCTGGCTGGTGCGCGATGAGCGGATTCGCTGGAAGGACTGGCTGCGCCAGCAGGGTTTGACCCCGCCGCCCAAGGACACGGGGCTGGCACGGTTGCGCGGCAAGGCGAAGCAACTGCTGAAGAAGATCGTGCCGCGCAAGAAAGTGAACTCCTGAACGGCAAAAGACCGCGCCTGCGAGTGACTCCAGAGAGTCGTCGCAGGCGCGGTCTTCATGTTTGCATCACTCGGACTTGCGGATTTTTTCCACAATCGCCGTGGTCGAGCTGTTTTCCACCAGCCCCAGCACTTTAACGGTGCCACCGTAGGCTTTGACGATATCGGCGCCGACCACTTGATCGATACCGTAATCGCCGCCCTTCACCAGCACGTCCGGCTTGACCTCGCGCAGCAGGTTTTCCGGGGTGCCCTCGGCGAAGCTGATCACCCAGTCCACCGCACCGAGACCGGCGAGAACCGCCATGCGCCGGTCAACGCTGTTGATCGGCCGGCCCGGCCCTTTCAGGCGGCTGACCGAGGCGTCGTCGTTGATCGCGACGATCAGGCGATCGCCCTGGGCCCGCGCCTGCTCGAGGTAGGTCACGTGGCCGGCGTGCAGGATGTCGAAGCAGCCGTTGGTGAACACGATCTTCTCATTGTGCGCCCGGGCATCGGCGACTGCCAGCAGCAGTTGCTCCAGACCCAGCACGCCACGCTCGGAACCTTCTTCACGCTGAATGGCGCGACGCAGTTCCGGGGCGCTGATCGCCGCGGTACCCAGCTTGCCGACCACGATGCCCGCCGCCAGGTTGGCCAGCGCTACCGCGTGCGGCAGTTCTTCGCCAGCGGCAATCGCAGCCGCCAGAGTGGAAATCACTGTGTCGCCGGCACCGGTCACATCGAACACTTCACGGGCCCGCGCAGGCAAATGCAGCGCCGGATGATCCGGACGCAGCAGGGTCATGCCGTGTTCGCCACGGGTCACCAGCAGTGCGCCGAGATCCAGGTCGTGCATCAGCGTCGCGCCCTTGGTCACCAGCTCGTGCTCATCGGCGCAGCCGCCGACGATGGCCTCGAATTCGCTGAGGTTCGGGGTGATCAGGCTTGCGCCACGGTAGATCGAAAAATCCTTGCCCTTCGGGTCGGCCAGCACCGGAATGCCTTTGGCACGCGCGGCCTGGATCAGCGCCTGATGGTTTTTCAGGGCGCCTTTGCCGTAGTCGGACAGCACCAGCACCTTGATGCCTTCGAGCAGATCATCGACCTGCGCGCCGAGGGCCAGTGCGTCGGTGGCGAACGGTTCTTCGAAGTCGATACGCAGCAATTGCTGGTGCCGGCTCATGACCCGCAGCTTGACGATGGTCGGCTGGTGCGCGATGCGCTGGAACAAGGCTCGCACGCCCGCACCCTTGAGGCTGTTGCTCAGGCTGTCGGCGGCTTCGTCGTCACCGGTCACACCGACCAGCGACGCCGGCGCACCCAGCGCGGCAATGTTCAAGGCAACGTTGGCGGCACCGCCCGGGCGGTCTTCGATTTGCTCGACTTTAACGACAGGAACCGGCGCCTCAGGGGAAATCCGTGAGGTACCACCATGCCAGTAACGGTCGAGCATGACATCGCCGACCACCAAGACAGGGGCTTGATCGAATCGCGGCATGGACAACTTCATGGAGCAACCCACATACAAAATGAACAGGGGCGCGATATTAACACAGGGTTGGCGAAGGCTTGTGCGGCGGCTGCAACAGGATGAAACAGCTGGCTTTTTTGCTCATTTTTTAAGCAGAAAAGCCGCCAACCGCTCACAGGCCTCGCTCGGCTCGACCGCTTCCGTGTCGATCCGGCACTCCGCCGCCAACGGCGCCTCGTAAGGGCTGTCGATGCCAGTGAAATGCTGGATACGACCCTGGCGCACCGCCTGATACAAACCTTTCGGATCACGGCGCTCGCACACCGTGAGCGAAGTGCTCACATGCACTTCGATGAAGTCGCCCTCGGCAAACAGTTGCCGCGCAGCATCCCGCTCGGCCCGAAACGGCGAGATCGCCGCGACGATGACGATCAGCCCCGCATCAACCATCAGCCGGGCGACTTCCGCCATGCGCCGGATGTTTTCCCGGCGACCGGCATCGTCCATGCCCAGGTCCCGGCACAGACCATTGCGCACGTTGTCGCCATCGAGCAGAAAGGTGTGCAACCCGAATTGATGCAGATGCAGCTCCAGCGAATTGGCCAGGGTCGACTTGCCGGCGCCGGACAACCCGGTCAGCCACAGGCAACGCGGCCGCTGTCCCTTGAGCGCGGCTCGCGCCTGGCGGGACAGCGCAAGGCTGTAGGGGCTGATGGCAGGCCGTGTCACCAGACTGTGCAGCGCCTCATTCATAACCGAGCAACTCGTAGTCGCGCTGATAGGCCCGACGCACCAGCCGACGGGTTCGCGCCGAGCAGAACTCCCGCGCCTTCAGCGGTTGGCGCTGGCGGGAGCTGTTGACGTGCGGCAGCTGACAAACCATCCCCAAACGGTCGCAAACCTGTTTGAAATCCTGTTCCAGATGTTCCTGGTAACCGATGAAGTCCAGGGCCAGATGACCCAGTGAATCGGTGAGAAAGTCGGTCTGTGCGGCAAAGTGCAGCTGCCGCGAGATCGTCTCCGGATGCAGCCAGCGTGCGACAAAATCGTCGAAATCCCGATATTGCCGAACCATCTGCTGAGCGGCGTGATCGCGCCCGCCCAAGGTGTTGCCATGCAAAAAGGCGTAAGCCGAATAGGCGCGCTCCAGCGGGTCGCGCACAAAGGCAAATTTGTAGGCCGCGGCATATTGCTCGGGAAATTGCTCTTCGTACCAGTACAACGGCAAGTGTCCGGGACGCCAGCCGTCGAACATCGCCGCGCACAAGCTGCTGCCGGCGCATTTGGGCACGTGGATAAACAGACAGTCGCGCTGCTCGAAGGCGGCAGGAAAGGCCAGACTGGCCGACATCGACTTGTTCACCACTTGCCGGTCGACCACCGACAGGCGCCCCAGCAGAAAGGCCCGCTGCGGCTTGGGCAGCAATTTCCAGAGATAACGTTGCAGCATGCCAGCACCCGCGCGAAGAGGATGGCCCCTTCGATTTGAAGTCAGAGTTCGTTCAGGAACCTTAACAAGCGCGATGGCCGGTTTTATGCCGGTTTGGTCAAGAAGGGTAAAGGACTGGATACAAATCGCCGGGCGCATTGCGCGCCCGGCGTTTTCGAGGCGGGATCAGGCGATGTCTTCGGCCGGGGCGTCGAGGCCCATGGCGTTGAGACGCGCGTAGTAGCCGTTCTGTGCCAGCAGGTCGTCGTGGGTGCCGCGCTCGACGATCCGGCCCTGATCCATGACCAGAATCAGATCGGCCTTCTCGATGGTCGACAGGCGGTGAGCAATTACCAGCGTGGTACGGCCCTTCATCACTTGATCCAGTGCGGCCTGGATGTGCCGCTCGGACTCGGTGTCGAGAGCCGAGGTGGCCTCGTCGAGAATCAGCAGCGGCGCGTTCTTGAGCAAGGCACGGGCAATCGCCAGACGCTGGCGCTGGCCGCCGGAGAGCAGCACGCCGTTCTCGCCGACCTGGGTGTCCAGGCCTTGGGGCAGCTGCGAAATGAAGTCCATCGCGTAGGCATCACGCGCGGCTTTCTCGATGTCTTCGCGCGGTGCCCCGGCCAGATCGCCATAGGCGATGTTGTTGGCCACGGTGTCGCTGAACAGCGTGACGTGCTGGGTCACCTGGGCGATGTGGCGGCGCAGGTTGAGCAGCTTGTACTGCTCGACTTCCACACCGTCGATCAGGATCTCGCCCTTGTCGTGGTGATAGAAGCGCGGAATCAGGTTGGCGAGGGTCGACTTGCCGCTGCCCGAACGCCCCACCAGCGCCACCATTTGCCCCGGCTCGGCCGAGAAGCTGATGTCGTCGAGTACCTGACGCTCGGTGCCCGGGTAGGTGAAGCTCAGGTTGCGCACATCGAGGCGACCGCTGACCGAGTCACGCTCGACCGTGCCGGTATCGACTTCCGGTTCGACGTCCAGTTGCTCGAAAATGCTTTCGGCACCGGCCACGCCCTTCTGGATGGTCGAACTGACTTCGGACAACTGACGGATCGGCTTGGGCAACAAACCGGCCAGAGTGATGTAGGCCACCATGTCGCCCGCCGAAGCGTCACCGCGCAGGAACAGCACCAGGAACATCAGCACCGCCATGGCGCTGTAGATCACCAGTTGCAGCATCGGCGTGTAGATCGCGCCGGTGCGGGTCATGCGCAGTTGCTTGTCGGTGTTGCTCTGGCTGGCGTCGAGAAAGCGTTTCTCCTCGTAGGCTTCACCACCGAAGCTGCGCACAACGCGATAGCCCTGGATGGTTTCCGAGGCGACGTGGGTCACATCGCCCATGGCCAGTTGGATCTTCTTGCTCTGCTTGCGGAATTTCTTGCTCGCGGTGCGCACCATCACGGCGATCAGCGGCAGGATCGCGACCATCACCAGCGTCAGCTTCCAGTTCATGAACAGCAGGGAGGCGAACAGGAAGATCACCGTCATGCCTTCACGGATTACGACCTTGATCGCATCTGTTGCCGCCCCCGTGACCATCGTCACGTTGAAGGTGATACGCGAAATCAGGTGACCGGAGTTATGCTTGTCGAAATAACGGTTGGGCAGGACCAGCAGATTGTTGAACAACTGCACCCGCAGGTCGTGCACCAGGCCCAGGGAAACCTTGGCCAGGAAATAGTTGCCCAGATAAGATCCCAGACCCTGCCACGCAGCGATCAGGATGATCAGCAGCGGTACGGCCTGCAACAGTTGCAGATCGCGCAGGTAAGGCACGGTGGGAAACAGCACCGCCTCGGGATTGGACAGACCGTCGACAAAGTACTTGAGGATGTAGCCGAGCATCGGCTGGGTCGAGGCAAAAATCAGAAAACCGACGATGCTGATCAGGAACAGACTGATGTACGGCCGGACATAGCCGAGCAGGCGGAAGTAGATTTTCAAGCTCGAAGGGCTTGCGGCGGGACTGGAGTCGGTCATATCACGCGAAAGTCGATAAAAAGGACGCTGACTTTAGCACAGCTTCTTCAGGGTTCTGGCAATCGGGCAAAGGCTGTTATTGTTAGGCATCTTTTTCAGCATCAAATAGCCATCATCGAAATGGCCGATCAACTTCAGGATTGAATTTCTCAGCATGCAACTTCGCGGCTTCAGCAGTACGTCCAATCGAATTTTCGATTTCATTAGTCTGTGGATACTCCCCGCCGGCTACTTCCTGCTCTTGTGCGCACTGTTTTTCCTGCCGGGTCGCAGCCTGCATCACAAACTGTTTTACGGCTTGTTCAGCATTCCGACGCTGATCTCCATCTGCTTGCGCCCGCGGGCGTTCAAGGAGTTGCTCCAGGAGCCACTGATCATCGCACTGCTGCTGTTCGTCGCCTGGGCGCTGCTCAGCCTGTGCTGGGGACCGGGGGATGAACCGATCGGCGGTATGTTCAAGCCGCCGCTGCACACCTTGCTGTTGTTCGCCGGCTGCTACCTGCTGGTGCGCTATCGCAACGATATCCTCCAGCCCTTGCTGTTCACGGCGGCACTGGTTGCGCTAGTGGCCACCAGTGTCTTCCTGATCCATTTTGCCCGCACCTATGAGCCCGGGATGCGCCTGGTCGGTGGTGGCGCCTTCGACAACCCGCTGCTCAGTTCTCATCTGTTCGGTTTCTTTTGTGCCTACTGGCTCAGCATCAGCATGACCTGCAAGCGTCGCCAGCTGCTCTGGCTCAGTATGCCGGCGATGGCGATCATGTTCGCGGCGGTGATCGGCACCGGTTCCAGAACCCCGCTGGTCGCCCTGACCGCGGCGGCACTCTGGCTGTGCTTCATCTGCTGGAACCGTCGTTCGCTGCTGCTGCTGGGCGCGCTGGCCACCAGCGGTGCGGTGGTCATGGCCGTGTTTTCGCAAATGATCATCGAACGTGGCGACTCCTATCGCTTCGAAATCTGGCAACTGGCCTTGAACAAGATTTCCGATCATCCGTGGATCGGCCACGGCTATAACGCCAACCTGTCGATCGATCCCGGTGTCGGATACAACTTTCAGGAGCCGCACAGTTTTGCGCTGGGTGTCCTCTATTACGTCGGCCTGCTGGGCCTGCTGCCGTGGTTGTTCTTCCTCGCCTGGGGACTGCTGAGCAGTTGGCGCCAGCGTGTACAGCCCTTGCTGATCATCGCCTCGACCCTGCTGGTATTCGGTATCGGTGCGGGACTGACCGAGGGTGGCGGCATCCTTTCGCGGCCCAAGGAGCACTGGTTCCTGCTGTGGATACCGCTGGCACTGATTGCCGCACTGAGCATTAACCTGCGTGCCCGCCGCCTGCTGGACAGGCCGGTGGTAAAACGCTCGGCAGCCGACATGCAGCAGCTGAGCCAAAATGCCCGGATCATCGAAGAAGACGGCCTGGGGCCCAAAGTTCTGCGCCTGGAAGATGGCAGTTTCCTGAAACTATTCCGCCGTCGCCGCTGGTACACCTCCGGCACCTTCAATCCCTACTCCGAGCGATTTGCCGTGAACAGCGAGCAATTGCGCAGGGCAGGCATCCCGACCCCGGAGATACTGGGTCTTTATCGTCTCGAAGACGGCAGCAGCGCCGTTCATTATTCGCCTTTGCCGGGCCATACCCTGCGTCAGGTGCTGCAAGGCATCACGGCTCCCGCAGTACGCCAGGCCCTGGTGGAACGCTTTGGCAAGTTCATGGCCCAACTGCATGAACAGGGCGTGTATTTCCGCTCGTTGCACCTGGGCAACGTACTGGTGCTGGAGGATGGCGAATTCGGATTGATCGATCTGGCCGACCTGCGCATCTATCCGTCGCCCCTGAGCCTTTCATTGCGCCAACGCAACTTGCGTCACATGCAGCGCTACACGGAAGACAAGCGCTGGCTGTTCGAGGATCACTTCGATGCCCTGCTCCAGGGTTATTCGGTGACGGCCTCCAAAGCTGCGGTCGACAATCTGCACCGGCAGGTGCAACAGGGAGGTCGCCCGGTCCGGGCCCATTGATCATGACGGATACAAACCCAGTCTATGCCGCGATAGCGTATCTGATTGCTATCGCGACTTCGGCTCTGCTCCTTCGCCTGCTACCCAAAGCGGCCACGCATCTGCAACATGCCGGCGAAAGCCGCTATGGCAGTATTGACGGCCTGCGTGGCTACCTGGCTTTTGGCGTATTCATCCATCACGCCATCATCACCTGGTTTTACCTGCGTACCGGTGTGATCGACTTTCCGCCCAGCAACTTCTACTCGCAACTGGGTCAGGCCAGCGTTGCGCTGTTTTTCATGATCACCGGTTTTCTGTTCTGGAGTCGTCTGCTCAAACAGGGCCGTGATCACGACTGGCAGGCCTTTGCGGTGTCACGGGTATTTCGGCTTTACCCACTGTATCTGCCGCTGATGCTGATCGTGTTTGTCACGGTGTTCTACCTGCAAGGCTGGGAACTGAAGGATTCCGGTACACAACTGGCCGGGCAGATACTGGCCTGGCTGACCTTCGACCGACCTGACATCAATCAGTACCCGCAGAGCGGGATGTTGATTTCCAACGTGACCTGGACGCTGGCCTATGAGGTGTTTTTCTACCTGGCACTGCCGCTGCTGGGGCTGGTGTTCATCTATCGTGGACACTGGCTGCAAGTGGTGCTCTGCCTGATCGGGATCTACACCCTGTATCAGGTGGTCGGTTGGGAACATTCGCTGAAAAAGCACTTCCTGGCGAGTTTTCTGGGAGGGATTGCCGCAGCCTACTGGGTGCGTCGCCCGCAGCTGGCGGCATGGGGTCAGACACGTCTCGCCACCGTAATAGCCCTGCTGGCTCTGGTCCTGGTGATGACGCTGTACAAACGCGCCTTCAACCTGATGCCGTTGCTGCTGTTGACCGTGTTCTTCCTGATCGTGGCCTCGGGCAATCCGCTGTTTGGCGCCCTGCGCCTGCGCAGTGTCCGCTGGCTGGGAGAGATCAGCTACAGCACCTACCTGCTACACGGTTATGTGCTCTGGATCATGGTGCAGCAACTGCCGCACTTCATACCCTTCAACCCGCAAAACCCGATCCTCTATCTGCTGTTGATGGCCGTGTGCAGTTGCCTGCTGATCGTCATCGCCAGCCTGACATTCCTGTACATCGAAAAACCGGGCATTGAAGCGGGCAGGACATTTCTGCAGTGGTTGCGCCAGAAAAGGTCCGGGTCGAAGAAGCTGGCCGAGAAAGCCGTTCAGGATCGCTGAGCAGCTATGTCGATCGACGCTGTCGGGCGTAACTGAGGAATCCCTCGACGTCATCGCTGCACAGCGTGCCGGCCAGCCCGTTCAATTCGGCTTCCGGCCAGTCCCACCAGGCACTCTGCAACAGCTGGTGACGCTGTTCCTCGGGGAACCGCCAACGCAGGAACTTCGCGGGATTGCCCCCCATGACCGCGTAGGGTTCGACATCCCGCGTAACCAGCGCACCCGCCGCGATGATTGCACCGCTGCCGACAGTGACGCCCGACAGGATCGTGCAACCGGAACACAGCCAGACATCGTTGCCGATGGTCACGTCACCATGGGTGCCGCTGTAATCGCTGATGTGGGCCGCCTCCGGCAGCATCGCCGGAAACGGAAACGTGGTCACCCAGTCGGCACGGTGATGCCCACCGAGAAAAATCTGCACGCCTTCGGCAATCGAACAATAGGCGCCGATGTTCAGCGTCGAGCCTTCCTTCCAGTCATGCACCAGCGGCAAGCCATAACTGCCCCGACCGAAACCATAGTCAGGGTAGGCCTGCCGGAATCGCGCCGTGCCGCGTTCGATCTTCGGCAATTTGCGAATAGCCCGTTTCGCGCGTCGCTCGCGCCAGCGCTGAATCCAGCCCACGGCTCAGTCTTTTTCCAACGGTGAAAACAGCAACCGGCCCAATCCGCGCCAGGTCTTCTTGTTCCAGGCCTTGAACGGGATTTGCGCCAGCAGCTCCCGCGCCAGTTTGCGGTCACGGTTGGCGGTTTTCAGGAACATCGAGTTGAGCGACTTGTACCGGACTTCGTCGTACAGCGGATGATCGCTGAACAGCGCGTAGGTGCGCAGGATGTTCTCGATCATGAAACGGTGATTCTTGTAGGAGTTGGTGGCGTGCTTGCGGTAGCGCGCCATCACCACGTTCAGGCCATCGATGAAGTACCCGGCGCGGGTGATTTTCAGCTCGATGTACAGATCCTCAAGACGAATCGTCGGGTCGAACCCGCCCACCTTGTCCAGAGCCTCACGACGGATCATCAGGGTCGGTGCCGGCGGATACGGCTTGCGTTCCAGGAACATGTCATCGAAATCCGCGCGACGGAACGGCACGTCCCGGCGCTGACGCTTTTCCGGGTAGAGATTGCCGTCGGCGTCCATCAGCTCGATGTTGCCGGCGCAGATGCCCACTTCCGGTTTGCCGTCCATGTAAGCGACCTGAGTGGCGATCCGGTCGGGGTACATGATGTCGTCGGAGCCGAACGGCACGATCAGGCTGCCGTTGGCCCGCGCGATCGCGCCGTTGAGCGTATTGGTCAGGCCCTGGTTCTGCTGCACCCGGAAATCGAAACCGTGCTTTTCCTGCAAGGCCTGGATGCGCTCGACGCTGTCGTCCTTCGAGCCGTCGTCGACCACCAGCAGCTCGATGTTCTGGTAACTCTGATTGATGACGCTGAGGATGCTTTCCTCGATGTAAGGGCCATGGTTATAGGAGGCGATGATGACGGTGACGAGAGGTTGCTCACCGCTCACGGCTGCGGACTCGCTGATGGCTCTTTCTTCGCTCATGGCTCTTTCTTCGCTCACGGCTGTTCCTTGCGGGCCTGCTCCAGGCCGGAGTCGATCAGGTTCAGGTATTCCTGGCGGAAGACCTCGATGTCGTGCTGCTCCTGCAAATAACGATAGGCCTGCTCGCCCTTGGCCTTGAGCTCGTCATCCGACAGCGCGAGGTAGGTGTCCAGCGCCGCAACCAGGCTCGGTACGTCCCTGGGCGTGATCGACAAGCCACCGGCACCTTCGATCAGCGGCAGCATGGCCGGCACGTTCGAGGCGATCACCGGCAGATGCCCGCTCATGCCTTCCAGCAAGGCCAGGCCCAGGCCTTCGGCCAGCGACGGCATGGTCCAGATATCGAACGCGCGTACGTATTGCAGGGCGTTTTCCTTGAAGCCCAGCAGGTGCGCCCGGCCGCTCAGGCCCAACTGTTCGATCTCGGCGGCCAGCGGCGCCTGCAGGCGCCCGGCACCGATGATTGCCAGCTGGGTGTTCGGGTATTTGTCTTTGAGTTGGGCGAAAGCCTGCAACAGGTAAGTGTGGCCCTTGACCGATACCAGTCGCCCCAGCGCCCCGATCAGCCGCACCTTCGGGTCGATGCCCAGCAACTCGCGAGCGCGTTCGCGACTGTGCTGCAAACCTTCGGCCTGCTCGATGTCGATGGCGTTGGTGATTGCGTACGTGTTCTGGTCAGTGAAACCGCAATCGCAATCCAGCAAATACTGTTTGACCGCCGGCGACACGCCGACAAAGCGCCAGTGCCGATCGATCAGGCGCTGAGTCTGGCGACGACGGTAGAAGCGGTCGTACTCGCCGAAACCGTGGGAAATGCCGATGCACAGCGGTACTTTCAACCAGCGGTTGAGCGTCAGCATCATGTTCACCGGTTTGAAGCGGTTGCAGATCACCACATCGAACTTTTCCCGGCGGCAGAACTTGTACAGCTGCCACATCGCCCGCAGGCGCATGCCCTTCAGGGACTTGTCGGAAAACTCGAAATACACCGAACGGTCGGCCCGGCTGACGGCTTCGCCCGGCCCTGGCTTGCCGCGCAGGAAAGCGGCGGTCACTTCGTAACGATCGGTCGGCAGCGCCTTGACGATTTGCTCGGCGAGGTCGGCGAAATCATGGGATTTGACGTTGTAGTCGGGCTGCAGCTGCAACACCTTTGACCGTTGACTCATAAATCTCCCCGGTTGACGCCCGTTTCGCCCTGTTTGAGTAGCCAGAACAGCTCCTGGCGCCTGACCGCTTTTCTGAAAAATTCGTTCTCGCCGTAGACCGACGGCATCCGACCGGCCAGCAGTCGCTGAAACAGCCGGCGCAGGCGACGCTTGAACGGGGCCGGTGGCTGCAGGTCATGCATCATGCCCAGCGCCATGGCCTTGTCCCGTTGCAATTCGATCGACAGCGGCAGGCACAGCGGCTGCATCGCCACGCCTGCTTCGAACGCCGGCGGCAAGGCAATGCCCTGCCCACTGTCGCCCATCGGCCAGCGGTCATTGTCGTGCAAGTGATTGGCGTAACCGAGCAGGGTCGGTTGGTAATCGAGACCGCGCAAGGCTTCCAGCACCGCTTCCTGGGCGCAGATATGGTCGGGATGCGGATCCAGCGTCGGGTGCGGCAACACGATCACATCCGGGCGCGCGCGGGCCAGTACGTCACGCAGGTCGGCCAGCAGGTTGTTCCAGGTCGGCGCGCCGTCGGCATCGCCGGGCAAGGCAAACGGATTCAGCTGACGAAACATCCGCGTGTCGTTCAGATCGGCTTCCCGCGAGCCAATCGGTTGATTTGGCGCAGCCTGCATCGCCGCCAGTTGCAGGCAGAAATAACCGAGCTGCACGCAGTGCTCCTGCGGCACGCCGGCCCAGCGCGGCACGGCAAGACTGTCCCAGGCACGCAAGCGCCCCTTGAGCCGTGCAGCCTCGACCTTGTTCAGGCCCATCTGTTGATAATGTTCGGCTTCGATCTCGCCGGCGGTCAGGGTCACGATCCAGGCTTCTTTGGCCTGGCTGTAGAGACCGTAGGCGGCCAGTTCGGCATCGTCGGCGTGCGGCGCGATCACCATCACCCGCTGCTGGCGGTAGTCCGGTTGTTCCAGCGCCCGCAGCACCGGCTCGCCGGACACCCGGCAAAAGCGCCCGCGCAGACGCAACTGGCCTTGTGACAAGGCCTGCGCCTGACCGCTGAGGTTCAGATAACGCAGACCGTTAACGCCGCGTTCGAACGTCTGCGCATCGGGATGGGTGCCACCGGCCAACTCGACCCGAGGATCGAAGAAGCGTCCCAGAAAGCTGCTTTTGACCTTCACGGCGAGGATCAGCGTGGCGTCGTCCACCAGCATCACGCCCTCGTCGAGGCGCAGTTGCTCACCGTTCAAATGCACTTTTGGCTGCGGTGTGAACGGCGGAAAGCTGTATTGGTAATCGTCTTTCGGCGAGTAGAACAGGTGATCGGCGAACCACGCTTCGTGAGCGATCCAGCCAATCACCGCCAGCACCAGCGGCAACCACCAGGCCACCAGCACGCCGAGGGCGATCAATACGATCAGTGCGATCAACAGGCCGATGCGTTTATTGCGCCGGTGACGCTTGAGCAGTTGCTGTTTGCGGCTCATGGGCTGACTCATACGGTGAAGACCGGCACAGGATTGCACCAGCGATCCTTGTATTCACGGTCGGCGCGACCGAAGGAAAAGCGCAGCGGCTTGTCCAGTGCCCGAGCGTGCTCCCAGGCAGATTGCGTATTGAGGAAACTCAGGACGCTGCCGGGGCTGAATTCACGGGTTTCAGGATCGACACCACCGTTGATGTACTCGACGCTGATCCACTCAGGCGCTTCGACGCGATACACCAGTTGAATGGCGATCGGTGCGTCGTTGAGGAAGATCACCGAGCCGATCAACAGCTCGCGCAACAGCTCGATGACTTCGGCCATGCGTGCTGCGCCGGTGGCCGGGAACCCCCAGCGGCGCTGGAACAGGTCGCAATAAATGGCTGCCAGTTCGGCACTGGAAAAATCGCTGACCGGCCGCACCACCCCGCCCGCCTCTTCCAGCAGGCGCAGTTCGCGGCGCTGGTTGTAGCGAAACTTCTTCGACAGCTCTTCGGGAGTGCGGGCCATGGCCAGTTGTTCGGTCTGCAACTTGAGGCCGCTGAAGCGGTTTTCGTTGAGCGCCGACAGGTAGCGCCCGCGATGGCGCAGCGGGGCCTGGGCATCGGCGGCGGCCGGCAGGATCAGCTCGGCGTTGCCGAGGTCGAACAGGCCTTTCTTGCCGTTGCGCTTGAGCACGTCCTTGGACAAGGCCAGGTCGCGGCCCCAGGTCGGGATCGCGGCTTTGATTTCGCCCTGCTGTTCCCAGGCCAGATAGCGCACCGGGATGCCGGCCAGATTCGCCAGACGCTCAACGACCATGGGATGAGTCGCGACGCTGCCGCCGAAACGTTGCCAGGCCTGTGCATAAGTTGAGGCGTCAACGGGCGACCAGCCACGTTCGCGCCAGCCTTGAAATCGGTTGAGCATCAGCCCCTCGGTGCCAGATCGGTAACTTGCGGCAAATGCCAGAAGGTGTCGCGTACGGCGCGGTCGGAGAAGCGCTCGCGCAGGCGTTCGAACATCATCTCCGCGCATTGGCGACGCTGCTGCTCGTCCATACCGGCCAGATGTTTCAGGCCCTGGGCCAGATGCTCGGCATCGCCCAGCGGGAACAGAATGCCCACGCCTTCGACCACTTCCTTCGCCCCGCCACACGCCGTGGCCAGCAACGGCACGCCGGCGGCCATGGCCTCCAGCAGCACCATGCCAAACGGTTCGTGGTCGGAGCTCAAGGCAAACACATCGAACGCGCGGAAGTAATTGCGCGCGTCCGGCACCTGGCCGAGGAACAGCACGCGATCACCGACGCCCAGCTCGCGGGCCTGCGCCTTGAGTTCATCCTCGAGACGACCCTTGCCGAGAATCACCAGTTGGCTGTTGGCCGGCAAACCGGGCAATGCCGCGGCAAAACCGTGCAGCAGCGTGGCCTGATCCTTGTCCGGGTGCAGGCGACCGACGTTGCCGACAATGAACGCATCCGCCGACAGACCGAGGGTCTCGCGGGCTTCACGGGCGGACACCTGACTCATCTGCAACGCCGAGACATCGATGCGGTTGTAAAGGGTCTGGATGCGCGCCGCGGGCCATTTCGGCAGGCAACGACGCATGTCGTCGCGCACCGCATCGGACACGCCTAGCAGGCTCAGACGCTTGCGGAAAATCTGCGCAAAGAGTTTGCGCGAACCACGTTTGTAATCGCCGAACGCGTGGTGCACGCCAATCACCGGCAGCGAAGTGCCGAGCAAGGCGATGTAGATCGGCTTGAAGCGATGGGCGATGCAGAAACTGAAATTGCGTGAAGCGGCGATCTTGCGCAGATCGCCGATGGCGCCCAGCTTCAGGCCACGAATGGCCTTGGAGCTGTATTCCATGAACAACACTTCATCGGAGGCGCAGGCCGCGGCCACCTCGCTATCGGCAGCCCCGGTCAGAAAGACCGTGGTGACCCGATAACCGGTGCCCGCGAACAGGCTGGCGTACTGCCGCGCGCAGTCGAGGAACGGCCCGTCATAGCCGTGACAGAACTGCAGCACATGGCGTTCAGCCGAGCGTGTCATAAGCGTTTGCGCCTTCTTTGACCACCAGGATGTCTTCCATGATCAGGTACTGCAGATCCGAGCCGAAGAACATGTTCAGGGCATCGGTCGGCGAGCAGATCATCGGCTCACCACGGCGGTTGAGCGAGGTGTTCAGGGACACGCCGTTGCCGGTCAGCACTTCCAGCGCCTTCATCATGTCGTAGTAGCGCGGGTTGTATTCGCGCTTGAGCACCTGGGCCCGGGACGTACCGTCTTCATGGACGACTTCCGGCACGCGGGTCTTCCACTCTTCCGCCACTTCGAAGGTGAAGGTCATGAACGGCGCCGGGTGATCGATCTTGATCATCTGTGGCGCAACGGTGTCGAGCATCGACGGGCAGAAAGGCCTCCAGCGCTCGCGGAACTTGATCTGGTGGTTGATCCGGTCAGCCACGCCAGCCACGCTCGGGCAGCCGATGATCGAACGACCGCCCAGTGCACGCGGACCGAACTCCATGCGGCCCTGGAACCAGGCCACCGGGTTGCCATCGACCATGATCCTGGCGATCTGCTCCGGCATGTTGTCGAGCTTGCGCCAGGTCGGCTTGTTCTCGTGACGGGCGCACGCGGCGATCACGTCTTCGTTGCTGTACGACGGGCCGAGGTAGACGTGTTCCATCTTCTCGACCGGCACGCCACGGGCGTTGGACACATAGGCCGCTGCGCCAACCGCCGTACCGGCGTCGCCGGAAGCAGGCTGTACGAACAGCTCCTTGACGTCGTCGCGGGCAATGATTTTCTGGTTGAGCTTGACGTTCAACGCACAGCCACCGGCGTAGGCCAGCTTGCCGGTTTCCTTGAGCACATCGCCCAGGTAGTAGTCGATCATCTGCAGCGCGATTTTTTCGAACAGCGCCTGAATGCTGGCGGCGTAGTGGATGTACGGCTCGTCGGCGATATCGCCTTCGCGCTTCGGACCCAGCCACTCGATCAGCTTCGGCGAGAAGTAGTAACCCTTGCCCTTCTCTTTATAGCGACGCAGGCCGATCACGTTGGCGTAGTCGGTGTTGATCACCAGTTCGCCGTTCTCGAACGAGGCCAGACGCGAGAAATCGTATTTGCTGGCGTCGCCGTACGGCGCCATGCCCATGACCTTGAACTCGCCGTCCAGCATGTCGAAACCGAGGAACTCGGTGATCGCGCCGTACAGGCCGCCGAGGGAGTCCGGATCGAAGAATTCCTTGATCTTGTGGATCTTGCCGTTTTCGCCGTAACCGAAGAAGGTCGTGGCGTACTCACCCTTGCCGTCGATGCCGAGGATCGCGGTTTTCTCTTTGAAACCCGAGCAGTGGTAGGCGCTGGAAGCGTGGGCCAGGTGGTGTTCAACCGGCTCGATCTTGATTTTCTTCGGATCGAAGCCCAGTTGCTCCAGGCACCAGACGATCTTGTTGCGATAGCGCTTGTAGCGACGGTTGCCCATCAGGATCGCGTCGAGTGCGCGGTCCGGGGCGTACCAGTAACGCTTGGCGTACTGCCAGCGAGCCTTGCCGAAAATGCTGATCGGGGCGAACGGAATCGCGACCACGTCAACGTCGGACGGCTTGATGCCTGCCTGCTCCAGGCAGAACTTCGCCGATTCGTAGGGCATGCGGTTCTTTGCATGTTTATCGCGTACGAAGCGCTCTTCCTCAGCCGCCGCGACCAGCTTGCCGTCGATGTACAAGGCTGCTGAAGGATCATGGCTAAGGGCGCCGGACAGGCCAAGAATCGTCAATGCCACAGGGGTCTAGCCTCTTTAGTCTGCATTCAGGCGCGATGCGCCTTGAAAAATGATGTGCCCTCGCACCGGGCGAGAGACAGCTAAAGGGCGGGATTATAGCGTAAACGTGGCGGGAATGACCCTGTGCGAATTGCCCCATGTCGTTCAACCCACAGAACCCTTGTCCATGGGCCTATCCACGGCCTGGTCGCCAATAAACACTGATATTCCCGTCCACTGCCTGGCGATAGATCGTGTACGGCAGGAGCGCCGTGTCGAAGACGCCGGACAGGGTCAGGTCGAGCAGGACGACCGGCACCAGAATGCCAGTAGGATCGGGCGGCGCGTGCAGCAGGCAGAAATCGTGGGCGAGCCCGCTGTAGATGCGCGGAATCGACTGACAGTAGGTCTTCTGTTTACGCAGGCCGCGCGTGGCGTCTTCATCGTCCTGCAACACCGTGACGGCGGTGCCGCAGCCGGACAGTGCCAGGGAAAATGCGCCGATCGTGATAGCGTTTTTGATGCTCAAGGTTTGCCCTCCGGGAACGTCGGGGCAAACTAGCATCGGGGTTTTGCGGGGGGCAGTTCATGGGTTCCGGGAAGGCCGTAGGACAAGTCACAAGGATTTGTCGCCACAACCCTCACCCCGATTCAACTGCAGAAACGTCTTACGCGCTGGCGAAAATAATCACGCAGCGCCCACTACATCCTTGGGCAAACGCTGATCAATCACCTGATACAGCGCACTGCTCTCAGGCCAGTTGCGCATGAACCGCGCGCGATCCCGGGCATAGGCCGGGGCGAAGCTGCCCACCGAGCCGTGCTGGCACATCGAGTCCAGATCGATCAAGGCCCAGCGGTCTTCTTGCCAGAACAGGTTATGGCCTTTGAAGTCGCCATGGCTGATGCGTTCGGCGATCAACCGTGCAAACAGCTGATCCAGTGCCTGCAATTCGCTTTCAGGCGCTTCACCGCTTTCAACATATGGCGCAAAGCGCTCGATGATGTCCGGCCCCGCCAAGTGTTCGGTGATCAGATAGGCCTTGCTGCGCAGCCAGAAAAACCGGGTTTCCAGCACCGCCAGAGGTTTGGGCGTGGCAATGCCGAGGAACGCCAGGCGATTGCCTTCGCGCCAGGAATGCCAGGCGCGGCTTGGACGCCAGAAGCGCTTCAGCCAATGGGCAAAATTCTTGATGTTGTAACGCTTGATCACCAGAGGACGCCCGGCAACCTCGACCTTGCCGACACTGGCCGCGCCGCCGGTCTTGTACAAATGGCCCTGATCGAGCAAGGCATCGGCCTGTTCCAGCACCGGCAGCATCGCGGGCTCTTCCTCGCGGCGGATCGACCGCAGACCGAACGCGCCGCGCTTGACGCTGAACAGCGTGCATTCACGACCGACCTTGATCAGGTAATCCTTCAAGCGCCAGGCGCGCACCTTGTCGATCTGCTTTTGCAGGGCTTCCAGCGGCAGCGCGTGTTCGCTGTTGCTCAGCAGGTAATACACCAGCAATTCTTCGGTGAACGGCTCGAGCGATTTGGGCAACTGGGCGAAGAACACCCCGAGGTTTTCCAGCACTTTGTGCCGGGACAACGGCTGGCCGGCATTTTCTGCACAGATGCCGGCGCCATCGATCAGATACAGCTGACCACCGTGGCGCAGCAGGTTGTCCAGGTGCAGGTCTTCCTGCCACAGGCCTTTGCCGTGCAATTGACCGATGGCGCCAAGCGCTTCGGCCAGCACCGCCGACTGTTCGTCAGCCAGCACCGGCAAGGATTCGACCTTGTTCCAGGCATCGCCCAGGCTTTCGGCGCCTTCGAGGAACTCGAACAGCAGCCAGCCACCCTCGCCGTCCTTCAAGCCATCGGCCAGCAGCAACGGCGTGGTCATGCCCTGGGCGGCGAGCAGTTTCACGCCCTCCAGTTCACGCTGAAAATGCCGCGCTGCCTTGCTGCCGACCAGCAATTTGGCCAGCACCGGACGCCCGCGCCACACACCGGCACCGACATAACGCTGCCCCGGCAACACCCGCAACAGGCTGAGCAACTGCAAATCGGCAGCGCCCGCCGCATCGGCCAGCGAAACCGTCAGAGGCAGACTCGGCGTACGCCCGGCATTTTTCAGGTCGGACAGCTGCATCAGCGGGTCTCCTTGCGACTGCGCCGCGCGGTCAGCCGCGTGACCCAGCTATCGACCAGCGAACTGTCCGTCGATTGATCGAGATACGCCGCCAGCAGCTCACGCAATTGCGCTTCGCTCCACTCCGGCGCACGGCGCAGCAGCGGCTCCAGATCCTTGACCCGGTCACGCATACCGAACAGCAACGGCCGAGTCTTCTCCAGGTCGATCAACTGGGCCTGATAGCCGTCGCCCTCGGCACGCAGGAAAATGTGTTTTGGATAGAAGCAGCCGTGCACCTGGCGCATGCCGTGAAGATGGCGCGCCAGCAGGCCGCAGGACTTGAGAATCGCCGATTGCTGCGCGGCATCGAGGTCCGACCAGCGCTGCAACAGCGAATCGAGATCGTCCCAGCCGTCCAGCGCCCGGGTCAGCAGGATCGCACGGACTTCGCCGTTGACCTTGCGCTCACCGAAGAACGCCGCCTGCAACGCCGGAATGCCGAGCTTGTTGTAACGACTGATGTTGCGAAATTCCCGGGCGAACGTCGGCTCGCCGAAGGGCGCGTGCAGGGTGCGGGTCAGGTAATTGCACTGGCGCTTGAGGTAATAGCCATGCCCTTCCAGATCCAGACGAAACACGCTGCTCCAGCCGCCGCCATCGGTGTTGGGCTCATCCACGGCGTCGAGCTGCTTGGACCACAGCGCATCGAACGTGCCGAGACCGTGGCGCTCCAGCAGCGCACGGTCTTCAGCGGCCAGAAAATCAGTCATTCGCGTCCCTCGAAAAATCTCACCACGTGGCGAATACGTTGCTTGTCGGCGGCATTCAGCCGATCACGTCCACGGTATTGCAGGTAAAAGCGCAGGCGCTGGGTGTTCGACAGGTGATACTTGGCCACCTTGTCGAGGCAGGCCAGATCCTTGGTGATCCGATACTTGAGCCAGAAACCGCGCCAGAAATCGCCGTTCGGGCAGTCGATCAGAAACAGCTGCGCCTGATCGTCGATCAGCAAATTGCGCCACTTCAGATCGTTATGGGTGAAGCGGTGGTCGTGCATGACACGCGTATAAGCAGCCAGCTGCCGACTGACGCCGTCGACCCAGGCACGATCCTTGAGCTTGGGATCGTTGCGCTCGGCCAGCGCCGACAAGTCTTCGGTGCGCGGCAGTTCACGGGTGATCATCGCCCCGCGATCGTAGGCCATGCCGTTGCGCTCCAGCCCCCACGCCACCACTTCGGCGGTGGGAATGCCCCACTTGGCGAAGCGTTTGAGGTTCTGCCATTCCATCTTCACCCGGGGCTTGCCCAGATAACGCCGCAGGCCCTTGCCGGCACCGGTGTAGCGCTTGACGTAATAGTTGACGCCGTTGAGTTGCACGCGAATGACTTCGGACAATGGATCGCGAGTCAGGCGCTCGCCCTGAAGGGCAAATACCGCTTCGAGGCTACCGAAATACTGCGCAAGTTCACTGTACTCAGGCTCCAGATTCCAACCCGCCATCAGAGCGCATCCCCGTACCGTTGCTTGCGCGCGTAGAGCTTGTTTGCCTTGCCTTCGAGCCAGCTCAGCAACGGCGCTTCTTCAGCCAGGATCTGGCGCAGCGGTTGCTGGAAGTAACCTTTAAGGAAGCGCAGCTTGTCGCGGCGGGTCAGGCCGATGTCCAGTGCGGAAAAGTACAGCGCCGCCAGATCCTTGTTGCGCCAGCGCTGAGTGATCGCCGGGCGGGTCTGGGCGCGGTGCAGGTCGATCACCGAGAGTTTGAAATCTTCTGGCGTGACCGGTTTGTCGGTGTGCAGCAGGAAGTGGCAGATGTAGCAGTCGCGGTGATTGACCCCGGCGCGGTGCATCATGCCGGTCATGCGCGCGACCTCGGCGATCAGCGCCCGCTTGAGTTTCGGCTGCGGCGGTTGCTTGACCCAGTCGATGCTGAAGTCTTCGAGACTGATGGTCGGCGCCAGCTCTTCGGTAACGATGAACGAATGCTGATCCGCCGGGTTGCTGCCCTTCTCGCCGTAAGCGACGGCGGTCATGGTCGGCACGCCGACTTCCTGCAAACGCTGGATGGCTTTCCACTCCTGGCCCGCACCGAGCACCGGCAGCTTGGCTGTCAGCAGGTTCTTGAAGATCTCGCCCCAACCGATGCCCCGGTGAATCTTGACGAAAAAGCCATTGCCGTCGACTTCCGTGCGCAACGTCCGGCGGGCTTCCAGCTCGCGGTACACCTCGCCCTGCAAGCCCTCGACTTCCACGAATGCATCGCGGCCAGCCCACAGGCTCTTGAACGGTTCAGCCAGCATCAACTTCATTTATGCGTGCTCCGCCAGAATCACATCGGCCGCGTGCTGCGGCATGCTGTAGAGGTCGGCCGTCTCGGCGAAGGCCAGACCGTTGCGGCTCCAGGCCGCCCGTGCAGCGTCGTCGTTCAACATGTCAGTCAGGTATTGCGTCAGTTGCGCCTGATCGAACGGTTCGTCCAGCACTCGCCCGGCGTCGGCCTCGGCGATGTAATGGGCGTAACCGCAGACCGCGCTGACCAGCACCGGCAACCCGGCGACCAGCGCTTCAAGCAGCACCGTACCGGTGTTTTCGTTGTACGCCGGGTGGATCAACAGATCGGCGCCGAGCAGGAAACGCGGGATATCGCTGCGCCCCTTGAGGAACGTCACGTTGTCGCCCAGGCCCAGCGTCGCACTCTGCATCTGGAACAATTTGGGGTCATCCTGGCCGATTACAAACAGCCGGGTGCGTTTCTTCAGCTCGGCGGGCAATGCGGCCAGCGCTTTCAGGCTGCGATCGACGCCCTTGGTCTTGAACCCGGAACCGATCTGCACCAGCAGCAGTTCGTCGTCCTTCAGATTGAATTCGGCGCGGAAACCAGCGCGAATCTCGTCGGCATCCGCAGGGCGGCGACGGTCCTGGGCAATGCCCGGCGGCAGCAGGTGGAAGCGTTCCAGCGGTGTGTCGTAATGCTTGATGAACAGCGGCTGCTGCACTTCGGAAATCATCAGCACTTCGGTCTTCGCGTCTTTGGCGAACACTGCACGCTCGTATTCGGCGAAGTGGCGGTAGCGGCCCCAGCGGCGATACAGCGAGTTGCGCAGGTTCTGCGCCTTGTCTTCGAAGCAGCCGTCGGCGGCGTAGTAGACGTCCAGCCCCGGCATCTTGTTGAAGCCGATCAGGCGATCCACCGGGCGCTTGGCCAGGTCCGCTTCCATCCACGCGCTGAGCTTTTCATTGCGCCGATGATTGAAGAACGCCTTGACCGGCGCCACCAGCACTTCGAAACCGGGCGGCACGTCGCCTTCCCAGATCAGGGTGTAGACGCGGATCTGGTGCCCGCGCTTCTGGCATTCGAGGGCGATGCGCATGAAATCGCGCTGCAAGCCACCGAACGGGAAATATTTGTACAGGACAAAAGCCAATTGCATCAGCGCAGCTCCTCAGCCATCAACAACGTGCTCAGTCGGCTGGCAACACGCTCGGGATTCAGACGCGTGAAGCACAGGGGCCACTCGCGTTTCAGGTCAAACTGACGGGCATCCTGCGCGGTCGGTTGATACGTACATTTCTTTTGCAGGCACGGCGCGCACGGGAAATCGCTGCCGAGGTGAATCTGCAGCTTGCCGTAGGCGCCGGTCAGGCCCGGATTGGTCGGGCCGAACAGGGAAATCGTCGGCACATCCAGTGCCGCAGCCAGATGGCCGAGACCGGTGTCCACCGCGACGCAGGCCTGGGCGCCGGCCAGCACCTTGCCGACCCCGGCCAGGTTCAGCTTCGGCAGCACTTCGGCGTGTTTGAAACCGGCGGCGATGCGCTCGGCCCGGGCCTTCTCCAGCGGGCTGCCCCACGGCAGCTTGATCCCGACGCCGAGGTAGCCGACCCGCTCGGTCAGCTCGCGCCAGTAGGCTTCCGGCCAGTGCTTGGTGTCCCAGGTGGTGCCGTGGAGGAACACCACGTAGGCATTTTTGCGCGGCAGTTCGACCAGACGCTCGACGTTGAGGCCGTAATCGCCCAGGCCTTTGGGCAAGTCATAACCCAAGGCGATAGCGAACAATTGGCGCACACGCTCGACAGCATGCTGACCTCGGGCCACCGCCAGTTTGCGGTCATAAAAGCGCGCGGCGATCGGCTCGCGGGCCGAGCCCTTGTCGAGACCGGCCAGCGGGGCTTTGACGTAGCGGGTCAGCCAGGCGCTTTTCAGCAGGCCCTGAGCGTCGATCACCAGATCATATTTATTCGCCCGAACGGATTGCTTGAAGCGCTTCCATTCGCCGCTGGTGATGGTTTTCCAGATGTTTTTGCGCCAGCGGCGGATCGCCACCGGAATCACTTTGCCTACGGCCGGGTGCCAGGTCGGAATCTCGGCGAAACCTTCTTCCACCACCCAGTCGAACTTGATCCCGGGAATCGCCCGGGCGGCGTCGGTCAGCGCCGGCAACGCGTGAATCACGTCGCCCAGCGATGAAGTCTTGATCAGCAATACCCGCAAGTTAATGAACCTCGACCACAGAGCCCTGCAAACGCTGCAAGGCATCGTTGACCGCGTCCGGCATCAGCTGGCGCAGACAGTTGTAATGGCCGAAACGGCAAGTGCGGTCGAAGCAAGGGCTGCAATCGAGGCCCAGACGGACGATTTCCACATGCTCGGCCAGCGGCGGGGTGAAACCCGGCGAGGTCGAACCGTAGACCGCCACCAACGGGCGATTCAGCGCAGCGGCCACGTGCATCAGGCCGGAATCGTTGGAGACCACCGAATCGGCGCAGGACATCAGGTCGATGGCCTCGGCCAGCGAGGTGCCGCCGCTGAGGTTCACGGACTCTTCACGCAGGCCCGGAATCAGCCGCGCGCGAATGTCTTCGCCGACCGCGTGATCGTTCTTCGAGCCGAACAGCCAGACCTGCCAGCCTTCGCGGATACGCGCCTCGGCGACCTTGGCGTAATGCTCGGACGGCCAGCGTTTGGCTTCACCGAATTCGGCGCCGGGGCACAACACCAGCACCGGACGGTCGAGGGTCAGACCGAACTTGGCCAATGCGGCCTCGCGGGTCACCGGATCGATTTGCAGACTCGGGCGCGGATAAGGTTTCGGCAGCTCGGCGTTCGGCTCGTAGGCCAACGCCATGAAACGCTCGATCATCAGTGGATAACGTTCTTTATCCAGCGTGCGCACGTCATTGAGCAGGCCGTAGCGGAATTCGCCGCGCCAGCCGGTGCGTTTCGGGATGCCGGCGAAGAACGGCACCAGCGCCGACTTCAGCGAGTTCGGCAGCAGGATCGCCTGGTCGTACTGGCCGGCCAGGGATTTGCCGATCCGCCGACGGGTCGCCAGCTCCAGCGCGCCGTGGCCGAGCGGGAAGCTCAAGGCCTTGCGCACTTCGGGCATGCGTTCGAGGATCGGCCGGCTCCACTCGGGGGCCAGCACGTCGATTTCGCACTGCGGGTGGCGCTGCTTGAGACACTGAAACAGTGTCTGCGCCATCACCATGTCACCGACCCAACTGGGCCCAACGATCAGAATATTCATGTGGTTTCCATAAACGAACCGGGGAGGCTTTACGCCTCCCCGTCTCGAGAATCAGCTTAGCCCCAGCTCACGCCAGATCCGCATCACCTGCCGCCGTTCGTCCGCGAACTGATCGCCCGGTATCACCCCGGCGTCCTTCTGCAAGGCCTGCCGGTGGGCGGCGGAACGATAGGCCTTGTAGGCCTCACGCAACAGGCTGGCGTCTTCGGCAGGCATCAGCCCTTCGTGCTCCAGCTCTTCCAGAATGCGGATATTGTCCGTCCAGCGCAGCAACGGCGGGTGGGTTTGCGACCACGCCAGAGCCGCGTATTGCACCATAAATTCAATATCGACGATACCTCCGGCGTCCTGCTTGAGGTCGAACGGCGCCGTGGCCTCGAAGGCATTCGCCCCGGTACCGGCGGCGGTGCTCTTGCTGCCGAGGTTGTCGCGCATCTTGGCGCGCATCTCACTCACTTCCTGTTGCAGTTTCGCCAGATCCCGCGCCTTGCCCAGCACCTGGGCCCGGACGTTCTCGAACGCCTGGCCGACATCCTTGCTGCCCACCAGCACCCGCGCCCGCACCAGCGCCTGATGTTCCCAGGTCCAGGCTTCATTTTCCTGATAGCGCGCAAACGCGCCGAGCGAACTGACCAACAGCCCGGACGCCCCGGACGGTCGCAGGCGCATGTCCACTTCGTACAGCTGACCGGAGTTGGTCTGCGCCGTCAGCAAGTGAATGATCCGCTGGCCGAGCCGGGTGAAGAACTGCGTGCCATCGATCGGTTTCGGGCCATCGGTTTCGGCCTGCTGGTCGCCATCGTGGATGAACACCAGATCCAGATCCGAACCATGCCCCAACTCGATCCCGCCGACTTTCCCATAACCGACAATGATGAAGCCGGGATCGCACAGCGTGCCATCGGTGCGCAGCGGCGTGCCGTACTTGGCCACGGTCTGGCGCCAGGCCAGGGCCAGCACTTGTTCCAGAATCGCTTCGGCCAGCCAGGTCAGGTAATCGCTGACTTTCATCAATGGCAGGCTGCCGGCGATTTCCGAGGCGGCGACGCGCAAGCGATGCGCCAGTTTGAAATGGCGCAGCGCTTCCATCTGTTGTTCGAGGTCGTCTTCCGGGATCCGCGTCAGGCGCTCGCGCAACTCGGCGGCCAGTTCCGGCGCCAGCGGCGGCTTGAACAACCGGCCTTCGTTGAGCAGTTCATCGAGCAGCAGCGGGAAACGGGTGATCTGCTCGGCGATCCACGGACTGGCGGCGCACAGCGTCAGCAAACGCCGCAGCGCGCCGGGGTTTTCCGTCAGCAGCACCAAATAAGCCGAGCGCCGGGCTACCGCTTCGACCAGCGGCAACACCCGCTCAAGCACCAGATCGGGATTTTCATGCTCCACCGCCTGGGCGAGCAGACGCGGAATAAAGGCATCGAGACGCTCGCGCCCCAGACGCTGCATCGCCCGCAACTGCGGGCTGGCACGCAGGCTCGCCAGTGCCTTCAAGGCCTTGGTCGCGTCAGCGAAACCGCCCTCTTCCAACTGGCGACAGGCCGCTTCCTCGTCCTGAGCCTCTTCCCACAGCGGCAGCCATTCACCGCCGACCACCACTTCGCTCTCGACGCCTTCATCCTCATCGGGATCGGCGATCACTTGCGCAAAGTGCCACGCCACCCGGCCGCGCCAGAACATCAGCTTCTCGTGGAATGCCTCCCAGTCGTGGAAACCGAGCATGAATGCGATACGCGCCTGATCCTGAGCGCTGTCCGGCAGCATCTGGGTCTGGCGGTCGGCAATCGCCTGAATCGCGTGTTCGGTGTAACGCAGGAACTCGTAACCTTCGCGCAGTTCGCTGATCACCGCCGGCGGCAGATAGCCCTGCCCTTCGAGCGTGCTCAACACCTTTAATAGAGGGCGCTGTTGCAGACTCAGGTCGCGACCGCCGTGAATCAGTTGAAAGGCTTGGGCGATGAACTCGACTTCGCGGATACCGCCCGAGCCCAGCTTGATGTTGTCGGCCATGCCTTTGCGCCGCACTTCCTGCTGGATCAACTGCTTCATGGTGCGCAGTGCTTCGATCGCCGAGAAGTCCAGATAGCGCCGGTAAACGAACGGCCGCAGCATTTCCTGCAACTGCTCGCCCGCCACCTGATCGCCGGCCACCACCCGCGATTTGATCATCGCGTAGCGTTCCCAGTCGCGGCCCTGATCCTGGTAATACTGCTCCAGCGCATTGAAGCTCAGCACCAGCGCGCCGGACGAGCCGTACGGGCGCAGGCGCATGTCGACGCGGAACACGAAGCCGTCGACGGTGATAGGGTCGAGGGCCTTGATCAGGCGCTGGCCGAGGCGGATGAAGAATTCCTGGTTATCCAGCGGGCGCTTCACGCCGACGGTTTCGCCGCCCTCGGGGTAGGCGAAGATCAGGTCGATGTCCGAAGAGAGGTTCAGCTCGACCGCGCCGAGCTTGCCCATGCCGAGGATGACCATTTGCTGCGGTTCGCCGCTGCGCCGGCCGGTCGGCGTGCCGAACTGGTCGCAATGGCGACGGTACAACCATTGATAGGCCTGATCGATGCTGGCGTCGGCCATGTCCGAGAGATCGCGGCAGGTCTGCACCAGATCGGCCTGGCGGTTGAGGTCGCGCCAGATGATGCGAACCTGATGCCGGGTGCGCTGACGACGCAGGGCCCGGCCCAGTTCATCTTCGGTCTGGGCGAGGCTGACGGCGGCGGCGATCTGCCCGCACAACTCACCTTTGGCGAACGGCCGGTCCAGTTCGCCGGACTGCACCAGCGACAACAACATCAAAGGGTCACGAACGCTCTGTTCAATGACGAAATCGCTGGCGGCGCTGACGCGGGCGAACTGCGCCCAGCGTTCCGGCGTCCAGGACGAGAAGCCGTGATCGTCTTCCAGTTGACCGACGGCCGCACGGAACGACTGCTCCGATCGGCTGACCAACGGCAGGAGAATGGCGGGCAGTTCGGCAAGCGCGGGCAGGGTCATGGTCTATCCTTGATCGGCGTGTAAATGGCCGCTTGTAGTGATGATCGAAAAACCGCTACGCGAAGGACTGTCGAACAAAAGTGAGAAATAGCTGAAATTTCTTTTTCTTTGGCAGCCAGCATCAAACTTTCACCTTTTTCGGATGACTAAAGACCAACCTTAACGATTATTCTCACAACGCAGTCGGAGGCCACAAGCCTTTCATCTGTAGTTTTACTACTCGTCTATACATTCGAAAGGCTGAAATGCCGGATGATTTGTAGTAAAACTACACGCCGCCGGAACAACCTGTCGGCAATCCAAGAATTTTAAATCGTCTGCCCACAAGGCCAGTCGCAAACTCAGGCAACCGATTCTGGAAGCCTTTCCGCCCTGGAGCAAGCCATGCAAGACCTCGATCCCGTCGAAACCCAGGAATGGCTGGACGCCCTGGAATCGGTTCTCGACAAAGAAGGCGAAGACCGTGCTCACTATCTGATGACCCGTATGGGTGAACTGGCGACCCGCAGCGGTTCGCAGCTCCCTTACGCCATCACCACGCCTTACCGCAACACGATCCCCGTTACCCACGAAGCACGCATGCCTGGCGACCTGTTCATGGAACGCCGCATTCGCTCGCTGGTACGCTGGAACGCGATGGCCATGGTAATGCGTACGAACCTGAAAGATTCTGACCTGGGTGGTCACATCTCCAGCTTCGCTTCCAGTGCGACCCTGTACGACATCGGCTTCAACTACTTCTTCCAGGCCCCGACCGACGAACACGGCGGCGACCTGATCTACTTCCAGGGCCACACCTCGCCAGGCGTTTACGCCCGTGCATTCATGGAAGGCCGCATCACCGAAGACCAGATGAACAACTTCCGCCAGGAAGTCGACGGTCAGGGCCTGTCGTCCTACCCGCACCCTTGGCTGATGCCTGACTTCTGGCAGTTCCCGACCGTTTCGATGGGTCTGGGCCCGATCCAGGCGATCTACCAGGCTCGCTTCATGAAGTACCTGGAACACCGCGGTTTCATCCAGCCAGGCAAACAGAAAGTCTGGTGCTTCCTGGGCGACGGCGAGTGTGACGAGCCGGAATCCCTGGGCGCCATCTCCCTGGCCGGCCGCGAGAAGCTGGACAACCTGATCTTCGTCATCAACTGCAACCTGCAGCGCCTCGACGGCCCGGTTCGCGGCAACGGCAAGATCATCCAGGAACTCGAAGGCGTGTTCCGCGGTGCTCAGTGGAACGTGACCAAAGTCATCTGGGGCCGTTTCTGGGACCCACTGCTGGCCAAGGACGTCGACGGCATCCTGCAACGTCGCATGGACGAAGTCATCGACGGCGAGTACCAGAACTACAAAGCCAAAGACGGCGCGTTCGTGCGTGAACACTTCTTCAACACGCCTGAACTCAAGGCGATGGTTGCTGATCTGTCCGACGACGAGATCTGGAAACTCAACCGTGGCGGCCACGACCCGTACAAGGTCTACGCGGCGTACCACGAAGCGGTCAACCACAAAGAACAACCGACCGTCATCCTGGCCAAGACCATCAAGGGTTACGGTACCGGTGCGGGCGAAGCGAAGAACACCGCGCACAACACCAAGAAAGTCGACGTCGACAGCCTGAAGCTGTTCCGCGACCGCTTCGACATCCCGGTGAAAGACGAAGAGCTGGAAAACCTGCCGTTCTTCAAGCCGGAGCCAAACAGCGCCGAAGCCCGTTACCTGGCCGAGCGTCGCTCTGCACTGGGCGGTTTCGTGCCTCAGCGTCGCGCACAGAGCTTCAGCGTACCGACTCCGGACCTGGACACCCTCAAGGCGATCCTCGACGGTTCCGGCGACCGTGAAATTTCCACCACCATGGCCTTCGTGCGGATCCTCGCGCAACTGGTCAAGGACAAGGAAATCGGCCCGCGCATCGTTCCGATCATCCCGGACGAAGCCCGTACCTTCGGTATGGAAGGCATGTTCCGTCAGCTGGGCATCTACTCGTCCGTCGGCCAGCTCTACGAGCCAGTCGATAAAGACCAGGTGATGTTCTACAAGGAAGACCAGAAAGGTCAGATCCTTGAAGAAGGCATCAACGAAGCAGGCGCCATGAGCTCCTTCATCGCTGCCGGTACTTCGTACTCCAGCCACAACCAGCCAATGCTGCCGTTCTACATCTTCTACTCGATGTTCGGCTTCCAGCGTATCGGCGATCTGGCCTGGGCCGCTGGCGACAGCCGCACCCGTGGCTTCCTGATCGGCGGCACCGCCGGCCGTACCACCCTGAACGGTGAAGGCCTGCAGCACGAAGACGGTCACAGCCACCTGCTGGCTGCCACCATCCCGAACTGCCGCACCTACGATCCGACCTACGGCTACGAGCTGGCGGTGATCATTCAGGACGGCATGAAAAAGATGACCGAAGAGCAACAGGACATCTTCTATTACATCACCGTGATGAACGAGTCCTACCAGCAGCCAGCCATGCCGGCCGGTGCCGAAGAAGGCATCAAGAAAGGCATGTACCTGCTGGAAGAAGACACCCGCGATGCGGCGCACCACGTACAGCTGATGGGCTCCGGCACCATCCTGCGTGAAGTCCGTGAAGCGGCGAAGATCCTGCGTGAAGAGTTCAACATCGGCGCCGATGTGTGGAGCGTCACCAGCTTCAACGAACTGCGTCGCGACGGCCTGGCCGTAGAGCGCAGCAACCGTCTGAAACCTGGCCAGAAGCCTCAGCGCAGCTACGTTGAAGAGTGCCTGAGCGGCCGTAAAGGTCCGGTCATCGCTTCTACCGACTACATGAAACTGTTCGCCGAGCAGATCCGTCAGTGGGTACCGTCCAAGGAATTCAAAGTCCTGGGCACCGACGGTTTCGGCCGCAGCGACAGCCGCAAGAAACTGCGTCATTTCTTCGAAGTCGACCGTCATTTCGTGGTGTTGGCAGCCCTGGAAGCACTGGCTGACCGTGGTGATATCGAACCTAAAGTCGTGGCCGAGGCCATTACCAAGTTCGGCATCGACCCGGAAAAACGCAACCCACTGGACTGCTGAGGAGAAACTCTGTGAGCGAACTCATTCGCGTACCTGACATCGGCAGCGGTGAAGGTGAAGTAATCGAACTGTTTGTGAAGGTCGGCGACCGTATCGAAGCCGACCAGAGCATCCTGACTCTGGAATCGGACAAGGCCAGCATGGAAGTGCCGGCCCCGAAAGCCGGCGTCATCAAGAGCCTGAAAGTGAAGCTGGGCGATCGCCTGAAAGAAGGCGACGAACTGCTGGAGCTGGAAGTCGAGGGCGCCGCGCAAGCGGCCCCTGCTCCGGCTGCTGCCCCTGCCGCCAAGGCCGAAGCTGCACCGGCTGCCGCTCCTGCACCGGCTGCACCAGCTGCTGCCCCTGCTGCCGCTTCGGTTCAGCAAGTGCACGTGCCGGACATCGGTTCGTCGGGCAAGGCCCAGATCATCGAGATCCAGGTCAAGGTCGGCGACACCGTCGAGGCTGATCAGTCGCTGATCACCCTGGAATCCGACAAGGCGAGCATGGAAATCCCGTCGCCTGCCGCTGGCGTGGTCAAGGCCATCAGCGTCAAGTTGAACGACGAAGTCGGCACGGGCGACCTGATCCTCGATCTGGAAGTGGCGGGTGCTGCGGCTCCTGCTGCGGCCGCTCCGGCCCAGGCTGCTGCTCCGGCCGCTGCCGCTGCACCAGCACCGGCCGCCGCGCCAGCTGCACCGGTTGCCGACAGCGTTCAGGACATCCACGTTCCGGACATCGGTTCGGCCGGCAAGGCCAAGATCATCGAAGTGCTGGTCAAGGCTGGCGACAGCGTTGAAGCCGACCAGTCGCTGATCACCCTGGAATCCGACAAGGCGAGCATGGAAATCCCGTCGCCTGCCGCTGGCGTGGTGGAAAGCGTTTCCATCAAGCTGGACGACGAAGTCGGCACCGGCGACCTGATCCTCAAGCTGAAAGTCAAAGGCGCCGCTCCGGCTGCTGCCCCGGCTCCAGCTGCCGCTGCTGCTCCGAGCGCTCCGGCACCAGCCGCTGCTGCTCCGGCTGCCGCTGCACCTGCTGCTGCCGCTCCAGTTGCTGCGCCAGCCAAGCCTGGTGCGAAAGTTCACGCCGGCCCTGCCGTGCGTCAACTGGCTCGCGAGTTCGGCGTCGAGCTGAGCGCTGTCGGCGCCAGCGGTCCGCACGGTCGCATCCTGAAAGAAGACGTGCAGGTTTACGTCAAAGCCATGATGCAGAAGGCCAAGGAAGCACCGGCCGCTGCTGCTGGCGCAACCGGTGGCGCGGGCATCCCGCCGATTCCGGTCGTCGACTTCAGCCGTTTCGGCGAAATCGAAGAAGTGCCGATGACCCGCCTGATGCAGGTCGGCGCCGCCAACCTGCACCGCAGCTGGCTGAACGTGCCGCACGTAACGCAATTCGACTCGGCGGATATCACCGAGCTGGAAGCGTTCCGCACCGCACAGAAAGCCGTCGCAGAGAAGGCCGGCGTGAAGCTGACCATCCTGCCGCTGCTGCTCAAGTCCTGCGCACACCTGCTCAAGGAACTGCCGGACTTCAACAGCTCGCTGGCACCAAGCGGCAAGGCGATCATCCGCAAGAAATACGTGAACATCGGCTTCGCCGTCGACACCCCGGATGGCCTGCTCGTACCGGTCATCAAGAACGTCGACCAGAAGAGCCTGCTGCAACTGGCCGCCGAGGCCGCTTCCCTGGCTGAAAAAGCCCGGACCAAGAAGCTCTCGTCGGACGAGATGCAAGGCGCCTGCTTCACCATTTCCAGCCTCGGCCACATTGGCGGTACCGGCTTCACGCCGATCGTCAACGCGCCGGAAGTGGCGATCCTCGGTGTTTCCAAGGCAACCATCCAGCCAGTCTGGGACGGCAAAGCCTTCCAGCCGAAACTGATGCTGCCTCTGTCGCTGTCCTACGATCACCGTGTGATCAACGGCGCCGCTGCTGCACGCTTCACCAAGCGTCTGAGCGACCTGCTGGCGGACATCCGCACCATCCTGCTGTAAAGCGCTCGGCCCTCCGGCAACGGAGGGCCGACCGTGTTCCACGTTTTCGAGCGCCACACGCTCGTACCTCAACCCCGTCAGTTTGGCGGGGCTTTTTTTTGCCTGAAATAACGTTCGCCTGCACTTTTCCCACAACTTGCGCTGATATAGGCCACGACTTTAGTCCACTTCAAATCGATATTTTTCAGCGACAGGCAACTAACCTTGGCGCATCAAAGTTGCACCGAAAAGCCAGGCAACTTTATCAATCACCAACACTTATTCGAATGGATTCGAACATGCTGAAACCTACTGTCGGCCCGATCGTTGGCCACACAACAACTAATCAGGCGCGAATTTTCATTCGTGGCGGACTGCAACATAACGCTGCCGTATTTGCCGGCATCCGTTACCGGATATTGGATTCGCAACAATGGCAGACGGGCCAGTTTGTAAAACTGGATTCAACCCGCGACATGACTGAAGTGCTGGTGCTCGATCATTTGCAAGCCGACACCGAGTACGAATACCAGACCGGCTGGTTCAGCCCGATGAGTCCCGTCCACACTATCCACAGCGTGGCGGAGCTGCCGCTGCAATGGCCACGGGATATCTATCGCCTGCGCACCCGCAGCAGCCAGCTTTTGCAGCCGCGCGCCTACATCCTTGGTTCCTGTCGCTACCTGCGCATGACCTCCGGCATCCCGGTGCTTCCGCATCTGGGCGACCGGATCTTCGCGTCCATCAGCCAACTGATCGAAGGCGCGCAACCGGCGATCAGCGCAATCATGATGTGTGGCGATCAGATCTACGCGGACGATCTGAACCTGTTCGCCCCGGACCGTGACTATGACGACTTCATTGCAAAGTACCGTGCGGCGTTTTCCCTGCCCAATATCCGACGACTGATGTCGGAGACTTCGACTTACATGATTCTTGATGATCATGAAATAGAAGATAACTGGCCAATGAACGCCCACGAGTCCGATGAAACACTGTTTAGCAATGCGATGAAGGCTTACGAACTCTATCAAGCCAGTCATAGCCCTGCTTATTCATCAACAACTAACGGCACAATCGACTGCACTTCACTGAAGCACTACTGGTATCAATTCAGCGACGGCGATATCGAATGGTTTGTGACGGACAGTCGAACTCGCCGCGACTTGTCGAACAACAACCGTCGCATCCTCGATGAACAACAGGAACAGGCCTTGTGCACGTGGCTGGTCGAAAGCACGGCACGGGTCAAGTTCGTGGTCACCAGCGTCATGTTCTACCCCGACCGCAAAATGAACGGCGATGATGCCTGGGCGGGCTTCCCCGAACAGCGCCTGCGCTTGCTGGAAACCATTCGCCAACATCGGCTCAGGAACGTCGTGTTCATTTCCGGCGATGTGCATGGTTCGCTGACCAGTCGCCTGAGCCACAGCGAAGACCCGGACTTTGAAGTACACACCGTCGTGTCTTCACCGCTGAGCAACAGCAAACTGCTGCCCTACGCCACCGCCGCGACCTTCACCCTCGACCAGCCGCTGGCGCAGACCGAGGCAGGCGAATACCGGCACGCGCTGACCAGCCAGGTCATCAGCCAGGACAACTTTGCGCACATGGTGGTCGAGGCCGGGCGGATCCAGGTCAACTATCACGACCGGGATGGCAGGCACCTGCAATCCATCGATATTCCGTTGCGATGAATCCAGCGGCACGACCGTTCCGGATGCCCGAAGGCTCTGGAACGGCCATCTCCACGGTTGATAGCATTAGTTTCCGGCAAGTGCTGGAGAAATGTTCACTGCAGCCGACATATTCTTATAGCACTTGGCCTTCATGTCTCTTGTCAGTCGGTGCCGCAATGATGCAACCTTGCCGCAGGCAACAGTAAAGAGGGCGAGAGCCCGGCGCGTTCAGCAAATTTCCAAGCGAGTTCCCTTCATGAAGAGCCAACCCGATGCCGCCAGCCGTATGGTGGCCGAGGTAGTGACGCAGTTGCCTGTGCCCTCGCGGCTCGGCATGCTGCGTTTCGAGCGCCTGAATGAAGCCAGCTGGGCGATGCTGTTTCTCGATCCCAACTGTGAACGCCAGTTCGGCCAGCCTGCCGTCGAACTCTGCGCTTTGGTCGGCTCGCCCTACGCCAGCCTGATGGAGCCCGAAGCGCGCTATCAGTTGCACGACGCGATCCAGCAACAACTCGGCGAAAGCCCGCATTATCTGGTGCGCTACACCCTGCACACCGCCGCCGGCGCGCTGAGCATTCTTGAACTCGGCGAAGCCTACAGACAGCACAACCGCCACTTGCTGCGCGGTTACCTGCTGGCGGTCGACAACGTGTTCGACGAAGCACCGACGCTGCCGTCAGTCGACCTGGAAACCCAGAATTCACGCCTGCAAATCGCCCTTGAGCTCAATCAGCGTGCCCAGCAGGAACAACTGCAGCATCTGGAGCGGGTGCGCGCCCAGCAGGACCTGATCCTGCTGCTGGCCCGCCAGCGCTACAGCAGCCAGAACTCCCTGCAAGAAGCCGCCGAACTGATTACCCGTTGCGCCTGCGATATCTATGAAATCGACTGCGCCAGCCTGTGGAATCTCGAAGGCCAGAAACTGGTGCCGATCTCGGCGTACCACCGCGCCACCCAGGAATACATCCTGCCGGACGTGATCGACGTCAGCGGCTTCCCCGATTACATGGAAGCCCTGCACGGCAGCCGCGCCATCGACGCGCACAATGCGATGCGCGACCCGCGTACCCGGGAAATGGCCGAAGCCCTGCGCCCGCGTGACGTCAACGCCATGCTCGACGCCAGCATCCGCGTCGACGGCCAGGTGGTCGGCGTGTTGTGTCTGGAGCAGACCGGCGTCACCCGCGCCTGGCAGTCCGACGAAATCGCCTTTGCCGGTGAACTCGCCGACCAGTTCGCCCAAGTCATCAACAATCACAACCGCCGCACTGCCACCAGCGCGCTGCACCTGTTCCAGCGCGCGGTCGAGCAGAGTGCCAACGCCTTTTTGCTGGTCAACTGCGACGGCGTGGTCGAGTACGTCAACCCGAGCTTCACCGCGATCACCCAGTACACCACCGAGGAAGTCCACGGCCAGCGCCTGTCGGAGTTGCCAGCCCTGGAAAACTTAAGCGAGCTGCTGTTCGACGCGCCCTCGGCGCTGGCCAAGAGCAACAGCTGGCAGGGCGAGTTCAAGAGCCGCCGCAAGAACCTCGAACCCTACTGGGGCCAACTGTCGATCTCCAAGGTCTACGGCGACAACCGTGAGCTGACGCATTACATCGGCATCTACGAAGACATCACCCAGACCAAGCTGGCGCAGCAGCGCATCGAGCGCCTGGCGTACACCGACAACCTGACCAACCTCGGCAACCGGCCTGCATTTATCCGCAACCTGGATGAACGCTTCGCCCGGGATAGCGATACCCCGATCAGCCTGCTGCTGGTGGACATCGACAACTTCAAGCGGATCAACGACAGCCTCGGCCACCAGACCGGCGACAAACTGTTGATCAGCCTGGCCCGGCGCCTGCGCAACAGCCTGAGCCCGAGCGGCAGCCTGGCGCGGTTCGCCAGTAATGAATTCGCGGTGTTGCTCGACAACACCGACCTTGAAGCCGGGCAGCAGATCGCCAGCCAGCTGCTGATGACCCTCGACAAACCGATGTTCGTCGACAACCAGTTGATCAGCGTCACCGGCTCCGTGGGCCTGGCCTGCGCGCCGCTGCACGGCCGCGACCCGCAGACCCTGATGCGCAACGCCGGTCTGGCCCTGCACAAGGCCAAGGCCAACGGCAAACATCAGGTCCAGGTGTTCACCGAAGCGCTGAACGCCGAGGCCAGCTACAAACTGTTCGTCGAGAACAACCTGCGCCGCGCCCTGACCCAGAACGAACTGGATGTGTTCTACCAGCCGAAGCTGTGCCTGCGCAGCGGTCGCCTGCTCGGCATGGAAGCATTGCTGCGCTGGAACCACCCGGAGCGCGGCATGATCCGCCCGGACCAATTCATCAGCGTCGCCGAGGAAACCGGCCTGATCATTCCGATCGGCAAGTGGATCGCCCGCCAGGCCTGCCGCATGAGCAAGGCGCTGACCGCCGCCGGCATGGGCAATCTGCAAGTGGCGATCAACCTGTCGCCCAAGCAGTTCTCCGACCCGGATCTGGTGGCCTCGATCGCCAACATCCTCAAGGAAGAAGCGCTGCCGGCCAATCTGCTGGAGCTGGAACTGACCGAAGGCCTGCTGCTGGAAGCCACTGAAGACACCCACTTGCAGCTCGACCAGCTCAAGCGTCTGGGCCTGACCCTGGCGATGGACGACTTCGGCACCGGTTACTCGTCGCTCAGTTACCTGAAGAAATTCCCGATCGACATCATCAAGATCGATCGCAGCTTCATCCATGAAATCCCGGACAACCAGGACGACATGGAAATCACCTCCGCCGTGATCGCCATGGCCCACAACCTGAAACTCAAGGTCGTGGCCGAAGGCATCGAGACCGCCGAGCAGCTGGCGTTCCTGCGCCGACACCGCTGCGACGTCGGCCAGGGCTACCTGTTCGACCGGCCGATTCCGGGCGGCGAGCTGATCCAGGCGCTCAAGCGCTACCCGCGCGGCCCGCTCTGCCTGTAAACCCCAAGACAGTACCCGCACATTTTGCCTAGTGATTAACCGGGCATCATTGGGCACACTGGCGGTCAGACTTTTTACATCCCATCCTGACTGAGAGGAACGATCATGGTTCTGCGCTCGGAAATTCTGGTGAACAAAAACGTGCTACCGACAAAAGAACAAGCTCTGCCTGGCCGCGAAACCGCAATGACCCTGCCTGAAAAGCACTTCGTGTTCGAAGACACGCCGCTGCTCGGCCCGTTTTTCGAAGACGTCGATTTCGCGATCTTCGGCCTGGGCTGCTTCTGGGGGGCAGAACGCCGCTTCTGGCAGCGCGAAGGCGTGGTCAGCACCGTGGTCGGCTACGCTGGCGGTTACACGCCGAACCCGACCTACGAAGAAGTCTGCTCGGGCCTGACCGGCCACGCTGAAGTGGTGCTGGTGGTGTATGACAAGGCCAAGGTCAGCTACGAAGAGCTGCTGGCGATGTTCTGGGAACTGCACAACCCGACGCAGGGCATGCGCCAGGGCAATGACATCGGCACTCAGTACCGCTCGGTGATTTACGCGACCCATCCGGAGCAACTGGATGCGGCGCTGAAGAGCAAGGCTGTCTATCAGGCTGAGCTGTCGAAGGCGGGTCTGGGTGAAATCAGTACCGAAATCGAACAGGCACCGACCGTTTACTTCGCCGAGACTTATCACCAGCAGTATCTGGCGAAAAATCCGGAAGGCTACTGCGGGATTGGCGGCACGGGTGTTTGCATGCCACCGAGTCTGGCGGGTAACTGACCGCGTCGTCTGACCGCGACCACTGATCGTTCCCACGCTCCGCGTGGGAACGATCACTCAGTGATCAGCTCTCGGCGATCAACCAATCCATCTGCCATCCACCCTGGGTCTGACCCAACTTCTTGGACAGCCACGGCAGCAGCTCACGCAATTCTTCCTCCAGCCCCCACGGCGGATTGGCAATCGCCAGGCCCGAGCCGTTCAGGCTGTTCGGCGTGTCCAGCGGATGCACCAGCAGCTCGACCCGCAGCAACTTCGGCGCACCGGTGCCGGCCAGATCCTGATAGAAACGACGCAGCGCACGCTGATCCTTCACCGGATACCAGATCGCCGCCACGGTCTGACGCATCCGGCCGATGGCCTCTTTCATCGACGCCGCACAGCGCTGCATTTCATCGAGCTGTTCGAACGGCGGATCAATCAGCATCACCGCGCGTTTCTCCTGCACCGGCAACATCGCACGGGCCACATGCCAGCCCTCGCCCAGATGCACTTTCACCCGACGATCACCGGCCATGTTGTCCTTGAGCAGGACGCCGTCTTCGGGGTGCTTTTCGTTGAGCATCACCCGATCCTGCGGTCGGGTCAGACGCCGCGCCAGCTCGGGCGACCCCGGGTAATAGCGCAACTGGCCATCCGGGTTCATCTCGTGCAGCACTTTCATATAGTCCGCGGTCAGCGCCGGCAGATCCGGCTGATCCCACAAGCGCGCGATGCCTTCCAGGTACTCGCCGGTACGATTCGCCTGATCGCCCTGCAGGTCATACAGACCGATGCCGGCGTGGCTGTCGAGATAGGCAAACGGCTGCTCCTTGCGCGACATCAGGGCGATGAGGCGGGTCAAGGTCAGGTGTTTGAACACATCGGCGTGATTGCCGGCATGGAAGGCGTGACGATAATTCATGGCTGCTCCTGCGAGGGCCGTGAAGTTTACCTTTTACCGGGCGGCAAGTCAGGGGCTCGCAGCTGAGTGGCGTGCCGCTGCACTAATGATCGTTCCCACGCTCTGCGTGGGAATGCAGCCCGTGACGCTCCGCGTCGCATGGGGTATCAGCCACAATTGCGGTGGACGCCTGGAACGCGGAGCGTGCCTGGAGGCATTCCCACGCAGACGATTCGACGCCTCGACGTGGGAACGATCGAGTCAGGACGGTATGGCGTGTAGGCGCTTGCCAATCACATCCAAGACATCACAGCCGTCGCGCAACGGAATCACGCAGAGTTGGGCGAAGTCGCTCAGGATGACCGAGTCGCACTCGACCGAGCCGCGCATGCACATGTTTTCCAGGACCTGGATTACCGCGCGGATGCGGTAGTTGGCTGCATCCATCAGGATGTCGAGCGGGGCATGGGTGTCGATGAACAACGTGGGCATATCGTTGCAGTTGCTGGTCAGCGCCATGAGGCGGTTGTTGGGGTGAGGGATGAATGGTTCGTAGGGTGGATCTGGATGAAGCGTGCTCATTGTTTAATCCTCTGGTAGTGAAAGAGGCGCACACCGTTTCCCTCCTACAGGATTGGGTGGCAGCCATGCGCGGGGTAGGAGGACTGAGACCAGAGCACTCAGCCACGCCGAAGCGTGCCCGCGCATAACCGCCGCAAAGGATCTTACGGTCGAGCGAAGACTGCCGCAAATCGGGCAACGACGCTTATGCACTGCTCTGAAATCAGGGCTCCTACGCCCTGTCTCCACACTTGCAGAGACAGCCAAAGACTATCCCCGCACCACCGCGCCCACCAGTTCACGCAAACCGCCGCAACTCGCAGGAAACGTCCGAAGCCTTTGCCCGGAAATTTCACTCTGACTCGTCCCGCAAGTAGTCCAGCAACGCCGAAGCCGACGATTCGTCCGACGCCGAAACCTCAAAAAACCTGACAACCTTGCAGCGCAAGACATCGGCGGGAAATGCCTCGAACGACGCCGGCTGCTCCTCGCTCAACCACTGCAAGGCGTTGTTGATCCGGGCATCACCGCCGAATTGCGCAAGCAGCTTTTGCGGCACCGACCACCAAGGAAACTCCCGCCCCGAGCCCCTCGCCCTGCCCCCGATCTCGACGACCTGACCGTTGATCAATCCTCGCGTGAGGACCGGCAGCAATTGGCCGGCATCCACTTCGAACGACTCAAGGATCGGCAACAAAAACCGCCCATCCCAAAACCGGAAGAACACCGCTTTCCCGTCCGGCATCAGCACCTGGGTCAAACTGCGAAAGTGCTCGACCACCGCCTCAAACCCTGCCGAAGAAACCGCCAGCCAACCCCAGTCACGAGACTCCGTGGTCGCCACCCAATCCAGAAACTCACTGCCTACGTCGACGATTCCCACGTAGGGCATCACCGCATCCCACTCGGCATAGATCGTTTCCGCCCAGACCGGTTTCGGCATCTGCGCTTTCAGCGGCCAAGCCTTCAGCGGATCCACCGCACTGGCGCTACTGAAAATCGCGAACACCTGCTCCGACGGCTTCAGCGGCACATCCTTCAACCATTGATCAGGCTGCACAGACACCGTCCTTGCAGCGCTCGCATTCTTCGCAGAACGGTGCGTCTCCTTTAAGGCTCATGATTTGCGCGGCAGTCAGAATCGCAGCCGGTGCTGCCACCAGTTTTTCCGGCAACCCCGGCACTGTCGGTGCCGCGCTCATCGCCGCCATCGGCGCACCACCCACCACAATCGGCACGCTGCTGAAGATCCCGCTGGGGCCGATGTTGATCCACTGCCCGCCGGCCTGGATCGTCGCGCTCGCCCCGCCGTCGATCACCACCTGCTGGCCGGCGCTGACGTGAAATTGCGCATTGGCGCTGAACGTCTGGTTGTTCACGCGGATATTACGGTCGCCGGTCACAGTGAGGTGGTCGTCCTGCTTCACTTCGGTCTGACGCTGACCGTGGGTGATGCGCTGCTCGTCGGCTTTCAGCTCATGCTTGGCGAGACCGGTAACGACAACGCTGCGCTGGTTATCCACCTGCACCTGCTGGTCATTCAACACATGTTGCGTCCAGTTTCGCTGGGCGCGCAGGTAGATTTCCTCGGCGCCCTTGCGATCCTCGATGCGCAATTCGTTGTAACCGCCACCGCCCGGACTACTCTGGCTACGAAAAACACTGCGGGTCTTGTCGGCCGGCAGATCCAGCGGCACCGGCGTGGCGGCGTTCGGCAGGCACCCCATGACCAGAGGCTTGTCGGCATCCGAATCGATAAACCCCACCAGCACTTCCATGCCGACCCGTGGTATCAGCACGCTGCCATAACGGTCATGGGCCCAACCGCTTGCGACCCGCAACCAACAACTGGAATGCTCGTTGAGTTCGCCGTCGCGGTCCCAGGCCAGTTGCACCTTGACCCGGCCGTACTCGTCGCAATGGATTTCACTGTCTTGCGGGCCGGTGACTACGGCTGGCTGATAGCCAAGCATCCGTGGTTTTTCCGGGCCCATCGGCGGGCGGAAAAAAACGTCCCACGGCGTGGCAAGAAAGGTATTACGGTAACCCTGGAATTCATCACCGTCGCTGGTCACCGATTCCTCCAGCACTTGCGGCTGTCGGCCATGGTGCTCGAGAGAGGTCAGCAGCCAGAGGTCATTCAAATCCTGGCGCGGATGCTCGGCCAGTTGCAGGAAATGTCCGCTGACCAAAGCAGATTGATCGCTGCGCCCCTCGGCCTGACGGTAGTCGGCGACATGCCGCTCAAGGGTGCGCTGGGCCAGTTGCTTGCCGGTTTCGCGCTCGGTGAACTGGCCGGGAAAGTGGTAATCCTCCAGCACCGGGCGCTGTTCGCTTTCGGCGCGACTTTGCAGCGCCAGCCGGGGTTTGCTGAAGTCGTAATCACGTCGGGTGACCACGCTGGTGCGGGTTTCCACCCGAACGGTGAAGCGCTTGATCGCCGGTGCCGCCGCAGCCATGCCGCTGCCCGGCAGGTACAGCGTCGGCTCGGCCAGACGCGGGAACACCGTTTGATCGTCACCGAACACCAACAGATGCCCGTCCGAGCTGTGCTGAAAGTGGAAGTGAATGCCGACTTCGGCACACAGCCGCTGGATGAACGCCAGATCGCTCTCGGCGTACTGCACGCAGTATTCACGCGGCGGGTAATCGCTGCCGAGGCGAAATTCGAAGGCGTCGCGCAGGATCGCGTGATCCTTGAGGATCTGCGTCACGATCTGCGGAACGCTTTGGTGCTGGAAAATTCGCTGGTTGATCCGATGACCAAGGTAGGCCAGACGCGGAACGAGGCTGACGTGATAGCGAGTCAGACGCTTGCCGGAATCCCCCTGCCCGACCCGATAGATCTGACCGTGGATACCGGAACCGTCTTCATCAAAACTCAGAAACGCCTGACAGTGCAGCAGGCTTTCAAGATCCAGATCCGGCCGTTCACTGACCAGCTCCAGGTCAAAGCGAAAGGGTTGGCTGATGGCTTCCTTGCCCGTGAACTCAAGGACTTTGAGGTCAAACTGGGCGCCTTCGACGGTCAACGTGAAACGCGGTTGATTGGCAGGCGCGAACATCCGATGTCTCTCTGCAGATTGAGGGCGGGCGATTCTGCATGAGGGGCAAGGGGTGCAGGTTGGGTGACTGAAAAATCAGATTTCCCCTACTTGAAACTACGATCTCCCCTTCAAAAATCAGCGCATTCGACTACAGACTTTGCCTTCAGATAAATCGCAGGCAATAAAAAACGGCCCGCTTCCGGGTAGGAAACGGGCCGTTTTCTTGTGAGCCTCAGCTCATTTCCATCACTTGTTCAGATGGAAATCTTTCTCGGCCGCTTCAAAACGCTGAACCATGCCGGCGCTCGGCTGGCCCATCAGGCTGACGAAGTAGATCGCCAGGCTGGCGAAGATGAAGCCCGGGATGATTTCGTACAGACCCAGCAGCTCGAAGTGCTTCCACACGATCACGGTGATCGCGCCGACCAGAATGCCGGCCAGTGCGCCGTCACGGGTCATCTTCTTCCAGATCACCGAGATCAGCACGACCGGACCGAAGGCTGCACCGAAGCCGGCCCAGGCGTAGGACACCAGACCCAGCACGCGGTTGTCCGGGTTGGCAGCCATCGCGATGGCGATCAGTGCAACCAGCAGCACCATGGCGCGACCGACCCACACCAGCTCGACTTGCGAGGCGGATTTACGCAGGAAAGTCTTGTAGAAGTCTTCGGTCAGGGCGCTCGAGCACACCAGCAACTGGCAGCTCAGGGTGCTCATTACCGCCGCCAGAATGGCCGACAGCAGCACACCGGCGATCCACGGGTTGAACAGCAACTTGGCCAGTTCGATGAACACACGCTCGTGGTTCTCGGTCACTGGACCTGCGACTTCCGGGTGCGCCGAGAAGTAAGCGATACCGAAGAAGCCCACGGCCACGGTGCCGCCCAGGCACAGGATCATCCAGGTCATGGAGATGCGACGGGCGTTGGCGATGGATTTCACCGAGTCGGCGGCCATGAAGCGCGCCAGGATGTGCGGCTGGCCGAAGTAGCCCAGGCCCCAGCCCATCAGCGAGATGATGCCGATGAAGGTGGTGTTTTTCAGCATGTCGAAGTTGCCTGGATCTTGCGCTTCGATGGCCAGGAACGTGGTATCGACGCCGCCGGTGGCCAGCAGCACGATGATCGGCGTCAGCAGCAGGGCGAAGATCATCAGGGTGGCTTGTACGGTGTCGGTCCAGCTCACCGCGAGGAAACCGCCGACGAAGGTGTAGGCAATTGTCGCCGCAGCACCGGCCCACAGCGCTGTCTCGTAGGACATGCCGAAGGTGCTTTCGAACAAACGGGCACCGGCAACGATGCCGGAAGCGCAGTAGATGGTGAAGAACACCAGAATTACTACCGCCGAAATGATGCGCAGCAGACCGCTTTTGTCTTCGAAACGGCTGGCGAAGTAGTCCGGCAGGGTCAGCGCATCACCGTTGTGTTCGGTTTGAACACGCAGACGACCGGCGACGAACAGCCAGTTCAGGTAGGCACCGACGATCAGGCCGATGGCGATCCAGCTTTCGGACAGGCCGGACATGTAGATGGCGCCCGGCAGGCCCATCAGCAACCAGCCGCTCATGTCGGAGGCGCCGGCGGACAATGCGGTCACCACGCTGCCCAGGCTGCGGCCGCCCAGAATATAGTCGGAAAGGTTGTTGGTGGAGCGATAGGCCATGAAGCCGATCAGCACCATTGCTGCGATGTAGATCACGAACGTGATCAGGGTTGGATTGCTTGCGCTCATTACGTACGTGCCCTGGCTTTGTTTTTATGTAGCGGCGGCGGTTGCACCATTTGCAGACCGAGGTCTGACAGACGATTCGCACGGCCGCGCATTTATGACCAATGTTTCCCCAGGAAAGCCATTGGCCGGTACACCGGGTTTTCCCCGGTTGCACCTTGGGCGCGAATCCTATTCAACAAACTAAAACAGGTGCAACCAGTTTCTTGAGAATTAGTTGCACCTAATCGGAATTATCCCGAAAAGGCGGTTTTTTGCTCCCTTTTAGCGCAGTCAGGGGCCTTTGCTAGAAGCAAAAGCACCAAGCAGGAGCGGCACTTTCGTACCAGAAATTATTTCCTGACGAGTTGCCGAATATTCCGACAAAAAAGGGTTGCACCCGGTTGCACCTCTTTCGGCTCGCGGCTAATCTTGCCGCCAGCTGTTGTCGCGCAACTGCGGCACCTATGAGGATAAAAATATGGCTACCACCACCCTTGGGGTCAAACTTGACGACCCGACCCGCGAGCGCCTGAAGGCCGCCGCAACCTCGATTGATCGCACACCGCACTGGCTGATCAAGCAGGCAATTTTCAATTACCTGGAAAAACTCGAGGGTGGTGCAACCCTGACCGAGCTGGACGGTTTGACCGCCAAGGACGCCGACGACGCGGGCGAAGTCCACACCGATCACGCTCACCAATGCTTCCTTGAATTCGCCGAAAGCATCCTGCCGCAATCGGTTTTGCGCGCCTCGATCACCGCTGCTTACCGTCGCCCTGAGCCGGAAGTCGTGCCGATGCTGATCGAGCAGGCTCGCCTGCCGGCGCCGATGGCCGAAGCCACCAACAAACTCGCCGCAACCATCGCGGAAAAACTGCGTAACCAGAAGAGTGCCGGCGGTCGTGCAGGCATTGTTCAGGGCCTGCTGCAGGAATTTTCCCTGTCGTCCCAGGAAGGCGTGGCACTGATGTGCCTGGCCGAAGCGCTGCTGCGTATCCCGGACAAGGGCACTCGCGATGCACTGATCCGCGACAAGATCAGCACCGGCAACTGGCAGCCGCACCTGGGCAACAGCCCGTCGCTATTCGTCAACGCGGCGACCTGGGGCTTGCTGCTGACCGGCAAACTGGTCTCCACCCACAACGAAGCCGGCCTGACTTCGTCCCTGAGCCGCATCATCGGCAAGAGCGGCGAGCCGATGATCCGCAAGGGCGTCGACATGGCCATGCGCCTGATGGGCGAGCAGTTCGTGACCGGCGAAACCATCGCCGAAGCACTGGCCAACGCGAGCAAGTTCGAAGCCAAGGGCTTCCGTTATTCCTACGACATGCTCGGTGAAGCGGCGCTGACCGAACACGACGCCCAGAAGTACCTGGCCTCGTACGAACAAGCCATTCACTCGATCGGCAAAGCCTCCCACGGCCGTGGGATTTATGAAGGCCCGGGCATCTCGATCAAACTGTCGGCCCTGCACCCGCGTTATAGCCGCGCCCAGTACGAGCGCGTGATGGATGAGCTGTACCCGCGTCTGCTGTCGCTGACCCTGCTGGCCAAGCAATACGACATCGGCCTGAACATCGACGCCGAAGAAGCCGACCGCCTGGAGCTGTCGCTGGATCTGCTCGAGCGCCTGTGCTTCGAGCCGCAACTGACCGGCTGGAACGGCATCGGTTTCGTGATCCAGGCCTACCAGAAGCGTTGCCCGTACGTGATCGATTACGTGATCGACCTGGCTCGCCGCAGCCGTCATCGCCTGATGATCCGTCTGGTGAAAGGCGCGTACTGGGACAGCGAAATCAAGCGCGCCCAGGTCGAAGGCCTGGAAGGCTATCCGGTCTACACCCGCAAGGTGTACACCGACGTTTCCTACATCGCCTGCGCCCGCAAACTGCTGTCGGTACCGGAAGTCATCTACCCGCAGTTCGCCACGCACAACGCCCACACCCTGTCGGCGATTTATCACATTGCCGGTCAGAACTATTACCCGGGTCAGTACGAATTCCAGTGCCTGCACGGCATGGGCGAACCGTTGTACGAGCAGGTTGTAGGCAAAGTTTCCGAAGGCAAGCTGAACCGTCCGTGCCGTGTGTACGCTCCGGTCGGCACCCACGAAACCCTGCTGGCGTACCTCGTACGTCGCCTGCTGGAAAACGGCGCTAACACTTCGTTCGTCAACCGCATCGCCGACCAGTCGATTTCGATCCAGGAACTGGTGGCTGATCCAGTTGCGCAGATCGAGCAGATGGCGACCGTGGAAGGTGGTTTCGGCCTGCCGCACCCGCGCATTCCGCTGCCGCGTGATTTGTATGGTTCCGAGCGCGCCAACTCCAGCGGCATCGACATGGCCAACGAACATCGTCTGGCCTCGCTGTCCTGCGCCCTTCTGGCGACCGCCCACAACAACTGGAAAGCCGCGCCGATGCTCGGTTGCGCCTCCAGCAACGAAGCGCCGGCACCGGTGTTGAACCCGTCCGATCTGCGTGACGTGGTCGGCCACGTGCAGGAAGCCACCGTTGAAGACGTCGACAACGCCATTCAATGCGCCCTGAACGCCGCACCGATCTGGCAGGCCACCCCACCCGCCGAACGCGCCGCGATTCTGGAACGTGCCGCTGATTTGATGGAAGGCGAGATCCAGCCGCTGATGGGCCTGCTGGCCCGCGAAGCCGGCAAGACCTTCGCCAACGCCATCGCCGAAGTCCGCGAAGCCGTCGACTTCCTGCGTTACTACGCGGTGCAGGCACGCAACGATTTCAGCAACGACGCCCACCGCCCAATGGGCCCGGTGGTCTGCATCAGCCCGTGGAACTTCCCGCTGGCGATCTTCAGCGGTCAAGTCGCCGCCGCACTGGCCGCCGGTAACCCGGTGCTGGCCAAACCGGCCGAACAGACTCCTCTGGTGGCTGCACAAGCCGTGCGTCTGATGCTCGAAGCCGGGATTCCGGAAGGCGTGTTGCAACTGCTGCCGGGTCGCGGTGAAACCGTCGGCGCCGGTCTGGTGGGCGATGAGCGCGTCAAAGGCGTGATGTTCACCGGTTCCACCGAAGTCGCCCGTCTGCTGCAACGCAACATCGCCGGTCGCCTCGACAACCAGGGCCGTCCGATTCCGCTGATCGCCGAAACCGGCGGCCAGAACGCGATGATCGTCGACTCTTCGGCACTGACCGAACAGGTGGTGATCGACGTGGTGTCGTCGGCCTTCGACAGCGCCGGTCAGCGTTGCTCGGCTCTGCGCGTCCTGTGCTTGCAGGAAGATTCCGCAGATCGCGTCATCGAAATGCTCAAAGGCGCGATGGCTGAAAGCCGTCTCGGCAACCCGGAGCGCCTGTCCGTGGACATCGGCCCGGTGATCGACGCCGAAGCCAAGGCCGGTATCGAGAAGCACATCCAGGGCATGCGCGACAAAGGTCGCAACGTGTACCAGGTGGCCATCGCCGATACCGAGGAAGTCAAACGCGGCACCTTCGTCATGCCGACCCTGATCGAGCTGGAAAGCTTCGATGAGCTGCAACGCGAGATCTTCGGCCCGGTGCTGCACGTGGTGCGCTACAAGCGTAAAGAGATCGACCAGTTGATCGCCCAGATCAACGCCTCCGGTTACGGCCTGACCCTCGGCGTGCACACCCGCATCGACGAGACCATCGCCAAGGTGATCGACAACGTCAACGCCGGTAACGTCTACGTCAACCGCAACATCGTGGGTGCCGTGGTCGGCGTCCAGCCGTTCGGTGGTGAAGGCCTGTCGGGTACTGGCCCTAAAGCCGGTGGCCCGCTGTACCTGTACCGTCTGCTGTCGACGCGTCCTACCGATGCCATCGAACAGTCCTTCGCTCGCGGTGATGCTGCCGTGGCACCGGACGTTCGTCTGCGCGACGCCATGAGCAAACCGCTCACCGCCCTGAAAGCCTGGGCCGACAGCAACAAGTTCGCCGACCTGAGCACCCTGTGCGTGCAGTACGCAGCGCAGTCGCAAAGCGGTATCACCCGCGTGCTGGCCGGCCCGACCGGCGAGAGGAACAGCTACGCGATCCTGCCGCGCGAGCACGTGCTGTGCCTGGCGGACATCGAAGGTGATCTGCTGACCCAACTCGCTGCGGTATTGGCGGTGGGCGGTTCGGCGGTCTGGCCGGAATCCGACACCAGCAAGGCATTGTTCGCACGCCTGCCGAAGGAGATTCAGGCGCGGATCAAACTGGTTTCCGACTGGAACAAGGACGACGTGGTGTTCGATGCGGTTCTGCATCACGGCCATTCCGACCAGTTGCGTGCGGTCTGCCAGCAGATCGCCAAACGTGCCGGCGCCATCGTTGGAGTTCAGGGCCTGTCCCAGGGCGAGACCAACATTGCGCTTGAGCGCCTGGTGATCGAGCGCGCGCTGAGCGTCAACACTGCGGCAGCGGGCGGTAACGCCAGCCTGATGACCATCGGTTAATCAGCGACTCCGCCGCTGATCGTTCCCACGCTCTGCGTGGGAATGCCTCAAGGGACGCTCCGCGTTCCAGCCACGCTGCCGATTTCAAGCCTGGCACCGATGGGACGCAGAGCGTCCGGGGCTGCATTCCCACGCAGAGCGTGGGAACGATCAACAACGATCAGCACAGGAACATAGAAATGGGCGCCCTCACCGGCGCCCATTTTTTTGGCCTCTCCATCACCGTTATCAATCTTCCTGTTCAGCCTTTATTCGCACGCCTAGACTCGGCCCATTCCAAAAAAAGGTAGGCCGCCATGTCCGAGACGCTGCTCAGTTCCCGCAATCTGGCTTTCGAGCTGTACGAGGTCCTCGATGCCGAGGGCCTGACCCGGCGCGAGCGGTTTGCCGAGCACAACCGCGAAACCTTCGATGCTGCCATTGGCACGGCGCGCAACATCGCCGAAAAGTACTTCGCACCGCACAACCGCAAGGGCGACGAGAACGAGCCGCGCTACGAGAACGGTCAGGCGATTCTGATTCCCGAAGTGAAACCGGCGGTGGATGCCTTCCTCGAAGCCGGATTCCTCAACGCGGCGCGCAGTTTCGACGCCGGCGGCATGCAACTTCCTACACTGTTGTCCCAGGCCTGCTTCGCCCACTTCCAGTCAGCCAACGCGGCGTCGACCTCATACCCGTTCCTGACCATGGGCGCCGCCAACCTGATCGAAAGTTTCGGCACCGAAGAGCAGAAGCAGCGCTTCCTGCAACCGATGATCGACGGCCGCTTCTTCGGCACCATGGCCCTGACCGAACCCCATGCCGGCTCGTCACTGTCGGATATTCGTACACGCGCAGAGCCTGCGTCCGACGGCACTTACCGCCTCAAGGGCAACAAGATCTTCATTTCCGGCGGCGATCACCCGCTCTCGGAAAACATCGTGCACATGGTGCTGGCCAAGCTGCCGGACGCTCCGGCCGGGGTGAAGGGGATTTCGCTGTTTATCGTGCCGAAGTTTCTGGTCAACGATGACGGCAGTCTGGGCAAGCGCAACGACGTGTTGCTGGCCGGGCTGTTCCACAAGATGGGCTGGCGCGGCACGACGTCCACGGCGCTGAACTTCGGCGATAACGGCGAGTGCGTCGGCTATCTGGTAGGCAAGCCGCATCACGGCTTGAGCTATATGTTCCAGATGATGAACGAGGCGCGGATCGGCGTCGGCATGGGCGCGGTGATGCTTGGTTATGCCGGTTACCTGTACTCGCTGGAATACGCTCGCGAACGTCCGCAGGGCCGGGTGCCGGACAGCAAGGACCCGACGACGGCGCCGGTGGCGATCATTCAGCACGCCGATGTCAGACGCATGCTGCTGACGCAGAAATCCTACGTCGAAGGTGCTTTCGATCTCGGTCTGTATGCGGCACGGCTGTTCGATGACACCACCACGCTGGAAACCGAGGCCGAGCGCAAACAGGCCCATGAACTGCTGGATTTGCTGACGCCGATCGTCAAATCCTGGCCATCGGAGTTCTGCCTGAAAGCCAACGAACTGGCGATCCAGATTCTCGGTGGCCACGGTTACACTCGCGAATACCCGGTGGAGCAGTACTACCGCGACAACCGCCTGAACCCGATCCACGAAGGCACTCACGGCATTCAGTCGCTGGACTTGCTCGGGCGCAAACTGGCGCAGAACGGTGGCGCCGGGCTCAAGCAGCTGATTCGACTGATCGCCGACACCGCCGAGCACGCGGTGGCGTACGAATCGTTGACTGCATTGCGTGAGCCGCTGGAAAAACTGGTGGCGCGCCTGCAGAGCGTGACCATCGGCCTGCTGACCGATCTGGCTCAAGGCAAGGTCAACAGCAGTCTGGCGAATTCGGCGTTGTACCTGAAAGTGTTCGGGCACACGGTGATTGGCTGGCGCTGGCTGGAGCAGGCGATTCGCGCCGAGGAAGGGTTGGCCAAGGGGAATGTGGCGGATGCCGACTTCTATAAGGGCAAGTTGCAGGCGGCGCGGTATTTTCTGACGTGGGAAGTGCCGGGGTGCCAACATGAGCTGACGTTGCTGGAGGCGCGGGATGATACGTGTCTGGCAATGCAGGATGCGTGGTTCTGATCCCACGGTGATCGTTCCCACGCTCCGCGTGGGAATGCCTCCTGTGACGCTCTGCGTCACGATCTTGAGAGGACGCGGAGCGTCCGGGGCTGCATTCCCACGCAGAGCGTGGGAACGATCAATCAAGATAGTTTGAACCCACCCATCTGCCGCGCCAGATCATCCGCCAACCGCTGCAACATCTGACAATCCTCACGACAAGCCCGAACCTCCCCCGCCGTCGCCCGGGCCAGATCGGAAATCCCCTGCACGTTACGATTGATCTCCTCGGTCACCGCCGACTGCTCCTCGGTCGCCGTCGCCACCTGATGGTTCATGTCGCTGATGCGCTCGACCTGCCCGGTGATCGCGGTCAAAGAAGCTCCGGTACGCTGGCTGGATTCAACCCCAGTCCCCGTCGCGGCCTGCCCGGTGCGCATCGATGAAACCGCATTCTCCGCCCCCTGCTTGAGGCTGCCGATCATCTGCTGGATCTCGTCGGTAGACGCCTGAGTACGACGCGCCAAAGTGCGCACTTCATCCGCCACCACCGCAAAACCACGCCCCATGTCCCCGGCCCGCGCCGCTTCAATCGCCGCGTTCAACGCCAAAAGGTTGGTCTGCTCGGACACCCCGCGAATCACCGCCAGCACCTGATCGATCGACGCCACCTGATGCGCTAGCTCACCCACCGCGCCCGCCGCGACGCCGATTTCATCGGACATGCTTTCTATATGGCGAATCGAGCCCCCGACCACTTCCCGCGCCTGCATCGCTTCATCACGAGCGGTTTGTGAGGCGAGCGCGGCATTGCCGGCGTTCTGGGCGATTTCCTGCACGGTCAGGCCCATTTCGTGGACGGCGGTGGCGACCATGTCGGTCATTTCCTGCTGACGACCTGAGCGCTCGGCGGTGTTATCCACAACCCGGGCCACCTGGCCGACGGCAACACGCAGACGCTCGCTGGTGGTCAGCACTTCGCCGATCATTCCGCGCTGGCTATCAAGGAAACGGTTGAAGCCCCGAGCGAGGTCGCCCAACTCATCCGCGCGGCTGGAATCTAACCGATGGGTCAAATCTCCACCACCGCTACCGATTGCTACCAGCGCAGCTGTTACCTGACGAATCGGTCGCACCAATCCCTGAGCCAGCCAGATCACCAGCGCCAGGCAAACCAGTGCCACCGCCAGACCGATGCCGCTGCTCATCCACATCGCCCGGCGGGCTTCGGCGTAGATCTGCGACTGTGGCACTTCGGCCACCAGGGTCCAGCCGAGGTCGCGCAAAGGCAGGCTGAAGGCGAGGAAGTCTTCGCCATCGCGCTGGAAGCTGCTGTTGGTTGCCACTTTATGGCCCATGACCGCTTGTGCTGCCGAGCCGCCGATCTGCTCGCTCAAGGTGCGCTTGCCGCTGAACTGCGCCTCGGGATGGACCTGGATCAAACCGTCGGAACGCACGAGATAGACCTTCCCGCGCTCGCCGAAGCTGAAGTTGTGGATCAGCTCCGACAGCTCTTTCATGCTCAACCCGAGCCCCGCGACACCGACCACTTTGCCGGCCTGCTCGACCTTCAAATCGATGAACAGCGCCAGCTCTCCGGTCGCCCCGTCGTTGTCGATGTTCAGGGTTCGCGGCTGGTTGCTGTCGAGGAAAGAGTAAAACCACGCATCGGCCGGTTTGGATCGGCTGAGGGTGCGATCCAGGCCTTTTTCGGTGATGTAATGATTGGATTCGGTGCCGATGATCAGCGCGGTAAACGCCTTGTGTTCGGCGCGGATGCCTTCCAGATACTGCGCAAAGCCCGCCGTTTTGGCGGAGTCTTCACCATTGGCCAGCCAGTCGCGGACCATCGTGTTACTGGCGATGTCCTTGGCGGCGGTAAGGGGTTGAACGAGGATTCGTTCGATGTCGTTGCGCGTCGCTTCGATGCTCGACGGCAGCGCCTGTTCGACCAGATAGCTCTGGGCGAGGCGGTTGACCACCAGGGTATAAATGCCAACCACGATCAGAATGCTGACCAGCAGGGCGGTGCCCATGCCGAGGATCAGCTGCCATTGAATACTGCGACGCCAGAACTGCATGGAGCACCCCCAAAGAATAAGAGGCTGAAACACTGCAACAGCCGTGCCGATTGTATACAACGCAATCGACAATCTTATTCTTTGGTTGTGCGCAATCCCATCAACCCTGATTGATGGTCTTGGCGATGGTCTCGACCGTGGCGCTGACTTGCTCTTGGTAACGCTCGAGTTCTTCCTGATGCTGTTTCTTCATTTCAATCTGCTGCGAGCACAGATTCATCGCCGCCAGCACCAGCAGGCGGTCGCCGATCAGCGTCGGGTATTTGCGCTTGGTGTCGGCCAGTGCGGCCTTGAGCATCAATGCGGCGTCCAGCAGGGTCTGTTCTTCCCCGGCCGGTGCCTTGATCGAATAGTCCTCCCCCATGATGGAGATGACTTTTACCCCTGCTGTGCCGTGGTTCATGCGCTGACAGGGCCTGCGTTGACGCGATCAACCAGGGCCTGGATGCGCGCGGCGGTGGCGCCGTGCTTTTCTTCCTGTTCCATCAGGCTCAGTTGCAGGCTTTCGTTTTCATCCTTGGCCTGGGCCAGTTCCGTGGACAGGGTCTGGTTGGTTTCCGACAGGGTCTGGTTCTGTTGCACCAGGTCGCTGACGAGCTGTTCCAATTGGCTGAGGGATGCTTCCAACATTTTGATCTTCCAGGGCTTTTTCAAAGGGCGCGTACGATAAAGAAAAGTCGTCGTTGACGCCAGGGTTAAACCGGCGCAAGGCCTTGATTTTCCTGGCGGCTCGACCGTTCTTGCGAGTGTTAGAGACTGTCATCTGCCGATCTGGTTCCTGCACTTCGTCGCTTGCGTGCGGATGCGACAAATACGCACATGGACTAAAGAGTTCATTCGCCTGACCGATAAGTCACCCAACAGCAGTCTCAGCCCGCACGGATGCGGCCCTTCCCTGGTATCCGCCTCCATGTCCCTTCGTAATATGAACATCGCCCCCCGGGCGTTCACCGGCTTCGCCTTGATCGGCGGCCTGATGCTGATTCTCGGCGTGTTCGCCCTGAATCAGATGAGCAAGATCCGCGCAGCAGGCGAAGACATCGCCACGGCCAGCGTGCCTTCGATCAAAGCCCTCGACGAATTCACCCAGTTGACCCTGCGCCTGCGCGTGCTGTCGTATCGGTTGCTGATCAACCGTGAGCCAGACGTCCAGCAAAAAACCATCGAGCTGTTCGATTTGCGCAACCGGCAGATCACCGACGCGCAACGCGCCTACGAGCCGCTGATCGATGGCCCGCAAGAACGCGCGGCTTATGATCAGTACGTGCAGTTGCTGGCGCAGTACCGCCAGCTCGAAGACCGGATGAAGACTCTGTCGCGCAACAATCAGGTCGACGAACTGCGGCAGATGCTCAACACCGATTTGCTCGCCAATTCCGAAGCGGTGAATACCGCTCTCGCGCGCTTGCTGGAGATCAACACCCAACAGATCGCCGAGACCAATCAGGGCGCCACTGATCAGTATTCGATGTCGTTTAATCTGGTCGTGACCCTGTTAATCATCGCCACCGGCCTGACTTTGTTGTTCGCCTGGCTGTTGACCAGCAGCATTACCAAACCAATTGCCAAGGCACTGGATGCGGCGGAAACCATCGCCGAAGGCAACCTGACCCAGCCGATTCACGTTGACGGCACCGACGAAGCCGGGCGCCTGCTGGCGGCCATGGCCAAGATGCAATCGAAGCTGCGCGACACCCTGCAGCGGATTTCCGGCTCGGCCACCCAACTGGCCTCCGCCGCCGAAGAGCTGAACAGCGTCACCGACGAAAGCGCCCGTGGGCTGACCCAGCAGAACAACGAAATCGAACAGGCCGCCACCGCGGTCAACGAGATGACCAGCGCCGTGGAAGAAGTCGCGCGCAACGCCGTCAGCACCTCGGAAGCCTCGAAGAACGCCACCACCTCTGCCGGCGACGGGCGCGATCTGGTGCAGGAAACCGTCAGCGCCATCGAACGCATGAGCGCCGACGTGCAGAGCACCGCGACCCTGATCGGCGACCTGGCCAACGAATCCCGCGACATCGGCAAGGTACTGGACGTGATCCGTGGCCTGGCTGACCAGACCAACCTGCTGGCACTGAACGCTGCGATTGAAGCGGCCCGTGCCGGTGAAGCCGGCCGTGGTTTTGCTGTGGTGGCTGACGAAGTCCGTGCCCTGGCGCACCGCACCCAGCAGTCGACCAGCGAGATCGAGCGCATGATCGGCAGCATCCAGAGCGGCACCGAACACGCCGTGGACTCGATGCGCAACAGCACCGAGCGCGCCGAGTCGACCCTGAACATCGCCCGTGGCGCCGGTCTGTCGCTGGACACGATCAACACGGCCATCGTCGAAATCAACGAGCGCAACCTGGTGATCGCCAGCGCTGCTGAAGAACAGGCACAAGTGGCGCGGGAAGTGGATCGCAACCTGGTGAACATCCGCGATCTGTCGGTGCAATCGGCGACCGGCGCGAATCAGACCAGTGCGGCGAGTAACGAGCTGTCGCGATTGGCGCTGGATCTGAACAATATGGTTGGGCGGTTTAGCCTCTGAGATAGAAGCCCCCTTTTGATCATTCTCACATCGAGAGGTTGATCGTTCCCACGCTCCGCGTGGGAATGCAGCCCGGGACGCTCCGCGTCCCAAAAGCGGACGCAGAGCGTCCATTGAGGCGTTCCCACGCGGAGCGTGGGAACGATCGCCTCCTCTGGTGCAAAAGCTTTTTGACAGCATCACATTTCAACAGGTTAGAATCGCTGGCACGCAGACTGCATGGTCAGTTTGTGCCCGTCTTTCCGCTTCTGGAGTACTGCCTTTGAATGCGACGACCATCAACAGCCTGTTCTTGATCGGCGCGTTGCTGGTAGGCGCAAGCATTCTTGTCAGCTCCCTTTCTTCCCGTCTCGGCATCCCGATTCTGGTGATCATCCTCGCGGTCGGCATGACTGCCGGGGTCGATGGCGGCGGCATCATTTTCGATAACTACCCGACGGCCTACCTGGTCGGCAACCTCGCACTGGCAGTGATCCTGCTCGACGGCGGCTTGCGCACCCGGGTGTCCAGTTTCCGCGTGGCCTTGTGGCCGGCATTGTCACTTGCGACGGTCGGGGTACTCATCACCACCGGCCTCACCGGCATGGCCGCCGCGTGGCTGTTCGACCTCAATCTGATTCAAGGCCTGCTGATCGGCGCCATCGTCGGCTCCACGGACGCCGCGGCGGTGTTCTCGCTGCTTGGCGGCAAGGGCCTGAACGAGCGGGTGACCGCCAGCCTGGAAATCGAATCCGGCAGCAACGACCCGATGGCGGTGTTCCTCACCGTGACCCTGATCGACATGCTCGCCAGCGGCCAGACCGGCCTGCACTGGAGCCTGCTGACCCACCTGATCCGCGAGTTCGGCATCGGTGGCGTGATCGGTCTGGGCGGTGGCTGGCTGATGCTGCAACTGGTCAACCGGATCAATCTCGCCGCCGGCCTGTATCCGATTCTGGTGATCGCCGGCGGTCTGGTGGTGTTTGCCCTGACCAACGCCCTGCACGGCAGCGGCTTCCTCGCCGTGTACCTGTGCGGTCTGGTGATCGGCAACCGGCCGGTGCGCAGCCGCCACGGCATCCTGCACATGCTCGACGGCATGGCGTGGCTGGCGCAGATCGGCATGTTCCTGGTGCTGGGTTTGCTGGTCACTCCGCATGATTTGCTGCCGATCGCCGTGCCTGCCCTGGGTCTGGCGCTGTGGATGATCCTGTTCGCCCGGCCACTGTCGGTGCTGGTCGGGCTGCTGCCGTTCAAGGCCTTCCACGGTCGCGAGAAAGCCTTCATTTCCTGGGTCGGCCTGCGTGGCGCGGTACCGATCATTCTGGCGGTGTTCCCGCTGATGGCCGGGCTGCCGGATGCACAGCTGTACTTCAACCTCGCCTTCTTTATCGTGCTGGTGTCGCTGCTGGTGCAGGGCACGAGCCTGCCGTGGGTGGCCAAGCTGCTCAAGGTGACAGTACCGCCGGAGCCGGCGCCGATTTCCCGCGCCGCCCTCGAAGTGCACGTCACCAGCGAGTGGGAGCTGTTCGTTTACAAGCTCGGCGCGGAAAAATGGTGCATCGGTTCGCCCCTCCGCGAACTGAAAATGCCCGAAGGCACACGTATCGCTGCCCTGTTTCGCGGCCAGCAACTGCTCCATCCGTCGGGTAGTACGGTGCTGGAAGTCGATGATTTGCTGTGTGTTATCGGCCATGAACACAACCTTCCGGCCCTCGGAAAACTGTTCAGCCAGGCGCCGCAACGCGGCCTCGATCTGCGCTTCTTCGGCGACTTCGTACTCGAAGGAGACGCCCAGCTCAAAGCGGTTGCCGCCCTGTACGGCCTGCCCGCCGAAGGCATCGATCCGGACATGACCCTGGGCCACTTCATTGCCCAGAAAGTCGGCGGTGCACCGATCGTTGGCGACCAGGTGGAATGGAACAACACCCACTGGACGGTTGCGGTCATGGACGGGAACAAGATCGGCAAAGTGGGCGTCAGATTCCCCGAAGGAAGTCGCCCGGGCCCCGGACTCTTCCTCTAAACTGCGTCCACTCTCACTTGCTTGACCGGTCTCTATGCCTACCCTGCGCTCCTTTTTCCTCGCGGCCCTGTTGGGCCTGAGTCTTTCCGTCGGCCCGCTGCAAGCCGCCGAACCACCGTCCAGCGACGCCGTGCAGGCCAGCCTGGACAAGCTCACCGACAGCAAGCTGCCCGAGGCCGACAAGAAGGCCCTGCAGACGGTCCTGCAAAACACGCTGAACCAGCTCAACAACCGGCGTGACTACGAGCAGAAGCTGATCGACCTCAAGCAGCAGTTGGCAACTGCGCCGAAGCAGACCATCGAGAATTCGCGCGAACTGACCCGCCTCAAGGCCAGCGCCGTGGTACCGGTGGCGCAGCGCTTCCCCAAGGAAAACATCCAGCAGCTGGAGCAGATGCTCACCGAGCGCTCGACCCAGCAAAGCGATCTGCAAAAGGCCCTGGCCGACGCCAACAGCCTGATCATCACCGCCCAGACCCGTCCCGAGCGCGCCCAGGCCGAGATTTCCAGCAGCCAGACGCGCATCCAGCAGATCAACAACATCCTCAAGACTGGCAAAGACGCTGGCAAAACCGTCAGCGCCGAGCAGCGCGACCTGCTCAACGCCGAACTGGCGGCGCTCAATGCGCTGATCCCGCTGCGCCGTCAGGAACTGGCCGGCAACAACCAGTTGCAGGATCTGGGCAACAGTCAGCATGACCTGCTCTCGGAGAAATCCGACCGCCTGGATCGCGAGATTCAGGAGCTGCAAACCCTGATCAACCAGAAGCGTCTGACCCTGTCGCAGGAAACCGTGACGCAGCAGTCGATCGAGGCTCAGAAGTCCGGCAGCAGCACCCTGCTCGCCACGGAAAGCGCGGCCAACCTCAAGCTCTCCGACTACCTGCTCAAGAGCACTGACCGACTCAACGAACTGACCCAACAGAACCTGCAGACCAAGCAGCAGCTGGACAGCGTGACCCAGAGCGATTCGGCCCTCGACGAGCAGATCAACGTGCTCAAGGGCAGCCTGCTGCTGTCGAAGATTCTCTATAAACAGAAACAGGCGCTGCCGCGCCTCAAGGTCGACCGCGACCTGGCGGACCAGATCGCCGACATTCGCCTGTACCAGTTCGAAATCAACCAGCAGCGCGAACAGCTGAGCAATCCGGCGACCTACGTCGACAACCTGCTGTCCACCCAGCCGCCCGAGCAAGCCACGCCACAGCTGCGCAAGAGTCTGCTGGAGCTCGCCAACACTCGCGTCGATCTGCTGGAACGGCTGAGTCGCGAACTGAGCGCGATGCTCAACGAATCGATCACCCTGCAACTGAACCAGAAACAACTGCTGAGCACCGCGCAAAGCCTGCGCGCGACCCTCGACGAGCAGATGTTCTGGATTCCGAGCAACAAGCCGCTGGACACCGAATGGATGCGCGGCGTGCCGGAGCGCCTGAAGCGTCAGATCGACACCTTGCCGCTGGCCTCGAGCTTCAGCGAACTGACCGACGGCCTGACCCAGCGACCGCTGTTGTTCCTGCCGCTGGCATTGCTGATCGGCGCGCTGCTGTGGCGCCGCAAGCAGTTGTATTCGCGCCTGAACAAGGTTCACCAGGACATCGGCCACTTCAAGCGTGACAGCCAGTGGCACACGCCGCAGGCGATCCTGATCAACATTCTGTTGGCGATGCCGGTGGCGCTGGGCCTGGCCTTGTGCGGGCTGGCGTTGCAGATCGACGCACGGGGGCAGAACGCGAACATGGGCGCGGCGCTGCTGCAAATGGCCCAGGCGTGGCTGGTGTTCTACACCGCCTACCGGATCCTCGCGCCGGGCGGCGTGGCTGAACTGCACTTCCGCTGGGAAAAGCCGCAGGTCGAATTCCTGCAAGGCTGGGTGCGTCGCCTCGGACTGGTGGTCATGGCGCTGGTGGCCGTGGTGGCGGTCGCCGAGCTGCAACCGGCGGCGCTGGCCGACGATGTGTTGGGCATGCCGGTGGTGCTGACCTGCTACGCCCTGATGGCATGGCTGCTCAGCCGCCTGCTGATCAGCAGCCCGACCCACGAAAACGCCTCGCTGTTCCGCAAGGCCGTGGGTGTGATGTTCACCCTGCTGCCTATCGCGCTGTTCGTCGCCGTGTGCTTCGGCTACTACTACACCGCGCTGAAGCTCAGTGACCGCTTGATCAACACGTTGTACCTGCTGATGTTCTGGCTGGTGATCGAAGCCACCTTCGTCCGTGGTCTCGCGGTCGCGGCACGTCGTCTGGCTTACCAGCGCGCCCTGGCCAAACGTCAGGCCGCGAAGGAAGCCGGCGACGGCGAAGCGGTGATTGAAGAGCCGACCCTGGACATCGAAAAGGTCAACGAACAGTCCCTGCGCCTGATCCGTCTGGCGCTGCTCGGCGGTTTCATCGCCGCGCTGTACTGGGTCTGGGCCGACCTGATCACGGTGTTCTCGTACCTCGACAACATCACCCTCTACGAATACACCAGCGGTACCGGCGCCAACATGAGCATGGTGCCGATCAGCATCGGCGACATGCTCGGCGCGCTGATCATCATCGGCATCACCTTTGCGCTCGCCCGCAACTTGCCGGGTCTGCTTGAAGTGTTTGTGCTGTCGAAACTCAATCTGGCCCAGGGCAGTGCCTACGCGACCACGACGCTGCTGTCGTACGTGATCGCCGGGGTCGGTTTCGTCTCGACCCTGTCGACCCTCGGCGTGAGCTGGGACAAGTTGCAATGGCTGGTGGCGGCGCTGTCGGTGGGCCTCGGTTTCGGCATGCAGGAGATCTTCGCGAACTTCATCTCCGGCATCATGATCCTGTTCGAGCGCCCGGTGCGGATCGGCGACACCATCACCATCGGCAACCTGTCGGGCACGGTGAGCAAGATCCGCATCCGCGCCACGACCATCACCGACTTCGACCGCAAGGACATCATTGTCCCGAACAAGACGTTCATCACCGGGCAACTGATCAACTGGTCGCTGACCGACACCATCACCCGGGTGACCCTGAAACTGGGCGTCGATTACGGTTCGGATCTGGATCTGGTCAAGGAACTGCTGCTCAAAGCCGCCCGGGAAAACCCGCGCGTGCTCAAGGAACCCGAGCCGCACGTGTACTTCCTCAACTTCGGCGAAAGCACCCTCGACCACGAATTGCGCATGCATGTGCGTGATCTCGGCGACCGCAACCCGGTACTCGATGAGGTCAACCGCTTCATCAACCGCGAGTTCAAGAAGCAGCACATCAACATCTCGTTCCGCCAGATGGAGGTTTACCTGAAGAACCTGCATGGCCAGGAATACAAGATGGTGCCGATCGAGCCGGAAACCAAAACCATCGTGCCGGTCAGCGACGACCAGAAACCGTTACAGGAACCGCCGCCGGCCAAACTCGACTAACCCGGCTAATCCCAGCAGAATGCTCGGACATTCTGCTGGAGCCGGTCCTTGAAAGCCCTCGACGAACTGACCTTCGACAACCGCTTCGCCCGCCTGGGCGATGCGTTCTCGGCCCACGTGCTGCCCGAACCGATCGACAATCCGCGACTGGTCGTGGCCAGCCCTGCGGCCCTGGCGCTGCTGGATCTGGATCCAGCAGTGGCCGACACCCAGGAATTTGCCGAGCTGTTCGGCGGCCACAAGCTGTGGGCCGACGCCGAGCCTCGGGCGATGGTCTATTCCGGGCATCAGTTCGGCGGTTACACCCCGCAGCTGGGCGACGGTCGCGGGCTGTTGCTGGGCGAGGTCTACAACACGGCCGGCGAGCACTGGGACTTGCATCTGAAGGGCGCCGGGCAGACGCCGTTCTCGCGCATGGGCGACGGTCGCGCGGTGCTGCGCTCCTCGATCCGCGAGTTTCTCGCGTCCGAAGCGCTGCATGCGCTGAACATCCCGTCTTCACGCGCCGCCTGCGTGATCGGCTCCGACACTCCAGTGTGGCGTGAGAAACAGGAGCGCGCCGCGATGGTGCTGCGCCTGGCGCCGAGCCACATCCGTTTCGGCCATTTCGAATATTTCTATTACACCAAGCGTCCCGAACAGCAGAAGCTGCTCGGCGAACACGTGTTGGCGATGCACTACCCCGAATGCCTGGAACAGCCGGAACCGTATCTGGCGATGTTCCGCGAGATCGTCGAGCGCAACGCCGAATTGATCGCCAAATGGCAGGCCTACGGCTTCTGCCACGGCGTGATGAACACCGACAACATGTCGATCCTCGGCATCACCTTCGACTTCGGCCCGTTCGCCTTCCTCGACGATTTCGACGCGAACTTCATCTGCAACCACTCCGACGATCAGGGCCGCTACTCGTTCAGCAATCAGGTGCCGGTCGGCCAGTGGAACCTCAGCGCCCTGGCCCAAGCCCTGACGCCGTTCATCAGCGTCGAAGCCCTGCGCGAAACCCTCGGCCTGTACCTGCCGCTGTTCCAGGCCCATTACCTCGACCTGATGCGCCGCCGCTTCGGCTTCACTACCGCCGAGGACGACGACCAGCAACTGCTGGAGCAACTGCTGCAACTGATGCAGAACAGCGGCGTCGACTACACGCTGTTCTTCCGCCACCTGGGCGAACAGTCAGCCGAACAGGCCGTCGCTCGCTTGCGCGATGACTTCGTGGATATCAAGGGTTTCGATGCCTGGGGCGAGCGCTATGTCGCCCGAGTCGCACGCGATGGTGCAAGCGATCAAGAACAGCGCCGCGCGCGGATGCATGCGGTGAATCCGCTGTACATCCTGCGCAACTATCTGGCGCAGAAAGCGATTGATGCTGCCGAGCAGGGTGACTATTCAGAAGTGCGCCGGTTGCATGCGGTGCTGAGCAATCCATTCGAAGAACAACCTGGAATGGAGAGTTACGCGGAACGGCCGCCGGAGTGGGGCAAGCATCTGGAGATCAGTTGTTCGTCTTGAGGCCGTTTCCAACTTCCAAATGCTCAAGACGATCGATGTAACTGGCTATAAGCGTCGAGATGGCGGCCTATCATTTCGACCAAACCCATGAGCGGGTGTGATTCGTCCGCTCCAGCCATGCCTCTCAGCTCCTTAACTGATTCGACCAAAAAATTGTATTCCTCCTCTGACTCTGGCCGTTTAAGGACAGGTGCGACGTGAATCCAGTGCTCAATAGCCAACTCAACTATTCCGCTCATTTTTGCCCCTTGCGTTGGTTCCCAGCGAATTACCAGGACGCCCGGATTCACTCTATGTCGTGAGCAGAAGGAGAAAAATCAGCCGAAACGACACTTTATGTAGGAGACATCTTCGATTACTGAAGGTAACTGCTGTCAGATTTCGCCTTGATAAATACCTCGCACGACTCCAGATTTGTTGTACGAACTGCCTAATTCACCGAGCTGATCATGACCGACCCACTCCTCATCCCCTGCCCCTCCTGCAACGGCCTCAACCGCATCCCCGCCGAGCGCCTCAACGACCACCCGAAGTGCGGGCGCTGCAAGTCCGAGGTGCTGTTGAACAAGCCGTTTGAGCTCAAGCAAGGCGATTACGCCAGTCAGATCAAGGGTGATCTGCCGTTGCTGGTGGACGTGTGGGCGGACTGGTGCGGGCCGTGCAAGTCGTTTGCGCCGGTGTTCGAGCAAGCGGCTGCGCAGTTGGCGGGCAAGTGCCGGCTGGCCAAGCTGGACAGCGAGGCCAATCAGCAGTTGTCGGCGCAGTTGGGGATTCGTTCGATTCCGAGCCTGATTCTGTTCCGCAACGGCCGGGAAGTCGCCCGTCAGAGCGGGGCCTTCCCGTTGCCGCAGTTGATGGCCTGGCTGCGTAGCCAGGGCATCTGACAAGGCTTCAGGCGTCTTCGAGCAGGTTATGCAGCTCGACGAACTGCTGCGTCAGCTTGTGCCGTGGGTCGAGGTGGATCAGCGGCGTGTTGGCCTGATGGGATTCGCGCATGCGCACTGAACTGGCGAGGTAGACCGGCAGTACCGGCAGGCCCTCGGCGATCAGTTCGTCGAGGATCTGCTGCGGCAGGCTGGCCCGGGCCTGGAACTGGTTGACCACAATGCCTTCGACTTCCAGGCCTTCGTTGTGGTCTTCCTTCAACTCGTCGATCTCGGCGATCAGACCGTACAGGGCCTGACGCGAGAAGCTGTCGCAGTCGAAGGGAATCAATACCCGATCGGCGGCAATCAGGGCCGAGACCGCATAGAAATTCAGCGCCGGCGGCGTATCCAGATAGATCCGGTCGTAATCTTCCGACAGCTCGTCGAGCAGCTTTCGCAGCTTGTTGATCTTGTGTTTGGCCTCGAGCTTGGGCTGCAGGTCGGCCAGTTCGGCGGTGGCGGTGATGATGTGCAGGTTGTCGAAGGGCGTTTCGTAGATATCCGCCTGATTCCTTTTTGAGAACGGCCCGGAAGACAGGGTCTGTTTGAAGAAGTCGGCAATGCCCATCGGAATGTCGTCACCCGTGAGCCCGGTCAGATACTGAGTGGAATTGGCCTGGGCATCGAGGTCGACCAACAGCGTGCGATAACCTTCGCTGGCGCTTACCGCCGCCAGATTGCAGGCAATGCTGGATTTGCCCACGCCACCTTTCTGATTGAACACCACGCGCCGCATGACAAAACCTCCGTGTATCAAAGAATGACCGAGTGTAGTGGTGCCCGGTGCCGGTTCGCTACCTCGATGGACGCGGACTACAAAGTCAGGCGCCAATCTCCCAATGAATACGGCGCAAAGAGACCCGTTGATCGCCGATTCGCCTGACAGACAGACACCCGACAATCTGGATAATGGCCAAGTGACAGCTCTTGCCGCGTACCATTCGGTTCATTTCGTCGTTCAAAATGTAACCAGCATTTGCTACACACTCGTCGCACCGGGATAATGCGCGCCACCCGGCGCCACGCGCCATGCCATTTCAGGCTAAATCAGCTCAGCGGCGACGTTGGCGAAACCGCGTCAACTCAGCCCGCAGGGGCGGGATAAATGTCCGTGATCAACTTCAACATCGCCCAATGGCGCGCCTGGGCTCCCGGGCTCGACAGTGTGGAAGCCTGGCAAGCCTGGAGCCGACAACCGGTCGTGCTCGAAAGCAGCGATGCCGCACCCGATGTTTCGTTTCTGCCGGCCATGCAGCGCCGTCGTCTAAGCCGTCTGGCGCGGATGGCATTCAGTGTCGGCTGGCCGCTGGCCGACGGTCGGGAAAATCTGCCGCTGGTGTTTGTCTCCCGGCACGGCGAAACCCCGCGCACCTTTGAAATCCTCAGCGATCTGGCCAACGAACAGCCGCTGTCGCCGACCCAGTTCAGCCTGTCGGTGCACAACGCGATCATCGGCCTGTGGTCGATCATGCGCGGCGAAACCAGCGAAATGACCGCGCTCGCCGCGGCCGGCGACGGCCTCGAACACGGCATGCTCGAAGCGGCGACGTTGTTGAACGAAGGGGCCCCCGCCGTGCTGCTGGTGATCACCGAGGAACAACCGCCCGAAGCCTATTCGACGTGGATCGACGACGTACCGTTTCCCTACGCGGTCGGGCTGTTGCTCACCCCCGGTACCGACTGGCGGCTGACCCTGAACAGCGCCCCCGAAGCACGGTCAAAAACGCAGTGGCCCCACGCACTGAATCTGCTGCGAACCCTGCTCGGTCAGCAACCCCATTGCCAACATGCCTGGAAGACTCGTCTATGGACCTGGCAACGCAACCTGTAATCGGAAAAAACCGCGACGCCTATTACTGGCGTCTGCTGGCCACCGCCACCAGCTTCGCCCTGTTCGGGCTGGGTGGCCTGTGCCTGCGCCTGCTGGTATTTCCATTGCTCGGCTGCCTGCCGGGCGATGCCAGGGTGCATCGCGAGCGGGCGCGCCAGACCGTCAGCCGGCTGTTCTGGTTTTTCGTCCGGTTCATGGCCCGTACCGGCGTGCTGACCTACGACATTCAGGGCGCCGAACGTCTCGGCCGTCCGGGGCAGATGATCATCGCCAACCACCCGTCGCTGATCGATGTGGTGTTCCTGATCGGTCTGGTGCGCCGGGCCAACTGCGTGGTGAAGAAAAGCCTGTGGGAAAACCCCTTCACCCGTGGCCCGCTGCGCAGCACCGAATACATCAGCAACGACGGCAGCATGGACATGCTCGACGCTGCCGCCGGTGCCCTGCAGAGCGGGCAGACCCTGATCATTTTCCCCGAAGGCACCCGCACCCAACCGGGACAGGCGCCGGCCTTTCATCGGGGTGCGGCGGCCATCGCATTGCGCGGTGCGAAAATCGTCACCCCGGTGGTCATCCACGTCAGCCCGACCACCCTGACCAAGGCCGAACCCTGGTATCGCATTCCCAGTCGCCGCGTGCACTTCAGTTTTCGCGTCGGGGCCGATATAGACCCACAGACTTTCGCCGCGCAGGGCCCCGCGCCTCAGGCTTCGCGCAAGCTCAACGACTATTTGCACCAATTCTTTATCAAGGAGCTCGCCGAAGATGAGCGATCTAAACCGTGACATCAAAGAGCTGATCATCGACGCCCTGGGCCTCGAAGACATCAGCGCAGAGGACATCGGCGACGACCAGACGCTGTTCGGCGAAGGCCTGGGCCTGGATTCCGTCGACGCCCTGGAGCTCGGCCTGGCGATCCAGAAAAAGTACGGCATCAAGATCGACGCCGACGCCAAGGACACCCGTAACCATTTCTCCAACGTGGCGAGCCTTGCGGCGTTCGTCACGGCAAAACAGGCAGCTTGAGACCGGACCATGCAAACTCGTGACGACATCTTCAACACCCTGCGCGATGCCCTGGTCGAGCTGTTCGAACTGGACCCGGCCCGCGTGAGCCTGGAATCCAACCTGTATCAGGATCTGGAAATCGACAGCATCGACGCGGTCGACCTGATCGATCACATCAAACGCCAGACCGGCAAGAAAATCGCCGCCGAGGAATTCAAGTCGGTACGCACCGTCAGTGACGTGGTCGAGGCGGTCTACCGTCTGGTTCAACCGGCCGCATGAGCCGACTGATCGGCCTCGGCCTGCTGCTGGCAGGCCTGCTGTATCCCTTTGCGGTGTATTTCGGCATGGAGCATTTCGCACCATGGCAGTTCGGCCTGCTGCTGGGCGGCCTGTGGCTGGCCCGGGCGCTGACCGGCGAACGCAAGCCCGGCAGTTTGTGGATGGCCTGCGTGGCGATCGTGTTCTGCCTGCTGCTGGCGGTGTTCGACAGCACTTTGCTGTTGCGTTGGTACCCGGTGCTGATCAGCGGCTTCATGCTGGTGCTGTTCAGCCTGAGCCTGAAATACGGCCCGCCGATGGTCGAGCGTCTGGCTCGCCTGCGTGAACCGCAACTGCCGCCCAAGGCGATTCGTTACACCCGCCAGGTCACCGTGGCCTGGAGCGTGTTTTTCTTTTGCAACGGTTTGTGCGCCGCCCTGCTGACACTGTGGGCGCCGCTGAACTGGTGGATGTTGTACACCGGCCTGATCTCCTACGGATTGATCGGCCTGATGTTTGCCATTGAATGGCTGATACGACAACGGGTAAGAGGTCGCCCATGAACTGGATAAAACTTGAGCAGCTGTTGCTCAAGGATCTGCCGCAGCGCGCAATCACCGTCGTGCCGGCACTCGATCACGCAAACCTGCGCGAACAGGCCCTGAGTCTGGCGGCAGGTCTGCAAGCGCGCGGCGTACAACGTCTGGCGGTGCATCTGGAAGATGCCGCCGACCTGGCCGTCGCCCTGCTCGGCGCCTGGCGCGCGGGCGTCAGCGTATTGCTGCCTTCGGATCTGCAAGCGCAGACCCGCCAGCGTTGGTCGAACGACGTCGATCTGTGGCTGACCGATCAGGCCGATGACGCCCGCCTGAGCGATGTGCTGCAACCTCCCCTGCCCGCTGCCGAACTGGATCTCGACCAGTGCCGCCTGAGCCTGTGCACCTCCGGCTCCAGCGGCGAGCCCAAGCGCATCGACAAATCCCTGCGCCAACTGGCCAACGAAGTCGAAGCCCTTGAGCAACTGTGGGGCGCGGATCTCGGTGAGGCCTGCATTCTTGGCAGCGTCGCCACCCAGCACATCTACGGCTTGCTGTTCCGCGTGCTGTGGCCGCTGTGCGCCGGGCGTCCGTTCCTGCGCAAGCAACTGGCCTTCCCGGAAGACCTGCAACGCGCCAGCCGCGAGCACCCGGCCTTCGCCTGGGTCGCCAGTCCGGCGCTGCTCAAACGCATGGGCGACAACCTCGACTGGCCAGCGCTGAGTGCTGTGCGCCGGGTGTTTTCGTCCGGTGGCGCACTGCCGGCAGACGCCGCGCAAAGCCTGCATCAACGCCTGGGACAGTGGCCGACAGAAATCCTCGGCAGCTCGGAAACCGGTGGTATCGCCTGGCGTCAGGGCGAACCGTTGTGGCAGCCGTTTGCCGGCGTCGAGTTGAGCCAGGACAGCGACGGCGCCCTGCTGATCGCTTCGCCTTACCTGCCCGCCGGGCATGTCGAACACACCGCCGATGCGGCGCGCATTCAGGCCGATGGCCGCTTTGAATTGCGCGGGCGACTCGACCGGATCGTCAAACTCGAAGAAAAACGCATATCCCTGCCGATGCTTGAACAAGCGCTGGTGGCCCACGACTGGGTCGCCGAAGCGCGTCTGGGCGTGGTGCAGGAAAATCGCGCGTCCCTCGGCGCCCTGCTGGTACTCAGCGAATCCGGCCTGTTTGCCCTGCGCGAACACGGTCGGCGAAGCCTGACCGAAACCCTGCGCCGTCATCTCGGCGATCATTGCGAAGCCCTGGCCCTGCCCCGCCGCTGGCGCCTGTTGCGGCAATTGCCGCTGACCTCGCAGGGCAAGTTGCCTCAAGCCGACGTCGAAGCCTTGCTGCTGGCACCACGGCCGAAGGCACCGGAAATCCTGGAGCAGGCCGAAGCCGAAGGCGAATGGAACCTGCAATTGAGCGTTCCGCCGGACCTGGCCTACTTCAGCGGCCACTTCCCCAAGGCCCCGGTGCTGCCCGGCGTGGTGCAGGTCGAATGGGCACTGAATCTGGGTCGGCAACTGCTGAACCTGCCCGGCGCGTTCGCCGGCATGGAAGTGCTGAAATTCCAGCAACTGGTGCGCCCCGGCGATGAAATCCAGTTGCACCTGCGTTTCGACCCGGAGCGCGGCAAGTTGTATTTCGCCTATCGCAACGACACGGCCACCTGCTCCAGCGGGCGGATTCTGCTGGGGACTGGCGATGCATAATCCTTGCGCCGTGATCCCGGTCTACAACCACGAAACCGCTATCGGCACGGTGGTCGACGCTCTGCTCGCTCAGGATCTGCCGTGCATTCTGGTGGACGATGCCAGCAGCAAATCCTGCGCAGCGGTGCTCGACGCGCTGGCCGAGCGCGAGCGGGTTCATCTGGTGCGCCTCACTGCCAATCAGGGCAAGGGCGGCGCGGTGATGACCGGCCTGCGTGAAGCAGCGCGGCTCGGCTTCAGCCATGCGTTGCAGGTCGACGCCGACGGTCAGCATGACTTGCAGGATGTCGCGCGGTTCATCGAAGAATCCCGCGCTCACCCCAAGTCGCTGATCTGCGGTTATCCGCTGTACGACGCCAGTGTGCCCAAAGGCCGTTTGTATGCGCGTTACCTGACCCACGTGATGGTGTGGATCAACACCTTGTCGCTGCAGATTCGCGATTCGATGTGCGGCTTCCGCGTGTATCCGCTGGAACCGACGCTGGGCGTGATCGACTCGGCGCGGATCGGCAAGCGCATGGATTTCGACTCGGACATTCTGGTGCGTCTGGCGTGGCGCAATCAGCCGATGCGCTGGTTGCAGACCAGCGTGCATTACCCGCTGGACGGCGTGTCGCACTTTCGCCTGTTCCACGACAACGTGCTGATCTCGAGCATGCACACACGCCTGTTCTTCGGCATGTTGCTGCGCCTGCCCGCGATCCTCTGGCGACGGTGGCGCGCATGACGGTCGAGACCGACAAGAAGCACTGGGCCGACCGCGAAGAGCGCGGCAGTTTCCTGCTGATGAAATTCACCGCGTTCGCCGCCAAGGTTCTTGGCCGACGCCTGCTGAGCCCGTTGCTGTACGGCATCGTTCTGTACTTTTTCCTGTTCGGCCGCACCGCCCGGCGCAGTGCCTGGCAGTATCAGCACCGCCTCGCTGAATGGAGCGATCGCCACGAATTGCGTCCGACCCGCTGGCGGGTATTCCGCCAGTTCATGGCATTCGCCGATTCGCTGCTCGACAAGCTCGACGTGTGGAACGGCAAGCTGAAGATCGAGCAGATCGAAATCATCGACCCGGCGCTGTTGCGCAATCAGTTGCGCGGCAGTCGCGGGCAAATGCTGGTGGGCGCGCATCTGGGCAACCTCGAAGTTTGCCGGGCGCTGGCGGAGCTGGGCGAGAAAGTCACGATGAACGTCCTCGTGCACACCAAGCACGCCGAGCAATTCAATCGCCTGCTGGGCGAGGCCGGGGCGACCAACCTGCGACTGATCCAGGTCAGCGAGCTGGATCCGGTGATCATGCTGCAACTGCACGAACGGCTGGAGCGCGGCGAGTGGCTGGCGATTGCCGGCGACCGCGTGCCGCTGCACGGCGGGCGCAGCGTGACCGTGGACTTTCTCGGCCACCCGGCGCCGTTCCCGCAAGGGCCGTGGCTGCTGGCCGGCCTGCTGAAATGCCCGGTCAATCTGCTGATGTGCCTCAAGCAGCCTGACGGTCACTATCGCCTGACCCTCGAGCCGTTCGCCGATGCCGTGATGTGGTCACGCCGCGAGCGCGAACAGGTCATTCATCAGTGGGCCACCCGCTATGCGCAACGCCTGAGTCACTATTGCCTCGAAGCACCGTGCCAATGGTTCAACTTTTACCCATTCTGGAAAACCGATGACAACGCCAACTCCTGAGCCGGTCACCTTCGGCGAACGCCCTTTGCGCATCGAAGACGTGCTGGCCCTGGCCAACCGTCAGGCGCCCGTGCAGTTGCAGAGCGACGCGCCTTATCGCGAACGCATCGCCAAGGGCGCGCGGTTCCTCGATTCGCTGCTGGACAAGGAAGGCGTGATCTACGGCGTAACCACCGGTTACGGCGATTCCTGCGTGGTTGCGGTGCCGTTGCATCACGTCGAGGCGCTGCCGCGTCATCTCTACACGTTCCACGGCTGCGGGCTGGGCAAACTGCTCGATGCCCAGGCCACCCGCGCAGTGCTGGCGGCGCGTTTGCAGTCGTTGTGCCACGGCGTGTCCGGGGTGCGCATCGAGCTGTTGGAACGTCTGCATGCCTTCCTTGAACACGACATTTTGCCGCTGATCCCCGAAGAGGGTTCGGTAGGCGCCAGCGGCGATCTGACGCCGCTTTCCTACGTCGCTGCGACTCTGTCCGGCGAGCGTGAAGTGATGTTCCGTGGCGAGCGTCGCCAGGCTGCCGACGTGCATCGTGAACTGGGCTGGACACCGTTGGTACTGCGCCCGAAAGAAGCGCTGGCACTGATGAACGGCACCGCCGTGATGACCGGTCTCGCCTGCCTGGCGTACGCCCGCGCCGATTACCTGCTGCAGCTGGCCACCCGCATCACCGCGCTGAACGTGGTGGCGCTGCAAGGCAATCCGGAACACTTCGACGAGCGCCTGTTCGCCGCCAAGCCGCATCCGGGTCAGATGCAGGTTGCCGCGTGGCTGCGCAAGGATCTGGCGATCGACGCGCCGACCGCGCCGCTGCACCGCTTGCAGGATCGTTACTCGCTACGCTGTGCACCGCATGTGCTCGGCGTGCTGGCCGACAGCCTGAACTGGCTGCGCTCGTTCATCGAGACCGAACTCAACAGCGCCAACGACAACCCGATCATCGACGCCGAAGCCGAGCGCGTGCTGCACGGTGGGCACTTCTACGGCGGACACATCGCGTTCGCCATGGACAGCCTGAAAAACCTCGTGGCCAACGTCGCCGACCTGCTCGACCGACAACTCGCGCTGCTGGTGGACGAGCGTTACAACCACGGTTTGCCGAGCAACCTGTCCGGCGCCAGCGCCGACCGCGCGATGCTCAACCACGGCTTCAAGGCCGTGCAGATCGGTGCCAGCGCGTGGACTGCCGAAGCGTTGAAAAACACCATGCCGGCCAGCGTGTTCTCGCGTTCCACCGAGTGCCACAACCAGGACAAGGTGAGCATGGGCACCATCGCCGCCCGCGACGCCATTCGTGTGCTGGAGCTGACCGAACAGGTCGCCGCCGCCACGCTGCTGGCGGCCAATCAAGGCGTGTGGCTGCGTGGTCGCGATGAAGACGCGCGTCCGCTGCCACCGTCGCTGGCCGCCATGCATGAACAACTGGCCCAGGACTTCCCGCCGGTGATCGAAGACCGCGCCCTGGAAGGCGAATTGCGCCTGTGTCTGCAACGCATCGCCGAACAACACTGGAGGCTGCATGCGTAGTGCCGGAGTGCTTCACGCCGATACGGAAATCCTCGTGCCGTTCTTTGACGTCGACACCATGCACGTCGTCTGGCACGGCCATTACGTGAAATACCTGGAAGTGGCACGTTGCGCACTGCTCGACAAGATCGGCCACAACTACAACCAGATGGTCGACTCGGGCTATGCCTGGCCGGTGATCGACCTGCAACTGCGCTACGTGCGCGGCGCGGTGTTCGGCCAAAGGCTGAACGTGCGCGCCAGTCTGGTGGAGTGGGAAAACCGCCTGAAGATTAACTACCTGATCACCGACGCCCAGACCGGCGAACGCCTGACCCGCGCCAGCTCGGTGCAGGTCGCCGTCGAGATGAGCAGCCGCGAGATGCAACTGGCCTCGCCGAAAGTCTTCACCGATGCCGTGGAAAGGATGCTGCGATGAATGTGTGGTTGAAATCCCTTGGGGCCCTGGCGCTGCTGACGCTGTCGTCGCTGGCCAACGCCTTCGACCTGCAACAGTTGAGCGAGCAACTGGCGAAACCGGACGTGATCCACGGCCAGTTCACTCAGGAAAAGCACCTGCGCGCCCTGCCCCAACCGCTGATCAGCAAGGGCAGCTTCGTGCTGGCGAAAAACCACGGCTTGCTGTGGCTGCTGAAAACCCCGCTGCAACAGGATTACCGCATCAGCGCCAAAGGCATCGCCCGACGTGATGCCACCGGCTGGCAACTGCTGCCGAACAAGAGCGCCGGGGCCGAGCAGAACCGTCTGTTCCTCGCCGTACTGCAAGGCGACAGCAGCGGTCTGCAACGGGATTTCGAACTGGCCCTGAGCGGCGATGCGCAGAAATGGCAACTGACCCTGACCCCGCGCTCGGTGCTGCTCAAGCAGGTCTTCAACCAGATCAACATCAGCGGCGGCGCGTTGGTGAACACCATCGAACTGCTGGAAACCCAGGGCGACAGCACCGTGCTGCGCATGCAGGACAGCACCGCCGGCCAACCTCTGAGCGACGCGGAGCAACATGACTTTGCCGAGTGAACGCAGGCTGCCCTGGCTGTTCCTGATCCTGCAGCTGGCCGTCGTCGCACTGGGCGCCTGGCAGTGGCGCGATGGTGCGCCGCTGTCGGCCAACCTGATGGAACTGGTGCCCGGCACCCATCCGGATGCCCTCGAACTGCGCGCCGAACAACGCATGCAGGAACCGCTCAACCGCGACATGCTGGTGCTGGTCGGCCACGCCGATCGCCAGCAAGCCGTCGCTATGGCCCAGACCCTCGGCGAGCAATGGCAGGCCAGCGGGCTGTTCGAAAAAGTGCAGTGGAACCTGCAAGCCGACCTGCCGGCCCTGCGCACGCAACTGCTGCAAGGGCGGCTGGCGATGCTCTCGACGGATGACCGGCAACTGCTGACCGAACATCCCGACGCCTTTATCCAGCAACGGGTGCAGGCGCTGTTCGATCCGTTCACCGGATTCAGCCTGGTACCGAGTCAGGACGACTGGCTGGGCCTGACCGGGCGCATCCAGAACAGCCAGCCGCAACATGGCGCGGTGCAACTGGACATCGGCAGCGGCGCGTTGATCGCCGACGCCGACGGCAAGAGCTGGGTGCTGCTGCGCGCACGCACCACCGGCAGCGCCTTCGACATGAATCAACCGCTGCAAGTCGCCGCCCTGTTGCAACACAGCCGTGAACAAGCAGCTCGCGCCGACGTACAACTGCTGGCCGCCAGCGGCCTGCTGTACGCCGCCAACGGTCAGCAGCAGGCGACCCGGGAAATGACTTGGGTCGGCGGTGGCGCCACGGTCGGCATCCTGTTGCTGTTGCTGCTCGCCTTCCGCCGCTGGCGGGTGCTGCTGGCGTTCATTCCGGTGCTGGTCGGCATGCTGTTCGGTGCGGTGGCCTGTGTTGCGCTGTTCGGGCACATGCACGTGATGACGCTGGTGCTCGGTTCCAGCCTGATCGGCGTGGCGGTGGATTACCCGCTGCACTACCTGTCCAAGAGCTGGAGCCTCAAGCCTTGGCACAGCTGGCCGGCGTTGCGCCTGACCCTGTCCGGGCTGACGTTGAGCCTGATCACCAGCGCCATTGGTTATCTGGCACTGGCCTGGACGCCCTTCCCGGCGCTGACCCAGATCGCGGTGTTCTCCGCCGCCGGTTTGCTCGGCGCCTACCTGTCGGCGGTGTGCCTGCTGCCGGCGCTGCTGAAGAACGTCGAACTGCGCCCGGCGCAATGGCCGCTGCAACTGGCCGAACGTCTGGTGCGGTTGCGGGAAACCCTGCTCGAGCACGTCAGGACGCCGGTGTTGCTGGCCCTGCTGATCGCCTTCTGCGTCGGTGGCCTGCTGCAACTGGAGAGCAAGAACGACATTCGCCAGTGGGTCGGCGCGCCGCAACGCCTGACCGATGAAGCGCAGACCATCGCGCGGATTACCGGCTATCAGCCGACCAGCCAGTTCTTCCTGGTGCGCGCCGCCGATCAGCAGCAATTGCTGGAACGGCAAGCGGCCCTGAGCGAGCGGCTGGATCAACTGGTCAACCTCGACAAGTTGCAGGGTTATCTGGCACTCAATCAACTGGTCAGCCCGCCGGCTCAGCAGCAACAGGTTCGCGAAGCGCTGAGCAAGTTGCCGCAGTTCTGGCAGCCGTTGCTGGAGGTCGGCGTGCCGCTGGCGGCGCTGCAAACCGAACTGCAACAGTTGCAGACCCTGCCCGCCGAAGACATCGATGCGGCACTGGCCGGTCCGCTCGGCGAGCCCTACCGCACGTTGTGGCTCGGGCCGACCGAGGATGGCGTGGCGGCAATGGTCAGCCTGCAAGGCCTGAACAATCCGTCGCTGCTGCGGGTGCAGGCACTGGACCTGCCGGGCGTGATGCTGGTGGACCGGCTCGGTGATCTGAACAAGGTATTCGCCCAGACCCAGATCAGCGCCGCTGAACTGAAGCTCGCGTCCTGCGTGTTGATCGTGCTGGTGCTGATGCTGCCGTTCGGTCTCGGTGGCGCGCTGCGGATCGTCGCCCTGCCGCTGCTTGCTGCGCTGTGCAGCCTCGCCAGCCTGGGCTGGCTCGGTCAGCCGCTGACCCTGTTCAGCCTGTTCGGCCTGCTGCTGGTAACGGCGATCAGCGTCGACTACGCAATCCTCATGCGCGAGCAGGTCGGCGGCGCGGCCGTGAGCCTGCTTGGCACCTTGCTGGCGGCCGCCACCACCTGGCTGTCGTTCGGCCTGCTGGCGGTGTCGAGCACGCCGGCGGTGAGCAACTTCGGTCTGTCGGTGAGCCTCGGGCTGGCGTTCAGCTTCATGCTCGCGCCGTGGGCCGGGCGTCAGGCCCACGCGGTTGCCGTCACGGAGCCTTCAGCATGATGGTGGTGATTTTCTGGCTGATGGCCCTGGCGCTGTTTTTCGTCGCCACCCGGGTCGGCCGGCACTTCGGGCTGATCCCGATCGTCAGTCAATTGCTGCTGGCGAGCTTCGGTCTGCCGCTGCTGATGTACTTCTGGATCGAACCGGGCTGGCAACTCAACGGCGCCGAACTGATCGCGCCGGGCTGGCTGAAAAACCTCTACAGCCTGAGCTTTGCCCTGTTGCTGGGGCACATCCTCAGCGACGTGATCGACCTGCGTCTGGACCGTCAGAGCGTGAAGATCGCCCTGCCGAGTTTCGCCGTGCCCTTCACTTGCGGCCTGGCGACGGCGTACTGGCTGTTGCCGGCGCTGCCGTGGATCAACTCGCTGGCGATCGGTCTGGTGTTCGCCATCACCGCGATCCCGGTGTTGTATCTGTACCTGCGCCACATCGACTACCCGCCCGCCGCCACCCGGCGTCTGGTGCAGACCGCGATCCTGATCGACCTGACCTGCTGGACGCTGTTCGGCCTCGCTCAGGGCAGCCTGCACCTGAGCAGTCTGATGCTGCCGCTGGGGATGGCCTGCGTGCCGGTGCTGCTGCGGGTGTCCGGCATACGCCGGCCATTGACCTACAGCCTTGGTTTTTTTGCGCTATTGGTGCTGGCCGAACACTACAAACTCAACGCACTGATTTTCGGCATCGGTTATCTGCTGTGCATGGCCGCGCTCAAGGTGCCGCTGGTATTGCCGCTGCCGGCGCACCGGATGAACCGCTTGCAGACCTGGGTCGCGATTCCGCTGATCCTCACTTTCGGCATCGTCCAGATCGACGTACACAGCGCCCTCGCCAGCCTCGGCGCCGTGCAATGGGCGGCGCTGCTGCTGTTGCCGATCGCCAGCAAAATCCTGGGCAACTGGCTCGGCCTCGGCTGGGCCGGCGCGTCGTTCGCAGGCGCCAGTCGCTGGCGCGAAAGCGTGCTGCTGAACATTCGCGGCTTGAGCGAAATCGTTTTTCTCAACCTGCTGTTGCAACAACAGCTCATCAGTCCGGCGCTGTACTTTGCGCTAATGCTGATGGGTCTGATCGCGACGCTGTTGCCGGCCTTCATCGGCCTGCACCGGGCGTCACTGAACCCTATTGCCGTACCCAGGAGCTCGCGTGCCAATCGTTGAAATGGAATCCCGTCAGGTCGTGATCATCGGCGCCGGCCCCTCCGGCGCCATTGCCGCCGCACTGCTCAAGCGCAAGGGGCACGACGTGCTGGTGATCGAGCGCCAGCATTTCCCGAGGTTCTCCATCGGTGAAAGCCTGCTCTGCCATTGCCTGGATTTCGTCGAAGAAGCCGGCATGCTCGAAGCGGTAAATGCCGCCGGGTTCCAGCGCAAGAACGGTGCGGCGTTCGCCTGGGGCGAGCGCTACAGCGCCTTCGATTTTGGTGACACCTTCACCGCCGGCAAGCCCACGACCCTACAGGTGCAACGCGCCGACTTCGACAAGTTGCTGGCCGATCAGGCGGCGTTGCAGGGCGCGGAAATCCGCTACGGCGACGCGATTGTCAGCGTCGATTTCGAACGCCCGCGACCGCAGCTGAATGTGCGCCGCGAAGACGGCAGCGAGTACCGCGTCGAAGCTGGCTTTGTCCTCGATGCCAGCGGTTACGGCCGCGTGCTGTCGCGTCTGCTCGACTTGGAAGCACCATCGAACTTCCCGGTTCGCCAGGCCGTTTTCACCCACGTTGAAGACCATATCGATCACCCCGGTTTCGACCGCGAGAAGATCCTCATCACCACTCACCCGCAGCACCGCGATATCTGGTTCTGGTCGATCCCGTTCAGCAACGGTCGCTGCTCCGTCGGCGTGGTGGCTGCCGCTGAACATTTCGCGGGCCGCGATACCGACCTCGACGCCTGCCTGCGCGGGTTCATCGCCGAAACCCCGAGCCTGGCCAAGGTGCTGAACAACGCCGTGTGGGACACCCCGGCGCGCACTCTCGGCGGCTATGCGGCCAACGTCAAAACCCTGCACGGCCCGGGCTTCGCGCTGCTGGGTAACGCGGCCGAATTTCTCGACCCGGTGTTCTCCTCCGGCGTGACCATTGCCATGCGTTCGGCGAGCATGGCCGCCGGTGTGCTGCATCGGCAGTTGCAGGGCGAAACGGTGGACTGGCAACGGGAGTTCGCCGAGCCGCTGAAACGCGGGGTCGACACGTTCCGCTGCTACGTCGAAGGCTGGTACGCCGGCACTTTCCAGGACGTGATTTTCCACGAGCAAGGCTCACCGGAAATCCGCCGCATGATCTGCTCGATCCTCGCCGGCTACGCCTGGGACGAACGCAACCCGTTCGTCAGTGAAGCGCGCCGCCGGCTGAAGACGATCTCCGAACTCTGTGCAAGGGACGACACATGAATTACCTGAGTGACAACTACGTCGAGGAAACCCGCTTCGGTTTCTGGTTCCTGCGCAGCCACACCTGGCAGCACCATGTGCTGCGCGTGGCGATCAATGATTTGCGAGGGTTGTTCAGCGAATCGTTGCCGGCCAGTCCGGTGCTGCTGGATGCCGGCTGTGGCCAGGGCAAGTCGTTCGGTCACCTGCGCCAGACCTTCGCGCCACAGCGCCTGATCGGCATCGATGCCGATCCGCACAGCCTGGAATTGAGCGCCGCCGAGGCCGCGCGTCAGGGCTTCGACGTCGAGCTGATCGGCAGCGACTGCGCGACGCTCAATGTGCCGGACGCCAGCGTCGACCTGCTGTTCTGTCACCAGACCTTCCATCATCTGGTGGAGCAGGAAAAAGCCCTCGCCGAGTTCTATCGGGTGCTCAAGCCGGGCGGTTATCTGCTGTTCGCCGAGTCCACCGAGGCTTACATTGATACGTGGGTGATTCGCTGGCTGTTCCGCCATCCGATGCACGTGCAAAAGAGCGCGGCGCAGTACCTGGAGATGATTCGCCAGCAGGGTTTCGAGTTTGCCGAACAGAACGTTTCGTACCCGTACCTGTGGTGGAGCCGGTCGAAGGATTTCGGTCTGCTCGAGCGTTTTGGTCTGCGCCAGCCCAAGCCCTTTGGCCAGCGGGAAGAAACCCTGGTCAACGTGGTGGCCCGCAAACCCTTGAACGAGGCTGTCTGATGTTGCGTGTTCTGCTGCTCGCCTGCGTCTTGCTGCTCGGTGCCTGCGCCAGTCAGGCGCCGCTGCCGGCCGGCAACCCGAGCCTGCCGCTGCCGATGCAACTGCATATCGAACGTCACCTGGCCGGGCAACAGCAAGACTGGTTGTTGGTGATCCAGCGCGAAGGACCCGGCATCCGCTGGTCGATGATGGATCCGCTGGGCATTCCCCAGGCGCGTCAGCAACTGATCGACGGGCATTGGCAGGCCGACGGCCTGCTGCCGCCCAACCCGGAAGCCCGGGAGCTGTTCGCCGCGCTGCTGTTCGCCCTGACCCCGGCGGGCGAGCTGTCGCGCAACTATCCCGACGCGGAGCAACAGGGCGGCCAACGTTCCCTGCCGGCGCGCTGGGACATCCGTTACACCCGACCCTTGAGCTTCGAATTGAACCTGCCACAAGGCCCGCACTATCGCGTAACGCCACTCGGTGAACCGACGTCATGACCGCCTACCTCAATGCCCTCGGCGTGATCTGCGCCCTGGGGCGCGACAAGCAAGCCGTGGCACGCAACCTGTTTGCCGGCGACTGCTCGGGCATGCGCCGCGAGTCCGGCTGGGTGCCGGAGCGCGAACTGCCGGTGGCCGCCGTGCACGGTGATCTGGCGCCGATTCCCGAGGCGCTGGCCGACCAGCGCAGCCGCAACAATCAACTGTTGCTGGAAGCCGCGTTGCAGATTCGCGATGACATCGAGCAGGCGATCCAGACGTACGGGCGCGAGCGCATCGGCGTGGTACTCGGCACCAGCACTTCCGGTATCGACGAGGCCAGTCGCGGCCTGGCGCACTACATTCGCGACCACCAGTTCCCGACCGATTACGACTACCGGCAACAGGAACTCGGCGCCCCGGCGAATTTCCTCGCCGACTGGCTGCAACTGAGCGGCCCGACCTATGTGATTTCCACCGCCTGCACCTCCAGCGCACGCGCGCTGATGAGCGCCCGACGCCTGCTCGATCTAGGCCTGTGCGACGCCGTGCTGTGCGGCGGTGTCGACAGCCTGTGCAAACTGACCCTCAACGGTTTCAGTGCGCTGGAAGCGGTGTCCGACGAGCGCTGTAATCCGTTTTCCGCCAACCGCAACGGCATCAACATCGGCGAAGCGGCGGTGCTGTTCGTGATGAGCAAAGCACGCGGCGCAGGGCCGGGCATCGCCCTGCTCGGCGCTGGCGCCAGCTCCGACGCGCACCATATTTCCGCACCGGAACCGAGCGGCCGTGGCGCACTGCAATCGATGCAAAAAGCCCTCGATCAAGCCCACCTGCAAGCCGGCGACATCAGCTACCTGAACCTGCACGGCACCGCGACCCAGCACAACGACGCCATGGAAAGCCTGGCCGTCGCCGCACTGTTTGCCGAAGGCGTGCCGTGTTCCTCGACCAAACCGATGACCGGCCACACCCTCGGCGCCGCCGGCGCACTGGAAGCGGCGTTCTGCTGGTTGAGCCTGAGTGCCGACAACCCCGACCACGCCTTGCCGCCGCACATCTGGGACGGCCAGGCCGACCCGGCATTGCCAGCGCTGAAGTGGGTGACCGCAAGCGAACGCCTGGCGTCCATTGCACCCCGCTACCTGATGAGCAACTCGTTTGCCTTCGGTGGCAATAACGTCAGCCTGATTATCGGAGACGCCCCATGACCCACTGGCCGCTCGCCGAACTGCTGCCCCACGCTGGCGACATGATCCTGATCGACCGGATCCTGAGCTTTGACGACGAACAGATCCACACCACCCTCACCGTCCGACCCGGCGGCCTGTTCAGCCTGCCCGACGGCAGCCTGCCGGCGTGGGTCGGCGTCGAGTTGATGGCGCAAAGCGTCGCCGCGTTCGCCGGGTGCCATGCGCGGCAAAAAGGCAACCCGGTGGAGCTGGGCTTTCTGCTCGGCACACGCAAGTTCGAATGCAATGTCGCGGCCTTTCCGGTTGGCAGCGAACTGACCATCCATGGCCTGCGCTCGCTGGAAGACGACAACGGCATGGGTGTATTCGAATGCCACATCAACGCGCCCGGCATCGAGGCCAGCGCCCGGCTGAACGTGTTCCGCCCGCCCCACGCGGCGGACTATCTAGAGCAATCCCGCAACGAAACAAACAAGGAGTCGAACGATGACTGAATCAATACTGGTCACCGGCTCCAGCCGTGGCATCGGCCGCGCCATCGCCCTGCGCCTGGCCAGTGCCGGCCACAATATCGTCCTGCATTGCCGCAGCGGCATGACGCAAGCGCAAGCGGTGAAAGCCGAAGTCGAAGCGCTCGGCCGCAACGCGCGCATCCTGCAATTCGACGTGGCGGATCGCGAAACCTGCAAAGCCATCCTCGAAGCCGACGTTGAAGCCCACGGCGCCTACTACGGCGTGGTGCTCAATGCCGGCCTGACCCGCGACGGCGCCTTTCCGGCCCTGAGCGACGATGACTGGGACGTGGTGCTGCGCACCAACCTCGACGGTTTCTACAACGTCCTGCACCCGGTGATGATGCCGATGATCCGCCGCCGTGCCGCTGGTCGCATCGTTTGCATCACCTCGGTCTCGGGGCTGATCGGCAACCGTGGCCAGGTCAATTACAGCGCGTCGAAAGCGGGCGTGATCGGCGCCGCGAAAGCCTTGGCGATCGAACTGGCCAAGCGCAAGATCACGGTCAATTGCGTCGCACCGGGCCTGATCGACACGGCGATGCTGGATGAAAACGTGCCGGTGGAAGAACTGCTGAAAATGATCCCCGCACAACGCATGGGCACGCCTGAAGAGGTGGCCGGTGCGGTGAATTTCCTGATGTCGGCGGAAGCGTCGTACATCACCCGCCAGGTGCTGGCGGTCAACGGAGGCTTGTGCTGATGAAGCGCGTCGTCGTCACCGGCATGGCCGGCATCACCTCGCTGGGCAGCGACTGGGAGACCATCGCCGGCAATTTCGCCGCCAACCGCAGCGGCATTCGCCGGATGGACGAGTGGGATCGCTTCAGCGAGCTCAACACCCGTCTGGCCGGGCCCATTGATGATTTCCAGGTGCCGGCGCACTGGACCCGCAAACAGCTACGCAGCATGGGCCGTGTTTCGCGGCTGGCCGTCGGCGCGGCGGAAAAAGCGCTGGCCGATGCCGGCCTGCTCGGCGACGAATCGATCAAGGACGGGCGCATGGGCGTGGCCTGTGGCTCGTCCACCGGCAGCACCGACGAGATCAAGGCGTTCGGCAACATGCTGCTCAACTCGGTGGCCGAGGGCCTCAACGCCAACTCCTATGTGCGGATGATGCCGCACACCACGGCGGCGAACATCAGCATCTTCTTCGGCCTCACCGGCCGCTTGATCCCGACCTCCAGCGCCTGCACCAGCGGCAGCCAGGGCATCGGTTACGCCTACGAGGCGATCAAGTTCGGTCGTCTGCCGCTGATGCTCGCCGGCGGCGCCGAAGAGCTGTGCCCGACCGAAGCCATGGTGTTCGACGCGCTGTACGCCACCAGTCTGAAAAACGATGCGCCACACACCTCGCCACGCCCGTACGACAAGGGCCGCGACGGCCTGGTGATCGGTGAAGGCGGCGGCATGCTGGTGCTTGAAGAACTGGAGCATGCCCTGGCACGCGGTGCGCACATTCACGCCGAAATCGTTGGTTTCGGCAGCAACGCCGACGGCCAGCACACCACCCGCCCCGAGCAAGTCACCATGCGCCGGGCAATGGAACTGGCACTGGAAGACGCAGGCCTCACGCCGGACGTCATCGGCTACGTCAACGGCCACGGCACCGCCACCGAACAGGGCGATGTCGCCGAAACCCTGGCAACCAGTGCCCTGTTCGGAGAACGCATGCCGATCAGCTCGCAAAAAAGCTTCCTGGGCCACACCCTCGGCGCCTGCGGGGCGCTGGAATCGTGGTTCAGCATCGAGATGCTCAACCGCGACCTGTACGTGCACACGCTCAATCTCGACGAGGTCGATCCGCACTGCGGCAAGCTCGACTATCTGCGCGGCGAGTTCCGCCAGATGAGCCACGAATACGTGATGAACAACAACTTCGCTTTCGGCGGGGTCAACACCTCGCTGATTTTCCGTCGCTGGCCCCAACCGAATTAATCCAGGTCAAGGAGACCTCCATGCACTTAAAGAAACTCGCTGCCACTCTGCTCATCTGCGCCTTGCCGGCCGTCAGCCAGGCCCGTGACACGGCGGTGTACCTGCCGTTCGACAAGGCCGTCGCCGAAGCGACCCGCACCGGCAAGATCGACGGCAGCGTGAAGTTCTATCTGGCGGGCAACGCCCCGGCCGGCAAAGTCACCGTCGTCAGCCCCGGCGCCGTGACCAACAAGAAGACCAACGCCTTCAACAAGACCGACCAGGAAGCCTGCGAGTGGGTCGTGCAATCGGCGATCATCAGCCTGCACCAGGCCGCGAAAAGCGCCGGCGCCAACGCGGTGACCAACATCGTCAGCTTCTACAAGAGCAATGAGCGCAAGGATGCGAAAACCTACGAATGCCACGCGGGCGCAATCATGGCCGGCGTAGCGTTGAAGGGCGATCTGGCGACGGTTCAGTAACGGCCGGAAACGACAAAGGGCGCCTTTCGGCGCCCTTTTCTATTCAGATCATGTGCTGGCATGCAACTTCAGCCCCAGCGCTTTCATGACTTTGAGGATCGTTCCAAATTCAGGATTTACCTCGCCTGACAGTGCGCGATAAAGACTTTCCCTTGATAGCCCCGCATCCCGCGCGACCTGGGTCATGCCACGCGCCCGAGCAATCGTGCCAAGTGCCTTGGCAATAAAAGCCGGGTCGTCACCCGCCTCTTCCATGCAGGCGTCCAGATAGTTGGCCATGTCCTCTTCTGTCTTGAGGTACTCGGCTGAGTCCCAACGAGTGAATTGTTCGGTCATGGGTATTGCTCCTGCCAGGATTCCGCGATGAGCCTGGCTTGCTTGATGTCTCGAGATTGACTGCTCTTGTCTCCACCACAAAGGAGGATGACCAGCTGACGACCTTGCTGCATGAAATAGACCCGATATCCCGGGCCATAGTCAATTCGGGCTTCGCTGATCCCTTCGCCAATGGCTTTGACATCACCGAAATTCCCATCAGCCATGCGATCAATTCGCACCTGAATACGCATCCTGGCGCGACTATCAACCAGCTTCACAAGCCAGCTCGAGAATGTGGAGCTTCGAAGTATCTCAGTCATGGCCGCAAGTGTAGCCGCTAAGCTACACGCACTCTACATGGACTTCTCTCTGTCCGATATACGGCGTCTACACTCGTCATACCCATGATTTGCTGCGCGTTACGTCAAGGAGATGACCATGCAAGCGAAAGACCTCATCGCCGCCGCCCTTTTCAGCCTGCTCCCCAGCGCCAGCCACGCCACCAATCTGATGTACATGCCGTTCGAAACAGTTGTGTCGGATGCAATGCGCGCCGGGCGGCTGGACGGCAGTGTGAAGTTTTATCTGGTCGGCAACGGGCCTCAGGGGACTCAGCGGTTGTTGCAGCGCGGCGTGGTCAGTGACTTGAAGACCAACGGTTTCAACAAGAGCGATCACGACTCCTGCGAGTGGGTGTTGCAGTCGAATCTGATTGCGCTGCAGGCCGAGGCCAAGCGTGTCGGGGCGAATGCGGTGACCAATATCGTCAGCTACTACGACCAGCATGTGCGCAAGGATCTGAACACTTATGAATGTCGGGCCGGGGTGTTTGTGACGCGGGTGGCGTTGAAGGGAGATCTGGTGCGGCTGCCCTGATGGGCAACGCCTCCACGACGGGCGTGAAGGCGTGCGAAATGCTTACTGAGCCTGGATCAGTTTGCTTTCATTGACGCCGGCGCGACCGGTCGTTTCATCGACCACTTGCAGGGCATTGCGCGCCTTGATGAAACCGACCTTCACTTCCTGCCAGACGAAATAGTTCTTGCCCGCTTCGGCCGAGAGTTTCAGCTCCGAATCGTTTTCTGCCGAGGACACCAGCGTCTGCTGACCTGCCGGTACCGACAGCATCAGATACGACTTGGCAACGGTTGCACCCACCGGTTTGCCATTGAGCGCGACAGGCATCTTCACGCCGGCACCCATGCTCTCGTTGCGGTAAACGTAGATGTGAGCCTTGTCCGGGCTGACCTGGAAGGTTTTAGCCTGAGCGTCTTGAGTATCGTCGGCCATTTTTACCGAAGCGCAACCTGTGCTGAGCGCGGCAACTACCAACAAAGCGGCGAAGCTGAACTGCTTGAACATCCCGTTTCTCCATAATTTGATGATCCAACCAGAGCGTATCGGCCGCTTCGGAGAAAACACCAACGCCTTAAACGTTCATCTTGCGCGTCAGCAGTTCGACAAACGCCTTGGCCATCGGTGACTTCTGGTCCTTGCGCTGCACCAGCCACACCGCCGTCACGGCCTCGGGATCGAGCAGCGGCCGGTAGACCACGCCGTCGATGCGCATCCGCTGATACGACGCCGGCATGACCGACACACCCAGACCTGCCGCCACCAGACCGATGATGGTCATGGCTTCGCCGGCCTCCTGGGCGAAGTGCGGGCTGAACCCAGCGTCGCGGGCCAGGCTGATCAGTTGCGAATACAGACCACTGCCGTAGCTGCGCGGGAAGAACACGAACGGCTCCAGAGCCAGCGCCGAGAGGAACAGCCCCTCTTCAGAGCCCTGTGCCAACGGATGTTTGGAGCTGAGCACCGCGACCAATGGCTCGCGCATCAGTTCGACCACGCTGAGCGAATCCGGCAGGCCCAGCGGGCGCATGATGCCGACTTCGATCGACTCGTCCACCAGCGCATCCGCTACTTGGGTGCTGCTCATTTCCCGTAGGTTCAGGTGCACGGCCGGGAAGCGCTGGCGGAAGGAAAAAATTGCCTGGGGAATGGTCGAGTTGAACGGCGCCGAAGAGGTGAAACCGATCTTCAACTCTCCCAGCTCGCCGAGTTGTGCACGGCGGGCCACGTCGGCCGCTTTATCGACCTGCGCCAGCACCAATCGCGCCTCTTCCAGAAACAGTCGCCCGGCCTCGCTGAGCTCGACCCGACGATTGGTACGCTCGAACAGTCGGGCGCCGACCTCCTGTTCCAGCGACTGAATCTGCTGGCTTAGCGGTGGCTGGGAGATACCCAGCACCTGTGCGGCGCGGCCGAAGTGCAGTTCTTCGGCGACGGCGATGAAGTAGCGCAAGTGGCGCAATTCCATGGACACCCCATTAGGTCGTTAAAGCTATCAAACAGGTCGAACAATATATTGGATAGAAACATTAGCCAGCTATATGATTTTTTCATTGCCTGCCTGCCCGCGCCCTCCGAGGTCTGATGTGAAAACTGCCGTCGCTCCACTGGCCCATGAAGTCCCGCCCGCCGCGGCGGACGATGTACTGACCGAACTGCAAGAGATCTACATCGAGAAAGGCACGCCCGCGTTCATGCGCACGGTGCTGGCGCTGTTCAGCGGCGGCTTCGCGACGTTTGCCCTGCTGTACTGCGTGCAGCCGATGATGCCGCTGCTGTCCCAGGAGTATTCGATCAACGCGGCGCAGAGCAGCCTGATCCTGTCGGTGGCCACCGGCATGCTGGCCTTCGGTCTGCTGATCACTGGCCCGATTTCCGATAGGGTCGGGCGTAAACCGGTGATGGTCGCCGCACTGTTTGCCGCAGCCCTGTGCACCATCGCCAGTTCGATGATGCCGAGCTGGCACGGCGTGCTGATCATGCGTGCGCTGATCGGACTGTCATTGAGCGGTCTGGCGGCGGTGGCAATGACGTACCTGAGCGAGGAAATCCATCCGCAGCACATCGGTCTGGCGATGGGTCTGTACATCGGTGGTAACGCGATTGGCGGCATGAGCGGGCGGTTGATCACCGGTGTGCTGATCGACTTCGTCAGCTGGCACACGGCGATGCTGGTGATCGGCGGGCTGGCGCTGATCGCGGCGGCGGTGTTCTGGAAGATCCTGCCGGAGTCGCGCAACTTCCGCTCCCGCTCGCTGCACCCGCGCAGCCTGCTCGACGGCTTCACCATGCACTTTCGCGATGCCGGCCTGCCGCTGCTGTTCCTTGAGGCGTTCGTGCTGATGGGCGCATTCGTCACCCTGTTCAACTACATCGGCTACCGCCTGCTGGCCGAGCCGTACCACATGGATCAGGTGTTCGTGGGACTGTTGTCGGTGGTGTACCTGTCAGGCATCTACAGCTCGGCGAAAATCGGTTCGCTGGCCGACAAACTGGGCCGCCGCAAAGTGCTGTGGGCCATCATCGCCCTGATGTTCGCTGGCCTCGCCCTGACGATGTTCACACCGCTGCCGTTGGTGATCATTGGCATGCTGATATTCACCTTCGGCTTCTTCGGCGCACACTCGGTGGCCAGCAGCTGGATCGGCCGCCGGGCGCTCAAGGCCAAGGGCCAGGCGTCGTCGCTGTACCTGTTCAGCTATTACGCTGGCTCGAGCATCGCCGGGACGGCGGGCGGGGTGTTCTGGCACATGGCAGGATGGAACGGGATTGGCCTGTTCATCGGCGCGCTGTTGCTGGTGGCGCTGTTGGTGGCGTTGAAGCTGGCGAAGTTGCCGCCGTTGGGTGGTGGCGAAAAGGTTTAGCCACAACTGCGCCCTAGCGGTAATCACGGGCCAAGGTACACTGACGGCATTCGCCTGCTTTGGTAAAGGGAAGCCAGAATGCGCCTGGACCGTCTCCACATTAAGAATTTTCGTTGCTACGAAGATGCCACGTTCGACTTTCAGCCGGGATTCAATCTGGTGGTGGGGGTTAATGGGAGCGGGAAGACTTCGTTGTTGCAGGCGGTGGCCGCTAGCTTTGAAGACTTCCCCACCTGCATGGCCTTTTACACCGACTCTCTGAGAGATAGCGATGCTCGCTTTGTCATCGACACCTACGATGGACGAGTTCGATTCGAGCGTAGATATCCAGTTTTGCTAGAGGCAAATGGACACATCTTCGACTGTCGTGCATGGTCGAAAATCAAACGACGCGCCGACGAGATTACTCATCCTGACTCGAACCTTGTAAACACGGTAAGAGGATACGTGGATGGCCTGAATCGAGATAAAAACCCTGACTTACCTTTATTAACGTTTTATCGTGGCAATAGAAGATGGGCAGTGAGCGACGTCTCTGCGGAGTACTCTGCCACTCAACAAATTTCACGGTTCGACGGATATAAAAATTGGAATGACTCCGCTGCCGATATTCGAGATTTTGAAAGTTGGGTCATCGGCAAAACCCTAGAACAGTTGCAGACCATCCATAGATCCTCCGGTGTCATGTCGATCTTCGATGATGAGCTGACCTGGATTAATACCGCCATAAAATACGCGTTGCCCGACTCAACCGGTCTTTATTACGACCTCCCGCTACGTAGCATCTTGGTGAATTTCGGAAACGACTCAGTCATTCCATTCAATGAACTGAGCGATGGCCAGCGTGGCTTGATTGCCCTTATTGCGGATATCGCCCGCCGCATGTGCATCCTCAACCCCCATATGGGCAAAGATGTCCTGAAGAACACCTCTGGCGTGGTGATCATCGACGAACTGGATATTCACCTTCACCCGGCCTGGCAACGCAGCATCGTGCCTGCATTGAGACAGGCTTTTCCCAAAGTCCAATTCATCGCCGCAAGCCATTCCCCACAAATCATCGGCAGCCTGAAACCTGAGGAAGTCATCGTGTTGCACAACGGGGATCCTACTCATCCGCGTGTCACCTACGGTCTGGATTCCAGCAGCGTGCTTGAAGAGGTAATGGGCGTTACGCAGCGCGAACCAGAGATCGAAGATCTGCTGTCCGAGCTTTTTTCCACGTTGGAAGACAACGACCTCGAAAAGGCAAAATCACAACTTGAGGCGCTGAAAAAGAAAGCCCCCGACCTACCGGAGTTCGCCGGCGCCGAAGCACTGATCAGGCGCAAGGAGATTCTCGGCAAATGAAGCGAGTGCTCAAAGGAACTGAACCCGCTTCATTTACAGATTGGAAAAACTCGGCGAACGACGAGTGGAGTCCAACTTACCCAACGCTACAAAACCCGCAAAAACGGGATTTGCATAATGCCCTGCTTAAGGAGCAAGGCTTCTTCTGCTGTTATTGCGGCCGGGAAATAGATGCCTCGACCAGCCATATCGAGCACTTCAGACCTCAAGAGCATTTCGAAGAGCTGGCGTTGGAGTTTCACAACCTTCATGCCTCCTGCCTGCGAGAAACCAAGCCCGGCAATCCGTTGCACTGCGGCCATAAGAAGGGCAACTGGTTCGACGAAAACCAACACATTTCTCCCACCGACGGGAATTGTGAACAGCGTTTCCGATATCTGCGAACCGGCGAAATCCAGCCAAAGAATTCTGACGACCTTCCCGCCACAAAGATGATCGAGGTACTGGCGTTAGACATTGCCTATCTCAAAAATCGACGTCAGGACACAATCCGCCGCCTCTTCGATGATGAGTTCGTCATGCACGTCAGCGAGGAAGAGCTTGAGCGGTTGGTGACGGCGATCAGAAATACCGCGATTCCCAATCAAAAACCCTTCGACCACATCATCGCCCGCTACGCCGAACAACTCCTCGGTCGCTAAACCCATCGCAAACAAAAACGCCCGGCACAAGCCGGGCGTTTTTGTTTTCTACCATTAGCGCTGAGCGCCGATTATTCGTGATACTGCGCCGACAACTCGTGCACCGCGCGCAGGAACGCGCCGGCGTGTTCCGGATCGACTTCCGGGGTGATGCCGTGGCCGAGGTTGAAGACGTGGCCGCTGCCCTTGCCGTAGCTGGCGAGGATGCGCCCGACTTCGGTGCGGATCGCTTCCGGCTTGGCGTAGAGCACGGTCGGGTCCATGTTGCCTTGCAGCGCGACCTTGTCACCCACGCGGGCGCGGGCGTTGCCGATGTCGCAGGTCCAATCCAGGCCCAGTGCGTCAGCGCCAGCGTCGGCGATGCTTTCCAGCCACAGGCCGCCGTTCTTGGTGAACAGGATCACCGGCACCTTGCGACCGTCGTGCTCGCGGATCAGGCCGCTGACGATTTTCTTCATGTAGGCTAGGGAGAACTCTTGGTACGCCGCCGCGGACAGGTTGCCGCCCCAGGTATCGAAGATCTGCACCGCTTGCGCGCCGGCCTGAATCTGGCCGTTCAGGTACGAAGTCACCGACTGCGCCAGCTTGTCCAACAGCAGGTGCATGGCTTGCGGGTTGTCGTAGAGCATTGCCTTGGTCTTGCGGAAGTCTTTCGACGAGCCGCCTTCGACCATGTACGTGGCGAGGGTCCACGGGCTGCCGGAGAAACCGATCAGCGGCACGCGGCCGTTCAGTTCGCGCCGGATGGTACTGACCGCGTCCATCACGTAGCCGAGGTCTTTGTGCGGATCCGGGATCGGCAGGGCTTCGATGTCGGCCAGGGTGCTGACGACTTTCTTAAAGCGCGGACCTTCACCGGTCTCGAAGTACAGGCCCTGGCCCATGGCATCGGGAATGGTGAGGATGTCGGAGAACAGGATCGCCGCGTCCAGTTGCGGATAGCGGTCCAGCGGTTGCAGCGTGACTTCGCAGGCGAATTCCGGATTCATGCACAGGCTCATGAAATCACCGGCCTGGGCGCGGCTGGCGCGGTATTCCGGCAGGTAGCGGCCGGCCTGGCGCATCATCCACACAGGGGTGACGTCTACGGGTTGCTTGAGCAGGGCGCGGAGGAAACGGTCGTTCTTCAGGGCAGTCATGTCGGCATCCGGAAAAAAAGTGCGGGCATTTTCTCAGAGCGCGACGCAAAAGGCACGGATGCAGGTCAGCCTTTTGTCTATCGGGTCAATTTGTCGCGCTGGAAATGCGCTATCAGCAACACTGAGAAACAACTGTGGGAGCGAGCTTGCTCGCGAAGAGGGCTTCACATACAACATTGCTGTTGGCTGATCCACCGCTTTCGCGAGCAAGCTCGCTCCCACAGGGTTATTGCTTTTGGCTCAGGATCCGGGTTTAGACGCCCAGGTAATCCAGGATCCCTTCAGCCGCATTGCGGCCTTCGAAGATCGCCGTCACCACCAGGTCGGAACCGCGCACCATGTCGCCACCGGCGAAGATTTTCGGGTTGCTGGTCTGGTGCTTGTACTGACCCTGCTCGGGCGCAACGACGCGGCCCTGGCTGTCGGTCTGGATTTCGAACTGCTCGAACCATGGCGCCGGGCTTGGACGGAAACCGAAAGCGATGACCACGGCGTCAGCCGGGATGATCTCTTCGGAGCCCGGGATCGGCTCGGGGCTGCGACGGCCACGGGCGTCCGGCTCGCCGAGACGGGTCTCGACCACTTTCACGCCTTCGACCTTGTCCTCGCCAACGATGGCGATCGGCTGGCGGTTGTAGAGGAATTTCACGCCTTCTTCCTTGGCGTTCTTCACCTCTTTGCGCGAGCCGGGCATGTTCGCTTCGTCACGACGATAGGCGCAGGTCACCGACTTGGCGCCCTGGCGGATCGACGTGCGGTTGCAGTCCATCGCCGTGTCGCCGCCCCCAAGAACCACGACCTTCTTGCCTTTCATGTCGACGAAATCTTCCGGCGACTTTTCAAAGCCCAGGTTGCGGTTGACGTTGGCGATCAGGAAGTCCAGCGCGTCATAAACGCCCGGCAGGTCCTCACCGGCAAAACCGCCCTTCATGTAGGTGTAGGTGCCCATGCCCATGAACACGGCATCGTACTCGGCGAGCAGTTGCTCCATGGTCACGTCCTTGCCGACCTCGGTGTTGAGACGGAATTCGATGCCCATGCCGGTGAAGACTTCGCGGCGATTGCTCAGCACGGTCTTTTCGAGCTTGAACTCGGGGATGCCGAAGGTCAGCAGACCACCGATTTCCGGGTTCTTGTCGAACACCACCGGGGTCACGCCGCCGCGCACCAGCACGTCGGCACAACCGAGGCCCGCCGGGCCTGCGCCGATGATCGCGACACGCTTGCCGGTCGGTTTGACCTTGGACATGTCCGGGCGCCAGCCCATGGCGAACGCGGTGTCGGTGATGTACTTCTCGACCGAACCGATGGTCACCGCGCCGAAGCCGTCGTTGAGGGTGCAGGCACCCTCGCACAGACGATCCTGCGGACACACCCGGCCGCAGACTTCCGGCAGGGTGTTGGTCTGGTGCGACAGCTCGGCGGCCTGGAGGATGTTGCCCTCGGCCACCAGCTTCAGCCAGTTCGGAATGAAGTTGTGCACCGGGCACTTCCATTCGCAATACGGGTTGCCGCAACCCAGGCAGCGGTGGGCCTGGTCGGCCGACTGCTGGGGTTTGAACGGTTCGTAGATTTCCACGAACTCTTTCTTGCGTTGACGCAACAGTTTCTTCTTCGGATCCTTGCGCCCGACATCGATGAACTGGAAGTCGTTATTCAGACGTTCAGCCATTGTTAAAACCTCATCAAACTCTTCAGGCGCATATCACTGCGGGTTGGCACGGGTGCTGGAAAGCAACGACTTCAGGTTGGCAGCCTTCGGCTTGACCAGCCAGAAACGACGCAGGTAGTCATCGAGGTTCTCGGCGAGCTCACGACCCCACTCGCTGTCGGTTTCCGCGACGTACTCGTTCAGCACGTTCTGCAGGTGGCTGCGATAGGCTTCCATCGCCTCGCCGCTGATCCGCTGGATTTCCACCAGTTCGTGGTTGACCCGGTCAACGAAGGTGTTGTCCTGGTCGAGCACGTAGGCGAAACCGCCGGTCATGCCAGAGCCGAAGTTGTAACCGGTCTTGCCCAGAACGCAGACAAAACCACCGGTCATGTACTCACAGCAGTGATCGCCAGTGCCTTCCACAACCGTGTGGGCACCGGAGTTGCGCACGGCGAAACGCTCGCCTGCGGTGCCGGCGGCGAACAGCTTGCCGCCCGTGGCGCCGTACAGGCAGGTGTTGCCGATGATGGCGCTTTCCTGAGTCTTATAAACGCTGCCCTTCGGCGGCACGATGGTCAGCTTGCCACCGGTCATGCCTTTGCCGACGTAGTCGTTGGCATCGCCTTCCAGGTACATGTTCAGACCGCCGGCGTTCCACACGCCGAAGCTCTGACCCGCAGTGCCCTTGAAGCGGAAGGTGATTGGCGCTTTGGCCATGCCCTGGTTGCCGTGCTTGCGCGCGATTTCGCCGGAGATCCGTGCGCCGATCGAACGGTCGCAGTTGCAGATATCCAGATCGAATTCGGCGCCGCTGAGGTCGTTGATCGCCGACGTCGCCATCTCGACCATTTTCTCGGCCAGCAGGCCCTGGTCGAAGGGCGGGTTGCGCTCGACGCCGCAGAACTGAGGCTTGTCCGCCGGGATGTGGTCGCTGCCCAGCAGCGGGGTCAGATCCAGGTGATGCTGCTTGGCGGTCTGGCCTTCGAGGATTTCCAGCAGATCGGTGCGGCCGATCAGCTCTTCGAGGGAACGCACGCCCAGCTTGGCCAGCCACTCACGGGTTTCTTCGGCGACGTAGGTGAAGAAATTCACCACCATGTCGACGGTGCCGATGTAGTGATCCTTGCGCAGCTTCTCGTTCTGGGTCGCAACGCCGGTGGCGCAGTTGTTCAGGTGGCAGATACGCAGGTATTTGCAGCCCAGCGCGATCATTGGCGCGGTACCGAAGCCGAAGCTTTCAGCGCCGAGGATGGCTGCCTTGATCACGTCGAGGCCGGTTTTCAGGCCGCCGTCGGTCTGGACCCGGACCTTGCCGCGCAGGTCGTTGCCGCGCAGGGTCTGGTGGGTTTCGGCTAGGCCGAGTTCCCACGGTGCACCCGCGTATTTGATCGAGGTCAGCGGCGAAGCACCGGTGCCACCGTCGTAACCGGAGATAGTGATCAAGTCCGCATAGGCCTTGGCCACACCGGCGGCGATGGTGCCGACGCCTGCTTCAGCCACGAGTTTCACCGAGACCAGCGCCTTCGGGTTGACCTGTTTCAGGTCGAAGATCAGCTGCGACAAGTCTTCGATGGAATAGATGTCGTGGTGCGGCGGTGGCGAAATCAGGGTCACGCCCGGTACTGCGTAACGCAGTTTGGCGATCAACCCGTTCACTTTACCGCCCGGCAGTTGCCCGCCCTCGCCCGGCTTGGCGCCCTGGGCGACCTTGATTTGCAGCACTTCGGCGTTGACCAGGTATTCCGGGGTCACGCCGAAACGGCCGGTCGCAACCTGCTTGATTTTCGAGCTCTTGATGGTGCCGTAGCGTGCCGGGTCTTCGCCGCCTTCGCCGGAGTTGGAACGCGCACCGAGGCGGTTCATGGCTTCGGCCAGGGCTTCGTGAGCTTCCGGCGACAGGGCGCCCAGCGAGATACCGGCGGAGTCGAAGCGCTTGAGCACCGATTCCAGCGGTTCGATTTCACTGATGTCCAGCGGCGTATCGAGGGTCTTGACCTTGAACAGGTCGCGGATCATCGACACCGGACGGTTGTCCACCAGCGAGGTGTATTCCTTGAATTTGGCGTAGTCGCCCTGCTGCACGGCGGCTTGCAGGGTGTTGACCACGTCCGGGTTGTACGCGTGATATTCGCCACCGTGGACGAACTTCAGCAGACCGCCCTGCTGGATCGGCTTGCGCGGACTCCAGGCTTCGGTGGCCAGTGCTTTCTGCTCGGCTTCGATGTCGACGAAACGCGCACCCTTGATGCGGCTCGGCACGCCACGGAAGCTCAGCTCGCAAACTTCCTCGGACAGGCCGATGGCTTCGAACAACTGAGCACCGCGATACGACGCGATGGTCGAAATGCCCATCTTCGACAGGATCTTCAACAGGCCTTTGGTGATGCCTTTACGGTAGTTCTTGAACACCTCGTAAAGGTCGCCCAGTACTTCACCGGTCCGGATCAGGTCGCCCAGCACTTCGTACGCGAGGAACGGATAGACCGCCGAGGCGCCGAAGCCGATCAGCACCGCGAAGTGATGCGGATCGCGTGCGGTGGCGGTTTCAACCAGGATGTTGGAGTCGCAGCGCAGGCCTTTTTCGGTCAGACGGTGGTGCACCGCGCCGGTGGCGAGCGAAGCGTGGATCGGCAGTTTGCCCGGCGCGATATGACGGTCGCTCAGAACGATCTGGGTACGACCGGCACGCACGGCTTCTTCAGCCTGATCGGCGACGTTGCGGATCGCCGCTTCGAGGCCGACGCTTTCGTCGTAGTTGAGGTCGATGATCTGCCGCTCGAAACCCGGGCGGTCGAGGTTCATCAGCGAACGCCACTTGGCCGGGGAAATGACCGGCGAGCTGAGGATCACGCGCGACGCGTGCTCCGGCGATTCCTGGAAGATGTTGCGCTCGGCACCGAGGCAGATTTCCAGCGACATCACGATCGCTTCACGCAGCGGGTCGATCGGCGGATTGGTCACCTGGGCGAACTGCTGACGGAAATAGTCGTACGGCGTGCGCACGCGCTGGGACAGCACGGCCATCGGCGTATCGTCGCCCATCGAGCCAACGGCTTCGTAGCCTTGTTCGCCAAGCGGACGCAGTACCTGATCGCGCTCTTCGAACGTGACCTGATACATCTTCATGTATTGCTTGAGCTGATCGACGTCGTAGAAAGCCGAACCGTGATCGTTGTCTTCCATGGTCGCCTGAATGCGCAGGGCATTCTTGCGCAGCCATTGCTTGTACGGATGACGGGATTTGAGACGGTTGTCGATCGCGTCGGTGTCGAGGATCTGCCCGGTTTCGGTGTCCACGGCGAAGATCTGGCCAGGGCCGACACGGCCTTTGGCAATCACGTCTTCAGGCTTGTAGTCCCATACGCCGATTTCCGACGCGAGGGTGATGAAACCGTTGGTGGTGGTGACCCAGCGCGCCGGGCGCAGACCGTTACGGTCGAGCAGGCACACCGCGTAGCGACCGTCGGTCATTACCACGCCGGCCGGGCCGTCCCACGGTTCCATGTGCATCGAGTTGTACTCGTAGAACGCACGCAGATCCGGGTCCATGGTTTCGACGTTCTGCCACGCTGGCGGAATGATCATCCGCACGCCACGGAACAGATCGATGCCGCCGGTGACCATCAGCTCAAGCATGTTGTCCATGCTCGAGGAGTCGGAACCGACACGGTTGACCAGCGGGCCGAGTTCTTCCAGATCCATCAGATCGTTGGTGAACTTGGTGCGACGGGCCTGGGCCCAGTTGCGGTTGCCGGTGATGGTGTTGATCTCGCCGTTGTGGGCGAGGAAGCGGAATGGCTGAGCCAGCGGCCATTTCGGCAGGGTGTTGGTGGAGAAGCGCTGGTGGAACACGCAGATCGCGGTTTGCAGGCGCTGGTCACCCAGGTCCGGATAGAACGCGGCCAGGTCGGCCGGCATCATCAGGCCTTTATAGATGATGGTCTTGTGGGAAAAGCTGCAGATGTAGTGGTCGGTGTCGGCAGCGTTTGCCACGGACGAACGACGACGGGCGCTGAACAGCTTGACCGCCATGTCCTGATCGCTCAGGCCTTCGCCGCCGATGTACACCTGTTCGATCTGTGGCAGGCGCTCAAGGGCCAGGCGGCCGAGGACGCTGGTGTCGATTGGCACTTTGCGCCAGCCGATCAGTTGCAGGCCTTCGGCCAGGATCTCGCGGTTCATGTTCTCGCGAGCGGCTTCGGCCTTGGCCGGATCCTGATTGAAGAAGACCATGCCCACCGCATATTGCTTGGGCAGCTCGACGCTGAAGGTTTCCTGGGCAATGGCACGCAGGAACGCGTCGGGCTTTTGAATCAGCAGACCGCAACCGTCACCGGTCTTGCCGTCGGCATTAATCCCACCGCGGTGGGTCATGCAGGTCAGGGCCTCGATGGCCGTTTGCAAAAGGGTATGACTGGGTTCGCCCTGCATATGGGCTATCAGGCCGAAACCGCAGTTATCCTTGAATTCATCTGGTTGGTACAGACCTGCTTTCATAGACACTTTCTCACCAGGCTGCCTCTTTTCGAGGCAAATTTCTTTTCAATTCAACCACTTGCATCTCGCGCCGAACGTACGCCGGCTTAGCGGGGGCAAAAGGGTGGTCATTGTACACAGCGACACAGAGGCTCACAAATTTGACGACGAAATGTCGCAAATTCATGTCGCATTTGTGAAAGGTTTAAAGCGATCTGCTGTGCTAGTCAAAACTTTTTTAATTTTGACCGCAACGACTCAAAGACTACTGTGACGCAGACACCACAAGGCACGCGACCCGTAAGGGCGGCGCGCACTTGTAGAAATTTTGAGGTGCTTGGAGAGGCGGCCTGGGTAAGGCCGCCGAATCTTCAGCGAGTTGTTGCCAGTTCCTGTTGGACGCTGGCGACAGTGCGAGGCCAAGGTTTACCAGCCTGAACCTTCGCTGGCAAGGCCTTGATGGCAGAAACGGCTGCATCACGATTGGCGAAGTTGCCGTAGGTGATCACGTAGAGAGGCTTGCCGTTGAGGACTTTCTTGAAATAACGATACTCGCCGCCCTGCTCCTTGACGAAGCTTTGCGCGGTCGCTTCGGAGCTGGTGCCGAGGATCTGCACCACGTAGTTGCTGGTCGGCTGACCGGCGTACCAGCTGCCACCGGCGGCCTTGGCGACGGTGACCGGCTTCTCGGCAGGTTTCGCGGCGGCAACAGGCTTGGCAGGCGCCGGAGCCGGTTTGGCCGCTGGAGCGGCCGGAGCAGGCTTGGCGGTAGCGACCTGGGTCGGCGCCGGGGTCGGTTTGGCTGCCGGGACTGGAACCGGAACTGGCGTCGGCGCAGGGCCGGCCTGAACGCCCGCCGGTGGCGCGGTGGTGGTCACGGTCGGTGGCGTGTTGCTGGAGCCTTCGACCGGCACGCCGTCGTCGCCTTCAGTGATACCACCCGCGGCTTCAGCCAGCGGACCACGCATCACCGGCTGCGAGTTGCCGACCAGCGGCAGCGGCATCGGTTGGGTATTGCCGTTGAATTCGACGGACGGTGCGCCACCGGTCTGCGGCGTGCCCTGGCCCAGTGGCAGTTGCGCCTGCTCGTTGGCCGGCGCACCGGTGGTCGGTGCCTTGTTGCGACCCGGCATCAGCCAGGCGGCAGCGACCGCGACCACAACGACGGCGGAAATCGCCAATACGTGTTTCTTCGGCATGTTGAACCCCATACTTGGACGCTTGACCGCAGAGCGGCTGGCAATCATGACTTCGATCAGAGCATCGCGAGCGACCTGGTTGATGTTGCCGGGCCAACCCTCGGAGCTTTCGTGAATATCAGAGATCTGATCCGCGGTGAAAAGTTCGACCCCCCGGCCCGCGCCTTCGAGCCGCTGGTCGAGATACTCGCGGGTTTCTTCTTCGGTGTACGGCTGCAATTCGATGACGTGGAAGCGCTCTTCCTCAAGGTGCAAAGCCTCGAGCTGGGCGATCAGCGACGACTCACCGAACAGGAACACGTGCGGGCGGCCTTCCGGCGCGCCGGCGCCCAGCGCCATCAGCGCTTCAAGCGCGGACTCGTCGAGCTGCTCGGCATCGTCCACCAGCAGATAGACTTCCTGACCGGTCAGCGCCAGCTGCACGACCTGATCGAGGATCGCCCCGACTTCGGCCTGGGCCACGTCCAGCGCTTGGGCGATCTGGCGCAGCACACCGGCTGCATCGCCGGCGCCACGGGCGGAAACGACGACGCTCTGCACCGATTGCTTGTTGGTACTGGCAACCAGCGCCTGACGCAGCAGGGTCTTGCCGCTGCCCTGCGGGCCGGTGACCACCAGCAGCAACTGGCTGTAACGCGCCAGATGATGCAGCTGACCCAGCACCGGCTTGCGCTGGGCCGGGAAGAATTTGAAGCCCGGCACCCGCGGCGCGAAAGGGTCGTGACTTAACTGGAAATGGCCGAGGAACGCCTCGTCGGCATGCAAACTAGTCATCGGAATCTTATTAACCTTTAAGCTGAGCCAGAGCGCGGTAATCCGCTCCCAGCGTGGCCTGTAGAACCTCTTTCGGATAATCGTCGGTCACCACCGCTTCGCCCATACGGCGCAGCAGCACCAGGCGCAAGCGACCGTCGATCACTTTTTTGTCAATTGCCATGTGTTCAAGAAAATCGGCTTCGGTCATCTCTTCCGGCGGGATCACCGGCAGACCGGCACGCTGGAACAGGCGGATGCCGCGATCGCGCTCCTGCTCGCTGATCCAGCCCAGGCGCGCGGACATTTCCAGCGCCATTACGGTGCCAGCAGCGACCGCTTCGCCATGCAACCAGACACCATAGCCCATGTGGGTTTCGATGGCGTGGCCAAAGGTGTGGCCGAGATTGAGGGTGGCCCGTACGCCGGTTTCCTTCTCGTCGGCGCCGACCACCGCCGCCTTGGCAGCGCAGGAGCGCTCGATGGCGTAGGTCAGGGCCGTTTGATCCAGCGCACGCAGGGCGTCGACGTTTTCCTCAAGCCAGGTCAGGAACGGTTCGTCGCAGATCAGACCGTATTTGATGACTTCCGCCAGGCCGGCCGACAGCTCGCGCGCTGGCAGGGTTTTCAGGGACGCGGTATCGATCAGCACCACATTCGGCTGATAGAACGCGCCGACCATGTTCTTGCCCAGCGGATGGTTGATCCCGGTCTTGCCGCCCACCGACGAATCGACCTGGGACAGCAGCGTGGTAGGGATCTGAATGAAATCGACGCCGCGCTGGTAGCAGGCGGCCGCGAAACCGGCCATGTCGCCGATCACACCGCCGCCGAGGGCGATCACCGTGGTGCGGCGGTCATGACGAGCGGTCAGCAGGCCGTCGAAGATCAGTTGCAGGGTTTCCCAGTTCTTGAAGGCTTCGCCGTCGGGCAGCACCACGGAAACCACCGAGAACTGCGCCAGGCTGCGGGTCAGACGCTCGAGATAGAGCGGCGCAACGGTCTCGTTGGAGATGATTGCCACTTGCCGCCCGTGGATATGCGGGGCCAGCAGCTCAGCCTGGTCCAGTAATCCTTCGCCAATGTGAATCGGGTAGCTGCGCTCGCCTAGGTCGACCTTGAGTGTCTGCATGTGTCCCCACGATGAAGATGAAGCAGGCGTCCTGCCTGGAATTATCGAATGTTCACGGCATGTGCTGGTGTGACGCCACTCGCACGCCATCCGCCACAACCCTTGGCGGCCATTACAGGTCGCCGAGGATAGCGCATTTCGTGCGGCGCTTTAACGGGGCGGAAGTTGCTGCAGGCGGTCGAGAATATCGAGCACGACCATGCGCGGTGGCCGCTCGTCGGTTTCCACCACCAGATCGGCGATTTCCCGATAGAGCGGATCACGGATCGCCAGCAGATCGCGCAGGGTTTTCTCCGGATTGGCGGTGCGCAGCAACGGCCGGTTGCGGTCGCGGGAAGTGCGGCCGACCTGCTGCTCGACGGAGGCGTGCAGATACACCACCCGCCCGCCCTCGTGCAGGGCCTTGCGGTTGGCATCGCGCATCACGGCGCCGCCGCCGGTCGCCAGCACCACGCCGTCGAACGCGCACAGCTCGGCGATCATCGCCTGCTCACGATCACGAAAGCCGGGCTCGCCTTCCTTGTCGAAGATCCACGGAATATTGGCGCCCGTACGCAGTTCAATTTCCTTGTCGGAATCCTTGAACGGCAGGCGCAGCTCTTTGGCCAGTAATCGGCCGATGGTGCTTTTTCCAGCCCCCATCGGTCCTACAAGAATCAAATTTCGCACAGAATCAACGACTCACAGCAATCGCCTGGTTATTCATGATACGCGGAGTGAGAAATACCAGCAGCTCGGATTTTTTCTCCGAAACCACATCACGCCGGAAAAGGCGGCCAAGATACGGCACATCGCCAAGAAATGGCACCTTATCTACAACCTTGCTTTGAGTATTTGAGAAAACGCCCCCAATCACGATGGTCTCGCCGTCGTTCACCAGCACCTTGGCGTTGACCTCGTTTTTCTTGATCGGCGGTACATCCTGCACTTTGTTCAGGTAGTCCGGTTCGTCCTTGGTGACCTTGACCTCCATGATGATGCGGTTGTCCGGGGTGATCTGCGGCGTCACTTCCAGCGACAGCGACGCCTCCTTGAAGGACACCGACGTAGCGCCGCTGGAGCTGGCTTCCTGGTACGGAATCTCGGTGCCCTTGAGGATCTTCGCGGTCTCCTTGTCGGAGGTGACCACCTTGGGCTGCGAGACGATTTCGCCGTTGCCGGTCTTCTCCATCGCGGTCAGCTCGAGGTCGAGCAATACGTTGTCGGTGATGAACGCGATGCCGATCCCGGACGTATTGTTGACCGTGCCCATGTCGACGAACGGCGAGTTGGTGCTGGTGCTGCCCGGCGTACCAATGGTGGTCGACGAACCGTTGCTGACCCCGGAAGTGTTCCAGTTGCCCTTGTTCTGGATCGAACCGCCCCAGCGCACGCCCAGGCTCTTGTCGTAATCGACGTTGGCCTCGACGATCCGCGCCTCGATCATCACCTGACGCACCGGGATATCCAGCTGCGCCACGATCCGCCGCAGCTCGTCGAGGCGATCCTGGGTCTGGTAGGCAATGATGTTGTTGGTCCGCTCATCGACGGTGATCGAACCCCGCTCGTCGACCTTGGCCTCGGCGCTGGTGACCGACTGAAACAGCTTGGCGATGTCCGCAGCCTTGGCGTAGTTCACTTGCAGCAGCTCGCGGCGCAACGGCGCCAGTTCGGCGATCTGTTTCTGCGATTCCAGTTCCTGCCGTTCGCGGGCGGCGATTTCATCGGCCGGCGCCACCAGCAACACGTTGCCGACCTTGCGCTTGTCCAGGCCTTTGGTCTTGAGCACCAGATCCAGCGCCTGATCCCACGGTACGTTCTGCAGGCGCAAGGTGATTCCGCCCTGCACCGTATCGCTGGCCACCAGATTGAGGTTGGTGAAGTCGGCGATCAGTTGCAGCACCGAACGCACATCGATGTCCTGGAAGTTGAGAGAGAGCTTTTCGCCGTTATAGCTGTTGCGGTCGGCGTTGCGCTTTTGCAGGTCATCGACGGTCAACGGCCGGATGCTGACGGTCAGCTTGTTGTCGGCCTGGTAAGTGGAATAGTCGAACGTACCGTTGGGTTCGACGGTGATCGTCGCCCGATCACCACTGACACCAGCGTTGACGAACTGCACCGGGGTGGCGAAATCCTTGACGTCGAGGCGCACCCGCAGCGGTTCGGGCAATTGGGTACGGGCGAAATTGAGGATGATCTTGCCGTCGTGTTCCTGAATATCCGGTGCGATGGCTGGATCGGACAGGTCGATGACCACGTTGCCCTCGCCCGCCGTGCCACGCTGGAAATCCACACCGCGAATGGCTCTGGCGGTTGGCGCAAAGGTCCGGACCGGCGCTGCCGCAGTTGCTGCGCGCGGTGCACGAGCCGCCGGACGCGGGGCAGCGGCTTTGCTGCCTTGCCCGACCACCACGAATACCGCATTGCCTTCGACCCGGGTGTCGTAAGGCGCCAGTTGCGTCAGGCTGATGATGAGCCGCGTCCGGTTATTGGCCTCGACCACCGTGGCCGTGCGGGCATTGCCACTGCCCAGGTCACGGGTCTTGCTCGCCAACTGACTTGCGACACCCGGTAGATCGAGGGCGATCCGCGCCGGCGAATCGGTGGTGTAGCCCTTGGGCTGCGGAGGCGGGCCGTCGAATGACAGCTTCAGCTCGACCCGGTCGCCCGGCAGTGCCGCGACGTCCAGCGCCTTCAGATTGGCTGCCTGTACCATCGGTGAAAGCAGCGCCATCCATAGCGAAAAACCGAGGGTGGAAAAAATCCTGTTCATTATTCGACTTCCACTTATGAGTGCTCTTTCAAAGGAATGGTGCGCGGCCGCTCAAGCCAGGCGCCCTGGCCATCCGGAACGATTTCCACCACCTCGACCTGTGAAGCGCTGATCGCAACGATCCGCCCGTCGTTGCGCCCAAGGTAATCGCCGACCTTGAGCCGATGAACCCCGCCCGCCCCCCGCAGCAAAGCGAAGGAACCGGAGGCGTTGGCAATCGTGCCGACCATTTCAAACTGCTCGATGTTGAAACCTTCGAGGTATTGCTTGACCCGGTTGGGATCGGGCTTCACGTCGCGCGAGCCGTGTTTCTGCCCGGCCAGATCGACCCGCAGCTGACGTGAAAACGGACTGCGCAGGTTGGCGGCGCTGTAGGTGAATGTCGGGTAGGAGCGGAAGGTCGGGGTCGGCTCGATCTTGCCCGGCGGACGCAGGCGTTCTTCATTCATGTAGGCGTCGAGGTCACTGAAGTCATCGCCGCCACAGCCACCGAGCACCAACAACAATGCCGACAAGGCGATAAAACGGATCGGGCTCATTTCTGCAGCCCCTTGTCGTTGTAGCGGTAAGTCTTGGCCAGAATGCTCATGCGCAACTTCGGCCCGCCTTCGGGATTGGCTGGCGCCAGTTCGAAATCGTGCAGAGTGACGATCCGAGGCAACCCGGCCACGCCGCTTACGAAAGTCGCAAGGTCGTGATAGGCACCGGTTACGGTGATCTGGATGGGCAGTTCGATGTAGAACTGTTGGGTGACCTCCGGCAGCAGCTTGATCTCTTCGAATTCAAGACCGCTGCCCAGCCCGGTGCGCGTGATGTCTTCCAGCAACCCCGGCACTTCGGTGTCACTGGGCAATTGCCGCAACAGCACGCCGAACGAGTTTTCCATCTCTTTCATCTGCTGAGTGTACAGCTCCAGATTGGCCGCCATGCGCGCCTTGCTCGCGAATTGCTCCTTGAGGGTGACCTCCTCCTCACGCTTGAGCTCGAGCTGGTTCTCCAGGTCACTGATGAAAAAGTTATAGCCAAGCGCCAGAACCAACACCATCAACAGCCCGCCGGCCAGGCTTTTGACCACTGGCGGCCAGGAGCCGATGTTGCTGGTGTCCAGGTCGTTGAAATCGACATTGCGCAGGCTGTCCAGCCACTCGGACGGCTTCATTGGTCGTCCTCCTCGATCCGGGGTCGAGTCTGGCGAACGGTCAGCTGAAAGACGTTGGCCTGATCCACCTGGCCAGCGGTGGTGGCTTTCACTTCATTGAGGTTGGGCGCATCGAACCAGTCGGAGGCATCGAGATTGCGCATCAGGTCGGACACCCGATTGTTCGACTCCGCCGCGCCGCTGATCGACAGGGTCTTGCCGACCATTTTCACATCGGTGAAATACACCCCGTCGGGCAAGGTGCGCGCCAGCTGATCGAAAATCCGCCCGCTGATCTGCCGGTTGCCCTGCAAGTCCTGGATGATGCGCATGCGCTCCACCAGTTGCTGGCGGTGGGCCTTGAGTTCGCTGATCTGTTTGATCCGTTCGTCGACCACGGCGATCTGCTTGCCGATGTAGTCATTGCGCGCGACCTGCCGCGCGATGGCGGCGCTGATGATCTGGTCGGCAATGAGCACCGCCCCGACCGAACCGACCACCACGCCGGTCAAGGCCAGCAGGAAGCGTTTGCGCCGCTCTTCGCGACGCTCCTCGCGCCAGGGTAAAAGGTTGATCCGCGCCATCAGTCGAAACTCCTGAGCGCGAGCCCGCAGGCAATCATCAGGGCCGGCGCATCGCTCGCCAGGGCCCCGGCGTTGACCTTGCTGCTCAAGGCCATGTCGGAAAACGGGTTGGCCACCTGGGTCGGTGTGTTCAGGCGCTCTTCGATCAGCCGGTCGAGCCCGGGCACCGACGCCGTGCCGCCGGCCAGCAGAATGTGGTCGACGGCGTTGTACTGGCCGGAGGCGAAAAAGAACTGCAGGGAGCGCGACACCTGCTGCACCAGCGCCTCGCGAAACGGTTGCAGCACCTCGCTGACGTAGTCGTCCGGCAGGCCGCCCTGCTTCTTGGCGAGTCCCGCCTGTTCAAGGGTCAGGCCATAACGGCGCTGGATTTCCTCGGTCAGCTGTCGACCGCCGAACAGCTGTTCGCGGGTATAGATGATCCGGCCGTTGTGCAGGACGCTGAGGGTGGTCATGGTGGCGCCGATGTCGACCACGGCCACTGTCAGCCGGTCCTGGGACGCGGCCAGTTGCGTCGCCAGCAGGCCGAACGAGCGTTCCAGTGCGTAGGCTTCGACATCCACCACCCGCGCGGTCAGCCCGGCGAGGGCGAGCGCCGCTTCGCGGACTTCGACGTTTTCCTTTCGACAGGCGGCCAGCAGCACGTTGACCCGCTCGGGGTTGCGCGGCGAAACGCCCTGGACTTCGAAGTCGATGGCGACCTCGTCCAGCGGATAGGGAATGTATTGATCGGCCTCGATCTTGAGCTGGTTTTCCAGTTCGTCGTCCGACAGCCCGGCGTCCATCTCGATGACCTTGGTGATCACCGCAGAACCGGCCACCGCCACCGCCACGGTTTTCAGCCCGGTGCGCGCCTTGACCAGCACCCGGGACAGGGCCTGACCGACGCCCTCGAGCTCGGCGATGTTCTTTTCGACCACGGCACTCGCCGGCAACGGCTCCACCGCGTACGCCTCGACCCGGTAGCGCTCACCCTGACGGCTCAGCTCCAGCAGCTTCACCGATGTGGAGCTGATGTCGATCCCCAGTAACGTATTGGCCTTTTTATTGAAGAGTCCTAGCACTACCAATTCCCTATGACTATCCGTGAGTTACGGACTCTGTAATGCGCATTGCGTTCCCTCGCCCCGTCTTGACAGAAGCGCAAATGACGCCCCCAGCGGAAAAGTGCTTATAATGCCCAGCGATTTTTTCCGCTCTTTACTGCCGGCGCGGGTCGTTCTGTGTGTTTCCCGGAACCCTGTCGCCCAATTCATTCTTTGCCGTGGATGTCCAAAAGCCTTGATTCGTCTGCTGAAATTTTTCGGTTGGTCCATCGTCGCCGTTTTCTGCGGACTGCTTTTAGGTCTCAGCGGCGCGTTTCTTTACCTTAGTCCGGGTTTGCCATCTGTGGAGGCGCTGAGAAGCATTCAGTTGCAGATTCCACTGCGGGTCTACAGCAGCGACAACAAGTTGATCGCAGAATTTGGCGAAATGCGCCGCACACCGATCCGTTTCGCCGACATTCCCCCCAATTTCATCAACGCGTTACTAAGTGCTGAAGACGACAACTTCGCCAATCACTATGGCGTCGATCCGAGCAGCCTGATGCGTGCCGCGACCCAACTGGTCAAGAGCGGTCACATCCAGTCCGGCGGCAGCACCATCACCATGCAGGTGGCGAAGAACTTCTTCCTGACCAGCGAACGCAGCTTCTCGCGCAAGACCACCGAGATCCTCTTGGCCCTGCAGATCGAACGCCAGCTGACCAAGGACGAAATCCTTGAGCTGTACGTGAACAAGATCTATCTGGGCAACCGCGCCTACGGCATCGAGGCGGCGGCGCAGGTGTATTACGGCAAGTCGATCCGCGAAGTCAGCCTGGCGCAGATGGCGATGATCGCCGGCCTGCCGAAAGCCCCGTCGCGCTTCAACCCGCTGGCCAACCCGGCGCGCAGCAAGGAGCGTCGCGACTGGATCCTCGGCCGCATGTACAAGCTCGGCAAGATCACCGAGGCCGACTACACCGCCGCGATCAACGAGCCGCTGAACGCCAGCTATCACGTGCCGACCCCGGAAGTGAACGCACCGTACATCGCCGAGATGGCTCGCGCCGAAATGGTCGGCCGCTACGGCAGCGACGCCTATACCGAAGGTTTCCGCGTCACCACCACGGTGCCGAGCAACCTCCAGGAAATGGCCAACACCGCGCTGCACGAAGGCCTGATGACCTACGATCAGCGTCACGGCTACCGTGGCCCTGAATCACGTCTGCCGGGCAAGACCCGTGAAGCCTGGGCCACCGAACTGACCAAGCAACGCACCATCAGCAGCCTCGAGCCGGCCATCGTCACCCAGGTCGACAAGAACGGCCTGCAAGTGCTGACCCGCACCGGCGAAGAGCACGTGGCGTGGGACACCATGAAATGGGCCCGCCCGTTCCTCAATACCAACAGCATGGGCGCCAACCCGCGTCAGCCGTCGGATGTGGCACAGATCGGCGACCTGGTTCGCGTGCAGCGCCAGCCAAACAATTCGCTGAAGTTCAGCCAGATCCCACAGGCGCAAGGCGCGCTGGTGTCGCTGGATCCGCAGAACGGCGCGATCCGGTCGCTGGTCGGCGGCTTCGCCTTCGAGCAGAGCAACTACAACCGCGCGATGCAGGCCAAGCGTCAGCCGGGCTCGAGCTTCAAGCCGTTCGTCTACAGCGCCGCACTGGACAACGGCTACACCGCCGCCAGCCTGGTCAACGACGCGCCGATCGTGTTCGTCGACGAGTACCTGGACAAGGTCTGGCGTCCGAAGAACGACACCAACACCTTCCTCGGTCCGATCCGTCTGCGTGAGGCGCTGTACAAGTCGCGCAACCTGGTGTCGATCCGCCTGTTGCAGGCGATGGGCGTGGGCAAGACCATCGACTACATCACCCGCTTCGGCTTCAACAAGCAGGACCTGCCGCCAAACCTGTCCCTGGCGCTGGGCACCGCGACCCTGACGCCAATGGAGATCGCCACCGGCTGGAGCACCTTCGCCAACGGCGGCTACAAGATCACCCCGTACATCATCGACAAGATCGAAAGCCGCAACGGCGACACGCTGTTCGTCGCCAATCCGCCGACCGTACCGCAGGGCGGCGCGGCCACCGACGGTATCGCGGCCCCCGCTACCGAATCGTTTACCGTCAATGCAGCGCCGGTTCCGGGTGAAGCGCCGGGCAACGCCGCCGTGCCGCAAGCACCGGCAGTTGCCGAGCGCATCGTCGATGGCCGTACTACTTACATCCTCAACAGCATGTTGCAGGACGTGATCAAGCTCGGCACCGGTCGTCGCGCACTGGCTCTGGGCCGCAGCGACATCGCGGGCAAGACCGGTACCACCAACGAATCCAAGGATGCGTGGTTCTCCGGTTACAACGCCGATTACGTGACCACCGTGTGGACCGGTTTCGACCAGCCGGAAAGCCTCGGTCGCCGGGAGTTCGGCGGCACCGTGGCACTGCCGATCTGGATGAACTACATGGCCGCCGCGCTCAAGGACAAGCCACCGCATGTCCAGCCGGAGCCGGAAGGCATCCTCAGCCTGCGGGTGGACCCGGTCAGCGGTCGCGCGGCATCGCCGAGCACGCCGGGGGCCTACTTCGAGCTGTTCAAGGCTGAGGACACGCCGCCGTCGGTCAATGAAATCGGCAATGGCACCGTGCCGGGCAGTCCGCTGCCGGCGGATGAACAGGCGCCGATCGATCTGTTCTGATCCTGATCCTGAACCGCTAAAAAGCCCCGCCTTCGATTGAAGTGCGGGGCTTTTTATTACCTGTTCATTTTTGTGTTGTCTGGGCCGGCCTCTTCGCGGGCAAGCCCGCTCCCACAGTAACCGGGTGTACGCTCCATTTGTGAACGCCACAAAACCCTGTGGGAGCGGGCTTGCCCGCGAAGAGGCCCTTAAGATCACCCCAAAATCAACAGGCATAAAAAAGCCCCGACTCTCACGAGCCGGGGCTTTCGGTTGAAGCGCTACAACGACTTAGCCGCTGAACACGTCATCCACGCTTTTCAGCGGGTAGTTCTTCGGATACGGCAGGGTCGCCACACCAGTCTCGATCGCGGCCTTGGCCACGGCGTCGGAGATAACGGTGATCAGGCGCTTGTCCATTGGTTTCGGAATGATGTACTCACGACCGAATTCCAGGGAGATACCGCCGTAGGCGTCGCAGACTTCCTGAGGCACCGGCAGCTTGGCCAGTTCGCGCAGGGCGTTGGCGGCAGCGATCTTCATTTCTTCGTTGATGCGCTTGGCGCGAACGTCCAGGGCACCACGGAAGATGAACGGGAAGCCCAGTACGTTGTTGACCTGGTTCGGGTAGTCCGAACGGCCGGTGGCCATGATCACGTCGTTACGGGTGGCGTGAGCCAGTTCCGGGGAGATTTCCGGATCCGGGTTGGAGCAGGCGAAGACGATCGGGTTGGCCGCCATGCGCTTGAGTTGCTCGGCGCTCAGCAGGTTCGGGCCCGACAGGCCTACGAATACGTCAGCGCCTTCGATGGCGTCGTCCAGGGTGCGTTTCTCGGTAGGGTGAGCGAACACAGCCTTGTACTGGTTCAGGTCGTCACGGCCAGCGTGGATCACGCCAGTACGGTCAACCATGAAGATGTTCTCGACCTTGGCGCCCATACTCACCAGCAATTTCATGCAGGAGATGGCGGCTGCGCCAGCGCCCAGGCAGACGATCTTGGCGTCGGCCAGGGTTTTGCCAGCGATTTCCAGGGCGTTGATCATGCCCGCAGCGGTCACGATCGCGGTGCCGTGCTGGTCATCGTGGAATACCGGAATGTCGCACTGCTCGATCAGAGCGCGTTCGATCTCAAAGCACTCAGGCGCCTTGATGTCTTCCAGGTTGATGCCACCGAAGGTGATGGAAATGCGTTTTACGGTGTCGATGAAGGCTTGCGGGCTTTCGGAGTCGACTTCGATGTCGAAGACGTCGATGCCGGCGAAGCGCTTGAACAGCACGCCTTTACCTTCCATGACTGGCTTGGAAGCCAGTGGGCCGAGGTTACCCAGGCCCAGAATCGCGGTGCCATCGGAAATGACTGCAACCAGGTTGCCCTTGCCGGTGTACTTGTAGGCCAGTTCAGGATCGCGGGCGATCTCGCGCACTGGTTCAGCTACGCCGGGGCTGTAGGCCAGCGACAGGTCGCGGGCGGTAGCAGTGGCCTTGGTGAGCTCGACACTCAGCTTTCCTGGACGAGGATTGGCATGATATTCGAGAGCGGCAGTTTTCAGATCAGACATTTGGGCATTCCGCTTTTTACTGTTGGACAGACTGGTCAGCGAGGATACGCGCCTCGCAAAGTCCCCACAAGACTGCCCGGTCACCCCTGTCAAGCACCCTGCCCTACGACTTTGGGCCAAGAGCCACGGCGCACAAGGGCTAGACTGTTCACAATCGACAGAAAAAATGTCTACAACTTTTTATTCAGCGGGACGACTGAAGCATCGAAGTATCGGTCAGCGGCAACAGCCAGCGCGCCTGACCTGATTTCAGTCCACCGCGCCGGGAGCGGTCGACCACCCAGCCACGGGCCTCGATCTGCTTGCCCTTCAACGCCTGCAGAGACGTGGCGTCGAAGCGATCCAGTAGATTGGGTGCAACGCGCAGTACAACCTTGTCCTGCAACTCGATCCAGATTCCGCCGCGATTGCGTTGAACCTTGCTCACACGACCGCTGACCACGGCAAAACCAGAGCGCTCGATCTGCTCCGCTTTCAGTACAGGAGAGCGCTTCCACAGGCCCAGCCCGGCCTGTCGCGCGAGGCGTTCAGCGGCTTGCTGGCAATCGACAAGATCGACATTCGGCGCCACCGCGACCTGGAAACCGAGGCCATCGGCGAGCATCTGCGCTTCGAGGTTCTCACCCTTGGCGCTGAAAACATGGGCCAGCGTTCGCCCGTAACGGTCCTTGAACTCGACGCCGAGTCGCAGGCCTACCCGCCCGTCGCTCTCGGCGACCAAGGCTTCGAGGCGCTTGCGCGCCGCTACCGCAAACGGCTCGTCGCTGCGGCCCTGCTTGCCGAGCTCGGGCGTATTGAGGCCGATCATCCGCACATTGCGACCGTCGCTCAGGCGCAGGGTGTCGCCGTCGACCACCCGCTGCACCGTGGCGCTGTCCAGCCCGGCCGGCGCCGGGCAGAAGGCCTGGGCGGCGGAGAGCCAAATCGCGGACACAAAAAAGGCGCCCGCAAGGGACGCCTTTTTCATCAGACCGGAAAAGCCGCTGAGGTTTTCCAGAATGAAGGGCCTTAGGCCTTTTTCGCGCCGAAAGCACCGAAACGGTCGGCGAACTTCTGAACGCGACCACCGGTGTCCAGAGTCTTCTGCTTACCGGTGTAGAACGGGTGGCACTCGTTGCAAACGTCGATCGCCAGGGCTTTGCCGAAGGTCGAACGGGTTTCGAACTTGTTGCCGCAGCTGCAAGTTACTGCAACTTCTGGGTAATTCGGGTGGATATCGGCTTTCATGGTGTTTTCCTCAGCTGGCGTGCCGCCATCCAACACGATTGTTGAATACCGCACGTAATTAGGCCGCGGATTCTACCAGACAATCCCGATCACGCAAGCTGTCGCTGAGACCGACCGTCTGCTAGGCTCCCGGCCCAAACCTCATCCCCGCTGCTTGTTAGCTTCTTATCGAGATCCCGCGTGCCCGACGCCATTCTGCGCCTCGCCCTGCCTTCGCCCCTGCGCCGCCTGTTCGACTATCGGGCCCCGGCCGGCGTGCTGCGTTCGCAGTTGCAACCGGGCATGCGCCTGCGGGTGCCGTTCGGCCGGCGGGAGATGATCGGGATTCTGGTGGAAGTCACTGACACCAGCGAAGTGCCGGTGGAAAAGCTCAAACCGGCGCTGGCCCTGCTCGACGCCACCGCACCACTGCCGCCGGCGCTGTTCAAGCTGTGCCTGTGGACGGCGCAGTATTATCAGCACAGCCTCGGCGACACGCTGAGCTGGGCGTTGCCAGTGCTGCTGCGTCAGGGCGAATTGGCCGAGGCTCGTCAGGAGCGATTCTGGTCGGCGGCTCCCGGCGCCAGCCTCGATGACCCGCGCATCGCCCGCGCCCCGCGCCAGCGTGAAGCCCTGGCGACGCTGGCCCAACATCCCCACGGCGTCGCCCATCAGTTGCTGAGCAAACTGATGCTGAGCAAGGACAGCCTCGATCTGCTGCTGGCCAAGGATCTGGTGCAGGTCGAAGTGCGCCGCCACGCCCCCGGCGCGCGCCATGAACACTGGCTGGCCCAGCCGGAGCTGCCGCTCAACAGCGAACAGCGCGCCGCGTATGAGGCAATTCGCGCCGGGTTCGACAGTTATCACGCGTTCCTGCTGGCCGGGGTCACCGGCAGCGGCAAGACCGAAGTCTATTTGCAGCTGATCCGCGAAACCCTCGAGGCCGGCAAACAGGCGCTGGTGCTGATCCCGGAGATCAACCTCGGCCCGCAGACCCTCGCCCGCTTCGAACAACGCTTCAATGCGCGCATCGCCCTGCTGCACTCGGCGGTCAACGACCGTGATCGTCTGGACGCCTGGCTCGCCGCCCGTGACGGCGAGGCCGACATTATTATCGGCACCCGTTCGGCGCTGTTCACCCCGATGAAAAATCCGGGGCTGATCATCATCGACGAAGAACACGACGGCTCCTATAAACAGCAGGAAGGCCTGCGCTACCACGCGCGGGATCTGGCGCTGGTGCGCGCGCGGCAGGAAAACATCCCGATCGTGCTCGGCTCCGCGACCCCATCCCTGGAAAGCCTGCACAACGCCTACACCGGCCGTTACGGACTCCTACGCCTGAATGAACGTGCCGGCGGCGCCAAACAGCCACGTTTCCTGCGCCTGGATGTGAAAAGCCGTCCACTGGACAGCGGCATTTCCGGGCCGATGCAGCAAGCCATCGGCCAGACCCTCGCCGCCGGCCAGCAGGTATTGGTGTTCCTCAACCGTCGGGGTTTTGCCCCGACTCTGCTGTGCCACGATTGCGGCTGGATGTCCGAGTGCCAGCGCTGCGATGCGCGGATGACCGTGCACCAGCGCTACGGCGAATTGCGCTGCCACCACTGCGGTTACGTCGAGCGCGTACCCCGCCAATGCCCGAAGTGCAACAAGGTCGATCTGCGCCCCGTGGGCGCCGGTACCGAGCGGGCCGAGGAACGGCTGGCGATTCTGTTCCCGGACTATCCGGTGCTGCGCGTCGACCGTGACAGCACGTCGCGCAAGGACGCGATGAACCAGCTGTTCGCGACGATCCAGAAAGGCCAGCCTTGCATTCTGGTCGGCACGCAGATGTTGGCCAAGGGTCACCACTTCCCTCGGGTCACTCTGGTGTCGATCCTCGATGCCGACGGCGGGCTGTTCTCCGGCGACTTCCGCGCCAGCGAGCGCATGGCGCAGTTGATCGTGCAGGTTGCCGGCCGGGCCGGGCGGGCGGAAGAACCGGGCAAGGTGATCATCCAGACGCATCTGGCCGACCATCCTTTATTGGTGCAACTGACCGAGCAGGGTTACTTCGCCTTCGCCGAGCAGGCCCTGAGCGAACGCCGCGCCGCCGGACTGCCGCCGTTCGCCCACCTCGCCCTGCTGCGCGCCGAAGCGCACAAGCCGGGGCAGGCCGAAGGCTTTCTTGATGAGGCGTGCAGCGAGGCCGAGCGCTTGCTGGCCGAACAGAATCTGAGCGGCATTGAACTGCTGGGACCGGTGCCGGCACCGATGGAACGTCGGGCTGGCCGCTTCCGCGCGCAGCTGCTGTTGCAGGCCACGGCCCGGGCGCCGCTGCACCGATTGCTGGCGAGCTGGCTGCTGGTGCTGGAACAGATGCCGAGCGGCCGGGCGGTGCGCTGGTCGCTGGATGTCGATCCCGTCGACTTGTATTGATCTGACGCTCGCCTTCGCGAGCAAGCTCGCTCCCACAGGGAAATGTATTCCAGGGTGGGAGCGAGCCTGCTCGCGAAAGCAGTCTATTTGTCACCACACATCCACATCCTGCCTGCTAAGGTTGGCAAGCCCGTCTTCGCAACGGATAATGCCCAGTTTTTCCACCCGCGCATCGATGCGCCGCCGCGCTTGCGGTCGAAAGAGAAGACCATGAAAGACACCATTCGCCAGCTGATCCAACAAGCCCTCACCCAACTCGTCAACGAAGGTGTGTTGCCTGAAGGCCTGACGCCGGCGATCCAGGTGGAAAACGCCCGGGACAAGACCCACGGCGACTTCGCCAGCAACATCGCGATGATGCTGGCCAAGCCTGCGGGCATGAAACCGCGCGATCTGGCGGAAAAAATCATCGCCGCCCTGCCGGCTGACGAGAACGTCACCAAGGCCGAAATCGCCGGCCCAGGCTTCATCAACTTCTTCCAGAACACTCAGGCGCTGGCCTCGCGCCTCGACGCCGCACTGGCCGACGCTCACGTTGGCGTGCGCAAGGCCGGCCCGGCGCAACGCACCGTGGTCGACCTGTCGGCACCGAACCTGGCCAAAGAGATGCACGTCGGCCATTTGCGCTCGACCATCATCGGCGACGGCGTGGCGCGGGTACTCGAATTCCTCGGCGACACCGTCATCCGTCAGAACCACGTCGGCGACTGGGGCACCCAGTTCGGCATGCTGATGGCGTACCTGCAGGAAAACCCGATCACCAGCGACGAGCTGTCGGACCTGGAAAACTTCTACCGCGCCGCCAAGCAACGCTTCGACGAATCTCCGGAATTCGCCGACCGCGCCCGTGGCCTGGTGGTCAAGTTGCAGGCCGGCGACGCTGAATGCCTGGCGCTGTGGACCAAGTTCAAGGACATCTCGCTGTCGCACTGCCAGAAGATCTACGAACTGCTCAACGTCAAACTGACCATGGCCGACGTGATGGGCGAAAGCGCCTACAACGACGACCTGATCAACGTGGTCAACGACCTGAAAGCCGCCGGCATGCTGGTCGAAAGCAACGGCGCCCAGTGCGTGTTCCTCGACGAATTCAAGAACGCCGAAGGCGAGCCGCTGCCGGTGATCATCGTCAAGGCTGACGGCGGCTACCTGTACGCCACCACCGACCTGGCGGCCGTGCGTTATCGCAGCGGCAAGCTGAAGGCCGACCGTGCGCTGTACTTCGTCGACCAGCGTCAGGCCCTGCACTTCCAGCAAGTGTTCGCCGTCGCGCGCAAGGCCGGCTTCGTGACCCATCCGATGGAAATGGAGCACATGGGCTTCGGCACCATGAACGGCGCCGACGGCCGTCCGTTCAAGACCCGTGATGGCGGCACCGTAAAGCTGATCGACCTGCTGACCGAAGCGCAGGAACGTGCCTACAGCCTGGTGAAGGAAAAGAACCCGACACTGGCCGAAGACGAACTGCGCGCGATCGCCAAAGTGGTCGGCATCGGCGCGGTGAAGTACGCCGACCTGTCGAAGCACCGCACCAGCGACTACAGCTTCAACTTCGACCAGATGCTCAACCTCGAAGGCAACACCGCGCCATACCTGCTGTACGCCTACACCCGCGTGGCCGGCGTGTTCCGCAAACTGGACAAGGATTACAGCGAAGTCGACGGCCAGATCGTCCTCGAAGCGCCGCAGGAACACGACCTGGCAGCCAAACTGGCGCAGTTCGGCGAAGTGCTGAACAACGTTGCGGAAAAAGGCACGCCACACACCCTGTGCACCTACCTGTACGAGGTCGCCGGCTTGTTCTCCAGCTTCTACGAGAACTGCCCGATCCTCGCCGCAGAGACCCCGGCACAAATGCAAAGCCGTCTGCGCCTTGCCGCGCTGACCGGCCGTACCCTCAAGCAAGGCCTGGAACTGCTCGGCCTGGAAACCCTGGAGCGCATGTAAGTTGGCTGCCAAGAAAAAACCTGCACCCAAGCGTGGCGCCAGCCGTTACCAAGCTCCAGCGAAGCAGCCGATTCCGGGCTGGCTGTGGATGGCCATCGGCCTGACGGTCGGCGCGTTCATCGTGTTCCTGATGAAACTGGAGCCGGGCAAGGGCAGCGACACGGTCAAGCGCGAGAAGATCGAGCAACAGCAACAACAGAAAGCCACCAAGATCGCCGAGGCCAACAAGACCCCGCCGAGCCCGACGCAACCGGTGAAGCCGAAGTACGACTTCTACACCCTGCTGCCGGAATCGGAAGTCATCGTGCCGCCTGATGCCGTGCCGGAGAAAACCCTGCCGACGCCACAGGTGCCGGCGATCCCGACCACGCCGGTGACCCCGGCCGAAGCGGCGAAGATCGACACCGCACGCGCACAGGCTGCACTGGCCGGGATCACCCCGCCGCCAGCGCCGCCGGTGACCAAGGCTGCACCGGTGACCAAGTTCTTCCTGCAGGCCGGTTCGTTCCGCAAAGAGACGGATGCCGACAAGGTCCGCGCGCAGATCATTCTGCTCGGCCAGGCGGTCGCGGTTGAGTCAGGGACGGTCAAGGATGAAACCTGGTACCGCGTACTGGTCGGCCCGTTCAGCAACCGCGAACAACTGACCACCGCCCAGAAACAACTGGCGGGCGCCGGCTTCAGCAACCTGTTGTTACAACAACGCCAGAGCCGCTGATACCTCCCCACCGATCGTTCCCACGCTCTGCGTGGGAATGCAGCCCGGGACGCTCCGCGTCCCTTGCCGCAGGGACGCGGAGCGTCCATTGAGGCATTCCCACGCGGAGCGTGGGAACGATCATGTACAAAGCACCGCTCGTCCCCTCTCCCGCCCCGCAGTTGAAATCCTCTCCACCACCCCCATATGAATGGGCATAAGGCATTTTCGCCCCGCAGTGTGGAGACTCTTCCCTTGACCACCATCGTTTCAGTCCGCCGCCACGGCAAAGTCGTCATGGGCGGCGACGGCCAGGTTTCTCTCGGCAACACCGTGATGAAAGGCAACGCGAAGAAAGTTCGTCGCCTGTACCACGGCGAAGTCATCGCCGGTTTCGCCGGTGCCACCGCCGACGCCTTCACCCTGTTCGAACGTTTCGAAGGCCAGCTTGAAAAGCACCAGGGCCACCTGGTTCGCGCCGCCGTCGAACTCGCCAAAGAATGGCGCACCGACCGTTCCCTGAGCCGCCTCGAAGCGATGCTCGCGGTCGCCAACAAGGACGCATCCCTGATCATCACCGGCAACGGTGACGTGGTCGAACCCGAAGACGGCCTGATCGCCATGGGTTCCGGTGGCGCCTATGCGCAAGCCGCCGCCAGCGCCCTGCTGAAGAAGACCGACCTGTCGGCCCGCGAAATCGTCGAGACCGCTCTCGGCATCGCCGGCGACATCTGTGTATTCACCAACCACACCCAGACCATTGAGGAGCAGGATCTCGCTGAATAAGCCTGACGCGGCCCCTGTGCCACGGCTTGTTTCTGCTTGAGGACCGTCAATTATTATGTCCATGACTCCCCGCGAAATCGTCCATGAACTCAACCGCCACATCATCGGCCAGGACGATGCCAAGCGCGCCGTCGCGATTGCCCTGCGCAACCGCTGGCGCCGTATGCAGCTGCCTGAAGAGCTGCGCGTTGAAGTGACCCCGAAGAACATCCTGATGATCGGCCCGACCGGTGTCGGTAAAACCGAGATCGCCCGTCGCCTGGCCAAACTGGCCAACGCGCCGTTCATCAAGGTCGAAGCGACCAAGTTCACCGAAGTCGGCTACGTCGGCCGTGACGTCGAATCGATCATCCGTGATCTGGCCGACGCCGCGATCAAGATGCTGCGCGAGCAGGAAATGACCCGTGTTCGCCACCGTGCCGAAGACGCCGCCGAGGACCGAATCCTCGACGCCCTGCTACCACCGGCACGCATGGGCTTCAGCAACGAAGAAGCGCCGACCCAGGATTCCAACACTCGCCAACTGTTCCGCAAGCGCCTGCGCGAAGGTCAGCTGGACGACAAGGAAATCGAGATCGAGGTCGCCGAAATGGCCGGCATCGAAATCGCCACGCCTCCGGGCATGGAAGAAATGACCAACCAGTTGCAGAACCTGTTCGCCAACATGGGCAAGGGCAAGAAGAAGGCCCGCAAGCTCAAGGTCAAGGAAGCGCTGAAGCTGGTACGCGACGAAGAAGCCGGTCGCCTGGTCAACGAAGAAGAGTTGAAGGCCAAGGCCCTGGAAGCCGTCGAGCAGCACGGCATCGTGTTCATCGACGAGATCGACAAGGTCGCCAAGCGCGGCAATGTCGGCGGCGCCGATGTGTCCCGCGAAGGCGTGCAACGTGACCTGCTGCCGCTGATCGAAGGCTGCACCGTCAACACCAAGCTGGGCATGGTCAAGACCGACCACATCCTGTTCATCGCCTCTGGTGCGTTCCACCTGAGCAAGCCGAGCGATCTGGTGCCGGAGCTGCAAGGTCGTCTGCCGATCCGCGTCGAACTCAAGGCCCTGAGCCCGCAGGACTTCGAACGCATCCTCAGCGAACCGCACGCCTCGCTCACCGAGCAATACTGCGCGCTGCTGAAAACCGAAGGCCTGAACATCCAGTTCCAGCCGGAAGGCATCAAGCGTCTGGCGGAAATCGCCTGGCAGGTCAACGAGAAGACCGAGAACATCGGTGCCCGTCGCCTGCACACGCTGCTCGAGCGTCTGCTGGAAGAGGTGTCGTTCAGTGCCGGCGATCTGGCCAGCGCCCACGATGACAAGGCGATCCAGATCGACGCCGAATACGTCAACAGCCACCTGGGCGAATTGGCGCAGAACGAAGACCTGTCCCGTTATATCCTGTAAGCCATACTTACAGTGGTCGTGAAACTGTGGGAGCCATCGGCTCCCACAATTTTTTTCACCTGACGGAACGCCGGCAATGACCCAACTCCCCACCGACATCAAACTGCACAAAGCCTCGAAAACCCTGTCGCTCAAATACGCGTCCGGCGAGGAATACACCCTGCCCGCCGAATTCCTGCGCGTGCATTCCCCCTCCGCCGAGGTCCAGGGCCACGGCAAACCGATCCTGCAATTCGGCAAGCTGCACGTCGGCCTGACCAAGGTAGAACCGGCCGGTCAGTACGCACTGAAACTGACCTTCGATGACGGTCACGACAGCGGACTGTTCACCTGGGATTATCTGTACGAACTGGGGCGACGTCATGACGCACTCTGGGCGGATTATCTGGCCGAGCTCAAAGCCGCCGGCAAAACCCGCGACCCGGACCAGTCCGTCGTCAAGCTGATGCTCTAGTCCGCGCCTCGGACTGTTTAGAGGGCATTTTCTAGATTCATCTGTTTGAATGCTCCGCTAAAGCGGCCCGGGATCGGCTGCTTGCGAAAAAAATCAATCTCGGGTAACCAATGGAACTGGCAAGTTCCCTGCAGTGCTCTACGACTGTAAAGCAGCTATGCAGAATCAACGGTCACCCGAGCAGTAGTACCTGGCATTGGCTGTGGAACTGCACAGCAGAAAACCGGGTACTCGTCTCAGGACAATGGAGCGTCGTAGATGAGTAACAAGAATAACGATGATTTGAAGTACCAGGCCTCGGAGAACACCCTGGGGCTGAATCCTGTCGTTGGGCTTCGCGGAAAGGATCTGCTGGCCTCTGCTCGAATGGTGCTGACCCAGGCCATCAAACAACCGATCCATAGTGTCAAACACGTCACCCAGTTCGGCCTCGAACTGAAGAACGTGCTGTTCGGCAAATCCGACCTGCAACCGGCGGGCGATGACCGTCGCTTCGTCGATCCGGCGTGGAGTCAGAACCCGCTGTACAAACGTTATCTGCAGACCTATCTGGCGTGGCGCAAGGAACTCCATGCCTGGATCGACGACAGCAGTCTCTCGCCCAAGGACATCGCGCGCGGCCACTTCGTGATCAACCTGATGACCGAGGCCATGGCGCCGACCAACACGGCGGCCAACCCGGCGGCGGTCAAACGCTTCTTCGAGACCGGTGGCAAGAGCCTGCTCGACGGCCTCTCGCACCTGGCCAAGGATCTGGTACACAACGGCGGCATGCCGAGCCAGGTCAACATGGGCGCGTTCGAGGTCGGCAAGAGCCTGGGCGTGACCGAAGGCGCGGTGGTGTTTCGCAACGACGTGCTGGAGCTGATCCAGTACAAGCCGATCACTGAGCAAGTGCACGAGCGCCCGCTGCTCGTCGTGCCGCCGCAGATCAACAAGTTCTATGTATTCGACCTCAGCCCGGACAAGAGCCTGGCGCGCTTCTGCCTGCGCAACAATGTGCAGACCTTCATCGTCAGCTGGCGCAACCCGACCAAGGAACAGCGCGAGTGGGGCCTCTCGACCTACATCGAAGCCCTGAAGGAAGCGGTCGACGTGGTCACCGCGATCACCGGCAGCAAAGACGTCAACATGCTCGGCGCCTGCTCCGGCGGCATCACCTGCACCGCCCTGCTCGGCCACTACGCGGCGATCGGCGAGAACAAGGTGAACGCCCTGACCCTGCTGGTCAGCGTGCTCGATACAACGCTGGACAGCGACGTCGCGCTCTTCGTCGACGAGCAGACCCTGGAGACCGCCAAGCGCCATTCGTATCAGGCCGGCGTGCTCGAAGGCAAAGACATGGCCAAGGTCTTCGCCTGGATGCGCCCCAACGATCTGATCTGGAACTACTGGGTCAACAACTACCTGCTCGGCAACGAGCCGCCGGTGTTCGACATCCTGTTCTGGAACAACGATACGACTCGACTGCCGGCCGCGTTCCACGGCGACCTGATCGAGATGTTCAAAAACAACCCACTGATTCGCCCCAATGCACTGGAAGTGTGCGGCACGCCGATCGACCTCAAGCAGGTGACCGCCGACATCTTCTCGCTGGCCGGCACCAACGACCACATCACCCCGTGGAAGTCCTGCTACAAGTCGGCGCAGCTGTTTGGCGGCAAGGTGGAATTCGTGCTGTCCAGCAGCGGGCATATCCAGAGCATTCTGAACCCGCCGGGCAACCCGAAATCGCGCTACATGACCAGCGACGAAATGACCGCCAATGCCGATGACTGGCAGGAAAACTCGACCAAGCACGCCGACTCCTGGTGGCTGTACTGGCAGGCGTGGCAGGCTGCGCGGTCGGGCGAATTGAAGAAAGCGCCAACGAAACTCGGCAACAAGGCATTCCCGGCAGGTGAAGCCTCACCAGGCACTTACGTACACGAGCGGTAACTGACGCACCTCATTCCCCCTGTGGGAGCGGGCTTGCTCGCGAAAGCGGTTGATCAGCCAACATCAATGGCGACTGACACGACGCCTTCGCGAGCAAGCCCGCTCCCACAAGGGGTACGAGGTGATATTGAGATCGACCCACAGGGCCTTGAAGCATGCCGCACCCGTTCATCTTTCGAACTGTCGAGCTGGATGGCCAGACCATCCGCACGGCGGTCCGCCCCGGCAAGCCTCACTTGACGCCCTTGCTGATATTCAACGGCATCGGCGCCAACCTGGAGCTGGTGTTTCCTTTTGTCGCGGCGCTGGATCCGGACCTGGAGGTGATCGCCTTCGACGTGCCCGGTGTCGGTGGCTCCTCGACGCCGAGCCGACCGTATCGCTTTCCCGGGCTGGCGAAGCTCACCGCGCGGATGCTCGATTACCTCGACTACGGACAGGTCAACGTGATCGGCGTGTCCTGGGGTGGCGCACTGGCGCAACAGTTCGCCTACGACTATCCCGAGCGCTGCAAGAAGCTGGTGCTGGCGGCGACCGCTGCCGGTGCGGTGATGGTGCCGGGCAAGCCGAAAGTGCTGTGGATGATGGCCAGCCCACGGCGCTACATCCAGCCGTCCCATGTGATCCGCATCGCCCCGATGATCTACGGCGGCTCGTTCCGCCGCGACCCGACACTCGCCGCCAGCCACGCGGCCAAGGTGCGCTCGGCAGGCAAGCTCGGCTACTACTGGCAACTGTTCGCGGGCCTTGGCTGGACCAGCATTCACTGGCTGCACAAGATCCATCAGCCGACGCTGGTGCTGGCCGGTGATGACGATCCGCTGATCCCGCTGATCAACATGCGCATGCTCGCCTGGCGAATCCCCAACGCGCAGCTGCACATCATCGACGACGGGCATCTGTTCCTGATTACCCGGGCCGAGGCGGTGGCGCCAATCATCATGAAATTCCTCCAGGAGGAACGTCAGCGTGCGGTGATGCATCCGCACCCGACACCGCTGGGCGGATAACCGTCCCGGCACGGATTTCTGGACAGCGTCTTGCAGCGCTTCCGCACAGGTGCGTGGCAGGGAGCCTGCGCAGGCAACAACCCGCAACAGCGTCTATGGTGTTCTGGTTCGGTGTGTTTGTTTTTTTGCCTGAAGACGAAGGAGTGTTGAGTCATGCGTGACAAACCAGCGACGGGCGTCGTGCCCAGCCCCGCCGTGTTCATCAATGCACAGAGTGCCATGACCGGTCTGCGCGGCCGGGACCTGATCTCGACCTTGCGCAACGTGGCTGCCCACGGTTTGCGCAATCCGATCCACAGTGCAAAACACGCCTTGAAGCTGGGAGGCGCGCTCGGACGCGCGCTGCTCGGCGAAACCCTGCACCCGACCAATCCGCAGGACAGCCGCTTCGCCGATCCGGCGTGGAGCCTGAACCCGTTCTATCGGCGCAGCCTGCAGGCTTATCTGGCCTGGCAGAAACAGGTCAAGAGCTGGATCGACGAGAGCAGCATGAGCGACGACGACCGCGCCCGCGCGCACTTCGCCTTTACCCTGCTCAACGACGCCGTGGCGCCTTCCAACACCCTGCTCAATCCGCTGGCCGTCAAGGAGCTTTTCAACTCTGGCGGCCACAGTCTGGTGCGTGGGTTGAGTCATCTTTTTGATGACCTGCTGCACAACGACGGCCTGCCACGTCAGGTGACCAAACAGGCTTTCGAAGTCGGCAAGACCGTCGCCACCACCACCGGCTCGGTGGTGTTTCGCAACGAAATGCTCGAGCTGATCCAGTACCGGCCGATGAGCGAGAAGCAGTATTCGAAACCGCTGCTGGTCGTGCCGCCGCAAATCAACAAGTACTACATTTTCGACCTCAGCCCGAGCAACAGCTTCGTCCAGTTTGCGCTGAAGAACGGCTTGCAGACCTTCATGATCAGCTGGCGCAACCCGGATGTGCGCCATCGCGAATGGGGCCTGTCGACCTACGTCGAAGCCGTGGAAGAAGCGATGAACATCTGCCGGGCGATCACCGGTGCCCGCGAGGTCAACCTGATGGGTGCCTGCGCCGGCGGGCTGACCATTGCGGCGCTGCAAGGGCATCTGCAGGCCAAGCGGCAGTTGCGGCGGGTGTCCAGCGCCACCTATCTGGTGAGCCTGCTCGACAGTGAAATGAACACCCCGGCCACCCTGTTCGCCGATGAGCAAACACTCGAAGCGGCCAAGCGGCGCTCCTATCAGAAAGGCGTGCTGGACGGTCGCGACATGGCCAAGGTGTTCGCCTGGATGCGCCCCAACGATCTGATCTGGAGCTACTTCGTCAATAACTACCTGCTGGGCAAGGAGCCGCCGGCCTTCGACATCCTCTACTGGAACAACGACAGCACCCGCCTGCCCGCCGCGTTTCACGGCGACATTCTGGACTTCTTCAAGCACAACCCGTTGACCCATCCGGGTGGTCTGGAAGTGTGCGGCACGCCGATCGATCTGCAGAAGGTCACAGTCGACAGCTTCAGCGTGGCCGGCATGAACGACCACATCACGCCGTGGGACGCGGTGTATCGCTCGACGCTGTTGCTGGGCGGTGAGCGGCGCTTCGTGCTGTCCAACAGCGGCCACGTGCAGAGCATCCTCAACCCGCCGGGCAACCCGAAAGCCAATTACGTCGAGAACGGAAAGCTCAGCGGTGATCCGCGCGCCTGGTACTACGACGCCAAGAAAGTCGACGGCAGCTGGTGGCCGCAATGGCTGGAGTGGGTGCAGCAGCGCTCCGGCACCCTGCGAGAAACCCAGATGACCCTCGGCAACGCCAATTATCCACCGATGGAAGCGGCACCCGGCACCTATGTGCGTGTGCGCTGACTGACTCAAGCCCTTTTAAGAAGACTGGATGAAAACAAGCGAACGGATCCTCGAATGTGCCCTGCAGTTGTTCAATGAAAAGGGCGAGCCGAACGTCTCCACCATGGAGGTTGCCAATGAAATGGGGATCAGCCCCGGCAACCTCTACTACCACTTCCATGGCAAGGAACCGCTGATTCTCGGACTGTTCGAGCGCTTCCAGAACGACCTCGCCCCGCTGCTCGACCCGCCCGCCGATGTTGAACTGGCGCCGGAGGATTACTGGCTGTTCCTGCACCTGATCGTTGAACGGCTGGCGCAGTACCGCTTCCTGTTCCAGGACCTGTCGAACCTGGCCGGGCGTCTGCCGAAACTGGCCAAGGGCATACGCCAGTTTCTCAACGTGCTCAAGCGTACGCTCGCGTCATTGCTGGCGCGCTTGAAAGCGTCGGGGCAACTGGTCAGCGACACCCAGGCGCTGGGGCAACTGGTGGAGCAGATCACCATGACGTTGCTGTTCTCGCTGGACTATCAGCGGATTCTCGATCGCGAAGGGGAAGTGCGGCTGGTGGTGTACCAGATCATGATGCTGGTGGCGCCGCATTTGTTGCCGCCTGTGAAGATGGCGACGGAGAGGATGGCTTTGCAGTACCTCGAAGATCACGAGTAATCCGACGGCTTTTACCCAAACAAAAACGCCCGACCTTCACAGGCCGGGCGTTTTTTGAGCCCTGACAAATCAGGACTGACTGGTTGGCGTCGACGGCGTCGATGCAGCAGTCGGAGCAGGCGCCGGGGTTGGAGCCGAGGCGGAGTTCGACGTGCTTGCCAGTGCTTGCGGTGTGGTCACCGGTTTTGGTGCTGCGGCTTTCGGCGCAGCGGCTTTCGGCGCGGCCGGCTTTTTCACTGCAGGCTTTTTCGCCGCAGCAGGCTTGGCAGCGGGTTTGGCGGCAGCGGTTTTCGCTGCTGGCTTGGCTGCCGGTTTGGCAGCTGGTTTTGCTGCCGTTTTTGCAGCTGGCTTGGCGGCGGCCTTGGCGGCAACCGGTTTGGCCGCGGCTTTCGCTGCAGGCTTGGCGGCAGCGGTTTTGGCTGCTGCTTTTGCGGCCGGTTTGGCGGCGGCTTTAGCCAGTGGCTTGGCTGCGGTTTTGGCCGCAGGCTTGGCTGCTGCGGTTTTGGCCGCGACAGGCTGAGCTTTCAGGCCGGTGAGTTTTTCGATCTGCCTGGTCAGGGTATCGACCTTCTTGTGCAGATCCTTCACCTCGTTGCGGCTTGGTACGCCCAGGCGCGAAATCGCACTGTTCAGGCGCTTGTCGAAAGCCCCTTCCAGCTGATCCCAGGTGCCCAGTGCGCGATCTTTCACGCCGCTGATGCGCGATTTTGCCGAGCTTGCAGAGTCCTTGGCAGCATCGACTTTCTTGCCGACTGCAGCCTTGGTGAGCTTCTCGGCTTTCTCGCCGTCTTTGACCAATGTATCGAAGAGCTTGCTGCCGTCAGTGTCGATCTTCGAGTACACGCCTAAACCAGCCAGCCAGATCTTGCGGGAATAGTCTTCGACTTTTCCGATCCACGAGCTGCCTTCTTTATCGGTGTTCTTTTTACCAGCCATCCCGTTCTCCTTAAGATTTACGCGCGACGCGTTCGAGCAATGCCGTCAGCTCATCGAGCTTAGCAGAGAGTGCCTCAACGTCATGTTTAGACGGAATGCCGATACGATTCAAGGCACTGGCGACACGCGTGTCGAACGCCTTCTCGACCTTGTCGAGCTGAACTTCGACCCGGCCTTTGAAAGAGCTGACTTCGCTCTTGGCTTCATCGATCTCGGCGTTGGCCGCTTCGAGTTTTTCCGTGACGGCTTTTTTGCCTTTCTTTTCAACAGTTTGACCAGCCTTGATCAACTCCTGAAAGTACTCGCTGCCCTCCTGACCGACCTTGGTGTAGGCACCTAGGCCTGCCAGCCAGATCTTGCGGGCATAGGATTTGACGTCGCTCAGAGCGGAAGTCGAAGCGTCGATTTTTTTCTTCAAAATGACTTTGGCCATGGTGCACCTCACGCGCAGAAGGTTTGAGGAACTGCCCTGACGAGTGTCGGGCTCAGGCACAAAGTAGGGAGAAAAATTAGAAACGGCACCCTAACAACTGACATAAACAGGTGGGCACACTACAAAACAAATGTGGGAGCGAGCTTGCTCGCGAATGCGGTGTGTCAGTCACGGAAATGTCGGCTGATACAACGTATTCGTCGGATCGCCGCCCGGAGCAAGCTCGCTCCCACAGGGGGATTTCATTTCAGGCAGAAATCAGACCAGCGCTTTATCCAGCGCCTTTTCGATCTCGGCTTTGATCATGCCGCTCATGGCCGACATCATCAGGCCCAGTTCCACGTCGACCCGGATCGAATCCTCGGCCACATGCACCGCGCCCTTCACGCCCGACCGTTTGAGGTTCAGGACATCGCCCGACCACTGCGGCTCGAGGCCATATTGATCGGAGAGTTTCTGCGCCAGTTTGTCGGCTTTCTCGCGGGCTGCTTCCTTGCCCAGGCTGTGGGCACGCTCAACACTGATATGGGCCATTGAATGACTCCTGCTTTTTGAATGGGGCTATGAATGCCTGCAACGAATCTTGACCGCCACTGCGGCAAATCGTCCCGAAGGTTGCCCATCTTACCTTTAGCCATTCCAAGACAAAGCATGGCTTGGGGATTAGAATGTCGCGCATTCTCTTTTGGTGACAGCGATATGACTGATCAGCGCAAAGGCAGCGATGCCGAACCCACCACTCACTTCGGCTTCAAAAACGTTCCGGAAAGCCAGAAAGCGGAAAAAGTCGCTGAGGTGTTCCACTCCGTGGCCGCCAAGTACGACCTGATGAACGACCTTCTGTCGGGCGGCATGCACCGTCTGTGGAAGCGCTTCGCGATCGAACTGTCGGGCGTGCGCGCCGGCAACCGCGTGCTGGACATCGCCGGCGGCACGGGCGACCTGACCAAGAAATTCTCGCACCTGGTCGGCCCGACCGGTCAGGTGGTGCTGGCCGACATCAACGAATCCATGCTCAAGGTCGGTCGTGACCGCCTGCTGGATGTCGGTGTTTCGGGCAACGTCGAGTTCGTCCAGGCCGATGCTGAAAAGCTGCCGTTCCCGGACAACCATTTCGACTGCGTGACCATCGCCTTCGGCCTGCGCAACGTGACGCACAAAGAAGACGCCCTGCGCTCGATGCTGCGCGTACTCAAGCCGGGCGGTCGCCTGCTGGTGCTGGAATTCTCCAAGCCGACCAACGCGCTGATGTCCAAGGCCTACGACGCCTACTCGTTCGCCTTCATGCCGCTGATGGGCAAGCTGATCACCAACGACTCGGAAAGCTATCGCTACCTGGCCGAATCGATCCGCATGCACCCGAATCAGGAAACCCTGAAGTCGATGATGGTCGACGCCGGTTTCGATCGCGTGACCTATCACAACATGACCGCAGGCATCGTCGCCCTGCACCGCGGCATCAAACCCTGATGCTGCTGACCGGGCTGCTCGCCAGCGTCGAACTCGGCCTGAACCGGGTGCTGCGTCTCGACAGCACGGCGCTGCCGCGACTGGCGCATCTGACCGGCAAAGTGATTGCCGTGGATTGCCGCAGCCCGGCGCTGCAACTGTTCATCCTGCCGAGCGACGAAGGCCTGATGCTGGCGTCCCACTGGGAAACCGGCGTCGACTGCACCCTGCGCGCCCCGGCCTCGAGCCTGGTGAAACTGGCCCTGAGCAAGGACAAGACGGCGGTGCTGCACGCGCCGGAAGTCGAACTCGACGGTGACAGCGGCGTGCTGCTGGAGCTGGCGGGCGTGCTGCAGGATCTGGAGCTGGACTGGGAGTACGAACTCTCGCGCTGGCTGGGCCCGGTCGCCACGCAACTGGTCGGCGGTCACCTGCGCAGCCGCGCCCGCTGGTATCAACAAGGATTTGCCAGCCTCAACCAGAACCTCGCCGAATACCTGGCCGAAGAATCGCGTACCCTCGTCGGTCAGCGCGAAGCCGAAGCCCGCTTCAGCGAACTGGACCGGATCAAACTCGATCTGGAACGTCTCGAGGCGCGCTTCGAGCGCCTTTCCCGATCCCTCGACCCAAGCGATAACGCATGAAGCTGCTCGCCGTCCGCCGTCTGTTGCGCATCCAGCGCGTCGTGATCCGCTACCGCCTCGATGACCTGCTGTTCGACCTGCCTTTGCCGTGGTTCCTGCTGGCGCTGCGCTACGTCCTGCCGTGGCGCTGGTTCCCGCGCAAGCCGCTGGACCTGAGCCGTGGCGCACGCCTGCGCCTGGCCTTGCAGGACCTGGGACCGATCTTTATCAAGTTCGGGCAGATCCTTTCGACCCGCCGCGACCTGCTGCCGGAAGACATCGCCGATGAGCTGATGCGGTTGCAGGACCGCGTGCCGCCGTTCGATTCGCAGCTGTCGGTCAAGCTGATCGAAGAGCAACTGGGCAAGAAGATCAGCGAAGTGTTCAGCCGCTTCGACGTCGAACCGCTGGCCTCGGCCTCGGTGGCGCAAGTACACGCCGCGCAACTGAAGACCGGTGAAGAAGTGGTGGTCAAGGTGATCCGCCCGGGCCTGAAGCCGATCATCGCCCAGGATCTGGCGTGGCTGTTCATCCTCGCCCGCGCCGCCGAAAAGGTCTCCGCCGACGCCCGTCTGCTGCACCCGGTGGACGTGGTCAGCGACTACGAAAAAACCATCTACGACGAACTCGATCTGTTGCGCGAGGCGGCCAACGCCAGCCAGTTGAAGCGCAACTTCGAAGGCTCGCCGCTGCTTTACGTGCCGCAAGTCTATTGGGACTGGTGCCGGCCGAAAGTGCTGGTGATGGAGCGCATCTACGGGATTCAGGTGACGGATCTGGCGACCCTCGCCGACCAGCGCACCGACATGAAGATGCTCGCCGAACGCGGCGTGGAGATCTTCTTTACCCAAGTGTTCCGCGACAGTTTCTTCCACGCCGACATGCACCCGGGCAACATCTTCGTCAGCACTGTCAACCCGTGGAGCCCGCAGTACATCGCGATCGACTGCGGCATCGTCGGCAGTCTGACCCCGGAAGACCAGGACTACCTGGCGCGCAACCTGTTCGCCTTCTTCAAGCGCGACTACCGCCGCGTGGCGCAATTGCACATCGATTCGGGCTGGGTACCGGCGGAAACCAAGCTCAACGAATTCGAAGCGGCGATCCGTACCGTGTGCGAGCCGATCTTCGAAAAACCATTAAAAGATATTTCATTTGGCCAGGTGCTGATGCGCCTGTTCCAGACTGCGCGCCGCTTCAACATGGAAGTGCAGCCACAACTCGTATTGCTGCAAAAGACCCTGCTGAACATCGAAGGCCTGGGCCGCCAGCTGTACCCGGACCTCGATCTGTGGAACACCGCACAGCCGTTCCTCGAACGCTGGATGCGCGAGCGCGTCAGCCCGAAAGCCTTGATCGGCAACGTCCAGAGCCAGTTCGAACAACTGCCGCACCTGGCCAACATGGCCCGCGACCTGCTCGAACGCATGTCCCAGCCCCACGCCAACGACCCGCCGCCACCATGGAAAAAACGCAAGGACGACTGGTTCCTGCGCCTGCTCGGCAGCGCCCATCTGGCGGGCGGTACGATCCTCGCCGCCGGGGGCCCGATGCACGAACTGGGGCATTGGCCCGCCGGAATCATGGTGGCAGTCGGCTTGTATCTGGTCGTTCGCCGATAGCCAGTTCCGTGATCGGCTGGCACACTGTTTCAACGCCTGAACCCGACTATTGAAGTGTGGGTTCGCTGTCGGAGTCGAAGATGAAAAACTGGCTGGACGAGATCAAGTGGGACGCCGATGGCCTGGTGCCGGCGATTGCCCAGGATCACAAGACCGGACGCGTATTGATGATGGCCTGGATGAACCGCGAAGCCCTGGAGCTGACCGCGGCGGAAAACCGTGCCATCTATTGGTCACGTTCCCGTGGCAAGCTGTGGCGCAAGGGCGAAGAGTCCGGCCACGTACAGACGCTGCATGAAATGCGTCTGGACTGCGACGCCGACGTCATCATCCTGATGGTCGAACAGATCGGCGACATCGCTTGCCATACCGGCCGTCAAAGCTGCTTCTACCGCGTCTTCGAAAACGGCGACTGGAAAACGGTCGACCCGGTCCTGAAAGACCCGCACGCTATTTACTCCGCAGGACACAAACATGAGTGACACCCTGACCCGCCTTGCTCAGGTGCTGGAAGAGCGCAAGGGCGCAGCCGCCGACAGCTCGTATGTCGCCAGCCTGTATCACAAGGGTCTGAACAAGATTCTGGAGAAAGTCGGCGAAGAATCGGTCGAAACGATCATCGCCGCCAAGGACGCCGCCGTCAGCGGCGACTGCAGCGACGTGATCTACGAGACCGCCGACCTGTGGTTCCACAGCATGGTCATGCTCGCCCAGCTGGGGCAGCATCCGCAGGCAGTGCTGGATGAACTGGATCGCCGTTTCGGCCTGTCCGGACACGTCGAGAAAGCCTCGCGCCCGTCCGCCTGAACAACTATTAGAGAGGAACAGCAACATGGGCATTTTTGACTGGAAACACTGGATCGTCATCCTGGTGGTCGTGGTACTGGTGTTCGGTACCAAGAAACTGAAAAACCTCGGCACCGACGTCGGCGAATCGATCAAGGGCTTCCGTAAAGCCATGAACGACGACGAAAAACCGGCCGATCCGACCGTCACGCCTGCGCAGCCGGTTCCACCGGTTCAGCCGCAAGCCACCGCTCAGGCCAACCCGCCGCACACCATCGACGTGCAGGCGCAGAAAGTCGAAGAGCCGATCCGCAAAGACGTGTGAGCACTGACTAATGTTTGGTATCAGCTTCTCTGAACTGCTGCTCGTCGGCCTCGTTGCCCTGCTGGTGCTGGGTCCCGAGCGTCTGCCGGGCGCTGCGCGCACCGCCGGCCTGTGGGTCGGACGGCTGAAGCGCAGCTTCAACGCGATCAAACAGGAAGTTGAGCGTGAAATCGGTGCCGACGAAATCCGTCGGCAACTGCACAACGAGCACATCCTGTCGCTGGAGCAGGAGGCGCGGAAGATTTTCACGCCGGTTCAGCAGGAGCCGACGCCGGTCGAGCACGTGGGTGAGCAGACGATTCACAGCCCTGCAGCTCCAACGCCTGTGGCACCTGCTGTAGCGCCAACCGAACCAGCGCCTGTCGTCGCGCCAGCCCCGGTTGAACACGTAGCTCCAACCGCCGCGCCGACCACACCAGCGCCTCACGACACCACTCTGCCGCCGCGAGCCCCATGAGCGATCTCCCCGAAAACGACCAGCACATGCCGCTGGTTTCGCACCTCACCGAGTTGCGCACCCGCCTGCTGCGTTGCGTGGCGGCGATCTTCATCATCTTCGCCGGGCTGTTTGCCTTCACCCAGCAGATCTACACCTTCGTCTCGACGCCGTTGCGCGAATACCTGCCAGCCGGCGCGACGATGATCGCCACCGACGTGTCGTCGCCGTTCCTGACGCCGCTGAAACTGACGATGATGGTCTCGCTGTTCCTGGCGATCCCGGTAATCCTGCATCAGATCTGGGGCTTCATCGCACCGGGCCTGTACAAGCACGAGAAGCGCGTCGCAGTGCCGTTGCTGATCTCCAGCATCCTGCTGTTCTACACCGGCATGGCGTTCGCCTACTTCTTCGTGTTCCCGCTGATCTTCAAGTTCTTCGCCTCGGCCACCCCGGCCGGCGTGGAAATGATGACCGACATCACCAGTTACCTCGATTTCGTCATGACGCTGTTCTTCGCTTTCGGCGTGGCGTTCGAAATCCCGGTGGCCGTGGTGCTGCTGGTGTGGATCGGCGTGGTCGACGTCAAATACCTGAAGAAGATTCGTCCGTATGTGATCATCGGCTGCTTCGTGGTCGGCATGATCCTGACCCCGCCGGACATCTTCTCCCAGACCCTGCTGGCCGTGCCGATGTGGATGCTGTTCGAAGTGGGCATCCTGTTCGGCAGTCTGGTCAGCAAACGCGAGCGCCCGGAAGAAACCGTCGACGATCACAACGACCAGCCGCCAGCGACTCAGCCATGAACCTGCTGCTGCTCGAAGAGGCCGACTTCATCGCGGCCGACCGCGTCGTGCTGCGTGATCGGCGCCTGACCCACATGCAGGAAGTCCACCGTTCGGAAGTCGGCGACAGCCTGCGGGTCGGGCGGATCGGCGGGCTGGTGGGCTCGGCCGAGCTGCTGCGTCTGGACGCGGGCGAAGCCGAACTGCGGGTCACCCTCGATCAACCGCCGCCGGCCAAACTGCCGCTGACCCTGGTACTCGCCCTGCCACGCCCGAAAATGCTGCGCCGGGTGTTCCAGACCGTGGCGACCATGGGTGTGTCGAAGGTGATTCTGGTCAACAGCTACCGGGTCGAGAAAAGCTTCTGGCAGACGCCATTCCTGGAGCCGGAAGCGATCCGCGAACAACTGATCCTTGGCCTCGAACAGGCACGGGACACCGTGTTGCCGGAAATCATCATCGAGAAGCGCTTCAAGCCGTTCGTCGAAGACCGCCTGCCGGCCATCACCGACGGCACCCTCGGCCTGGTCGGCCATCCGGGCAACTTCCCGCCCTGCCCGCGTGCCCTGAGCGAACCGGTGACCCTGGCCATCGGCCCCGAGGGTGGCTGGATTCCCTACGAAATCGATCTGCTGGCCAAGGCCGGGCTGCAACCGGTGCAGCTTGGCGAGCGAATCCTGCGGGTCGAAACCGCCGTCACCGCGCTGCTCGCCCGGCTGTTCTGAAGTCTTCGCCAGACAAAAGGCGTTACAGATTGCCATCATGCGGCCGATACCCTCCCCATAAGTCCAATTAGTGGTCCGAGGGAGTCGTCGCATGTACCGTTGGTTAGCCGAGAGTCTTGGAAACGTCAGCGTCAAACGTAAGCTTGGAATCGGTTTCGGCCTGGTGCTGCTGCTGACCCTGTTGATCACCTTCACCGGCTGGACCGGCATGAGCGGCATCATCAGCCGGGGCGACAAACTCGGCTTCATCTCCAGCCTCAACGAGCTGACCAAGGACCTGCGCCTGGCGCGCCTGGACTATGAAGCCCGCCGTGGCGAACAGGGCCCCGGTGCGGTCAACGACCTGCTCGGCAAACTCGACGCCGGCCTGCAAAGCGCTCGCGGCATGATCGAGCAACCGTCCGACGTGGCCATGATCGATCAGCAACTGGCGGCGGTTGCCGAGTACAAACGCGCCTTTGGCGACATGACCCAGGCCACCGTGCAGCGTGAAGACGCCCGCAGCAAACTCGGCGCCAGCGCCGATAACGCCGTGGCCAAGGTCAGCGAAGTCGAGAAATCACTGCTGCAAGGCGACAGCGTCGCGCAATTCAACAGCGTGATCGAGCTGAGCAAACTGCTGCAGCAGGCGCGCTATCAGGTGCGCGGCTACACCTACAGCGGCAAGGCCGAAGCCGAACAACCGGCGCTGGATGCCATCGCCGCCGCCCTGAACAATCTGGAAAGCCTGCCGAGCAAACTGCCCGAGCAACACATCGCCAACCTGCAGCAGGCCACCGAATCGCTGAAGGCTTACCGCGCTGCCGTCAGCCAGTTCCGCGACTCCCAGGTGAACAACGCCAAGGCACTGGCTCGCATGTCGGCCCAAGGCGACATCCTGCTCGACGTCAGCAAGAAGCTCACGGTGTCCCAGACCATCGTCCGCGACACCGATGCTGCCAGCGCCAAGAACCAGCTGCTGATCGCCACTCTGCTGGCCGTGGCCTTCGGCCTGCTCGCCGCCTGGGCGATCACCCGCCAGATCATCATTCCGCTGGAGCAAACCCTGAAAGTTGCCGAGCGCGTCGCCGCTGGTGATCTGACCCACAACCTGGTGTCCCTGCGCCGCGACGAACTCGGTCAACTGCAACGCTCGATGCAGAGCATGACCCAGGGCCTGCGCGAATTGATCGGCGGCATCAGCGACGGCGTGACCCAGATCGCCAGCGCCGCCGAAGAACTGTCGGCCGTGACCGAGCAGACCAGCGCCGGGGTGAACAATCAGAAAATCGAGACCGACCAGGTCGCGACCGCCATGAACGAAATGGCCGCCACCGTGCAGGAAGTCGCGCGCAACGCCGAGGAAGCTTCGGAAGCAGCCGTCGCCGCTGACCAGCAGGCCCGTGAAGGCGACAAGGTGGTTGGCGAGGCCATCGCCCAGATCGAACGTCTGGCTGCTGAAGTCGGGCATTCCACCGAGGCCATGGGCGAGCTCAAGCGCGAAAGCGACAAGATCGGCAGCGTGCTAGACGTGATCAAGTCCGTGGCTCAGCAAACCAACCTGCTGGCCCTCAACGCCGCCATCGAGGCCGCTCGTGCCGGTGAAGCCGGACGTGGTTTTGCGGTAGTTGCCGACGAAGTCCGCAGCCTGGCCCAGCGTACCCAGAAGTCCACGGAAGAGATCGAAGAGCTGATCGTCGGCCTGCAGAACGGCACCCAGCAAGTGGCGACGATCATGGACAACAGCCGCACACTGACCGACAGCAGCGTCGAGCTGACCCGTCGCGCCGGCGGATCGCTGGAAAGCATCACCCGCACCGTTTCGGCGATTCAGGCGATGAACCAGCAGATCGCCGCGGCGGCCGAGCAGCAGAGCGCCGTGGCCGAAGAGATCAACCGCAGCGTGCTGAACGTGCGGGATGTCTCGGACCAGACCTCGGCGGCCAGTGAAGAGACGGCGGCCTCCAGCGTCGAGCTGGCGCGTTTGGGCACTCACCTGCAAACGCTGGTGGGCCGGTTCAAGGTGTAAGTGGACGCCCGATCGTTCCCACGCTCCGCGTGGGAATGCATCCTGTGACGCTCCGCGTCACGCTTGCGAAGGGACGCAGAGCGTCCTGGGCGGCATTCCCACGCAGAGCGTGGGAACGATCAGTGATAAAAAAACGCAGCCTGTGGCTGCGTTTTTTTGCCCTGCGTTTAGAGGACTTGCCGCAGGAACGCCTGGGCTCGCGGATCCTTCGGTGCATCGAAGAACTCTGACGGCGAGGCGTCTTCCAGCAGTTTGCCGTGATCGAAGAACAGTACCCGATCCGCCACTTCCCGGGCGAAGCCCATTTCGTGGGTCACGCAGACCATGGTCATGCCTTCCACGGCCAGGTTCTTCATCACGTCCAGCACCTCGCCGACCATTTCCGGGTCGAGGGCCGAGGTCGGTTCGTCGAACAGCATGACCTTCGGATCCATCGCCAGCGCCCGGGCAATCGCCACGCGCTGCTGCTGACCGCCGGACAGGCGCGATGGATATTCGCGGGCCTTCTGGGCGATGCCGACCTTCTCCAGCAATGCCAGAGCCTTGGCCTCGCTTTCCTTCTGGCCGCGCTTGCGCACGACTTTCTGCGCCAGGCACAGGTTTTCCAGCACGGTCATGTGCGGGAACAGATTGAAATGCTGGAACACCATGCCGACTTCGCGGCGGTAGGCGTTGACGTCGGTTTTCGGGTCGGCCAGTTGCAGGCCGTCGATGCTCACCGAGCCGGAATCGAATTCTTCCAGACCATTGAGGCAACGCAGGAACGTCGACTTGCCGGAACCGGACGGGCCGATCACCACCAGCACTTCACCCTTGGCGACGGACGTGCTGACGTTATCCACCGCGCGCACCACTTGCCCACGGGTGTCGAAGACTTTTACCAGATCGCGGACTTCAATCACTTTGCGCGAGCCTCCGCTCAAGCCGGCTGGCGATTTTCGACAGCGGCAGGTTGATCAACAGGTACAGGCCGGCGACGCAGAACAGGATCTCGAACGGCGAGAACGACGTGGTGATGACTTCACGGCCGCTTTTCAGCAGCTCGGTGATGGCGATCACCGACACCAGCGAGGTGTCTTTGACCAGACTGATGAACTGCCCGGCCAACGGTGGCAGCACGCGCTTGAACGCTTGCGGCAGCACCACATGACGCATCGACTGGCCGGCGCTCAGACCCAGCGAACGCGCCGCTTCGTTCTGGCCACGGGCAATCGACTGCACACCGGAACGGATGATTTCCGCCACGTAGGCGCCGGTGAACAGCGACAGCGCGGCGATCCCGGCGAACTCTCGGGACAGGTTCATCACCGTGCCGATGAAGAAATAGAAAATGAAGATCTGCACCAGCAGCGGCGTACCGCGCACCAGTTCGACATAGATCGTCGACAGGTCGCGCAGGGTCGGGTTGCTCGACAGCCGGCACAGCCCGGTGGCCAGACCGATCAGCAGGCCCAGCACGCCGGACACCACCGACAGCCAAAGCGTCGTCCACAGGCCCCACAACAGCGGACCCGCCGCCCAATGCCGCGTCACGCCCACGACGTCGCCCTCGGCCACATCGTCGCCCTGAGCGAATTGCAGGCTGTTTTCGTCGACGGTCAGGTGCTGCTCGTCACCGGCATCGTTGCGCAGGGTGACCTGCGCGCTGCCGCCCTTGCGCACCAGTTCGCTGACGGTGGAAATGTCGGTCGCGCGCTGGGTTTCCTCGGCCTGATAGGCGAAGTACTGCGGCACGCGATTCCAGCGCCATTCATAGGACATCAGCGACGTGGCGTAATACAGCGCGCCGGCCAGGCCGACCAGCACCAGCACGGTCAGGACGTGCCAGGGCCATTGGGCTTTTTTCTGTTTCATTGAATGTTTCTCTGATTCGCTCGTTCCCACGCTCTGCGTGGGAATGCATCCTGTGACGCTCTGCGTCACGCTTGCGAAGGGACGCGGAGCGTCCCGGGCGGCGTTCCCACGCAAAGCGTGGGAACGATCAGCGGGCGGGCCTTATTCCATGTTCTTGAGCCACTCGGTGCTCTTGAACCACTTGTCATGGATGCGATCGTAGGTGCCGTCTTCGTGGATCTGGTGCAGGAAGTTGTTGATGAAGTTGATGCTGTCGTAGTCACCCTTCTTCAGACCGAAGGCCAGCGGCTCGTAGGTGAACGGCTTGTCGAGGAACACCAGTTTGCCGGCGCCGACCTTGTTCACTGCAACGACGTTGTACGGCGCGTCGTAGATGAAGGCGTCAGCCTTGCCGTTGACCACGTCGAGCACGGCTTCCTGCTCGTTGTCGTAGCCGTGGTACTTGGCCTTGGAGATCAGCTTCTTGGCGACCATCTCGCCGGTGGTGCCGAGCTTGGAGGTGATGCGGTAGTCGGCGGTGTTCAGGTCTTTATAGGACTTGATGGTGCCTTCCAGCTCTTTACGGATCAGCAGGGTCTGGCCGACCACGATGAACGGTTCGCTGAAGTTCAGGCGCAGGTTGCGTTCCTGGGTCAGGGTCATGCCACTGCCGATCATGTCGAACTTGTCGGTCATCAACGCCGGGATGATCCCGTCGTAACCGGTGGAGACCAGCTCCAGCTTGACGCCCATGGCCTTGGTCATGGCTTTGAGGATGTCGACTTCGAAACCGATGATTTCGCCGCGCTTGTTGGTCATTTCGAACGGCATGTAGGTCGGATCCATACCGACTTTCAACGAGCCGCGCTTGACCGCGTCATCGATTGCGCCGGCCTGCGCCGCATTGACTGCAACCAGTGCCGTGACGCCGACCAGCAGCATCGACAGATACTTCTTCATCTTCAAGTCCCCAAAACCATTGCGTTTGCGGCGCGAAAACCGACAGAAATGGACAAGATTGTCCGGGTGCGCCAATTCGGGGACGGATGCTAACGCACTCGTCCGTTTGCACAAGGTTTTTTGATCGGTTGGTGCCGGATGGGACGCAGAGCGTCTCGGGCTGCATTCCCACGCAGAGCGTGGGAACGAGTGATCCGCGACGGTAATCGGCAGGCAAAAAAAACCCCGCTTTCGCGGGGTTTCTTCATCAGGCCGGTTGCGCCTGCAAGCTCACCGGCTTGAGCGGCAGCAGCGGTGCATGAGGGTCGGCTTTCACCGAAGCCCGCCATGCATCCAGCCACTCGGCGTGACCTTCGGCCCACACCTGCTCGTGCAGACGGGCCAGGGCCACCGGATCGCTCAGCAGTTGCAGGCGATCATGGTTGTTCAGCCCGGCCGGGCCGACCTTGATCGCGTGACGCACACGTTCCTGGCGCAGCCATTCGATCGGCTCGGCCTCACCGTGACGCGAGGTCGCCAGCGAGCACGCCAGGGCGTTCTGCTGCGGATCGACCACGGCGCGGACGAAGCCGTCGTTCAGCGCGTGCCAGCGGTTTTCGTGGGTGTACTGATCGGTGGCCAGCAGCGCCTGTGGCGGATTGTATTCCTCGGGGATGAGGAACAGGCTCTCGTCACGGGATTTGAGGCCCAGACCGACGCGACTGGAAATCACCGACACCGGAATCGACAGCATCAGCGAACCGACGATCGGCACCAGCCACCACAGGAAGCTTGGGTTCAGCCAGATCACCAGCAGCGCCCAGAAGAAGCCCAGCAGGGTCTGCGGACCGTGACGCTTGACCGCTTCGCTCCATGGCGTCGAGTCGTCGTCACGCTGCGGCGAGTTCCAGGTCGCGGCCCAGCCGAGGAACGCGGCCAGAACGAAACGGGTGTGGAAAATCATCCGCACCGGCGCCAGCAGCATGGAGAACAGCATCTCCAGCAGCATCGACAGGGTCACCTTGAACTTGCCGCCGAACTCTTTCGCGCCCTTGGCCCAGATCAGGATGATGCTCAACAGCTTCGGCAGGAACAGCAGCACGATAGTCGTCGAGAACAGCGCGATCGCCTTGTCCGGGTGCCATTGCGGCCACAGCGGATACAGCTGACGCGGTTCGAGGAAGTACTGCGGCTCCATCAGCGTGTTCACCGCCAGCAGCGCGGTCGACAACACCAGGAAGAAGAACCACAGCGGTGCCGACAGGTAAGACATCACGCCGGTCAGGAACACCGCGCGGTGCACCGGGTGCATGCCTTTTACCAGGAACAGACGGAAGTTCATCAGGTTGCCGTGGCACCAGCGACGGTCACGCTTGAGTTCGTCGAGCAGGTTCGGCGGCAGTTCTTCGTAGCTGCCCGGCAGATCGTAGGCAATCCACACGCCCCAGCCGGCACGGCGCATCAGCGCAGCTTCAACGAAGTCGTGAGAGAGGATCGCACCGGAGAACGCACCCTTGCCCGGCAACGGCGCCAGGGCGCAGTGGTCGATGAACGGCTTCATGCGGATGATCGCGTTGTGACCCCAGTAGTGGGATTCACCCAGCTGCCAGAAGTGCAGGCCGGCGGTGAACAGCGGACCGTAAACGCGGGTGGCGAACTGCTGCATGCGGGCATACAGCGTGTCCATGCCCGAAGCACGCGGCGCGGTCTGGATGATGCCGGCGTCCGGAGTGGCCTCCATCAGGCGTACCAGACTGGTCAGGCACTCGCCGCTCATGACCGAGTCGGCGTCGAGTACGACCATGTACTTGTAGTCACCGCCCCAGCGACGGCAGAAGTCATCGAGGTTGCCGCTCTTGCGTTTGACGCGGCGGCGACGGCGGCGATAGAAGATCTTGCCGAAACCCTTGGCTTCGCGGCAGACGTCCAGCCAGGCCTGCTGCTCGGCAACGCAGATGTCGGTGTCGTTACTGTCACTGAGGACGAAGAAGTCGAAACGGTCCAGGTCACCGGTAGCGGCGACCGACTCGAACGTCGCGCGCAGACCGGCGAACACCCGAGGCACGTCTTCGTTGCAGATCGGCATCACCAGTGCGGTGCGCGCATCCTTCGGAATCGGCTCGTTACCGGCACTTTTACCGGAGATCCGGTATTTATCGTGGCCGGTGAGCAATTCGAGGAAGCCCATCAGCGCGGTCCAGAAACCGGCCGACACCCAGCAGAACAGAATCCCGAACATGATCAGGATGCTGGTCTGCAGCGCATACGGCAGCACTTGCGTGGCGGTTTGCAGCAGCGGTTGATGCAGGACTTCTTCCAGATCGACGAACGACCAGCCCTGGTACGGCATGATGCCTTTCATGTACCAGCCGGCGACGATGGTCTGACCCAGCATCAGCACCAGCAGAATGTAGCGACGGATCGAACCGACCGTGCGCCAGCGCGCCGCCGGCAGCACGTTGGCGTCCTTCGGCGGTTGCGGCGGGTTGGTCCGGCCGGTCAGGCGGCGCCAGCCACGCACCAGAATGTTGGTGCGCCACGGCTCCGGCACGACCTTGGTCCGACGGATCGGCGGCGTGGCCTTCATGCTGACCCGGCCGCTGGCGTCGAGCACCAGCATTTCCGCGTCTTGCAGCTCTTCGGCGGTGCTCAGGGTCAGGCGCTTGCCCACCGAAGCCTGGGCGGCTTCGGTCGGAGCGTCAAAGGTCTTGGACGACAGGCGTTCATGCAATTCGCTGAAGGACTGGCAGCCCGCGAGTTCCGCGCGCTGCTCGTCGGTCATCGGCAGATGCGCCAGGTACTCGGACAGAGTCTCTGGCTGTACTTGAGAGTTACTCATCGGCAGGCAACTGATAGCTCCAGGTCTCGGTCAGGACTTCTTCAGTCGGTGCCGATTCCGGTGTGGCTGGGGCCGCGTCCGCAGCGGCTGGCTGCTTGGCGTCTTTGTTGGCCTTGTCCTTGGCATCTGCAACCGGCTTGGCGTCGGCCTGTTTAGCCTCGGCGGCCTTGGCTTCCTTGTCGGCTTTCTCTTGTTGCTTGGCGGCAACCTTGTCGGCTTTGGCTACCGACGAGTTGGACGTCGGCACCGAAGACTTGGCCAGATCAGCGGTCACCACTGGCTGAACCAGAGCCGCGCGCATCTCGGTGGACTTGCTCGCGTCCTTGATCTTCATCCGCAGGGTCAGGCGCCAGCCCTTGGTTTCAGGGTTGTAGCGCACGCTGTTCTCGACCAGCTCGGCGTTGTCGCCAACGCTGACCTGGCTGCGAACGTCCGCATCCGGGGCCAAAGCGGCCAGAGACGGGCCTTCGAAGTCGACCAGGTAGGCAACGCTGCCATCCGGCTGACGGATCAGGTTCGATTGCTTGACGTCACCCGTGGAGCGCAGGGTCTGGTTGACCCAGGCGCTGTCCGGCGCGTGCAGTGCGGCTTCGTCGATGGTCCAGTGCATGCGGTAGGCGAAGTCCAGCGGCTGGCCAGGCTCCGGCAGTTTTTCCGGGCTCCAGAACGCAACGATGTTGTCGTTGGTTTCGTCGGCGGTCGGGATCTCGACCAGATCTACGGTGCCTTTGCCCCAGTCGCCCTTCGGCTCGATCCAGGCGCTTGGGCGCTTGTCGTAGCGGTCGTCGAGGTCTTCGTAGTGGCTGAAGTCACGGCCACGTTGCAGCAGACCGAAACCACGCGGGTTCTCGACGCTGAACTGGCTGACAGCCAAATGTTTAGGGTTGTTCAGCGGACGCCAGATCCACTCGCCGTTGCCGGCATGGATCGACAGACCGCTGGAGTCGTGCAGTTCACGACGGTAGTTGAGCACTTTCGACGGCTGGTTGGCGCCGAACAGGAACATGCTGGTCAGCGGCGCGATGCCGAGCTTGCCGACCTTGTCACGCAGGTACATCTGGCCCTTGACGTCGACAATGGTGTCGCTGCCCGGACGCAGGATCAGACGGTAGGCGCCGGTCGCACGTGGCGAATCCAGCAGGGCGAAGATCACCAGGTGCTTGTCGCCCGGCTTCGGCTGCTGAATCCAGAACTCGCGAAAACGCGGGAATTCTTCGCCGGACGGCAAAGCGGTGTCGATTGCCAGACCACGGGCCGACAGACCGTAGGTGTGACCCTTGCCGACGACGCGGAAGTAGCTCGCGCCCAGCATGGTCATGATTTCGTCTTGCTTGTCAGCCTTGTTGATCGGGTACAGCACACGGAAACCGGCATAGCCCAGTTGTTCGGTGGCCTTCGGATCGAACTGCAGGTCGCCGAAATCGAAACGGCTCGGATCGTATTTGATCTCTTCGACGGTGTTCGCGGTGATTTCGTTGATTTTCACCGGCGTATCGAAGTGCATGCCCTGGTGATAGAAGGACAGCTTGAACGGGTTCTTCTGGTCGGCCCATTCGGCTTTTTCGGTGCGGAAACGAATCTTCTGATAGTCCGCGAATTTCATTTCACGGAATTCGTTCGGCAGGTTGCTGCGCGGGGCTTCGAACTTCTGCCCGGCCAGCTCTTTGGCCTTGGCCGACACATCGTCAAGATTGAATGCCCAAAGCTGGCCGGCGCTGAGCAGGCAGAGTACTGCCGAGCCCGCTACCAGAGCGCTGCGCAAGCGTTTGGCAGACAATTTTGCTGCATTACAGGGACTAACAATCACGAGCAACCCTCGCCGAAAACAGATCAATAAACCAACGGCCAGATGAAGTGCCTGTGAGGGATTCGGTACAAAAAAACCGACCTTTCAGGGCACCCTTGCCAAGTTGGCGAGCATTGTTCCGACTCCGCTGGGTCAAAATGATTCCCCAATCGGATCCGGACAAGTCTCTACCTAAGTCAAAATGGACCAACGAACGCTGATCCCCGTAGCGCGCGATTATCTAGTAGCCCGCGTGACAACGCATCAGGGGTAACAAAGTATTTATCGCGAAAATTCCCTGTTTTCAGTCGAAAAGCCCTTAAAAAGATGTTTCAAGCGCTTTCATGTCTGTAACAGGAAGGTTACCGGGCCATCGTTGACCAGGTGCACCTGCATATCCGCGCCGAATCTACCTGATGCCACTGTGCCATGCATCTGTTTCGCTTTGCTTAATAGATAGTCGAATAATTCTTCACCCAGCGCCGGAGGGGCGGCGGTCGAGAAACTCGGGCGCAACCCGCTTTTGGTGTCGGCAGCGAGGGTGAACTGAGAGACCAGCAGCAACCCGCCGCCCACATCCGCCAGGGACAGATTCATCTTGCCCTCGGCGTCACTGAACACTCGATAGTTAAGCAGCTTATGCAGAAGTTTGTCGGCGCTGGCCGGCGTGTCGTCGGGTTCGACCGCCACCAGCACCAATAAACCCTGATCGACACTGCCGACCACCTCTCCCGCCACTTCGACCCGCGCGCCTTTCACGCGCTGCAAAAGACCCTTCATGCTTCTTCGGGCGGCAGGTCGAGCAGACGACGGGCCATTTTGCTGGCGGCGCGCACCAGTGCATCGGTGATGCCCGGCTCGGACGCGGCGTGGCCTGCATCGCGGATCACCTGCAGCTCGCTGTTCGGCCAGGCCTGATGCAGTTCCCAGGCGTTGTCGAGCGGGCAGATCACGTCGTAACGACCATGGATGATCACGCCGGGCAGATGGGCGATCTTGCCCATGTCGCGGATCAGCTGGTTTGGCTCAAGGAACGCATTGTTGGTGAAGTAGTGGCATTCGATCCGCGCGATCGACAAGGCGCGCTGCGGCTCGGAGAAGCGGTCGACCACCAGCGGATTCGGACGCAGGGTCGCGGTGCGCCCTTCCCAGGTCGACCAGGCCTTGGCCGCGTGCATCTGGGCGATCTGGTCGTTGCCGGTCAGGCGTTTGTGGAAAGCGCTGAGCAAGTCATCACGCTCGTCCAGCGGGATCGGCGCGATGTAGTCCTGCCAGTAATCGGGGAACAGACGGCTGGCACCAGCCTGGTAGAACCATTCGATTTCCTGCGGGCGGCAGAGAAAGATCCCACGCAGGATCAGCCCATGCACACGCTCCGGGTGGGTCTGCGCGTACGCCAGCGCCAGGGTCGACCCCCAGGAACCGCCGAACAGCACCCATTTGTCGATGCCCAGGTGTTTGCGGATGCGCTCGAGGTCTTCGACCAGATCCCAGGTGGTGTTGTTTTCCAGGCTGGCGTGGGGCGTGGAGCGACCGCAACCGCGCTGGTCGAAGGTGACAATGCGATACAGGTTCGGATCGAAGTAGCGGCGACTCTGGGCGTCGCACCCGGCGCCGGGACCTCCGTGGATGAACACCACCGGCAAACCTTCCGGTGAACCGCTTTCGTCGACGTACAGTGTATGGGTGTCATCGACGGCCAGATCGTGCCGTGCGTGAGGTTTGATCTGCGGAAACAAAGTCTGCATTGCGCGCTCCGTAAGGGGTCGAGGTCATCCCTGGGGGGACTTCTATTATTCTGCCGTCCGGCATCATAAACCCGATTTACGTCAATGAGCATGCCCGCACGCTGTCACAATTTGTCAGCCATGAACCCCAGCAGGTTCTCAAAGAGACGATCCACCTCGGCGACCTGATGCCGCGCCCGCAGACAGCCGTGAACCAGCCCTTCGCCGTAATACAGCGCCGCGTCGATGCCCGCTGCGTTAAGCCGTTCGGCGTAGCACACGCCGTCGTCACGCAACGGATCGAACTGCGCCACGGCGATCCAGGCCGGGGGCAAGCCACTGAAGTCTCCGGCCAGCAACGGCATCGCATAAGCGTTCGGCTTCGCGGTGCCGCGCAGGTACAAGGCGTGATAGCAATCGACATCGCTGCTGGCGAGCAACGGCGCATCGGCGCATTCGCTGCGCGACGCTAACTGTGCGTCGCCCCCAAGCCCCGGATAGATCAAGACCTGCGCACCCGGCAGCGGCTCGCCGGCATCGCGCAGCGCCAGGCACAGCGCCGCCGCCAGATTGCCGCCGGCGCTGTCGCCCGCCACCAGCATCCGCCCGGGATCGAACCAGAACGGCCCGCTGCGCAACGCGCGCCAGACGCTCAGGCAATCCTCGAAACCGGCCGGGAACGGATGCTCCGGCGCCAGCCGGTAATCCACCGCCACCACCATTGCCCCGAGCGCCATCGCCAGCTCGCAGCAGATGAAGTCATGGGAATCCAGCCCGCCGACCACCCAACCGCCGCCGTGCAGATACAGCACGCACGGCCAGCCACTGGCCGATGGCCGGACAGGCGGACGATACGAACGCACCGCCACCCCGCTCAACTGGAAATCCACCACCTCCAGACCCGCCGGCCGTTCGGGCGTGAAGGCGCGGCACATGGCGTCATAGGATTTGCGCAATCCGCCGAGGCTGCTGTCATCGCTGGCAAAGCCTTCGGTTCTGGCGACGAACGCCGCCATCGACGGCGAGAGTGGATAAGTGCCCATCAGTTTTTCAGGCTGGCCTGAACCGTGGCCACGCCGTCCTTGCCGTCGAAACTGCTGACACCCGCCAGCCAGCGTTGCAGGTCTTCGGGATGCTCACGCAGCCAGGTCTTCGCCACTTCCTGAGGGGTCTTGCGCTCCATGATCGGCACCATCAACTGGCTTTCCTGGGCGGCGGTGAAGGTCAGGTTTTCCAGCAGTCGATGGACGTTCGGGCAGCGCTCGGCGTAGTCCGGCGCGGTGACGGTGGAAACGGTGGCGGCGCCTTCGTTCGGGCCGTAGACGTCTTCGCTGCCGGTCAGGTAGGTGATTTTCATGTTGATGTTCATCGGGTGCGGGGTCCAGCCGACGAATACCACGAACTCTTTGCGGTTCACCGCTCGTTGCACGGCGGCGAGCATGCCGGCCTCACCGGATTCGATGATCTTGAAATCCTTCAGGCCGAAGTGGTTGGTTTCGATCATGGTCTTGATCGTGGTGTTGGCGCCGCTGCCGGGCTCGATGCCGTAAATCTTGCCGCCGAGCTGATCCTTGAATTTTGCAATGTCGCCGAAGGTTTTCAGCCCTGCCGCCGCGACGTAGTCCGGCACTGCCAGCGTCGCCTGTGCGTCGGCCAGGCTTGGTTTGTCCATGACCTTGACCTGATTGGCGGCGAGGAACGGCGCGATGTTCTTGTCCATCGCCGGTTTCCAATAGCCGAGGAAGATATCGAGGCGCTTGTCGCGGATGCCGGCGAAGATGATTTGCTGCACGGCGCTGGTCTGTTTGCTTTCGTAGCCGAGGCCGTTGAGCAACACGTCGGCCATGCCGCTGGTGGCGATCACGTCGGTCCAGTTGACCACGCCCATGCGCACGGTTTTGCAGGATGCATCGTCGGAAGCCATGGCGCCGGCGCTGAGCAGCGCACTGCCGGTAAGGATTAACGCACAACGAGTGAACAGTCTTTTCATGTGGGATCGTCTCGTGCGGCAGCGGTTTATTGTTCGGATCGGTGTCTTCTTGCACCGTGGCCGAAACATTACGCAGCAGACGAGCGGGAAAAGCGAACTGTGGCGACCAGGATTTGCACGGTGGCGACTGTTTGGTTCCACCCCCCCAGCTAGATCGTTCCCACGCTCCGCGTGGGAATGCAGCCCGTGACGCTCTGCGTCACTGGACGCGGAGCGTCCCTAGAGGCATTCCCACGCGGAGCGTGGGAACGATCAGATCAGACTCAGTTGTAGTGCTTTTTGCCCCAGGCGAGCAGCCCTTGCAGCAATTCCTTCAGCACCAACCGCGTCGGCTCCGCCAGATCGGCGCGGTAGCGGAACGGCTCGAACTCCTCCATGTACGTGCACTGGCCCAGCTCCAGTTGCACGGCGTGGATGTTCTCGGCCGGGTTGCCGTAGTGACGGGTGATGTGGCCGCCCTTGAAGCGCCCGTTGAGCACATGGCTGTAATCGGCGTGGCGTGCGCAGATCGCTTCCAGTTGCGTGGCCAACTGCGGATCGCAACTGGCGCCGTTGAAGGTGCCGAGGTTGAAGTCCGGCAGCTTGCCGTCGAACAGGTGCGGGATGATCGAACGGATCGAATGCGCATCGAACAGCAGCGCGTAACCGAACTCGGCCTTCAGCCGCGCCAGTTCTTCCTGCAGGGTGCGGTGGTACGGCGTCCAGATCTGCTCCAGGTATGTCGCACGTTCTTCTTTCGACGGCTCCTGCCCGTCCTTGAACAACGGAATGCCATCGAACAGCGTCGCCGGGTACAGACCGGTGGTGGCGCCGGCGTAGAGCGGTTTGTCGTCGGACGGCCGGTTCAGGTCGATGACGAATCGCGAGTATTCGGCCGCCAGCGTGCTGGCGCCCAGTTCGGCGGCGAAATCGTAGAGCTGCGGAATGTGCCAGTCGGTGTCCGGCAGGCTTTTCGCGTCCGCGATCAACCCGGCCTCGACCGCCGGGGTCAGGCGCACACCGGCGTGGGGCATGCTGATCAGCAGCGGCACGCGACCTTGTTTGAAGTTCAGAACCTTATCCACAACCGCTCTCCTACAGACTTGATTCAACGCCGTGACGCACGACGCGTTTGTCCAGTTCACCACCCAGCCAGTACGCCAGGTCCGCCGGGCGATCGATCTGCCAGGCGACAAAATCCGCGACCTTTCCGGCTTCCAGTGAGCCGTGGGTATGAGCCATGCCCAAAGCTTGCGCCGCGTGAATCGTGGCGCCGGCCAAGGCTTCTTCCGGGGTCATGCGGAAACAGGTGCAGGCCATGTTCAGCATCAAACGCAACGACAGCGCCGGCGAGGTGCCGGGGTTGAGGTCGCTGGCGATGGCGATTTTCACTTTGTGTTTGCGCAGGGCTTCCATCGGCGGCAACTGGGTTTCGCGCAGGAAGTAGAACGCGCCCGGCAACAGCACCGCGACGGTGTCGGACTCGGCCATGGCGATGGCGTCGGCTTCATCCATGAACTCCAGGTGATCGGCGGACAACGCGTGGTAACGCGCGGCGAGGCTGGAACCGTGCAATGACGACAATTGTTCGGCGTGCAGCTTCACCGGCAGCCCGAGTTTTTGCGCGGCGATGAACACCCGCTCGACTTGTTCCGGGGAGAACGCCAGGTATTCGCAGAACGCATCCACCGCATCCACCAGGCCTTCGGCGGCCAGCGCGGGAAGCATCTCGGCGCAGATGTGATCGATGTAATCGTCGGCGCGGTCCTTGTATTCCGGCGGCAAGGCGTGAGCGGCCAGGCAGGTGCTGCGCACGCTGATCGGCAGCTCGGCGGCGAGGCGACGGATGACCCGCAAAATCTTGCGCTCGCTGGCCAGATCGAGGCCGTAGCCGGATTTCATTTCGACCGTGGTCACGCCGTCGCGCATCAGGCTTTTCAGGCGTTTGGCGGCGCTGGCGAACAGCTCGTCTTCAGAGGCTTCACGCGTGGCGCGCACGGTGCTGGCGATGCCACCGCCGGCCGCTGCGATCTCCGCGTAGCTGACGCCTTGCAGGCGCTTCTCGAATTCGCCGCTGCGGTTGCCGCCGAACACGGTGTGGGTGTGGCAGTCGATCAGGCCGGGGGTGACCCACGCGCCTTGCAGGTCATTGACCGCCGGGTATTCGCCTGACGGCAATTGGCTGCGCGGGCCGATCCACTCGATGAGTGCACCGGACGTCACGATGGCCGCATCCTCGATGATCGAGTAGACGCCTTGCGCCATGGTTGCGACGTGGCAGTGTTGCCAGAGGGTTTTCATCCCAAGTCCTCGTCTTGTGATCGTTCCCACGCGGAGCGTGGGAACGATCAGTGGTGGGGTTAAAGGCTCGGCAGCAACTTCGCCGGAACCAGTTCAGTCAGAACCCGCGAAGCCAGCAGTTCGGTCGCTGCATTGATGTCCGGCGCAAAGAAGCGGTCCTTCTCGTAGAACGGCACTTCGCGACGCAGAATCCCTCGGGCCTGTTCCAGCTTGGTCGAGGTCTTCAGGCCGTTGCGCAGGTCCAGTCCCTGCACCGCCGCCAGCCATTCCACCGCGAGAATCCCGCGCGTGTTCTCGGCCATTTCCCACAGGCGCTTGCCGGCAGCCGGGGCCATCGACACGTGGTCTTCCTGGTTGGCAGAAGTCGGCAGGCTGTCCACCGAATGCGGATGGGACAGCGCCTTGTTTTCGCTGGCCAGGGCCGCAGCGGTCACCTGGGCGATCATGAAGCCGGAGTTCACGCCACCGTTGGCCACCAGGAACGGCGGCAGTTGCGACATGTGTTTGTCCATCATCAGCGAGATACGGCGCTCGCTCAGGGAGCCGATTTCGGCGATGGCCAGGGCCATGTTGTCAGCGGCCATGGCCACGGGCTCGGCGTGGAAGTTGCCGCCGGAAATCACGTCGCCTTCAGCCGCGAACACCAGCGGGTTGTCGGATACGGCGTTGGCTTCGACAGCCAGCACTTCGGCGGCCTGACGGAACTGGGTCAGGCACGCGCCCATGACTTGCGGCTGGCAGCGCAGCGAGTACGGGTCCTGCACCTTTTCGCAGTTCTGGTGCGAGTCGGAGACTTCGCTGCGCTCGCCCAGCAGATCGCGGTAAGCGGCCGCGGCGTCGATCTGGCCTTTCTGGCCACGGGCAGCGTGGATGCGTGCGTCAAACGGCGAGCGCGAACCGAGCACTGCTTCCACCGTCAGACCGCCCAGCGCCAGTGCGCCGGCGAACAGGTCTTCACCTTCGAACAGACCGCGCAAAGCGAATGCAGTGGAAACCTGCGTTCCGTTGAGCAGCGCCAGACCTTCTTTGGCCGCCAGGGTCAGCGGCGTCAGACCGGCGACTTTCAGCGCTTCGGTCGCTTCCATCCACTCGCCCTTGTAACGCGCCTTGCCCTCGCCCAGCAGCACCAGCGACATGTGCGCCAATGGCGCGAGGTCACCGGAGGCACCGACCGAACCTTTCAGCGGAATGTGCGGGTAGACCTCGGCGTTGATCAGGGCGATCAGCGCATCGATCACCACCCGACGGATGCCGGAGAAACCACGGCTGAGGCTGTTGACCTTGAGCACCATGATCAGGCGCACCAGCTCATCGCTGATCGGCTGGCCGACGCCGGCGGCGTGGGACAGCACCAGCGAGCGCTGGAGGTTTTCCAGGTCTTCGCTGGCGATGCGGGTCGAGGCCAGCAGGCCGAAACCGGTGTTGATGCCGTAGGCGGTGCGGTTTTCCGCGAGGATCTGCTCGACGCAGGCCACGCTGGCCTCGATCTGCGCGCTGGCGCTGTTGTCGAGGGTCAGCTTGACCGGATTCTGATAAACGTCACGCAGTTGGGCCAGGCTCAGTTGGCCGGGGATCAGGTTCAGCGCAGTCATTTTGTGCTCCTTTTGAGAGTTTATTGTTAACTCGCCAGACGCTCCGGAGATGTCCGTTGTCCGTCGCGTCTGCCCTTTTGGGGAGCCGCGCCTTGGCACGCTGGCGTGGGTAGTTTTCAGTGCAGATTCGGTAATGCGTTGTGCAGCAGATCCGTGTCTTTTAGAACGCTTGCAGCTGCGGCGATATCCGGCGCCAGCCAGCGGTCCTGATCGTAGGCCGGGACCTTCTCGCGCAGCAGTCGCCAGGCGGTATCGGTGCCCGCGCCGAAGCGCTGCTCCTTGAGGAATTCAAACGCCTGGGCCGCCAGCAGGTACTCGATGGCGAGGATCTGCGTGCAGTTTTCCAGCGCGCGGTGCAGCTTCAGCGCGGCGTTGGTGCCCATGCTCAGATGGTCTTCCTGCAAGCCCGAGGTGACGTAGTTGTCGAGTACCGCCGGCTGCGCCAACTGGCGGTTTTCCGCGCACAGCGAAGCGGCGACGTATTGCACGATCATCATCCCGGAGTTCACCCCCGGATTGGCCACCAGAAACGCCGGCAGACCGCTGACGTGCGGGTTGATCAGGCGATCCAGACGCCGCTCGGCAATCGAGCCGATTTCGGCCATCGCAATCGCCAGCAGATCCGCCGCCAACGCCACCGATTGACCGTGCGGGTTGGCCTGGGACATCACCCGGAAATCGTCCGGAGTGCCCAGCAGCAACGGGTTGTCGGTGCAGCCGTTAAGTTCGGTTTCGATCTGCTTGATCGCGTGTTCCAGTTGATCGCGGGCGGCGCCGTGCACCTGCGGGATCGAGCGGATGCTCAAGGCATCCTGCGTGCGAATGCCCTTGCTCGCGGCAATCACTTCACTGCCATCGAGCAAGGCGCGCAGATTGACGCCGACCTGCTGCATGCCCGGATGCGGCTTGAGCGCGATGATCTCGGCATCGAACGCGGCGATCTGGCCACGCTGAGCCTCGAAGCTCATGGCGCCGATCACATCGGCCCATTGCACCAGACGCGTGGCGTCGGCAATCGCCAGGCAACCGAGGCCGGTCATGCACGGCGTACCGTTGACCAGACACAGACCGTCCTTCGCCCCGAGCTGCACCGGTTGCAGGCCCTCTTCGGCCAGCGCCTGCTGTGCAGACACGATCTGCCCGCGATAGCTGACATTGCCCACGCCCAGCAGCGCGATGCCGATGTGCGCCATGTGGGTCAGGTAACCCACCGACCCCTGGGACGGCACTTGTGGGGTGATGCCGCGATTGAGCAGCGCCAGCAGCGCTTCGACCACCCGGCGATGAATGCCGGATTTGCCGTGGCTGTAGTTGCGGATCGCCGAGCACATGATCGCCCGGGTCTGCTCATCGGCCAGCACCGGACCGACGCCGCAGGCATGGCTGAGCAAGGTGTTGCGCGACAGCTGGCTGAGCTGTTCGTCTTTTAGAGAAACGTTGCACAGCGCACCGAGCCCGGTGTTCACGCCATAGGCGCGCTCGCCGCTGGCAACGATGCGCTGGACGATGCCCTGTGCGTTTTCAATGCGCGCCCAGGTCTGCGCCGACAGCTCGAGCTGCGCGCCGTGACGGGCGACTGCGACCACATCCTGCCAACGCATCGGAGCGTCGGCGATAACGATTTTTTCAACCTGGGACATCTTCAACCTCATCCGAACCTTGATGCAGCTTTGCCGACGCTATCGCGAGCAGGCTCGCTCCCACAGGGGACCGCATTCCAACTGTGGGAGCGAGCCTGCTCGCGAAGGGGCAGGCCCAGCCAACACAAATCTGTTTAAACCACCGCCGCCCGCCGCTGCACAAAACGGTCGACATACTCGTCCGCCGGCGAATGCAGGATCTCTTTCGGCGTGCCGACCTGGATCAGGCGGCCGTCCTTGAGGATCGCGATGCGGTTGCCGATACGCACGGCCTCGTCGAGGTCGTGGGTGATGAAGACGATGGTCTTGTGCAGGGTCTTTTGCAGCTCCAGCAACTGGTCCTGCATCTCGGCGCGGATCAGCGGATCCAGCGCACTGAACGCTTCGTCCATCAGGATAATGTCGGTGTCCGCCGCCAGGGCGCGGGCCAGACCGACCCGCTGGCGCATGCCGCCGGAGAGCTGGTGCGGGTATTTGTTTTCGTAGCCCTTGAGGCCCACGGTGTTGATCCAGTGCAGCGCGCGTTCGGCGCACAGCTGCTTGGTCTCGCCACGCACTTTCAGGCCGTAGGCGACGTTCTCGAGCACGGTCTTGTGCGGCAGCAGGCCGAAGCTCTGGAACACCATGCTGATCTTGTGCCGGCGAAATTCGCGCAGGGCTTCCATGTCGTATTGCAGGATGTCCACGCCGTCCACCAGGATCGCGCCGCTGGTCGGGTCGATCAGGCGGTTGAAGTGGCGCACCAGCGTCGATTTGCCCGAGCCGGACAGGCCCATGATCACGAAGATCTCGCCGGTGCCGATGCTCAGGGACAAGTCGTTGACCCCGACCACGCAACCGGTTTCGTTCAGCACCTGATCCTTGGTCTTGCCCTGGCCGACCATCGCCAGAGCGTCCTTGGCGCGGTTGCCGAAAATCTTGAAGACGTTTTTGACTTCGATCTTGCTCACGGTTGCGTTGCTCATTTGCTCACCTCATGCCGTGGCCGACCATACGCCTGGGTAATGCGGTCGATGACCACTGCGAGAATCACGATCGCCAGACCGGCTTCCAGGCCACGTCCGACGTTGAGGGTCTGAATGCCCACCAGCACATCTTCACCCAGGCCACGGGCGCCGATCATCGAGGCGATCACCACCATCGACAGGGCCATCATGGTGGTCTGGTTGATCCCGGCCATGATGCTCGGCAGGGCCAGCGGCAGTTGCACGCCGAACAGTTGCTGCCAGCGGTTGGCGCCGAAGGCGTTGATCGCTTCCATCACTTCGCCGTCGACCTGGCGGATGCCCAGATCGGTCAGACGGATCAGCGGCGGCGCGGCGTAGATCACGGTGGCGAAAATCGCCGGCACCTTGCCCAGGCCGAACAGCATCAGCACCGGAATCAGGTACACGAAGCTGGGCATGGTCTGCATGATGTCGAGCAGCGGCATCAGCACCGAACGCAGGCGATTGCTGCGCGCCGAGAGAATCCCCAGCGGTACGCCGATCAGCACCGAAATGACCGTCGCCACCATCATCAGCGCGAGGGTCTGCATCAACTTGTCCCACAGGCCGACAGCGCCGACCAGGAACAACAGACCGACGATCACGGCGGTGGTCACGACCTTGCGCGTTGCGTGCCAGGCCACGACGCCGACAATGGCCAGCATCAACCACCACGGCGCGGCGCGCAGCAGGCCTTCAAGATTGACGATGGCCCACAGCAGGGTGTCGGAGATATGGCGGAACACATCGCCGTAGTTGGTGACCAGCGCATCGACCCAACCGTTGACCCAGTCGGCGATGGAAAAGGTAAAGCTTTCGGGAAACATAAGCGGCTCTCAATCAGGAAACTCAATCAAGCGATTGCGGCGAACACCCCGGCCAGCCTCTCGGTTGGCCGGGAGGAATTCGACCTACAGCGCCGCGTCGATTTTCTTGGCAGCGTCTTCACTCACCCACGCATGCCAGACCTCAGGATGTTCCTTGAGGAAGATTTTCGCCAGTTTTGGCGACTCGATACGTTCCTTCGCCATGCGGCCCAGGTTCTGGTTCAGCAGGTCGATCGGCAGGTTGACCTTTTCCAGCACGGCCACCAGCTCAGGCGCCTGTTCGTGGAAGGTCTTGGACAGGCCGACCTTGATGGTCACGGTCTTGTCGACGCCCGCTTTCTCTTCCAGTTTCACTGCGTCGATCTGGCCCATCAGCGGGGTTGGCGACCAGTAGTAGAACAGGATCGGCTCGCCACGCTTGTAGCTCGACAGCACCGCCGCATCCAGCGCCGGACCGGTGCCCGGGCGGAAGTTGGTATAGCTGTTTTCCAGGCCGTAGCTTTTCAGCATTTCGCTGTTGTCCAGCTCGCAGGTCCAGCCGGCCGGGCAGTTGTAGAAGCGGCCCTTGGAAGGCTCTTCGGCGTCCTTGAAGACGGCGGCGTATTTGCCCAGGTCGGCGATGTTTTTCAGGTCCGGCGCCTTGGCTTCGAGTTTGCGTTTGGCGTCGCCTTCGATCACGTAGCGCGGCACGTACCAGCCTTCGATCGCACCCACCACCGGCGCGCCGACACCGACGACCTTGCCGGCCTTCTCGGCCTTGTTCCAGACCTCGCTGCGGCCGACCCATTCTTCGGCGAATATCTGGATGTCGTTGCTGCTCAGGGCGTTTTCCATGGTGATGGAGTTGCCCGGCAGGCTGTCGGTCTTGCAGTCGTAACCTTTCTCCAGCACCACCTGCAGAACGTCGGTCAGCAGCATGCCGCTTTCCCAGTTCAGGCCGGCGAATTTCACCGGTTTGCCGGACTCGCACCAGCCGGCTGCCTGGGTCGCGCCGGCGCTGGCCAGCAGGCCCATGGAAAGCAATGTGGTCAGCAGGGTCTTGTTCGATTTCATTGTTGTGACGCTCCTAATCATGAATTGGCTTACGGCAGTCAAGAGGCATCCAGCCCTGTCCACGTCCAAATCAGGCCTGCGCCGCAGCGCGACCGGCCCCGCTTGTTTTAGGTTGTACAACGCTGTCCTGCTCGACGGGCAGAATCAGTCGATCGGGTACGGTGCCGTGCCATTTTTTCGCGCAGACGTAGTACAGCGCTGCGGGCAGCACGAGACCGATGATCCAGGAAATATCCACATCCCCCAGGGCCGCTACCAATGGACCGGTATAGAACTTGGTGGAAATGAACGGCAGTTGCACCAGCACCCCGAACACGTAAACGCTGATACCGAGGATGTTCCAGCGGCCGTAGCGACCGTTCGGATCCGCCAGCGCCGGTACGTCGTAGCGCTCGCGGGTGATGCAGTAGTAGTCCACCAGGTTGATCGCGCTCCACGGCGTGAAAAACGCCAGCAGGAACAGGATGAAGGACTTGAACGCACCGAGGAACGAGTGCTGGCCGAGCAGCGCGATCAGGGTCGCCGCGCCGACGATCACCAGCACGAACACCAGACGCTGCATGCGGGTGACCGTCAGGTGGCCACGGAAGCCGCTGATGATGGTCGCGATGCACATGAAGCTGCCGTAGGAGTTCAGGGTGGAGATGGTGACCTTGCCGAACGCGATGCTGAAATACAGCAGCGCGGCGGTGGCACCGGTCCCGCCCAGACCGACGATGTAGGCGACTTCATGACCGGCGAATTGCCCGTTGGCCGAAGCGGCCGCGAACACACCGAGGATCATCGCCACCTGCGCACCAATCACCGAACCGGCACCGGCGGCGAAGAAGGTTTTCACCGAAGACACCTTGCTCGGCAGGTAACGCGAGTAGTCCGCCACGTACGGGCCGAAAGCGATCTGCCAGGAGGCCGCGAGCGACACCGCCAGCAGGAAACTGCTCCAGCTGAAGTGACGGATTTCCAGAAGTGCGCCGACGTCCACCTGACTCATCAGACGGCTGAACAGGTACACGAAAGCAATCACGCCAATGACACTGGCGATGCGGCCGATCCAGTGAATCACCCGATAGCCGAGCACCGTGACCACGACGATGACGCTGGCGAAAAGCAGGATGCCGACGGTGTCGCTGACCCCGAACAACTGGCCCAGCGCCTGACCGGACAACACGGTCCCGGTGGCGGTGAAGCCCAGGTACATCAGGCACACCAGCACGATCGGAATCGCCGCGCCGTAGACGCCGAACTGCACCCGGCTGGAAATCATCTGCGGCAGGCCAAGCTTCGGCCCTTGCGCCGCGTGCAGCGCCATCACCCCGCCGCCCAGCAGTTGACCGATCAGCAGACCGATCAATGACCAGAACACATCGCCGCCCAGCACCACGGCCAGGGCCCCGGTGACAATCGCGGTGATTTGCAGGTTGGCACCCATCCAGAGGGTGAACTGACTGAACAGACGACCGTGTCTTTCCGCTTCCGGGATGTAGTCGATCGAACGCCTTTCGATCAACGGTTTACTGCCTGCACGATCGGTGTTGCCCGCCATGATTCAACCTCTGTGGATTGTTCTGGTTATTGTTGTTGTGGCCCTGCGGGAGCGAGGGTGCCCGCTCCCGCAGATGTTCACTTGCCGGTGATCATCGGCAGGTTCAGCCCTTGTTCCTTGGCGCAGTCGATGGCGATCTGGTAACCGGCATCGGCGTGACGCATGACGCCGGTGCCCGGGTCGTTGTGCAGCACGCGAGCGATACGCTCGGCCGCTTCGTCAGTACCGTCGCAGACAATCACCATGCCCGAGTGCTGGGAGAAGCCCATGCCGACGCCGCCGCCGTGGTGCAGGGACACCCAGGTCGCACCGCTCGCGGTGTTCAGCAGCGCGTTGAGCAGCGGCCAGTCGGAGACTGCATCGGAGCCGTCCTGCATCGATTCGGTTTCACGGTTCGGGCTGGAGACCGAGCCGGAGTCGAGGTGGTCGCGACCGATCACGATCGGAGCCGACAGCTCGCCGCTGCGGACCATTTCGTTGAACGCCAGACCGAGCTTGGCGCGCAGGCCCAGGCCGACCCAGCAGATACGCGCCGGCAGACCCTGGAAGCTGATGCGCTCGCGCGCCATGTCCAGCCAGTTGTGCAGGTGGGCGTCGTCCGGGATCAGCTCTTTGACTTTGGCGTCGGTCTTGTAGATGTCCTGCGGATCACCCGACAGCGCAGCCCAACGGAACGGACCGATGCCACGGCAGAACAGCGGACGGATGTAGGCCGGTACGAAGCCCGGGAAATCGAATGCGTTTTCGACGCCCTCTTCCTGAGCCATCTGACGGATGTTGTTGCCGTAGTCGAAGGTCGGCACGCCCATTTTCTGGAAGTCGAGCATGGCTTTGACGTGAACGGCCATCGACTGTTTGGCAGCCTTGACCACAGCGGCTGGCTCGGTCTTGGCGCGGGCGCGGTATTCGTCCCAGGTCCAGCCGGCCGGCAGGTAACCGTTGAGCGGGTCGTGGGCGCTGGTCTGGTCGGTGACCATGTCCGGGCGCACGCCGCGCTTGACCAGTTCCGGGAGGATTTCAGCGGCGTTGCCGCACAGGGCGATGGAAACGGCCTTGCCTTCGGAGGTGTATTTGGCGATGCGGGCCAGCGCGTCGTCGAGGTCTTTGGCCTGCTCGTCGACGTAGCGGGTCTTGAGGCGGAAATCGATGCTGATCTGCTGGCATTCGATGTTCAGCGAGCAGGCACCGGCGAGGGTCGCGGCCAGTGGCTGGGCGCCGCCCATGCCGCCGAGACCGGCGGTCAGTACCCACTTGCCGGTGAGGTTGTCGTTGTAGTGCTGGCGACCGGCTTCAACGAAGGTTTCGTAGGTGCCCTGGACGATGCCCTGGCTGCCGATGTAGATCCAGCTGCCGGCGGTCATCTGGCCGTACATGGCCAGGCCTTTGGCGTCGAGTTCGTTGAAGTGTTCCCAGGTCGCCCAGTGCGGCACCAGGTTGGAGTTGGCGATCAGTACGCGCGGGGCGTTGCTGTGGGTCTTGAACACGCCGACCGGCTTGCCCGATTGCACCAGCAGGGTTTCGTCTTCGTTGAGGTTGGTCAGGCTCTCGACGATCTTGTCGTAGCACTCCCAGTTACGCGCCGCGCGGCCGATGCCACCGTAGACCACCAGCTCTTTCGGGTTCTCGGCGACTTCCGGGTCGAGGTTGTTCATCAACATGCGCAGCGGCGCTTCGGTCAGCCAGCTCTTGGCGGTCAGCTTGTTGCCGCGGGCGGCACGGATTTCGACGTCACGAAACTTAGTGGTTTTGTTGTCAGTCACGAAAAAGACTCCTCAGCGATCAATTCAAACCAACCCTGGCAGTGGGCAAGCAGCCTGTGCGCATCAGTGCGCGACAAGCGAATCAGTGGACGCTGCGGAGAGTCTCGATCGACTCATACGCATACGTCTTTACTTGTACATACAAGCATATGCAATCGAGCGGCCAACTTGTTGGAGGGTCGTTCAACAAAAATCCAGGACAGGGCTGGAGAGCGCCTGAATCAAGGGCTCTGGCGTTCATGAAATTTTTCGCGGGGTGGATTGAGGGTAGCGAGAGGTTGTTACGAAAGCGTGGTTTTGCGCCACGCTGGGGCGTTCGGTAACAAGTTGGTGCGCATTTCGGGAACGTCGGGACGAAAAAAAACCGCTGCTTTCAAAGCAGCGGTTTTTGATCGTTGATCGTTAGATCGTTCCCACGTCGAGGCGTCGAACCGTCTGCGTGGGAACGATCAGAAGGAAGGATCAGCGCGGAGACAGTTCGATCACGCAGCAGCCGGCATTGACGGCAATCTCGGTCAAACCGGTGTTACCGCCCAGTTGCAGGCAGTCATGGCGGCCGAGTTGCGACGCACTGTCACCGACCGTGACCTCCAGCAATTCGCTGACGCTGAAGACCAGCACGGTGCTTGCCGAACTGAAAAACCGCTGTTCGCCGTCCAGCCATTGCAGGCGTGCGCTGTAACGCTGGGGTGAGTAGATCAGGTTGAAGTCGCGGATCGAGCTGCCGAGCAAGGTGCAGGACACCTGGCTCTCGCCGCTGAAGGCAAACGGGTCGAGGGGTAACAACGGCCGGGTATCATCGCCGTCGACACACAGGGTCATGCCGTCGCCCTGCAATACCGTGATGACCCGCTGGTAACCGGCGAAGGTCGAAAAGCCGCCGGATTCGGCGATGTCGGCAATCGACAGACGCCAGCCAAAACCGTCGAGGCCGGCGCCGGCGTCACGGGTGATTTCCTCGGTGCTGCCGCCGCCGTTTTTCCACGGCATGCGCGGGTAGCCTTCAGCGCGTAAAACCTTCACTTCACTCATTTATGCTCTCTATTTATGGAACCGTCCTTCCAGACGATGACGGGAACCGGGGTGAATCAGGCGCGCCGCCGTCACCGGCTGACGACCCGACCACGTACGCCGGCGGATCAACAGGCAAGGCTCGCCTTTTTCGATCTGCAGCAATTTGCATTCGGACGCTTCGGCGAGGATCGCTTCGACCACGTGCTCGCCTTCGGTCAGCGGCGCGACCTGGTTCAGATAGGCGTAAGGCGTTTGCAGGGTGAAGTCCTGCTTGAGGTATTCCGGGGCGACCAGCGCGTTGACGAAGCGGTCTTCGATCTGCACCGGAATGTCGTTTTCGTAATGCACGATCAGCGAGTGAAAGACCTTCTGCCCTTCGCGCATGTCCAGCGCCAGCGCGCGCTCGGAACCGGCAGCCTCTTCTTCCAGGGTGATCACCTGGCAAGTGTGGCGATGGCCACGGGAGGCGATTTCGTCGGCGATGTTGTGCACTTCAAACAGCGCGGACTGGCTCTTCGGTTCAGCAACGAAAGTACCGACGCCTTGCATGCGTACCAGCAGACCGTCGGCGGTCATTTCCCGCAGCGCGCGGTTGATGGTCATGCGGCTGAAACCCAGCTGGCTGACCAGCTCGCTTTCCGACGGCACGCGGTAATGCGGCGGCCAGTTACCGCTGTCGATCTGCTGGGTGATCATCTGTTTGACGCGGGCGTACAAGGGCGCCGGACTGTCGCCCATGTTCGCGGCCAACGGGGAGACTGGAGGCGGAGTCGGCACGGTGGATCCCTGTTCATTGGATGAAAGTTGCTAGCTTGCCGGAGTTTACCGGGCAGGCAAACGTCTGTATATGTATATACAAATAACACACGATGGGGTGCTGAACCATGTCCGCCTTCTTTGCCGAACGCGCGCTGCTGCCTAACGGATGGGCCAACAATGTACGTCTCGAGGTCAGCGCCGATGGCGTGTTGACCCGAATCCAGGCCGATTCCACCGCAGATGGCGCCGAACGGCTGAGCGGTCCGCTGCTGCCGGGGATGCCGAATCTGCACTCCCACGCGTTCCAGCGAGCGATGGCCGGACTTGCGGAAGTGGCCGGCAATCCCAACGACAGTTTCTGGACCTGGCGCGATCTGATGTACCGGCTCGTCGGAAAAATCAGCCCCGACCAGCTCGGTGTGATTGCCCGTCAGCTGTACATCGAGATGCTCAAGGCCGGTTACACCTCGGTCGCCGAATTCCATTACGTCCACCACGATCACAACGGCCAGCCTTACGCCGACCCGGCCGAACTGGCGTTACGCATCAGCCAGGCGGCCAGCTCCGCCGGCATCGGCCTGACGCTGTTGCCGGTGCTCTACAGCCACAGCGGTTTCGGCGGCCAAACGCCGAACGAAGGCCAGCGTCGTTTCATCAACAGCACCGAAAACTACCTGAAGCTGCAATCGCGCCTGCAACCCCTGCTGGCGCAGCAAAAGGCGCAGTCGCTGGGCCTGTGCTTCCACTCGTTGCGCGCGGTCACGCCACAGCAGATCAGCGAAGTGCTGGCAGCCAGCGACCAGCAATGCCCGGTGCACATCCACATCGCCGAACAGCAGAAGGAAGTCGACGACTGCCTGAGCTGGAGCGGTCGTCGTCCGCTGCAATGGCTGTACGAAAACACCGAAGTCGATCAGCGCTGGTGCCTGGTCCACGCGACTCACGCCAATCCGGAAGAAGTCACGCTGATGGCCAAGAGTCGCGCCATCGCCGGCCTGTGCCTGACCACCGAGGCCAACCTCGGCGACGGTATTTTCCCGGCGGTGGATTTCCTCGCTCAGGGTGGGCGCATGGGCATCGGCTCCGACAGCCATGTGTCGTTGAGCGTGGTGGAAGAATTGCGCTGGCTGGAATACGGCCAACGTCTGCGCGATCAGCGGCGCAACCGTTTGTATGGCGCGGATCAGCCGATGGTCGGCCGTACGCTGTATGACGCAGCGCTGGACGGTGGCGCTCAGGCGCTGGGCCAGCCGATCGGCGCGCTGGAAGTCGGCAAGCGGGCTGACTGGATTGTGCTCGATGGCAACGATCCGTATCTGGCCACGGCCAGCGGTGACGGGATTCTCAATCGCTGGCTGTTTGCCGGTGGCGATCGTCAGGTACGCGACGTGCTGGTCAATGGTCAGTGGGCTGTGCGCGAGGGGCGACATGCCGGGGAGGAGGACAGCAATCGCGCCTTCACCCAGGTCCTGCGAGAGCTTTTGGGCTGACACAAACCTCTGTTACTGATCGTTCCCACGCTCTGCGTGGGAATGCAGCCCGGGACGCTCCGCGTCCCGAAAGCGGACGCAGAGCGTCCATTGAGGCATTCCCACGCGGAGCGTGGGAACGATCAGAACAGGAGACATCAGTTGGACGTCTTGGCCATCTGCTGATCCGACGTGCGCCAGATCAGGCGCGTAGTGTCATAACCCTGCTGACGCGCCTTGCTCAGCAGTTCCTCACGCACCACGCCGTTGACGGTCGGCGTGCGGGACAACAGCCACAGGTAGCGACGACTCGGGTCGCCCACGAGCGCGGTCTTGTAGTCATCGCTGACGTACAGCACCCAGTATTGCCCCTTCGCCACACCCGGAATCAGGCGCGAAAACCAGGTATCGAACTCGACCCACAGCTTGTCGGTCTTGCCCGGCACCTGTGGATAAGCCGTGCCTTTGACTTCTTCCCACTGCCAGTCCGCCGTCAGGCAGCGGTTGTACACCGCGACATTGCCGTCGGGCTTGAGGGAGTAACGGGCTTCGGATTGCGCGCAATTGCGCTGGAAATACATCGGCAGACGCGCCAGTTCGTACCAGGTGCCCTGGTAACGCTTGAGATTGACACTGTTGACCGTCTTCGGCGCCAGCGGATCTTCACCGGACGTGGCGCAGCCGGCCAATACCAGGCCGGCCAAAAGGACAAGCAATAACCGCTTCATTGTTTTTCTCCCGTGGGCGCGTAGCCCCGGTTTACTTCAGGCCTTGGCCGGAAAACATCAGCACTTTGTCACCGGCGTACTGCACGCTGATAAAGCTGTTCTTGTCGCCCCAGGTGCAACTGGACATGCCGAGCGCGCCCGAGCAATCGGTGGGCTTGCCAAGCAGTGTCTCCACTTCGGCCTTGGCCATGCCGGCCGAGAGCTTCGAATAGTTTTCCTGATTGACCTTGCTGCATGCGGCCAACAGCACGCAAAACGACAGCAGGGCGATAGATCGCAGCGACATGGTGTAACTCCTGGAACGGAAGGGGGATGGCATGGCGCCAACCAGAAGCTTAGAAGAGAAAACCCCTGTCTGGTTCCCTGGGAGGCTGGCTATTTGTTAGCCCGCTCGTCCGGCATTCATCGGTAAATCAGACACTTTGTAGGGCTATTGAGCATTTCGTCGACTTTCGCAAAAGGCGCCTAATCTTTGGCGCGCCGCGGTCGAAATAAGAGCAGCGCAAAGCCCGATAGTGTGGCAAATTGCCGCCCTTTCTTGACCAGCCCCTTCGCGGTAGCTCACTTAATGACCAGAAACATGAAATTCAGCCACAAGATCTTGTTGGCTGCCGCCCTCGTGGTGGCCGTTGCGTTCGCCTGTTTCATTTTGTTCAACGACTATCGCCAGCGCGAAGCCCTGCAAAGCAGCACCGAAGCGTCGATGCAGGAACTGGGCAGCCTGACCACCAGCAACATCCAGACCTGGCTGGAAAGCCGCATCCAGTTGCTGCAATCGATGGCGCAACAGGTTGTCGCCGACGGCAACGCCCCGGCCAGCCTGAAACGCATCATCGACCTGCCCGCCTACACCGGCAATTTTCAGCTCAGCTACTTCGGCGGTGCAGACGGTGTGATGTTCTCGGTCCCGGCCGGCAACCGTGCGCCGGATTACGATCCGCGCGCCCGTGGCTGGTACAAGGCGGCCAATGCTGCGCAACAGACCATCGTCACCGAACCGTACATCGCCGCCTCGTCGGGCAAACTGGTGATTACCGTCGCCACCCCGGTGCAGCGCCAGGGCCAGATGATCGGTGTGGCCGGCGCCGACATTGACCTGTCGAGTGTCAGCGCGATCATCAACTCGCTGAACTTCGGCGGCCACGGTCACGCGTTCATCGTCGGTGCCGACGGCAAGATCCTGATCCACCCGGACAGCAAGCTGGTGCTCAAGACCCTCGCCGAGGCCTATCCGAACGGTGCGCCGAAAGTCAGCCCGGGCCTGAAAGAAGTCGAGTTCGACGGCAAGACCCAGTTGATCTCCTTCACCCACGTCAACGGCGTGCCGTCGGCCGACTGGTACGTGGCGCTGGTGCTGGACAAGGACACCGCGTTCTCGATGCTCAGCGAGTTCCGCACCTCGGCGCTGATCGCCATGGTCATCGCCGTGGTAATCATCATCGCCCTGCTCGGCATGCTGATCCGCGTACTGATGCAACCGCTGCTGACCATGGGCCGCGCCATGCACGACATCGCCGAAGGCGAAGGTGACCTGACCAAACGCCTGACCATCCACGGCCACGATGAATTCGGCGCGCTGGGGCTGTCGTTCAACCGTTTCGTCGAGCGCATTCACACTTCGATCCGCGAAGTGTCGTCGGCCACCGGCCAGGTCAACGAAGTCGCCCTGCGCGTGGTCGCGGCGTCGAACTCGTCGATGTTCAACTCCGACCAGCAAGCCTCGCGCACCAACAGCGTGGCCGCCGCGATCAACCAGCTAGGCGCCGCCGCCCAGGAAATCGCCCAGAACGCCGCCCTCGCCTCGCAACATTCCAGCGACGCGCGCAGCCTGGCCGAAGACGGCCAGCAGGTTGTGGATAAAACCATCCACGCGATGCAACAGCTGTCGGCGAAGATCAGCGACTCCTGCGGCAACATCGAAACCCTGAACAGCAACACCGTGAACATCGGGCAGATTCTGGAAGTGATCACCAGCATCTCCCAGCAGACCAACCTGCTGGCGCTCAACGCCGCCATCGAAGCGGCCCGTGCCGGAGAAGCCGGTCGTGGTTTCGCCGTGGTCGCCGACGAAGTCCGCAACCTGGCGCACCGCACCCAGGATTCGGCGCAGCAAGTGCAGAAGATGATTGAAGAGCTGCAAGTCGGCGCGCGTCAGGCGGTCGGCATCATGACCGAGAGCCAGCGTGAGAGCGAAAGCAGCGTCGGCATCGCCAACCAGGCCGGCGAACGCCTGGGCAGCGTGACCCAGCGTATCGGCGAGATCGACGGCATGAACCAGTCGGTAGCGACGGCGACGGAAGAGCAGACGGCGGTGGTCGAGTCGATCAACGTTGATATCAACGAGATCAACACGCTGAACCAGGAAGGTGTGGAGAACTTGCAGGCGACGTTGCGGGCTTGTGCGGATCTGGAGCAGCAGGCTGCTCGACTCAAGCAGTTGGTGGGTAGCTTCCGGATCTGAGGCGCGGTCACTGGCCTCATCGCTGGCAAGTCGAGTCGTCGCACCGTAGCTCCCACAGGTAATGTGTGTTTACACAATTTGTGTTTCACATCAAACACTGTGGGAGCTGGCTTGCCCGCGATAGCGGTATACATGACGCAGAAGGCCGGAAATGTAATCCGCGATTCGCAAGGAGATGTGGCTAATGAACAAGAAACACGATTGCACGGATTCAGATCAAACTACTTTACTGGCAATCCTTGCATTGGGTGCCGACGAGATTGATCAAGAAAAGTACAGAGACGTTGAAGACTTGTTTCTTGAATTGGATAAAGTGAACGCGGACAAGCTAGAAACTTGACCCAGGCTGTTTGAGAAACTCCAACTCCTCAACCGTAGACTCCCGCCCCAACACCGCATTGCGATGCGGAAACCGTCCAAACCGCGCAATCACCCGCTGATGCCGCTCGGCATAATCCAGGTTGTCGGCAAACACCCCGCGCTCCGCTTCCGGCTGTTCAGCCACCAGTTCGATGAATCGCGAAACCGCTTCATTCTGCACCGCGAGGTTTTCGCAGTGTTCGAAGACGAGGTAGATGAAGAGTCGCTGGATCGGTTTCAACTGCCGATCGAAGTCTGCAGCAATCCCCTGGGCAACCAGTTTCTGCGCCCGTAGATCACCGGAAAAAGCCTTGGGCGTATCGCGAAAGATCATTCGCGGGAGTTGGTCGAGCAACAGCACCACCGCCAGCCAACCATCGGGACGTTGCGTCCACTCGGTCAATTCGCCAGCGAGGGCCTGATCGACAAAGACCCCGAAACGCTCACGCGCTTCGAGGTCCTGGCTGTCTTTCTTGCCGAACCACAACCCGCCCTGTTGCGCCGTCACTTCAGTAGCCGATTCGGAGTGACCGAACCACCAATCGAGCAACGGCTGCCAGGGCGCGTTCATGGTTTATTCCTTGTGGTAAGCCGTGGCGCGAGCGACTTCTTCTTTCGAGCCGAGGAACACCGCTACGCGCTGGTGCAGGCCTTCAGGCTTGATGTCGAGAATGCGCTGGTGGCCGTCGGTGGAAGCGCCGCCAGCCTGTTCCACCAGGAACGACATCGGGTTGGCTTCGTACATCAGACGCAGTTTGCCCGGCTTGGACGGCTCGCGGCTGTCGCGCGGGTACATGAACAGACCGCCACGGGTCAGGATGCGGTGCACGTCGGCAACCATCGCCGCGACCCAGCGCATGTTGTAGTTCTTTTTCAGCGGGCCTTCTTCACCGGCCAGCAGTTCCGAAACGTAGCGCTGTACCGGAGCTTCCCAGTGACGCTGGTTGGACATGTTGATGGCGAATTCCTGGGTGGACTCAGGAATGGTGATGTCTTCGTGGGTCAGGACGAAGCTGCCCATTTCGCGGTCCAGGGTGAAGCCTTTGACACCGTGGCCCAGGGTCAGCACCAGCATGGTTTGCGGACCGTAGATGGCATAACCGGCGGCAACCTGCTGAGTGCCTGGCTGCAGGAAGGCCTTTTCATCCAGCGCTTCGTTCTGGCTCAGGTATTCGTTCGGGCAACGCAGCACGGAGAAGATGGTGCCGACCGGAGCGTTGATGTCGATGTTCGACGAACCGTCCAGCGGGTCGAATACCAGCAGGTAGGCGCCTTTCGGGTATTTGCCCGGGATCTGGTAGGCATTGTCCATTTCTTCGGACGCCATGCCGGCCAGGTGACCGCCCCACTCGTTGGCTTCGAGCAGGATTTCGTTCGACAGCACGTCGAGCTTCTTCTGCACTTCGCCTTGCACGTTTTCTGTGCCCATGCTGCCCAGAACACCGCCCAGGGCGCCTTTGGACACGGCGTGGCTGATTTCTTTACAGGCGCGCGCCACCACTTCGATCAGGAAACGCAGATCGGCAGGAGTGTTGTTGCTGCGGGTCTGCTCAATCAAATAGCGACTCAGGGTAACGCGGGACATGGACGGCTCCGGTGGAATGGGGGGCTAAAAACCCGCGCAGTTTACAGGGAGTCTGAAACCGTAGCGAGCAATGACGCCCGGTAACGTGCGTCGGGTGCAATTCCTGCTATCAGACGTGATCGAACCGAGAGAGTTCAGGCACCGGATTCAGCGTAGTTGGAAACCCGACGGGTGTAGAGGCCACACCCGTCATATTCAGGACTTGGCCGGCGGCTTGCGCAGCAGACTGAAAGCCATTGCCGCCAGAAACAGCACGCTGAGCAGCAACACCGCCCACAGGCCGAATTTCTTCCAGTTGGTGTCCGCCGTGGCCGAGGTGGTGGCCATCGAAGTCTGGGTCGCCAGCGCTTCGCCCTGCACCGTGGCCTTGCCCAGCGTGGCCAGTTTCTCCGGTTTGAAATCGGGGATCAGCGTGGTCAGCGGCAGGTTCGCCGTTTTCACGGTCGGATTGCCCAACGCCAGGCTGTAAGGCCCGTCGCCGCGCGCGAGGAAGATCACCTGAGTGGCGCGCACCGCGTATTTCACACTCGGCGCCTGCTCGCCGAGACCGCCGCCACGTTCGTCGACCGTCAGTTTCAACTGCTGCACGGTCTGGCCGTAGAGCTGCAATTCGTTCTGCACGACGTCCTGGCCATTCTGGGTCAGGCGATAGAGCAAGCCGCTGCTCAGCGGTTGCCACGGCAGACTGCTTTCACGACGTCCCGACAGGGTCACCGGTGCCAGGCTGTTGGCCTGCTTCAGTTCGACCTGCACCCGCTCAATGTTCAGCCCCATCGGCAGCTGCCAGGTGTATTCGCCGGACTTGCCGCTGCTGCCGGCCAGCGCCGGGGACCAGACCAGCGGCAGCGGAAGATTGCGCGGATCGCTGCTTTTCAGTTGCGCCGACGTCAGGACCGGCGCCGAAGCCGGCGAATCCCACAGCAGACGCAGATACCGCGCCGATTGCCCCGGCAGCGCCACTTCATGCTGTTCGACCCGTTCGTCGGCAAACGTCAGGCGCGCGACCTGGCCCTCGCCCCAGGCCTGCCAGTGCTGCAAATCATCGCTGGCCTCGATGCTGAAACGCTGGAAGCCGTCGCGCTCGCTGGTCCAGTCGAGGATCAGTTGCTGCAACGGCGCCTTGATCGCACTGGCGTCGAGCAGCCAGCCGCGCAGCACTTCTTCCCCGGCTTCGAGCTGACTGGACGGCTGCACTTCCACCAGCGTGCCGGTGGTGGTGGATTGCACGCGGACGCTCGGCGCCCGCTCGGTGGCATCCGCCGAGTTGTACAGCGGGAACCACTTCACCTCATGCAATTGGCCATCGTCACGGGTCTGCGCTGATTCCCGGGCCAGCGCATAGGCCTGTGGCTCTCCGGCGGCGTTGAACACCCGCAGATCGCTGAGATCGGTCTGACGCGCCTGCAACTGCACGCTCAGCGGCAGTTCGAGGCGATACCACGGGCCTGCGCCACTGACCGACAACGGCACCTGCGCGGCGAAGTCCGCCGGTTTTTCCTGGGCGCCGGCCGCCATGGCCACGCCCAGCAACAGCCACCCGAGATTAAGCTTGCGACTCAAGACGACACTCCTTCGGTTTCCGGGGCCGGTTTGTCCGCCGCCGGTACAGCTTCGACGCGTTTGGGCGGCAGCGGCGCAAAGTAGCCCACCACCAGCAGCAACACGCCGACGCCGATGAACGAGACAATCCGTGCCAGTCCGCCACGGTTGCTCAATTCGACAAAAATCAGTTTCGCCACCACCAGCGCAATCAGCGCCGCGCCGATCAACCAGACTTCGCGGCGATGGCGCAGGTGCCCGCCGATCATCAGCCCGAGCGCCATCAGCGTCCAGACGATGGACAGACCGGCCTGCACCAGCATCGATTCGAGCAACAGGTCGAGCTCGAACGGAATCCCCGCCCAATGGTGCGCAGCGCGGGTGACCAGCGCGGTGCAGAGCGCGAACAGCGAAATACCGGCAATCAGTTGCGTCGCGTATGCCGCGTAATCCTGGCGGATCGACAGCTCGGCAACGGCGCTGCGCGACCAGACGTAAACACCGAACAACGCAAACAGCAAACCCAATTCCAGCGGGTTGAGCAGCGGCACATAAGGCAGCGGCTCGGCATTGCCATCACTCACGCCATTGGCCAGCCAGAACCAGACCAGCATCAGCACCGCCAGCGGCGCGGCCGCGTACAGGCGATATTCGCGAGGGAACGCCGCCACCGGCCATGGCCACTGACGCGGCGCAGCCATCAGCAACAGATACACGCTCGGCAGAATCGCCCAGCCCAGCCAGCGCCAGGCGTTGTACTGCTCGGACAACAGCAGCAGGCCGTAGCGCAACTCCAGCGCCAGCACGCCGATCAGCAGCCAGCAACCGAGCACATGCGCCGTGCTCAAAGACCGCGCCGGCAACATCGGCGCCAGACGCCGCAGGCTGATGAAATGCACGACGAACACCGCCGCCCAGGCCAGCCAGCCGAAATCCGCCGCCGGGTGATAACGCGAGTGCCACGCGCCGAGCAACACCAGTCCGGCCGCCGGAATCAACACGGCGCAGAGCAACCCGAGCGACGGCCATTTCAGGCGCAGGGCCAACAGCGTCCACAACGCGACGCTCAGCGCGGCGACCAGCAGCAACAGCGTTGCCTGCAAATTCAGCGGCGCAAAACGCAGCACTTCGCTGACCCACGCCAGCGTCCACCAACCGGCGCCCCACACCAGCAACACTTCGGACAGGCGCTGCAGACTCAGCACGTCGAACGCCGAGGCGTGATTGCCCAGTTGCAGGCGCCACGCTCCGATCATCGCCGCCAGGCCCAACACCAGTGGCGTCCAGAATCCGCCATGGGCCAGTGGCCGCAGCCCCTCGCCGGACAACGGCCCGAGCAGCTCGGGGCCGGCCAACAAAAACGCTGCGCCGCCGATCAGTTGCAACAGCAGACCGAAAACAAAACTCACGCGCTGCTTGAGGTACAGGCTGAGCCAGATGATAAGCAAGCCACTGGCCGCCCACACCGCACTCGCGGTCTGCCACGGCAGCACGAACAACACCGCCAGATTGATCAGCACCAGACCCGCCAGCAGCACCACCGACAAACCGCTCAGCAGACGAACATCGCTGCGCACCATCTCGTCACGTGCCGCCAGCAACATGCCGGCGATCAGCGCCAGACCGATCAACGAGGCGCTGAGCAGACCGCTCCAGCCAGCGCTGAACACCGCCGCCGAATCCTCGCCCGCCCCTTGCAGGCGCAACAGGAACAGCGCCCCGCCGAGCAGTTGCACGGCAAACGCGGTGAACAGGAAGGTGCGCGATTGCAGGCGCAAGCCGACGAACAAGGTCACCAGCCCGGCCAGCGCCCAACTGATCGCCGAGCCCTGAGTGAAGAAGAACAACGGCGCCAGCAGATACAGGAGGGTCAGCCCCAAGCACGCCAGCACCGGCAAGCCCTGACGCTCCCACGGTGAAGTTTGCTCCGGCGACGCCTTGCGCAATTGATAGAAGCTGAACAGCAACGCCGCGCCGAGCATCAATGCCCCCAACGGCGCTCCGTCGAGCAGGCTGCTTTCGCCAACGCGCAACTGACTGAGAAACGCCAGCGCCGAGCCCAGTTGCAGCAGCAACGCGAAGGCCCGGGCCAACGGCCGTTGCTGACGCAAGCCCAGCCAGAAAATCCCCGCGCCCTCCACCGCCCAGGCGGCGGAAGTCCAGCGCGCATCCAGCCCCAGCGGAATCGCCAGGCTGGCGAAAATCACCCCGAGCGCCAGGCAGGTTTCCCCCAGCAACAATGCGCGGCCGCCCATCAGCACTTTGGCGAGGGCCATGTAGATCATGCCCAGCGCCAGTGCGCTGAACGCCGCTGCAAATTCCAGATGCTGCACCAGCGCGAATTGCAGGCCGAAACCCACCAGTGGCGGACCGAACAGCATCGTGCCGTCGACGTAGTCGCCCTTGCGCGCCGACCAGTGCAGCAGCGCCTCACGATCACCGTCTGCCGGGGCGTCCGGCATGTCCAGCAACTTGCGTCGGGCGAACAGCAGGCCGATGGCCAGGTACATCAGGAAGAACAGAATCAGGAACGGCTCGGTGCTCCACAGCAACTCCGGCGTGTACGAGCGCAGGCCCCAGGCGAAACCGATGCCGAAGGTGCCCACGAAGCCGATCAGGTTGAGCAGGCGCCAGGCCTTGAACCAGGCGATGGCCAGGATGCCGGCGTTGAGCAGCGCGAAATAACTGAACAGCGCGACATGGTTGCCGGCGCCGGTCGACGTCAGAATCGGCGCGGCGAAACCGCCCAGCGCGGCGACGCAGGCCAGGGCCAGGGAGTCCTGGGTGATGGCCAGAATGGCCGAGAACACCGTCACTGCCACCAGCAATCCCAGCGCAGCAGACGGATCGAGCAGCGGGTGCAGACGCATCGCCGCAAACACCGTCAGGTACAACACCGCAATCCCGGTGCCTTGCAGCATCAAGGCGTAGCTGTTGTTGCGATGGCGCAACCACCAGCCCAGCGCCAGCAATCCCAGCGCTGCCGCCGCAACCCCGGCGTAACGCAATTCGATCGGCACCACCATGCCTTCGGTGGCGTAGCGCAGCAGGAAAGCCAGACCGAAGAACAACAGCACCACACCGACCCGCAGCACGGTATTGCCACCGAACAGCCAGTTGCGCGCAGCGCTGATGCCGCGTTCGATAAGGTTCGGGCCACGAGGTTCGGCGGGTTGTCGGGGTTCAGGTTCAGGCGTAACGGCGTCCAGACGCCAGACATCGACCGGCAGCGGCTGACCGGGTTCGCTGGCGGCGACGGCGACAGGTTCGAGTTCGGGTGGCAGTTCCCAGACCAGCTCGGGTTCTGCGGCAGCGGGTTGTTCAAATACCGTGACGGGTTCAACGATCGTTTCGCTGGCCGGCGCGACACTCGGCGGCGCTGGCGAATGCGCCGGAGCGCCCTCCAGCAGAAACAGACGCTGTTCGACGCCCTGCAATGCGATCTTCGCGTGATCCAACTGACGCTGTTGCTCGGCGGCTTGTGAACCCAGCCGCGCGATACGCATCGCCTGCCCGATGGCGAGCCCCAGCAACGCGCCCAACAGCGCATCGCTGAACGACTCGTCGAGCAGCCAGCCGAGCAGCAGCCCGATCAACATGAACATCCATTGCATGGTCGATATCCCTGAGCAGCCCCGTGGCGGGGCGGAACCAACGCTCAGTATATCGGCCCGGCCCAACAATCGTGGGGCCGGGCGCACATTTGTCGCTAAAAGTTACTCCAGTGCCTTCCAGATATCCGTGGCGTACTCGCGGATCGTCCGGTCGGAGGAGAACCAGCCCATGCGCGAGGTGTTCAGTACCGCCGAGCGCCACCAGTTGTTGGCGTCGTGCCAATGCGCATCGACACGCATCTGCGCATCCCAATAGGAGTCGAAATCGGCGCAGACGAAGAACCGGTCGTAATCCACCAGCGAATCGATCAGCCCGGTGTAGCGCGACGTGTCATCCGGCGAGAACACCCCGCTGCGGATCGCCTGCAACACATCGTTCAAACGGTGGGACGCAGCGATGTCCGGCAAGGCGCTGAACTCGTGATTCTGCTTGCGCGCCTCGACCTGCTGGGCGCTGAGACCGAAGATGAACATGTGCTCGGCGCCGATGTTTTCGCACATCTCGACGTTTGCGCCATCGAGGGTGCCGATGGTCAGCGCGCCGTTCAGGCCGAACTTCATGTTGCTGGTGCCCGAGGCCTCGAAACCGGCGGTGGAAATCTGCTCCGACAGGTCCGCCGCCGGAATGATGCTTTCCGCCAGGCTGACGTTGTAGTTAGGCAGGAACACTACTTTGAGCAGGCCGCGCACGGTCGGGTCGTTGTTCACCACCCGGGCGATGTCGTTGGTCAGTTTGATGATCAGCTTGGCCTGGTGATAACTGGCCGCCGCTTTGCCGGCGAAGATTTTCACCCGCGGCACCCAGTCGATTTCCGGCTCGGCACGGATCGCCTGATACAGCGCGACCGTATGCATCAGGTTGAGCAACTGACGTTTGTATTCGTGAATCCGTTTGACCTGCACGTCGAACATCGCCGCCGGATTGACCGCGATCCCCAGCCGTTCATGGATCAGGTAAGCGAGGGCCTTTTTGCTGTGCAGCCGCTGCTCGGCGAAGGCTTTGCGGAAGGCTGGTTTTTCGGCGAACGGCTCAAGATCGAGCAGACGCTGTTCGGGGTTATCCAGAACATCCGCGCCGAGGGAATCGACCAGCATCGACGTCAGTTCCGGGTTGGCCTGGTACAGCCAGCGGCGGAAGGTGATGCCGTTGGTCTTGTTGTTGATCCGCTCCGGATACAGCTTGTGCAGTTCGGCGAACACGGTTTTGCGCATCAGCTGCGTGTGCAGCCCGGACACGCCGTTGACGCTGTGAGAACCGAGGAACGCAAGGTTACCCATGCGCACCCGGCGACCGTTGTCTTCCTCGATCAGCGACACCGCGCGCAGCACGTCGAAATCGTGGATACCCTTGGCCCGCAGCGAATCGATGTGCTGGGCGTTGATCAGATAAATGATCTGCATGTGCCGCGGCAGCATGCGCTCCATCAGGCCCACCGGCCAGGTTTCCAGCGCTTCGGGCAGCAGCGTGTGGTTGGTGTACGACAGCGTGTCGACGGTGACTTGCCACGCCGCGTCCCAGGCCACGTCGTAGACATCGACCAGTTGGCGCATCAGTTCGGCGACGGCGATCGAGGGGTGCGTGTCGTTGAGCTGGATCGCCGCGTGATCGCCGAGGGTCAGCACCGAGGTGTGCATGTTGCGGTGACGGCGCAGCAGATCCTGAAGCGAGGCGGCGACGAAGAAGTATTCCTGACGCAGGCGCAGTTCCTGCCCGGCTTCGGTGCTGTCCGCCGGGTAGAGCACGCGGGAAATACTTTCGGCCCGGGCCACTTCGGCGACCGCGCCCAGGTGGTCACCGGCGTTGAAGCGCTCCAGGTGCAGATCCTCCATGGCTCGCGCCCGCCACAAGCGCAGGGTGTTGACGCTCGCGCCGCGCCAGCCGACCACCGGAGTGTCGTAAGCAATCGCCCGGACGGTTTCCGCCGGGTGCCAGACTTGCCGGGACTTGCCGCTGGCGTCGGTGACGGTCTCGACGCTGCCGCCAAAGCCGATCGGATAGACCACCTCTGGCCGCTCGAACTCCCAGGGGTTGCCGAAGTCCAGCCAGTGCTCGGTCTGTTCCTGCTGCCAGCCGTCGACGATGGCCTGGCGAAACAACCCGTGCTCATAACGAATACCGTAGCCGTGGCCGGCGATGCCGAGGGTCGACATGCTTTCCATGAAGCACGCTGCCAGACGTCCGAGACCACCGTTGCCCAGTGCCGCATCCGGCTCTAGGATGCGAATGCGCTCAAGATCGACGCCCAGTTCGGTCAGCGCTTCACGGGCGACGTCCAGCAGGCCGAGGTTGCTCAGGCTGTCGTACAGCAGACGGCCGATGAGGAATTCCAGCGAGAGGTAATACACCCGCTTCTGGCCTTTGCGGTAGATCTGCCGGGTGTGGTCCATCCAGTGCTCGACCATGTGATCGCGCGCCGCCAGGGCGATGGCTTCGAACCAGTCATGGTCGAAGGCGTGATCCGGGTCTTTGCCCACCGCGTAGGTGAGTTTGGTCAGGACGGCGTCGCGGAATGCGGCCACCTCTGCTTCGCGAACTAGTGGTTCTTGAGTCATCGATAGGACCTCGAGCGAGCGGGGAGTTGTCAGAGCCTAGACGGTCTGACCGACGGTAAGGGCTCTGGTTCGGCAGTTTTTACCGAGAGTGTGAGATCGACCGGCAATACTCTGGCGAATGCCTCAATGAATGCAGGGGCCGTGCCGAATTGTCGGACGATGCGGGTGCATGAAGAAAAAATCTGGCGAAAGGTTGTTCAAAAATCCACCAGTCCCGGTATGATCGCGCGCCCTGATGCACACGCCTGGTAAACACCGATGATGAAGCCCAACCTGATCGCCGCAGCCGAGATCGACCGTCTCGATACCTGGGCCAAATATTCGGCCCCGATGTGCGGCTCGTGCGTTTCCAGCTGCTGCACGCTGCCGGTCGAGGTCAAGATCAAGGATCTGGTGCGCATCGGTGTGGTCGACGAGTTCGAACTGGGTGACCCGCCGAAGAACATCGCCAAGCGTCTGCAAAAGGAAGGTCTGGTCGAGCGCTTCAACCAGAAGTCGGGGATCTTCACCCTGCAGCGCATGAGCAACAACGATTGCTACTACCTGGATCGCAAGAGCCGCCTGTGCACCATTTATGACAAGCGTCCGGACACCTGCCGCAACCACCCGAAGATCGGCCCGCGCCCGGGTTACTGCGCGTACAAGCCGAAGGAAGTGGAACGGGTTCAGAATTCGCGGTCGATCGAGCGGTTCTGATCCCGCTTGATCGTTCCCACGCTCTGCGTGGGAACAATACTTCCAAAAGCCAGACAAACAAAAACGCCCCCGGTCTCTCGACCGGGGGCGTTTTTTTAAGCCTGGGCTAAATTACGCCTTGGCTTTCTTGGCAGCGCGGGTACGCTCGCTTTCGTCCAGGATCTTCTTGCGAAGACGGATGGACTTAGGAGTAACTTCGCACAGCTCGTCTTCCTGGATGTATTCCAGAGCCTGTTCCAGTGTGAAGCGAACAGGTGGGACCAGAGCGATGGTTTCGTCTTTACCCGAAGCACGCATGTTGTCGAGCTTCTTGCCTTTGGTCGGGTTCACACCCAGGTCGTTGTCGCGGGAGTTCTGACCAACGATTTGACCGTTGTAGATCTCCTGGCCGTGTTCCACGAACAGCTTGCCACGAGCCTGCAGGGTTTCCAGGGAGTAGGTCAGTGCCTTGCCGGTTTCAACCGAAACCAGAACGCCGTTCTGACGGCCGGACATGTGGCCCGACTTCACTGGAGCGTAACGGTCGAAGATCGAGGTCAGGATGCCAGCACCGTTGGTCAGGGTCAGGAACTGGTTACGGAAACCGATCAGACCGCGAGCAGGGATGTTGTATTCCAGACGAACACGGCCTTTGCCATCCGGCACCATGTTGCTCAGGTCGCCTTTACGCAGACCCATTTCTTCCATGACCTTGCCCTGGGATTCTTCAGGGATGTCGATGGTTACGTTTTCGAACGGTTCCTGCTTCACGCCGTCAACTTCACGGATGATCACTTCAGGACGGCCCAGGGCCAGCTCGAAGCCTTCGCGACGCATGGTTTCGATCAGTACCGAGAGGTGCAGCTCACCACGGCCGGATACCTTGAACTTGTCAGCCGAGTCGCCTTCTTCAACGCGCAGTGCAACGTTGTACAGCAGCTCTTTGTCCAGACGATCCTTGATGTTACGGGAGGTCACGAACTTGCCTTCTTTACCGCAGAATGGCGAGTCGTTTACCTGGAAGGTCATGGAAACGGTTGGCTCGTCAACGGTCAGAGGCTTCATCGCCTCGACATTGTTGATGTCGCACAGGGTGTCGGAGATGAACAGCTCGTCGAAACCGCTGATGCAGACGATGTCGCCAGCTGCAGCTTCTTCAACGTCAACGCGGTGCAGACCGTGGTGACCCATCAGCTTCAGGATACGACCGTTGCGGCGCTTGCCGTCGGCGCTGATAGCGACAACCGGGGTGTTCGGCTTGACGCGACCACGAGCGATACGGCCAACACCGATAACACCCAGGAAGCTGTTGTAGTCCAGAGCGGATATCTGCATCTGGAACGGACCGTCACGGTCAACAGCCGGAGGCGGAACGTGGTCGACTACCGCCTGGTACAGCGCGGTCATGTCTTCGCCCATGGCGGTGTGGTCCAGACCGGCGATGCCGTTCAGGGCCGAAGCGTAAACAACCTGGAAGTCCAGTTGTTCTTCGGTAGCGCCCAGGTTGTCGAACAGATCGAAGATCTGGTCCAGAACCCAGTCAGGACGCGCGCCCGGACGGTCAACCTTGTTGATGACCACGATTGGACGCAGGCCGGCTTCGAAAGCCTTCTTGGTCACGAAACGGGTTTGCGGCATAGGGCCGTCTTGGGCATCGACCAGCAGCAGCACGGAGTCAACCATGGACATTACGCGCTCAACTTCGCCGCCGAAGTCGGCGTGGCCCGGGGTGTCCACGATGTTGATGTGGTAGCCGTTCCAGTTGATGGCGGTGTTTTTCGCCAGAATGGTAATGCCGCGCTCTTTTTCCTGGTCGTTGGAGTCCATCACGCGCTCGTCGTTGAGCTCGTTGCGCTCCAGAGTGCCGGATTGACGCAGGAGTTTGTCTACCAGGGTGGTCTTACCATGGTCAACGTGGGCAATGATGGCGATGTTGCGTAGATTTTCGATCACTTGTGTATCTCGATCAGAGGATTCGGTTTGCTGACAAGTCTTGGCAGCGATTGACAGTAGTGTCCGGCATGGCCGTTACAGCTTGACGGCGGTGTCGGGGGGCCGGTGACGCAGGCCACAGGCAAACAGCCCCGGGCACTTAGCTCGGTCGATAAACGCGCACATTGGCATGCCCCTCACTGAGCAAATGGTGGGCATGCAGGCGACTCATCACGCCTTTGTCGCAATACAGCAGGTACTGGCGAGTAGGGTCCAGTTCCTTGAAACGAGCGTTCACTGCGTAGAACGGCATCGTCTGTACCTCTATGCCGGCGAGTTCCAGCGGGTCATCCTCGGCGGCATCCGGGTGGCGGATGTCGATGACGATCTGACCGGCCAGCGCTTCGCTGACTTCTTCGATCTGCAAATCCTGGCCCAATTCGTCGATCACCCGATCGATCGGCACCAGTCTGGCGTTTGCGAGCGCACGCTCGAGCACCGCCATGTCGAATTCCTGCTCTTCGTGCTCGACCCGGCCACGCTTGGCGGCGGTCTTCGGGTTGACCGAGATGACGCCGCAGTATTCCGGCATGTGCCGGGCGAAATCACCGGTACCGATCTGGTCGGCCGTGTCGATGATGTCCTGCTTATGGGCAACGATCAGCGGTCGCAGCACCAGCTTGTCGGTGACGCAATCGATGACTGACAGGTTCGGCAACGTCTGGCTCGACACCTGGGAAATCGCTTCGCCGGTGACCAGCGCATCGATGTGCAGGCGCTCGGCAATGCTCGACGCTGCGCGCAACATCATACGCTTCAATACGACGCCCATATGACTGTCGTCGACCTTGCCGAGAATTTCGCCCAATACTTCTTCGAACGGAACACTGACAAATAGCACGCGTTGCGAGCTGCCGTACTTCTTCCAGATGAAATGCGCGACTTCCATTACGCCCAATTCGTGGGCACGACCGCCCAGATTGAAGAAGCAGAAGTGCGTCATCAGGCCGCGACGAAGGATCTGGTACGCGGCAACCGTCGAGTCAAAACCGCCGGACATCAATACCAGCGTCTGCTCCAGCGCACCGAGCGGGTAGCCGCCGATGCCATTGTGCTGGCTGTGGATCACGAACAACCGTTTGTCGCGAACTTCGATGCGGACTTCGATTTCCGGCTGTTTCAAGTCGATTCCGGCGGCACCGCACTCACGGCGCAGCTTACTGCCGACGTATTTTTCGACGTCCATCGAGCTGAACGCATGCTTGCCAGCACGCTTGCAGCGCACCGAAAAGATCTTCCCGGCCAGCGCATCGCCGTAGTGCTGCTTGCACTTCTCGGTGATGTCGTCGAAGTCACCCAGCGGGTACTCGTCGATCTGCAGAAAGTGCGCGATGCCCGGCATGCAGGTCAGGCGTTCGCCCATCTCTTTCAGGGCCTTGGGGTCGGTGACGCGGGTTTCCAGCTCGAGATTGTCCCACACACCGTTCACCACCACGGCCGGGTCCAGGTCGCGGAGCACGGTGCGGATGTTCTTGGCCAGCTGGCGGATGAATTTCGTCCGGACAGGTCGGCTTTTGATGGTGATCTCGGGGAAGACTTTTACGATTAGTTTCATGAAAACAGCGCGCGCAGGGCCAGCCGAAAAAGGGGGGCGCGGATTATAGCGGAAATTGCTCAAGGTTTAACCAGTTAATGTGCAGAAGGTTTTGCTCGCACCAAAACGGGTCACTTTTCGATTTGAGCGCTACATTAAAGGGCGAAATTTTCGCCTTTAAGGCGCTTTCGACCTTTAGAAGCGTGAATTTGGGGCAAAAAAACCATGCTGGGGCACTGGCATGCAATTTGCTCCCTTGTGAGGCAGGTTGCCTTGGCAGAGTATTCGCGCCGGCATCACCACTATTAAGGGCATCCACTACCCGCCCTAATTCACCCGGAGGACACTATGTCGAAGTCGGTTCAACTCATCAAAGATCATGACGTCAAGTGGATTGATCTGCGCTTCACGGACACCAAAGGCACTCAGCACCACGTGACCATGCCGGCTCGCGATGCGCTGGAAGACGACTTCTTCGAAGTTGGCAAGATGTTCGACGGTTCCTCCATCGCTGGCTGGAAAGGCATCGAAGCCTCCGACATGATCCTGCTGCCGGACGACGAAACCGCCGTTCTGGACCCGTTCACCGAAGAGCCGACCCTGATCCTGGTCTGCGACATCATCGAACCTTCGACCATGCAAGGTTACGATCGCGACCCGCGCGCCATCGCCCGCCGCGCCGAGGAATACCTGAAGACCACCGGTATCGGTGACACCGTATTCGCCGGTCCAGAGCCTGAGTTCTTCATCTTCGACGAAGTGAAGTTCAAGTCCGACATCTCCGGCTCCATGTTCAAGATCTACTCCGAGCAAGGCTCGTGGATGTCCGACCAGGACGTGGAAGGCGGCAACAAAGGCCACCGTCCAGGCGTGAAAGGTGGCTACTTCCCGGTCCCGCCGTTCGACCACGACCACGAAATCCGTACCTCCATGTGCAACGCACTGGAAGAAATGGGCCTGACCGTTGAAGTTCACCACCACGAAGTGGCAACTGCCGGCCAGAACGAAATCGGCGTCAAGTTCAACACCCTGGTGAAGAAAGCCGACGAAACCCAGACCCTGAAATACGTTGTGCACAACGTTGCCGACGCTTACGGCCGCACCGCGACCTTCATGCCGAAGCCGCTGTACGGCGATAACGGTTCGGGCATGCACGTTCACATGTCCATCTCCAAAGATGGCAAGAACACCTTCGCAGGTGAGGGTTATGCCGGCCTGTCCGACACTGCCCTGTACTTCATCGGCGGCATCATCAAGCACGGTAAGGCCCTGAACGGCTTCACCAACCCGGCCACCAACTCCTACAAGCGTCTGGTGCCAGGCTTCGAAGCGCCGGTAATGCTGGCCTACTCGGCTCGCAACCGTTCCGCCTCGATCCGTATTCCTTACGTCAACAGCCCGAAAGGCCGTCGTATCGAAGCCCGCTTCCCGGATCCGGCTGCCAACCCGTACCTGGCTTTCGCAGCACTGCTGATGGCCGGTCTGGACGGTATCCAGAACAAGATCCACCCAGGCGACGCAGCTGACAAAAACCTGTACGACCTGCCGCCTGAAGAGGCGAAAGAGATCCCGCAAGTTTGCGGCAGCCTGAAAGAAGCCCTGGAAGAGCTGGACAAGGGCCGTGCGTTCCTGACCAAGGGCGGCGTGTTCTCCGACGACTTCATCGACGCTTACATCGCGCTGAAATCCGAAGAAGAAATCAAGGTCCGCACCTTCGTACACCCACTGGAATATGAGCTGTACTACAGCTGCTGATCCGGTAGCGCCGCGTTACGCGGCGTGACAGAAAGAGGCCTCCTTCGGGAGGCCTTTTTTATTGGCCGGAATTCGTTGGCGATGCACCACACAGTGGGAGCAACTGTCTTAACCCTGCCATTCGTCACCGCCATTCGGTGCCGTCACGCAGCATGGCATTTAGTCTGATCAGTAGTATCCGCATGCAGGCGA
>NZ_NEIX01000008.1:0-343901 GCF_002112885.1 Pseudomonas sp. B37(2017) | reverse complement strand
AAGTCAGCGTGTAATCGCGTTGACTGCGTTTTGCGCCCGAATCCATTGCACACTCCTGAAAAGAAGCCAGAAGGTGTAAACCTTATTCAGGACGAGACACGACTCATAAAAAAGCCCACCATCGATGTGCGATGACGGGCTCATTCACTGGCAGCACGCTTACAGGTCTTGGGTCTTGTCGTCCTTCTTGTCGTTCACGACGACCGGATCACGGGCCTTTTCCTTCGTAGCAAAAATCTCCATCGAGCGCTCATTGGCGGCCATCATTCGGTCGAAAGTGCGGTCGCCGCCACCTTCGGCCAACACCAGGGAAGACATCATCAGAGCCACGGCAAACGCGCCAATCTGTGCAAGTTTCATCGTTGATTCCTCATTCAAGTCACTGACGGGATCAAGGTAACAATCCGAACCTTTCGTGACGGTGGCGCCGAAATTACATATCCGTTATGTGCCACCGTCCTATTGGATCAATACAAAAACTGTGGGAGCGAGCTTGCTCGCGAAGAGGCCGTGTCAGTCGACTAATGAATTGAATGACAGACCGCTTTCGTCGGATCGCCGCCCGGAGCAAGCTCGCTCCCACAGGTAGATCATCTATTCAGTTGACCAGTGTCCTCGTCCCGACGATGTGCCAGCTGATACAGCGCCGGCAGGATCAGCAACGTGAGAATGGTCGATGACAGGATCCCGCCAATCACCACCGTCGCCAGCGGTCGCTGCACCTCGGCCCCGGTGCCGGTCGCAAGCGCCATCGGAATGAAGCCCAGGGACGCCACCAGCGCCGTCATCAACACCGGGCGCAATCGCGTCAGCGCGCCTTCGTGAATCGCTTCGGACAGCGAGCGCCCTTCCTCCCGCAAGTTGCGGATAAACGCGATCATCACCAACCCGTTGAGCACCGCCACACCGGACAGCGCGATAAACCCGACACCCGCCGAGATCGACAGCGGAATATCGCGCAGCCACAACGCCATGACCCCGCCGGTCAGCGCAAACGGAATCCCGGTGAACACCAGCAAGCCGTCCTTGAGGTTGTTGAACATCATGAACAGCAACCCGAACACCAGCAGCAACGCCACCGGCACCACGATCTGCAAACGCTTGGCCGCCGATTGCAGTTGCTCGAACTGCCCGCCCCAGGTGGTCCAGTAACCCGCCGGCACCTGCACGTCGCGTTCGATCACTTCGCCTGCCTCGGCGACAAAAGAACCGATGTCACGCCCACGCACGTTGGCGCTGACGATCACCAGGCGCTTACCGTTTTCGCGGCTGACCTGATTCGGCCCCAGCACCAGATCGAGGCTGGCAACGTCCTTCAGCGCAATGAAGCCGATCTGACTGGAGGCATCACCACCCGCCGCCGGCACCGGAATCAACAATGCCGACAACCCGTCGATGTCCTTGCGCATGGCGTCGGACAACCGCACCACCATGTCGAATCGACGGTCACCTTCATACAGCGTCCCGGCCTTCTGCCCGCCGACGGCCACCGCAATGGTGTCCTGCACATCGCCAACGTTGAGCCCGTAACGCGCGGCCTTGTCGCGGTCGATGTTGATGGTCAGCACCGGCAGACCGGTGGTTTGCTCGACCTTGACCTCGGACGCGCCGTTGACCTTCTGCATCGCGGCGGCAATCTTCGCCGCCGTGGCGTTGAGCACGTCCATGTCATCACCGAATACCTTGACCGCCACGTCGCTGCGCACGCCGGAGATCAGTTCGTTGAAGCGCAACTGAATCGGCTGCGACAGTTCATAGTTGCTGCCCGGCAGCGTTGCCGCGGCCTGTTGCAGTTCGGCCATCAGGGTTTCGCGGGACTTGCCCGGGTCCGGCCATTGCTCCTTCGGTTTGAGCATCACGTAGCTGTCGGAGATGTTCGGCGGCATCGGGTCAGAGGCGATTTCGGCAGTGCCAGTGCGGGCGAATACACGCTCGACTTCCGGCACCTTATTAAGGATCAACGTCTCCAGCCGCTGCTGCATATCCACCGATTGCGTCAGGCTGGTGCCCGGCACGCGCAACGCCTGCAAGGCAAAATCGCCTTCGCTGAGACTCGGCACAAACTCGCTGCCCATGCGGCTGGTGACCACACCGCTGAGCACAATCACACCCAACGCAGCACCGACCGCCATCGTCCGATGGGACATGACCCAGTCCAGCGCCGGTGCATAAACGCGACGGGCGCCGCGCATCACCACGCCCTCTTCTTCCTTTACCTTGCCGGTCACGAACAGCGCAATTGCCGCCGGCACAAAGGTCACCGACAAGAGCATGGCGCCAAGCAACGCGATGACCACTGTGAACGCCATCGGGTGGAACATTTTCCCTTCGACGCCGCTCAGGGCGAAGATCGGCAGGTACACGACCATGATGATCAACTGGCCGAAAATCAGCGGGCGCCGCGCCTCTTTCGCCGCCGCAAACACTTCATGGAAACGCTCGGATCGCGTCAGCAATCGCCCGTGATGCTGCTGCGCATGGGCCAGCCGTCGCAGGGTGTTTTCGACGATCACCACCGCGCCGTCGACGATGATGCCGAAGTCCAGCGCGCCGAGGCTCATCAGGTTGGCGCTGACCTTGTTGCTGAACATCCCGGTGAAGGTGAACAGCATCGACAGCGGAATCACCATCGCCGTGATCAGCGCGGCGCGGATATTGCCGAGGAACAGAAACAGGATCGCGATCACCAGAATCGCGCCTTCGACGAGATTCTTCTTCACCGTGGCAATGGCCTTGTCGACCAGATGCGTGCGGTCGTACACCGGCACCGCGATCACGCCGGCGGGCAAGGATTTGTTGATCTGTTCGAGTTTCGCGGCGACGGCCTGGGAGACCGTGCGACTGTTTTCGCCGATCAGCATGAACACGGTGCCGAGCACTACTTCACGGCCATTTTCCGTGGCGGCGCCGCTGCGCAGTTCACGGCCGATGTCCACGGTGGCGACGTTCTTGATCCGGATCGGCGTGCCGTCGACGTTGGCTATGACGATGTTGGCGATGTCCTCGGTGCTCGCTACCTGGCCCGGCGCGCGAATCAGCAACTGCTCGCCGCTGCGCTCGATGTACCCGGCGCCGACGTTGGCGTTGTTGCGCTCCAGCGCCGTCACCAGATCGGTGAGGGTCAGCTTGTAGGCCGCGAGTTTTTTCGGATCGGGCGCGATCTGGTACTCCTTGGCAAAACCGCCGATGGTGTTGATCTCCGCCACCCCGGGGACGTTGCGCAGTTGCGGCTTGATGATCCAGTCCTGAATCACCCGCAAGTCGGTCGGCGTGTAGGGCGTGCCGTCCCCTTTCAGCGCGCCTTCCTTGGTCTCGACCGTCCATAAAAAGATCTCGCCGAGCCCGGTGGAAATCGGCCCCATCACCGCTTCCACGCCTTCGGGCAATTGCTCCTTGGCCGACTGCAACCGCTCGTTGACCAATTGCCGGGCAAAGAACAGATCGGTGCCGTCCTTGAAGATCACCGTGACCTGCGACAAGCCCGAGCGCGACATCGAGCGCGTCTGCTCCAGAGCCGGCAGGCCGGCCATCGCGGTTTCAATCGGGAAAGTGATGCGCTGCTCGGTTTCCAGCGGCGAGAACCCAGCCGCGCCGGTGTTGATCTGAACCTGGACGTTGGTGATGTCGGGCACAGCGTCGATCGGCAGTTTCTGATAACTGGCGATGCCGAGGCCGGCCATTAGCAGAACGGCGAGCAGCACGATGATGCGCTGCTCGATGGCAAACTGGATCAGGCGTTCGAACATGGGAGTCTTCCGCGATTAATGACTGTGCTCGGCCGAGGCTTTGCCCAGCTCCGATTTGAGGACGAAGCTGCCGGCGCTGGCGACTTGCACGCCCGGCTCCAGTCCGGCGGTGACTTCCACCCGACCCGCCGCGCGACTGCCCAGCTCCACCGCTTGGGCCTTGAAGCCGTCGTCGGTGCGCACGAATACCGTGGGTTTGTCCTCAACGGTCTGGATTGCGGTTTCCGGTACGGCGACTTTGGCCTGAAGGCTGTCGGTGGCGACCAGCGCGGTGACGAACAGGCCGGGACGCCATGAGCCTTGCGGGTTTTCCAGGGTGACGCGCACGGTCGCGGTACGGGTCTGTTCGCCGAGCAGGCTGCCGACGTAAGCCACGGTGCCGCTGACTTCGGCGTTCAATTCCGCCGCGCTGACGGTGACGGATTTGCCCACCTGCACCTTGTTCAGGTCTTTCGGTGACACGCCGAACGTGACCCACACCCGCGACAAATCCGAGAGCGTGAACGCCGCCGTGGTTTCATCGACCACCTCCCCCGGCGTCAGGTGTTTTTCCACCACCACACCGTCAAAAGGCGCCCGCAGTTCATAGCGATTGCCGCCAGTGGCGACCACACTGCCACTGAGCACGCTGATCTTTTGCCGGGCATTGCTTACGGCGATTTCGGCTTCTTCCAGGGCCTGACGTGCTTGGAGGAAATCCTGCTCGGCGGAAATCTTGTCCTGCCACAGTTTCTTCTCGCGCTCGAACGTCGTGCGGGCCAAAGCCAGACGACGTTGCGCGGCTGCCTGTTCACTGCGCTGATCGGAAATCTGCTGACTGGCGATCACGGCCAGCAACTGCCCCTTCTTCACTGACTGCCCAAGATTGACCGACACCGACTCGACCACGCCCGGCACACGCGGTACGACGTGTGCGGTACGGTCCTCGTCGAAACGTACTTCGCCGGGAAACGACAGACCGAGGCTGAAGTTCTGCGCCTGGGAGGCGGCCAGTTGAATCCCCGCCGCCGCGATCTGCTCGGCCGTCAATTCGATGTGCCCTTCTTCGGCGTGCCCGCCGTCAGCAGCGGCGCCTTCTTCGGCGTGATCGGCGTGTTCCGCCGCTTCATCGGCATGCGCATCGATAGACGCATTGCCGCTCCACATCGAGCCGATGCCAATGCCCAGCGCCAACGTCGCCGCAGCGACCACGATCAGTTTTTTATCCATGGAAACTCCTCTGCGCCAAACCATCGCGCAGTGATCAGAAAGTTGAAATTCAAGGGTTGGCGCTGAGGTCGCCGAAGATGCGTTCGATGCGGACCCGGGCGTCGGTCGCCTCGCTCACCGCCTGGATGTATTGGCTGCGAGCGGCGATCAATGTGCGCTGGGCATCAAGCACGTCGAGGAAGCCGAACTTGCCCATTTCGAAACCGCGAGTGGCGCTGTCCACGGCACTTTGCGCGGCGGGCAGGATGGTCCGGTCGAACGCCTGGATTTCGCCGTTGGCGGTCTGCCATTGCGCCAGCGTGGTCTGGATTTCCGTGCGCAAGCGCAGTTCGGTGGCGTTGCGCAGGTCCCGCGCCTGATCGGTACGCCGAGCCGCCGCCAGCACGTTGCCCTGATTGCGGTTGAACAGCGGAATCGGCATCGACAGCCCCACCACGTTGACCCGCTCGCGCTCGGTTTCGCTGTACTGGCTGCCGATGCTGACGGTGAGATCGGGAATCCGCTGGGACTTTTCCAGCCCCAGCGACGCCTCGCGCTGCTCGATCTGCAACCTGGCCAGCCGCAGCTCCGCTGTTTCGTTCAGGCGCTCAAGCAAACGGGTGGGCGGCGGTACGCTGGGCAGGCTTTGAGTCGCGCTCTGCACCGTAGTCGACGTCGGCAACGGGGCGCCCATGACCTGCGCCAATTGCTGGTACGCATTGGCCTGATCGCGCTCGGCGCGGCTCAATTCCAGGCGCACTTCCGAGAGCTGCACTTGCGCCCGCGTGCCTTCCACCGGCGACGACTTGCCTGCCTCGATTCGTCCCTGCGCCACACGCAAACCGTGCTCGGCAAGCTGCAGCGACTGCCGGGCCAGTTGCAAACGTTGCTGCGCGGTCTGCGCACCGTTGAACGCTTGAAGCACGTCGGCGCGCAATGCGTTGCGCTTGCGCTCCAGCTCGATGCCGGCGGCGTCCTGCGCACGGCTCGCCACATCAATCCGCGCGCCACGCTTGCCGCCCAGCTCGATCGGCTGGCTGAGCATCACCGTGGTGGTGCGCGATTCGCGCCGGGTGTCTTCGGCATCCCACGACACTTCGGGATTCGGGATCAGGCCAGCCTGCTTGCGGTCACCTTCGGCAATGCCGATTTCCCACTGCGCGGCGGCCAGATCAGGGTTGCCGGCGAAGGCCGTTTGCAGCGCCTGATCCAGGGTCAGGGTCGATGCACTGGCAAGGCTGGTACAGGCCAGCAACAAGAGGCCGCTGGCGGTTTTTTTCAGGCGTGATCGCGCCGTCAGTTCAATTAAACCGGGCAATGGAAGGCTTCCTTCAATCAAGAATCGTTGATGGCGCCACGGTAGGGTTTTGAACTTATCGACAAGGTGACGTGAACATTACAAATCCGTTATCCACGGTTTATCGAAGTTGTTTTGCTCTAGGATTCGAAGTTCGAATGAGTTTGTTGCAATAGATAGAAACAAATGCGCGTTAGTTATCCGCCGAACAGCACTTGCCGAAATGGAAGTCATGGAAAACCCACTATTTCGCTGCGACAGGCTGTCGCGGATGGCCGATTTAAAGGCCTCAGGCGTTGACTCTGTAGCCACTACAGCCTTTACCGTGCACGCCATCCAGTTCCAAAGTCCGTCAGGAAGTCCCTGTAAAAACTGCAACTTCCAGACTCACTTACTTAAATACCCATTCATTAAAAGTGGTGAAACATCATGCGAATCCTTGTCGTAGAGGACGAGCTTAAAGCTGCCGAATACTTGCATCAGGGCCTGACCGAAAGTGGTTATATCGTTGATCACGCCGTCAATGGCGCAGATGGTTTGCACCTGGCGCAACAACAGGTTTACGACCTGATCATTCTCGATGTGAACCTGCCGGAACTCGACGGCTGGAGCGTGCTGGAACAACTGCGTCGCACCCACTCCACCCGGGTGATGATGCTCACCGCACGCGGGCGGCTCGCGGACAAGATTCGTGGTCTGGACCTGGGTGCCGATGATTATCTGGTCAAGCCATTCGAATTCCCGGAACTGCTGGCGCGGGTACGCACGTTGATGCGCCGCAGCGAGAACATCCCGGTGCCGCAGGTGCTCAAGGTCGCCGATCTGGAACTCGATCCGGGCCGTCACCGGGCCTTTCGTGGCACGCAGCGCATCGACCTGACCACCAAGGAGTTCGCCCTGCTGCACCTGTTGATGCGCCAGTCCGGCGAAGTGCTGACCCGCACCCAGATCATCTCGCTGGTGTGGGACATGAATTTCGACTGCGACACCAACGTGGTAGAAGTCTCGATCCGCCGCTTGCGAGCGAAGATCGACGATCCGTTCGACAGCAAACTGATCCACACCCTGCGCGGTGTCGGCTATGTGCTGGAGGCCCGGGAATGAAGCCGGCCAGCCTGTCGCTGCGTCTGGGTCTGACGGTCAGTATTCTCGGCGCATTGCTGGTGGTGTTCCTGGCGATCCTCGCGTATTTCGCCCTGACCCATGAGCTGAACGCGTTGTCCCGCGACAGCCTGGAAAAAAAGATGGAACAGGTCGAGCACAGCCTGACGTTGTACGCCGACACCGGTGAGATCAGTGCCAAGCCGCACATTCTGCTCGATCAGGTCATGGGGCATGACAACCTGACGCTGACCATTTATGACCTGAACAACCTGCGCACCCCGCTGCTCAAATCCGGGTCGGGCCTGACCGATCCACGGGTTGAACTGAAAGCGGTACGGGCGACCACCGATCAGTTGACCCACACCGACAGCGCCGATGCTGAAGGCGTGAAGTTTCTCACCGTCTCCAAGCTGATTCGCCTCAAGGACGGCAGCAGCGTACCAGTGCTGCTGTCGATGGATAACGCCCACGATCAGGCTCTGCTCAGCGCTTATTTGCGCTCGACGTTGATGGCTTTGCCGTTGCTGCTGGTGTTCATCGGCCTGACCGCATGGGGGGCCGTGCAGCGAGGGCTGGCACCGTTGCGCGAATTCCGCAAAGTAGCGGCGCGAGTGACGACGCAGGATCTCGATCATCGCCTGTCGGTGCTGAACATGCCCCAGGAACTCAGCGAGCTGGCGCAGGGCATCAACGTCATGCTCGATCGCCTGGACAGCGGCGTGCAGCAGTTGTCGCAGTTCTCCGATGACTTGGCCCACGAGCTGCGCACGCCGATCAACAACCTGATGGGCAAGGCCCAGGTGACGCTGTCGCGGGAGCGCTCGGTCGAGGAATACACCAACGTTCTGGTGTCCTGCACCGAAGAGCTGGAGCGGGTCGCGCGGATTGTCTCGGACATGCTGTTCCTGGCCCAGGCCAGCCAGCCTGCGGCGCACGCTTCGTTCGAGCCGATTGCGCTGGAGGAAGAGGCGTCCAAGGTGGCGGATCTGTTTTCCCTGACGGCACAGGACAAACAGATCGACCTGAAGGTCATCGGCAGCGCTCAGGTGTCGGGCGACCGGCTGATGATTCAGCGAGCGATTTCCAATCTGCTGTCCAATGCCCTGCGCCACTGCCCGTCCGGCAAGACCGTTTCGCTGTTCATCGAACAGGCGCCGAACGAGGTGTCGCTGCGGGTGAGCAATCCCGGCACAGGCATCGAAGCGCAGCACCTGCCGTATCTGTTCGACCGTTTTTACCGGGTCGACAGCAGTCGCACCCGTTCACAGGGCAGTACCGGTCTGGGACTGGCCATCGTGCATTCGATCATGACCTTGCATCAGGGCTCCGCGCAGGTTCAAAGCCGTCCGGGGGCGATGACGGTGTTCAGTCTGGTGTTTCCCGCGTTGCACCGGGAACGGCACTAAACCTTCAAGCCGATTTGTGCGGTGTTTTCTGAAACCTCATGGGAAAAATCACCGCACAAGTGCTGCATCCATCCCCGTAAATCCTTCAGTACGAATTTGCGTCGTCCCCGCGCTGAAACGTCCGACAGCGGCAGACGACAGAACGCCTCAAACCGCTGACTCCTTTCGCATGGTTCGCCCGTTGCCACGCAGTGCTGCCCCCCAGAAACAAGTCCGCCCAGCGTCAATTCACGTTTTATCAGTACGTGTTTCGACACCGCTGAAACCCGCGGCTGGAAACGTCTGGACATTTTTGACCCCGCCCTCACCGCCCTTTTAGATTCGGCTCGTGCTTGCAACAGCACTCCCAAACAACAACCAAGGAGCAACATCATGGGCTACATGGGCAGCTTGAACGCGAACCCTATCGATGAACTGGAAGAGCAGGAAGCACCCTCGCCAGAGCAGATCGAAGCGCTGCAACTGACCGAGGAAGAACAGGCGGAACTCAACGCCGAGTGACAGCACCCGCGGGGGCCTTGCGCCCTCGCGGGCTTTCCAGGAAGGGAATCATGGACAAGACAACGTTGGCCGAGCGTGAGCTCACGGCCGATCAGGCAGAACGGCGTATTCACACCGAACTTTCACGCCTGGGCCTCACACCGCACACCCGCACCCTCGGCAGCAAAGTGGTTGCCGTTCAGGCGAGTCTTCATGGCGACGACAACCGTCATGCCCGTGGCTCCGGCAAGGGCTATGCGGATCAGGCGCACCTGGGCGCGCTTTATGAAGCGCTCGAGCACTACTGGACGGATGAACTCTGTACCTACGATGTTCACCACGAGACGGAACGCTATTTCAAAGACACGCCGGTGTTTGCCGATGACTCGCTCCTGCACAGGCTCACCTGCCAGCAAAAAGTGCGCATCACCTGCCGGACCTATGTCTGTCCGCCGTGGCATGACCGGTTTTCCTATCCGTTGGCGCTGACCTCGCCGAACGGCTCACGTTTGCCCTCGTCACCGGGCATGGCGGACTACAGCGCCGTGCAGCGCTACGCCAGCAACAACGGCACCGCGATTGGCGCCACTTACAACGAAGCGATGCTGCACGCCGCCAACGAGTGCATCGAGCGCGACGCCTTGTCGTTGTTTCTGCTTGATCATTTTTATTACCAGAACCATCCACCACTGCGACGGGTGGCGCGCCTCACTGAAAGCGACGAACTCGGTCGTCTGTGGGCCGATGCCGAACAGGAAATCGACGGCGAAATCGTGCTGGTGGATATCAGCACCGAGTTCATGACCCGGACCTTTCTGGCGTTCACGACGAAGCCGGGGCCTCATCCACAGGTATTCGGTAGTGGCAGCTCCCTCGAACCGCGCCATGCGGCGTGGCGGGCGCTCACTGAACTGGTGCAGTTGCAACTCAGCGCCGCCGAACCCGAATACCGACAGACGCTGAACAATGCGCTGCGCAACCTGCAGCCTTTCCCGCGCCTGCTGCGCTGTGCGCTGTTCGATCCGCAGACGCTGCTGCATCGCTGCGTTCAACACGAGGTGAGACTGGCGGGTTCCGCCAAAGACCTGTCGGTGGAAAATCAACTGCACTTGCTGACTCAAGACCTGCGGATTCATGGCCGTACGCTGGGTGCAGCCGTCCTGCAGCGAACCGAGCTCGGCACCACCCTGCTCAACGTGGTGATCCCCGGACTGGAGCGCTTCTTCGTGGTCTCCAGCGGCAACGTCGTCATCCCGCAAGCGAGGGGCCGGACATTGGAGAGGCCAGCCCCATGAACCGACTTGATCGCACCCGGGAGCTGACATTGGCTCGTTCGATGCGCCTTTACCTCAACGAGAACGGCGCTGTTGGCCACTACCTCGAACCACGCGGCAGCGGACTGCATCACGTTTTTTTGCTGCGGGTGAACGATGAGCTCTGGGTCGGCCGCAAGCTCCTGCAACGTGACCGGCATTTTCGATGGCAGGCCAGCAGCGCGCTCAACCCCGGCATGTTGTTTGGCCCGCATCTCCACTCATTGTGGGGTGATGACGGGTTGTCGATCGGCTATCGGACGGTCTCTCCCGCAGACAAAGCGCAGTTCTTCGAGCACGCCTTGCATCAGGCTGACAGCGAGATCCTGTTTCCCTTTCCGCTGCTGGATGAGGCGGGCCGGGAAGCGGTCTGCCCGGCAGACTTCTGGCAATGCAACGAATCACTGGCCGAACAGCTGAACACTGACGAACACCACTTGCGCGAATACTGCGCCGGGCTGCTCCAGGCCATCACTGAAAAAGGCGCACTGATTTACGACCCGGCCTGTTCGACCGGAGCGTTCATCGCCCACCTCGCCCGCGCCCTGCCCGACTGTCTGTGCCTGGGCAGTGACCGTTCGGCCTCGATGATCGAACACGCCAGGCAATGTCACAGCGGGATCTCCGTCGAATTCGACGTGCTGGAGGCGAGTGAGGCTTCCGATGCCGGGATTCGCTGCGATGTCTTGATCCTGCGTTTCCTCAACGCCGAAGTCTTGACCCGCCGTGAGGCCCAGGCCGCATTCGAATCGCTGATCCGCTGCGTAAAACCCGGTGGCACGATCCTCGTTTTCGGTCACACCCCGGTGTTGATTCCGGTGACCTGGCTTGCCTCCCTCCACCACCTGAAACTTGAATCCAGCGTCGCGGCACGGCCCGGGCAGGTCGAGCTGTTCCAGTTCTATCGTCTGACGGTTCCGACGCCATGAGTTTTTCCCTGCACAGCCGAGGTTATTACCCGACCGGCGACGGCCATCAACTCTATTGGGAACGCCATGGTGTTCCGGGACACGAACCGGTGTTTTTCCTCCATGGCGGCCCCGGCGGGCGTATCAGCCGCCACCATTTGCAGTTCTTCGACACGGGCCGGTTCGACATCATCCTGTTTGATCAACGGGGCTGCGGGCGCTCGACGCCCTACGGCGAACTGCGGGACAACAGCACCGGACAGTGTGTCGAAGACATCGATGCCCTGCGCCAGCATTTCGGCTTCGAAAAAATCAGCGTGCTGGGCGTGTCATGGGGTAGCTGGCTGGCGATTCAGTACCAGCAGCGTTACCCGCAGCACCTGCTGAAAACCACGCTGGTCTCGGTATTCGTGCCGTTTGCCGACAATGTCCGGGCCTACGATCAGGCGCTCAATGACGGGCTGGTGCAATCGCCGCAAATGTCACCCGGCCAACGCGCCAGGGACATCTACCGGATTCTCGGCGAAGGCTGTCCATCGCAGCAGCACCGCGCCGCCATCGAATGGTTGAACGCTGTTCTACGTCGCACAGGGCAGACGATTTGCCCCGACACACTGGAGCGCTTCGTCGATCAGGAAGCGGTGCTCGCGATTCGTCTGGAACTGCATTACCACCTGCAGAACTACTGCTTCACACCAAAGGATGAAGACCTGACCCTCGACGACAACACCCTGCTGATCCAGGGCATCCGCGATACCCATGGCATGGCCAGCGTGCGCTGGCTCAGGCAACGCATGAACATCCACTGCCGGCTGCTGCACGCCGGGCACAACGCCTTTGAAAACGCCCTCCTCAAAGCGGTGCGTCGGGCGGTGAAACGTGAAATCGAGGGCTAAAAAAAACGGCACCCGAAGGTGCCGTTCCGCCCCGCAAAAAACCTTACTTGCGTGCCGCCTCCCACGACTTGAGCAGTTCGTTGTAGCTCACGGTTTCGCCTTTCGGCTTCTCGTTGGCCAGCTTCGGTTTTGGTGCGCCCGGCTGGTCGAACCAGTATTGCGCGTCGCGCTCGGGGTTCATTTTCGGTGCGCACACCGCTTGGGCCTTGGAGCGTTCCAGACGGGTCATGATCGCGTCCTGATCCTTGGCCAGACCGTCGAGGGCCTGTTGCGGGGTTTTCTCGCCGCTGGCGGCTTCGGCGATGTGGCTCCACCACAGTTGTGCCAGACGTGGGTAGTCCGGAACGTTGGTGCCGGTCGGCGTCCATTGCACGCGGGCCGGGCTGCGGTAGAACTCGACCAGACCACCGAGTTTCGGTGCCAGGTCGGTCATCGCTTGCGAGTTGATGTCCGACTCGCGAATCGGCGTCAGACCGACGATGGTTTTCTTCAGCGACACGGTTTTCGAGGTCACGAACTGCGCGTACAGCCAGGCCGCGAGTTTCTGTTTCTCAGGCGTGGATTTCATGAAGGTCCACGAGCCCACGTCCTGATAACCGAGTTTCATCCCCTCTTCCCAGTACGGCCCGCGCGGCGATGGCGCCATGCGCCATTTCGGCGTGCCGTCGGCGTTGACCACCGGCAGGCCCGGTTTGGTCATGTCGGCGGTGAAGGCGGTGTACCAGAAGATCTGCTGGGCGATGTTGCCCTGGGACGGCACCGGGCCCGACTCGGAGAAGGTCATGCCCGCCGCTTCCGGTGGCGCGTACTTCTTCAGCCAGTCGACGTATTTGGTGGTGGCGAACACCGCCGCCGGGCCGTTGGTGTCGCCGCCGCGGGTCACGCTGGAACCGACCGGGTGGCAATCCTCGACGCGAATCCCCCACTCGTCCACCGGCAAGCCGTTGGGAATGCCCTTGTCGCCGCCACCGGCCATGGAGAACCAGGCATCGGTGAAGCGCCAGCCCAGCGACGGGTCTTTCTTGCCGTAGTCCATGTGCCCGTAAATGCGCTTGCCGTCGATTTCCTTGACGTCTTCGCTGAAGAATTTGGCGATGTCTTCATAGGCCGACCAGTTCACCGGCACGCCCAGTTCATAGCCGTACTTTTCCTTGAACTTGGCTTTCAGGTCGGCGCGTTCGAACCAGTCGGCGCGAAACCAGTACAGGTTGGCGAACTGCTGGTCGGGCAATTGATAGATCTTGCCGTCCGGCGCGGTGGTGAAGGAGATGCCGATGAAGTCCTTGATGTCGAGGGTCGGCGAAGTGAAGTTCTTGCCTTCGTTGGCCATCAGGTCGGTGATCGATTCGGTCTTGCCGTAGCGAAAGTGCGTACCGATCAGGTCCGAGTCGTTGACCCAGCCGTCGTAGATGTTCTTGTCCGACTGCATCACGGTCTGCATTTTTTCCACGACGTCGCCTTCCTGCAGCAGGTCGTGGGTCAGCTTGATGCCGGTGATTTCGCTGAAGGCCTTGGCCAGCACCTTGGATTCATATTCGTGGGTGGTCAGGGTTTCCGAGACGACCTTGATGTCCATCCCGCGAAACGGTTCGGCCGCCTTGATGAACCACTTCAGTTCTTCGAGTTGCTGCTCGGCCGTCAGGGTCGACGGCTTGAATTCGCTGCCGATCCATTTTTTTGCGGCATCTTCGTAGGCGTCGGCCCAGGCGGACGCGCTCAAACCGCTGAGTGCCAGCATGGCTGCCAATGAAATGCTATGTCGCAGCTTATTTTTCTTATCGAACATAGAGACCTCCTGTTAGGTTTTCGGAGCAAGATTGCCGAGCGATTCGACTAGCCCCAACGCATCACAGCCAACAGCCACACCAGGGACAACGCGGACGCTACCCAGATGCTCCAGTCGGTCACGCCGATTACCAGCAGATGCAGGTAGGCGCTGCCGAGAAGACCGATGAACAAGCGATCGCCACGGGTGGTGGCAATCGGCAGAAACCCTCGCCGCAAGATGCTCGGCGAGCGCAATTCCCAGGTGGTCATGCCCACCAGGATCAACCCGATCACGATGAAAAACGCCGCCGTCGGGACGGTCCAGCTCATCCATTCCATCATCAGTTCCTCAGACCCGGCCCAGGGCAAAGCCCTTGGCCACGTGGTTGCGAACGAACCAGATCACCAGCATGCCGGGGAGAATAGTCAACACCCCCGCCGCCGCCAGTACACCCCAGTCAATGCCGGACGCCGACACCGTGCGCGTCATCACCGCCGCGATCGGTTTGGCGTTCACCGAGGTCAGCGTGCGCGCCAGCAGCAGTTCGACCCAGGAAAACATGAAGCAGAAAAACGCCGTCACACCGATGCCGGAGCCGATCAGCGGAATGAAGATCTTCACGAAGAACTTGGGAAAGCTGTAGCCGTCGATGTAGGCCGTTTCGTCGATCTCCTTCGGCACCCCGGACATGAAACCTTCGAGGATCCACACCGCCAGCGGCACGTTGAACAGGCAGTGCGCCAGCGCCACGGCGATGTGGGTGTCGAACAGGCCGATCGACGAGTACAACTGGAAGAACGGCAGCAGGAACACCGCCGGCGGCGCCATGCGGTTGGTCAGCAGCCAGAAGAACAGGTGCTTGTCGCCGAGAAAGCGGTAGCGGGAAAACGCGTAGGCCGCCGGCAGTGCCACGGTCAGGGAAATGATCGTGTTCAGACTGACGTAGTACAGCGAGTTGATATAGCCGGTGTACCAGCTCGGATCGGTGAAGATCACCTTGTAGTTCGCCAGCGTGAAATCCTGTGGGAAAAGAGTCAGTCCGCCGAGGATTTCGGTATTGCTCTTGAACGACATGTTCAGCAGCCAGTAGATCGGCACCAGCAGGAACAGGATGTAGAGCAGCAGTGGGATCACTTTTTTCATAGGGGTAAGACGTTTGCTCATGGCCGGGCCTCAGCGGTTGGCATCGTTGTGGGTCATGGCGGTGTAGAACAGCCAGGACACCAGCAGGATGATCAGGAAGTACACCAGCGAGAATGCCGCCGCCGGCCCCAGGTCGAATTGGCCTACGGCCATCTGGGTCAGGGTCTGACTCAGGAAGGTCGTCGAGTTACCCGGTCCGCCACCGGTGAGTACGAACGGCTCGGTATAGATCATGAAGCTGTCCATGAAGCGCAGCATCACCGCGATCAACAGCACGCTCTTCAACTTGGGCAACTGAATGTGCCGGAATACCGCCCAGGCCGAGGCCCGGTCGATGCGCGCAGCCTGGTAATACACATCGGGAATCGCCCGCAACCCGGAGAAACACAACAGCGCCACCAGTGAAGTCCAGTGCCAGACGTCCATCACCAGCACGGTGACCCAGGCGTCCATGGTGTTGGCCGCATAGTTGTAGCTGATGCCCATGGCGTTGAGGCTCGAACCCAACAGGCCGATGTCGGCGCGGCCGAAAATCTGCCAGATGGTGCCGACCACGTTCCATGGAATCAGCAGCGGAATCGCCAGCACGATCAGCACCACCGACGACCAGCGACCCTTGGTCGGCATGGTCAGCGCAATGGCGATGCCGAGCGGGATTTCGATCAGCAGCACACACGCCGAGTAGATGAACTGGCGCAGCAACGAGTCGTGCAGGCGCGGATCGAGCAGCACCTGCTTGTACCAGTCGGCGCCGACGAAGTAGCGGCTGGACTGGTCGAAGATGTCCTGCACCGAATAGTTGACCACGGTCATCATCGGGATCACTGCACTGAACGCCACCAGCAGGAACACCGGCAACACCAGCCACCAGGCTTTGTTGTTCTGCACCTTGTTCATGGCTGTACCTCGCTGTCGGTGGCATCCAGCAGAAATTCGTCGGCATAGACCATCAGCCACTGCGCCGGAAAACTGATGTATGCCGTGCCCTGCGGCACCGGTTTGTCCTCGGCCAGACGCACTTTCAGCGGCGCGCCGTCCAGGTCCAGGGTCATGATCTTGTAGGTGCCGAGGTCTTCGACGTGTACGACCCGTGCCTGCATCGCGTCATCAAACGGTTCGTCCCACACATGAATGAATTCGGGGCGGATGCCGACCTTCAGATTTTTCCACTGGCCGTGTTCGATATGGCGCTGCAAGCCGTCGGACAGCGGCAGGTGGGTCGAGTTGAAACCGACCCCACCCGGTTGCGGCTGCACTTCGATCAGGTTCATGCCGGGACTGCCGATGAAGTAGCCGACAAAGGTGTGGCTCGGCCGCTCGAACAATTCCCGTGGGGTGCCGAACTGGACGATCTGGCCGCCGTACATCACCGCGATCTTGTCGGCAAACGTCGAAGCCTCCAGCTGATCGTGGGTGACGTAGACCATGGTGATGTTGAACTGCTCGTGGATCTGCTTGAGCTTGCGCCGCAGTTTCCATTTCAGGTGCGGGTCGATCACCGTCAGCGGCTCGTCGAACAGGATCGCCGACACGTCATCACGCACCAGGCCGCGGCCCATGGAGACTTTCTGTTTTTCGTCGGCGGTGAGGTTGCGCGCCTTTTTGCTCAGCAGGTTTTGCAGGTCGAGGACTTCGGCGATTTCCTGCACCTTGCTGTGTACTTTCGCCTCGGCCAAGCCCTGATTGCGCAAGGGAAAGGCCAGGTTGTCGAACACGGTCATGGTGTCGTACACCACCGGGAACTGGAAAACCTGCGCGATGTTGCGCTTTTCCGGCGTCAGATCGTTGACCGCTTTGCCGTCGAACAGCACATGACCCTGGGACGGGCTGAGCAGACCGGAAATGATGTTGAGCAACGTCGACTTGCCGCAACCCGACGGACCGAGCAAGGCATAGGCGCCGCCCTGCTCCCAGATGTGGTCCATCTCGCGGATCGCGTAATCCTCGGGCCCGCTCGGGGTTTTGCTGTAGCTGTGGGCGAGGTGCTGCAAACGGATTTCGGCCATCAGGCAACCCTCGCGACGCGCCGGCCCGGTGCCTGCACCAGACGGCCCTGCGCATCGAACACAAACAGTTTATGGGTCGGGATATAGATGCGGATCGGCGCATCGACGTCGTATTCGTGAACCCCCGGCAAATGCAGCACCAGCAGGAAATGCTCGTTGCGCACGTGCAGGAAGGTTTCCGAACCGCTGATTTCCGCCACCTCGACGGTCACCGCCAGTTCCAGGTCGTCGTCGTTGCTCGGCACCAGCGAGATGTGGCTCGGGCGCACGCCAAAGCGGAACTCGCCCTCGCCCACCGGCCGCAGGTCGACGTTCAACGGAAAGTGCACGAAGTTGGCGAAACTCACTTCGTTACCGGCGATACGCCCCGGCATCAGGTTGATCGGTGGCTCGGAGAACAATTCGGCGGCCAGCACCGTTTGCGGCTGGTGATAGACCTCGGTCGACGGCCCGCTCTGGATCACCCGGCCTTCATGAAGAATGGTGGTTGTGCCGCCCAGCGCCAGCGCTTCGTTGGGTTCGGTGGTGGCGTAGATGGCGATGGTGTGGCGCGCCTTGAACAGCTCGCGCATTTCCTGGCGCAGCTCCTCGCGCAGCTTGTAGTCGAGGTTGACCAGCGGCTCGTCGAACAGAATCAGTTCGGCATCCTTGACCAGCGCCCGGGCCATGGCCGTGCGCTGCTGCTGGCCGCCGGACAGTTCCAGCGGATAGCGCTTCAGAAACTTCTCGATGCGCAGCATCTTCGCGGTTTCCTGCACCTTGCTCTGGATCTGCTCGTTGGAGATCCCGGCCTGGCGCAGCGGCGAGGCGATGTTCTCGAACACCGTCATGGTCGGGTAATTGATGAATTGCTGATAGACCATCGACACGTTGCGCAAACGCACCGGGCGCTGGGTGACGTCGACGCCGTTCATCAGGATGCGGCCGCTGTCGGGCTTGTCCAGACCGGCCATCAGACGCATCAGACTGGTCTTGCCGGACAGCGTGCGCCCGAGCAAAACGTTGAAGGATCCAGGTTCGAATTTCAGGCTCGCATCGTCGATCCAGGTCTGGCCCTCGACGGTACGGCTGACGTGCTCCAGGGTGAGTGACATGGCTCGGCCTTTTTATTATTGGAGTCAAGCGACCTGTGCTGTAGAGCGACATTCGTGCCAGAAACGGCAAGCTGTTGATTTACCGCAAAATTCGCTGGAGGCCACGCGAACCGGGGTTCGTAGCTGAACACAAGTGAACAGTCGCGACTGAACAATTGAACAGTCGGGCGATTGACAATGAACAATAGTGAACAACACTCTATGGATGCTTTTTGCTCGTCGAGCGAGCCATAACAAAAACAACAAAGCACCCTTCAGAGACTGCCAATCATGGCCGCACCTGCCCCGCCGCTTTCCCATGACGCCATCGTCCAGGACTCCTGGTCCCGTTGCCGCGCCTTCGGTCTCAATCATCAAAGCGCCCCGGCCTTCGATCAGTTGCCCGCTGCCGGCATCGCGCAGTTGCTCGACCGCCATCATTCACTGGTGCAGACCACTCACCAGGAAGTGCTGCCGTATTACGAGAACATCCTGAGCAACTCCAACTGCCTGATCATGCTGGCCGACAATCAGGGCCAGGTGCTGACGTCCTGGGGCACCCAGCGCTTTATCGAGCCGAACCTGGCGCGTGGTTTTCAGGCGGGCGCCAGTTGGGTCGAGCGCGCCAGCGGCACCAACGCCATCGGCACGGCGCTGGCCTGCGAGCAGGCGGTGCACATTGAACACGATGAACACTTTCTCAAGGCCAACCGTTTCATGACCGGTTCCGCCGCACCGATTTTCGATGCCGAGCGCAAGGTCATCGCCGTACTCGATGTGTCCAGCGACAGCTATCTGCCACCGTCGCACACCCTCGGCATGGTCAAGATGATGAGCCAGACCGTGGAGAACCGGCTGATCCTCAACCTGTTCCATGGCCAGCACTTTCAACTGACCTTCAACACCGGGTTGAACAACCTCGACAGCCAGTGGGCCGGGCTGCTGATCTTTGATGAGAGCGGTCAGGTGTTGTCGGCCAACCGTCGGGCCGACAATCTGTTGGGCGTGCGGTTGTCGCGGGTCAGCGTTGAAAGCCTGTTCAAGGTGTCGTTGCTGGAGTTGATCAATCAGCCGGACGGTTTGCCGTTTGCCTTGCAGACTTCCGGGCGCAATCGTTTTCAGTGTTTGTTGAAACGGCCTAAACAGGCGCCGATTCAGGCGCGCGTCTTCACTGAAACAAGAACCGCTGAAGCCAGAACCGCTGAACCGAAAGTCGCCGTACCTACGGCCATCAGCCTGAGCACATTGCACTTCGGCGACAGTCGCGTGGAAAAAGCCGTGCGCCAGGCCGAACGCCTGCTGGAAAAGGACATTCCGCTGCTGATTCACGGGGAAACCGGGGTCGGCAAGGAAGTCTTCGTCAAGGCCCTGCACCAGGCCAGCTCCCGCAGCAAACAGGCGTTCATCGCCGTCAACTGCGCGGCGATCCCCGCCGAACTGGTGGAGTCCGAGCTGTTCGGGTACGAGAAAGGCGCGTTCACCGGCGCCAACCAGAAAGGCAGCATCGGCCTGATCCGCAAGGCCGACAAAGGTACGCTGTTCCTCGACGAAATCGGCGACATGCCGCTACCGACCCAGGCCCGCCTGTTGCGCGTGTTGCAGGAGCGCTGCGTGCAACCGGTGGGCAGCAGCGAGCTGTTCCCGGTGGATCTGCGGATCATCTCCGCCACCAACCGTTCACTCAGGGAACAGGTGCAACTGGGGCGATTTCGCGAAGACTTGTACTACCGCATCGGCGGCTTGACCTTGGAACTGCCTCCGTTACGCGAGCGCAGCGACAAGCAGGCGCTGTTCAAGCGGTTGTGGGAACAACATCGCGAGCCGTCGCAGTGGGCGGGATTGAGTCGCGAGGTTCTGGAGCTGTTCGAGCGGCATCCATGGCCGGGCAATCTGCGACAGGTCAGCAGCGTGATGCAGGTGGCGCTGGCGATGGCCGAGGAACAACCGATTCGGCCCGAGCATTTGCCGGACGATTTTTTCGTCGATCTGGAGATGGAGCCCGTGGAAGTGGCCGAGCCGTTGGGCATCGACCTGAACGATGCCGAGGCGTTGAACCGGGAGTTGCAGTTGGCCGGGGGCAATATTTCCCATCTGGCACGACGGCTGGGGGTGAGCCGCAATACCCTCTACAAGCGATTGCGGCAGCTTGAAAACTGAGCGCTCCCATAGCGGGTCAGGCCGAAACGGCGGGCTCAACGGGCGCAGCCGATGCGGCCGCCAACGTCCGCAGGCCCATCAACACCACGACCATCATCATAAGACCTGCGGCTATCGCAACGCCGAACCCTGCCCGTGCGCCCCAGGCATCAATCACCAGCCCCGCCAGCATGCCGCCCAGCGCCACGCCGATGCTGATCCCGGTGGTCATCCACGTCAGCCCTTCGGTCATTCTCGCCGCGGGGATGATGATCGTCCCCAGCTTCATGACCACCACCATGGTCGGCGCGAACGAGATGCCGGCGATAAACAACATCGCGGACAGGACATAAACATCCGGTGAGAACACCGGCAATACGCCGGTGACTGCCGTGACCAATATCCCGATAAAGAACTGTTTTTCAATCGCCAGCGAAACCCGCAGCGCGCCGAAGGTCAGGCCCGCCACCAGCGAGCCGAACGCATAGGCGGCGAGGATGAAGGTGGCAGCGGATGGCCAGCCCTGGGCATTGGCGAAGGCTACAACGGCGACATCGATCGCTCCGCCAATAACTCCCATCGCCAGCAACGCCAGGACAATGGTGCGAACGCCGGGAATCAGCAGGGTTGATCCGCTGTTTTTCCGGTTGCCTGCCACCACTTTCGGTTCGGTCTGACGCTGCATGAGAAACGCCGTCACGCCGACGGCCAGCAGCCCTACCGCCACCAGCGGCCCGGCCTCCGCGAAGAAACTCACGCTCAAACCGATCGCCAGTGGCGGGCCGACGATGTAAGCCAGTTCGGTGAGGACCGTGTCCAGCGAGAACGCGGTGTGCAGCTGCGGCTTGCCACGAAACAATTGCGTCCAGCGTGCGCGGATCATGGATGGCATGCTCGGCATCGTCCCCGCCAGTGCCGCCAGTACAAAAAACAACGCGGCGGGCGCCCTCAGATGCACGGCAACAATCAGCGCCAGCAACATGACGATGCTGAAAACCGTGACGACGGGCAGCACGCGGCTCTGACCCCGCTGATCAACCTGTTTCGAGATGCGCGGGCCGAGCAGCGCGTTGGCCAGAGTAAACGTGCCGGCGACTGCGCCGGCCAGCCAGTAAACGCCGGTCTGCTGCACCAGCATGGTGATGATGCCGATGCCGATCATTGCCTGGGGCAGTCGGGCGATAGAGCTCGCGAGGATCAGCCCGGTGGCGCCGGGTGTCGATACCAGCTCGCGATAGTGATTAGCCATGATTCCTCCCTTCCGGATTCGTCGCTGATGAGCATCCTGCCGCGTGCGCTATCAAGACCTATGCGAATACCAAAAGCAATCACGGACTTTGATTTTGGATCGTTCCCACGTCGAGGCGTCGAACCGTCCGCGTGGGAATGCCTCAATGGACGCTCCGCGTCCGCTTCGGCATGGGACGCGGAGCGTCCCGGGCTGCATTCCCACGCGGAGCGTGGGAACGATCAACCCGGAGTAAGCAGCAGAAAAACAAAAACCCGCACAAGGCGGGTTTTGTTTGTAACAGGCGCAGCAATCAGTCAGCCAGACGCCAGGTCGTGCCGCCCTTGCCGTCTTCCAGCACCACGCCCATGGCGGTGAGCTGGTCGCGGATGCGGTCGGATTCGGCCCAGTCCTTGCCGGCACGTGCCGCCAGACGCGCAGCGATCAGCGCCTCGACTTCAGCTGCATCGACACGCCCTTCGGCGCCGGCCTGCAGGAAGTCATCGGCTTCGAGCTGCAACACACCCAGCACGCTGGCCAGTTCTTTCAGGCGCGCCGCCAGACCGGCCGCTGCATCGAGATCGCTCTCGCGCAGACGGTTGATCTCACGCACCATCTCGAACAGCACCGCGCAGGCTTCCGGCGTGCCGAAGTCATCGTTCATCACCGTGGTGAAACGCTCGACGAACGCTTCGCCGCCAGCCGGCGCCACGCTCGGCAGGCCTTTCAACGCATGGTAGAAACGCTCCAGTGCGCCCTTGGCGTCCTTGAGGTTGTCTTCCGAGTAGTTGATCGCGCTGCGGTAGTGGCTCGACACCAGCAGGTAACGCACGACTTCCGGGTGGTACTTGTCGAGCACGTCGCGAATGGTGAAGAAGTTGTTCAAGGACTTGGACATCTTCTCGCCATTGATACGGATCATGCCGCAATGCATCCACGCGTTGGCGTAGGTCTTGCCGGTGGCCGCTTCGCTCTGGGCGATTTCGTTTTCGTGGTGCGGGAACTCGAGGTCGCTGCCGCCGCCATGAATGTCGAAGGTCTCACCGAGGCAGCAGGTGGACATCACCGAGCACTCGATGTGCCAGCCCGGACGCCCGGCGCCCCACGGCGATTCCCAACTCGGCTCGCCCGGCTTGACGCCTTTCCAGAGCACGAAGTCCAGCGGATCTTCCTTGGCTTCGTCGACCTCGATCCGCGCACCGATGCGCAGGTCTTCGATCTTCTTGCGCGAGAGCTTGCCGTAGCCCATGAACTTGCCGACGCGGTAGTACACGTCGCCATTGCCCGGGGCGTAGGCGTAACCCTTGTCGATCAGGGTCTGGATCATCGCGTGCATGCCAGGGATGTGATCCGTGGCGCGCGGCTCCATGTCCGGCTTCTTGATGTTCAGGCGCGCTTCGTCTTCGTGCATCGCCGCGATCATGCGCTCGGTCAACGCTTCGAACGACTCGCCGTTCTCGTTGGCCCGGTTGATGATCTTGTCGTCGATGTCGGTGATGTTGCGCACGTAGGTCAGGTCATAACCGCTGAACCGCAACCAGCGGGTCACCAGGTCGAACGCGACCATGCTGCGGCCATGGCCCAGGTGGCAGTAGTCGTACACGGTCATCCCGCAGACGTACATGCGCACCTTGTTGCCATCCAGCGGCTTGAAGACTTCTTTGCTCTTGGTGAGCGTGTTGTAGATCGTAAGCACGGTGTTTCCTTAAGACTTGATCACTGGCCCCACGAATCGCGCAGGGTCACGGTACGGTTGAATACCGGCTGGCCTGGTTTCGAGTCCTTGATATCCGCGACGAAGTAGCCTTCGCGCTCGAACTGGAAACGGTCTTCCGGCTGTGCGTTGCCCAGCGAGGGTTCAGCACGACAACCGGTCAGCACTTGCAGTGAGTCAGGGTTGATGTTGTCCAGGAAACTCGCGCTGTCTTCGGCCTTCTCCGGGTTCGGAGAACGGAACAGGCGATCATACAGACGCACTTCGCACTCGATGCTGGCAGCGGCCGGCACCCAGTGGATCACGCCCTTGACCTTGCGGCCTTCAGGGTTCTTGCCCAGGGTGTCCGGATCGTAGGAGCAACGCAGCTCGACGATGTTGCCGTCGGCGTCCTTGATCGCTTCGTCGGCACGGATCACGTAGCTGCCGCGCAGACGCACTTCGCCGTTCGGCTCCAGGCGCTTGTAGCCTTTTGGCGGCTCTTCCATGAAGTCATCGCGGTCGATGTAGATTTCACGGGCAAACGGCAACTTACGCACGCCGAGTTCTTCTTTCTGCGGATGACGTGGCAGTTCGAGGTTCTCGACCTGGCCTTCCGGGTAGTTGGTGATCACGACTTTCAACGGACGCAGCACGCACATGGCGCGCGGGGCGTTCGCGTCGAGGTCCTGACGGATGCTGAACTCGAGCATGCCGAAGTCGACCACGCCGTCGGAACGGTTGGTACCGATCATCTCGCAGAAGTTGCGGATCGACGCCGGGGTGTAGCCACGGCGGCGGAAGCCCGACAGCGTCGACATGCGCGGATCGTCCCAGCCGTTGACGTGTTTCTCGTCAACCAGTTGCTTGAGCTTGCGCTTGCTGGTGATGGTGTAGTTGAGGTTCAGACGGCTGAACTCGTACTGACGCGGGTGCGCCGGCACTGGCAGTGCGTCGAGGAACCACTCGTACAGCGGACGATGGCTTTCGAATTCCAGGGTGCAGATCGAGTGGGTGATGCCTTCGATGGCGTCCGACTGACCGTGGGTGAAGTCGTAGTTCGGGTAGATGCACCACTTGTCACCGGTCTGGTGGTGATGAGCGTGGCGGATGCGATACATGATCGGGTCGCGCAGGTTCATGTTCGGCGAGGCCATGTCGATCTTGGCGCGCAGTACGCGGGCACCGTCCGGGAACTCACCGGCGCGCATGCGGGCGAACCAGTCCAGGTTCTCTTCCACCGAACGGTCGCGGAACGGGCTGTTCTTGCCCGGCTCGGTCAGGCTGCCGCGGTATTCCTTGGCTTGCTCGGGCGTCAGGTCGTCGACGTAGGCCTTGCCGGCCTTGATCAGCTCGACGGCCCAGTCGTGCAACTGGTCGAAATATTGCGAGGCGTAGCGCACTTCGCCGGACCATTCGAAGCCCAGCCATTTGACGTCGCTTTCGATCGCGTCGATGTATTCCTGGTCTTCCTTGGCCGGGTTGGTGTCGTCGAAACGCAGGTGGGTAACGCCGCCGAACTCCTGGGCCAGGCCGAAGTTCACACAGATCGACTTGGCGTGGCCGATGTGCAGGTAGCCGTTGGGCTCAGGCGGGAAACGGGTGACGATCTGCGTGTGCTTACCCGAGTCCAGGTCCGCCTGGATGATCGGGCGCAGGAAATTGACCGGCGTAACGGGGCCGGTCTTGGAATTCGAGGTAGGGTCGACAGTGGGCTTGCTCATAGGATCCTTGAACGTACAGTGCGCGGCCGGGACACGGGCCTGACAAAACAAAGCCGCTATCATAGCCGATGCTGTCAAGCCCCTGACAGAGCAGGGCTTAAAAGGAATGCATTTAATTGCAGGGTTTTGAAAAACAGCCTCGAAATTCGCGCCTGTCACGCTAAACTGCGCACCTTGGCCCTCACGGGCTGAACCGGTAAAGGGCGCAAATGTCCCAATACCCACGAATTCCTTATAAAGAGTAGCGATCATGACTCAAGTAAAACTGACCACCAACTTCGGTGACATCGTCATCGAACTGAACGCTGAAAAAGCCCCGATCACCGTGGCCAACTTCATCGAGTACGTGAAAAAGGGTCACTACGAGAACGTCGTGTTCCACCGTGTCATCAAAGGTTTCATGATCCAGGGCGGCGGTTTCGAGCCAGGCATGAAAGAAAAGAAAGACAAGAGCCCGAGCATCCAGAACGAAGCCGACAACGGCCTGAAGAACGAGAAGTACACCCTGGCCATGGCTCGCACCATGGATCCGCATTCGGCCTCGGCACAGTTCTTCATCAACGCTACCGACAACAGCTTCCTCAACCACACCTCCAAGACCGCTCAGGGCTGGGGTTATGCCGTGTTCGGTAAAGTGGTTGCGGGCACCGACGTTGTCGACAAGATCGAAGGCGTTTCCACCACGTCCAAGGCAGGCCACCAGGACGTACCAGCAGACGACGTGATCATCGAGAAAGCCGAGATCATCGAAGCGTGATATTGCTGATTTCAGACTTGCATCTGGAAGAGGAGCGCCCGGACATTACCCGGGCGTTTCTGGATTTGCTCGCCGGACGCGCCCGCTCGGCGAGTGCGTTGTACATTCTGGGCGACTTCTTCGAAGCGTGGATTGGCGACGACGCCATGACCCCCTTCCAGCGTTCCATCTGCCAGGCCCTGCGCGAACTCAGCGACAGCGGCACGGCCATTTTTCTGATGCACGGCAATCGTGACTTCATGCTCGGCAAGGCCTTTTGCAAAGAGGCCGGCTGCACGCTGTTGAAGGACCCGAGTGTCGTGCAGTTTTACGGCGAACCGGTGCTGCTGATGCACGGCGACAGCCTGTGCACCCGTGACGAAGCCTATATGAAGCTGCGCCGTTACCTGCGCAACCCGATCAGTCTGTTCATCCTGCGTAATCTCCCCTTGCGCACCCGCCACAAACTGGCGCGCAAGCTGCGCAGCGAAAGCCGGGCGCAGACGCGGATGAAGGCCAATGACATCGTCGATGTCACGCCGGAGGAAATTCCGCGGATCATGCAGGAGTACGGGGTGAGAACCCTGGTTCACGGGCATACCCATCGCCCGGCGATCCACAAGTTGCAGATCGGCGATCAGGCGGCGAAGCGGATTGTGCTGGGGGATTGGGATCGTCAGGGTTGGGCGTTGCAGGTGGATGAGAACGGGTTTGCGTTGGCGCCGTTTGATTTTGCACCGCCGCCGGCACTGCCCGCCCCTGCCACCGCCTGATCGTTCCCACGCTCTGCGTGGGAATGCCTCAATGGACGCTCCGCGTCCGCTTGGGCATGGGACGCGGAGCGTCCCGGGCTGCATTCCCACGCGGAGCGTGGGAACGATCTGGCGACGTTAGTGACCGCTGGCGGCCGGGCCTGCCTTGGCTGCGAATGGCGGCTTGGCCAGCCACACAATCAGAATCAACCCCATAAACCCCCATCCCAGCAGCGTGAAGTAATCCACTGTGGAGAGCATGTACGCCTGACTGGTGAGGATCTGATCCATCTGCGCATAGGCCGATTGGCTCGCGCCACCCAGCGAATGCAAGGTCTCGCGAGTCGCTGACTCGAAGGTGCTGATGCTCTCGCTCATATAGGCATGATGCTGATCCGCCCGGCGAATCCAGATCCAAGTGGTCAACGACGCCGCAAAGCTGCCGCCCAATGTCCGCAGGAACGTCGCCAGACCCGCGCCATCGGCAATCTGGCTCGGCGGCAAGTCCGACATCAGGATGCTCAAGGTCGGCATGAAGAACAGCGCCACACCAATCCCCATGAACAGCTGCACCAATGCGATGTGCTGGAAGTCCACCTCGTTGGTGAATTCAGCACGCATAAAGCAGCTCAAGCCGATCGCGAGGAACGCCAGCCCGGCCAGCAGGCGCAGGTCGAACTTGTGCGCGTACTTGCCGACAAACGGTGACAGCAGCACCGGCAGAATGCCGATCGGTGCCACCGCCAAACCGGCCCAGGTCGCGGTGTAGCCCATCTGGGTCTGCAACCACTGCGGCAGGATCAAGTTGATGCCGAAGAACCCGGCGTAACCCAACACCAGCACCAGCGTGCCGATGCGGAAGTTGCGGTGGGCAAACAGCCGCAGGTTGACCACCGGATGCTGGTCGGTCATTTCCCAGATCACGAACACCGCCAGCGCGATCACCGAAATCGCCGCGCCGATGATGATGAAGTTCGACTCGAACCAGTCCAGGTCATTGCCTTTGTCGAGGATCACCTGCAACGCACCCACGCCGATGATCAGCGTGATCAGCCCGACGTAATCCATCGGCTGATGGCTGGTGACCACCGGGCGTTTGGCCAGCTGCTGGCGCACCACCATCACCGCGAAGATCCCGATCGGCACGTTGATGAAGAAGATCCACGGCCAGCTGTAACTGTCGGTGATCCAGCCGCCGAGGATCGGCCCGGCAATCGGCGCCACCACCGTGACCATCGCCAGCAACGCAAGGGCCATGCCCCGCCTCGCCGGCGGATAGACCGCGATCAGCAGCGTCTGGGTCATCGGGTACAACGGCCCGGCCACCAGACCCTGCAACACGCGGAAGCCGATCAGTTCCGGCATCGACGTGGAAATACCGCAGAGGAACGAGGCCAGCACGAACAGAATGGTGGCCCAGAGAAACAGCTTCACCTCGCCGAAGCGACGGCTCAGCCAGCCGGTGAGCGGCAGCGCGATGGCGTTGCTCACGGCAAACGAGGTGATGACCCATGTGCCCTGCTCCGAACTCACGCCGAGGTTGCCGGAAATGGTCGGCAGCGCCACGTTGGCGATGGTGGTGTCGAGCACCTGCATGAAGGTCGCCAGCGACAGGCCGATGGTGCTGAGCAACAGGCTGGGCGGCGAAAAAGAGGCGTTATTGCTCATCGCGAATCCTTTGGAACCTGATTGACGCTGCGTCCGTTAATGACGCAGCCGCCCTTGTGGGAGCGAGCCTGCTCGCGAAGACGGCGGTTCAGCCAACAAAACTGTTGAATTGAAAATCGCCATCGTCGGAACGCCGCCCGGAGCAAGCTCGCTCCCACAGGGAATGGGATCAGCGTTGCGCGGTCTTGCTGACCGCCGCGCTGTTGTCGTGGATCAACTGGGTGATCATCGCGTCGGCTTCGGCCAGTTGGCGGTCGTAGACGTTGGTGCTGAACGAGGCCTTTTGCGGCGGTTGCTGGGCCAGTACCGGGCCGCTCTGGTCGTGCAGATTGACCTCGACATTGGTCGACAGACCGACGCGCAGCGGGTGTTTGGCCAGCTCTTCGGCGTTGACGTGAATCCGTACCGGCACACGCTGCACGATCTTGATCCAGTTACCGGTGGCGTTCTGCGCCGGCAACAGGGCGAACGCGCTGCCGGTGCCCGCGCCGAGGCTGTCGATGGTGCCGCTGAACTTCACGTCGCTGCCATAGATGTCCGACTCGATCTCCACCGGTTGGCCAATGCGCATGTCACGCAGCTGGGTTTCCTTGAAGTTGGCGTCGATCCACAGCTGATCCAGCGGAATCACCGCCATCAGCGCGGTGCCCGGCTGCACACGCTGGCCAAGTTGCACGGTGCGCTTGGCGACGTAACCTGTAACCGGCGCGATCAAAGTGCTGCGAGCATTGGTCAGGTAGGCCTGACGCAGTTGCGCAGCGGCGGCCATCACGTCCGGGTGCGACGAGACCACGGTGTCATCGACCAGCGCGCTGGTGGTTTTCAGCTGCTGTTTGGCGTTGGCCAGGGCGTTCTGCGCCGAGGTCAGGTCATCGCGAGCGTGGGACAGTTCTTCCTGGGAAATCGCCCCGCCGGCCGCGAGGTTTTTCCGGCGGTTGAAGTTGTCCTGGGCTTTTTGCACTTCGGCCTGTTGTGCATTGACCTGGGCCTTCATGCCGTCGACGTTGCTGTACAGGCCGCGAACCTGCCGCACGGTGCGGGCCAGATTGGCCTTGGCACTTTGCAGGCCGACTTCGGCGTCATTCGGGTCGAAGTTGATCAGCACCTGGCCTTCATGCACCAGATCGCCATCGTCGGCACCGATGCTGACCACGGTGCCGGTCACCAGCGGGGTGATTTCCACCACGTTGCCGTTGACGTAGGCGTCGTCGGTGCTTTCGCTCCAGCGCCCGATGAATTCGTGATACGCCCAGACACCGGCACCGGCGAGGGCAACCACAACGGCCAGCACCAGCAGCATCACCTTGCGTTTGCGCGGATTGCCAGTGTCCTGGGCGTTGTCTTGAGCTTGTGTGTTTTCGGCAGTGGCCATGACAAATACCTTGAATTAGTTGTGCGGCGTGGCTGGGGTGGCGTTGGCTGCGGTCAGGGTTTGCCCCTGGAAGCCGCCGCCCAGCGCTTGCATCAGTTGAATCGACAGGTCGATCTGCTCGGCATTCAGGTTGGCCAGCTGACGCTGGGCCTGCAGCAATTGCTGCTCGATGCTGAGCACGTCCAGGTAGTTGCCGATGCCGGAACCGTAACGCTGGACGACGGTGTTGTAAGAATCCTGGGCAATCTCGGTCGCGTGCTGCTGGGCGCCGATCTGCCGGCCGATGTCACGCAACTGGTTGATCGTGTCGCTGACATCGCCCAGGGCTTTCACCAGGCTTTTGTTGTACTGCGCCACGGCGAGGTCGTAATCGGCGTCGCGGGCATCGAGGTTGGCGCGCAGGCGTCCGCCATCGAAGATCGGCACCGAAATCGTCGGGGCAATGTTGAAGAAGCGACTGGCGGAACCGAACATCGCGTCCCCCAACAAGGATTCGGCACCGGCGGAAGCCGACAGGTTCAAGTTGGGATAGAAGCGGGTCTTGGCCGAGTCGATGTCCTTGCTCGCCGCCTCGACACGCCAGCGCGCGGCGACCAGATCCGGGCGACGGCCCAGCAGTTCGGCCGGCAGCACCGAGGGCAGTGCGACAGCGCTGGCTTGCAGGACTTTCGGTCGAGCGATTTCGTTGCCGCGATCCGGGCCTTTGCCGAGCAATACGGCCAGGGCGATTTTTGCGCTGTTCAGGCGTTTTTCAGCGTCGATCAGGCTGGCTTCGGAGCTGGCTTCCAGACTTTGGGTCTGCTGGAACTGGTACTGGCTGTCGATCCCCGAGCTCAAACGACGCTGGCTCAGGTCAAGCATCTGTTTGGTGCGCTTGAGGTCTTCGTTGGCCAGGTCATAGACGATGTGCGCCTGACCCAGATCGCTGTAGGCCCGAGCCACGTCGGCGGCCAGGGTCAGTTGCGCGGCCTGACGGTCGACTTCGGCGGCGCGGGCCTGACCGAGCGCGGCTTCCCAGGCGTCACGCTGACCGCCCCACAAGTCGAAGTTGTAATTGAAGCCGGCGCTGATGTTGCGCACGGTGGAGTAAGCCCCGCCCTGCCCCAGCGGATCCTGATCCCGGGCCAGACGCGAACGGCTGATACCGGCGCTGGCGTCGAGGGTCGGATAACGCTCGGCATCGGCGGCGTACGCGGCGGCGCTGGCCTGATGGGCGCGGGCGTCGGCGATCTGCATGTCCGGGCTGTCTTTCAGGGCTTCGCGGATCAGACCGTCGAGTTGCGGATCGCCGAGGCTGGTCCACCAGTCGCTCTTCGGCCAGGCGGCCTGGGACAGGGTGACGCCGTTGAGCGATTGCCCGGTCTGCAGGGTTTTCGCATCGAGGCTGGCGCCCTGGGTATCGAGGCCACTGTAGTTGGCGCAACCGGCGAGGATCATCGCCGACAGCACCAGTGTCAGGCTGCTGCGCAAGGTTTTACCGCTCATTGTGTTCACCTAACCGCTGGATGGTGATCGGGTCACCGGCTGCCAGCAAAATTTTCTTGAGGATGTATTCCAGGGTTTTCAACTCGTCCGGGGTCACGGCGCCGGCCAGTTCATTCATGGCGTCGGCGCCGATGTGCGGCAGGCGATCGGCCAGTTGCTGGCCCTGCTCGGTGAGTTTGAGTTGCACCTGACGGCGATCGCCTTCGCTGCGTTGGCGAACCAGAAAACCTTTCTGCTCCAGACGATCGAGCATGCGGGTCATCGAACCGCTGTCCAGCGACAGGTGCCGGCACAGCTCGGCCGGGGTGTCGACGCCGAACTGGGCCATGATGATCAACACCTTGAACTGCGCGGCGGTGATGCCGTGGGGTTCCATGTGGGTGTCGATGATCTTGTCCTTGAGCAAGGCGGCACGGCCGAGCAACAGGCCGAGATGGCAATGCTTGAATTCGTCGGGGGTGAAATGCTTCATGTGCTCACCTAATAACTGCCTAGGCAGTGAATGTATGTCGAGATGTTACTGCCTAGGCAGCGAATGTCAACGTAATAGTTAGGTTGCTTTGTAATTAGTTGACCAGTGGGCTGGGTTTTTCGGGTGCCCAGGCGAATGCCTTCGCGAGCAAGCTCGCTCCCACAGGGATCTCATGTCTGCACGAATCAATGTGGGAGCGAGCTTGCTCGCGAAGGCAGCGACTCGGTGTAGAGCCGTTCAGGATTTGTCGGAGGGGTGATTCATCGGTGGTGGCTGAAGGGGATGGACTTCACGCCCACGCAACGCAGTTGCCACATAACCGCAGGCACGCCTGGCTCCTGCGTAAATACCGTGCCAGCCCGGCGGTGCCGGCTCGATGGCGGCATGCAACGCCCGCGCATAATCAAGCACCAGGCCCGGCGTCCAGGCCATGGCCTCGGCGCGCTTGCGCACTTGAGCTGCGACCCAGAATTCGGGGCTGATGATGACCCGGGCAAAATCCAGCATGCTCGAATGCCCCCGGTTCATCGCACCTTCGAGGGCAGCCTCCAGGCTGTGCGCGACAGCACTCGAACAATTGCGGCTGGTGAGGTTGTAGGTGGTGTTCTGCCGATAGTCCGCCCAGAACGCCTGAAGCCGTGCCGCATCGTAATGCACGAAACTGACCTGAACCGACGACGGGCACCAGTCGGCCACTTCGCTCGCGTAGTCCGGCAGAAACCGCCCCGCCACATCGTTGTTCGGCGTGGCCCGCAGCAAGCGTACGAAATCCCCCGCCGAGCGATCGATATCGTTCAGCGGGTAATGGCTGATGTAGATGTCAGGCCCACATTCCAGTGCCGCGTGGCCGGCAGAGATGACGCCGTTGATATCGACCGCCGCGATGTAACGATTGAGCAACCGATTGCGCACCAGGGTGTCTTCAACCGTACCGCTGGGGGTCCAGACATGGATCACCATTGCGCCATTATCTGCAGGGGCATGAACCGGAGGAGGCGTCACCGGCGACGGTCTGTTCTTGAATCGCAATGCCTGCTGCAACAAGGCACAGCCCGAAAGAAAGATGCTCATGCCGATGCAGAACGGCACCGTCCCCTTGTAGAGGCTCGGATACGGTTCGAGGATGAACACGCCAAAGCCGATCTCGAACAGCGCCACCAGCAGTGACATTCGCCAACCGACAAAGCGCACCACCACCGCAGCCGCCAGCCGAAAACCGCCATCGAGCAGAAAAGCCGCACCGAACAGCACCGCGAGAATCACACCGGCAGCATGCTGTCGGTCGACGATCAGCAGCCCCAGCAGCAAAAACACCAGACCCCGCGCCTTGTGCAAAGCCGCCGCCGTACCGGTTTTCGGGGCCGGCACCAGCAGAATGATCAGGGCTTCGAGTAACAACAGATAGCCGAACACATGCAGCGGGAAATACAGAACGCCGTCCAGCGCATCGATGAAAATGGCCACGCCGGCCGCGCCCCAGACAACGCCGGTCAATGCCAGAGCGGACCAGCGCCGACGGACAAAATCGTGACCGAGCAAGACCATACTCAAACGAACCATTGGCGCCCCCGGGGCGTTTCGGGCAGCCGCAAACGGCGCCCTTCAAGCTGCGGTCAGTCTAATACATCCAGAAAAAGCCGGATCGTGCTGACACGATCCGGCCAGGGGAACGCGGGCTAGAAATCCCGCTTGTAGAAGATGTCCAGCGAACTGGCCACGCCGCTGGCGGCTTCTAGGTAGACCTTCTTGCTCAGCTTGTAACGCAGGGCGATGGTGTTGGCCGGCTCGAACACGCCGACGCCGTAACGCAGACTGAGTTTCTCGGAAATGTTGCCGCTGGCCACCACGCTGGTGGTGTTGCCGCTGCCCTGGGTGTCGAGCTGGAAGTCCTGAATGCCCAGATCACTGGCCAGACTGCTGGTGACCCCGGAACTGCCCATCAGACCCAGACCGAGCGCCGCTTGCGCGAGCATGTTGTTGTCTTCGCCGGTAGTGCTCAGCGGACGCCCCAGCACCAGATAGGACAGCGCCTGTTCCTGACTCATGGCCGGCTCGGAGAAGATCTGCGTGGTCGGCTGCTCGGCGCTGCCGCTCAGGCGGATACCGGCGATCACATCATCGGTCTGGCGAATCGCTTCGATGTCCAGATACGGCTGATCGATCGGACCGGCGAACAGCAGACGCGCGCGACGTACCGTCAGGCGCTGACCGTAGGCGCGGTATTTGCCGTCGTTGAGCCACAGCTCGCCACGGGTGTCCATGTTGTCACCGATGTGCACGTGGCCTTGCAGGTTGGCGGTCAGGCCGAATCCGGCGAAGCTCAACTTGTCCTGGCCGACCACCACATCGATGTCCATTTTCATCGCCAGCGGCGGTTTGCCCTCTTCGGTCTGCGCGCCGACGATGATCGTGTCATCGGAGACTTTCACCGTTGATGGCGGCAGTTCGCGCACGGTGATTTCGCCTTTGGGCACCAGCACCTTGCCGGAAATCGCCAGCTCGTCGCCGGCCATGGAAATCTTCAGGTCCGGCGCCACTTCAAGCTTGGCGTAGGGCTCGACCGTCACCGGCAATTGCGTGCCCTTGAGCGCCAGATCCACCACCAACGCCTGACCCCAGGCGATGTTACCGCTCAGGCTGCCCTGCCCGCTCTTGCCGCTTTTCCAGCCGCCGTTCAATTGCACGGCTTCACCGGCGATCACCGCTTGCAGTTGCAGCGCCTGCAACTCCAGCGGCAATTCCGGGCCGGACACTTCGCCGTCGCTGAGCTGCACGGTGCCGTTGACCAGCGGCGCGAGCAGCCCGCCGGAAATCGTGCCGCTGCCGTTCAGGCGCCCGGTGAGTTTCTCGACCATCGGCACAAACGGCCGCGCCACCGACAAGTCCAGTCCGCTGAGGCGGAATGAACCGCTGAGCGGCTTGTTCTTCGGCAGCGGATTGATCTGCGCCTGCACCATCAGCTCACCGAGCTTGCCGCCGACGAAATTCAGATCAGTGTCGATTCGCTTGGGCGTGAGTTTGCTGGTGAGCTTGAGGGTCTGGTACGGGAAGTCGACCCACTGATCCTTTTCCTTCATGCGCAAGGTGCCGCCGCTCGCATCGACGCTGATCTGGCCGTTCGGGCCGCTGGCCGGCAGGTCCAGTTGCAGGTCGGCATTGAGCTTGCCCTGCCAGGCGAAATCCTTGGGCAGCCACTGCGCCAGGCTTTCGATCGGGAATTCCTTGAGGTGGTAACGCAGCTTCGGCTCCGGCATCAGGCGCTGATCTTCACCGCACAGGCTGGCATTGCCGGACATCCAGCAATGGGCGCCGAAGTTGATCTTGCCGTCGGCCAGACGCTCTAGTTTCGCGGGGTTTTGCAGTTTCCAGTCCTGCCCCCCGGCCTGAATGTCGCCGCTGGCCAGTCGTCCGCGCCAGTTGCCTTTATCCAGATTGCCGTCCAGGCCCAGCGCCAGTTTCAGCTTCGGCCCGAGCAGGTCGAGGTTGAGTTTCTGGTTTTTGATATCGCCCTGGGCGCTGGCGGTCAGGGTGCCCAGCGACGTATCGCCAGCCTGGATGCCGCTGCCCTTGAGATCGATTTTCGCCCGTTGCGCGCTGTCGAGCGTGGCGTCGAGGTTGAGGCTTTGCAGGCGATTGTCCTGGAACGCCAGTTGCGAACCTTGCAGGCCGAGCTTGCCCTGCGGCGCCTTGAGCGTACCGGCGACATCGACCCGACCGTTGATCTGCCCGCGCAGTTGCGGCCAGAGCTGGGCCAGACGCGCCAGTTTGATGTCGATCTGCCCGGTGAGTTTTTGTTGCAGGCTGCCCTTGCCGTTGATGCTGTTGTCGCCGAGGCGGATTTGCAGGGCATTCAGATTCCATTGCTCGCCAGCCCCGTCGGCCTTGGCTTGCAGCACCGCCGGTTGCCCGCGCAGTTTGCCTTTCAGATCGAGATCGGCATTCAGGCTCAGGCGCTCGTTCTTCATTTCGCCTTTGCTTTTCAACGGGCCGGCCAGGGTGCCCGGCAACTCCGCGACCCAATACGCCGGGTTGAGCGCCGACAGTTCCAGCGCTGTGTCCCAGGCAATGCCATCGGCGAACTGCACGTTCACATGGCCTTCGGCCTTGCCCTGCCCGGCTTCGAGTTTCAGTTGTGGCAGGAAAATCTGCTTGAGATTGCCGCTGAACGGACTGCTCAGGGTGAACGCCCCCGCTGGGCCATCTGCGGCGGCGGCGAAGTTACCGAGGTACTGACCGTCGGTGTAGGAGACTTCACCCGTGAAGGTACGCAACGTGACCTGCGGTTCGTCGATCTCCGGATAGAGCCGGTGCCACGGAAAATCCAGCCAGTTGATGTTGGCCTGGGCGCTGAGGCCTTTGCTCCAGTCGACATTGCCGGTGAGCTTGAGGCTTTGCTTGTCGTTGGCCGTCAGATCGAGGCCGGCAATCTGCGCGCCTTTGGCGTCGACCTTGCTTTTGAGCAACAGCGCCACCGGGCCTTTCTCGGCAGGCAGCGTTGCATTGCCGAGGAGTTGGTAACCGTTTTTCAGGTCGCCTTCGCCGGTCAACACCAATTGATTGAATTGCAGGGTGTCCGGCAGATCCGCGCTCGGTTTGAAGGCTTCCGAGGTGATCCGCACCTTGGCCGGCAGGTTTTCCGCCAACGGTTGCAGCTCGCCGCTCAACTGGCCGTCGAGGTAGCCACGGCTGTCGGCGTGCAGGTTGAGGGTCTTGAGCAGATCACCGTCGATTTTCAGCGCCAGCGTCCACGGCTCGGGAGCCGGCGACGGCAAAGTCAGATCACCGGTGATGTTCAGCGGCCAGTTGCCGGTCGGTTGCAGCAGGCCGGACAGGTTCAGGCTCAACTCTTCGCGTTGCAGTTTCACGCTGTCGATCTGCATGCCCTTGGCGGTCCAGTGCGCCGCCAGTTGCAGGCCTTTCAACTCTTCGCTGCCGTTGAACAACAGGCTGCCGACCTGCACATCGCCCAACTCGATGGCCACGGGCAATTGCAGATCAGGAAGTGTGATCGGACCGCTTTCAGTGACTTCTTCGCTCGGCGGGAATTGCAGGCTGACGGTATCGGCCTTGAGCTGTTGAATGCACAGGGTCATGCGCGTCAGGCACAGCGGCGACCATTCGAAGATCGGTTTGCTCAGCTCGACGCGACTGCTGTCCTGCTGCCACAACAGATGATCGGCGCTCCATTGCCCGCCGAGCCGACCCTGGAAATTGTCGACGCTCAAACCCGGCACCAGTCCCAGCACCCAACGGCTGCCGGCCTGCGTTCCGAGCACAGCGGTAATGCTCAATACAATTAGCAGCACCAGCGACAACAACGCCAGCGCCGAAATTTTCAAACCACGCTTCACAGCTCAGGCCCCATGGAAAAGTGCAGCCGGATGCCGCCATCGTCGTCCAGCGCGTGGGCCAGGTCGAGGCGGATCGGCCCCACCGGCGAGACCCAGCGCACACCGATACCGACCCCGGTCTTGAGGTTCGGCAGTTCGAGTTTGTTGAAGGAGTTGCCCTGATCGACGAAGGTCGCCACGCGCCACTTCTCGGCAATCGAATATTGATATTCGACGCTGCCGGCCACCATGTAGCGCCCGCCGATGCGGTCGCCCTCGGAGTTCTCCGGGGACAGGCTCTGATAGTCGTAGCCGCGCACGCTCTGATCGCCACCGGCGAAGAAGCGCAGCGACGGCGGCACCGATTTGTAGCCGTTGGTGGCGCTGCCGCCGACCTGCACCCGGCCAAGCAGGCGATGCTTGTCGAACACGGTGGTCAGGCCTTTGACCAGCGCTGTGCCGTAAACCAGGTTGTTGTCCGAGCCGAGGCCTTCTTTCGCCACCTTGCTTTCGAAGGTCAGGCGATAGCCGTTGTGCGGGTCGATGCGGTTGTCGCTCTTGAGGTAGGAATAGCTGACGCCGGGCATCAGCAAGGTGCTCAGACCGGAGTCGTCGCCGAGCTGGTATTCCTCGCGCTGCCATTTCAGCGAGATCACCCGCTGCCAGCCGCTCGGCAATTTGCTGTGCCATTCCGGGCCGAAGGTCAGCAGCTTGCTCAAGGTGTCGGAACCGTCGATGTCCTCGTATTGATAACCGCCGGCCCAGCGCAGTTTGTCGGTCAGCGGCGGGTCCAGCGGAATGTCGTAGAACAGGCCGACGTTTTGTCGTGGCGCCGACAGTTCAGCCTCCCAGCCATAACTGTCGCCCTGCGGGTTGACCCAGTGGCGGGTCCAGTTGGCCTTGATTCGCGGGCCGACGTCAGTGGAATAACCAAGACCCAGGCCCATGGTGCGCGGCTTGCGGGTGTCGAGTTTGACGTCCACCGGGATCACGTCGTTTTTCGCGGCGGTAGGCGCGGCGTCGACCCGCACGCCTTCGAAGTAGCCGCTCGATTGCAGGTCGCGGTTGAGTTCGGCGATCAGCTCGGAGTCATACGGCTCGCCGGCCTTGAACGGCACCATGCGTTGCAGCAGGTCTTCGTCGAACGGGGTGTCGCCCTCGAAACTGACTTTGCCCAGCGCATAACGCGGGCCGCTTTCGTAGATCAGTTCGACGTCGGCGACCCCGGCGCGTGGATCGACCATCAATTTCTGGCTGGTGAAGCGGCCACTGAAGAAGCCATAGCGCGAAGCCTGATTCTGGATCAGGCGCTTGGCGTGTTCGTAACGCCCATGGTTGAGCACCGCGCCAGGCTTGAGCACGTCACTTTTCGGGACTCGAAAGGATTTGAGGGAGGCCGCAGGGCCGTCGACCCGCACGGTTACGTTGCGCAGGCGGATCGGCTCGCCGGGATCGATGTTCAGCACCAGACGCGGTTTTTCACCGCCCTTGACGTCACTTTCGATCTGCGGCTGGTAATAACCCAAGGCCTGGGCGGCTTTGCGCGCCTGTTCTTCGGCGCCGCGACTGAAGCGCTGCAAGGCTTCTTCGTCACGATCGCCGAGGCTGCCGATATAGCCTTCTATATTGGCTTTCAGTTCATCGTTGGACGGTTTGATCCGCACATCCAATTCACTTTGCGCCAGCGCCGCGCAGCTGGTTAACAGCATGAGCACGCCACTGGTAAATCTTCCTGGAAACTTCATAGGCGCGGATGCTATCACGGGCTTGGGAGCGTGATAGAACAGGAAATTTCCGAAAAAGTTCGACGGTTATCCCGTTGCAGTTTGTAACACCTGCGGGTTGGCGTGGAAAAACACGTGCTCGCGCACCGGGCCGACGGCCACTTCGCCGATCTCCTCGTAACCCTGACGCTTGTAGAACTCCAGGTAACGCGGGTTGCCGGTGTCGAGGATCACGCCTTGGGAGCTTTCGTCCACCGCGCACCAGTTGTGCACCGCTTGCAGCAACTGTTCGCCGAAATGCTTGCCCTGAAATTGCGGATGCACACCGAGCAGCGGCAGCATGTGCACCGAGTCGGTCGGCACGCAGGCCTCGACGGCGGCGTGGTACTCCAGATAACGCCGGGTGCAACGGAAACCGGTGCTCAACACCATGCGCAAACGCCAGGCCCAGCTCTCGGTAACACCCAAACGACGTTGCGGCGGCGCGATCAGGGCGATGCCGATCAAGCGGTCGTTGACCAACAGGCCGATGGCCGGCAGATCCTGCAGGAAATGCTGTTTGACCAGCTCCCGTACCGTGGCGCGTACCCGCTGCTCGTAACCCGGGCGCTCGGCTTCGAACAGGTAAGCGAAGGTCGGCTCGTGGCGGTAAGCCTGATAAAGAAGGGATCGCGCTTCCCGGGAATAGCCGCGGTCGAGCATGTGGATGTCGGCGATGGCGGTTTGGGTTTCAGGCATGACGGTGATTCTCCCTGGACGGGACTCAACAGGCCCCGTTCTTGTTATACGAGCCTTGGGCTGAAGGGATCGTTCCCACACCCGAAAGACATTAGCAGCGCATATGGACTACCGCCACGCTGGCCCAGATCCTACATGTCAGCTAGCATCGCCCTTTTGCCAGGACTGCCGACCATGAAGATCGTTTCCTTCAACATCAACGGACTGCGGGCCCGCCCGCATCAGCTGGCGGCGCTGATCGAAAAGCATCAGCCGGACGTCATCGGCCTGCAGGAAACCAAGGTCCACGACGACCAGTTCCCGCTGGAAGAAGTGCGGGCCCTGGGTTATCACGTGTATTTCCACGGCCAGAAAGGCCATTACGGTGTCGCCCTGCTCTCGCGCCAGGAACCGATTGCCATTCATAAAGGTTTTGCCACCGATGAAGAAGACGCGCAGCGGCGCTTTATCTGGGGCACTTTTGCCGACGCCAACGGCGTGCCGGTGACGATCATGAACGGCTATTTCCCACAGGGCGAAAGCCGCGACCACCCGACCAAATTCCCGGCCAAGCAGCGCTTCTACAGTGATCTGCAAGCGCTGCTGGAAAGCCAGTTCCACAATGAACAGCCGCTGGTGGTGATGGGCGACGTCAACATCTCCCCGGAAGACAGCGACATCGGCATCGGCCCGGACAACATGAAGCGCTGGCTGAAAACCGGTAAGTGCAGCTTCCTGCCGGAAGAGCGCGAGTGGATGGCCCGCCTGAAAAACTGGGGCCTGACCGACAGCTACCGTCACCTGAACCCGGATGTGACCGACATGTTCAGCTGGTTCGACTACCGCAGCCGTGGTTTTGAAGACGAGCCGAAGCGTGGTCTGCGGATCGATGTGATTCTGGCGTCCCATGGCTTGCTGCCACGGGTGAAAGCCGCCGGTGTCGACTATGAACTGCGCGGGATGGAAAAGCCTTCGGACCATGCGCCGATCTGGCTGGAATTGAGCTGATACCGCAATCACCGCAAATCGCTGTGGGAGTTCGCTCCCACAGTTTGAGCGCTGTCATTTTTCAGAAACGTCTTTGACTTAATCTCCCCGGCAATCCCCTTGGCTGCAATCGGTGCCGGCATGACCCTGCGTGTTCTGTTCGTCTTTCTCCTGAGTGCCTGGCTGCAAGTTGCGGTTGCGGCGTTGCCCATTCCCGAGAACGGCCCGGTATTGCGCATCCAGGGTTCCAACACCATTGGCGCGGCGCTCGGTCCGGCTTTGGTGGAAGGCCTGTTGCAAGACCAGGGACTGTTGAAAGTCCACAGCGAAACCCCGGACACCGCCAACGAACAACGGGTCGTCGGCCTGACGGCCCAAGGCCAGAGGGTCGTGGTGGAGATCGCCGCCCACGGTTCGAGCACCGGTTTCACTGCACTCAAGAACTCCAGCGCCGATCTGGCCGCCTCCTCGCGCCCGATCAAGGACAGCGAACTGCTGAACCTGCAAGCCCGGGGCGATCTGAAAAGCCCCGGCGCCGAGCAAGTGATCGCCATCGATGGCCTGGCGATCATCCTTCACCCCGACAATCCGCTGGTGCAACTGAACACCGAACAACTGGCGCGAATCTTCAGCGGCGAGGCGAAGACGTGGGAAGACGTCGGCGGCAAGGGTGGGACAATTCATTTATATGCGCGGGATGATCAGTCCGGCACCTACGACACCTTCAAGGAACTTGTCCTCAGCCGTCGTGGGAAATCGCTGAGCAATGCCGCGAAACGGTTTGAATCCAGCGAGCAGTTGTCCGACGCCGTCAGTGCCGACCCGCAGGCCATCGGTTTCATCGGCCTGCCCTATGTGCGTCAGGCCAAAGCCGTGGCGATTGTCGACGGGCAATCCCTGGCGATGCTGCCGCTCGCCAGCCTGATCGCCACCGAAGACTATCCGCTGTCGCGGCGGCTGTTCTTCTATCTGCCGCCCGACAGCAACAATCCGTGGGCCAAGGCCTTGGTGGAGTTTGCGCAGAGCCGTCGGGGTCAGACGATTGTCGCGGCCAACGGTTTTATCGCCCAGACCGTGCAGGCCATCGCCGTCACGCCGAATGCGCTGATGCCCGAGGGTTATCAATCCCTCAGCCGCCACGCCCAGCGTCTGACGGTGAACTTCCGTTTCGAAGAAGGCAGCGCCAGCCTCGACAACAAGGCCCGCCAGGATCTGGCTCGGGTGTTCGACTATATAAAGCACCACGACAAGACCGACCGCGCGGTAACACTGGTGGGATTCGGCGACGCCAAGGACGACCCGGCGCGGGCGGATTTGCTGTCGAAGCTGCGGGCGATGGCGGTACGGCGGGAACTGGTGAAGAACGGCGTGGTATTGCGCGAAGTGCGCGGGTTTGGCGCGCTGATGCCGGTGGCGACCAACAGCGGGGATGAAGGCAGGATCAAGAATCGGCGGGTTGAGGTTTGGGTTTACTGAATCTGATGTTGATGCGCTGAACGAGCAGGCCCCATCGCGAGCAGGCTCGCTCCCACATTAGATCTCCAGTGAACACAAAGTATGTGGACACCAGCGAACCCGTGGGAGCGAGCCTGCTCGCGATAGCAGGCGCCGCGGTCTTAATGACCGCTACGCAGCATTTCCTTCGGCACGTACTTGCCGATCTCGAACTTGCCGATCGCCGCGCGGTGCACTTCGTCCGGGCCGTCGGCCAGGCGCAGGGTGCGTTGCATGGCGTACATGTAGGCCAGCGGGAAATCGTTCGACACCCCTGCCCCGCCATGAATCTGGATCGCCCGGTCGATCACCCGCAACGCAACGTTCGGCGCCACGACCTTGATCTGCGCAATCTCGCTCTTGGCGACTTTGTTACCCACAGTGTCCATCATGTACGCCGCTTTCAGGGTCAGCAGGCGTGCCATGTCGATTTCCATCCGCGAGTCGGCGATCTTGTCGACGTTACCGCCCAGACGCGCCAGCGGTTTGCCGAATGCAGTACGGCTCACCGAACGTTTGCACATCAGTTCCAGCGCACGCTCGGCCATGCCGATCGAACGCATGCAGTGGTGAATCCGGCCCGGGCCGAGACGACCTTGAGCAATTTCGAAGCCGCGTCCTTCACCGAGCAGAACGTTTTCGTACGGCACTCGTACGTTGTCGAACAGCACTTCGGCGTGACCGTGGGGTGCGTCGTCGTAACCGAACACCGGCAGCGGACGGACGATCTTCACACCGGGGGTGTCGACCGGCACCAGGATCATCGAGTGCTGGGCGTGGCGCGGCGCGTCGGGGTTGCTCAGGCCCATGAAGATCAGGATCTTGCAGCGCGGATCGCAGGCGCCGGAGGTCCACCATTTTTTGCCGTTGATCACCCACTCGTCGCCATCGCGCACGGCACGGGCGGCCATGTTGGTGGCGTCGGAGGACGCAACGTCCGGCTCGGTCATGGCGAACGCCGAGCGGATCTCGCCGCGCAACAGCGGTTCGAGCCAGCGCTGTTTCTGTTCTTCGTTGGCGTAACGCACCAGCACTTCCATGTTGCCGGTGTCCGGTGCCGAGCAGTTGAACGGCTCTGGACCGAGCAGCGAACGGCCCATGATTTCTGCCAAAGGTGCGTATTCGAGGTTGGTCAGGCCGGCGCCCAGTTCCGACTCAGGCAGAAACAAATTCCACAGACCTTCGGCCTTGGCCTTGGCCTTGAGCTCTTCCATGATTGCGGTCGGCTGCCAGCGGTCGCCCTCGGCAACCTGCCGTTCGAACACGGCTTCAGCCGGGTAAACGTAAGTGTCCATGAACGCGGTCACGCGCTCACGCAGTTCTTGCACCTTGGGCGAATAAGCGAAATCCATGAGCAATTACCTTTTTTCGGCAGGTTGTTTAAGTCATGCAATCGATGCTAGAACAGCGTTGATAATTTACCTAGCCTATTCTCGGCGTGTATAAACATTCATCACCGATATATGATTGATTGATTTTCCTGGCCGCCCTGACCCGCGCCATCCATCTATAACAAGCACCTATAACAAGAGAGCCGCGTAATGAATCTGAGCAAGGTCGACCTCAACCTTTTCATCGTCTTCGACGCGATCTACACCGAAGCCAACCTGACCCGCGCCGGGCAGATTGTCGGCATCACCCAGCCAGCGGTGTCCAACGCATTGGCACGGTTGCGCGAGACCTTCAACGACCCGCTCTTCGTCCGCACCGCCCAGGGCATGGTGCCGACGCCCATGGCGCAGAACATCATCGGCCCGGTGCGCAACGCATTGTCGCTGCTGCGGGTATCGGTTCAGGAAAGCCGCATTTTCAACCCCTCGCAAGCGGTCAAGACTTACCGCATCAGCATGACCGACCTGACCGAAGCGGTGATTCTGCCGCCACTGTTCCAGCGCCTGCGCCGCCTGGCGCCGACGGTGATCATCGAAAGCTTCCTGTCCAAGCGCCGGGAAACCACCAAGGAACTGGCCGCCGGACGTCTCGACTTTGCCGTGGATGCGCCGCTCAACACCGACCCGCAGGTGCGCCACGTCAAGCTGATGGAAGACCGTTACGTCTGCGCAATGCGCAAGGGCCATCCGCTGGCGACCAAGGAAAAATTCACCCTCGACGATTACCTGTCGCTGACCCACATTCATATTTCCAGCCGGCGCAGTGGCCTGGGCCACGTCGATCTGGCGCTGGGCAAAATGGGCATCCAGCGCAAGATCGCCCTGCGCTCGCAGCACTACTTGATGGCGTCCCAGGTGTTGCAGCAGACCGACATGGTGATGACCGTGCCGGAGCGTTTTGCCCGCCGCCATGACCTGCATGCGTTCAATCTGCCGGTCAACGATGTACCGCCGGTGGAAACCCATTTGTACTGGCACGAAAGCACCGACCAGGACCCGGCCAACCGCTGGATGCGCGAGCAGATGATCGAGTTGTGCCAGCAAGTGACAGCGCACGAGAAGAAGCTCGACAAGCTGCAGGCGCCCGCTACTTGACGTAAACGTCAACCTGCCATTAGCTTAGCGCCAAGACCCTTCTTCGAGCGCTTTCATGAGCAGCCAGACCTACAGCATTTCCGACCTCGCCCGCGAGCTGGACATCACCACCCGGGCGATCCGCTTCTATGAAGAACAAGGCCTGCTCAGCCCCGAGCGCCGAGGCCAGGAACGCATCTATTCGCCGCGCGACAAGGTCAGCCTGAAACTGATCCTGCGGGGCAAACGCATCGGTTTTTCGCTGGCCGAGTGCCGCGAGCTGATCGAGCTCTACGACCCTTCCAGCGGTAACACCAAACAACTCAACAGCATGCTGGCGAAAATCAGCGAACGCCGGGAACAGCTCGAGCAGCAATTGCTGGACATCGAACAGATGAAGCTGGAACTCGACACCGCCGAAGAACGCTGCGTGCAGGCGCTGGAGCAGACGCTCAAGAGTCAGCAAGTCGCGCAGTAACAGCCACAATTCATCTCCTGTGGGAGCGGGCTTGCCCGCGAATGCGGTCTGACATTCAAAATTGATGCTGGCTGCCCCACCGCAATCGCGAGCAAGCTCGCTCCCACAGGGTTCTCCACGAATTCAAAAGAGCAGGTCAACGCCATGTCCCTCCCCTCCCAAGTACGCCTGATCGAAGTCGGCCCGCGTGACGGCCTGCAGAACGAAGCCCAGCCCATCAGCGTCGCCGACAAGGTGCAACTGGTCGACGCGCTGAGTGCCGCCGGCCTTGGCTATATAGAAGTCGGCAGTTTCGTCTCGCCCAAGTGGGTGCCGCAGATGGCCGGTTCCGCCGACGTGTTTGCGCAGATCCAGCGCAAGCCCGGCGTGACCTACGGCGCACTGGCGCCGAACCTGCGCGGCTTTGAAGATGCGCTGGCGGCCGGGGTCAAGGAAGTCGCGGTGTTTGCGGCTGCGTCCGAAGCGTTCTCGCAGCGCAACATCAATTGCTCGATCAGCGAGAGCCTGGCGCGGTTCGCACCGATCATGGAATCGGCGAAACAGCACGGCGTTACCGTGCGCGGTTACGTTTCCTGCGTGCTGGGTTGCCCTTATGAAGGCGAGGTCGCGCCGGAACAAGTGGCGATGGTGGCCCGCGAGCTGTACGCGATGGGCTGCTATGAAGTGTCGCTGGGTGACACCATCGGCACCGGCACCGCAGGCGCCACACGCCGGCTGTTCGAAGTGGTGTCGAAGCAGGTGCCGCGAGAGAAACTCGCCGGCCACTTTCACGACACCTACGGCCAGGCCATGGCCAATATCTACGCCAGCCTGCTGGAAGGCATCGCGGTGTTCGACAGCTCGATCGCCGGCCTCGGCGGCTGCCCGTACGCCAAGGGCGCCAGCGGTAACGTCGCGACCGAAGACGTGGTGTACCTGCTCAACGGCCTGGGCATCGAGACCGGCATAGACCTCGACGCCTTGATTGCCGCCGGCCAGCAGATCAGCGCCGTGCTGGGTCGCCCGACCGGTTCGCGCGTGGCCAAGGCTCGCAGCGCACAGTGAGGGGATGGTGTTACCGCCGAGCGCGAAACGTGGGCACAAGCGAGTAACACGGAAACAAATTGTCTGGTTTTGCCTGAAGGAAAAATCCTTCAAAAATCTCAAACCCTTGATTTACAAGGGTTTTGAAAAGTTGGCACGGCTTCTGCTATCTCTATGGCATAACAAGAATAAAAAGCAGCAAACCAATAAAAATAAGACGTACCGACTCTGACATAACAAAAACAACACGGCAGAGACGCAGCTAACAGATTTTTTTGGAGAAGGTGTGCTTTTCAGGGTATTCCTCGGAATGACCCGCAACCGGGCAGAGAACAATAAAACTACCTTCAGGTAGCTCCCGAATCGGTTGGATCGCTAGACGAGAAAGCAGATCAGCGCTCAAAAAAATACGTTTGCTCTTGACCCCGGATGGGGGTCGCCAAAAACAGCGGTAAAGGGCCACGGTTGCCAAAAACAACAACAGACCGCCCCTCAATAATAAAAAAGAGCACGCGACGACAAAATTAAAGGGGAGCTTCGGCTCCCCTTTGTGCTGTCTGGCTTTCCGAAATCCCGCAGGACACTGTGGGAGCCAAGCCCCCACAGATCTGCTCCTCAACCCTCGTTACTGCGCAACTCCTCAATACTGATCTCGCGCATGCGGAATTTCTGGATCTTGCCCGTTACCGTCATCGGAAACTCCTCGACGAACTTGAAGTAACGCGGCGTCTTGAAGTGGGCGATACGCTCCTTGCACCACGCTTGCAGTTCTTGTTCGGTGGCGCTGTGGCCGGGATGGAATTTGATCCAGGCGACGATTTCCTCGCCGTAACGCGAGCAGGGAATGCCGATCACCTGCACGTCCGCCACCGCTGGATGGGTGAAGAAGAACTCTTCCAGTTCACGCGGGTAAATGTTCTCGCCGCCACGGATGATCATGTCCTTGTTGCGGCCGGCGATGCACACGTAACCCTCGTCGTTCATGCTCGCCAGGTCGCCGGTGTGCATCCAGCCTGCCGCGTCGATAGCTTCGGCGGTGGCATTCGGGTTGTTCCAGTAACCGAGCATCACGCTGTAGCCACGGGTGCACAGTTCGCCGATGGTACCGCGTGGCACCGGGTTGCCGGCCTCGTCGATGATTTTGCTTTCGAGTTGCGGCTGGGTACGTCCGACGGTGGTGACGCGCAGTTCCAGTTCGTCAGATGGGCCGGTCTGCAGGGACACAGGGCTGGTTTCGGTCATGCCGTAGGCGATCTGCACTTCGCTCATGTGCATTTCGTTGATGACCCGGCGCATCACTTCGATCGGGCAAGTCGCCCCGGCCATGATCCCGGTGCGCAGGGTCGACAGGTCGAACTCGGCACGCTGCGGCTGATCGAGCATGGCGATGAACATGGTCGGCACGCCGTACAGCGCGGTGGCCTTTTCTTCGGCGACGGTGCTCAGAGTCAGCAGCGGATCGAAGGCATCGTTGGGATAAATCATGGTGCTGCCGTGGGTGATGCAGCCGAGGTTGCCCATGACCATGCCGAAGCAGTGATACAGCGGCACCGGGATCACCAGCCGATCAGCAGCGGTCAGGCCGAGGCTTTCGCCGACCATGTAACCGTTGTTGAGGATGTTGTAGTGACTGAGGGTTGCGCCCTTGGGGAAACCGGTGGTGCCGGAGGTGTACTGGATGTTGACCGGTTGATCGAAGTGCAGGCTGTCGCTGCGCTCACGCAATTGTTCTGGAGAGACACTGGCGGCCAGATCTGCCAGTTGCGACCACGGGAGAAAACCCGAAGGCGGCTGTGAATCGAGGCTGATCAGGCCACGCAACTCCGGCAGGCGCTCACTGCGCAGTTCGCCGATGGATTGCTCGGCCAGTTCCGGCAGCAAGCCTTGCAACATGCCGTGATAGTTGGAGCTCTTGAACGCTCCCGCACAGACCAGCCATTGGCAACCGGATTGCTTGAGTACGTATTCGAGCTCGGAGCTGCGGTAGGCCGGGTTGATGTTGACCAGGATCACGCCGAGCTTCGCGGTGGCGAATTGAGTGATGCACCACTGCGCGCAGTTCGGCGCCCAGATGCCGAGCCGGTCACCGGCCTGCAAACCCAACGCCAGCAGGGCCCTGGCGTGAACATCCACTGCGTCGGCCAGTTGCCGCCAGGTGTAACGCAGCTGCTGATGGCGCACCACCAGCGCCTCGCCGTCCGGGTACTGCGCGACGGTCTCGTCGAACTTCTGCCCGATGGTCATCGCCAGCAAGGCTTTGTCCTGGGAACCGCGGGTGTAGCTGCGCTGCGGGTTTGCACTGGGTTGATCCATGACGACCCCTATTGTCTTTATTAGTGGGTGTTGGAACGGAGCCATATGAGCTCCGACCATTCAGAACTGGCTCTACTCTCGCTCAAGTTGACGTTAACGTAAAGGGTGATTGACAGCCATTCGTCACAGGCTTACGTTAACGTAAAGGTGAGAACTGAAACGCCCTTCTCCCCACCCTACAAAAAAGCCAAAAGGTGCCCCATGAGCTACCCATCCCTGAACTTTGCCCTCGGCGAAACCATCGACATGCTGCGCGATCAGGTTCAGTCCTTCGTCGCCAAGGAGATCGCCCCGCGTGCCGCGCAGATCGACAGCGACAACCTGTTCCCGGCCGATCTGTGGCGCAAGTTCGGTGACATGGGCCTGCTCGGGATCACCGTGCCGGAAGAGTACGGCGGTGCCGGCCTGGGTTACCTGGCGCACGTCGTGGCGATGGAAGAAATCAGCCGCGGCTCGGCTTCCGTGGCGTTGTCCTACGGCGCTCACTCCAATCTCTGCGTCAACCAGATCAACCGCAACGGCAACCACGAACAGAAAACCAAATACCTGCCGAAGCTGATCAGCGGCGAGCACGTTGGCGCTCTGGCGATGAGCGAGCCGAACGCCGGTTCCGACGTGGTCTCGATGAAACTGCGCGCCGATAAGCGCGGCGATCGCTACGTTCTCAACGGCAGCAAGACCTGGATCACCAACGGCCCCGACGCCAACACCTACGTGATCTACGCCAAGACCGACCTGGAAAAAGGTCCTCACGGCATCACCGCGTTCATCGTCGAACGTGACTGGAAAGGCTTCAGCCGCAGCAACAAGTTCGACAAGCTCGGCATGCGCGGCTCCAACACCTGCGAGCTGTTCTTCGATGACGTCGAAGTACCAGAAGAAAACATCCTCGGCGTGCTCAACGGCGGTGTGAAAGTGCTGATGAGCGGCCTCGATTACGAGCGCGTCGTGCTGTCCGGTGGCCCGACCGGAATCATGCAGTCGTGCATGGACCTGATCGTGCCGTACATCCACGACCGCAAGCAGTTCGGCCAGAGCATCGGCGAATTCCAGCTGATCCAAGGCAAAGTCGCCGACATGTACACCCAACTCAACGCCAGCCGCGCCTACCTCTACGCCGTGGCCCAGGCCTGCGAGCGCAACGAGACCACGCGCAAGGACGCCGCCGGCGTGATCCTCTACACCGCCGAACGCGCCACGCAAATGGCCCTGGACGCGATCCAGATTCTCGGCGGCAACGGCTACATCAACGAATTCCCGGCTGGCCGTCTGCTGCGTGACGCCAAGCTGTACGAAATCGGCGCCGGCACCAGTGAGATCCGTCGCATGCTGATCGGTCGCGAACTGTTCAACGAAACCCGCTAAACGGAGCTGTCCATGGCTATCCTGCATACCCAGCTCAACCCCCGTTCAGCGGAGTTTGCTGCCAACAGCGCGGCGATGCTCACACAGGTCGACGCCCTGCACACTCTGCTCGCCCAAGTGGCCCAGGGCGGCGGCGCGAAAGCTCAGGAGCGTCACACCTCGCGCGGCAAACTGCTGCCACGTGAGCGGATCAACCGCTTGCTCGATCCGGGCTCGCCGTTTCTGGAAATCAGTCAGTTGGCCGCCCACGCCGTGTACAGCGAAGACGTGCCGGCCGCTGGCGTGATTGCCGGGATCGGTCGGGTGGAAGGCGTCGAGTGCATGATCGTCGCCAACGACGCGACCGTGAAAGGCGGCTCGTACTACCCGCTGACCGTGAAGAAACACCTGCGCGCCCAGACCATTGCCCAGCAAAACCGTCTGCCATGCATTTATCTGGTGGACTCGGGCGGCGCCAACCTGCCGCGTCAGGATGAAGTGTTCCCGGATCGCGAGCACTTCGGGCGAATCTTCTTCAATCAGGCAAACATGAGCGCCATGGGCATTCCGCAGATTGCCGTGGTCATGGGCTCCTGCACTGCCGGCGGCGCCTACGTGCCGGCGATGGCTGACGAAGCGATCATGGTGCGCAATCAGGCGACGATTTTCCTCGCCGGCCCGCCGCTGGTGAAAGCCGCGACCGGTGAAGTGGTCAGCGCCGAAGACCTCGGCGGGGCCGATGTGCATTGCAAGACTTCCGGGGTTGCCGACCATTACGCCGAAAGCGACGAGCACGCCCTGGCCCTCGCCCGCCGCAGTGTCGCCAACCTCAACTGGCGAAAGCTCGGCGAAGTGCAGCAGCGCGCGCCGATTGCGCCGCTGTACGCCAGCGATGAGTTGTACGGCGTGGTGTCGGCGGACGCCAAGCAGCCGTTCGATGTGCGCGAAGTAATTGCTCGGCTGGTCGACGGTTCGGTGTTCGATGAATTCAAAGCCTTGTTCGGCACCACGCTGGTGTGCGGATTCGCCCACCTGCACGGCTACCCGATCGCGATCCTCGCCAACAACGGTATCCTGTTCGCCGAAGCCGCGCAAAAAGGCGCGCACTTCATCGAACTGGCCTGCCAGCGCGGGATTCCGCTGCTGTTCCTGCAGAACATCACCGGCTTCATGGTCGGCCAGAAATACGAGGCCGGCGGCATCGCCAAGCACGGCGCGAAACTCGTGACCGCCGTTGCCTGCGCCAAGGTGCCGAAATTCACCGTCATCATCGGCGGCAGCTTCGGCGCCGGTAACTACGGCATGTGCGGGCGGGCCTACGATCCGCGCTTCCTGTGGATGTGGCCGAACGCGCGGATCGGCGTGATGGGCGCCGAACAGGCGGCCGGCGTGCTGGTTCAGGTCAAGCGCGAGCAGGCCGAACGCAGCGGCCAGGCGTTCAGCGCCGAGCAGGAAAGCGAGATCAAGCAACCGATTCTCGACCAGTACGAAGAGCAGGGTCACCCCTACTATTCCAGCGCACGGCTGTGGGACGACGGCGTCATCGACCCGGCGCAGACCCGCGATGTGCTGGCCCTGGCCTTGTCCGCGTCGTTGAACGCGCCTATCGAACCGAGCCGCTTCGGCGTGTTCCGGATGTGATCGGGAGAACCTCATGAGCGACTTCAACACCCTCGAACTGCAGAGCGATCCACGGGGTTTCGCAACCCTGTGGCTGAGCCGCGAAGAAAAGAACAACGCGTTCAACGCCGAGATGATCCGCGAACTGATCCTGGCGCTGGACAAGGTCGCCAGCGACGCCAGCCTGCGTTTCCTGCTGGTGCGCGGACGTGGCAAACACTTCAGCGCCGGCGCGGATTTGGCCTGGATGCAGCAATCGGCCGAACTCGATTACCACACCAACCTCGACGACGCCCGGGAACTGGCGGAGCTGATGTACAACCTCGCCAAACTGAAAATCCCGACCGTGGCCGTGGTGCAAGGCGCGGCGTTCGGCGGCGCGCTGGGGCTGATCAGTTGCTGCGACATGGCGATTGGCGCCGATGACGCGCAGTTCTGTCTGTCGGAAGTGCGCATCGGCCTGGCGCCAGCGGTGATCAGCCCGTTCGTGGTGCAAGCCATCGGCGAGCGCGCGGCACGGCGTTATGCGCTGACAGCCGAACGTTTCGGCGGGCAGCGGGCGCGGGAAATCGGTTTGTTGTCCGAGAGCTATCCAGCGACCGAGCTTGAACAGAAAGTCGAACAATGGATCGACAACATGTTGCTCAACAGCCCCGCCGCCATGCGCGCCAGCAAGGATCTGCTGCGTGAAGTCGGCAACGGTGCGCTGACCCCGGCCCTGCGCCGCTACACCGAAAACGCCATCGCCCGCATCCGTGTCAGCCCGGAAGGCCAGGAAGGCTTGCGGGCCTTCCTGCAGAAACGCCCGCCGAGCTGGCAAGCCGCAACCACCCCCAAGGAGCCGCGTTGATGAGCGCACCTGTTCTCACCACCCTGCTGGTGGCCAACCGTGGCGAAATCGCTTGCCGGGTCATGCGTACCGCCAAGGCGCTGGGCCTGACCACCGTCGCCGTGCACAGCGCCACCGACCGCGAAGCGCGGCACAGCCGTGAAGCGGATATTCGCATCGATCTGGGCGGTAGCAAAGCGGCCGACAGTTATCTGCAAATCGACAAACTGATCGCAGCGGCCAAGGCCAGCGGCGCTCAGGCGATTCATCCGGGGTATGGTTTTCTGTCGGAGAACGCTGGTTTTGCTCGCGCCATTGAAGCCGCCGGCCTGATTTTCCTCGGCCCACCCGCCTCGGCCATCGACGCGATGGGCAGCAAATCCGCCGCCAAAGCATTGATGGAAACTGCCGGCGTGCCGCTGGTGCCGGGTTATCACGGCGAAGCCCAGGATCTGGACACCTTCCGCGATGCTTGCGAGCGCATCGGTTATCCGGTGCTACTCAAGGCCACCGCCGGCGGTGGCGGTAAAGGCATGAAGGTGGTCGAGGACGTCAGTCAATTGGCTGAAGCGTTGGCCTCCGCCCAGCGTGAAGCGCAATCGTCGTTTGGCGATTCGCGGATGCTGGTGGAGAAATACCTGCTCAAGCCGCGACACGTGGAAATCCAGGTGTTCGCCGATCAGCATGGCAATTGCCTGTACCTGAACGAGCGCGATTGCTCGATTCAGCGTCGGCACCAGAAGGTCGTCGAAGAGGCGCCGGCACCGGGCCTTAGTCCGGAACTGCGTCGGGCGATGGGTGAAGCGGCTGTGCGTTCGGCGCAGGCCATCGGTTACGTCGGCGCCGGCACGGTGGAGTTTCTGCTGGATGCACGTGGCGAGTTTTTCTTCATGGAGATGAACACGCGGTTGCAGGTCGAGCACCCGGTCACCGAAGCCATCACCGGGCTCGATCTGGTGGCCTGGCAGATTCGAGTTGCACGTGGCGAAGCGTTGCCGATCACACAGGATCAGGTGCCGCTGAACGGGCATGCAATTGAGGTGCGGTTGTATGCAGAAGATCCGTCGAATGATTTTCTGCCGGCGACCGGGCGTCTGGATCTGTACCGCGAATCCGCCGCAGGGCCGGGGCGTCGTGTGGACAGTGGCGTTGAGGAAGGCGATGAGATTTCGCCGTTCTATGACCCGATGCTCGGCAAGCTGATTGCCTGGGGCGAGGATCGTGAGCAGGCGCGGTTGCGGCTGCTGAGCATGCTCGATGAGTTTGCGATTGGTGGGTTGAAGACCAACATCAACTTCCTGCGACGGATCATTGGTCATCCGGCGTTTGCGGCAGCCGAGCTGGATACCGGGTTTATTCCGCGTTATCAGGAACAGTTGCTGCCAGCGCCTGCTGCGCTAAGTGATGAGTTCTGGGAGGCGGCGGCGCAGGCTTTTGCGCAGAGCCTGCCGGGGGTGGCTCGGGCGGATGATCCGGCTTCGCCTTGGGCGCTTCACAGCGGTTTGCGTGCCGGATTGCCCCGTGAAATCACTCTGCATTTGAGTTGCGAGGGACAGGATCGGGCGTTGACGCTCGGTGCTGGCGGCAATGCAAAACTGATCGGCGAACAACTGGTGGTCGAGCACGATGGGCTGCGTCGACAGCTGCGAGCAATTCGTCGTGGAGAGGTTCTGTTTCTGCAATGGGACGGCGAGTTGCGACGCGTTGAAACGTACGACCCGATCAGCGCTGTCGAAGCCAGTCACAGCCATCAGGGCGGTCTGACCGCGCCGATGAACGGCAGCATCGTGCGGGTGCTGGTGGAGGCCGGGCAATCGGTTGAGGCCGGCGCTCAATTGGTGGTGCTGGAAGCGATGAAGATGGAGCACAGCATCCGCGCGCCCCACGCCGGGGTGATCAAGGCGCTGTATTGCCAGGAAGGCGAAATGGTCAGCGAAGGCAGCGCACTGGTCGAACTGGAAGAAGCGTGAAAGGTGGATCGATCCTACGCCTGGCGAGGATCGATCTGACTAGTATTTGGCCGTGGCCTGAACCACGACACCGATAATTCGGCACTCGTCGGTCAACAAGGCTTTCGGCCAGGTCGGATTGAGCGGCACCAGGTAACGCTGGCCGCCCTCTTCGATCAGCTTGCGGAAAATCGCCTCGTCGCTGTCCGGCCACTGGGCGATCACCAGTTTTCCGGGCTCGGCTTCCAGCGCCGGATCCACCAGAATCATCATCCCCTCGCCGATGCTCTGCCCGGTGGGCGCAGTCATCGCATTCCCCATCACGGTGAGCCAGAACGCGGGGCCACGGGCGTGGTAGTCCGTCAGTTCGAAACGTCGCTTGTCCTTGGCACTCGAATACGCTGGCTGGTTCTCACGGGCCTCGACCGGCGCATTCCACTCGCTGACCGGATAGCGAAAGTAAGGGTTGTACTTCTGCGCCAGAGGCATTTCGTCATCCGCATCGATCTGCGGTTCACGAATCACCACCGCGACCTCGAGATACTCCATGCCCAGCGCTTTCAGCACGCGGTTCATCTGCGTGATGCCGGGCTCGCGACGCTTGTTCAGCCAATGGCCGATACCGCCCTGAGACATGCCGACGCGCTCGCCGAGCTCGACTTGAGTGACGTTGAGCTCACTCATTTTGGCCTTGACCAACTCAATCCATTTATCCATGTGCGGCACCATACGTGGACGCCTGCGGCCGGCAAAACACATATTGTAGTATTTAAATTCTGGTCACAAATACTGATAGTACTATGCTTGGGTCACGGATTTGAATCGACCAAGGAGTGACCTTTCACCATGAATATCACCAGCAAAGACTTGCCCGACCTGCAAATGGACACCACCTTCACGTCCCCGCAAGGGTGCGCCGCTGCACAACGGGCGTTGGACTATTACTTGAAACCAGCTGTGTCAGAACCGGAAGTGGATGAGCGCTTTTTCGGTGTGAACAGCAATCTGAGTGGCGAAGAATCCCTGGTCCACGCCTCCGATCTGCTGCGATGTGCAGCGGCTACGGCGTTCAAGGCGGCGGACGGCTTGCAGGGCGTGAGTCGGGATCTCGCGTTTTCGGTCGTGCACATGGTGGACATGGCGCGGGCGATGGTCGATCACTCGCTCGATGGCGCGGTTCGCTGAAGACGGGAGTTCGGACGGACGGGAAAGAATTTTCCAATCGCGCAGATAAAAACATTTGACTTGCAAATGATAATGATTATTATTGCAAGCAGCTGGTCGCGAGATCAGTCGATGGACCAGAGACCTTAGGTCGGTCTTCTGGACTATCTCCTCATCAGGCTAATCACGGTTTTTGACCCGGCTTTTTGCCGGGTCTTTTTTTTGCCAGTTTTCTGGCTTGTGGCTTCAGGCTAATGAAGTCTTTGGATGCCGCAAATTCGATGGCGCGGATAATATCAAAAGAATATTGCTTGGCAAGCAGACCCCGGCCACATTGGGGCAAAGTAATGCCAATTAGCACTTGAGAATCAATCGCACAGCCACTAAGCTGCATCCGCGTCATGGAGGACGCCCCCCGCCACAACCCGCAATTTCCCTCGGTTTCACCCCTGTCTTGCGTGTAAAGTAGCCGCCATAAAAATCATATTCAGGAACCGATTATGACCGTGGCCAAATCTTCGTTCGACATCAGCGCCAACTTCGACAGCGGCAACATCCAAGTCATCGACATCAGCAATCCGCTCAACCCGGTTCTGGCAATTCGGCCAGATACCCGCAGCGCTCATTTCCAGTGGTTCCACTTCAAGGCCAGCGGCCTGCATGTTCATCAGGAACACTGGTTCCGCCTGGTCAACGCCAGCCAATCCTCCTACAACAAAGCCTGGACCGGCTATCAGGCGGTCGCTTCTTACGACCACGTCAACTGGTTCCGCATTCCGACCCAATTCGAAGGCGACAGCCTGCGCTTCTGCCTCGAAGCCGAGCAGACCCACGCCTGGTTCGCCTACTTCGAACCCTACAGCCGTGGCCGTCATGACTGGCTGATCGAGCAAGCGCTGACCAAGGCCGGCACCGAACTGCTGGCCACCGGCAAAAGCGTCGAAGGCCGCGACATCCAGCTGCTGCGCAAAGGCACCGGCGCCGAAGGTCGCCGCAAGATCTGGATCATCGCCCAGCAACATCCCGGCGAGCACATGGCCGAATGGTTCATGGAAGGCGTGATCGAACGCCTGGAACATCATGACGATCCGGTGCTGAACAAACTGCTGGCCAGCGCCGATCTGTACCTGGTGCCGAACATGAACCCGGACGGTGCCTTCCACGGTCACCTGCGTACCAACGCCATGGGCCAGGACCTGAACCGCGCCTGGCAGAACGCCAGTCAGGAAATCAGCCCGGAAGTGCTTTTCGTACAGCAGCAGATGGAAAAGTACGGCGTCGATCTGTTCCTCGACGTACACGGCGACGAAGAAATTCCCCACGTGTTCACCGCCGGTTGCGAAGGCAATCCGGGTTACACCCCGCGCCTGGAGAAGCTCGAAGAGCACTTCCGCAGCCACCTGAAGCACACCACCAAAGACTTCCAGACCAAGTACGGCTACACCCGTGACGAACCGGGCCAGGCCAACATGACCCTAGCCTGCAACAGCGTCGGCCAGAAGTTCGATTGCCTGTCGCTGACCCTGGAAATGCCGTTCAAGGATCACGATGACGCGCCGAACCCGCTCACCGGCTGGTCGGGCAAACGCTCCAAGCAACTGGGCAAAGACGTGCTGACCACCATCGCGGACATGGTCGACACCCTGCGCTGATCGCCCCTGATTTTCGCTTCACGAAAGATCGCAGCCTGTCTGCGATCTTTTTTTTTGCGCCGACTTTTATCCAATCAGGTTGCAAATCAAAACTGGATTACTTACCGTCAATCACGTTTCAACTTGAAACCTGAAAGGATCCGGGACATGAAAACTGCAACACTCGATAAAGGTGTCGTACTGCTTTTCGCCATCGCTTGCGGACTCGCGGTGGGCAACGTGTATTACGCCCAGCCGCTGCTGGATGCGATGGCCGACGCCTTCGGTCTGTCGCCGGGCAGCATCGGCATCGTCATGACGCTGACCCAGGTCGGCTACGGCCTCGGTCTGTTATTGCTCGTGCCCCTCGGCGACCTGCTCAATCGCCGGCGGCTGATCGTCACGCAAACGCTGTTATCCGCCGCAGCCTTGCTGATGATCGCCTTGGCCTCGAACAGCGCCTGGCTGCTGATCGGTGTCACACTGACCGGCCTGCTGGCCGTGGTCACCCAGGTGCTGGTCGCCTACGCCGCGACCCTGGCCGTCCCGGCACAACGCGGAAAGGTTGTGGGCGTGATCACCAGCGGCATTGTCGTCGGCATTCTGCTCGCGCGCACGGTGGCCGGCGGCATGGCTGATCTGGCCGGCTGGCGCTCGATCTATCTGCTGTCGGCGGGATTGACGCTGGTGATGGCCGCGCTGCTGTTTCGGGTGTTGCCCAAGGATGAAGACGCACGACCGAGCACGCGTTACGTGGCACTGATCGCCTCAGTGTTCAGCCTCTTTCGTGAGGAACCGGTGCTGCGCCAACGAGCAATCCTCGCCCTGCTCACCTTCGCCAGCGCCATGGTCCTGTGGACGCCGATGGTGTTGCCGCTGGCCGCCCCGCCGCTGTCACTTTCCCACAGTGAAATCGGAATGTTCGGACTCGCCGGCGCGGCAGGCGCACTGGCCGCAGCCAGAGCCGGACATCTGGCGGATCGAGGATGGGGACAATGGGTCAGCGGCCTGTCGCTGCTGCTGATGCTGGGCTCGTGGTTGCCAATCGCGCTCACCCATTTATCACTATGGGCGCTACTGCTTGGCGTCATCACTCTGGATCTGGGCTTGCAGGCCGTGCACGTCACCAGTCAGAGCATGATCTATAGCGTCCGCCCGGAGGCGCAGAGCCGACTGACCGCCGGCTACATGCTGTTTTATTCGATCGGCAGCGCGCTGGGCTCAATCGCCTCGACAACCATGTACGCCTGCGCAGGATGGCCGGGCGTCTGCTGGCTGGGTGCAGCAATCAACATGGTCGCGTTGCTGTACTGGTGGCGAACGCTGGCCACACCGAAACGTGGCGAGGCTGCTTGCGCCCTCGCCACGTCGGACTGACACACGATCAACTGCGATTGCGTCCCCGCAGCATGCTGTCGAGCACCTCGTCGCGGCGCACCCAGCCATGGAATAGCGCCGCCGCCAGGTGCAGCAGCACGGTCAGGAACAACAGATACGCCAGATACCCGTGAGCCTTGCGCAGCAACGCAAACACCTGCGCATCCGCCGGCACGATCGACGGCAATTGCAGGGAGGTGCCGAGCATCACCGGATCCCCCGCCGCGCTGATCATCGCCCAGCCCAGCAGCGGCAACACCAGCATCAGCGCATACAACAACAGATGAGAAGCCTTGGCCGCCATCACCTGCCAGCCCGGCAGATCCGCCGGCAGCGGCGGCTGACGCGTGCCCAGTCGCACCAGAATGCGCACGATCACCAGCAACAGAATCGCGATGCCCAGCGGCTTGTGCAGATTGATCAACCATTCATGCCGCGCCGACACCGAGGTCACCATGCCGGCGCCGATGAACAACATCGCGATGATCATCAACGCCATCAGCCAGTGCAGCAACCGCGCCAGCGGATTGAAATGAGTCGGTTGCGTGCTCATGGGCGAGCCTCCTTTTTGCCGGTTGGCAGTTGGCTGACTTCGCTGGTGCGACGTAGGTAGGAATCGGCGTAACCGGCCGAGCGCGCGGCCAGCAACGGATCGTCGGAACCCTGAATGCCGGCCGGCAGCACCAGCGGATCGTAGTTGATGTCACGGCATTCGCCGCTGAGCTGCGGCTGGGTCTTTTCCAGCACCAGGGTGCCGGCGTTCAACACCTTGCGACCGGCAGGCCAGGTCTTGCTCGCATCGTTCACCGGATCGTCGGCATTGGCCAAGGTGATGTTCAACTGAAAGCGCAGCGGCCCTTCGGCCAGGCGTTGCACCAGGTCTTTTTCAAGGAAGTCGCTACCTTCAGGCGCAGTCGCACCGGCAGCGTCCTGGGCCAGAGGCGTCATGCTCCAGCGCACGGCTTGCTTCTTGCCGCTGGCATCCACCAGATAGAACGCGTTGACGCTGTTGTAGGTTTCCGTCGCGTAACTCGCCGAAGGTTTGGCGGTTTTAATCCAGGTCAGAAACGGTACGGCTTCCGGGTGTGAGGCAAAAAATGCCGGCACCTTGGTCGGATCCGGTTTGCCTGTGGCAGGATCCGGCGATTGCGCCTGCTGCAATTGATAGAACGCCTCGGGCGTGCCGACCGGGAACACCGGCATGCTATTCATCCCGGTGCGCCACTGCTGGCCGTTGGTCTGAGTGAAACGCAGCGCCAGACTGCGGATCGGTACGGCGCTGTCCGGCGCATACGGACTGCCGGCCGGCAACGCAAAACGCCCGACCACCGGGGTGCGCGGCTCGTTGAACACTTGCGCGACAGAATACGAGCGAGCCTCGCCGCTGCTCTCGAAATGTCCGATCACGCAAACACCTTTGGCGTGATTGCGGCGAAAGCCGGGATGCACGCCGTTGTTCTTCTCCAGCACATCGACCAACGCTTTCGGCGTCAGGCGTTGTGGGTCAAATGAACCATGAACGTAGGCAAACGCCCCGGCCAGGGCTGCGACGACCACGGCGATTCCGCCAAGCCGCAACACCAGGCTCGCGGCACTCAGTGGCGGGCGTTGTGGCCCGCCGGGCGATGAGCTGCGATCAACCATGAAGCACTCCAGGGCCATCGGCCACAAGTAGGAAGAATCAGCAAGACGCACGCCATCGGGATTTATTCCACGGCCCGGTATTTATTTTTCGGAACGTGGAATAACCTCCAATGCCGGGCGTCTTCCTAGTCCACAGCGTAGTGACTAGCAGAACTTCATGAGCGAATTCGACGAACAACTGAGAGAAATCATTCCCAGATTGCGGCGCTTTGCCGTGTCGTTGACACGCAACGGCAGCAGCGCCGACGACCTGGTACAGGCCAGTCTGGAGCGGGCGCTGTCGGGTTGGGGCGACAAACGCGCCGACGGCGATCTGCGCGCCTGGCTGTTTTCGATCCTGTACCGGCAGTTTCTCGATGCGCATCGGCGTTCGCGGCGTTATGCGCGGATGCTCGAATTCTTCACCGGCCGCGATGACGCCGAGCCCTCGGTGGAACGCACCGTGATTGCCCAATCGACCTTGCAGGCCTTCGACCGACTGCCCACCGAACAGCGCGCACTGCTGCTTATGGTGTCGGTGGAAGGCCTGACTTATAAGGAGGTCGCCGAGATTCTCGACGTCCCCACCGGCACCGTGATGTCGCGCCTGTCCCGTGCTCGCCAGGCCCTGCGCCAGCTCAGCGACGGGGAAATCAGCAGTCCTTCCTTGCGGATACTCAAATGATCAGTCTGCCCCCCAACGAACGTGACCTGCACGCCTACGTCGACCACCAGCTCAGCGAGGCCGACCGGCATGTGCTGGAAACATGGCTTGCCAGTCACCCGGACGAAGCGGCGCAGGTTCGCGCCTGGCAACAGGACGCCCAGCACCTGCGCGCCGCCCTCGGCGGTGCCTTGCAACAACCAGCCAATCCGGACCTCGATCCGTCGCTGATTCGCCAGCGCCTCAAACGCCAATCGCGCCGCCAGTGGGCCAGCGCGGCGGTGTTGCTGATTGCCGTCAGCCTCGGCGGTGTCGGTGGCTGGAAAGCCCGGGACATGACCGTGTTTCATCCCCCGGCACCGATGACGGACGCCTTGCAGGCGTACCGCTTGATCGCCCAGCAAGGGCTTCTGCCGGCGGACTACAAGGTCGATGGTGACGGTGACATCCAGCGCTGGCTCGACCGTTATTTCACTCAGGCCAATCGTCTGCCGGACCTGACGGCAGCCGGGTTTGCACCGGTCAGCGGCCGCCTGCTGAGCACCGATGAAGGGCCGGCGGCGATGGTGATGTATGAAGACCAGAGCGGGCACAAGGTCAGTTTCTATGTGCGTCCACCGGGACCGAAAAATACCTTCCTGCCCCGGGGCAGCCGTCAGGACGGGGATCTGCAGGCCGAGTACTGGTCCGGCAAGGGCTACAACTACGCGATGGTCAGTCCGACCGATACCCCGGCGGCGAAAATGCTCAAGCAATCCGTGAGTTTCTAGCCGGTTCAGAACCCCACATCCAGCACCACATTGTCCAGGTAGGTTCCAGCGGGCGGTGTGGTCTGGTCGGTGTAGATTTTCGCGTTGTAATTGAAGATCTGGCTGCCGGTGCCCAGCCCGTTGCCGGGGTTGACCTCGGCATCGCTGCTGGCCCGACGGGCCGCGCCGACACTGCCCCAACGGGTGGTACCGGCACTCTTGAAAATGTCGTAGGCCAGATAGTTGCTGCCGGAAATCATCCGTCGCCGTCCGCCGACGCTCAGCGCATTCTGCCCGTCGTTCAGCCCCACGGTGTAGGCACTGCCCTTGGTGCAGGCGAGATTGATGGTCTGCCCGGTCACCGGGGTAAACGCGCTGACCACCGGCGCGCTGCCGAATGCGATGTTCGGCGCAGTGATGGTGCAGTCGTTGGACACCGTCAGGTTGACCGTCAACGTCGTGGTACCGCTGTTGATGTCGCGGCCCAGGCAAAGCCCGCCGATGCCGATGCCCGAACAATAATTCCAGTTCCAGAAAATGCTCAGGGTCTCGGTATACACGCCGGCCGCCACGTTGCTGCCGATGGTGGTACCGAAATAGAGCGGAACGGTTTTCGGCAAAGTACCGCCGAGCAAACCGAGGGCGTCGATGATGCCGTTGCGGGCGAAGTCATAGGCGGTGCCCCGCGTCAGCGGGTAACTGGTGCTGTTGTTGGCGTAGATCGTGTAACCGATCACGTCGCCAGTGGGCCCGAGCAAACCGCTCTGGGTCGAAGTGACGGTGGCCCAGAAATGGTCATTGTTGGTCAACAGCGACAGCAACGAACCGGTGCAACTCAAGCCTCCGTTCAGAGTGGAACTGGGTTGCGAGGTGGTGCGCACGGCGATCGAACTGATGTTCCCGAACCCGGCGGGTGTGGTGGTGACCACCGAACACAGCGCCTGCGCCAGCCCCGGCAGCAGCAACAGCAACCACAGAACAAGCCGCACCCGAATCATTGGCACACCAACGGGCCGATCAGCGGTACTTCATCTTGCTGCAGATCGACGCTGAATTGCGCCTGGCAAGTCTTGCCGTCCGCGAGAGTCACCCGCAGCGAATTCTGCGCCTGGAGGTTTTCCAGATAGACCAGTCCGTCCCAACCGACCACCGTCCGCGTGCCGCTCTGTTCGTGCAGCACGCCACTGCCCAGCGGCAATTCCTTTTGCTGCGCATCCACCAGCACGATGCTCGCGGCGATCACCCGGCTCAGCGGAAATTCCAGCAGATAGCCACTGCCCCGGCGTACGGCGACACGCTGTTCGACGTTGGGGCTACGCACGTTGGCCGGCAGGTTCAGCGGATCGATTTCGTATTTGCCGCGGTAATAGGCACTGCTCCACGGCACCAGCAAGTGGCCGTTACGGTCGGTCTGGCCGACCTGCTGGTTCTCGTAGCGCACCGGAATGTCCGCGTAGCCATCGGTGCTGACCACCACGAACGCATCGTCGATGCGGTTGGCAGCGAACACTTGATCATCCATCCAAACCAGCGAGCCGCTGGCATCGGCCCAACGGGTTTCGGCGTCGGACGTCCCATAGACGCCAGCCTGCAATTGCACCGATTGCAGACGCCAGGTCACGTCCGCCTGGCGGTAATCGGCGCCGTCCCCCTTGGCGTAGCCGAGATTGAAGCCCACCCCGCCCTCGGACGGCACGGCGCGGCTGTAGTTGACCCGTTGCTGCGTCTGCCCGGTCTTGCTGCGTTCGCTGCTGATGGCCAGGCTGCCGCGCAGGTCGAACGGAATCACCAGTTGCGCCTGCACCGCCCAGTTGCTGTCGCCGATTTCGCGGTTGGCCGACAGGTAGAAACTGCTGTTGCGCCACAGCGGTTTGCTCCAGCTCAGGTTGAGCAACCGCGTGCGGGTTTCGTCCGCCGCGCGAATGTCGAAATACCCGACGCCGAGACTGCCCCAGCGTTCGAGGTTGAGGCTCAGGGTCGCCTGTTCACTGCGCTTGCTGAGTGTGGTGTAAGGGCTGTCGACCACGGTCAGGTCGGCATAGAGATCGCGGCGTTGCAGACGCTGATAGGAAAAACTGTAGCGCTGCCCGCTGTATTGATAACCGAGGCTCAGTTGCTGACCGCCGTCGCCATCGAAACGGCTCTGGCTGATCGCGCTGTTGAGCACCCCGAAATTGCCCAGCCGCAAGTTGCCGCCCAGCCCGCCGAGGCTCAGGGAATCCGCCGCTTCTGCGTGGCTTTCCAGAGTAAACGTGTCGCTGACTCCATAGCGCAGACTGCCCGAGGTCACGCCCGGCCCATAGCTGAAATCCTTCAGGCCGTAATCCCGGCGCAACGTACCGGCAGCCACAGAAAAATCGCTCAGGCCTTTTTGCAACAGGCTGCTGGTGACATAGAACGGCACCGTGGTCGACACCTGCCGGCCCAGCGCATCGGTCGTGACTACAACCGCCTCACCCGCGCCGTTGATAAACGGAATGTTGGTCAGGGTGTAAGGCCCCGGTTGCAGGTCGGTGCTGCTGGATTTGTAGCCGTTGATGAACAGATCCACCGAGGACGGCACCGCCGCTTCCCCGGCGAACTGCGGCAGCGGATAGGTCACCAGATCCGGACGCACTGCAAAATCCCTTGAGAACTGCACACCGCCCAGCCGCACAGAACTGCTCCAGGGCAAGGCGCCGCTGACCACGTCCCCGGCCTCGTAGGTCAGCATCCGTTCGTCATCGGAGTAGCGCCAGGTGGTGTCGTAACGCAGATAGCCGTTGTCCAGCGTGCTGACCGCATCCCCTGACAATGTGCGGCGATATTGCCCGGTGTTCGACAACGTGCCCCAACTGTCGAACAGCCGCACCTCGTTCCACGCCGCCAGATAAGTGCCGGCGTCGTCGGTGTCATTGAGGTACAGGTCATAATTGAACAACGCGCCGAAACTGCTCAGCGCCGGCGTGCGCGGATAAACCTCGCGGTTGCCGATGAACTGCTCCGGCAGCCAGTCCGGTGGCACGTCGAGCAGCAAGCGCTGGCTGACGCTGTCGTAATCGCTGTGCAGGCCCGGCAGGCCGTCGAGATCGACTTCGGCACCGGCCTCTTCCGGCAGCTTCATGCCCGTATCGCGCAATACGCTGGCAGGCAGGAACAGGCGCCCGCCGCGCTGCTCCACCGCCACCACCCGACCGGTATTCATCTGGTTGACCACCAGTTCCAGAAACAACTGTGCATCGCTGACGGCCTCCATGCCGCTGGGAGGCGGCGGCAGTTCACCGGCCCCGGATGGATGAATGAACATCAGGCACCACGCGCCGGTCATGAGCCACAACGGACGCTGAATACGGCGAGCCCATCCCGGACTCATTAGCGTGTTACGTCCGTCAATGGACTGATTCCTCCTGAAACCGCTGGCGCCGAAACCCGAAAGCTTCGACATGACTCGCTACGGCTATCGCGCCGGCGGAATGCTCTGCACCTTTGCCGCGCCATTGATCCGCCCAGCCAATTCTCCCGCCACCGGTCCCGGTGCCGGCCAGCGCATCACCGCGCCGGGCAATACGTAGCCGAGCAATCCCTCGGCCAGCGGTTTGCTTTGACCGCCCTGTGTGACGGCCACATCGGTCAGTCGCGCATGGACCGCGCCCTGATTGCGCACTTCCACATAAGGACGGCCCTCCACCGCCACCGTGCGCCAGCTCAATTGCGGCAGGCCGATGCCTTTGGGGTCACGCTGGCGGGCGCTGTCTTCCTTGCTCCACAGCCCAGCGCCATAGGCGAACAGTGGCACCGAATAGCGCATCTGGAAGCGGATCGCCGCCGCAGTCTTGCCGTCTTCGGCGACGGGCGGCTGGGCCGAGGGGATTTCATCGATGATGATCCGGTACGCCAGTTCCTGGCCTGGCGGCACATCCTTGGTGCGAGTCAGGCGCACCAGTTGCTTCTGGCCCGGCTCGATCTTCGCCACCGGCGGACTGCCGATCACCTCGCGCTGATTGCGGTATTGCTCTTCAAAACCGCTCTGGCTCCAGCCGAACACGCGGATCTGCAGGTTGGCGGTTTCCGTGCCGCGATTTTCCAGCCACAGCGCACTGGCCTGCTGATCGGCCTCCAGCACCGGGTCGATCGGCCAGATCAGCACCGAACTGGCGGCTTGGGCCTTGAGCGTCCCGAACATGACCAGCGCCAGCACGGCGCAACACACGGACGAATAGCGTGACGTGAAAAACCCCATAAATCTGCTCCTTGTCATTTCACATCACCACGAAAGTTGCACCTGCAACACATCGCTGTATGTCCCCCCGGGCTGATTGCCCGGCAATTGCACCTGACCGTAGATCGGCAGACTGATGTTGTTCGCATCGCTGTAGGCCACCGCCACACTCTGGCCGATGCCCAGACTCTGGCTGTATGCCGCATCGCGAAACAGCGTGTACGCCACCTTCGCGCTGCCTCCGCTGATCTGCATGCGTCGCCCGCCGCTGTTGTACTGGCCGCCATCGACCGTCATGTTCAGCGCCACCCCCGGCGTGCATTGCAGCGTGACGCCGCCGGTCAACGCGACCTGCACCGTGCCGGTGGCCAGCGCCGAACGCGAACCGAAATTCAGCCCGCCATAGTTCGATACGCCCCCTACCACCAGACAGCCCGGCGTCACTGTCGCACTGACCTGAAAACTCTGGCTGGTCACCGCCGCCAAGGGCAGCGGCAAGCTGCCCGCACACAGCAGGAGCAGCGCCGCACAGCCATGCCGGCCCATGGCACTAGAACGTCAGTTCGACGGAAATCGTGTCGGTATAGGTGCCCGCCGGCAGCCCGGCCTTGCCCACCGCCTGACCGTAGATGTTCACGGTCTGCGCCACACCGGTGCTGGCTGCGAGGTTGATCACCCCGTCGATGGCCAGCAATTGCGAGTGCCCGGCGTCGGTGTACAGGTCATACGGCACGTAGTTGGCGACCCCGTCGTACAGCGCGCGCGTACCACCCGGCGAGAGCCCGTCATGGGCGCCGGCCCGGACCTTGACCGTCGGCGTGGTGCCGGCCGAGCACAGGATCGACAGCGCCCCGCCCCCGCCGCCCAGCACCTGCCCGGTGGCCGTGGTGAACAGGCTGTTGGCGGTGCCGAAGTTCAACGCACCGAAGTTCAGTCCGGTAGAACCGCCGGAACCGTTGACCTGGCAACTGCTGATCAGGATCAGGCTGGAGGTGATCTGGCCGGTGACCGTGGTGGCGGCATTGACGCTGGAAGCGAGCGTCAGGCCGAGCAACGACAAACCTATCCTTGATGCAATCGTACGCATGGTGTCCGTCCTCTACGGGGTTACCAGTCGAGCGTCACCGTCAGGGTGTCGGTATAGACACCGGCCGGTACCGCACGGGTGTTCGCCACCACCGAGCCAAATACCGGGATGGGTATCTGTGCGCCGCTGGTGACAGCGAAATTGTGTTGTTGACCGATGCTGTAGCTCTGGCTGCCGGAGGCATCGAGAAACAGCTGATAAGGGAGTGTCTGGCGACCGTTGCTCAGCCGGCGTGTCGTGCCATCGCCATGAGTGCCGCCGTCGATGGTCACGGTGAACCCGGTGACCGAAGGGTTGCAGGCGACATTCAGCTGACCGCTGCCTGCTTCGCTGAGGCTGGCCTTGATCGGTGCGTTCCAGGTCGGGCCCTGCTGGCCGAAATCAAGAGAGCCCAGCCCGTCCACCGGGCTGGCGGGACTGGTGGCGTTGGTCACCTCGCAGCCGGCGATCAGCGTCAGCCGCGCAAGGATCTGCCCACTGACCGCCGCCGACGCGACCTCGGTGAACAACAGCAATGTGGCTGTGGCGATTAGCCGCCCGTGTCTGCCCATCATTGAGCCCCTACTCCTTCAGGATCACTCGACCACTGCGCTCGTCATTGAACGCCCTTCCCTGCGCCACCCGGCTCCACCGGATGGCTGAAAAAACTCCGCGATCACCAGGTGACCGTCACCTTCACCAGATCCGAATACCGGCTGACCCGTGGCACTTCGGCCATCCGCTCGATCCGCCCGTATAGCGGCAAGTCCACTGTGCCGCTGTCCGGCACCCGACCGCTGACCGGCACATCCACCACCAGCGGCACCCGCCGCGCGGCGTCCTGATACAGGCGATAGGGGATCGGCTTGCTGCCGGCCTCCCCCGCCATATAACGCACCTCGCCAACGCCACCGTGCAGGCCGCCATCGACGCGCAACTGGTACGGGGTGTCCGGGTTGCATTCCAGACGCGGCAGGCGCGAATTCGTGAGCGCCGCACCGAGTGGCCCGTCCCGGTCGCCGAGCCGCGCCGTGGTGCCGAAGTCGAGCACGCCCAGTTGTTCGATACCGGCCTCGCGTTGCTGGCCGATCAACTGGCAACCGCGCTGCACATCGACCCGCACCTCGACCTGAAGGTCGGCGGCGTGGACCGGTACCGCGAGCCCGCCCAGCAATGCCCAGACCATCCCTGCATTCACCGCCCGTTCCTTGATGGCGACAGCGTCTCTGTCGTTACAGTGTTTCAGGTTAGCAACGGACGCCGATTGCGCCAGTCGATTGGATCCAGTCACTCGCCGGGATTTGTTTCGAAAGGTTGGCAACACGTCGATTTAAAGTGTTGAAAAATCCTGTACACGCCGCAGATTGCTCTCCGGAAAAACGATAAAGCGCAGTGGAAGCAAAACTACCCGTCTGGTTAAACTACCCCGCCGCGCTCGGGGGGAGCCGGCCCGATGATGACGGAGTGATTGCTGTGCCCGCCCGACTGCCCGACCGTTCGCGTCTGACCCAGCGCTGGTCAGCCTTGCGCCATTTCTTCGGCAAACGCTCCGTTACAAACGCGGGCCAGTGCGCCGCCAGCGCGCAATCGGTGCGTGACTATTTCCGGCAAAAGGCCCACGGCCAGGGCTACACCCTCAGCCACAGCCAGCAGCGGGTCATCGATTGCATGGCCCATCAGGCCGGCCTGTTGTTCGGCACCCCTGCGCAAACTCCGCCCAGCCTGTATCTGCACGGGGCGGTCGGGCGCGGCAAGAGCTGGCTGTTGGACGGATTCTTCCAGGCGTTGCCGATCCAGCAAAAGCGCCGTCTGCATTTCCACGGGTTCTTCGCCCAGTTGCATCAAGGCATGTTCGAGCACCGCGACCGCGACGACGCCCTCGCCGTCACCCTCGACGCGTTGCTGACGGACTGTCGGGTGCTGTGTTTCGACGAATTTCATGTGCATGACATCGGCGATGCGATGCTCATCACCCGCCTGTTCAAGGCGCTGTTCAAGCGCGGGATCCTGTTGCTGGTGACCTCCAACTACCCGCCCGAAGGCTTGCTCCCCAACCCGCTATACCACGCGCGGTTCAAACCGGTGATCGACCTGTTCAATGCGCGCATGCAGGTCATGGAAGTCGGCGGCCCGCACGATTACCGCAGCCAGGCGCGCCGGCATGCGCATCAACTGTTCACCCAAGGCCATTACGTCTGGCCGGCCACCCCGGGGCAGCGCCTCGCGTTGAACCTGCCGCCCCTCGATGCCGCGCCGTTGCCCTTGGCGGTCGGCAGCCGCCATTTGCAGGCGCGGCTGTGCGAAGACCGGCGCGTCGGTTTCACCTTCAGCGACCTCTGCGAACAACCCACGGCCGTGATGGATTATCTGGAACTGTGCCGACGCTTCGACCACTGGATCATCGACGAACTACCGGAACTGGGCGAATGTTCGATCGCCGCCCAGCAGCGGTTCATCAACCTGATCGACGTGCTCTACGATCAGGACAAACACCTGACCCTGCTCGGCCAGCTCCCCTTGCACGAAAGCCTCGGCGGCCAGGCGATCGATCTGGCCCGCACCCGCAGCCGGCTCGGGCAATTGAGCGAAGTGCACGAACCGGGCTGATTTGCCGTTATCATGCGGCCCATTTCCGGCGCCTTGCGCCTTCTCGATAGCGATCCTTTTCATGCACACCCTTGCACAACTGCGCGCCGGCGAACTGTCGGGCATCACCCGGCTGGATCTGGCCGAAGGCTTGAGCGAATTTCCGCCGGAGATTTTCAACCTGGCCGACACGCTGGAAGTGCTCAACCTCAGCGGCAACACCCTGAGCAGCCTGCCGGATGACCTGCATCGTCTGACGCGCCTGCGCGTGCTGTTCTGCTCCGACAATCAGTTCACCCAATTGCCGGCGTGCCTGGGCCAATGCCAGGCCCTGACGATGATCGGTTTCAAGGCCAACCGCATCACTCAGGTGCCCGGCGCGGCGCTGCCGCCAAATCTGCGCTGGCTGATCCTGACCGACAACGCCATCGAAACCCTGCCCACCGAACTGGGCGAACGTCCGCTGCTGCAAAAACTCATGCTTGCCGGCAATCGCCTGCGCGCCCTGCCGCCGTCACTGAGCCAGTGCCATCGGCTGGAGCTGATCCGCATCGCCGCCAACCAGTTGACCGAATTACCACAATGGTTGCTGACCCTGCCGAGCCTGACCTGGCTGGCCTACGCCGGCAATCCGCTGGAAACCGAAGCCGATGCTGCCGCCCTCGACAAAGCGCCCCTGATCGACTGGTCGGCGCTGCAGCTGGAGCAACGGCTGGGCGAAGGCGCCTCCGGGGTCATTTATCGGGCGCAGTGGCAACCCGCAAATCAGCCCGCCACGCCCGTGGCAGTCAAGTTGTACAAGGGCGAGATGACCAGCGACGGCTCGCCGCTGCATGAAATGAACGCGTGCATCACCGCCGGGCTGCACCCGAACCTGATCCGCGTCGAAGGCCGCATCGACCAGCATCCCGACGGCCAGCAGGGCCTGGTGATGCAGTTGATCGATCCGAGCTACCGCAACCTGGCCGGACTGCCGAGCCTGGCGTCCTGTTCACGGGATGTGTATGCCGATGATTGCCGTTTCAGTGCCGACGTTGCCTTGCGCATCGCCCGGGGCATCGCCTCGGTCGCCGGGCATCTGCACCGTCATGGCATCACCCATGGCGATCTCTACGGACACAACATTCTGTTGAACGATCAGGGCGATTGTCTGCTGGGGGATTTTGGTGCGGCGTCGTTCCATGCCATGGCGGATACGCCTGAAACCCGCGCGCTGCAACGCCTCGAAGTGCGTGCGTTCGGGATTTTGCTGGGGGAGCTGCTGGCGCGCATCGACTCAGGGTTGAGCGATGAACAGTGTCAGGTGCTGGAAACCCTGGAGCAGCGCTGCTGTCAGCCGGATGTGCTGGCGCGGCCGGGGTTTGGTGAGATCAGCCAGACGTTGCAACACGCCTGAAAAAAAATCGCAGCCCGAGGGCTGCGATTTTCTGGTGTGTCAGCCGGCCAGACCGACGAACATGTCCTGCACGTCGTCATGGTTGTCCAGGCCTTCGAGGAACGCCTCGACTTCAGCCATTTGCTCGTCGCTCAGGCCGCTGACCGGGTTCTTCGGCTGGTAGCCCAGTTTGGCCGACAGCACGGTGAAGCCTTGCTCCGGCAGGGCTTTCTGCACCGAGTCCAGGTCAGTCGGGTCGGTCAGGAACAGGGTCGCGCCCTCTTCGCCCGGCTCGAAATCCTGGGCACCGGCTTCGATCGCGGCCATTTCCGGATCGGCGTCCGGGGTGTCCGGCGACGCTTCGATCATGCCGACATGGTTGAAGTCCCAGGCAACGGAACCGGATGCACCCAGTTGGCCCTTGCGGAACGCCACGCGGATTTCCGCCACGGTGCGGTTGATGTTGTCAGTGACGCACTCGACGATCAGCGGCACCTGATGCGGCGCGAAGCCTTCGTAGGTTACGCGATGGTACTGAACGGTTTCGCCCAGCAGGCCAGCACCCTTCTTGATGGCACGGTCCAGGGTTTCCTTGGGCATCGAGGCTTTCTTGGCCTGTTCGACCACCAGACGCAGGTGTGCGTTGGTGGCGGTATCGGCACCGTTACGCGCAGCAATGGTGATTTCCTTCACCAGTTTGCCGAAGATCTTGCCCTTGGCGTTGGCTGCCGCTTCTTTGTGTTTAACCTTCCACTGTGCGCCCATTACTCACTCTCTTGATCTGTGGCGCCGAGACATCTATTGGCCGACGCATGGCGCCAAGTTTATACGGCCTAAAGTCGGCAATCGACCAAAAATTCCGATGCGCATCGACATCTTCTACGCGCCTTGTAGGGCGATTCTGAAAAACCGGTTTGCCACGTCCATTCGACGTCGCGTTTTCGTACCCTCTGTGGCCCGTATTGCCTGAACAGAGCCCGCCCGAATGCTCAATGACAAGGAAAGTCCGTTTTCGCTGACCCTGGCCGAGGGCGGAATCAGCCTGCCGGTCCTGCGCTTCAGTGGCCACGAAGCGCTGAATCAGCCCTTTCGGTTCGAAATCGAAGTCATGGGCCTGGCACCCGCCTGGTCACCCGGCACGCTGCTGCATCAAGCGGCGTTTCTGCACCTGGATGACGACCACGGGATTCACGGCATCATTCAAAGCGCCAGTTGCGAACACCGGGCGACGCACCGTATCGCCTACCAACTGGTGCTGATGCCGCATCTGCAAGCGCTGGAGCAACATCCCGTACGCCGGGTCTTCACGCAACTGAACGTGCCGGCCATCCTTGAGCAACTGCTCAGCGAACATCACCTGCCTGCCCACAGCTACCGGATCGATATGACCGTCGGCCATTACCCGCCGCGCCCGTTCTGCATTCAGTACGAGGAAACCGATCTGGCCTTTTTGCAACGGCTTTGTGAAGAGGAAGGCATCCACTATCACTTCGAACATCAGCCGGACGGCCATGTGGTGGTGTTCGCCGATGACAGCCTGAGCCTGCCGCAGCAACCGACGGCGATTGCTTTCAACACGCAGATCGATGCGCCAGCAACCGGCCTCAGCAGCCTGTTCCAGCGCCATGAAGCGGTGCTGCCTCAGATTCCTGCCGGCGTGCGTGAGCGAGGGCATTCGATTACGGGCCAGGAGGCCGCCAATCAAACGCTGGGCGGTGCCGTCGCCCCATCGGGATTTTTGCCGACTGCGCAACGTCACGCGGCCCAACGCAGTCGTCGCCTGCTGGAACGCCAACGCTGCCGGTCGCGCTCGATTCAGGGCCGCAGCGATTGTCCGCGACTGCTCAGCGGGCGCCTGTTGCAAGTCATGGAGCATCCGGTGAGCGCCTTCAACGAGCAGTGGCTAATCACCGACTTGCGTCATCAAGGTCAGCAACCTTCGATTCTCGATCCAGTGCCAACGGTTCGCCGCTATCACAACGACTTCACCGCGCTGCCCTGGTCGACCCCGTTTCGCCCGCCGCCGAACCAACCACGCCCGGGCATCCCGGGGTATCAGCCGGCGCAAGTACTCGGCGCGCCGGGGCAACCGGCGCAGGTCGACGATCAGGGACGGATCGCCGTGCGGTTATGGCCCGATCAGACTCGTGCCGACGCAAGTGAAGGGCTGTGGTTGCCGGTGGTCATGCCCCACGCCGGCGGCGGCCTGCCTCGGGAAAATCTGCCCTGCGCCGGCAGCGAGGTCTGGGTAAGTTTTCTCGACAGCGATCCCGACCGGCCGATCCTCTGCCTCGACGCCTGCCGCCCCCGAACGTCGCAGCCCACAGAAACCGAGCCCGACGACGACCTCTTGCTCGACTGGCTGCTCAACCGCTCCGCCCCACCGCGCTGACGATCAACCTTTGTCGGCCTTGCCCGCCGCTGCCGCGAATTTCGCCAGACGCACATCGAGGTGCCGGGGCCGCCGGCCGTGATCCTCGGCGCGCTCCTTGCGGCGAATGGCGTTGCGCACCATCAGCGAGCCGAGGTAGCGGATCGGCTCCGGCGGAAAGTAACCCAGCGGCCCGTTGACCAGCGGCGAACGCGTCCACGGGTTGTCGAGGCCCTGCACCAGCGAAGCGAGAATCTGCCCGCCCATGTGGCACGGCCCGACGCCACTGCCGGAATAACCGAAGCCGTAGAAAACGTTACCGCCGGCACTCATTTGGCCGAAGAACGGCAGGCCGGTGACCGAGCGATCCGACGGACCGTTCCAGGTTGCGTCGACCTTCACATCGGCGAACGCCGGGAAGAAGTCGTCGAGGCTGCGCTTGAGCAATCCGGTATAGGGCGAGGGCTGGTCGAACACCGGCAGCATCCGCCCGCCGTAAGCGAAGGTATTGCCGCCCTTGCCGAGCATGATCCGGCCGTCCGGGGTGTTGTGGTAGTAGTGCACGAAAATGCGCGAGTCGAGCACCGTGACGCCGCTGGTCAAACCGATTTCCTGCAACAGATCCGGACGCGGTTCGGTGATCAGCATGTCGCTGGAAACGATCGCCACGCTGCGCTCAAACTGCGGAAAAGCGCGGGCCATCCACGCGTTCATCGCCAGCACCACGCGGTCAGCAGTCACGCAGCCGTTCGCCGTGTGAAGGCGCGCCGGACGGCCCTCCTCCAGCCCGGTCATCGCCGTGCCTTCATGAATTCGCACGCCCAGTTGCAACGCCACCCGGCGCAACCCGCGCACCAGTTTGCCCGGCTGCACGCTGGCGGCGGCGGGCGAGAACCAGCCTTCCAGGTGTTTTTCCGAACCGGCCATGCGCTGTACATCGGCGACCGGTCGCTGGGTAAACGAGTTGATGCCGTTGCGCTCCAGCGCCGCGATCACCGCATCGGTGGAGCCGCATTGCGCGCGGTTGGTGGCGGTGTAAAGCGTGCCGTCCAACCGGTAATCGGCATCGACACCGTACTGCTCGCAGAACTCGCCAATGGCGTGGATGCTGCGCTCGGATTCCTTGACCAGCCGCACCGCTTCCTCGACACCGAACAGCCGCTCGAGGGTGAAATACTTCGCCGACCACGACAGCGCACAACCGCCGTTGCGCCCACTGGCGCCGGCGCCGCAAATGTCGGCTTCGATCAGCAACACATCGAGTTCGGGGTTCTGCTGCTTGAGCATGATCGCCGTCCACAACCCGGTGTAACCGCCGCCGACGATGCACACGTCGGTGCGCACATCGCCTTGCAGCGGCGGGCAAGGTTCGGACGTGTCGAGCTGCAAAGCCTGCTCCAGCCAAAACGGTCTCATGAAGTTTCTCCAGTCAGTCGGCCACGGCACAGCCTGCCGCGAGTGCCGCAGCAGGCCGCGAGGCAGGGTTTATTCAGTTACGCAGGGGTTTGATGGTCAGGGCACGATTGGGCACGTAGGCACGTGGCTCCATGACGCCGACCGGGCGGCTGTTCCAGTGCGGAAGCAGCACCAGCGCCGAGAACAGCGCACAACCGGCGAACACGATGAACACCGTCACCGAGTCGAAGTAACCCGGCAGCAAACCACCGAGCACCGCACCGACCGAGCCGCAGCCATTGACGAATCCCGCCGCCGTGGCGCCAGCCTTGGCCTTGCCGAAATCGATCGCAGCCGCGCCGCTGATCATCGAGTCCGGGCCGTACAGGGTCAGGCCCATCACGAACAACAGTGCGACCACCAGCATCACGCTGCCGGTGTGCAGGGCGCCCATGAACAGCGCAAGGGTCACGGTCAGCGCCAGCAGACTCAACACGCAGGCTGGCATGCGTCGGGCGCCGAACAGTTTGTCCGAGGCCAGGCCGATCATGATCGGGCCCAGCAGCCCGGCCAGTTCAAACGCGGTGGGAATGATCGCCGCGCCGACCTTGCCGACCGAGGGCATCTGTTCGAACACGATCACCGGGCCCCACAGCAGAATCGCGTAACGCGCCGGTTTCAGCAGGAAATACGCGAGACCCAACACCAACACCGTACGGTTGCGCAGGATTTCCTTGAGTGGCTCCCAGACGCTGAGTTTGCTGTTGGCTTCGGCCTCTTCGGCGCTGATGACCGGCTCCGGCTCCACGGCGGGCAGGCCGACATCCTCCGGTTTGTCGCGCTGAAAGATAAAGAACAAAACCGCCACCACCGCGACCACCGCCGCGCTGGAAATGAACGCCGCGTGCCACGAACCGATCAGCGTGTAAGCCCACCAGCCGGCGAACGGCGACGCCACCAGACCGCCGAATGCATAACAGGAACTCCACAACCCGAGCACTCGCCCGCGTTGTTCGGAGGGGAAGAAACTGCCGAGGTTCTTGCAAAGCCCCGACCAGCCGGTGGACTGCGCCAGCCCCTGAATCAGCATGCAGGTGGCGAAGATCGGCAAGGTCGCGAAACTGCCCATCACCAGCGCTGCCGCAGCGGAAATCAGCAAACCGCCAAGCACCACAACCCGTGGGCCGAAGCGGTCGGCGAGCATGCCCCAGGTGAACTGGCCGATGGCGTAGGCCGCCAGGTAAATCGCGTCGAGGTTGGCCATGGCCATTTTGTCGAGGGTGAAGCTTGGGTCTTCGGCGATGCCCAGTTTGGCCACCGAAAAGGCTTTGCGGGTGAAATAGAACGCGGCGTAAGCGAGCCAGGTGACAGCGAAGATCTGCATGCGCCAACGCGCAATGGTGCCGATGTGCTTGTTCATTGTGGTTCTGACCTCAGGGTGTGAGTGTGCCGGCAGAATCGATGAGTAAACGCCTGTGTTTTTTTATTGTTGAGCACTGCGATATCACCCCGTCCCTTCGGCGATACCGGTCAGATGAGTCCTGGTGTTGCACGCACAGGCTCATGGTCAGCGTCGCTGCCCGACCGGGCAGTCAGCGTTGGCGTGAGCCGATCAAAGCAATTACTGTTTAATAAATAAAATCGATTTATCGTATTTCACACATAAGCTCAGCTTGTTACTGAACTGCACCTGTAAACGAGGAATCAGCCATGTCGGTTTCCCACGCCCAGCTCAAAGCCTTTCACGCCGTGGCCGTGCACGGAAGCTTCACCAAGGCCGCCGAGCGGCTTTATCTGACGCAACCGGCGATTTCCGACCAGGTGCGCAAGCTGGAAGAACGCTTCGGTGTGTTGCTGTTCCACCGCAACAAGCGCTCGGTGCGCCTGACGGATCTCGGCGAACGCTTGCTGGCAATCACCCAGCGTCTGTTTGTGGTCGAGGCCGAAGCCCAGGAGTTGTTGCAGGAATCCCAGGCCTTGCAGACCGGCAGCCTGATTCTGGCGGTGGATGCCCCGGTGCATGTGCTGCCGCAGATCGCCCGGTTTTGTGAGCGCTATCCGGGGATCAGCGTGAAGATCGAGACCGGTAACACCGATGAATCGCTGTTTCGGCTGTTCAACTATCAGGCTGATCTGGCGTTGCTCGGGCGCGATGTCAGTGATGAACGTTTGTTGTGCGTACCGCTGCGCAACGACCCGATGGTGGCGTTTGTCTCGCGCCATCACCCGTGGGCCGAGCGTGAATCGATCTGCCTGGAAGATCTGGACGACACGCCGCTGGTGCTGCGCGAACACGGCTCGGTCACCCGCCAGACCCTGGAAGAAGAAATGGCCCGGGCTGGTTTCCGCATCCGCCCGGCGATCCAGGTCGAAGGCCGGGAAGCGGCGCGGGAGGCGGTGGTGGTGGGGATTGGCGTGGGTGTGGTGTCGGCGGCGGAGTTTGGTGCGGACTCACGGGTCTGCGCGCTGCCGATCACCGATTGCACCCGGCGGTTGACCGAGACACTGGTGTGCTTGCGCGAGCAGAGTTCGCGGCGGGTGGTGGCGACGTTTCTCGAGATGGTGCGCGAAAGCCTCTCGTAGATCGTTCCCACGCTCCGCGTGGGAATGCCTCAAGGGACGCTCCGCGTTCCAGCTCTCGAATGGGACGCGGAGCGTCCCGGGCTGCATTCCCACGCAGAGCGTGGGAACGATCTGGCGGTTATCAGTTGGGAGCCAAACCGAAAAACGCATGAATCAACCGCAACTCCCGCCGCCGCTCCACGCAGCCGATCATGTGCCGATTGACCAGCCCCTCTCCCGCAATGGGAATCGCGACGACACGGGGATCGTGGCTGACTTCAACCGACGACACCACCCCAACCCCCAGTTCAGCCGCCACCGCTTCCGTCACCGCCTCGCGACTGTCCAGTTCCAGCAACACCCGTGGATTAACGGATGACTGCGCACAGGCCTGATCAAACGTGCGCCGGGTAATCGAACTCGGCTCGCGCAACACCATGATCACCTGATCCAGCTCCTTGAGCCTGACCTCGCCGGAACGTGTCGCCCACGGATGCCCCGCCGGCACCAGCGCGCAGATCCGCGATTCGCTCAGCGCTTGCAGATGCAGCCCTTTGCGCGGCTCGACCTCGGTCAGCACCGCCACGTCAGCATGCTCGGACAACAACGCCGCCAACGTTTCCTGAGCATTGCCCAACCGCAGATTCACCGTGATCCCCGGATAGCGTGCCCGCAAGCTGGCAAGCATCGGCATGACCATGTGCGGACCGTCCGCCGCCACCTCAAGTCGTCCGGTGAGCAACTGCCGATTGGCCTCAAGCAGTGCCTGCGCCTCTTCCGCCATACCGAACATCGCCCGGGTGATCGCCGCCAGTTTGGTGCCCTCCTCCGTCAGCTCGACCCGGCGCGCCGTCCGTCGCAACAGCGTGATCTGGTAATGCTCCTCCAGCGCCTTGATGTGCCCGGTGACCGCCGGCTGGCTGATGAACAATCGCGCGGCGGCACGGGTGAAGCTGCCTTCCCGGGCCACGGCGTCGAAGGCGCGAAGCTGGAACAGGTTCATGAATAACCCTCACTGATGGCTGGCATAACAACAAACAATTTGATTGATGATCCGCCGAATTGCAACGTAGGCCCCGTAGCTTCATCCCACAGCGCTATCGCGAGGACACACGAATGAGTACTGCCGCACCCATCCTGCTCACTCCCGGCCCGTTGACCACCTCGGCCCGCACCCGCCAGGCGATGATGGTCGACTGGGGTTCATGGGATGACCGCTTCAACCAACTGACCGCCAGCCTGTGCGAACAACTGCTGGCGATCCTCAACGGCGCCGACAGCCACCACTGCGTACCTTTGCAGGGCAGCGGCACCTTCGCCGTCGAAGCTGCGATCGGCACCCTCGTTCCCCGCGACGGCAAGGTACTGGTGTTGATCAACGGCGCCTACGGCAAGCGTCTGGCGAAAATCTGCGAAGTGCTCGGCCGCTCGTTCAGCACCTTTGAAACCGCTGAAGACGAACCGACCACCGCCGCCGACGTCGACCGCCTGCTGCGTGCCGACAGCGACATTACCCACGTCGCGCTGATCCACTGCGAAACCAGCACCGGCATCCTTAATCCGCTGCCGGAGATCGCCCAGGTCGTCGAGCAACATGGCAAACGCCTGATCATCGATGCCATGAGTTCCTTCGGCGCCTTGCCGGTGGATGCGCAAAAAGTCCCGTTCGACGCGCTGATTGCCGCCTCTGGCAAATGCCTGGAAGGCGTGCCGGGCATGGGCTTCGTGTTTGCCCGCAAGGAATCCCTGGCCGCAGCCGCCGGCAATTCGCATTCGCTGGCGATGGACCTGTTCGACCAGCACAGCTACATGAAGAAGACCGGTCAGTGGCGCTTCACCCCGCCGACCCACGTGGTCGCGGCGCTGCACGAAGCGCTGCTGCAATACAACGAAGAAGGCGGCCTGCCGGCGCGACATGCGCGCTACGCCGCCAACTGCCAGGCACTGATGGAAGAGATGGGCAAACTCGGCTTGCGCAGCTTTCTGCCTGCTGCGATCCAGGCGCCGATCATCGCGACCTTCCACGCACCGAAAGATCCGCGCTACCAGTTCAAGGACTTCTACGAACGGGTCAAGGCCAAGGGTTACATCCTCTACCCCGGCAAGCTGACCCAGGTCGAAACCTTCCGCGTCGGCTGCATCGGCCACGTCACCCCGGCGCATATGCGCGAAGCCGTCGCGGCGGTGGGTGAAGTGCTGCGCGAGATGGAAGTCCTCGACATCTGATTCACCCGGCCCGCTCCCTCATTTGAATTGCATTGCCAATACAGGATTCTGACCAACATGAACTACAACAACCCAACCCAGCTGCAAGCCGCCATCCTCGACTGGGCCGGCACCGTGGTCGACTTCGGTTCTTTCGCACCGACCCAGATCTTCGTTGAAGCCTTCGCCGAGTTCGACGTCCAGGTTTCCATCGAAGAAGCCCGTGGCCCGATGGGCATGGGCAAATGGGATCACATCCGCACCCTGTGCGATCAGCCGCAGGTTGCCGAGCGCTATCGCAAGGCGTTCGGCCGCACCCCGACCGACGATGACGTGACCGCGATCTACAACCGTTTCATGCCGCTGCAGATCGAGAAAATCGCCGAGCACTCGGCGCTGATTCCCGGCGCGCTGGAGACCATCGCCAACCTGCGTCAGCAAGGCATCAAGATCGGTTCCTGCTCGGGTTATCCGAAGCAAGTGATGGACAAGGTCGTGGCACTGGCCGCCACCAACGGCTACATCGCCGACCACGTCGTCGCCACCGACGAAGTGCCCAACGGCCGCCCATGGCCGGCCCAGGCCTTGGCCAACGTGATTGCGCTGGGCATCGACGATGTCGCCGCCTGCGTGAAAATCGACGACACCGTGCCAGGGATTCTCGAAGGTCGTCGTGCCGGGATGTGGACCGTGGCGCTGATCTGCTCTGGCAACGCGCTGGGCCTGGATTACGAAGGCTATCGCGCACTGGGCAGCGACGCGCTGGCCAGTGAGCGCGAACGCATTCACGCGCTGTTCGAAGGATCGCGCCCGCACTACATGATCGACACCATCAGCGATCTGCCGGAAGTGATCGCCGACATCAAAAAGCGCCTGGCCAATGGCGAGATGCCGCAAAGCAGCTGATTGCATCCATCGCGGCAAACAAAAACGCCAGTGTCTGCCCGACACTGGCGTTTTTTCATGGGGGTTTTCAGCTAAATCGCTGACTCAGCTCAGTGAAAGCTTTTTTAGCCTCGGGCAAACGCGCCAAAGGGGATTACAGTTAAGGCATGCCGTCGCAGAACGGCACGCTTGAGCCCTGAACCGTGAGGAACGCCGTATGCCGTGGACAAATTCCGAATCCCGTTACAGCACCGTGTCGATCCTGTTGCACTGGCTGATGCTGGTGCTGTTGGTGCTGGTGTACGCCAGCATGGAGTTGCGCGGGCTGTTTCCCAAGGGCAGCGGCGGTCGCACGCTGATCCGCGAAGTGCATTACATGCTCGGGCTGACCGTGTTCGTGCTGGTCTGGTTTCGCCTGTTCGCCCGCAGCCTGGGCCCGGCGCCGAAAATCTTCCCCGCTTCGCCACAATGGCAAACCACCCTCGCACGCTTGATGCACTGGGCCTTGTACCTGTTCATGATCAGCATGCCGATCCTCGGCTGGCTGATCACCAGCGCCGAGGGTCATCAGGTGATGTTCTACGGTTTCGACCTGCCGTTGCTGGTGAGTGAAGACAAGGCGTTCGCCAAAGACGTTGAACACTGGCATGTGCTGATCAGCACCATCGGCTACTGGCTGATCGGCCTGCATGCGCTGGCGGGCATCTATCACCATTACGTGGTGCGCGATAACACGCTGCTGCGGATGATGCCCAAGCGCAGCCAGGGTTAACCGTCGAGTCCGCGCCGGCCCTGCAAGCCGCCGGTGTGGACGAAGATCAAGCGTGAACCCCGGGCAAAGCGGCCCGCTTCGATCTGTTGTTTGAGCGCCAGCAAGGCTTTGCCGGTGTACAGCGGTTCGAGGGGAATGCCGCTGGCCTGTTCGGTTTGCGCGATGAATTCAAGCAACGCCGGATCGACCTTGGCGAAACCACCACGGCTGGCGTCGATCAGTTCGTAGCCTCCAGCCTTGCCCACAATCGCCTCGACATTGGCTGCGACGCCGTGATCGTCGGGCACGGCCATTGCGCCGTACACCGCATGTTGTCCGGCCTCGGCCAACACCAATCCCGCGAGCGTGGTGCCCGTGCCACAGGCCAGCCACCAACCGTGGTAGTCGTCCCAGCCGAGCTTCCCGAGTTGGTTAATGACTTCCTCCTTCAATGACGCGCAACCCTGCGCGCCCGGCAAACCGCCGCCCCCTTCGGGCACCGGATGCAGCGTCGGATACTGCGCCAGCCAAGGCTGCCAGAATCCCGGCTCGTGCCGCGCCCGATAACCGCCGTAACCGAGCCAGTGCAACTGCATGCCGAAATCCTGCAGATCCCTGACCGTCGGCGTGTCCTGCGGATGCCCGCGCAACAGCCCGACCGTGGCGAATCCCAGGCGTTTGCCGGCAGCCGCCAGTGCATGCAGATGATTGGAGTGTGCACCGCCCAGGCTGATGATGCCTTCGGCACCCACACGGTCGGCGGCTTTGAGATGTTCGACGAGTTTGAACCACTTGTTGCCGCTGATCAGCGGATCGATCCGGTCGAGACGCAGGATCGCGACTTCAATGCCGGCGGCGGTGAGCCAGTCCAGATCAAGCGGTTCGAGGGGGGCTGGGGCCAGCCAGTCGGTGGGAGGCAGAAACATGAAGGCCGGCTCTGTACAAAGAGCCGGCATTCTAGGGTGGATCAGAGCTCGGCGGCCAGACGCGAACCCTGATTGATCGCACGTTTGGCATCCAGCTCGGCCGCCACATCGGCGCCGCCGATCAGGTGCACGTTCTGCCCGGCTTCGACCAGACCGTCGTGCAGCTCGCGCAGCGGATCCTGGCCGGCGCAGATGACGATGTTGTCCACCGGCAGCACTTGCGGCTCGCCGGTTTCGCCGATGCGGATGTGCAGGCCTTCGTCGTCGATCTTCAGGTATTCGACGCTGTTGAGCATCTGCACCTGCTTGTTCTTCAGACCGGTGCGGTGAATCCAGCCGGTGGTCTTGCCCAGGCCGTCGCCGACCTTGGACTTCTTGCGTTGCAGCAGGAACACGTCACGGGCCGGTGCGTGCGGTGCAGCCTTGATCCCGGCCACGCCACCACGGGCTTCCAGATGGGTGTCGATGCCCCACTCTTTCCAGAACGCGGCGCGATCCTGACTGGTGGCCACGCCTTCATGGACGAGGAATTCCGAGACGTCGAAACCGATACCGCCGGCGCCGATCACCGCCACACGCTTGCCGACCGGTTTGCGCTCGAGCAGCACATCCAGATAGCTCAGCACTTTGGCGTTTTCGACGCCCGGAATCGCCGGAAGACGCGGCGCAATGCCGGTCGCCAGAATGACTTCGTCGTAACCGCCTTCGACCAGTTTTGCCACGTCAACGCGGGTGTTCAGGCACACCTCGACGTTGGTGGTCTGCAGTTTGCGTTTGAAGTAGCGCAGGGTTTCGTAGAACTCTTCCTTGCCCGGCACACGTTTGGCGACGTTGAACTGGCCACCGATCTCGCTGGCCGAATCGAACAGCGTCACCTGATGCCCGCGCTCGGCGGCCACGGTGGCGGCGGACAGACCGGCAGGACCGGCACCGACCACCGCGATTTTCTTGATCTGCTTGACCGGCAGGTAATTGAGTTCGGTCTCGTGGCAGGCACGCGGGTTGACCAGGCAACTGGTGAGCTTGCCGCCGAAGGTGTGATCGAGGCAGGCCTGGTTGCAACCGATGCAGGTGTTGATTTCGTCGGCGCGGCCTTCAGCAGCCTTGTTGACGAAGTCCGGGTCGGCGAGGAACGGCCGCGCCATCGAAACCATGTCGGCATCGCCTTCAGCCAGAATCTGCTCGGCGACTTCCGGAGTGTTGATGCGGTTGGTGGTGATCAGCGGAATATTCACCGAGCCACGCAGCTTGGCCGTGACCTTGCTGAACGCCGCACGCGGCACTTTGGTGGCGATGGTCGGGATCCGCGCTTCGTGCCAGCCGATGCCGGTGTTGATGATGGTCGCGCCGGCCTGCTCGATGGCTTTGGCCAGGGTGACGATTTCTTCCCAGGTGCTGCCGCCTTCCACCAGGTCGAGCATCGACAGGCGGAAGATGATGATGAAGTTCGGGCCGACCGCTTCACGTACGCGGCGAACGATTTCCACCGGCAGGCGCATGCGGTTTTCGTAGCTGCCGCCCCAACGGTCGGTGCGGTGGTTGGTGTGGGCCGCGAGGAACTGGTTAATGAAATAACCTTCCGAACCCATGATTTCCACACCGTCGTACTCGGCGGTCTGGGCCAGTACCGAGCAAGTGACGAAATCGCTGATCTGTTTCTCGATGCCTTCCTCGTCCAGCTCTTTGGGCTTGAACGGGTTGATCGGCGCCTGAATGGCGCTCGGTGCAACCTGTTTCGGGCTGTAGGCATAACGGCCGGCGTGGAGGATCTGCATGCAGATCTTGCCGCCCGCATCATGCACGGCGCGGGTGACGATGCGATGCTTGAGCGCTTCTTCCTCGGTGGTCAGCTTGGCCGCGCCGGAGTACACGCCGCCCTCGTCGTTCGGACCGATACCGCCGGTGACCATCAGGCCCACGCCGCCACGGGCACGCTCGGCGAAATACGCCGCCATGCGTTCGAAACCACCCGGCTTCTCTTCAAGGCCGGTGTGCATCGAGCCCATCAGGGTGCGGTTGCGCAGCGTGGTGAATCCCAGGTCCAGCGGGGCCAACAGGTGCGGGTATTGAGTGGCGGTCATCGTTAACTCCACAGCAGCGATCACGGAAAATGCGGGAGCTCTGCGTCCCCCGTCAGTCATGCTCGACAGATTAGGAGTCGCATCGCTGTCACTCAATGACCGAAACTGACAAGTTATTGATCCAAATGCGCAGCGCCCCTTGGCAAGCCGGGGCTGGCGCCCTACCCTGTCCGCACACCCTGTACCCGGTTGTTGTTGGATTTCATGCGCAAACTTCTGTACCTGACTTTTTCCATGGCGCTCATCGCCGCGCTCACCTTCTACGCCATGTGGGCGGCTGACCGCCCGGCCGGTCATTACCTGTCGGACCTGCGGATCAAACTCGCGGTCGATCAGGGCACGCCCGCCGACCGTGGCAACCTGCTGGGCATCCAGCCCGAGCTGTTCCCCACCGACTACCAAAGCCCCGAACGCCTGCACCGCAAGCTCGCCGCCTATTTGCAGCAGGCGCAGGATCAGGGGCTGTTGAATGATAAAACCGTGGTCATCCTGCCGGAGCATGTCGGCACCTGGCTGATGATCAGCGGCGAGAAAGACGAGCTGTACCAGGCCGCCACCCTCGCCGAAGCGATGAACTGGCTGGCGGCGAGCAACCCGGTGCAATTTGCTCGCGCCTGGCTCACCGCCAAGGGCAGCAGTCGCCTGGATGATGCGCACCTGCGCATGAAGTCCCGGGACATGGCCAAGGACTATCAGGCGCTGTTCGGCGGTCTGGCCAAGGCATTCCACATCACTTTGGTGGCCGGCTCGATCGTGCTGCCTGAACCGAACATCACCGATGGCCGGCTCAAGGCCGGCAGTGGTGCGCTGTACAACAGCACGGTGGTATTTGGTCGTGACGGCACCCCGCTCGGCCAGCCACAGCGGCAGATGCGTCCGATCTTCGATCAGGACGAGCCATCCGGCACCCGCGAAGCTTCCCGGATCAATGTGATCGACACCCCGGCCGGACGCCTCGGCGTGTTGATCGGCAGCGACAGTTGGTATCCGGACAACTACCGCAAACTCGACGAGCAAGGCGCGCAGCTGATCGCGGTGCCCGCGTTCGTCGTCGGTCATGGCGTTTGGGATCAACCGTGGAAGGGTTACAAGGGCTTGAGCGTGCCGGACTCGGTCAGCCTGAAACCGGGAGACGTCAGTGAAGGCCAGGCCTGGCACCAACTGACCCTGACCGCGCAACCGCCGGCCAGCAAGGCGCTGGCCGGCATGAGTGTGTTCCTGCGCGGGCAGTTCTGGGACAAACCGAGTTCCGGGCAAAGTTTCCTCAGCAGCAACGGCCAGCAGTTCGCCGACAGCGAGGCCCGTGGCGCGCGCCTGCTGAACCTCTGGTTGTAACCCATGAAACCGCAGCCGATGCGTCTCGGGGATCTGTCGGTGGGCTTCGTCCACAGCCTGGCCGATGCCGTGCGCAGCCATGACGTCGATCCGCTGCCATTGCTCGAACAGTACGGCCTGGATGCCGCACGCCTGGCCGAAGCCGGCGCCCGCCTGTCGATCCCGCGCTACATGCGCCTGGGGCATGGCGCGATCCAGCTGACCGGCGATCCGGCATTGGGTTTGCGAATGGGCCAACTCAGTCGCCTGAGCCAGGCCGGACTGGCCGGTGTGACCGCCGCGCAGGCGCCGACCGTACGCGAAGCCGCCCGCTGCCTGACTCGCTTCGAACCGCTGTACGGCTCCAACTATCGCGGCCAGTCGAGTTTCCACGAAGACGCCAGCGGTGCGTGGCTGCGCTTCTACTCGATCAGCCCGTACAACGCCTACAACCGCTTTGTGGTGGACTCGATCATTGCCGGCTGGCTGCATCAGTTGTCCAGCGTCAGCCCCGAGCCCTTGCGCGCCGAACGGATCGAGATCGAGTTCGACGCCCCGGACTATCGCGACGCCTACACCGTGCTGGGCGAGTGCCCGATCCAGTTCGGCGCCGAACACAATCAACTGCGCCTGAGCCTCACCAGCCTGGCCCAACGCAACCCGGAGCATTGCCCCAGCACCTGGAAACATTTGCTCGGTTTGTGTGAACGGGAACTGGAGCAATTGACCCGAACCCGCAGCCTGCGTGAACGCATCACGCAATTGCTCGGGCCGTTGCTCAATGGTGGCCGGGAACCGGATCTGGAAGAAGTGGCGGCACGCCTGAAGCTGCCGACCTGGACATTACGGCGCAAACTGGCCGAGGAAGGCACGCAGTTTCGCGCGATCCTCAATGACACCCGCCGTGATCTGGCGATGACCTACATCCGCGACACCGAACTGGCATTCGGTGAAATCGCCTACTTGCTGGGCTTTGCCTCGGCCGAAGCTTTCCAGCGCGCCTTCAAGCGCTGGAACGGCCAGACACCGGGCGAATTTCGCCGCAGTCACCGCAAGACAGGCTGACGCCTCACAGCTCGGTGGCGTCTTCCGCAGGCTCTGGTGAATCCAGTTCGTAAGCCTGGAATTCGAGCAGTTCTTCTTGATAGTCATCCATTGCGTAATCCCCCTGACGCTTGCTTGAAATGGCCTGGAACAAATGACCAGTGCCTCGAGCATAAAGTGCCCGTGTGAAGGAAAAATGAAACGCGTCCTTCATGAAATAAACGTAGCAGGCGGTCAGGAATTTATCGCGGGATATTTTTCGACAGGGCTTGCAGGAAGAAGCTAAGGGAGACAACAAAACGCCACGCGTCCGACAGCGGTCGGAGGCGTGGCGTGAAGTTTACTGCCCGGAGGCAGGCATGGCCGGAATCGGCTCGGAGGGCGGCGGCATGTCCGTCGGGTTGGCCGGCGGCGTGATGGTTTCCGTCGCGGGTGCAGGCTCGGTAACCGGTGCCGGGGTGATCGGCGCGGCTTCGGCCGGCGGTGCTACCGGCTCGGAGCTGGCCGGGGTCGCTTCTGCTGGCGCTGGCGTCGGTGCCGCCGCGGGCTCGGCGGCCGGCGCTGGGGCCGGGGTCGGGGTCGGGGTCGGTTCAGCCGCAGGTGCTGGGGCCAACGGAGCCGGCGCTGGCTTGGCTTCCGGCACACCCAGGTCGGTCTTCGGTTTTTCGGTGATGTGCGCAGCTTTCTTCGCGTCGGCCGGCAGGAACAGCTCGACCAGCGTGAAGAAACGCTCGTAGAACTTCTGCGACGACACGGTTTCGCTGGCGACCTTGACCATCGAATCGTCAGACGAGCCGATCGGCATCGACACCGAGCCCAGTACGCCGACACCGAGGCTTGCGGAGTTGTTGGTCTTCTTCAGCGCGTAGCGGTCCTGCAGGGCGTTGGCGAACACGGTGGCGTGATGGCCGGCGCTGCCATCATCGGCGCACACCACGTTGAAGCTGATCTCCAGGTGGGTTTCGCCGGTCTGCTGGAAGCTCTTGTGCCCGCTGACCAGTTTCGGGTCATTGCTGGTAATGATGTAGCCCTGGCTGAGCAACGCTCGGCGGGCCGCTTCGCAACTGGCGGTGTCGGTCACCGGGTAATTGCGCGAAAAGGTGCCGGAGTCGTCGAAATTCTCATGCTCGTAGATAGGCTTGTCCTTGGAGCAGCCGGCAGCGGCGGTCAGCAACAACGCCAACCCGAAAAAACGCACGGGAATAGAATTCAACATTAAACATCCTGAGGGGAAAACGGTCCGGGGCGTATTGTGCAACAGATCGCTGCCCCGCGGCGTATGGATTAGTGTCTTAAAACAGTTACAACTCTACCGGTCATGGGCGACAGGAAAAAGTCGCGCCGATAAATGATCGATGAACACCCGCAATTTGGCGGTTGCATGCCGGCTTGATGGCCACAGGACCCAGAACTGCCCGACGTGCTCCAGATGCTCATCCAGTACGCGCTGCAGGCGACCCTGCTGCTGCGCTTCATGGATCATGAAGTCCGGCAGACAGGCGATGCCCATGCCCGCCAGCGCCGCATGCCGCACGGCCTCAATCGACGTACTCACAAGGCGTGTCGGCAGGGTCGGTTCGGGCGCGCCCTCCTCGCGCTTCAGCGGCCAGGGCTCCAGTTTGCCCGTGGCGTGAAACGTATGGCGCAGGCAGGCGTGCTCCGCCAGATCGGCCGGGGTCAGCGGTTCGCCGCGCTCGCGCAGGTACGCGGGGCTGGCCACCAACACCATATGAAACTCGCCCAACGGTCGTGCCATCAGTCGCGAGTCTCGCGGTTTACCCGTTCGAATCACTGCGTCGAAACCTTCTTCAACCACATCAACCATGCGATCGGTCAGGTCCAGATCCAGTTCGATCTGCGGGTACAGCGCCATGAATTCGTTCATGACCGGCATCACCAGGTCATGCACCTGCGGCAGGCTGACCCGCAACTTGCCGTGAGGCGCCGCTGCGGCATCGCACAGCTCAAATTCCGCCGCTTCCACTTCGGCCAGAATCTTGCGGCAACGTTCAAGAAACAGCGCGCCTTCGCTGGTCAGCGTGATGCTGCGGGTGGTGCGATGAAACAACCGCACATTGAGCCGTGCTTCCAGGCGGGCGATGCTTTTGCCGACCGCCGACGAAGACACGCCCTGCAAGCGGCCGGCCTCGGTAAAACTGCGGGTTTCCGCCACCTGCACGAACACCGAAATACTGCCCAGGCTGTCCATTCATCCCTCCCTGATTCACGACATTCTTGTCCGAGATGTTCGGAACCCTAACCTGTTTTTCCCGAATGTGCAGCGCCCTACCCTATGGCCTTCGTCTCCTTTGGCAAAATGGAAACCCGCCCATGAACGATGCGCCACTCACTTCCCCCACGCTCGCCGGTACCGTCGAGCCCGCAGAACGATTACCGCTGGGTGCACTGCTCGCGCTGGCCACCGCCGGGTTCATCACCGTGCTGACCGAGGCGATGCCCGCCGGCCTGTTGCCGCAGATGAGCGCTGGGCTTGATGTCTCTCAGGCCCTGATCGGGCAACTGGTCACGCTGTACGCCATCGGTTCGATGCTGGCGGCCATTCCGCTCACCATTGCCACCCGGGGCTGGCGTCGGCGCCCGCTGCTGCTGACGGCCATTGGTGGGTTTGCTATCGCCAACAGCATCACCGCGTTGTCGGAGCTGTACTGGCTGACCCTGATTGCACGTTTGATCGCAGGCGTGTTCGCCGGGCTGCTGTGGGCTTTGCTGGCGGGGTACGCGAGCCGGATGGTCGCACCCCACTTACAAGGCCGGGCCATTACGGTGGCCATGCTCGGGGCGCCGCTTGCGCTGTCGCTGGGCATTCCGGCCGGGACGCTGCTGGGCACGGCAGTCGGCTGGCGCCTGAGCTTCGCGATCATGACCGGGCTGACCGTGCTGCTGGTGATCTGGGTGCGTTGGCAAGTACCGGACTTCGCCGGTGAGCGCGCCGGCAAACGCCTGCCACTGCGTCAGGTGTTTACCTTGCCGGGCGTGCGATCCGTGCTGTTTGTAACCTTGTCCTACGTCGTCGCGCACAACCTTCTGTACACCTACATCGCGCCCTTTCTGGAGCCATCGGGACTTGGCGCAGAAATCGACCGGGTGTTGTTGGTGTTTGGTCTGGCATCGGTACTGAGCCTGTGGATCGTCGGTAGCCTGATTGATCGCTGGCTGCGTCAGCTGGCACTGGTCAGTGCCACGCTGTTCCTGCTGTCGGCGATCGCACTGGGCCTGTGGCGCGAATGGCCGGGCGTGGTCTACACCGCCACCGCCGTCTGGGGCCTGGCGTTCGGCGCGATGCCCTCGCTGTTGCAGACGGCCCTGGCAAAAACTGCCAGGGAGGCTGCCGATACCGCGCAATCGATGCTGGTGACCCTGTGGAATGTCGGCATTGCCGGCGGCGGACTTGCGGGCGGTCTGCTGCTGAACAACCTGGGCGTCGGGACTTACCCGTGGCTGGTCGCAGGTCTGTTGCTGCTGACTCTGTATGCGACCATCAATGCCCGAAGTCATGGTTTCCCGAACGCCGGATAGCGCGCATAAAAAAGCCCCGGATTTTCATCCGGGGCTCGGGTCTTGCGGCTCAGCCAGGCATCAGAAACGCTTGATGTCGGCTTCGGCTTCCAGCTGCTTGCGGTACGCTGCGAAGTCCTGCTGGCCCACACGCGATGCGAGGAAGCGACGATATTGCGCTTTCTCTTCATCGGTCGGAGCCGCTGCTTCGTTCACGCCGTTCAGGCGCACGATGGTCAGGCTACCGTCCGCCAGCGTTACGCTGGTGAAGGTCGGCTTGTCCTTCGCGGCCGGTTTCGGCATGCGGAACAACGCTTGCAGCACCGCTGGATCAACGCCTTCCTGAGCGCGGTTCGCCGCTTCAGTGACTTTCCAGCTTTGACCGTCCACCGCCTTGTCCAGCGGGGTCTTGCCATCACGCAGACTGGCGATCAGTTGCTCCGCCTTGGTTTTGGCAGCAGCGCTGGCGTGCTCTTTGGTCAACTGAGCGCGAATGGCAGTGGCCACGCTTTCCAGCGGCAATTGAGCAGGCTTCAGGTGCTCCTTGGCGCGCAGCACGATCACGGTTTCCGGATCCAGCTCGATGGCGGTGCTGTTGGCACCCTCTTCCAGCACTTCGGTGCTGAACGCGGCGGTCACTACAGCACGGTTGGCTGCAACGCCTTCGCCACCTTCACGGCCGAACGGCTTGGAGGTGTGCACGGTCAGTTTCAGATCCTGCGCTGGCTGGGCCAGGTCGGATGCTTCGAACGACGAGTCTTCCAGTTGCTTGGTCGCCTCGACGAAACGCTGCTCGACTTGCTGGGTTTTCAGCTCGCGGGTCAGCTTGTCTTTCAGGCTGGCCAGCGTCGGCACTTCAGGCGCCTCGACACCCAGCAGCTTGATCAGGTGGAAACCGAAGTCGGTGCGAACCGGCTCGGACACCTGATCCTTGTTCAGCGAATACAGGGCTTTCTCGAAGGCTGGATCGTAAACGCCAGGACCGGCATAACCGAGGTCACCACCGTTGTTGGCCGAACCCGGATCCTGCGAGAACTCCTTGGCCAGCGCTTCGAACTTCTCGCCCTTGGCCAGACGCGCCTGGACTTCTTCGATCTTCGCCTTGGCCTGAGCCTCGGTGGTCTTGTCGTTGACTTCGATCAGAATGTGCGCCGCACGACGCTGTTCCGACAGGTTGGCGATCTCTTTCTGATACGCCGCCTGCAGGTCTTCGTCCTTGACGGCGACCTGATCGAAGAACGAAGCCTTCTTCAGCTCCAGGTAATCGATGACCACTTGATCCGGGGTCATGAATTCCTTGGCGTGCTCGTCGTAGTAAGCCTTGACCTCGTCATCGGTCAGCTTGACGGCCGAAGGGTCAGCCTTGATGTTCAGCGTGGCGAAATCGCGGGTCTGTTTTTCCAGACGGGCGAAGGCCAGCACCTGAGCGTCGGTCACGAAACCGCTGCCCGCCACACCGGCGCGCAGTTGGCCGATCAGCATTTCCTGAGCCAGCATCTGGCGGAACTGCATGCGGCTGTAGCCCAGCTGACGGATCACCTGATCGAAACGGTCGGAGCTGAACTTGCCGTCGACCTGGAATTCAGGCGTCTGCAGGATCACTTGGTCCAGGGCCGCTTCGGAGAAAGCGAATTTCGATTGTTCTGCGCCTTGCAGCAGCAGCTTGCGATCGATCAGACCCTTGAGGGCCGATTCGCGCAGCATTTTTTCGTCCAGCAAGGAAGCGTCGAAATCCTTGCCCAGTTGTTGCATCAGCTGACGGCGTTGCATATCCACCGCCTGGCTCAGCTCGTTCTGGCTGATTTCTTCACCGTTGACCTTGGCCGCCTCATTCTTGTGAGTCGTGGCCTGGAAAATGGCGTCGAAACCGGTCAGAGCCATCAGTGCAACGATGACTCCGATAATGGTCTTGGCAATCCAGCCTTGTGAATTGTCCCTGATATTCTGCAGCATGCGTCCCCCAGAAACGGTTGAACTTCAAAATTAGGCAACCGTGGAGCGTGGGTAGAATCCGGATAGAAGAAAGGCGCATCCGAGGATGCGCCTTCTCGTAACTGGCGGAGCGGACAGGGCTCGAACCCTCGATCCCGGTGTGACAGGCAGCTATTCCAACCGCCTGCTCTACCGCTCCGCTGCCAAGTCAGGCATGACCCCGACCCGGATGGGTAAAAACCTGAATCAAACTTAGTTGACGGCTTCTTTCAGGGCTTTACCGGCTTTGAAACCTGGCTTTTTGGCTGCCGCGATTTCCAGAGTCTTGCCGGTCTGTGGGTTACGACCGATGCGAGCTGGACGATCAGTTACGGAGAAAGTACCGAAACCAACCAGAACAACGGAGTCGCCAGCCTTGAGAGCGCCAGTGACGGATTCGATTACAGCGTCCAGCGCACGGCCAGCAGCAGCTTTCGGGATATCAGCGGATGCAGCGATAGCATCAATCAGTTCCGACTTGTTCACTCTAAGTCCCCTTATATCTATTTGAGTATGATTCTAAGTTTTTTGGTGAAAGCAAAAACGAGTGCTGAATGGCCTACAGACACTTAAGAGCCGCTTTATAACAAGGGCTCTAAAAAGCTGTCAAGGAAGCCCCCCAGGCAAAAGCGTATTAATGCGTGCTAATTCTTTCCTTAGAGTCAGACTCACGTTTTTCGTCCTTGGCAACTATCTCCGGAGCCACATCCGGCAAGGGCTCCGGCGCGTATTGCAGCGCAATTTGCAGGACCTCGTCAATCCATTTAACCGGTTTGATCTGCAGATCCTGCTTGATATTGTCAGGAATCTCCTTCAGATCGCGCACGTTCTCTTCCGGAATAATCACTGTCTTGATTCCGCCACGGTGAGCGGCCAGCAGTTTTTCCTTCAGACCGCCAATGGCGAGGACTTGACCACGCAGGGTGATCTCGCCGGTCATGGCGACATCGGCACGCACAGGAATACCCGTCAAAGCCGACACCAGCGCAGTACACATGCCTACACCGGCGCTCGGGCCGTCTTTCGGCGTAGCGCCTTCCGGCATGTGGATGTGCGTGTCGCGCTTCTCGTGGAAGTCCAGGGGAATGCCCAGGCTCTTGGCACGGCTGCGCACCACGGTCAGGGCCGCAGTGATCGATTCGACCATTACGTCACCCAGCGAACCGGTCTTGATCAGTTGACCTTTGCCCGGCACCACAGCGGCTTCGATGGTCAGCAGTTCGCCGCCCACCTGAGTCCAGGCCAGGCCGGTCACCTGCCCGATCTGATCCTGCTGCTCGGCCAGACCGTAGCGGAACTTGCGAACGCCGAGGAAATGCTCCAGCAGATCAGCTGTCACTTTTACCGAGAAGCGTTTTTCCAGCGCGTGCTCTTTGACCGCCTTGCGGCAGACCTTGGCAATCTGCCGCTCGAGGCCACGCACACCGGCTTCGCGGGTGTAGTAACGGATGATGTCGCGGATCGCTTCTTCGTCGAATTCCAGCTCGCCCTTCTTCAGGCCGTTGGCTGCAATCTGCTTCGGCGACAGGTACTTGACCGCGATGTTGATCTTCTCGTCTTCGGTGTAGCCCGGCAGACGGATGACTTCCATCCGGTCCAGCAGCGCCGGCGGAATGTTCATCGAGTTCGAGGTGCACAGGAACATCACGTCCGAGAGGTCGTAATCGACTTCCAGGTAGTGGTCGTTGAAGTTGTGGTTCTGCTCCGGATCGAGCACTTCCAGCAACGCCGACGCCGGATCGCCACGCATGTCGCTGCCCATTTTGTCGATTTCATCGAGCAGGAACAGCGGGTTGCGCACACCCACCTTTGTCATCTTTTGAATCAATCTTCCTGGCATCGAACCGATGTAAGTCCGACGGTGACCACGGATTTCCGCTTCATCACGCACGCCACCGAGGGCCATGCGCACGAATTTGCGGTTGGTGGCATGGGCGATCGACTCGGCCAGCGAAGTTTTACCCACGCCCGGAGGACCGACCAGGCACAACACCGGGCCACGGATTTTCTTCACGCGTTTCTGTACGGCGAGGTATTCAAGGATGCGTTCCTTGACCTCTTCGAGGCCGTAGTGATCGGCGTCGAGAATGTCTTCGGCACGGGCCAGGTCCAGACGCACCTTGCTCTGAGCCTTCCACGGCACCTGAACCAGCCAGTCGATGTACGAGCGCACCACGGTGGCTTCGGCGGACATCGGCGACATCTGCTTGAGCTTGTTCAGCTCGGCAGTGGCCTTGGCCAGGGCATCTTTCGGCAGACCGGCAGCGTCGATACGCTTTTTCAGGTCTTCGATTTCGTTGTGGCCTTCGTCGCTGTCGCCGAGCTCTTTCTGAATGGCCTTCATCTGCTCGTTCAGGTAGTACTCGCGCTGACTGCGCTCCATTTGCTTTTTAACGCGGCCACGAATGCGTTTTTCGACTTGCAGCAGGTCGATCTCGGCGTCCAGCAAAGCCAGAACGTGCTCGACCCGGGCCGACAAATCGATGATTTCGAGGATTTCCTGCTTCTGCTCGATCTTCAGCGCCATGTGCGCGGCCATGGTGTCTACCAGGCGGCCAGGCTCGTCGATGCTGTTGAGCGACGACAGGACTTCAGCCGGGACTTTCTTGCCCAGCTGCACATATTGTTCGAACTGCGACAGCAGGCTGCGCACGAACACTTCGGATTCGCGCTCGGCGGCGTCGACTTCGTCGATCAGCGAGACTTCGGCACGGCAGTGGCCATCGACTTCGCTGAAGCGCTCGACAGCGCCACGCTGCTCGCCTTCGACCAGAACCTTGACGGTGCCGTCAGGCAGTTTGAGCAGCTGCAGAACAGTGGCGATGGTACCTACGCGATAGAGAGCTTCTTCACCGGGATCGTCGTCAGCCGGGTTTCTCTGGGCCAGCAGCAGGATCTGCTTGTCGCCCGTCATCGCGGCCTCGAGGGCTTCGATGGATTTCTCGCGCCCCACGAACAGCGGGATAACCATGTGCGGATACACAACGACATCACGCAATGGCAGGAGAGGCAATTCGATGGTGGTCTTCATGATTTCGCCTCTACGGCGGCCATATGGCCGTAATCAGATGGAATTAAGCTTGAAACCAAGATGGGGGCTGACTTGAAAAAAAACAAGCGCAAAGGGGATGTAAAAAACGACATAAAAAAAAAGAGGCCCGAAGGCCCCTTCTTTGTTCCGGCAGACCGGGCGCTTACGCGTCCGGTGCAGCCTTGGCAGCCGGCTCACTGTTTTCGTAGATATACAGTGGCTTGGACTTGCCTTCGATGACACTTTCATCGATCACGACTTTGCTCACCTCGGACTGCGAGGGGATTTCATACATCGTGTCGAGCAGCACACCTTCGAGAATCGAACGCAGGCCACGGGCACCGGTTTTACGCTCCAGGGCACGCTTGGCGACCGATTTCAGCGCGTCGGAACGGAATTCCAGATCCACGCCTTCCATCTCGAACAGCTTGGCATACTGTTTGGTCAGGGCATTTTTCGGTTCGGTGAGAATCTGCATCAAAGCAGCCTCATCCAGCTCGTCCAGCGTCGCAAGAACCGGCAGACGACCGACGAATTCCGGGATCAGACCGAACTTGACCAGATCGTCAGGCTCGACTTCACGCAGGGATTCACCGACTTTCTTGCCTTCTTCCTTGCTGCGCACTTCTGCGTTGAAACCGATGCCACCCTTGGTGGAACGGTTCTGAATGACCTTCTCCAGACCGGAGAATGCGCCACCGCAGATGAACAGGATGTTACGGGTATCAACCTGAAGGAATTCCTGCTGCGGATGCTTGCGGCCACCTTGCGGCGGAACGGAAGCGACCGTGCCTTCGATCAGTTTGAGCAAGGCCTGCTGCACGCCTTCACCGGAAACGTCCCGGGTGATCGACGGGTTGTCGGACTTGCGCGAAATCTTGTCGATTTCGTCGATGTAGACAATGCCCATCTGGGCTTTTTCTACGTCGTAATCGCACTTCTGCAGCAGCTTCTGAATGATGTTCTCGACGTCTTCACCCACATAACCCGCCTCGGTGAGGGTGGTTGCGTCGGCGATGGTGAACGGAACGTTCAGCAAGCGGGCCAGAGTTTCGGCCAGCAGGGTTTTACCGGAGCCTGTCGGGCCGATCAGCAGGATGTTGCTTTTGCCGAGTTCGACGTCGTCAGCCTTTTTGTCACGCTGGTTCAGACGCTTGTAGTGGTTGTACACCGCTACTGCCAGAACCTTCTTGGCACGTTCCTGACCAATTACATACTGATCAAGGATGCCGCTGATTTCTTTAGGCGAAGGCAATTTATGCGCGCTGCTTTCGGCCTGTGCTTCCTGCACCTCCTCGCGGATGATGTCATTGCACAGGTCGACGCACTCGTCGCAGATAAAGACCGAGGGGCCGGCAATCAATTTGCGCACTTCATGCTGGCTTTTGCCACAGAAGGAGCAATAGAGCAGCTTGCCGTTGTCCTCGCCGTTGCGGGTGTCAGTCATTCGTTCGATCCAAATCCGATAGGCTTGCAACACAAGATGAAGGCTATTGCGGGCTTTTTCAAGCCCGCCGCTGATCAGACGAGCCGACCAAGCCTATTTTGAGCTGCTTATTTTTAAGCTGGGCGCTGGTTGATCACTTCGTCGATCAGACCGTATTCCTTCGCAGCTTCTGCACTCATGAAGTTGTCGCGGTTGGTGTCGCGCTCGATTTCTTCAAGCGTACGGCCGCTGTGCTTGGCCATCAGCGTGTTCAGACGCTCGCGGATGAAGAGGATTTCCTTGGCATGGATTTCGATGTCCGATGCCTGGCCCTGGAAACCGCCCAGTGGCTGGTGAATCATCACGCGCGAGTTCGGCAGGCAGAAACGCTTGCCAGGAGCACCGGCCGTCAGCAGGAATGCGCCCATGCTGCACGCCTGACCGATACAGGTAGTCGATACGTTTGGCTTGATGAACTGCATGGTGTCGTAGATCGACATGCCCGCTGTCACCGAACCGCCCGGGGAGTTGATGTAAAGATGGATGTCCTTGTCCGGGTTTTCCGCTTCAAGGAACAGCAATTGCGCGCAAATCAGGTTGGCCATGTAGTCCTCTACAGGACCCACCAGAAAGATTACTCGTTCCTTGAGAAGACGCGAGTAGATGTCATAGGCGCGCTCGCCACGAGCAGATTGCTCGACAACCATCGGGACCAGGCCGCCGGCGGCCTGGATATCAGAGTTCTGCTGAATATAGGAATTACGGAACATGCTCTGCAGTCACTCCCAAATAGTCATGTCTTGAATACGCATAAGCCAGCTCGAAGGCTGGCTTATGGTGTGTGCTTCTAACGCAAAAACAATCAGTCGGCTTTTGGAGCTTCTACCGGCTTGACCGCTTCTTCGTAAGAGACCGATTTGTCGGTCACGCTAGCTTTCTGCAGAACAGTATCCACAACTTGTTCTTCCAGCACAACCGAACGAACTTCGTTCAGTTGCTGCTCGTTCTTGTAGTACCAGGACACGACCTGCTCAGGCTCTTGGTAAGCCGAAGCCATTTCCTGGATCATTTCGCGAACGCGGGCTTCGTCCGGCTTCAGGTCGAACTGCTTGACCACTTCGGCCACGATCAGACCCAGAACAACGCGACGCTTGGCTTGTTCTTCGAACAGCTCGGCCGGCAGTTGGTCTGGCTTGATGTTGCCACCGAACTGCTGAACAGCCTGCACGCGCAGACGGTCAACTTCGTTGGACAGCAGAGCCTTAGGCACTTCGATCGGGTTGGTGGCCAGCAGACCGTCCATTACCTGATTCTTGACCTTGGATTTGATCGCCTGACGCAGTTCACGCTCCATGTTCTTGCGAACTTCGGTGCGGAAACCGTCGATGCCGCTTTCCTTGATGCCGAATTGAGCGAAGAACTCTTCGTTCAGCTCAGGCAGTTTTGGCTCGGAAACGGTGTTTACAGTCACGGTGAACTCGGCGGTTTTGCCAGCCAGGTCCAGGTTCTGATAGTCCTCTGGGAAGGTCAGGTTCAGAACGCGCTCTTCGCCGGCTTTAGCACCAACCAGGCCTTCTTCGAAGCCAGGGATCATGCGGCCGGAACCCAGTACCAGCTGAGTGCCCTTGGCGGAACCGCCAGCGAATACTTCGCCGTCAACCTTGCCAACGAAATCGATGTTCAGCTGGTCTTCGTTCTGGGCAGCGCGATCGGCCACTTCAAAACGGGTGTTCTGCTTGCGCAGGATGTCCAGCATCTTGTCCAGATCGGCGTCAGCCACGTCAGCGCTCAGGCGCTCAACGGTGATGCCTTCGAAGCCGGCAACGGTGAACTCAGGGAACACTTCGAATACGGCTACGTATTCCAGGTCCTTGCCAGCTTCGAGCGATTTTGGCTCGATGGATGGCGAACCGGCCGGGTTCAGCTTCTGCTCAACCACAGCTTCGTAGAAAGATTTTTGAATCACGTCGCCGATCGCTTCCTGACGTGCGTCAGCACCGAAACGACGTTTGATTTCGCTCATTGGCACTTTGCCTGGACGGAAGCCAGCAATTTTGGCTTTCTGGGCAGTCTGCTGCAGACGCTTGTTGACCTGGCTCTCAATCTGCTCAGCCGGCACGGTGATGCTCATGCGGCGCTCAAGAGCAGTAGTATTTTCAACAGAAACTTGCATGGATATTCCTCGTTGCACAGACGTTAGCCGGCCGTTTCCGACCCAAGAATCAAGGGCAAGCATTCTAGTAGGTCAAACTCAAGAAGTCACCCTACTGAAAACGGGTAAAAAAACAGCAGGCCATTTGAAGGCGGGGACAAACGGTTGCGCCTCGCCCTGTTAGCAAATACAGCCAATTCAAGCCAGGGCTCTGCGCCAACCTCTTCTATATATAGAGGCGGTTGAATCATCTCCCTGACAGCCGACCTCGCAAGCAAGGCCGACGGGCAGTGCAGCATCATCGAGCAACATTAATACGACGAAGCACCCTGCCCTGCGACCCGAAACCTGCAGCCGCCAAAATCCGAAACCGTAAAACAAAAAAGGCGCCAGACTGTTAAATCTGGCGCCTTTCGGAATATGGGGTGGACGATGGGGATCGAACCCACGACAACGGGAGTCACAATCCCGTGCTCTACCAACTGAGCTACGCCCACCATATTGCGTGTCAAAGAAGCCAAACAACTTCTTTGTAGAACCTCACCCGGCCAACGGCATGAATGAAGCTTTGATTGGTGCGGATGAAGAGACTCGAACTCTTACGCCTCGCGGCGCTGGAACCTAAATCCAGTGTGTCTACCAATTCCACCACATCCGCGGATGAAGCTTTTTAAAGCAAAGGCGCCAGACTGTTACATCTGGCGCCTTTCGAAATATGGGGTGGACGATGGGGATCGAACCCACGACAACGGGAGTCACAATCCCGTGCTCTACCAACTGAGCTACGCCCACCATATCGCGTTACTTGTGCCAATGCTGCCTAATGGCGCACCCGGCAGGACTCGAACCTGCGACCATCCGCTTAGAAGGCGGATGCTCTATCCAGCTGAGCTACGGGCGCCTTGTTAGCTGTACCCTTGGAGGACTACAAACTAAGTGCTTTCCAGTCGTTCGAAACTGTAATTTCGTTCGACCTTCTTAACCAGTGCTAGGCTGTGCCCGACAAGTGCGACGAATAGTATAGAGCGACCCGAAGGTCGTCAAATCCTTTTTGAAAAAAATTCATTTAATTAAAGGGCTTAGGGGAATTTGCTGACCAAGCGCCTTTGCCCTCACCGTTTGACATGCGAGAATGCGTTCTCTTTTTTTCCCCTCTCGATGGTTAATCACGCGCAATGACTGCACAACTAATCGACGGCAAATCAATCGCCGCCAGCCTGCGCCAGCAGATCGCCCAACGGGTAGCCGAACGTCGCGAGCAAGGCTTGCGCACTCCCGGCCTCGCGGTGATCCTGGTCGGCAGCGATCCTGCCTCTCAGGTTTATGTCTCGCACAAGCGTAAAGACTGTGAAGAGGTCGGCTTCCTCTCTCAAGCCTACGACCTGCCTTCCGAAACCACTCAGGAAGCACTGACCGATCTGATCGATCGACTGAACGACGATCCGGCAATCGACGGCGTTCTGCTTCAGCTTCCTCTGCCGGAGCACCTGGACGCTTCCAAGCTGCTGGAGCGCATCCGCCCGGACAAGGACGTCGATGGTTTCCATCCTTATAACGTCGGCCGTCTGGCCCAGCGCATTCCGCTGCTGCGTCCGTGCACCCCGAAAGGCATCATGACCCTGCTGGAAAGCACCGGTGCCGATCTGTACGGGATGGACGCAGTCGTTGTCGGCGCGTCCAACATCGTCGGTCGCCCGATGGCGATGGAACTGTTGCTGGCCGGTTGCACCGTGACCGTCACTCACCGCTTCACCAAGGATCTGGCCGGCCATGTCGGCCGTGCCGATCTGGTGGTCGTGGCCGCCGGCAAGCCGGGCCTGGTCAAGGGCGAGTGGATCAAGGAAGGCGCGATCGTGATCGACGTCGGCATCAACCGTCAGGACGACGGCAAACTGGTCGGTGACGTCGTGTACGAAACCGCCCTGCCCCGCGCCGGCTGGATCACCCCGGTACCCGGCGGCGTCGGTCCGATGACCCGCGCCTGCCTGCTGGAAAACACCCTCTACGCGGCAGAAACCCTGCACGCCTGAGTCGCGTTTTCCGCCCTCCGAGAACCCCGCCTTGTGCGGGGTTTTTCATGCCTTCGAAAAAAACTCTCCGCACTGTCCCGCGACAGAACAGCAGGCATCGATGCACGGAGCTACCGATCTCTAATGGGAGGAGGCGTATTCGAGCTAACACGCTGAAGCATCTCTATCATGGGATGTTGAGATGCCTGGGCGTATCGTGGCCAGACTGAAGCAGGATTGGATTTTTGACCAATCCAATCCCACTCGGCACGGCAGCATCTCGCTACCACGCCGGGTAGCTTGGAATAGCGAAATGCCTGGAGGCTGACTTGATACCAGAATGGAACGCTGAAGGGGTTCTGCCCCCTGTTAACGAGGATGACCCTGCAGGACACATCAGAGCACCTTATGAGGTAAGCCTTGGTCAGGTGGTGGATCGGTTCGCGACCAGCCCGGAACGGTGTGATATTTTGGCCGGATACCTTGCTCACAGAGCAGAACTGCACAAGATGGGTATCGATTGCGGTTTTCAGTGGCTGGACGGCAGCTTTACTGAGGACATCGAGATGCTGGAGCACCGCCCTCCCCGAGATATTGACGTGGTGACCTTCACTCCTGCTGGTGATGTATTTTTTGACACCCTCGACGACCGCGAAATCAAACTACTTGGCGGCGATCGGGCTAATCTCAAGAAAGAGTTCAAGATCGACTTCTACATCCAGTCATTGAGCGACCCTGCCGAAACGTTGGTAGCCATGACAACCTATTGGTACAGCATGTGGTCACATCGGCGCACCGGCCAGTGGAAAGGTTTTTTGAAAGTTGACCTTTCTCCTGCTCACGATGCAGATGCAGAAGGCTTGCTCGTGGTACGCCGGCAGGAGCTTGAACATGAACAGATCTGAATACACCCACAAGGCTGCGGAGCTCGGCTTTCTTGAGAAGCAGGCTGCCACTCCAGGGATAAGCAAACTTACCCTCATGTCGATTCAGGCAAGAATTGAACAGGCTCGGGCCTGTCTTGTCGACAATGGCAAGCATGTCTATCGACCAGCGAAGGTTCGACTGACTTATCGTGGCGTTCCTGTTTGGGGGACACACGGCGTGCTAGCCGAATTCGGAACTAATGCGACCCGGGCATTCAGCGTCGCGATAACGGCAATAGCAGCGTCGGTTTCCGGATCACTGGCAGACAAGGGCCCCATCCCGAACCGCCTGAGCAACCAGCTTTTAATTACTGGACCAGCTCGCGGATCCTTTGGATTCGAGCTCGAAGAAATCCCTGCGGACAAGCAGCTTGATATCGAGGGCACCACTCCGGTATCGCAAGCTATCGACATTCTCACCGAGCTGCTTGAGGCCACGACCAAAAGCGATGAAGAGTTGTCCGAGCCAGTCTCCCGCCTGGCCGATAGAGCGATAGCTGCCGTATCGGACTTCCTCAACGAGCTATCTGAAAATGATGCGTCCTGTGCGCTAACGACGAACACCCGAAGATTCCAGTTCTCCGACGTTGAGCAAGTTCGCCGCAGTAAAGCGCGGTTAAGCCGAGACAACATCAAAGAGGACGATGAGACCTTAACCGGGGCCTTTGTCGGAGTCTTGCCTGAGAAAAGGGTCTTTGAATTCAAAACCAACAGTGGCGAGATTATTCACGGAAGGATTCCCACGGAAATCACGACCCCGAATGACATCAACGGCCACCTCTACATGCAACTGACCATTCAGGTTACCGCAAGGAGAATCGGGTCGAGCAATCCAAGATACAGGCTCAAAGCACTACCTTGGGCCCAATCTTAACCTCATGCCCGGCCCGAAAACCCTGCACGCCTGAGTCGCGTTTTCCGCCCTTCGAGAACCCCGCCTTGTGCGGGGTTTTTCATGCCCTCGAAAAAACCTTTACCGTTCGCCGGAAACCCCTATTTTTACAGGGCTTTTCACGAGTTTTTCATGCCCTTCAAACAACCATCGACAGTTCTTCAGCCATACTCCTAAAATGCGTCGTTTTTACGACACAGGCCGTTACAAAGTACGGCATTTCCAACCTTCATGAGTTCGCCCGCGTGAATATTCGTCTGTCCATCCTGAGCCTGGTTTTTGCATTTTCAGGCACGCTCCTCACGCCAACGGTCAACGCCGCCGAAACTACCGCTGCCCCTCGAGACGCTTCGCAATTGAAGATTGCCTCCGGCAGCGCCCTGCTGATGGATCTGCAGACCAACAAAGTCATTTATTCCAGCAACCCGGACGTGGTGGTGCCCATCGCTTCCGTGAGCAAGTTGATGACGGGTTTGGTAGTGGTCGAAGCGCACCAGAACATGGACGAATGGATTGACGTCGACATCAGCCGCACCCCGGAAATGAAGGGCGTGTTTTCCCGCGTCAAACTGCGAAGCGAACTGCCCCGCCGAGAGATGCTGCTGATTGCCCTGATGTCCTCGGAAAACCGCGCTGCCGCCAGCCTGGCTCATCACTATCCGGGCGGTTACGCGGCGTTCATCGCCGCGATGAACGCCAAGGCCAAGGCGCTGGGCATGACCAGCACGCACTTTGTGGAACCCACCGGCCTGTCCGAGCGCAACGTTTCCACCGCCCGCGACCTGAGCAAGTTGCTGGTGGCTGCGCACAAACAGCCGCTGCTCATCGAGCTGACCACCACCAAGGAGAAGACCGTCTCGTTCCGCAAACCCAATTACACCCTGGGTTTCCGTAACACCGACCACCTGGTCAACAAGGCCGACTGGGATATCCGCATCACCAAAACCGGCTTCACCAACCCGGCCGGCCACTGCCTGGTGCTGGTGACTCGCATGGCCAACCGCCCGGTCGCCCTGGTGATTCTCGACGCGTTCGGCAAGTACACCCACTTTGCCGATGCCAGCCGCATCCGCAGCTGGGTGGAAACCGGCAAGAGCGCCAACGTCCCGGCCGTGGCTCAGCAATACAAGGCCGACAAAAACCTCAAGAGTCGCCAGAGCGGCGTGATCGAAGCCTCCAAATAATCCGTCACTCATGAAAAAGCCCCGAATCGTCGGGGCTTTTTCATTTATGCACTCAGTCGTTGGGCAACGGCATCTTGTCGTCATCGGGAATGCCGTCACCGGCGCTCGGGTCGCGCGAATGCTCCGGCGTTATCACCGCCGGACGCGCCAGCGGATCGCGCATGGGGCTCTCCGGGTCCAGCACCGGATCAACTTCCGGCTCAGGCGTGGTGGGCACACTGTCAGGCTTGTGGTCGTCGAAACTCGAATCGGTACTCATACGCACCTCGCTTCAAGGCTTGAGATCAGCCAAGGGATCGTAAGGCTTGGCCGGACGTTTGGGATCATCGCCCGGCTGCACATCCTTCGGCGCCTTCGCCGGGCCGATGGGATCGACTTGCGGATCGTCCAGGTCAGGCGAGTCCGGATCGAAACCCAGGTCGTCGCCACTGCCATGCTCGGAAGAGTGCGGCCCACTGGGTGAATTTGGAATTGCCATGTTCGTCTCCTGATACCTGACCCGTAAAACACGGGACGCTACAGTTCAGAAGCGCATCCCCCGCCAGGGTGCCCGACAAGCGACGAACGGAACCTCAGTGCGCTGCCAGCGCCTTCCTCGCCTGCGCTGCTTCCCGCTCCTGTCCAGCTTGCGCCAGTGCGTCGGCAGCCTTGAGCCAGCGCTGTTGATCGACCGCTGCGGGAATCTGCGTCGGTTTCTGGATCAACACTGCCCAGCCGCCGGACTTTTCGAGAGCCGACTCGAACGAGCTGAAGCTCATCAATTCACGGCGATTCATCCCGGCGCGCAGCAGCACTTTCTGCTTCAGACGATCATAGCCGGAGAGGATCGCGTAACGCGGCTCCGCCCAGAATGCCGAACCTTCGCTGAAACGCACCATCACCGGATACCCGGCCGCCACTTGGGTCAGCAACGCCGGCAGATTGCTGTCCAGCGGATACACGACCATCCCATACTCACGCGCAAGGCTCTGTAGATTCTGTTGCAACTTGTCCTCGGCGCCCGGCAAGTGCAGCGGTTTTTCCAGCAGACCCGGCGTGATCACGATGCCCTGCTGCGACAGGAGGCTGGCCAGCACTTGCGGCCCGCTTTGATAGGCCTCACCGCGATAGAAGGTGCCGCTGAGCTCGACCCGCTCCGGCAGGCGCTTGACCTCCGGCGCCACACTGCCCGCACACCCCACCAATGCTGCTACGCAACCGGCCACCAGCAGCGCCGCGCGAATTCGGGAAAATAGCTGCACCATCGTCACTCTCTTGATCAGTTACCGGTCATCGTGTTCCGGCTTGGTCGAGGATCATAGGACGGCGCCACGCTGCGGTATAGCCCAAAGCGGCAGATGAATCGGCTGCATAGAGCGAACTGATTGGTCACCACCGACCTTTGGTCAATAGCCTGAAACACGCCAGCGACTAGACTGTCACTCAGACAAGAGCCAAAGAAAGAGCGCCCGACGCAGGGCAAAGAGGAGGCACAGATGAGCCTGACCATGACCATCGTAATGCTGATTGCCGGCTGGCTGGCCGTTGCCGCCGCCATGCTGTGGGGCGTGTTGCGGATTTCCCGCCGCCATCACCACCCGGTACAACCTGCACCGACCCGCAAGATCGAGAAACACGACGCCCGTCACGCCACCGCGCACTGACTTTCTGTAACCGACACAAACAAAAAGGCCGCCTGGACTCTCGCGAGTTCAGGCGGCCTTTGGTTTTCCGGCGATTACGCTTCGGCAGTCAGTTTCTTCTGCTTGGCGCGGCGCGACATCATGTTCAGCACTTCAATCGAAGCCGAGAACGCCATGGCAGCATACACATAACCTTTCGGTACATGGGCGCCGAAGCCTTCGGCGATCAGCGTCATGCCGATCATGATCAGGAAGCCCAGCGCCAGCATCACCACCGTCGGGTTGTCGTTGATGAACTTGGCCAGCGGATCAGCTGCAAACAGCATCACCAGCACCGAGACCACAACCGCGATCACCATGATCGGCAAGTGTTCGGTCATGCCGACAGCGGTAATGATGCTGTCGATCGAGAACACCATGTCCAGCATCAGGATCTGCCCGATGGCGGCGGCGAAGCCCAAGGTCACCTTAGACGTCGCAGTCTTCGGATCTTCCGGTGCCGGATCCATGCTGTGATGGATTTCCGTGGTGGCTTTCCACAACAGGAACAGGCCGCCGGCGATCAGGATCATGTCTTTCCAGGAGAACGCGTGGCCGAGAATCTCGATGACCGGCGCGGTCAGCTGAACGATGAACGCGATGGTGCTCAACAGGGCCAGACGCATGATCAGCGCCATGCCGATCCCCAGACGACGGGCCTTCTGCCGGTACTGCTCGGGCAGTTTGTTGGTCAGGATCGAGATAAAGATCAGGTTATCGATGCCAAGCACGATCTCCATCACCACCAACGTGGCCAAGGCAATCCAGGCGGTCGGGCTGGCGGCGAGTTCTAACAGATATTCCATGGGTCAGTCCTGACTCTGTGTAAGACGGTTTAGATTTCCTGGGAGGACGATTCGGATTTTTCTTCGTCGTCTTTCGGTTCTTTCTTGCTGATCAGATTGCCGGTGGCATCGCTGAGCGCCTCTTCGGCGGCTTTATGCGTGTCGTCGATGGCTTGCTTGGCCGCTTCGGCCGCCTGCCCCATCAGTTGCTGGGCGCTCTTTTCGGCCTGGTCGCAACCGGCCAGTACCAGTAAAGACGCGATCAACAGCCCCGTAGTTTTTAGTTTCATGATGCTTCCCTCGATAGAACAGACAGCGCCGTAAAGACCGGCCGTCGATGGCTGGGCATTCTAGGGAGACAGACACTTCAGGAAAATTCGTATTTTTAGCGGCTATACTTCGATTTATACGAACTGTATTTGACGGACCGAACCCCATGCTCAATTACCGACAACTGCACTACTTCTGGGTGGTGGCCAAGACCGGCAGCATCGTGCGCGCCTGCGAGCAACTGAATCTGACGCCACAGACCATCAGCGGACAGATTTCTCTGCTCGAACAGACTTACGGCATCGAACTGTTTCAAAGGGTCGGCCGGCAACTTGAGCTCACCGAGGCCGGGCGCCAAGCCCTGCCCTACGCCGAGCAAATGTTCCAGCTCGGCGGCGAACTGGAGCTGATGCTGCGCGCCCAGCCCAACGAACAGCAGATCCTGTTCCGGGTCGGTGTGGCGGACGTGGTGCCCAAATCCATCGTCTATCGCCTGATCGCGCCGACCATGGAATTGAGCGAGCCACTGCGCATCACCTGCCGCGAAGACAAACTCGAGCGCCTGCTGGCGGACCTGGCGATCCAGCGCCTGGACCTGGTGATCTCCGACAGCCCGATGCCCTCGCACCTGGACATCAAGGGCTACAGCCAGAAGCTTGGGGAATGCGGGATCAGTTTTTTCGCCACCGCCGAGCTGGCAGCGCAATACGGTCAGGATTTTCCGCGCAGCCTGCACGGTGCGCCGCTGTTGATCCCCGGCGCGGAAACCGTGGTGCGCAGCCGGTTGCAGCGCTGGTTCGCCGAGCAGCAGATTCAGCCGAGGATTGTCGGGGAGTTCGATGACAGCGCCTTGATGCAGGCGTTCGGCCAGTCCGGCAGCGGGATTTTCATTGGCCCGAGCGTGATTGCCGATGAGGTGAAGCGCCAGTACGGCGTCGAGTTGATCGGTCAGACCGATGCGGTGAGCGAGTCGTTCTACGCGATCTCGGTGGAACGCAAGGTCAAGCACCCCGGCATCAAAGCGATTACCGAAGGTGCCCGACGCGAGCTGTTTACAGCCTTTTAAGCCGGCGCGCAGACGTCGCGCGGCTTGAGCACCATCAGCACCATGGCGAGGAAAATCGACAGCAGAATGAACCCGGCAGCGGCGAAACCCACAAAGCCGAGGCCGGCGCTGTCGATCACTCGACCGCCAATGATCGCGCCCAAACCAATCCCGAGATTGGCCCCGGCAATGTTCAGCGACGCGGCGAAGGCCGGCGCCTCAGGTGCGGCTTTCATCAAGCGCACGTGGCTGACCAGAAACAGCGCCGCCTGAGTCACGCCCCAGATGCCCATCGCCGCCGCCAGACCCAGCGACGAATTGATGTTCGGCACCAGCGCCACCATCCCCGGGATCATGAACGCGCAGAACATCACCGAAGCCATCAGTGGATGGCGATCCACCGCACGACCGCCCAGCGAGTTGCCAATCAGACCGACCGCGCCAAAGCCCATCAGGCACCAGCCGACCACGGTGCCATTGAAGCCGGCCAGACGTTCGAGGATGTCCGCCAGATAGGTATAAGCGGTGAACATGCCGCTGAACACCAGGATCGACAGCAGCACATGGCCGAGCATCAGCGGGCTGCGCAGGATCTTGAACTGCGAAGCGAAACTGACCTGATGCTGGTGCAGGCTGGTTTTCGGCAGATAGACAAACAGCAGCAACGCCTTGGCGAACGCGATCACCGCCAGAATGGCGAACGCACTGCGCCAGCCGAACGCATCGGAAATCAGCGTGCCGACCGGAATCCCGAACACGGTGGCGCAGACGATGCCGAAGCCGATCTTGGCGATCGCGCGACCGGCGAAGTCCGGGCCGACGATGTCCACCGCCGTTTCGCTGGCCAGCGCCCAGAACACCGGAAGCCCCAGTGCCGGGATCAGCCGGGCAATCGCCATGACCCAGATGTTCGGCGCCAATGCCGCCACGGTATTGGCCAGACCGAACATGATCAGGATGGTGATGAACAGTTTGCGGCGCTCGAAGCGGGCGAAATACGCGGTCAAGAATGGACCGAACATCGCCACGGTGAACGCGAACAGAGTCACCAGCAGCCCGGCCTGCGGGATGGTGACGGCCAGGTCGCGGGCAATCGCCGGCAGCAGGCCGACGATGACGAACTCCGTGGTCAGCACCGTAAACCCGGCGGCAGACAACAGAAGGATGGGCAACAGCATGAGGAACTCCAGCAAAACGACGACACCAGCGCTGACCCGAGGGCCCGCCGGCAGAACTTGAAAATAAGGATGCGCAATCTTAACAGAGTGTTTCCCGAGTGACTTGCACAAACCTGTCTAAGTTGTGGATGGATCCGGTGGCAGATCGTCACAGGTCTGAAGGATCCGGACGACGCTGTGATAAAGTCCGCGCCCTGCAAAACGTACACCCTGTTCAGCCAACCGTTTAACGGCGTGGCTGTCGCGTCAGTCCTTTCGGTTCGTGTCTGTGGCCTGCCCCCGATTCATCGCCCGGATCACGCAACCTTGCACCCTATAAAAAAACCAGAGATGCCGTTATGACCGCTTCATCCCCTTCTCTATTGCAACGCCTTAAAAGCCTCAGCCTGGTCACCCAGATCCTGATCGGCCTGATTGCCGGCATCGCCCTCGCGCTGTTCGCGCCGGAAGCGGCCAAAGGCACGGCCTTCATCGGCAAGGTGTTCGTCTCGGCGCTGAAAGCCGTGGCGCCGATCCTGGTGTTCGTGCTGGTCATGGCGTCGATCGCCAACCACAAGCACGGCCAGGAAACCCACATCCGGCCGATTCTGTTCCTGTATCTGCTGGGCACCTTCGCCGCTGCCGTGGTCGCGGTGATCGCCAGCATGATGTTCCCGTCGCATCTGGTGCTGTCCACCGACAACATCGCGGTAAGCGCGCCGGGCGGCATCAGTGAAGTGCTGCAAAGCCTGTTGCTGAGCGTGGTCGACAACCCGGTGAGCGCACTGATGAACGCCAACTTCATCGGCATTCTGGCCTGGGCCATCGGCATGGGCGTGGCCATCCGCCACGCCGGCGACACCACCCGCGAAGTGGTCAGCGACCTGTCCAACGGCGTGACCCTGATCGTGCGTGTGGTGATCCGCTTCGCGCCGCTGGGGATTTTCGGTCTGGTGGCCTCGACCCTGGCCACCTCCGGTTTCGGCGCGCTGGTCGGTTACGCGCACCTGCTGGCGGTTTTGCTGGGCTGCATGCTGTTCGTCGCGCTGGTGATGAACCCGCTGATCGTGTTCTGGAAGCTGCGTCGCAACCCGTACCCGCTGACGCTTCAGTGCCTGCGTGAAAGCGGCATCACCGCGTTCTTCACCCGCAGCTCGGCGGCGAACATTCCGGTCAACCTGGAATTGAGCAAGCGCCTGGGCCTGCATGAAGACACCTACTCGGTATCGATTCCGCTCGGCGCCACCATCAACATGGCCGGCGCGTCGATCACCATCACCGTGCTGACCCTCGCAGCCGTACACACCCTGGGCATCGCCGTGGACATCCCGACCGCGATCCTGCTCAGCGTCGTCGCCGCGATCTGCGCTTGCGGTGCTTCGGGTGTGGCCGGTGGCTCGCTGCTGCTGATCCCGCTGGCGTGCAGCCTGTTCGGCATCCCGAGCGAGATCGCCATGCAAGTGGTGGCGGTCGGTTTCATCATCGGTGTATTGCAGGATTCGGCCGAGACGGCGCTGAACTCCTCCACCGACGTGCTGTTCACCGCCGCCGCATGCCTGGGCGAAGAACAGAAAGCCCAGCGTCCGGCGTAAAAAACCACGCAATAAAAAAGCCCGCCAAGGCGCAAACCTTGGCGGGCTTTTTGTTGCAGAACGTTTTAGAACGCGCCCATGTAATCGCGCTTGCCCACTTCCACACCGTTGTGACGCAGCAGTGCGTAGGTGGTGGTGACGTGGAAGAAGAACTGCGGCAGGCCGTAGCTCAGCAGGTAAGCCTGGCCACTGAAGCGCTTCTCTTTCGGCGTGCCCGGACGAGTCACGATCTCGATGCCTTCCTTGCCATTGATCTGCTCTGGCTTGATCTCGCCGATGAAAGCCAGAACCTTGGCGATCAGCGCCTGCAACTCGGCGAAGGTGGTTTCGGTGTCGTCATATTTCGGGATTTCGATTTCGGCCAGACGCGAGGAAACGCCTTTGGCGAAGTCCACGGCAATCTGCACCTGACGCACCAGCGGGAACATGTCCGGGTACAGACGCGCTTGCAGGAAGGCGTTCGGGTCGATGTTTTTCTCGGTGGCGTGGGCTTCAGCCTTTTTCAGCACATCGCTCACGGCGTTGAGCATTTGTTGGAAAACCGGGACGGATGCGGCGTAAAGGGAAATGGTCATGGCAGTCTCACGTGGTGGCTGGGTGAATCGTGGGGGCGATTATAGCCATGCTCGCATGGCGGCGCGGCTTGTCTTTTATCCAGCAAGGATTAGGCTAGGCGCCTTCGACTGCAGAGGGAACGCGCGATGACCACAGAATTTGAAACCCGCTCCGACGAACCACGGCTCAACGCCACGGAAATCCGCATTCTGGGCTCGTTGATCGAGAAACAGGCCACCAGCCCGGAAACCTACCCGTTGACCCTCAACGCACTGGTGCTGGCCTGCAACCAGAAAACCAGCCGGGAGCCAGTGATGAACCTGACTCAGGGCCAGGTCGGCCAGAGCCTGCGCGCCCTCGAAAGCCGCGGTTTCGCCAAACTGGTGATGGGCAGTCGCGCCGACCGCTGGGAGCACAAGGTCGACAAGGCGCTGGAGCTGGTGCCGGCGCAATTGATCCTGACCGGGTTGATGTTCCTGCGCGGCCCGCAGACCGTCAACGAACTGCTGACCCGCAGCGGTCGCATGCATGAATTCGAAGACGCCGAACAAGTGGTGCATCAGCTGGAACGCCTGATCGCCCGGGAGCTGGCGGTGTTGATTCCGCGTCAGGCCGGTCAGCGCGAAGATCGCTACACCCACGCGCTGGGCGATCCGGCGGACATCGAGGCGATTATCGCGGCACGACAGAACCCGAGTGATCGCGGCGCTGCCAGCGGCGTGTCAGTGGAGCGCATCGAAGAGCTGGAAGCGCGGATTGCAGCGCTGGAAGAGCGTCTGGCCCGCCTCGAAGAATAAACGCACCGGGGCGGCGTTATTCGCCGTCCCAGTAATCCACGCCGTCTGCCTGCCGCGCCACCGCGACGAATCCCGAGGCATTGCCGTCGGCATCGACGTTGAAGTTGTCCATCACCGCGTATTTGTTCGAGTCCGGGTACTCGCAGATTTCCGGTTGCTGCTGGGTGCTGACGGCCAGATAGCGAAGTTCCGCAGCACTGGTGTTGATGATCTGATGCGCGGCTTCCGGGCCGCCCGGCGGACAGGCGATCACATCACCAGCGCGGATCGGGAAACGTTCGGCACCGAGGCGCACTTCCCCTTCCCCGGCCACCACGTAGAACATTTCCTCATTGACCCGATGACTGTGAAACGGACTGCCGCGCATGCCCGGCGGCAACGCATACAGGCGATAACCGAGTTTCTGCGCGCCCAGTTGCTGGCCGACCCGGGCGAACCGTTGCTGATAACGCCCGGCGGTTTCGCCCTCGGGGGCCAATGATTCGGGAAGCGGTTCGAGTTCGACGTCATTCAGGTTGAGAATGGGCGGATGCATGCAAACCTCGGCTTTTGTGATGGGCAAGTCTGTGCTTGCTGATCCGGCAGTATAGGCAACGACAAATCCGGGCGGATATGCCGTTGCTCAGGCTCCATCAGCTACGGGCAAACGCCACCGCTGCATCGAACTGCTCGGCCGTCGGCCGCACGCCGGTGTACAGCACAAACTGCTCAAGTGCCTGGATCGCAATCACTTCCAGCCCGGTGATCACTTTTTTACCTTCCGCACGACCACGCACGATCAGCGGGGTTTCCGAGGGGATCGCCACCACATCGAACACAGTGTCGGCAGACTTGATCACATCCACGTCAAAAGAAAGCTGACCCGCTTCCGGACCGCCATCCATCCCGACCGGAGTCACGTTGATCACCATCTGCGGGCGCTCGTCACCCAGTTCCGCCTGCCAGCGATACCCGAGTGAATCTGCCAGCGCACGCCCGGCCCGCTCATTGCGGGCGACGATCAAACCGTTCTTGTAACCGCCATCGCGCAAGGCACTGGCCACAGCCTTGGCCATGCCGCCGCTGCCGCGCAGGGCGAAAGTCGTGTCCTTCGGCACCGCGTGGGTTTCCAGCAACTGAGCAATGGCGATGTAATCGGTGTTGTAGGCCTTGAGATGGCCGTTGGTGTTGACGATGGTGTTGATCGACTGGATCGCCGCCGCCGAGGCATCCAGTTCATCGACCAGCGCAATACTCGCTTCCTTGAACGGCATCGATACGCCGCAACCGCGAATTCCCAGCGCGCGGATCCCGCCGACGGCACCGGACAGATCCTGGCTGCTGAACGCCTTGTAGTAGAAATTCAGGCCCAGTTGTTCATACAAATGGTTATGAAAACGCAGACCGAAATTCCCGGGACGCCCAGACAGGGACATGCACAATTGGGTGTCTTTGTTGGGGTTCATCTGCATGGGAGGCTCCTTCGAATGCACTTTCGGATGGACGGGATTAGCCAGGCCATCGGGTTCTGAACGATCATAAGGCGGTCTGTTCCGGGCACCACAGCCGATGCCGGAAATCCGGTAAACAAACCGGTACAGACCTTACACAAAATTTACCTAGCGGCCGTGCTGTTTTTCAAAATGTTGCTGTCTTAGAAGTATCCCCGCGCCATTCCGGGCCTGCTGCAGGTTCGGACGCCGGGTCGAAGAACCGAGGAATTATCATGATTCGTAAACTCCCCATCGTGGCCTTGTTGATTGGTGCATTCGCGATCACGGGTCAGGCAGAAGCCCACGGCGGTGGCTGGCAGGGCCCGGCGGTATTTGGTGCGATCGTCGGCTCGGCCATCATCGGCTCGGCGCTCATCAACCAGGATCGGCCGGTGTACGTCCAACAGCCTGTTTACGCTCAACCGGCACCGGTCTACGTGCAGCAACCGCCGCCACCGGTCTATTACCAGCCGGCCCCGGTTTATGTGCAGCAACCGGTCTACGTCCAACCGGCCCCGGTCTATTACGGCCCGCCGCGCGGTTATTACGGTCGGCCACACTACTACGGTGGCCCGCGCTGGTAACCGGCACACGAAGCCCCGCTTGATAGCGGGGCTTTTTATTGCCTCCAGGAAAGCCAACCGTCCGTCGGCCAAGGTCTGAAAAAATCTCGCCAAGGTCGCTGTGGGGACAGTTTGAACCGTTAAAGTCGGCATGATGGACTCGACCGTCGGGGGCAAAACACAAACGGTCATCTATTTGTCATGACGGAACCGCACTCTGAATCCGTCCGCATACAACAGGTTGATAACAACAAGGACGACTTGAATGCCTACACAAAATCCGCACCGCATCGTCGGTTTATGCACCTCGAGCAAGGTCTACAACGCCCTGACCGAACTCAAGCACCTGGAAGGCCACCGCACGGCGAAGTTTCTCTCGCTGCTGGCGGAAAACCTCGTGCGCAAGGGGTTTCTCAATGAACACGAGATCGTGCACATGCTCGATCAAGTGGTGGATTGAGCCAGCCCTCACTGGCGTCAATGACCACTATCGAAAGCGTTGATTGTCCCTGAAACGGCCAACTCCCTAAGGTAGCTCCATAGATTGATGGAGGTACTTCTCATGGCTCAGGTTCAAATCATGTCCGTTATCGGTAGCGCCGTTCCCGCATCGCTCAGAGAGCTGGGGCTGCTCGCCTGCTGGTATCTGGTGCGCGACGGCGAGCCGGTCAGCGGCCCGCTCACGTCCTTGCCGGCGGCGCAGGCACTGTCGCAACAACTGCTCAACGGTCCGTTCAAGGCTTAAGGCAGCTGCACTTTCGGTTTGCTTTCGATGAACAGCGCCCAGCTCGACATGAACAGCGCCGCGATCAGCGGCCCGATCACGAAACCGTTGAGCCCGAATACCGCCAGCCCGCCCAGGGTCGAGATCAGGATCATGTAGTCCGGCATCCGGGTGTCCTTGCCCACCAGGATCGGGCGCAGCAGGTTATCCACCAGACCGATCACGAACACCCCGAACAACCCCAGTACCACGCCCTGCCAGATCATCCCGCTGAGCAGGAAGTAAGCCGCGACCGGCACCCAGACAATCCCCGCCCCCACCGCCGGCAGCAACGACAGAAACGCCATCAGCACCGCCCAGAGCAACGCGCTGGGAATGTCGAGAAACCAGAAAATCGCCCCGCCCAGCGCACCCTGCGTGATCGCCACCAGCAGATTGCCCTTCACCGTCGCGCGCACCACGCGGTTGAATTTCAGCTGCAAACGGCGTTTGTGATGTTCCTCCAGCGGTATCGCCGTGCGCACCTTGCGCGCCAGTTCGGCGCCATCGCGCAGGAAGAAAAACAGCAGGTACAGCATGATGAAAAAACTCACCACGAAATCGAACGTGCCCTGGCCGAAACTGAAGGCCTGACTCGCCAGCACCTGACTGCCCTGCATCGAGGCTTTGACAATCTTCTCGCGCAAGGCATTGAGCTCACCCAAGCCGAAGCGATCGAGCAAGTGCTGAAAGTACGGCGGCAGGCTGTGTTTGAACTGCGCCAGATACGCGCCGATATCGAGCTTGCCGCTTTCGATGTTGTCGTAAAGCGTCGCCCCTTCCTGCACCAGCAGCACACTGATGACGATCACCGGCAGGATCGCGATCACCAGGCAGACACTCAACGTACACAGTGATGTCAGGTTGCGTTGCCAGCCGAATTTCAGTTGCAACTGACGTTGCATCGGCGCGAACAGGATGCCGAGTATCACCGCCCAGAACACCGCGCCGTAGAACGGCAGCAGGATCCAGATAAAGGCGACCGTCACCAGCAACAGCAGCACGGTGAGGGATTTGAATTGCAGACTCTTTTGGTTCATGTCCGGTCCAGGTCAGTCAGGCGCCACCCGCGCCCGTCCCGTTTAGTCAGCCAGCGTCAGCGCGAGTGCCCTGTTTCTTCATGGAGCATAGATCCAGATCAATAAACCCTCGGCGCAACTGCTCTACCCTGCCGCGCTTTTGCGACCGACGCCGCCATGACGACCTCCTTCACCCCCGAACTGCTCGCGCCCGCCGGCACCCTGAAAAACATGCGTTATGCCTTCGCCTACGGGGCCGATGCGGTGTATGCCGGCCAGCCGCGCTACAGCCTGCGGGTGCGCAACAACGAGTTCGATCACGCCAACCTGGCGCTCGGCATTCGTGAAGCCCAGGCCCAGGGCAAGCGCTTCTACGTGGTGGTCAACATCGCGCCGCATAACGCCAAATTGAAGACCTTCCTCAAGGATCTGGCGCCAGTGATCGAAATGGCACCGGACGCGCTGATCATGTCCGACCCCGGCCTGATCATGCTGGTACGCCGACACTTCCCGCAGATGCCGATCCACCTGTCGGTGCAGGCCAACACGGTGAACTGGGCGAGCGTCGAGTTCTGGCAGCAACAGGGACTGAGCCGAATCATCCTGTCCCGTGAATTGTCGCTGGAAGAAATCGGCGAAATCCGCGAGCAAGTGCCGGGCATGGAGCTTGAAGTGTTCGTCCACGGCGCGCTGTGCATGGCCTATTCCGGCCGCTGCCTGCTCTCGGGTTACATGAACAAGCGCGACGCCAATCAGGGCACCTGCACCAATGCCTGCCGCTGGAAATATTCGGCACAGGAAGCGACTGAAAATCAGCTCGGCGAAATCGTGCAGACCTTCGAACCGCAACCGACCCTCGGCCTCGGCGCCCCCACCGATCAGGTGTTTCTGTTGCAGGAAGCCAACCGTCCCGGCGAGCTGATGCCGGCATTCGAAGACGAACACGGCACCTACATCATGAATGCCAAGGACCTGCGCGCGGTGCAGCACGTTGAGCGCCTGACCCGCATGGGCGTGCACTCACTGAAGATCGAAGGCCGGACCAAATCGCACTTCTATTGCGCACGCACCACCCAGGTCTACCGCCGGGCCATCGACGATGCGGTGGCCGGCCGCGAATTCGACCGCAGCCTGATGACCGATCTGGAATCCCTCGCCCAGCGCGGCTACACCGAAGGCTTCCTCCGTCGTCATGTGCATGACGAATACCAGAACTACCAGAACGGCAGCTCGGTGTCGGAGCGTCAGCAGTTTGTGGGCGAACTGACCGGCGAGCGCCGGGATCGTCTGGCCGAGGTCAAGGTGAAGAACCGCTTTGCGCTGGGCGATCATCTGGAACTGATGACGCCCAAGGGCAATTTCCATTTTGATCTGCATGAACTGCAGAACCTCAAGGGCGAAGCCATCGACGTGGCGCCGGGGGACGGGCACACGGTTTATCTGCCGATTCCGGATGCGGTGGATTTGCGCTTCGGCTTGCTGATGCGCGACGTGAGCGGAGCCTGATCCGGCTCAGACAAACTCCTCGCGCAGCATCGCCACAAACGCCTCACGCGCCGGGTGCACCCCGGCGTTTTCATGCCAGTAGAACAAGTTGTCGATGGCCGTCAGTTCCGGAAATTCGTAACCCGCACACCCCGCGCCTTTCGCGTATTGCTCGAACACGCCTTTGGGCACCAGCGCCACGCCGGCGCCGGCACTCACGCAACCGACAATCGCCCCGTAACTGGCCAGACTGACAATCGGCAGTGCCAGGCCCTGGCGCAACAACCAGTGCTCCAGCGCGGCGCGATAGGGACAGCCTTGCGGCCACATGAACACGGTTTTGTCCTGCAAATCGTCGAGGTCGCGCACCGGCCCGAACGAGGTCGATGCGATCAGCAGCAATTCTTCGCGATACATCGGCGTGCGCTTGAGCTGGGAACGCTCGACGTCCACCGCGACGATGGCGCCGTCGAGCCGATGGCTCACCGTATCGTCCAGCAATTGGCCCCAGGTGCCGGTGGTCAATTCGAGGGCCACGTTTGGATAGCGCTTGTGAAACTTCGCCAGCAGGCGCGGCAGGCGCCCGGTTGCCGAAGATTCTATGGCACCGATGCGCAGCGGCCCGGACGGCTCGGCAGCGGGATCGACCGCGCGCTTGGCTTCAGCCGTCAGTGCCAGAATCTTCTCCGCGTAAGCCAGAAAGGTCTGCCCCGCCGGACTGATCCGCAGCCCGCGCCCTTCGCGCAGAAACAGCGCCACCCCCAGCTCCGCTTCCAGGGATTTGATCCGCGCCGTGATATTCGACGGCACGCAAAACAGCTTTTCAGCCGCTTTGGCGATGCTGCCGACCTCGGCCACGGTCTTGAACATGCGGATCTGCGCCAGCTCCATAATTCATCACTCACAGTGAATGGTTGGCGCAGTATAAGTCAGTTGTGGCGAATGATTGGCCGCCCGGATACTCGGCGCATCAATCACACGGTGCCTCGCTCATGCCTTCCACTTCGCCTTTGAAAATCCTGTTGGCCATGGCATTCGTGGTCGGTTGCTGGGCCTATTCGCCGACCGGCATCCACATCGGTCTGCAAGCCTACGACCCCGGTCATCTGGCCTTGCTGCGGTTTCTGCTGGCGTCGCTGTTCATGGCGGTGATTGCAGGTTTCAAGGGCATTCATCTGCCGCGCCTGCAGGATTTGCCGCTGTTGTTTGCCTTGGGCTTTTTTGCCGTCAGCCTGCATCACGTGGTGCTGAACATCGGTCAGCAAAGCGTCAGCGCCGGCGCGTCGAGTGTGCTGGCGCAATCGACGCCGCTGTTCAGCACGTTGCTGGCGCGGTTTCTGTTCAAGGATCGGATCAGCGCCTGGCGCTGGGGTTGTGTGTTGCTGGGATTCGTCGGCGTGGTGATCGTGGTCAGCGGCGATCGCGGCCTCGGCAGCCTCGACGCGCACGGCTTGCTGATCCTGCTGGCCGCCGTGTCATGGAGCGTTTACTTCGCTCTGCAAAAACACCACGCCGGACGCTACGACGGGCTGACGCTGGTTTGCTACACCGTGTGGTCCGGCACGCTGCTGCTGTTGATCTACTTGCCGGGGCTGGTCGACAGCGCGGCCCGTGCGCCGCTGCGGGTGCAATGGGCGGTGCTGGGTCTGGGCGTGTTTCCCAGCGCCCTCGCCTATATGGCCTGGGCATTCGTGCTGAAGCATGTGGACCTGAGCCGGGCGACGATGACGCTGTACCTGATTCCGCTGACCGCAATGGGCATTGCTTCGGTGGGATTGGGTGAGCGACCGACGTTGCTGGTACTGGTGGGTTCGGCAGTGGTGTTGATCAGCGTGCTGGCGTTGAATCTGGAGCGGCCCGCGGCGGTGCGGGCCATTGAGACTTGAGTTGCGACACCGTTATGCGCCGCCCGCCGAAAACCGGTCGCGACTGTTGGTCAGGTGTAGCCACATCGCCGCACGCGCGGCGTCCGGGTCCTGACGCCTGATCGCGTTAAGGATCGCCTCATGCTCAAGATTCGCCAATTGCCCGAGCTTGCTCAAATCCACCGCGCCGCGCTCGGCGGCGTTGACCCGGGTGCGCGGGATCATTGCGCTGCCCAGGTGCTGCATGATTTCGGTGAAGCAGACATTGCCGGTGGCTTCGGCAATCAACAGATGGAAGCGCCGGTCGGCCTCGACGCAACTGTCGTTGTTGGCCAATAGACGCTGGTAGTCGTCCAGCGCCTGACGCATCTGCACCAGTTGCTGTTCGGTACGGCGCTGCGCCGCCAGTGCCACCGCTTGCGTCTCCAGGCCCATGCGCAATTCGAGAATGCTGCGCACGCCCAGCGCGGTGTCGACATTCAGTCGCAGCCCCTGCTCCGGCGCGCGCTCGATCACGAACGTGCCGATGCCGTGCCGCGTCTCCACCAGCCCCGACGCCTGCAATTTGGAAATCGCCTCGCGCACCACGGTGCGACTGACACCGTGCTCCTGAACGATCGAGTTTTCCGACGGCAACTTGTCACCGGGCAACATCTGGCCGAGCAGGATGCTCTGGGTGAGTTTTTCCACCAGGTCATGGGCCAGGTTGTGTGCGCGTTTACGGGCGGGAGCGTCGAGGTCTTCTTGCATGGTCGGTTCCAGTGATCGGGGCAAACCGATCGTAGCACTGGAGGTGATCACTTGTATGAGCTCCTATCAATTTCAGGCCTCAACTTGTATGACAACACTGGATTTTAGTTAGAAAACTCTCCTTTGCGTCGAGCAACCGCCCCACGATCACTGGCATGGAATGCTCTGCCATATCTGATAAAACCCTTACAAAAGCCAACAAATACGGCACTTAAAAACTTAAAAAGCATAAAAACCGTCTCCCGTAGACAAATTTGATTGAGCACTCCCGCTTGTAGGACAAAAAAATCTAGTTGTATGATGTCTATCAACAACGCAACACCAGACACACCCCGCATAAAAATAACGAGTGGGAGAAAACCAAGTGAAATCATCCATTGCCGGGATGAACGAGGGCGCCGATTCCGTGCTGTCCTCCGCCATTGCCAAAGTCAAACGCCACGTCCTGCCGCTGTTCGTCATCATGTTCATCGTCAATTACATTGACCGGGTGAACATCGGCTTCGTCCGCACCCACATGGAACACGACCTCGGCATCGGTGCCGCGGCCTACGGTTTCGGTGCCGGGCTGTTCTTCATCGGTTACGCGCTATTCGAAGTCCCCTCCAACATGTTGCTGCAAAAAGTCGGCGCGCGAATCTGGCTGACCCGCATCATGTTCACCTGGGGCCTGGTCGCCGCCGGCATGGCGTTCATCCAGAACGAAACCCACTTCTACATCCTGCGATTTCTGCTCGGCGTGGCCGAGGCCGGATTCTTTCCCGGGGTGATCTACTACTTCACCCGCTGGTTGCCAGGGGCCGAGCGCGGCAAGGCGATTGCGATTTTCTTGAGCGGTTCGGCCGTGGCCTCGCTGATTTCCGGCCCGTTGTCCGGCCTGCTGTTGCAGATCGAAGGCTTGGGCCTGCACGGCTGGCAGTGGATGTATTTCATTGAGGGGATGTTCTCGGTCTGCCTGTGCGTATTCGTCTGGTTCTGGCTCGACGCCAAACCCCACGATGCGAAATGGCTGACCCGCGCCGAGCAGGATGCGCTGGTCAAAGCCATCGACGATGAGCAGAAGGCCCGCGAAGCCGCGACCCCGATCCGGCCGTCGCTGGGCAAACTGCTCAAGGATCGCCAGATCATCCTGTTCTGCCTGATCTACTTCTTCATTCAATTGACCATCTACGCGGCGACGTTCTGGCTGCCGAGCATCATCAAGAAGATGGGCGAGATGAGCGACTTCCAGGTCGGCCTGTTCAACTCGATTCCGTGGCTGCTGTCGATCATCGGCATGTACGCATTCGCCTCGTTCTCGGCGAAGTGGAAACACCAGCAGGCGTGGGTCGCCACTGCATTGCTGATCGCCGCTGCGGGGATGTTCATGTCCACCACCGGCGGGCCGATTTTTGCCTTTGTCGCGATCTGCTTTGCTGCGCTGGGTTTCAAATCCGCTTCGTCACTGTTCTGGCCGATTCCGCAGGCCTACCTCGATGCACGGATCGCCGCTGCCGTCATCGCGCTGATCAACTCGGTGGGCAACCTCGGCGGCTTCGTCGCCCCGACCACTTTCGGCTTGCTGGAACAACACACCGGTTCGATCCAGGGCGGCCTCTATGGTCTGGCCGCGACCTCGATCATCGCCGCGATCATCGTGTTCGCCGCCCGCATGACACCCAAATCCGCACCTGACGTCGCCGTGGCCGATGCCGCGCCGAAACACGCTTGAAAGGACAATCCCAAATGACCGCACACGACATCGCCAAAGCCCCGATCATCACCGAGATGCAAGTCATCCCGGTGGCCGGCCACGACGGCATGCTGCTCAACCTGAGCGGAGCCCACGGGCCGTTTTTCACCCGCAACATCGTCATCCTCAAGGACAACGCCGGCCACACCGGCGTCGGTGAAGTGCCCGGCGGCGAACGCATCCGCCAGACGCTGGAAGACGCTCGCAGCCTGGTGGTCGGCAGCCCGATCGGCACGTATCAGAAGATCCTCAACCAGGTCCGCCAGACTTTCGCCGACCGCGATGCCGGCGGCCGTGGCCTGCAAACCTTCGACCTGCGCATCACCATTCACGCGGTCACCGGGCTGGAAGCCGCCCTGCTCGACCTGCTCGGCCAGCACCTCGACGTGCCGGTGGCGGCATTGCTCGGCGAAGGCCAGCAGCGCGATGAAGTGAAGATGCTCGGTTATCTGTTCTACGTGGGCGATCGCCGGGAAACCGACCTCGCCTACCGCAGCGAACCGGATGCCGACAATGACTGGTTCCGCGTGCGTCACGAAAAAGCCATGACCGCCGACGCCGTGGTGCGTCTGGCCGAGGCTGCCCATGCGCGTTACGGCTTCAAGGACTTCAAGCTCAAGGGCGGTGTGCTCAGCGGCGACGCCGAAATCGAAGCGGTGACCGCACTGGCCGAGCGCTTCCCTGACGCGCGCATTACCCTCGATCCGAACGGCGCGTGGTCACTGAAAGAAGCGATCCGTCTGTGCCGCGACCAGCATCATGTGCTGGCCTACGCCGAGGACCCGTGCGGTGCGGAAAACGGCTATTCGGGCCGTGAAGTGATGGCCGAATTCCGTCGCGCCACCGGGCTGAAAACCGCCACCAACATGATCGCCACCGACTGGCGCGAGATGGGCCATGCGATTCAGTTGCAATCGGTGGACATCCCGCTGGCCGATCCGCATTTCTGGACCATGCAGGGTTCGGTGCGCGTGGCGCAGATGTGCCATGAATGGGGCCTGACCTGGGGCTCGCACTCCAACAACCACTTCGACATTTCCCTGGCGATGTTCACCCACGTCGCGGCCGCCGCGCCGGGCGACATCACCGCGATCGACACCCACTGGATCTGGCAGGACGGCCAGCGCCTGACCAAGGCGCCGCTGCAAATCGTCGACGGCTGCGTGCAGGTGCCGAAGAAACCGGGGCTGGGCGTCGAGCTGGACATGGATCAGGTGGCCAAGGCCCACGAACTCTATAAAGGCATGGGACTCGGCGCGCGGGATGACAGCGTGGCGATGCAGTTTCTGATTCCGGGCTGGACGTTCGATAACAAGAAGCCGTGCCTGGTGCGCTGACCCGGATTCAACGCAACTCCCTGTGGGAGCGAGCTTGCTCGCGATGGCGGAGTCTCAGCCGATAGATGTTTCGAATTTGAGGCCGTCATCGCGAGCAAGCTCGCTCCCACAAGAATTTTCACTAGCCGGACATTTCCAGCAACCAGTTCCTGAACGCCGCCATCGCCGACGTCTCCGGCCGTGACTGCAAGCGCGTCAGCCAATAGCTGCCGGTGGTGATTTCGATGGCAAAGGGTTGGCGGATCAGGTCCGCCGCCAGTTGCCGGGCAAACATCAACGGCGGCGCCAACGCTACCCCTCCGCCCTGCAACGCCGCCTCCATCATCGCCAGCGACGAGTCGAACACGATGCTCTGGGGCGGCGCGGCATGGGTCGCCAGACCCGCCGCGTGAAACCACTCCGGCCACTCATCAGTGCGATAGGAACGCAGCAAACGCTGCTGCAAAAGATCCCCCGGCGCATGCAATTGCCGGGCGACTTCAGGCACGCAAAGCACCGACAACGGCGCCTCCAGCAAACGGGTCGCCTCGATACCGTGCCACGCCCCGGCGCCAAACCGGATCGCGTAATCCAGCCCTTCGGCGGCGACGTCCACCCGATTGTTGTTGGTCGACAGCCGCAAATCTATGAGCGGATGTTTCGCCTGAAAGTCCGCCAGCCTCGGCAACAACCAGCCCACCGCGAAGGTGCCCACCGCGCCGACCGTGAGCATTTCCCGATATTGCCCGCCCGCCAGACGCTCGAGCATCTGCGCGATATGATCGAACGACGTGGTCAGCACCGGCAGCAGGGTTTCGCCCTCGCCGGTCAGCATCAGGCCACGGGGCAGGCGTTTGAACAGGATCACGCCGAGTTGCGCCTCCAGGCTTTTTACCTGATGGCTGACGGCCGCTTGGGTCACGCACAACTCCACGGCCGCACGGGTGAAGCTCAGGTGGCGCGCAGAAGCTTCAAAAGCGCGTAATGCATTCAAGGGCAATTGAGGTCGAATCATGCCAAGTCCCAAATTTTTCTAATGGCTCGTCCGAGATTTCATCGTTTGTCGAAAGACCCCGGACTGCCTAGATTTGGCGGCGCCGATCAGCCGGCCCGACGGAAAACGCTCGCAGTGTAGCGGGATAACACCATCAACACTCATGGAGAGTGGTTCACGCATGTCTTCGATCAACCTGAACAAAATCAAGCCCTACAGCGCTTTCGGACTTTTCTTCAGCGCCGCCACCTGCCTGGCCGCCCCGCAAACCGACGATCAGTTGCAGGCGCTGGTCAAAGCCACTGTGACCCCGGTCATCCAGCAACAGGATATCGCCGGTCTGGCCGTGGCCGTGACCGTCGATGGCAAGGCACATTACTTTAACTACGGTGTCGCCGACAAAAGTACCGGGCAAGCGGTGAGTGAAAACACCCTGTTCGAAATCGGCTCGGTGAGCAAAACCTACACCGCAACCCTCGCCGCCTACGCCCAGGCCAGCGGCAAACTGGAGTTCTCCGACAAGGCCAGCCAGCACTGGCCCGAACTGAAAGGCAGCGCCTTCGACCACATCAGCCTGCTGCAACTGGGCACCTACAGCGCCGGCGGCCTTCCGCTGCAATTCCCCGATGCTGCGGATTCTTCCGACAAGATGCTCGGCTATTACCAACAGTGGAAACCGACCTTTCCGGCCGGCAGCCATCGCCTCTATTCCAACCCGAGCATCGGCCTGTTCGGCTACCTGGCCGCAAAAAGCCTCGGCCAGCCGTTCAATCAGGTGATGACCGAAACCCTGCTGCCAAAACTCGGGCTCAAGCACACCTTCCTGTCGGTGCCCGCGTCTGAAGAAAAGCTCTACGCCCAGGGCTACGACAAGAACAACAAACCGGTTCGCGTCAGCCCCGGCGCCCTCGATTCCGAAGCCTACGGCGTAAAAACCAGCGCCGCCGACCTCCTTCAATACGTCGAAGCCAACCTCAACACCGCCAGACTCGAAGCACCCCTGCAAAAAGCCATCGGCCTCACCCACACCGGCTACTACACCGTCGGCGACATGACCCAGGGCCTGGGCTGGGAACGCTACACCTACCCGATCAGCCTCGACCGCCTGCTGGACGGCAACTCGACGCCGATGGCCATGGAACCGCACAAGGTCAAATGGCTGAATCCGCCACAGCCGGAACCGGCGAACGTGCTGCTGAACAAGACCGGCTCCACCGCTGGCTACGGCGCGTATGTCGCGTTCGTGCCATCGAAGAAAGTCGGGATCGTGATTCTGGCGAACCGCAATTATCCGAATGCGGAACGGGTGAAGATTGCGCACAAGATTCTGGGTGAATTGACCCGGTAATCACGCCATAAAAAAACGGGCGACCTTCTCAGGTCGCCCGTTTTTTCTTTTCTGATCACCCCTGAATCAGAACATCAATCATCCGGCATTTCCGGCGGCTTGGCCGGTTTGGTCGGTTTCGTCGATTTAGTCCCTTTCGCACCCTTGGCCGGTGCCGGTTCTGCAGCAGCCGGGGCCGTGACCACGGTGGAAGTAGTTTCTTTCTCGGCAGCAGGCAGCGCATCAATGGTGTCGAAAATTTTCTTCAAATCGACCGCCGCCGCTTCCTCGCCCGAAGCCGTCAGTTTGGTCTCTCCATCCTTGCCCACCAGGAAGACTTTCGGATACGCCCCGGCGCCCAGCTTCAGCGAACGCAGCAGCGCCATGGTTTGCTGCTGCTCGAGGCTTTTGCCATCGACCTGACCGCTCATGCTCAGGATGGTGTAGACCTTGATCTTGCGGTCGGCGATGCCTTGTTTGTTGGCCGGGTCGTCCAGCGCTTTTTTCAGGCTGACCCAATAAGAATCGACCGTACTGGAAGCGATCACGATCACCGGGCGGTTGATGCCCTTGTCGACGTCCAGAGGGGAATCGCCGTCGGCGGCGAACAGGGGGCCGGCAATCGCCAGCAAGAGTGTCAGGGTCAGTGACCTGATGAGCATGCGCATCTCCTTTTGATATCCACGCTCTAATGATTGCGCATCGCGGCGATTGTTCCGGGGGCTGCCCGGCAAAAGTGTTTCGCCTTGCCCAAAGCTTAGGTCAGCACCGATTTTGCGCAACCGGACGGGCGCGATCCTGTCGCCCATTTGTTTACCTTTTATGACCGCGTCAGCCAGACGCTTGAGCCTTCAGGGCCATGGATGCTCGCCGATCAAAACGCCAGCTTGTAACCGATCAACACCAGCATCGTCGCCAGGCACGGGCGCAGCAGTTCATCGGAGACGCGGCCGGTCAGGTGGCTGCCGAGCCAGATGCCCGGCAGCGAGCCGACCAGCAGAAAGCCCAGCACGCCCCAGTCCATGTTGCCCATGCTCGCGTGGCCGAGGCCGGCGACCAGGGTCAGCGGAACGGCGTGGGCGATTTCGGTGCCGACCAGGCGACGGGTCGGCAGCAGCGGATAAAGGATGAACAGCGCGACAGTGCCGAGGGCGCCGGCGCCAATGGAGGTCAGGGCAACCATGGTGCCGAGGATCAGACCGGTGATCACGGTCATGACATTCAGGCGCGCGCCGCTCGGGTTGTAGTTGCCGCCGGCACGTTTGTGGGCGAATTCCAGCAGGCGTTTCTTGAACAGAATCGCCAGCGCCGTGGCGAACAGCACGAAGCCCAGCGCCTGCTTGATGATGGCGTTCATCGCGTCCGGCGCGGTGTGCAGGGTGCTGAGGAACCACAAGGTCATCGCCACCGCCGGGACACTGCCCAGGGTCAGCCAGCCGGTGATGGCCCAGTCGATATTCTTGTTCTTCCTGTGGACCAGCACGCCGCTGGATTTGGTGATGGCCGCGTACAGCAGATCCGTGCCCACCGCCGTGGCCGGATTGATGCCGAACCACAGCAGGATCGGCGTCATCAACGAACCGCCGCCGACACCGGTCATGCCGACGATGAACCCCACGACCAGCCCGGCAATCACCAGGCCGAAATTTGCCAATTCCATTAAGACGTCCAGACAAACCACAGGAAAAATCCGGCCCGCAGGATAACCAGTTTTCTTATAACGCCCTATATCGATAGGATCTATCGTTATGCCATTTCATCAGTATCAGTGCCGTCGTCGGCCTGGTTTGAAACTGTGAGTGCTATTGAGCCAGACCGTCGCCAGCGCGATCAGCGACAGGATCAGCAACGCCCACGGAAACGACATCGCCCCCGTCCGGTCCAGCAGCAAACCGCCGAACAATCCGCCGCCGGCAATCGCCACGTTCCATGAAGTGGTGAGCATCGCCTGCACCACATCCACATGTTCTCCGGCGGAGTCCGCTGCGGCGGTGAGCAGCAACGTCGCCGAGCCGCCGAACGACAGGCCCCACACCGCCATGCACGCATAAATCAGCCAGGGCGACGGCGCGACCAGTGCCAGCACCAGCGCGGTCACGGCAAATATCGCGAGGCTGATCAGGGCCAACCCGCGCAACCAGCGATCCACCAGCAGACCGATGATCCAGATCCCCAGCAACGAACACAGGCCGAAGACCAGCAGCACCAGATCGACCCGCTCGCCAAGACCGGCCTGCGTCAGGAACGGGGCGATGTAGGTGTAGAGAATGTTGTGGCCGAGCATCCAGGTCAGCACTACGAACAGCACCGGGCGCACGCCGGGCAAACGCAGCGACTGCATCAATGGCAAACGCTCGGCGCGGGCCTGACCCGGACGATCCGGCACGGCAATGACGATCCACGTCGCCAGTACCAGCGCCAGTGCCGACATGATCCCGAACGAGGCGCGCCAGCCGATCACATTGCCCAGCCAGGTGCCGGCCGGCGTGCCCAGCGACAGCGCCACCGGCGTGCCGAGCATGGCAATCGCCAGCGCCCGGCCCTGTTGATGCACCGGAACGATTCCGCGCGCGTAACCGGCCATGATCCCCCACGACAGCCCTGCCGCCATCCCGGCCAGAAACCGCGAGACCAGGGTCAAACCGTAATGACTGGAGAACGTGGTGATGGTGTTGAACAGCAGAAACCCGCCGACCGTCATCAGCAGCACCCGCTTGCGCCCCCAGCCACGGGTGGCGACCGTCAGCGGAATCGCCGCGACAATCGAGCCCAGCGCATACAGCGTCACCAGTTGCCCGACCAGCACTTCACTGACGTTCAAGCCGGCGCCGATCTGCGGCAACAAACCGGCCGGCAGGGTTTCAGTGAGGATGGCGATGAAGCCGGTCATGGCAAACGCCAGCAACGCGGCGTAAGGCAGTTTGTCCGTGCGGGTGGCACGTTCCAGGCTCGAGTATTCGGCGCTTGCGGGGTCGGTCATGACGGGTGCAGCTCCCTTTGAGTCAAATCGGACGACAGATTGTATACAAACACAGTCGTCGGCCACTCTACCCGACTTGGCTCACTGCACTGGCAAAAAATTCAAAAACAGCAGGCTCTGGGCGTAATTCAGGCCGATGCGCCGGTAGCGCTCGTCGAGCATCTGGGTCAGCAGATCCAGACGCGCCACGACTTTGCCGAACTCCGTGGCAAAGCTCAGGTTGCTGCCCTCCTCGGAAATCTCGTTGGAAAACAGCAGCGGCTGGCCTTCCTTGTTTTGCCGTTGGGCGAGGATCCACGTGGCTTTCTCGATGTTGCGCGCGGCGTTGTTGACGAAGGTCGGGTTGATCGCATCGGTCATGTAGAACTCGGTGCGGTTGCCGTGGGCGGTGACCAGCATGCTGCCGATGGCATAGATGAACGCGCCGACCCGGTCGCCGAGGAACTCCGGGCTCATGGCATAGCTCAGCGCTGCGAGGTCTTTTTTGCCGCCGAGGGTCGGCAACGGTTGTTGCTGTTCGATGGCCAGGCGCACTTGTTTGACCGCGGTCTTGACGTCGAGGAAGCCGGATTTGCGCAGCTCTTCAGGGTTGCGCAAATACAGCTTGCCCATCAGCAGGTAGAGGCTGTCGAGGTTGTCGCGCATCGCCAGTGTGGCCATGCGGTCGACGCTGGTCTGGAGAAATTCCTGAGGCCTGCCCTCGCGCATCTGGTTGATGAAATTGTTGCCGTCCTGATGGCTGCAACCGCCGAGCAACAGCGTCGACAAAAAGGCCAGCAGCAGGCACGGGCGATGAATGAATGCAGCGATGGGGTGCAAAACTCTCGGCATGAATTCTTTGACGGACACATTCCTGTGCGGCGGAAGTCACCGCACCCTGGCCATGGATAGAGCCGGGGATTTCGCAAAAGTGCAGTGCCGGCGTGGATTCCCGACCTTCGGCGCAAACTGTTCAAGGCATTAAGTCCGACTTTATTTTTGCATTAATCGTTTCATCCGCTATAAATCTTCACGCAACCATCAATTAGCATGACTATTTAGAGATTTTTAAAACAACAACAAAAAAGGAAGGTCAACCATGCTTCAATCCCGTCACTCACTCTGCGGCCTCGGACTGTCCCTGATGATCGCCACCCTCTCCGCCCAGGCTGCCGGCCTGTCCAGCGAACACAAAGCCTTCGGCAAAACCAATGACGGCACGCCTGTCGAACAATACATCCTGCGCAACAGCCACGGCATGCAAGCCACAGTCATCACCTACGGCGCGACCTTGCAGGCGCTGCAGGTGCCGGACAAACACGGCAAGCTCGACGACATCGTCCTCGGCTTCGACGATGTGCAGGGTTACCAGAAAGGCACCGCGTACTTCGGCGCGACCATCGGCCGCTTCGGCAATCGCCTGGCCGACGGCGCCTTTGAACTCGACGGCAAACGCTACCAAGTGCCGCAGAACGACAAGACCAATGCCTTGCACGGCGGCACTCAGGGCTTCGACAAAAAGGTCTGGAAAGCGAAGGAAACCAAAGACAAGGATTCGGTCGGCGTGACCCTGACCTACCTGTCGGCGGATGGCGAAATGGGTTTCCCCGGTAACCTCACCACTGAAGTAACCTACCGCCTCACCGACAGCAACGAGCTGCGCATCGACTACAAGGCCAGCACCGACAAACCGACGGTGCTCAACCTGACCAACCACAGCTACTTCAACCTCGCCGGCGCCGGCAATGGCGACATCCTCAAGCAGGTCGCCACCCTGCATGCCAGCCATTACACCCCGGTCACCGCCAAACTGATCCCGACCGGCGAACTGGCACCTGTGGCCGGCACGCCGATGGACTTCACCAAACCGACCGCCATCGGCCAGCACATCAAGGCCGATCACCCGCAGTTGAAATTCGCCGAAGAAAAACACGGTGGCTTCGATTTCAACTGGGCGCTGGACACCAAGGGTGACGTCAGCAAACTCGCGGCCGAAGTCAGCGACCCGCAATCCGGTCGCCACTTGCAGTTGTTCACCAACGAGCCGGGCGTGCAGTTCTACACCAGCAATTTCCTCGACGGCACGGTCAAAGGCAAGGGTGGCAAGGTCTATCCGCACTGGGGCGCGTTCACCCTGGAGACTCAGCACTACCCGGATTCGCCGAACCAACCGAACTTCCCGAGCACCCGCCTCGATCCCGGCCAGACCTACACCCAAAGCGTGGTGTTGAGGTTCTCCGCCAAGTAACCACTCCCGCCTCCTTTCTGGAACCGGACGGAACCCGTGGGCTATCCTGCTGCCCACCCAAGGTATCGACCGTTTCAGAAAGGAGGTTTGAATGCGTACCCTCGAATTGGCTGGCGTGCAGGTTCCGGTGATTGGTCAGGGCACCTGGCGCATGGGCGAAGACCGCTCGGCGCACAAGCGTGAAGTCGCTGCCCTGCGCAGCGGCATCGAGCTGGGCATGCCCCTGATCGACACCGCCGAAATGTACGCCGAGGGCGGTGCCGAAAGCGTGGTCGGCGAAGCCATTGCCGGCCTGCGCGATCAAGTGTTCCTGGTGAGCAAGGTCTACCCGCACAACGCCAGCCGCAAAGGCATTCCCCAGGCCTGCGAGCGCAGTCTGCGCCGGCTCGACACCGATTACATCGATCTCTATCTGCTGCATTGGCGCGGCCAGTATCCGCTGGAAGAAACCGTCGAGGCTTTCGAGCGTCTGCGCGAGGAAGGCAAGATCGGCCGCTGGGGCGTGTCGAACTTCGACGTCGACGATCTTGAAGAACTGTCGAACTCGGCCTGCGCAACCAATCAGGTGCTGTACAACCTGGAAGAGCGCGGCATCGAATTCGACCTGCTGCCGTGGTGCCAGCAACAGCGCATGCCGTTGATGGCGTACTGCCCGATCGGCCAGGGCGGCGCCATGCTTGCCGAGCCGGTGCTGAAACAGATTGCCGCTCGTCACGGCGTGACCCCGGCACAGGTTTCGCTGGCGTGGATTCTGCGTCAGGATGGGGTGATTGCGATTCCCAAGGCCGTGCGCCCGGAACACGTGCAGCTCAATGCACAAGCGGCGCAGCTGCAACTCGATGCCGGGGATCTGGCGGCGCTGGACCAGGCGTTTCACGCGCCACAACGCAAGCAGCGGCTGGCCATGGTCTGAGCCACCGCCGACTGACAGAGGGCTTCGCCATGAGAAGCACTGATCAGGACGATCCATTCAACCTGCAACGCTTCGTGCTCGCCCAGGACCCGGTGTTCGAACGGGTCCAGCGCGAGCTCGGCGAGGGCCGCAAGCGCAGCCACTGGATGTGGTTCGTGTTTCCACAGTTTGCCGGGCTCGGTGGCAGCGAGATGTCGCGGCGGTTCGCGATCAGCTCGGCGCCGGAAACCCGCGCCTACCTCGATCATCCGTTGCTCGGCGCCCGACTGCGGACCTGCACGCAGCTTGTACTGAATGTGCAGCAGCGTTCGATTGCCGAAATCTTCGGTCATCCGGACGACCTGAAATTCCACTCATCAATGACCCTGTTCGCCCAGTTCGCTGACGACGACAGCCCCTGGCATCAGGCGCTGGAGCGTTACTTCCACGGCATTCAGGACGAATGGACCCTGCAACTGCTGGACTCAAAACAGGCCCAGTTGCCCCCCGATCAGGGTTGAGAAATCGTCGTCGACAAACGGCAGGATCGCATCCGCCACCGGTTGCAGCTGGCGGGTGATGTAGTGGTCGTAGTCAATGGCCGCACGGCGTACTTCCAGCGGTTCGGGCCCTGCCAGGGTGATGACGTAGCTGATCCAGCCGCCGTTCTGGTACTGGCGCGGGCGACCGTGTTGCGCGTTGTAATCGTCGGCCAGCCGCGCGGCGCGCACGTGGGGCGGCACGTTGCGTTCATAGTCGTCGAGAGTGCGGCGCAGGCGCTTGCGGTAGACCAGTCGCTCGTCGAACTCGCCGGCCAACGTCTTGCGCACGTACTCGCGCACGTAATCCTGATACGGCTTACGCTGGAAGATCCGCTCGTACAGCTCCTGCTGGAATTGCCGGGCCAGCAGCGACCAGTCGGTGCGCACGGTTTCCAGGCCTTTGTAGACCATTTCCTCGCTGCCGTCGGCGCGGGTCACCAGACCGGCGTAGCGCTTTTTGCTGCCCTCCTCGGCGCCGCGAATGGTCGGCATCAGGAAACGTTTGTAGTGGGTTTCGAACTGCAATTCGAGGGCGCTTTCCAGCCCGTATTGTTCACGCACATGCTCGCGCCACCAGTCGTTGACGTGCGCAACCAGCGCCCGGCCGATGGTCGCTGCTTCTTCCTGACCGTGGGGGCGACGCAGCCAGACAAAGGTCGAATCGGTATCGCCATAAATCACCGCATGCCCCTGAGCCTCGATCAATTGCCGGGTGCGCAGCATGATCTCGTGGCCGCGCAGGGTGATCGAGGACGCCAGCCGCGTATCGAAAAACCGGCAACCGCTGGAACCGAGCACGCCGTAGAAGGCGTTCATGATGATTTTCAACGCCTGGGACAAAGGCGCATTGTGTTCGCGCTTGGCAGTCTCGCGACCCTCGGCGACCCGGGCGACGATGGACGGCAGGCAATGCCGGGTGCGAGAGAAACGAGCGCCGCGAAAACCCGGCACCGAGTCGCTGTCATCCGGAAGCTGCAAGCCTTCGATCAACCCCACCGGGTCGATCAGAAAGGTGCGGATGATCGACGGATAAAGGCTCTTGTAGTCGAGCACCAGCACCGATTCGTACAGCCCCGGTTGCGAGTCCATGACAAACCCGCCGGGGCTGGCCTGCGGTGGATTGGTGCCGAGGTTCGGCGCCACAAAACCCTGGCGGTGCATCAACGGCATGTACAAATGGGTGAATGCCGCCACCGACCCGCCGCTGCGATCCGCCGGCAGACCGGTGACGCTGGCGCGCTCCAGCAAAAACTTCAACAGCTCGGTCTTGGCGAAGATCCGCGTGACCAGTTCGCAGTCCTTGAGGTTGTACTTGGCCAGCGCCGGTTTGTCCTCGGCGAACATGCGGTTGATCTCGTCCATGCGCTGGTACGGGTTGTCGATCGACTTGCCCTCGCCGAGCAACGTCTGGGCGACGTTCTCCAGACTGAACGAAGGAAAGCTCCAGGTCGCCGAACGCAGGGATTCGATGCCATCGATGATCAGCCTTCCTGCCGCTGCCGCGAAGTAATGATTGCGGCTGCCGTGTTCGCGCCACTGCATTTCCTCGCCGCCACGCCCGAGCTTGAGCGGCACGCCGAGGCGCCGGGCGTGTTCGTGGAGGATGCGCAGGTCGAACTGCACGAGGTTCCAGCCGATGATCGCGTCGGGGTCGTAGCGGGCGAACCAGTCGTTGAGTTTCTTGAGGATCAGGGTCCGCGATTCGCAGTACTCGAGGTCGAAGTCGACAATGCTGTGATCGCCATTCGGCGCACCGAGCATGTACACCTGCCGTTCGCCGCAGCCTTCCAGCGCGATGGAATACAGCTCGCCCTGCTCGGTGGTTTCGATGTCCAGCGAAACCAGTCGCAGTTGCGGGCGATAGTCGGGTGCAGGCTTGAGGTGCGCGTCGAGAAGCACACCCTCGGCATCGGGCGTGCCGCTGAACCACACCGGCGCGGTGATGAAACGCTCCATCAGATAGCGCTCGGGCGGTCGCACATCGGCTTCGAAAACATCGACACTGTGACGGTTGAGCGCGGTTTCGAGGCGCATCAACTGGCCGTGCTGCTGGCAATACAGACCAAGCACCGGGCGATGCTCGAAATCCTGCAAGGCCAGGGGGCGCAGTTCGACGTTCTTTTCGTCCGCCAGCACCCGCTCGGCCTGCTCGCGCTGCGCCGCCGGGATGAACGCCACCGACGGCTGATGCGGCAGGCGCACACGGCGCGGCCCGGCGTCGGTCGCCAGCCAGAACTCGACTTCGGTGCCGGCCGGGGTATCGCGCCAATGCCGGGTCAGGACGAAGCCCTGCTGTAAATCCACCACTGCAGCCTCAACAATTGAACCAGAGTGGCGAGTTTACGCGTCTCGGGGCGATATTGCTGACGAGCGCCAAAGCCTGGGCACTGTCAAAGTTGACAGGTTACCCGTCACATCAATGTTGATAGCATTCGCATAGGAACTGCCTCGAACACTCATTGGTGCGATGCATCGCAGGATTGGGCAAATTGAATGCCTCCGTACATCACCGTACGCCTTCACTCATCGTTATGGACGGGCGAGGCCTGACGGTTCGCGAGGTGTCCTGTTTGCGCACGACGGCGGGGGCACCGACAGAGTCACTGATTACCCGAAATCACTACGACTCCGCTGGCCGCCTGGTGGAGTGCTGGGATCCCCGCCTCTTTGGCAGCGCACCCAAACCCAATCTGGTGACCGTGCATGGGTTGAAAGGGCAAGTGCTCAAGACCGAGAGTGTCGACTCCGGTGATCGTGTGATCCTGTCCGGCTTGGCCGATCAAGTGCTCACCCGCTGGGATGGACGCGGCAACGTATGGAACAACGTCTACGACAGCCGCTTGCGCCTGCTTGCCGTCGGAGTGAATGACCAACCCGATATCGAAACACTGACCTACGGCCAGGCGGACGCTGATCCCGGGCAAAACATCCGCGGACAGCTCATTCACAAAGTCGACCCTTCAGGATCAACGGACTTCGGACCATTCAGTCTGTCGGGGTTGCCGTTTGCAGAAACCCAAACGCTCGATGGCGCTACCTACACCACCCGATGGCACTACGGCGCCGACGGCAAGCCACTCAGCCAGACCGATGCCGGTGGTCACTTGCAAAAATCTCGATACGACGTCGCCGGACAACTGATACAGGTGACGTTGCAACTTGCTGGCAGCCACTCCGTCCAGGACATTCTCAAAGGCTGTCGTTACAACGCAGAAGGACTGCCCGAGGAACAGACATTGGGCAATGGGGTGGTTCGAACCTGGGATTATGACGATGCCAATGGCTGGCTGACCAGCATCAAGGCTGGCGTGCCCGGCCAGCCCCTGCGCCAGTATCTGGAGTATGGCTATGACAATACCGGTAACGTGGTCAGCATTCAGGATCACACCTTTCAACCGAAGTTTTTTGCCAACCAGCTTATCAACGGGATACGTCACTTTACCTATGACTCGTTGTACCGACTGATCAGCGCTACCGGTCATGACGCCTTGCCTGCGACCGGCACCCCGGGCCGCCCGGTGCCGAGCGATCCCGCCCATCATCTCAATTACCGCCAGACTTACAGTTACGACACAGGCGGCAATATGACCCAGATGGTACATACCCGCGCGGTGGGTGGGTATACCCGACAGATGTTCATTCAGCCTTCAAGCAATCGGGGCGTGCAATGGCAGGCAGGAGATCCCGACCCGGACTTTCCCGCGCTGTTTGATCGTCATGGCAATCTTCAGCAGTTGCATCCGGGTCAACCCCTTGAATGGAACCTCCACGACCAACTGAGCAGCGTCACGCTGATTGAGCGCAGTAGCGAACCGGATGACAAGGAAACTTATCGCTACAGCGGTGGCAGGAGGGTTTCCAAACGGCATGAGACTCACACCCCGTCCACCTCTCACTTTCAACAGGTTTACTACCTGCACGGCCTGGAAATCCGCACGCGGGAAACCGGCGAGGTCTTGCATGTCATTACCTTGCCGAACGCGATTGGCAATGTGCGCTGCCTGCGCTGGATCGCCGGACGCCCCGCTGAAGTCGATAACGATCAAGTGCGTTACTGCCTCGACGACATCCAGCACTCCGGCATGCTCGAGCTCGATCAGCGGGCCCGCCTGATCAGCCAGGAAGACTACTACCCTTTCGGCGGAACGGCCGCGTTGACGGCAGGCTCGGCACGGGAAGTGAGTTACAAGACCCTGCGTTACTCGGGCGAGGAGATGGACGAAACCGGGCTCTATGCCTATGGAAGGCGCTACTACGCCTGGTGGTGCCTGCGCTGGATCAGTGCTGACCCGGCTGGCGCGGTGGATGGATGGAATCTGTATGCGATGGTCAGGAACAATCCCGTCAGCGCTGTAGACGTGCTTGGGTTGACTGGCGAAAGGCTCAACCAGCGAGTCAGTGGCCGAACGACCGCCATGATAACGGCGGGCAACACTGCAGCGGCAGGCACCCCTGCACAGATCAAGAAAAGACTGGCGGCAAACCCGGATTCTCGATTCTCGAAGAAATTTCGAAGCAACGTTGCCGTGGCACACGCCGGCGCACTGATCCCGGGGGAAGGCGCGGAAGAGGACGTAATCCTCACTGACTTCATCAATATCCCATTGACGGAAACCCTGACGAGTGCCGAACACGGGATCCATCTGTCCAGACCGGTCGATTACACCCTTGGAGACGACAATCTCGCTTCTCTGGGCGTCTATCAGATCACTGACTTCGGGCTTTTCAAAGACCATATGGAGAAGCAATACACCAATCGCCTGAAAGACAGAAATTTCGCAGTCAAAGTGTACGTAGGCGCATCAACCGAGCCCACCAGTCTCGCAGGGATGGAGTACGAAGTGCCCGCTATCCACTCTCAAATACTGGAGCGCATGGAGCTGCATATCAGAGCCAGCGATATGAAACTGCCCGCCAGTCGAGGCCTGCCGGGGGCTCATGCAGAAGTGCAGGCCGCCAGTGCCGCCCTCTACATCCAGAAAACACTGTTCCCATATGCCGACCTCGATCCCGAGTCGATCTCCCTGGTGACGCAACGACTGCAAAACGTCGAACACGCTCAGGCTTTTGAAGCCTGCTTCAGTTGCGCCGGGCATTTGGTGGCCACTTACGACAATGCAGTCAAACCCTTCAACGTTTTGACAGGCTCCACCGGCCTGACACACGAGATCTGGAAAAACCAGCTGGATGCACTGCAATAAGCGGCGTGCAGGTAGACGAAAGCCGGTCAGGGTGAGCCTGACCGGCGATTATCTCGCGACGGCCTATGCCGCTTTGTTCAACGCATCCAGCGTCAGCGTTTTCAATAACCCCTTACGCTCCTCGGCCAATGCCAGCAACTCTCGCTCGTACACTGGCTGCGTCAGCGCCCCCGTCACATGTCGCGCGAACAACGCCTCCTGCCTTGTATTGAATTCCAGAGCATTCTGCCCAAACGCTTGCGGATGCCGTCTTTTCAGATATTTGCGCCAGAAGCGTTGCTCGATGATCTGGTTGACCAGCCCTTCACCCGCCTCAAGTCCCAGGATGGAGTCATAAGCCTTATCAATCTGGGCATCCGTGACCTCGCCTATCTCCCGAAACAACATGCCCCGCGATTGCCACGGCAGTTCCAGCCGTTGCGCCAGGCCGGTCTGGAACGCCAGATAAATTTCCACCTCATCGATCGTGCCAGTCATGTCCCCGTCTTCATCCACTGCGATAAATGTTTCACCAGCCTGCAGACGGGGCCTGACAGTGGCCCGTGCAATCTCATTGACCTGATCCAGTCGGGATTTGCCTTTGGCCAGCGTTATCAGTGCAGCTTCAATCTGCTCGGGAGTGCCCGCCATATGAGCTTCGCGGATCAATACCTTGATGCCCATTTCATTGAATATCTGCGCACCGGCATCCGCGCACGATTCTGGATGGATGGCCATGCCAAACAGCTCCTCGCGCAACGGCGCGTCTTGCGTAGCCGCATCAATCATTCGCCAAACCCGCTGCGTAAGCTCCGCACGGTTCGCAGCTTCGATGTAATCAGCCGATTCGACCAACTGCTCCAGAACTTCGAAAAAACCCTGGGAGTCCGCTTGCGCCTCAAGCTGATTCCACCTGGTCTGCCTGCTCTGCAGTTCCGAGCCGTTCACACCCTCCAGCCAGTGCACACTGGTTTTCTCACCCTTGGGCGGATAGCTGCGAGCGGGGTCATAACCAACTGAACGCATGCAGGCCTGAAACTGTTCACGAACCGGGTCAGGCAATCGATCACGGCTCAAACGTGTACGGGCAACCAGTCTGGCCTGTTCGGAGCCAGGTACCACTTGAGGTATTCGAGCAATCGGATTGTCCAGCAGATCCAGTTCGAAGCCCCGCGGCCTTGCCAGGGCAAACAATCCTTGGGGCCAATCCACCAGACCGCTGCCATGCAGATCCAGCGTCACAAGCTCAGACAGGCGACTGATGTCCGGTGGCCGCGACAACGCCGGGTTATTCCCAAGACTCAACGTTTGCAGATGAGTCAGAGCCGCCAGTTCCGCGACACTTTCAGCGCTCAGGCTCAATTGGTTGGCGGACATATCCAACGACTCCAGCCCCCTCAAGCTCCCCTTCAGACTCGGCAGTGCAACAAGGTTGTTGTCGCTTAAGTCCAGTGATTTCAGATCGGGGAAATAATCCAGAAATCCATCGATATCGGTACGCAACTCCGCACTGCGAAACCGCAAGGCGCTGACATGCGGGAACTCGACGTCCAGCGTCGGCAGATATTCCAGGAAGTCACTGGTCCAGTGAAAGTCCAGATCCAGGGTGTAACCGTTCGCCGAAGGTGTATGCGCGGCTTGCCAGCAACGCTTGATCGCCTCGGCAAAGCGTCCCTTGTGGTAACGCTGATCCATGGGCAACAAATCACCCTTCTCGATGGCCACCCACCCGTCCAGGGTATCGCTCATTGCCTGATAGTTTTGCTCTAGCTCGCCAATCCGTTGCAGTGCCTGAGCTGGTGTGCCTGACTTGCGGACAAAATCAACGAAGGTCTGTTCGGTCGACTGTGGATAGAGCGCCTTGAAGCGCGCCTCCAGACCTGGCATGTCTCCCGTGCCGAGTGGTGTCTCATCGACGCGTTCGTGATCTTGCGCAACGGTCGTTTCCGGCTCCGAGGTACGCAAACGCGATCGACCATCGCTCGACTCCACGACTTCCATTCGCTCGATCAATGGCGATGACTTGAGCGGTTTCAAGGCAGTCAGCACCTCACCTGCCGCTACCAGAGCGCCCAACTGAATAAGGTCTTCGACCACGCCGAGGACGTGCTCTGCCGCTTCAATGCGCTGCCCTTCAGACCACTCCACAATGCCTTCGAAGGTTTCATCCAGCAGCTGATAAGCGGTGTAGGCCAGCATCAGCTCGCCCAAAAGAGGCGCAAAGGGTGCGGCAACGAAGAGGCCAACCTCAAGCACAGTTAGAGCGACCTTCTGAAAACTGTCCCAACGCGCCCAGCGCGACTTCGCGTCTTCATCGCCAGTCGGAACGGCCCGAGTCCTGGCGTCGGCGAACAACTGATTCAAGTGACGTGTAAAGACGTGGTCCCAGACTTCACCGGCAATTCTTGCACCGGCCAGTCTCAAATCCGGATTGGCCACCGGCTCGGGGCGCCACGTCGGCTGTTGCGTACCAGGATCGGACGCATGCCATTTCAGTTCTACAAGCCGCTCATTGAGCTGAAAGAAGAAATTCCCACGGTGCCGATGGGGAACGAAACGACTGAAAAACTGCTGGTAATCCGGATCCCGCAACTGGTCGGTCAGCACCGCCGCGAAACGGGCAGCCGAGGGATATTGCCTGACCGGATGCCGGGGATCATGAGGGACGTAGGCAATGACAGGCTCGACCGAGCGGCTGCCCTCAAGGTCTGCCGCGATCAGAAGGATTGAACTCAGATCGATCCCCATCATCGTGACCGTATGGCAATGCAGGTTTTTTACGCCGAGCGTTAATAATCGGTCTCCTTGTGTCAGCCGCAAAAGCAGCGCATGGGTCTGCGAATCAATGTCTCCTTTCAGGAGCGCGAGTTCGCTGGCTACCACCAGAGCGTCTTTTTCACAGGTCTGAAACGCCAGTTGCAGCCGTGCCTTGACCACCGGTTGGGTGAAGTCGAAAAAACCGTTCAGACAGGTCTGGTATTGGCGACCGATATCCAGTTCACGACAGAGTGAGGCAAAGGCCTCGACTGACAGCCGAGACTTGACGGGGACGATCTCGAACTGCCCCGTCGCCGAAGGTCGGGTGATGAACTGGCTGGCTGCGTCGAAATAACCGCCTCGTGTTTCCTTGGCTTCGAAGTTATTCAGCGCCGCTTCGAGCAAGGACACTGTCCGCATTTCAAACCCACCGGCCAACCCCGTTGAACGATAGGTTCTGAGATAAGTCGTTCTGATATCGACTGTGATGCCGAATCGGGTCTTGAGCGCTTCGATCAATAACGGCTCGGCGAACGCTTCGATTTCCTTGAGACGGCCAAAGATCCTGTCGGACTGGTTGCGTGATTGCCAACTGGCCTCAAGTGCCTTTTTGAGGGCCATGCGTTGCGCTGCCGACGCCTGGTGATACCAGGGCAGATCACGCCCGGCTGCTGTCCGCATGGCGAGACGATGAGCGTCTCTGGACTTCAACAACCAGGAAGGAATTGAACCTGCGATGGATCGGGCTGCTGCGTTGTCGGGCGATTGTTGGCTGCTGATCCGTACGTTTTGCATGTTAAAGCTGTCATCCATGACATTAAGGGCCCTGGAGTCTACAAAAAACGCAGCGCTGTTCGTTTCGGGCTCTGTTTCGAAACATGTGACGGCTTGTGGTCGCACCTGCAATCGGCAAAGGGTTTGAGTCATTTACCGGGAAATGACGTTTTTTGCGTGTTATCTGCCGTTTTGCGGCCTTGCTCTGTGCGCCTGCGTCTACGATGCTTGGAGAACAACGACAACACCTGAGTAACCGCCATGAAAACCGTCGCCCAGCTGCTCAAGCTCAAAGATCCGAAAAATCAGGAAGTGCACCAGATCAAACCCGATCACATGGTGCTCGAAGCGCTGATGAAAATGGCCGAAAAGAACGTCGGCGCCTTGCTCGTGGTGGAAGACGACAAAGTGGTGGGCATCATCAGCGAGCGCGATTACGCGCGCAAACTGGTGCTGCACGGGCGCTCTTCGGTGGGCACGCCGGTGCGCGACATCATGGTGGCGAACGTGATCACGGTGGACACCCACCAGACCGTCGACACTTGCCTTGGCATCATGTCCGACAAACGCCTGCGTCACTTGCCCGTGGTGGAGAACGGCAAACTGATCGGCCTGTTGTCGATCGGCGACCTGGTCAAGGAAGCGATTGCCGAACAGGCCGAGCTGATCAAGCAGCTGGAGCAGTACATTCGCGGGGAGTGATCAGCCGGGCCAATGCCGCGCAAAGACCGGCGCCAGCACCGGGTGTCGGTCGATGCGCTGCAGCCACGCATGGAAACCGGGTCGGGCCTGGCGCAGGTGTTCGCGGGCACCGGCCCAGCGCGTGACCACCGCCGCCAGCACATCCAGCGCCCCCGGTGTTTCATCGTCCAGGTACAGCTCGGCCGAGAACTGATCGGCAAACACCTCCCAGCTCCAGTGCAGTCGTTCCCGCGCCCCCGCCATCAGATTCTGCCGCGAGGCCTCGTCCGGCATCACCAGCCAGCGTTCCGGGTAATCAATGATCCCGATGGCCGCATAACAATTGCTGACGATGTACACCAGGCCCCGAATCGCCTGATCGCGGTCAGCGCCGTTCGCTGGCAGCAGGCCGGATTGCGCAAAGCTTTGCCCCAGATGAATCAGAATTGCCGCACTTTCGGTGATGACACTGCCGTCCGGCAGTTGCAGGGTCGGGATCTGTTTGAGCGGATTGAGCCGCGCCAGCTCCTGCGCCGCTTCCGCACTGGCCTCGATATCGATGAAGCGGTAAGCCACCTGGCACAGCTCGAGCGCCGCCTCGATGGCCGCCGCCCCTGAATTGCGATGTCCGTAGAGCTGATACATATCCCCTCCTCCACTGCGAAAGGCATCCTGCCTGGCCCTATTTATAGCTGTTGTATCGAATTTGGCACGGATTGCGCATTCATCGGCAGCTTGCGAATCCCTGATCTCGCAAAACAGCGCTGGCGGTGCCCATCCCGCACCAAGAGCAATCAGCGAACGCTATCCGCGTTCTTGTAAGGTGCGATACCGAACCAAAAGTTCGCGTATCCGAGCTGGCAACAAGGAGTTCACCGCGTGAATCTTCATCTGCTGCGCCACACTCTTCTCTCCGTGCCCTTGTACCTGCGCCGTGTTCGTCCTGCGAACTGTCCGTGCATTCCCTTTATTACCTGAACGCCTGCACTATTTATTTTTTAAATAGCACGCAAGAAATCATTGCGTGCGCGCTGCATTAATGAATGCAACAACACATTGTTCGACAATAACTTCCAGACAGCACACCGCTACAACTTTTGCTGTTCGGCGTTAATGTCCGAAGCGCACCAAAACTGCACTTTCAACCATTTCACCGAACAAGCGGAACAACCGACTTTACTTAGACAAGAACAAGGAACATCGCCTGTGACCCGCTAAAACACTGACCCGCACCAAATCAGTCCGCCACGCACCATCACGCGTCCTGGCCGACCCGAGAACAGCCGCTCTATCTCGCTGAACAGCGCGATACCGCGCCAGGCCTGTCTCGCCCTTGAAAAAGCCTTGCAAACAGGGCCTTCGGGAGGTTATGCGCCCATGAAAACCGGCGTGCCTGATGAAACTTATATAAATGCGACATACGTATCATCCGTGAAATAACCGCTACACATTGTTTACTGTTTGGCACAGCGGTTGCTATTGCATCCACCATGAGGGCAAGAACGATGTTCGCCACTCAATTGCACACTCACTTATAAAAGAACAGCCACGGACCGGATCAATGAACCATCGAAGTCGACATTACTGAAGCAACAAGCTGCACAAGCCCTGTCCAATAGATAGTTCAACTATCGGCTTCTGCACACCTGTATGAAAGTTGCGACCACTCACTCGAACAACGCTGTGTTGTTCGAACGGCACCTTATTGCCCTTCATCCACCCGAGGGAGCTTTAATGAACGATGCGGTAAAGCACAGAACGCCGCCGGGGCCAGTACCGAACGCAGCGCTTGCGTCGGTGGCGGTTCGGCCCGTCTACAAGGCCAACACTTCTCAGCCCGGCGGCCTGAACAAACAGCAGATGCTGTTGCTGGTGGCAGTGTCGGCGCTGATACACGGCGGCGCCTGGTGGTTTTTCCAGCAGGCGCGGGCCGAACCGCTGCCCACGCCACCGGAAATTCCGGAAATGACCGTCGAGCTCACCAGCCCGACACCGCCGGCCCCGCCGACACCGGAGCCGCCGCCCCCACCACCGCCACCGCCCGAACCGGAACAACCGGTGGAAGACGAGGACGCGGTCAAGCCGCCGCCCAAACCGGTGGAGAAACCCAAGCCGATCGAAAAACCGAAACCGGTCGAGAAACCCAAACCGGTGAAAAAGGCCGAGCCGCCGAAAGCGCCGCCCGCCCCTGCGCAACCGGCCGCGCCTGCCGCTCCGGCCACCCCGAGCGCGCCGCCGGCACCTGCCGCGGCACCGGGCCCGGTGAAAGAGTCGGCGGCGATTTCCGGCCTCGCCAGCCTCGGCAACCCGCCGCCGGAATACCCGTCGCTGGCCCTGCGGCGCAACTGGGAAGGCAGCGTGGTGCTGCGGATTCAGGTGCTGGCCAACGGTCGCGCAGGCTCGGTGACGGTGACCAAATCCAGCGGCAAGCCGCAACTGGATGAAGCGGCGGTTGCAGCGGTGAAGGCCTGGAAGTTCATCCCGGCCAAACGCGGCGACACACCGATCGACGGCTTCGCCACCCAGACCATCGATTTCAAATTGCCGCAATGACGGCGCGACAACCGAACTCACAACCGATTAACGCAAGCGAGGTGTAGCCATGAACGATTCTTTGTCTTCGATGATTGTCCCCGGCGTGCTCTGGGGGCTGGTGCTGTTTTCCGTGGTCAGTTGGGCGATCCTGCTGGTCAAGTCGGCGCAATACCTGCGCCAGAAAACCCAGAATAAACAGTTCAGCAAAGCCTTCTGGGGCGCACCGGACCTGCTGACCGCCGCCGAACACGCCAGCCAGTATCCGGGCTCGCTGGCGCGGATCGCCAGCAGCGGTTTCGAAGCCTTGCTGGTGGAAGAATCCCCGCGCACCACCCAGCAACTGGCGCACACCATCAACCGTTCCGACCGACTGGAGCGCAACCTGCGCCAGCAGATCCAGAAGGAACGCCGCTCGCTGGAAAACGGCCAGGCGATCCTCGCCAGCATCGGCAGCACCGCGCCGTTCATTGGCCTGTTCGGCACCGTGTGGGGAATCATGGAAGCCCTGCAAAGCATCGGCGCCAGCGGTTCGGCCAGCCTGGAAACCGTGGCCGGGCCCATCGGCCACGCGCTGATCGCCACCGGTGTGGGCATTGCCGTCGCGGTGCCGGCGGTGCTGATTTACAACTTCTTCCTGCGGCGCCTGAAGCTGGCCTCGGCGGACATGGATGACTTCGCCCACGACTTCGACGCCCTCGCCTCGCGCAGTGCGTTTTCCATCAGCCGCCAGGCCATCGCCAAATCCACGGCCGCCGTGCGGGAGGCCAGCTGATGTCCTTTTCCACTCAAGACAGCGATGAAGTGCTCAGTGAAATGAACGTCACGCCGCTGGTGGACGTGATGCTCGTGCTGCTGGTGGTGTTCATCGTCACCGCGCCGCTGATGACCAACGCGATCAAGGTCAACCTGCCGAAAACCGACGCCGTCGCCCCCGCTGAAAAGAAAGACCCGGTGGTGGTCAGCGTCGATCAGGACGGCAAGTTCTTCCTGGCCAAGACCGAGCTGGCGCCGGAATCACTGGAGGCCAGCCTCAAGGAGGTCATGGCCAAGGACGCCGAAGTGCGCGTGCAACTGCAGGCGGACTCCGCCGTGAATTACGGCCAGGTCGCCAAAGCCATGGCGTCCATCGAGCGCTCGGGCATCACCAGGATATCGGTGATGACCACCCGCTGACGGCGGTGCTGGGCGCGCAGTGAGGGACGCGCCCGACACCGTTCGTTGAATCCCGTCGCAATCGGCCGACCGAAAAAACGCAGCGCGTCTTCGGAGGGGATCGGCTTGCTTGAAGAAAGTGGTTTTCGCGGCGCGGCACCACCGTGCTCCGTGCAAAGAGGGCTCACAAGGCCATTTCGATAAACGTCTAACAAAGTCGGAAACAACCATGCTGATGAACACTCCACGCTTCACGCTCAAACCCTTGGTGGCGACGATTTCCCGCCACCGTTTCGTTCCGTTGTACCTGGTGGCCATGGGGATGGGTGCCGGGGTTCAGGCTGCCGAGGACGACAACAGCGTCCCGGCCGCCGCTGCGGTGGTCGCGCCGACCACGCAACTGCAACGGGTCGAAGTGACCGGTTCGGCGATCCGTCGGGTCGACGCGGAAACGGCGGTGCCGATCACCGTGCTCAAGGCCGATGAACTGCGCAAACAGGGCGTGACTACCACCGCCGAACTGGTGCAGCGCATCACCGGCAGCCAGTCGATCAACAACAGCGCAGGCTCGGTCGGCGCGGCCACCGGCGGCGCATCGTTCGCCGACATGCGCGGCATCGGCGCGAACAAGACGCTGGTGCTGCTCAACGGTCGCCGGCTGGCCAACAACGCCCTGTCGGGCACCAACTCGGCCGGCGGCGCGGTAGATCTGAACATGATCCCGTTTGCCGCGATCGAGCGCGTGGAAGTGCTGCGCGACGGCGCCTCGGCCCTGTACGGCACCGACGCCATCGGCGGCGTGATCAACTTCATCACCAAGAAATCCATGACCGACGGCCAACTCACCCTCGGCGGCGAAACCCCGACCCACAGCGGCGGCGGTGCGACCAAGGACATGAGCGCCAGTTGGGGCTACGGCGACCTGGAGCAGGACCGTTTCAACGTGCTCGGCGTGTTCAACTACAACAAGCAGCAGAACCTCGACGCCAACGACCGCTCCTTCGCCCGCGACTACGTGCCCGGCCGTGGCCTGGACCAGACCTCCGGCACCGCGTTCCCCGGCAACTACAGCCAGAACGGCAACGCCACCAACCCGCTGGCCAACAGCAATTGCAACGGCCCCAACCTGGTGGCCCGCGACGGCCTCTGCCGTTTCAGCACCCGCGAATACATCGACCTGGTGCCGCAGACCGAGAAGACTTCGTTCTTCGGCAAGACCACCGGCAAACTGGCCGACGACCACAACGTCAACCTCGAATACTTCTGGTCGCGCAACAACAACGCCACCGCTGTCGGCCCGGCGCCATTGACCGGTCTGAGCCTGGATTCGTCCTCGCCCTACTACCCCGGCAACGGCATCACCCCGGCGCCCACCGGTTTCGCCCTCGACCCGACGCAACCGGTGGACGTGAACTGGCGCGAAACCGCCGCCGGCCCGCGTGAATCGAAAGACCAGAACACCAGCCAGCGCTTTTTGCTGAGCTTCGACGGTCTGGTCGGCGGCTGGGACTACAACGTCGGCGCCTCGTACAACCAGAACAAGATCGTCTCCAGCGTCACCAGCGGCTACGTCAGCGATCAGGCGATGATCGACGGTCTGGCCAGCGGCCTGCTCAACCCGTTCGGCCCGCAGACCAGCGCCGGTCAGCAATACATCGACCAGGCCGCGTACCACGGCGCCTATTCCACGGCGGTCGGTCGGGTCGCCGGTTTCGACGGGCGGATCAGCCGCGAAATCGGTGACTGGTTCGGTGCCGGCCCGTCGGGTCTGGCGCTGGGCGGCGAGTACCGGAAAGAGAAATTCCACCAGGACTTCGAAGCCTTCGCCGGCGACATCCAGAGCCTGGGCATTGACCCGGCCGGCAGCGTCGAGGGCGACCGCAGCGTGAAAGCCGCCTACGCGGAAATCAACGTGCCGGTGCTCGACAGCCTGGAACTGTCCGCCGCCGTGCGTCACGACAAATACAGCGACTTCGGCAGCACCACCAACCCGAAATATTCGTTCCGTTATCAGCCGCTCAAGGAGCTGGTGGTCCGCGGCGCCTACAGCGAAGGCTTCCGCGCGCCGTCGCTGTATGAGTTGTATTCGCCGCGCAGCATCACCTACACCCAGGGCTACTACAACGACCCGGTGCTGTGTACCGGCGGCGTGGTGCAACCGGGCGGCAACGGCGGGCGCGATTGCGGTCAGCAGTTCCTCAACCAGATCGGCGGCAACGAAGACCTGGCCCCGGAGAAGGCGCGCAACGTGACGCTGGGCTTCGTCTATCAGCCGGTCAGCAATCTGTCCGTGGGCCTGGATTTCTGGTGGATTCACATCTCCAACCAGATCCAGCCGTTCCCGGAATCCACCGTGTTCGATCAGGCCGGCAGCTACCCTGACCGCTTCGTGCGCAACGCCGACGGCACGCTCAATTACATCGTCACCGGCAACGCCAACCTCGGCATCGTCGAAACCAACGGCGTCGATGTGTCGCTGGACTATCGCTTCCCGAACACGCCGTACGGTCAATTCGGTCTGGGCCTGCAAGGCACCTATGTCGACGAGTACGACTTCCAGAGCACCATCAAGGGCCCGTTCACCGACAAGGTCGGCGACTTCAAGGGTGACGGGGTGATTGCCCGGTGGAAACACAACCTGACCGGTTCCTGGACCTTCGGCGCCGCCCGCGCGGCGCTGACCAACCGCTTCACCACCGGCTACAACGACTACGACCGCGAGACCAACGCGCGGGTCGCATCGTATTCGGTGTGGGACCTGTCGGCCGGCTACACCTTCGACAAGGTGCTGGACGTCGATGCCGGGGTGAAGAACCTGTTCGACCGCGACCCGCCGTTCTCCAACCAGGCCTACAACTTCCAGAGCGGTTATGACCCGCGCTACACCGATCCGCTGGGCCGCACGCTGTTTGCGCGCATGACGTACCACTTCTGAGTCCCGGTCGGGGCCGCGCAAGACTCCGGCCGGCCCCTTCCCCTTGCGAATTCGCATCCCGCAGCGGCCAGCCGCCGCTCCGGGCTTTTCCGGCTCAGAGGAACGACTTCATGACATTCATGCGCAACATGGCCGGCCTGCTGCTCGGCAGCGCGCTGCTGTGCAACGCGGCAGCTGCACTGGCCGGCGGCAGCTACGCGATGACGGTGTACGGCGAGGCGCCGAAATACCCCGCCGGTTTCCAGCACTTCGATTTCGTCAATCCCGACGCCCCCAAGGGTGGCTCGCTCAGCCGCGCTTCGATGGAGATCGGTCAGTACAACTACATCACTCCGTACGCCGATCAGGGCATTTCCGTGGTGCAGGTCAACGACTGGGTGTATTCGCCGCTGGCGTTCCGCTCGCTGGACGAGCCCTACACCGTCTACGGTCTGGTGGCGCAATCCATGGAGCGCGATCCCGGCGGCCTGTGGGTGCGTTTCAATCTGAATCCCGAGGCGCGTTTCGCCGACGGCACACCGATCACCGCCGAGGACGTGCGCTACACCTTCGAGCTGTTGATGACCAAGGGCAGCCTGAGTTATCGCCAGCAATACGCCGATGTGCAGGACGTGCTGATCGAAGGTCCGCGGCAGATTCGCTTCACCTTCAAGAACAACCTCAACCGCACCCTGGCGCTGGATCTGGCATCGCTGCGGCCGGTGCCCGAGCACTGGTGGAAGACCCGCGACTTCGCCAACGGCGGCGGTTTCGAACCCCCGCTGGGCAGCGGCCCGTACCGGGTGAGCAAGGTCGACGCCGGGCGCAGCATCGGTTTCCAGCGCGATCCGGATTGGTGGGGCAAGGACTTGCCGGTCAGTCGCGGGCTATACAACTTCGACAGCCTGACCGTGAATTTCTACGGCGACACCGACGTCGCCCGACAACTGCTGCAGGCCGGCGCGTTCGACTACAACCGCGAGTTTTCCTCGTCCGGCTACGTGGTCGGCTACGACAGCCCGGCCCTGCGTGACGGTCGCCTGCAACAAGCGATTCTCGCCCCGGACAAACCGACCAGCGCCCAGGGGTTTGTGTTCAACCTGCAGAACCCGCTGTTCAAGGATCGCCGCGTGCGTCAGGCGCTGAGCCTGCTGTGGGATTTCGAGTGGACCAACAAGCAGATGATGCGCGGCTTCTACGTGCGCCAGAACAGCTACTGGCCGAAGAGTGAAATGGCCGCCACCGCCCTGCCCGACGCTGGCGAACTGGCGATCCTCGAACCGCTGCGCGGACAGATTCCGGACGAGGTTTTCAGCCGGGTCTATCAGGCGCCGAAAACCGATGGCAGCGGCTACATCCGCGACAAGCAGTTGCAGGCCCTGAAGCTGTTGGCCGAGGCCGGATGGACACCGAAAAACAATCGGCTGGTGAACGCCGCCGGCGAGCCCTTCGAATTCACCTTCCTCGACGGTCAGGGCGGTTTCGACCGCATGCTGCTGCCGTACAAACGCACCCTGGCGCAGATCGGCATCACCCTGAATCTGCGGCGTATCGATTCAGCGCAGTACATCAACCGGCTCAACGCCCGGGACTACGACATGATCGTCACCAGTTTTCCGCGCAGCGGCGATCCGATCGTCTCGCCGGGCCGCGAGTTGTACAGCCTGTATGCCTCGCAAAGCGCGACCCAGGTCGGCAGCTCCAATTCGATGGTGCTGGCGGATCCTGCGGTGGACCGGCTGATCGACGGCCTGGTCCAGGCCAATACCCGCGACGCCATGGTGCGTTACGCCCGCGCCCTCGACCGGGTGCTGCAATGGGGTGACTACATGATTCCCAACTACTACTCCAAAGGCACGCCGACGGTGTATCAGAACCGCTTCGGCAGGCCGCCGGTGCAGCCGATCTACAGCGAAGGCCTCGACACCTGGTGGGAGGTCTCGGCCAAGCCGCTGACCAACCAGCGGATGAGCGCCCTGCGCCAGCTCGCGGGGGGCCAGTGACATGTGGCGTTATCTGAGTCGACGTCTGTTGCTGATCATCCCCACGCTGCTGTGCATTCTGGTGGTCAACTTCGTCATCGTGCAGGCCGCGCCCGGCGGCCCGGTGGAACAGGCCATCGCCCGCCTGCAAGGTTTCGGCGGGCACAGCATGGGCGGCGCCAGCGAGGTCACCGCGATCGGCGGTGCCGGGCGCAGCAGCCGTGGCCTGGATCCGGCGCTGATCGAAGAGATCAAGCACCACTACGGCTTCGACAAACCGATGCACGAACGCCTGTGGCTGATGCTCAAGAACTACGCGCAACTGGACCTGGGCAGCAGTTTCTTTCGCGGTGCGAAGGTCACCGATCTGATCGTGCAGAAGCTGCCGGTGTCGCTGTCCCTTGGCCTGTGGGCGACGTTGATCACCTACCTGATTTCGATCCCGCTGGGCATTCGCAAGGCGATCCGCAACGGTAGCGCGTTCGATGTCTGGAGCAGCACGGCGATCATCGTCGGCTACGCGATGCCGGCGTTTCTGTTCGCGATCCTGTTGATCGTGGTGTTCGCCGGGGGTAGCTACGTCAACTGGTTTCCGGTGCAGGGTCTGGTCTCGGACAATTTCGACAACCTGAGCCTGTGGGGCAAGGTCGGTGACTACCTCTGGCACCTGGTGTTGCCGGTGACGGCGCTGGTGATCGGTGGTTTTGCGACGCTGACGATCCTGACCAAAAACAGCTTCATCAACGAGATCAGCCGCCAGTACGTGATCACCGCGCGCGCCAAGGGCCTGACCGAAAGACGTGTGCTCTACGGCCATGTGTTTCGCAACGCGATGCTGCTGGTGGTCGCCGGTGTGCCGTCAGCATTGATCGAGGTGTTTTTCGCCGGCTCCCTGCTGATCGAAACCATCTTCAACCTCGATGGCCTCGGGCGCATGAGCTACGAAGCGGCGGTGTCGCGGGACTACCCGGTGGTGTTCGGCACGCTGTTTCTGTTCACCCTGTTCGGCCTGTTGATCAAGCTGATCGGCGACCTCTGCTACACCCTGCTCGACCCGCGCATCGACTTCTCGGCGAGGACTGCCTGATGTTCACACTCTCCCCTCTGGGCCGGCGGCGCATTGCGCAATTCAAGGCCAACCGGCGCGGGCGCTGGTCGCTGTGGCTGTTCATCGGGCTGTGCCTGATCTGCCTCGGCGGCGAACTGATCGCCAACGACAAGCCGCTGGTGATCCGCTACCACGACGCCTTTTACTTCCCGATCCTCAGCGATTATCAGGAAATCGATTTCGGCGGCGAACTGCCGTTCCAGCCGGATTACGCCAGCAGCTACGTGCACAAACTGATCGAGGATCAGGGCGGTTGGATGCTGTTCCCGCCGATCCCGTTCAGCTACGACACGGTCAATTACGACCTCACGGAACCGGCACCCAGTCCGCCGTCCTCCAGCAACTGGCTGGGCACCGACGATCAGGCGCGGGATGTGTTGGCGCGAGTGATTTTCGGCACGCGGATTTCGATTCTGTTCGCGCTGATCCTTACCGCCGTCAGTGCGCTGGTCGGCATCGTCGCCGGGGCGTTGCAGGGTTACTACGGCGGCTGGGTCGACTTGCTCGGGCAACGAGTGCTGGAGATCTGGTCAGGGCTGCCGGTGCTGTACCTGCTGATCATTTTGTCGGGGTTCGTCTCGCCGAGTTTCTGGTGGCTGCTGGGGATCATGGCGCTGTTTTCCTGGCTGGCACTGGTGGACGTGGTGCGCGCCGAGTTCCTGCGCGGGCGCAGCCTGGAATACGTCAAGGCCGCGCGGGCGCTGGGCCTGACGGACAGCGAGCTGATGCGCCGGCACATTCTGCCCAACGCCATGACCTCCACCCTCACCTACCTGCCGTTCATTCTGACCGGCGCCATCGCCACCCTCACCGCACTGGATTTTCTCGGCTTCGGCATGCCCGCCGGCACCGCGTCGCTGGGTGAGCTGATCGGCCAGGCCAAGCGCAATCTGCAAGCGCCGTGGCTGGGGCTGACGGCGTTTTTCGCCCTGGCGCTGATTCTGTCCCTGCTGGTGTTTATCGGCGAAGCCTGCCGTGACGCGTTCGATCCGCGATCCTGATCCCCGGAGCTGAAATGACCGACAACCTGATTGAAATCCGCGACCTGCGCGTCGCCTTCGCCGGGCACGAAGTGGTGCACGGTGTGAACCTCGACATCCGCCGTGGCGAGTGCCTGGCACTGGTCGGCGAATCCGGCTCGGGCAAGTCGGTGACGGCGCACTCGATCCTGCGTTTGCTGCCGGCCAAGACCGTCAGCAGCACGGGCAGCATCCGCTACAACGGCGTGGACTTGCTGCACGCTAGCGAACAACAACTGCGCGGCTTGCGCGGCAATCGCATCGCGATGATTTTCCAGGAGCCGATGACCTCGCTGAACCCGCTGCACACGGTGGAAAAACAGATCAGCGAAGTGCTGGAGATCCACAAGGGACTCAAGGGCCGTGCCGCGCGCCAGCGCACGCTGGAGCTGCTGGAACTGGTGGGCATTCGCCAGCCGTTGCAGCGCTTGAAGGCCTATCCGCACCAGCTCTCCGGTGGCCAGCGGCAACGGGTGATGATCGCCATGGCGCTGGCCAACGAGCCGGAATTGCTGATTGCCGATGAGCCGACCACAGCGCTGGACGTGACCGTGCAGCAGAAAATTCTCGAGCTGCTGATCGAGTTGCAGCAACGCCTGGGCATGTCGCTGCTGCTCATCAGTCATGACCTCAATCTGGTGCGGCGTATCGCCCAACGGGTGTGCGTGATGCGCCACGGGGAAATCGTCGAACAGGCCGACTGCGCAACGCTGTTCCGCACCCCGCAGCATGCTTACAGCCGCCTGCTGATCGAGGCGGAACCGTCCGGCGCACCGGTGCCGAGCCGCTACGATCACAACCTGCTGGAGGTGGATGATCTGAAAGTCTGGTTCCCGCTGCCCAAGGCGTTGTTCAGCCGCACCCAGGAATACATCAAGGCCGTGGACGGCGTGAGTTTCCGGCTGCAACGGGGCAAGACCCTGGGCATTGTCGGCGAGTCCGGCTCGGGCAAGTCGACACTGGGCCAGGCGATTCTGCGGCTGGTGGAATCCGAGGGCGACATTCGTTTCGGCAACAAGCAATTGAGCCTGCTCAATCAGCGATTGATGCGTCCGTTGCGGCGGCAGATTCAGGTGGTGTTCCAGGACCCGTTCGGCAGCCTCAGCCCTCGGATGTCGGTGCAACAAATCATCGCCGAAGGCCTGCTGACCCACGGCATCGGCACGGCCGAAGAGCGTGAAGCAGCGGTGATCCGCGTGCTGGAGGAAGTCGGCCTCGACCCGCAGAGCCGGCATCGTTATCCCCACGAATTCTCCGGTGGCCAGCGCCAGCGCATTTCCATCGCCCGGGCCCTGGTGCTGGAACCCGCTCTGATTCTGCTCGACGAACCGACCTCGGCGCTGGATCGCACGGTGCAGAAACAGGTGGTGGAATTGCTGCGGCAGTTGCAGATCCGCCATGGCTTGACGTACCTGTTCATCAGCCATGACCTGGCGGTGGTGCATGCGCTGGCGCACGACTTGATGGTGATCAAGGACGGCAAAGTGGTGGAACAGGGAGCGTCGCGCCAGATTTTTGCGGCGCCGCAGCATGCCTACACCCAGGCGTTGCTGAAAGCCTCCGGCCTGAAGCCTGACAAAGAACCCTGTGGGAGCGAGCTTGCTCCGGGCGGCGATCCGACGAAGGCGTCGGATCAGTCAGCATTTATGTGGCTGACACACCGTATTCGCGAGCAAGCTCGCTCCCACAGGGGGTAATCGATGGGGTTTGAAGTTTATTTTCCGGCCACTGCATCCAAACCGCTCCGTCACGGGTAGTCCCTGTAACAGCCCTCTTTCGGCTGTCAGCGGTTTACCCTTTTTCGGAGAAACACTGATGAACATCACCCAACTGATCGGCCTCACCGGTTTGCTCGCCGTCGCCTCGACAAGCTTCGCCCAAAGCAGTTATCCCGACGCGATCAAAGTCCCGGACGGCCACAAGATCGCGATGGAAACCACCGGGGTCGGCGAGATCACCTACGAATGCCGGGACAAGGCCAATGCCGCCGGCCAGACCGAATGGGTGTTCGTCGGCCCGAAAGCGGTGCTCAACGATCGCAGCGGCAAACAGGTCGGCACCTACTTCGGCCCGCCCGCCACCTGGCAGGCGCAGGACGGTTCGAAAGTCACCGGCACGCAACTGGCCGTAGCGCCCTCGAGCCCGGGCAACCTGCCCTATCAACTGGTCAAGGCCAACCCCGCCGAGGGCAAAGGCGCCATGAGCGGCGTCAGCTACATCCAGCGCGTCGCGCTCAAGGGCGGCGTGGCGCCGGGCAGCGAATGCACGGCGGCGAACAAGGGTAAACAGGAAGTGGTGAAGTACCAGGCCGACTACATTTTCTGGGCGGCTAACTGACCCTGACTGGACGTTTGGCCGATGCTTGCTAGATTGCAGGACATGCCATTACCCGAAACCGCGTTCGATTACGAAGCCCGCCTCGCCGCCTGTGCCCGCGGCGAGCGCGGGGCCCTGCGCGAATTGTATGTGCAGGAAGGTCCGCGGCTGCTCGGTGTGGCCCGGCGTCTGGTGCGTGATACGGCGCTGGCCGAAGACATCGTTCACGACGCATTCATCAAGATCTGGGCCGGCGCGGCGGGTTTCAATCCGGCGCGCGGTTCGGCCCGGGGCTGGATGTTCAGCGTGACCCGCCATCTGGCGCTGAATGTGTTGCGCAATCACCATCAGGAAACGCCGCTGAACGACAGCAACGAATCTCTGGCGATTGATGACGACTTCGATGCGCTGGCGCAATCGACCCGCATCCATCGCTGCCTGCATCAACTAGAACCGCAACGCCGCCGCTGCATCCTTCACGCCTACGTCGACGGTTACAGCCACGCGCAGATCGCCCAACGCCTCGACACGCCGCTGGGCACCGTCAAAGCCTGGATCAAGCGCAGCCTCAATGCGTTGCGGGAGTGCATGGGATGACCACCGAATCGGCGCAGGAACGCGATGAACTGGCCAGCGAATACGTGCTCGGCACGCTCTCGGCCGAAGCGCGCGCCGAAGTGCAACGGCGCTTGCCCAACGAGCCCGAGCTGCAGACGGCCGTGGATGCCTGGGAGCGGCGGCTGCTGGAGCTGACCGACCTCGCCCCGGCGCATCAGCCCTCGTCGCAGCTGTGGCAACGCATTGAACGCAGTGTCGGGCAACTCACCCATAAGGTGGCGCCCGAGATTTCATGGTGGAATCGCCTGTCGCTGTGGCGCGGTTTGAGCGCTGCCGGGCTGGCCGCGACTTTGTTGCTGGGTTCGATCCTGCTAACTCAAACCACACCGAAACCGAGCTTTCTGGTGGTGCTGGTCGCCCCGCAGGACAAGGCGCCGGGCTGGGTGATCCAGGCCAGCAATCCACGGGAGATTCAGTTGATTCCGCTGGGCGTGGTCGAGGTGCCGGCGGACAAGGCGCTGGAGTTCTGGACCAAGGCCGACGGCTGGCAGGGGCCGGTGTCGCTGGGGCTGGTCAAACCGGGCCAAGCGCTGTCGATCCCGCTGGACAAGCTGCCGCCGCTGCAACCGAACCAGTTGTTCGAACTGACGCTGGAAGGCGCCAACGGTTCGCCGATCGGCAAACCCACCGGGCCGATCCAGGCGATTGGCCGCGCAGTGAAGGTGTTGTGACAAACCATCATCGGCGTCGATGTTCACCATCACGTCAATGAAGTTCTCTTAAAAAATCCCGGGCGTAACATCGGCTCCATACCAAACAAACAACACCCCCGGAGCACACCATCATGAAACGCCAAGTCATCCTCAGCATTGCCCTCTCGGTTCTGGCCTTCAACGCATTTGCCGCCAAACCTGCCCACACCATGATCGCCGAAGGCGGTTCGGATCGTCTGATCGAACGCCGCGTTGCCGAAGGTGGCTCGGATCGTCTGATTGAACGTCGCGTTGCCGAAGGTGGCTCGGATCGTCTGATTGAACGTCGCGTCGCTGAAGGCGGTTCGGATCGTCTGATCGAACGCCGCGTTGCCGAAGGTGGTTCGGATCGTCTGATCGAACGTCGCGTTGCTGAAGGTGGCTCGGATCGTCTGATCGAACGTCGCGTCGCTGAAGGTGGTTCGGATCGCCTGATTGAACGCCGCGTTGCCGAAGGTGGTTCGGATCGTCTGATCGAACGCCGCGTTGCCTGAATGAATGGCTTGATCGCAACAACCCAGAAAAAACCCGGCTCCCGTCAGCCGGGTTTTTTTATTCCCTTTTGATCGTCCTCAGCCCTTGGCCATGCAGCGCCGATAGCGCTCGTCGACCCGTTTGGCAAACCACGCCGTGGTCAGTTTGCGGGTGATCTTCGGGCTCTGCAGCACGATCCCCGGCAACACCGCACGGGGCAGTGACTTGCCCTCCGCACGCTCCGCCAGTTCGAAGACCCGTTGATACAGTTTGGTCTCCTCGAAGGCCAGGCTATCGCCCTTCTCCAGTTGATCGCGGATCACCGGATTGCGCATGCCCAGCGATTTGCCGAGGGTGCGCACCGCCAGTTCAGTGCTGCCCGGCATGATCGCGCCCGGGCGGATCAGGTCGCCATCCAGCGCCAGCGGAATCCCCGACGCCCGGCTGACCGCGTTCTGAAACGCCGCGTTGCGACTGGCGTACCAGCCGGCGTTGAAGTCGGCGAAGCGGTACAGCGGCTCGCGATAACTCACCGGATAACCCAGCAAATGGGCGATGCCGAAATACATCCCGCCGCGACGACTGAACACCTCGCGGCGAATCGTCCCGTCCACCGGGTACGGATAGTCCTTGGCATGCTTCTCGGCGAATTCGATGCTGACCTGCATCGGCCCGCCGGTGTGCACCGGGTTGAAACCGCTGAACAGCGTGCGGCCCATCGGCACCGAGCCGATAAAGTCGTCAAAAATCGCGCTCAATTCCTTTTCGCTGCGGGCGGCGCTGAGGCGTTCGCTGTAGGTCTTGCCGTTGGGCGAGCGCACCTGCAAGGCGCCGCTGACCAACAGGCTCGGGATATGCACCTTGGCGGCGCGGCGGTCGATTTCGTCACGGGCGATCTTGCCCAGGCCAGGCACCGGCGGATCGACCTGGAAAGTGGATTCCTGCTCGGCGACGGCCAGCACCGAACACAGGTTTTGCGTGGTCGGGCTGATGCCCTGGGCGGCGAACGCGGCGTAGATGTCGGTGGCCCAGCCCTGGCGGTCGACGGTTTTTGCCGGCAGCAGGCGCACGATCTGCGCCTTGACCTCGGCGGGCGGGCGCGGCGCCGGTTCTTCGCTGCGTTGACCGGCGCAACCGGCCAGTACCAGCAGCGCGGCGAGGCTGACGAATAATCGAGGGGTGTGCATAACGCTTCATCCAGTCCGTTGAGCCGGGTTAACCCTACGCTCAATCGCAGGGTGCAGGATAGGACTGCGGGCCGGCGGAGCTGTTCCATTGTCCCGTTTGGCAGGCCGACTGGCCGCCCTCGCCGTCTGATCCATACTTGCTGCTGCACACTCAGTTGCACGTCTCGGATCAGGACACGCGAGGAGGACAGACCATGAACCGCAGTGATGTTCTGATCATCGGCGCAGGCCCCACCGGACTGGTGCTGGCCCTGTGGCTGAGCAAACTGGGCGTGCGCGTGCGAATCATCGACAAGGCTTCCGCGCCGGGCACCACGTCGCGGGCGCTGGCGGTGCAGGCGCGCACCCTTGAGCTGTACCGGCAACTGGACCTGGCCGATGCGGTGGTGCGCAACGGTCACCGGGTGGCCGCGGCGAATTTCTGGGTCAAGGGCAAACCCGTGGCGCAACTGCCGCTGAACCGGATCGGCGAAGGCCTGACGCCCTATGCCTTTCTGGAAATGTACCCGCAGGACGAACACGAGCGACTGTTGATCGACCGCCTCGAAGACTACGACGTGACGGTCGAGCGCAACACGACGCTTGAGAGTTTCACGGAGAACGGCGACGGCCTCACCGCGCATTTGCGCCTGCCGGATGGCGAGCAGGAAATCTGTCAGGCCTGCTATCTGGCCGGGTGTGACGGCGCCCGTTCGGTCGTGCGCAAAACCCTCGACACCGGTTTTCCCGGCGGCACTTATCAGCAGATTTTCTATGTCGCGGATGTGCAGGCCAGCGGCCCGGCGCTCAACGGCGAGTTGCATCTGGATCTGGATGAGGCGGACTTTCTCGCGGTGTTCCCGCTGGCCGGCGAAGGCCGTGCGCGGTTGATCGGCACCGTGCGTGATGAGCGCGCGGATCGCGCCGAAACCCTGGAATTTTCCGATGTCAGCAACCGCGCCATCGAACATCTGAACGTGCACATCGAGGACGTCAACTGGTTCTCCACCTACCGCGTGCATCACCGGGTGGCGGATCACTTTCGCAAGGGCCGGGCGTTTCTGCTCGGCGACGCAGCGCACGTACACAGCCCCGCTGGTGGCCAAGGCATGAACACCGGCATCGGCGATGCGATCAATCTGGCGTGGAAACTCGCGGCAGTACTCGGCGGCGCTGCCACGCCCACACTGCTCGACAGCTACGAAACCGAACGCATCGCCTTCGCCCGGCGACTGGTGTCGACCACCGACAAGGTCTTCAGCTTCGTCACCGCCGAAGGCCGCATGGCCGATCTGTTGCGCACGCGGCTGGCGCCGTTCCTGATTCCGAAAATGGCCTCATTCGAAACCAGCCGCGAATTCCTGTTTCGCACCGTCTCGCAAATCACCGTCAACTATCGAGGCATGGCGTTGAGCGAAGGCGTGGCCGGGCACGTGCACGGCGGCGACCGCTTGCCGTGGGCCCATGATGGCGAGGGGGATAATTACGAGCCGTTGCGCCATCCTTGCTGGCAGGTGCATGTGTACGGCGACACCAGCGACGAGATGATCGCCTGGTGCAATGAACATCACTTGCCGCTGCACGTGTTCGACTGGCGTCCGGCGTTTGAAACGGCGGGACTGGGGCGCAACGGTTTTTACCTGTTGCGCCCGGATACCTACGTGGCGATTGCCGACAACAGCGCGGATCCGAAGGTGATCGAGCGGTACTTCCGTGACCACGGGATCCGGCCGTTTTTCAATTGCCCCTGAAGGATCAAATCCCGGCCAGGGCCAGGTCCATCGCAAAGTAGGTGAAGATCAGATCCGCACCCGCGCGCTTGATCGCGCCGAGGCTTTCGCGTACCACGCGATCTTCGTCGATGGCCCCGGCCTGGGCACCGAACTTGATCATCGCGTACTCGCCGCTGACCTGATACGCCGCCAGCGGCAGGTTCGAGGCTTCGCGGATGTCGCGGATGATGTCCAGGTACGCGCCGGCCGGTTTGACCATCAGCGCATCGGCGCCTTCCTGCTCGTCGAGCAACGATTCGCGCAGGGCTTCGCGGCGGTTCATCGGGTTCATCTGATAGCTTTTGCGATCGCCCTTCAGCGCGCTGCCGCCAGCCTCGCGGAACGGGCCGTAGAGCGCCGAGGCGAATTTGGTCGAGTAGGCCATGATCGGAATCTGCGTGAAGCCGGCATCGTCCAGCGCCCGGCGAATCGCCCGCACCTGGCCGTCCATTGCTGCCGACGGCGCGATCACGTCGGCACCGGCACGCGCTGCCGCCACCGCCTGTTTGCCGAGGTTGATCAGGGTCTGGTCGTTGTCGACTTCATGGTTGTGCATCACGCCGCAATGGCCGTGGTCGGTGTACTCGCAGAAGCAGGTGTCGGACATCACGATCATTTCCGGCACGGCGTCCTTGGCGATCCGCGACATGCGCGACACCAGGCCGTTTTCGCGCCAGGTGTCGCTGCCGCTGGCGTCCAGGTGATGGGACACGCCGAAGGTCATCACCGACTTGATCCCGGCACGGGCGTAACGCTCGATTTCGCCGGCCAGTTTGCGCTCGGGAATACGCATCACGCCGGGCATGCTCTTGATCGGCACGAAGTCGTCGATCTCTTCTTCGACGAAGATCGGCAGCACCAGATCGTTGAGGGAAAACTCGGTTTCCTGGAACAGGCTGCGCAGGCTCGCATTGCGGCGCAGACGGCGTGGACGTGCTTCGGGGAACTGACTGGACATGGGGCCTTTCCTGAAAACAGCGGATGAGACGAAAGTCGTAGGGGGCGAAGCTTATGCCTTGCGGGGGACGGGGTACAAACCTGGATCAATCAACAGTGCATTACCGGGCACGCAACAATCTGCGGGCGTCATCACTATTCCTGTGGGAGCGAGCTTGCTCCGGGCGGCGATCCGACGAAGGAGGTGTATCAGAAAAAGATGTGTGACTGACACGACGCCTTCGCGAGCAAGCTCGCTCCCACAGGGTTATTTGTGGCGTCAGGACGGGATGGTCAGGCCGCGCACAACGGCCGGCCGCGCCAGGAAGCGCTCCAGCACCCGGGTGACGTTCGGGAAGTTGTTGATGCCGACCAGATCACCCGCCTCGTAGAAGCCGATCAGGTTGCGCACCCACGGGAACGTGGCGATGTCGGCGATGGTGTAGCGCTCGCCCATGATCCAGTCGCGCCCTTCCAGGCGGGTGTTCAGGACGCTGAGCAGGCGGCGGCTTTCTTCGACGTAGCGGTCACGGGGACGCTTGTCTTCGTAGTCCTTGCCGGCGAATTTGTTGAAGAAACCGAGCTGGCCGAACATCGGACCGATACCGCCCATCTGGAACATCAGCCACTGGATGGTTTCGTAGCGCAGCGCGCCTTCCTGGGCCAGCAACTGGCCGCTCTTGTCGGCGAGATAAATCAGGATCGCGCCGGATTCGAACAACGGCAGCGGTTTGTCCTCGGGGCCGTGGGGGTCGAGGATCGCCGGGATCTTGTTGTTCGGGTTCAGCGACAGGAATTCCGGAGACATCTGGTCATTGGTGTCGAAGCCCACGCGGTGCGGCTCGTACGGCAGGCCGATCTCTTCGAGCATGATCGAGACCTTGACGCCGTTGGGGGTCGGCAGGGAATAAAGCTGAATCCAGTCAGGGTACTGCGCCGGCCATTTCTGGGTGATCGGGAACGCGGACAGATCGGTCATGTGTAGCATCCAGTCACAAAATGAAAGGCCTGAGCATAATCCACGATCAGCGCTCTGGCTCGGGTTCTTTACGCCCTCGCCCGCCGGCTTACTTAAATCCGCAACATCCTGTGATTAACCTTCCCTTCAATCGCACGGGCTGAACGGTAAAGTGCGGCGCACGTAGCCGGATCGAACCAAACAGGCCTCAGGGGGCTCCAAGCAAGCCATTGATGACAGGGAAAACATCCGGCGCGCGAGCCCCGGTGCAGAGGTTTGTCAGCCTTAACCGAACAGACTGAAGAATCCTTATCCCATGACGAACTTGATGAAAGTCGCCAAACGCTTCAAACATCGCGCGTATGTGGCCCTGCCCACTCTGCTGGCGGTCAGCGCGCTGTTCCTGTCGCTGGAATCCAGCGAAAGCCGTGCGCAACCGGTGGACGGCACCCAGACTCTGGTGTTCCTGCGCCACGCGGAGAAACCGGCCGGCGGTCTCGGTCAGCTCAACTGCCAGGGCCTGAACCGGGCGATCGACCTGTCGACCCTGCTGCCGGAAAAATTCGGCAAGGCCGACTATGTGTTCGCCGCCAACCCGACGCGCAATGTCGAGGAAGGCGAGCTGGACAACTCCTACAGCTACATCCGCCCGCTGATGACCATCAGCCCGGCCGCGATCAAGCTCGGCCTGCCGGTGAACATCGAGTTCTCGGCCAACGACACCAGCGATCTGGCCCGCGAGCTGATCGAAGACAAGTACCACAATTCGACCATCTACACCGCGTGGTCCCATGGTTACCTGCCGGAGCTGATCAACAAGGTCGCGGGCAAGGCTGTCGGCGAGAAGCAGAAGATCACCGAGGATTGGGAGTCCAGCGATTACGACTCGCTGTATGTGCTGACCCTGACCTGGCACAACGGCAAGGCCAGCCTGCAGAGCCACAGCTACAAACAGGGACTGGATAACGGGCAGGAAAGCTGTCCGACCTGAGTTTGCCCGGGGCCCGCTCGGGCCCCGTCAGGCCTTGGGTTTATCGCGTTGACGCAAGTACTCGATAACGGCCTGCCGCTCCCCGGCAAACTCGATCCGCCCGCCCTTCTTCTCGCGCTGAAACACATACATCGGGTCGTAATACTCGCGCAGCAAACCTTCGATCCACGCGCGGTGCAAATCCACCGCCCCGCTGCGGCCCTGCTCCGCCAGCGCCTCTTCCATCAACACCCGCATCCGTCGATGCCGTTCGCCGCCCAGGCGCTTGTGCACGTTGTCGAGGCTATCCAGCAATCGCTCGGTAAACCGCCCGAAACCTTCCTCCCCATGCACTGCCTGAAACTCGGCAGACAAATCCACCACGTAATCGCGCAGGATCCGCTCGACGCGCTGCTCGAAACGATCTTCCAGCCAGACCATCGGGTATTGCTGCATGCCCTGATACAGCGACAGCGGCAGCGCGCAGCTGCCCACCACCCGGCTCTCATCCTCCAGCACAAACTGCTCGATGCCGGCCGCACGTTTTTTCAGGAAGTCGATGGCCAGCCGGTTCTCGAAATCGATGTTCGACGGCTGACCGGTGGCGCGCTTGCCGAAACTGGAGCCCCGGTGATTGGCATGACCTTCCAGATCCACGCTATTGCGCAGTTGCACCAGCACTTCGGTCTTGCCGGTGCCGGTCATGCCACCCAGCAGCACGAAATCACAGTCGGCCTGGGCCGATTCGAGGGTGTCGATCAGAAACCCCCGCAGCGCCTTGTAGCCACCGCCGATACGCGGATAGTCGATGCCGGCTTCTGTCTTGAGCCACTGCTGGACGATCTGCGAACGCAGGCCGCCACGAAAGCAATACAGAAACCCCTCGGGATGCGCCCGGGCAAATGCCGCCCAAGCCTGGAGCCGTTCGGCCTTCACCGCACCGGACACCAGTTGATGGCCCAGTTCGATAGCCGCCTGCTGACCGTGATGCTTGTAACAAGTGCCGACCCGCTGGCGCTCGATGTCGTTCATCAGCGGCAGATTGAGCGCACCGGGAAACGCGCCCTTGTGAAATTCGACCGGCGCACGGGCGTCCATCAGCGGCCGGTCGTTGAGGAAGATGTCGCGATAGTCCGTGAAGTCGACGGCCATCAATTCACCTCGACGGCGGTACTCTTTCGCTCCAGCAGTTCGCCGATGGGTTCCAGTGTCAGGCCCAGTTCGGCAGCGACGGCGAGGAATTCGGCATTGCCTTCAGGCGTCACGGCCACCAGCAGCCCGCCGCTGGTCTGCGGGTCACACAGCACTCGCTTGTGCAATTCCTGCACCCGCCCGACGCGGCTCGAATAACTGTCGAAATTACGTAAGGTGCCTCCCGGCACGCAGCCCTGTTCGAGGTAATACTCGACGCTCGCCAGACGCGGTACCCGGTCGTAAAAAATCCGCGCCGTCAGGTGACTGCCGTCGGCCATTTCCACCAGATGCCCGAGCAGCCCGAACCCGGTGACGTCGGTCATGGCGGTAACCCCGGCCAGTTTGCCGAAACGGCTGCCGGGCTTGTTCAGCGTACACATCCAGTCCCGGGCCACGCCGATGTCGTCGGGGCGCAGCTTGCCCTTCTTCTCGGCGGTGGTGAGGATGCCGATGCCCAACGGCTTGGTCAGGTATAGCAGGCAACCGGCGGTGGCGGTGTCGTTGCGTTTCATGAAGCGCTTTTCTACAAGCCCCGTGACGGCCAGGCCGAAGATTGGCTCCGGCGCATCGATCGAATGCCCGCCGGCCAGCGCAATCCCCGCCGCATCGCACACCGCACGTCCGCCGCGAATCACCTCTCGCGCCACTTCCGGCGCCAGCACGTTGACCGGCCAGCCGAGGATCGCAATCGCCATCAACGGATCGCCGCCCATGGCGTAGATGTCGCTGATCGCGTTGGTGGCTGCGATGCGGCCGAAGTCGAACGGGTCGTCGACGATCGGCATGAAGAAGTCCGTGGTCGAGACCACCCCGCGCTCGGCATCGATTTCATACACCGCCGCATCATCGCGCGACGCGTTGCCGACCCACAGTTTCGGATCAAGGTTCTGCGCCCCGCTGCCGGCCAGAATCACTTCCAGCACCTTGGGCGAAATCTTGCAGCCACAACCGGCGCCGTGGCTGTATTGGGTCAGACGGATGGGCTCGGTCATGGGGCAGTCTCCGGGAGGCAGTGGGAGGGATTTTAGCAGAGGGGTCGGCGGGCAAAAAAAAGCCGCCCTTTCGGGCGGCTGAAGTGCTTCGCTCCTGAATCAGAATCCGAGGCTGAAGCTGATGGTCATCGCATGGTCGTTGCTCTCGTTCGACAGCTGCCCCGAATAGCCGATACCAAGTTTGCCGGTCGGGCTGATCTGGAAGTCCACGCCTGCTTCGACCACCGCGCTGTCCTTGGCAATCGGCACGCCCTGGGTGTTGAACGAGGCGCCGCCGTCGATGAAGGTCAGATCGGCGTCGGGCTTGGTGTCGCCGAAGGCATGTCGCCAGCCGAGCGCCGCGCGCGGGGTGAACTGCCCGCCGTTGGCCAGGGTGATGACCTTGCCGGCGCGCACGCCCAGGGTCGAGAAGGTGATGTCCTGATCGGACTCGGCGCGCAGGCGCCCTACTCCGCCTTTCTCCTTGGCCTTGTCGCTGTCGTAGTTGACGTACGCCAGGCCGGCGAACGGTTCCAGGGCAATCCCGGCCGCTTCGATGGCATAGCCGACTTCACCGAACACCTGAGCACTGCGCGCGTCGTAATTAGCCTTCAACCGATCGTTGTAGGCACCGACGCTGACGTCGCGCTTGGTTTCGATGTCGTGCCAGCTGTAGGCCGCGCCAAGGCGCACCGCCAGGGCATCGAATTGCGAGTTGAGGTACGCCGCCAGGTGGTAGCTCTCGACCGTGGCATCCGAGCGACGATCGTGAGCATCCAGATCGCTGCGGGTGTAGCCGGCGGCCATGCCGACGCGCCACTGGTCGTCGATCTGCTTGTCGGTGCCGAGCATGAAGCCGCTCAGGTTGCGATCCAGCTTCGCGCTGTTGCTGTTGCCGTCCGACTCGCCCCAGGCCCCGAGTGCGCGGGCCCAGCCGACCATTTCGCCGTGGCAGCCGTTGCTGCTCAACTGATTGTCGCTCGGGGCCAGGGCGCGGCGTGGATCGTCCGGTGCGCTGCACGACGGCTGGCGCATACGGTCGTTGACCGCGTCCCGCACGTAGCGCGAATCCTCAAGGATTGCGCTGGCGGTGCTGGCATGGATTTCACCCGACAGACTGTCGAAGGCGTTACGTGCGCCCGCCACACTGAGATTGATGATTTCGTTCTGCAACGCAGCGCCCGCCGCGCCGTTACGCATCAACGCCGAAGCGGTGTTGCGCTGGTTGCGGGTAGCAGCGACGTCGACGAACGAGTTGCCGTTGCGGCTGACCACCAGGGTCACCGCGTTCGGGTCATACACCAGCGCCGTGTCGAGGAACGCATATTGCGGCAGATCGGCAGCGCTGAAGGTGCCGTTCACCCCGCCACCGGCGGTGATCAGCGAGTACACGGTGTTGCCGGTGAACGGCGCCAGGCTGTTGACCTGCAGACCACCGCTCAAAGTCGCGGTACCACCGACGGCCAGCGGAGTAGCAGTCGGCGAGCTGACCGTCAGGGCCAGTACACCGTCGGCGGCGTTGGTCAGGTTGCCGGCGACACTCAAGGTGCCGTCCTCGCCACCGGAAGCCACCACCCCATGGTTGACCACCGAACCGACGCTGCCATTACCGCTCAGGCCCGCGCCATTGGCCACGGTGACCTGCCCGGCGAGGGAGGCCCGCGCCGCACGGCTGCCGACTTGCAGCACGCCCTGATCCACCGCCACGGTGCCGCTGAAGGGTTGATCACCGGTCAGCAGCAAGCGCGCGGCACCGCGTTTGGCCAGGGCGCCGACACCGCTGAGGCGACCGTTGAACTGGCCGTTGGCGTTCTGCTGGAACACCAGCGATGCGTTGTTGAGGATGTTGCCTTGCAGGCTGGTGGTATTACCGATCAGCGTACCGCCGCTGACCGTGGTCCCGCCGCTGTAGGTGTTGGCGCCGCTGAGGACCAGAGTGCCGGAATCCAGCTTCTCTATGCCGCCACTGCCCACCAGCGGTGCGGAAATTTCCGCGCTGCCACCGGCATTCACCCGTACCGGCGCAAGGCTGCCGCCCGGGCCGTTGACCGGGGTCAGCGTACCGCCAGCGCCTGGAACCAGGCTGTAACCGCTGGAGAGGAACTGCAACCCGGTGAAGTTCTGATTGCCTTGCACGGTGACCGTCCCGCTCTGCCCGCCGAACACGGCGAACTGACCGTTCGACGCCAGCGCCTGGGTACCGCTCGGATCGGTCCAGTTGGTATTCGGCCCCCACACGCCGCTGCCACCACCGATGCTGCCGTCCGGATTGGTTTTGCCACCGTTCCAGAACTGCACTTCGCCCGGGGTGTTTTGCACCAGCAGGTTGACCTGATTGGCCAGCGCGGTCTGCAGGGTCAGGTTGGCCGCCGATACCGGCAGGCTGCCGTAGACCAGACCGTTGTTGGTCAGGCTGCCGCCGTAGCTGAACAATTGATAGACCCCGGTGCCAAAGCCGCCGGCATTGCTGATGTTCAGCGTGCCGTCGAGGGTCAGGTTGCCGGCGACGTTGACCACGGTTGTGGAACTGGTGGCCGAGCCGAGGGTGAAGTCCAGGTTAGTGCCCGAAGACAACGCCAGCGAACCGATCGACAACGGCGTTGCAGTGCCGCCGCCCGTCAGCGTCGCACCGTTGGCCAGTTGCACGGCGCCTGCGAACACGCCGCTGCCGCCAATTTTCGCCCCGCTGGCGACGTTGACGTTGGCACTGTTGAGCACACCGTTGACGTTCAGCGAACCGGCCTGCACCGCGGTGTTGCCGGTGAAGGTGTTGTTGCCGGTCAGCAACAAGGCGCCGGTGCCGGTTTTGTTCAGAGTGCCGGCGCCCGTCAGGTTGCCGGTGTAGCTGCCGTTACTGTTCTGCTCGAAGGTCAGCGTCGCGTTGTTGACGATTGCACCTTGCAGGCTGCTGGTGTCGCCACGGGTGCTGCCGCCGTTCAGCGTCGTGCCGCCGCTGTAGGTGTTGGCGCCGCTGAGGACGAGGTCGCCACTGCCGTTTTTCACCAGGCTGCCGCTGCCGGTGATCGCACCGATCAGCGTGGTGTTCTGGTTGCCGGCCAGGGTCAGTTGCGCACCCAGGTTGATGGCGTTGGCCAGTTGCAGCGCAGAAGTGCTGTCGAGGGTGCCATTGCCCAGCACGCTGAGGGCGCCGCTGCTGATCGCGCTGTTGTTGCCCAGGATCAGCGAGCCACCCGAGAGCTGGGTACCGCCGCTGTAAGTGTTGCTGCCGTTGAGGGTCAGGCTCGATGCGCCGGTCTTGATCAGACTGCCGCTGCCGCTGACCACACCGCCGAGGGTCAATGCGTTGGCGCCGGTGACGGTGAGTCCGCCGTTGAGCACCACGGCGTTGGCCAGGCTGACCGCTGCGTTGCTGTCCAGCGCCGTGCCGTTGGCGGCGGTCAACACGCCGGTGCCGAGGGCCGCGTTGTTGCCGACCACGATCTTGCCGCCGTTGAGCGCAGTACCGCCGGTGTAGCCGTTGGCGGCGTTGAGCACCAGGGTGCCGGTGTCGTATTTGCCCAGTGTGCCGGCGCCGTTGAGCGCCACGCCCACGGTGGCGGTGACGTTCGGGTCGACCCGCACGGTGGCATTGCCCAGCGATCCGTTGACCAGATTCAGCGAACCGGCCGTGCCGTTCTGCAGGCTGTAGCCATCGGTGACGAACTGCATGCCGGTGATGGTTTGCGCGCCGTTCACCGTGACGGTGCCCGCCGTGCCCTGGAACACCGCGAAGCTGTTGGTCCAGGCCTGATTGGTGGTGCCGTTGACGTCGGTCCAGTTGGTGGTGCCGGTGCCCCAGGTACCGCTGCCGCCATCCACCGAACCATTGGCGACGAGCTGGTTGCCGTCCCAGAACTGCACGGTGACGCCCGGTGCGGTGACCAGCAGGTTGATCTGGTTGGCCAGTGCGGTTTGCAGGGTCAGGTCGCCCGGGGTGACGCTGCCCGGCACGGTGCCGATCAGCATGCCGTTGTCGGTCAGACCGCCGGTGTAGTTGATCAACCGGTACACGCCGCTGCCGAAACCGCCGATGTCGCTGACGTTAAGCGTGCCGTCGAGGGTCAGGTTGCCGCCGACATTGACCAGCGGGTTGCCGCCACCGGAGACCGGTGTACCGAGGCCGACATCGAAGTTGGAGTTGGCGTTGAATACCAGCGAATTCACCGACAGGGTGCTGCCGGTGGCGCCGGCCAGATGACCGCCATCCGCCACGGTCACGGCCCCGCCGAGCGAACCGCCGCCGGTCAGAGTGCCGCCGCTGTTGACCAGCACACTGGCGCTGTCCAGTGAGCCGCTGACGTTCAAGGTACCGGCGTTAACCGTGGTGTTGCCGGTCAGGCTGTTGAGGCCGGTCAGGGTCAACGTGCCGGTGCCGAGTTTGCTCAACTCGCCGGTGCCGGTAAGTACACCGTCGAAGATGCTGCTGGCGTTGTTGCCGCCGATGCTCAGCGTGTTGCCGCCGCCAATTAGAGCGGTGCCGGTGCCGGTCAGGCTGGCGAGGCTGCCGGAGCCGCCGAGGTTGAGGGTCGCCGCAGCGCCGAGATTGACCCCGGCGTTGCTGCCCAGTGCCGAGTTGCCCAGGGTGGTCAGGCTGCCGGACTGCACATCGAAGGTGCCGCTGAAGGTGTTGTTGCCGGACAGCGTCAGGTCGGCCAGACCGTTCTTGGTCAGGGTGCCCGCCCCGGCGATCACGCCACCGAGGGTCAGGTTGTTGTTGCCGGCCACGCTGAGGTTGGCATTGACGTTGATGTTGTTGGCCAGCACCAGCGGCGCCGTGGTGTCGAGGGTCGAAGCGCCCGCCACGGTCACCGCGCCGGAACCCAGACCCGCCGAGGTGCCGAGGGTCACGGTGCCGGCGTTCAGTGTGGTGCCGCCGCTGTAGGTGTTGATGCCGTTGAGGGTCAGGTTGGACGCGCCGTTCTTGATCAGACCGCCAGTGCCGCTGACCACGCCGCTGAGCGCCACGTCGCTGTTGCCGGTGTTGGTCAGGTTGGCATTGAGCACCACGTTGTTGCCCAGCGACACCGAGGTGTTGCTGTCCAGCGCCGAAGCACCCGCCACGGTCAGGTTGCCCAGACCGAGGGCGCCGTTGCTGCCGGCGGTCAGGGTGCCGGCGTTGAGGGTGATGCCACCGAGGAAGTTGTTGGCCCCGCTGAGGATCAGGTTGGCCGCGCCATTCTTGGTCAGGCTGCCGGCGCCGTTGATCGCGCCGCTCAGCGTCAGATCGTTGCTGCCGACGATGCCGAGGTTGCCCGCCAGGTTGATCGCGTTACCCGCCGTGAAAGCGCCGCTGGCATCCAGGGTGGTGCCGTTCGCCGCGTTCAGGGTGGCCGAGCCCAGCGCGCTGTTCGACGCCAGAATCAACCCGCCCGCATTCAGTGCCACCGGCCCGAGGAAGGCGTTGTTGCCGCCAAGGGTCAGGTTGGCCGAGCCGTTCTTGATCAGCCCGCCGGTGCCGTTTATCACACCGTTGAGGGCCAGCGCATTGCTGCCAACGATCGTGAGGTTACCGTTGAGCGTGGCCGCGTTGGCCAGGGTCACGGCGGTGTTGCTGTCCAGTTGCGTGCCGGCATTGGCGATCAACGCACCGCTGCCCAGCGCGGTGTTGCTGCCGACCACGATTTTGCCGCCATCGAGTTGCGTGCCGCCGGTGTAGCTGTTGGCGCCATTGAGCACCAGGGTGCCGCTGTCGAGCTTATTGAGAATGCCGCTGCCGTTGATGTTCACGCCAACCGTGGCAGTCACGCCCGGATCAACCCGCATCGCCGTGGTGCCGCCGGCACCGTTGACGGCGGTCAGCAGTCCCGAGGTGCCGTTGACCACGTTGTAGCCATCGGTGAGGAACTGCATGCCGGTGAACAGTTGAGTGCCGTTGACCGACACCGTCCCGGCCGTGCCCTGGAACACCGCGAAGTCGCCGGCCCAGGTCTGATTGACCAGACCATTGGCGTCGGTCCAGTTGGTGCCGGCGCCGTTCCAGGTACCGCTGCCGCCATCGACAGTACCGTTGGCGATGGTCTGGCTGCCGTCCCAGTAACGAATGTCCGAATTCGGCGCCGAGACCTGAATGTTGATCTGATTGGCGACCCCGATCTGCACCACCAGATCGCCCAGCCCATAACCGACCGGCACGCTGGCAACATCCAGGCCCAGATTGGTCAGGGCACCGGTGTAGTTGAACAGACGATACACACCGACGCCGAAACCACCGGCATCGGTGACGTTGAGATTACCGTCGAGGGTGAGGTTGCCGCCGACGTTCATCAGCGACGTGGTCGATGGCGTCCCCAGCGCCGCATCGACATTGCTGCCGGCTGCGAGCGTCAATGATCCGGCCGAGAGTGTATTACCCGACGACAGGGCCAGGTGACCGCCGCTGTTGATGGTCATCGCACCGAGTGCCGAACCGTTACCGGTGAGGGTGCCGCCGGTATTGACGTTGACCTGGGCACTGGCCAGCGAACCGCTGAGGTTCAGGGTGCCGCCGTTGACGGCGGTGTTGCCGACGATGCCGTTAATCCCGGTCAGGTTCAGGGTGCCGGTGCCGACCTTGGTCAGACCGCCGTTGCCGCTCAGGTCGCCGTCGAAGGTGCTGGTGCTGCTCACCCCGCCCACGGTGAGGGTATTGCCACCACCGATCTGCACGCTGCCGCTGCCACTCAGGCCGTCGAGGCTGGCGCTGCTGCCGAGGTTGAGGCTGGCGCCGGCGCTGATGTTGGCGCCGGAGGTGTTGCCCAGCGCCCCGCTGCTCAGGGTGGTGACACTGCCGGCGGCAATGTTCAGCGCGCCGGTGAAGGTGTTGGTGCCGCTGAGAGCCAGGTCGTCCAGACCGGTTTTGGTCAGGCTGCCGGCGCCGTCGATCACGCCGCTGAGGGTCAGGCCGTTGTTGCCGGCCAGGGTCAGCCCGGCATCGAGGGTGATGTTGTTGCCGAGGGTGAAGGCGGTGCTGTTGTCCAGCGTCGCGGCGCCACCGACGGTGAGCGTGCCGCTGCCCAGTGCGCCGGGCGCGCCGACGGTCAGGGTGCCGGCGTTGAGGGTGGTTCCGCCGCTGAAAGTGTTGGTGCCGTTGACGGTCAGGTTGGCGCTGCCGTTCTTGACCAGTTGGCCGGTGCCGCTGAGCACACCGCCGAGGGTCAGGTTCTGCGTGCCGCCGACGCTCAGCGCCGCATTCAGCACAACTGCGTTAGCCAGGCTGACCAGCGGTGAACTGCTGTCGAGCGTTGCTGCACCGCCGACGGTCAAGGCGCCAGTGCCGAGCGCCGAGCTGTTGCCGACAGTCAGCGTACCGGCATTCAGGGTGGTGCCGCCGGCGTAGGTGTTGGTGCCGTTGAGGTTCAGATTGGCCGCGCCGTTTTTCACCAGGCTACCGGCACCAGCGACGGTTCCGGTGAGGCTCAGATCCGCGCTGCCGCCCACATTGAGCGCCCCGGCGAGGTTGACCTGGTTGCCCAGAGTGACGGCGGTATTGGTATCCAGCGTGGTGCCGGCCGCTGCGTTCAGTGCACCGCTGCCCAGCGCGGTGTTGCTGCCGACAATCATTTTGCCGACGTTCAACGCGGTGTTGCCGAAGTAGGTGTTGGCGCCGTTGAGGATCAGGTCGGCCGGGCCGCTTTTGGTCAGGCCACCGACCCCGGAGACCACACCCGCGAGGGTCAGCGCGTTACTGCCGCCAATGGTCACGTTGCCGCCAAGGTTGACGTTGTTGGCCAGGCTCGCCGCCGTGCTGGCATCCAGTGTGGTGCCGTTGGCGGCGTTGAGTACTCCAGTGCCGAGGGCGGTGTTGGAGCCGACGACCAACGTCCCGGCGTTCAGCGAAGTAGCGCCGGTGTAGGTGTTGTTGCCGGTCAGGGTCAGGGTCGAAGCACCGGTCTTGATCAGGTTGCTGCCGCCGCTGATCACACCGCCGAGGGTCAGCGGGTTGGCGCCGCCGGTGGTGAGGTTGGCGTTCAGGGCAATGGCGTTGTTCAGCGTCACGTTGGCGCTGCTGTTGAGCGTGCCGCCCGACCCGCCCACAGACAGCGTGCCGGTGCCGAGCGCCGCGCCGTTGCCGACGGTCAGGCTGCCGGCGTTGAGCGCGGTGCCGCCGGTGAAGGTGTTGGCGCCGTTGAGGGTCAGGTTGGCCGTGCCGTTCTTGATCAACTGGCTGGCGCCGCTGATCACGCCGCCGAGGGTCAGTGCACTGCTGCCGCCGATCCCCAGATTGTTGTTGAGAATGACGTTGTTGTTCAGCGTCACCGCGGTATTGCTGTCGAGGGTCGCCGCGCCGCCGACGGTGATATTGCCACTGCCCAGCGCAGCATTGGCACCCGCTGTGATGGTGCCCGCGTTCAACGCAACGGCACCGAGAAACGTATTGGTGCCGTTGAGAATCAGGTTCGCCGCGCCGTTCTTGGTCAGCCCGCCGCTGCCGCTGACCACGCCGCCGAGGGTCAGGTTGGCGCTGCCGCCAATGTTCAGGTTGCCGCCGAGGGCGACGGCGTTGCTCAGCGCCACGGCGGTGCTGGCATCGAGGGTGGTGCCCGCCGCCGTGGTCAGCGCGCCAGTGCCCAGCGCGGTGTTGGAGCCGACGATCAGCGTCCCGGCATTCAGTGCCGTGCCGCCGGAGAAGGTGTTGTTGCCGCTGAGGGTCAGGTTCGCGGTGCCGCCCTTGATCAGGTTGCCGGCGCCGCTGATGACACCGCTCAGGCCCAGCGCCTGGGTGCCGCCGATGGTCAGCCCGCCTGCCAGCGCCACTGCGTTGGCCAGGGTCACGGCGGTGGTCGCATCCAGCGTGGTGCCGGCCGCCGCGTTCAAGGCGCCCGTGCCGAGGGCGGTGTTGCTGCCGACGAGCAAACTGCCGCCGTTGAGCGCGGTGGTGCCGCTGTTGGTGTTGTTGCCGGTCAGGGTCAGGCTGGCGCTGCCGCTTTTGGTGATCGCGCCGGTGCCGGAGACGATGCCGGCCAGGGTCAGGGCATTGCTGCCGAGCACGTTCAGCGCACCGGTGATGCCGACGTTGTTGGCCAGGGTCACGTTGCCGGTGCTGTCGAGGCTGGTGCCGTTGCTGGTGTTGAGGACACCGGTGCCCAGGGCGTTGTTGTTGCCGACACGCAAGGTGCCGGCGCTGAGGCTGGTGGTCCCGGTGTAGGTGTTGATGCCATTGAGGGTCAGGCTGCCGCTGCCGGTTTTGGTCAGGTTGGCGGCGCCGCTGATCACTCCGCCCAGGGTCAGCGCACCCGTGCCGGTCGCGGTCAGGGTGCTGTTGAGCGTGATCGCGTTCGCCAGCGAAATCGGCGTCGTCGCCGAGATACTTGAAGAGCCGCCAACGGTGATGCCCCCGGTGCTGAACGCCTGGTTGTTGCCCACCAGCACCACACCGCCATTGAGCACGGTGTTGCCGGTGTAAGTGTTGATGCCGTTGAGGTTGATCTGGCCGCTGCCGATCTTGGTCAGGCCGCCCGTGCCGGAAATCACCCCGTTCAGGGTCATGCCGTTGATGCCCTGCAGAGTCAGGCCAGTCCCACCCAGGTTGATCTGGTTGGACAGCGTCAAACCGGCATTGCTGGCCTGGAGAATCCCGCCGTTGGACGTCAGCACACCGCTGCCGAACGCCGCGTTGTCATTGAACTGCGCGACACCGCCATTGAGGGTGGTCGCACCGCTGACCAATGGCCCCTGCAAGGTCCAGGTGCCGCTGTTGAGGGTCAGATTGTTGAAGTTGACGTAGGTTGCGCTGGACGCCGTGCCGGTCCCGGTGGTGCCGCCGCCGAGGCCGATCGGGTTTTGCAGGATCAGCGTGTTGGTACCGGCCGCACCGCCATCGATCGTCCCGGTCGGGGCGAAGGTCAGGTTGATGCCGATCAGGCCACCGAGGCCGACGGAGACTTGCACACCGTCGCCGACGTTAACGCTGGAACCGGTGATCGCGTAGAAGGTGTTGGTGCTGCCCGCCCCCATCGACACGCCGCCGGTGATGTTACCGGCGTTGGTGAAGGTGTTGCCCGCCACCGACGTCTCGAACGCGACCCGGCCGTTGATCGTGCCGCTGGCGCTGTTGGTCATGTTGACTTGCGAACCGCCATACACCCCGACCACTGGCGTATCGGCCAGGGTGATGCCGCCAACCGACAGCCCGGTGGAGGTAATCGTGCCGTCGTTGGTGATGGTCGTGGTGCCCGAGACCGAGTTGTTCACGGCGATCCCCAGCCCGTCGATGCTGGTCAGGTTGAGTCCGAGCAACATGCCGGTGCCGCGAATGAGCCCGGTGGTGTTGTTGACGATGCTCACGGTGCTGGTTGCGCCGGTGCCGATGAACGCGCCGCCACTGAGGATCGACACCAGGCCGAGCAAGGCCGGGTCGAGGGTCCCGGAGTTGTTCAGGTTGATGTTGGCGCCGGTCAGGTTGATGACCTTGCCACCCAGGGTCGCGTTCATCTGCGCGCCGTTGGTGACGTTGACCGTCAGGCCGCTGGTGGCACTGCTGTAGTCATTGAGAAACAGCGGCAGGGTCGGAACGCCCGAACAGGTAATCGTGGAGCCCGCCGCCGAGCAGGTGGCGAACGCCTGCTCGCTGACGCCACCGAACAGCAGCCCGGCGACGCTCAGATGCACAGCAAGGGACAGTGGGGAAAAACGCGAAACGAGGGCGACACCAAACCTTGCTTCCACGGGTTACTCCTTGCGTGGCCAATTTCGTCCTTGAAGGCGTGCAACTGCGGCAAGATTCAGCACGCGTATCAAGCGTATGACGGTCAACAGATAAACCGTCCCATTCCAGACACACGCTAGTTGATGCCCTGCGATGGGGCACCGGTTAAATAGTGTTAATACTTTTGTGCGATAAGGCCCTGCGTCGATACTTCCGGCCGTTCTGAGCAAGGACTTGAGGGCTATTTCAGACGCTTTTGAGGGGAGTTGACCGAGCCGCCAGCTAAACCCGCGAATCAATCGATTTTTCAGCCACTTGAGAAACTGGTACGGCTTGTGCAAACGTTTGCGAGCTACCGTTGACTGCCTTTTCGTTACAAAACCGTACAGGCCCTATGATTCCGGGCCGTGATCCGCAAAAAGGACTTTGAATGCACGTTTCCTCCTGCCACCGTCGTCGCGGTGTGCGCACTTTTGCTGTTTCCCTGCTACTGGCCGGCGTTACCGGAGTTCTCAGTCAGACCACGCTGGCGCAGCCTGCCCTGCCAGAGGACTCCGCCCAGGGCGAAGCCCTCAGCCCCGAAGCCAGCCCGCCGAAAAAAGGCGCGTACCTGTCGGACTGGTACAACCAGGACCTGATGCTGATCGGCAGCAAGGACATCAGTTTCGGCCCGCAACCGGCGGACGACATCTACCTGGAATACGAGTACTTCGGGCGCAAGGGGCCGTTCGAGCTTTACGGCTACATCGACATCCCGAAGATTTTCAACATCGGCAACAGCCACGACAAAGGCGTGTGGGATCACGGCTCGCCGGTGTTCATGGAGCACGAGCCGCGCATCTCCATCGACTACCTCGCCGGCCGCAGCCTGGCCATCGGGCCGTTCAAGGAATGGTACGTGACGTTCGACTGGATCTACGACCACGGCAGCCGTAAAGAGAACCGCGCCAACACGCTGTACAGCGGTTTCGGCACCGACATCGACACCCATTCGCGGGTCAATCTGTCGGCCAACCTGTACGGGCGCTACCAGTGGGAAAACTACGGCGCCAGCAACGAATACTCGTGGGACGGCTACCGCGCGCAGCTCAAGTACATCGTGCCGATCGACAAATTCAGCAACGGTGCCTCGCTGACCTACATCGGCTTCACCAACTTCGATTTCGGCTCGGACATCCACAAGGACAACCCGGCGCGCACTGCCAATGCCACGGTGGCAACCAACGTGTTGCTGTACTCGTTCACCCACTTGCGCTTCACCCTGGTCGGCCGTTATTTCCACAACGGCGGCAACTGGGAGGATGGCAGCGAGCTGAATTTTGGCGACGGTAATTTCCGGGCACGTTCCAACGGCTGGGGTTACTACGCCGGCGTCGGTTATCAGTTCTGAATCCAGGAGCAATCATGAAAGCAATGACGCGTGTATCACTGGCCGCTGCCGCCCTGCTCTCTTCCACCGCATGGGCGGCCGAGGCACCGATTCAGCCGAAAGTCGTGCTGATCACCATGTTCGCTCCGGAGGCACAGCACTGGATCGATCGCCTCGAACTCAAACAGGAAGTCCGCGTGCCGGGCCTGTCGGCCGAATACCCGACCATCCGCTGCAACACACAGCAGGTCTGCCTGATGACCACCGGCATGGGCCAGACCAACGCAGCGGCTTCGACACTGGCACTGGCGCTGTCGCCGAAATTCGACCTGCGCAAAAGCTACTTCCTGATTGCCGGGATTGCCGGCATCAGCCCCAAACACGGGACCATCGGCACGGCCGCCTGGGCGCATTATCTGGTCGAGTTCGGCACCCAGTGGGAGCTGGATTCACGCGATGCGCCATCGAGCTGGCCGACCGGTTACCTCGGCATCAACACTCAAGGCCCGAACGAAAAACCGCCGCTGGACTACAAGACCGAAGTCTTCGAACTCAACCCGAAGCTACAAGCAAAAGCCTTCGCCTTGAGCCACAAGGTCGAACTGAGCGAAAGCAAGGAATCGGCCGCGTGGCGCCTGAAATACCCGGCAGCACCGGCCAATCAACCGCCGGTGGTCACCCGTTGCGACACGCTGGCGGGCAACACCTGGTTCTCCGGCACACGCCTGAGCGAACGCGCCGAGGTCTGGACCAAATTGCTGACCGACAACCAGGGCGAATACTGCACCACCCAACAGGAAGACAACTCCACCTACGAAGCCTTGCTGCGCGCAAGTCGCGAGGGTCTGGTGGACGTGCAGCGCCTCGCCGTGGTGCGCGCCGGCTCCGATTTCGACCGTCCGGCGCCGGGCGGCAGCGAAGTGGACAACCTGCTCAAGTACGCCGATCAGGGCGGATTTGTGCCGGCACTGGAAAACCTCTACCGCGCGGGCAATCCGTTGGTGCAGGACATCCTGAAAAACTGGTCGGCGTGGGAGAACGGCGTCCCGCAATCCTGAGACCCACAAAGCCCTGTGGGTGCGAAACTCGCTCCCGCAGGGCTTTGTGATGACATGCAGAACAGCGGCGGTCAGGGGATAAGAATGACCTTGTCACCGCTGCCCTGATTAACATCGGCATAGCGCGCCAGCCCTTCGGCCAGCGGCGCTTCCACCAGCCCTTGCGGCAGTGGCAGCCGGTCTTCGTCGAAGAACCGGCCGAACTGCTCGAGCATCGCCGCACAGGCCTCAACGCCATACAGCAACGAGTTGATGCCGACCACCGAACCGCCCTTGCGATACAGGGCCAGCGCCGGCAACTGCACATGCCCGTCCACCGGCGCAGCGATGATCGCGATCCGCCCAAAGGTCGCCAATGCCGCGACCGAGGCCGGCAGCCAGAAACCGGTGGTGTCGAAGATCACGTCGGCACCGCCGCGATACACGGCGTTGACCTGCGCACCCAGCTCCTCGGGTTTATCCAGCTGAATCGTCTGATAACCCTGCGCCTGCAAGTCCCTGACCTGCTCCGGCCGCCGCGCCGCCGCCAGCAACTGCGCGCCGCGCACCTTGGCCAGCGCCAGCGCCGCCGTCGCCACTGCCCCGCCACCAATCACCAGCAAACGGGTTTCGGCACTCACCAGACTGCGCTCGAGCGCATCCCACGCCGTGGTGTAAGGCACCCCGAGGCTGGCGGCCTGGGTGAAACTCAGATGCGAAGGTTTATGCGCCACGCCATTGGCCGGCAATTTGACGAACTGCGCATGGGAGCCATCGGCGAAGAAACCCAGCTCACGCCCGGTGCCCCAGACTTCCTGACCGATCAACGCCTGCGGCCCTTCGACCACCACACCGGCAAAGTCCCGACCGGGAATACGCGGCAGCGTGGTATACGGGAAACGCCCGAGCACGTTCTTCACGTCGCTGGGATTGAGGCCCGCGGCCTTGATCTGCACCAGCACCTCGTCAGCGCCCGGCACCGGCGTCGGCACCTCGACGAAGCGCAGGGACGACAGGTCGCCGGTTTTATCGAATTGCAGTGCTTTCATGGAAATCTCCACCGAAGGAAAAAGACAGGATTCAGGACAGCCAGCCACTGACCAGTTGCCGGCCCATCGGCCACAACTGCTCGCCCGCCAGCATGCCCAGCAGGCCTACCAGCGCGATGGTCGGCGGCGCCGGAGAACGGACATCCAGCGCGCCATACAGCAGGCCGACACCCAGACCGACGCCCAGTGAAATCAGGTAATTCATGGGATCACTCCGCCACACAAAGGGAATGGGCAAAGTCTAGGGAAAGGCGGCGACCGGCATCGGCCAAGGACTTCTGAATTTCGGCCAAATCAGCCGGCAAGCGGCCCGCCATCGAACTGCGAAGGGGCGACACCCAGCTCACGGCGGAACATGTCGCTGAAACTGCTCGGCGAATACCCCAGCTCCCGGGCAATCGCGCTGACCGGCACGCCCTGGATCAACTCCGCCACCGCCGTCGCCAACTGCACCTGCCGCCGCCACTCGGCAAAGCCCATGCCCAGCCCTTCCTTGAACAACCGCGCCAGGGTGCGCACGCTGGCCCCGGCGTTTTCGGCATGTTGCTCAAAAGGAATGTCCAGCGACGGCGCGGCCATCACTGCCTGACACAGACTCATCAACCGCCGGTCGGCATCGTCCGGCAACGGGATCTTCAGCTGCGAACGCCTTGCACGTTTCAGCTCCAGCAGCGCCAGCCCGACCAGCGCCTCGTAATACTCGGCATCCCCGCTGTCGCCCTGCGCCACCAGCCCGACAATCAACTCACGCAGCAGACCACCGACCTCGATCACCTGCACCGTCTGATCCAGCGTCGCCGCCAGCGCCGGGCGCAGGTAGATATTGCGCATCTGCAAATCCGACACCACCCGAATCCCGTGCGGCACCCCCGGCGGCAACCACACCGCCCGCTGCGGCGGCACCACCAGCGCCTCATGCGGGGTCTCGACCCACATCACCCCGCTCATCGCATACAGCAACTGCCCCCAGACATGCTCGTGCGGCTCGATGAACAGCCCACGCGGATACGTCCGCGCCAGCGGTTGCACCGGCACATCGGTATCACTCAGATCAGGGGGCGCAGCGAGGGCCATGGCGAACATTCATCGGGGTTGACGGAAACGCCATGGTAACCAGTCCGCACCTTCGCTCGCCATTGATAGATACCGTCGGACAATCCGAGTGAATTTTCCCGGAGCGCAGCGATCCTTCTATTACCACAGGGAGGAAGATGGGCTTTATGAACAACGCAAAACTGTACGTCATCGATTACACCCTTCACGGCGCGCCTAAGTCGTTCATTATCCGCTCGGACAAAATGGACAACACCGAGGCGTGGCACTGGGCAAGCTGCGACGCAGGGGTCGGCCGCATCCCGCGTTTCGGCCGGGAGAAAGTGCAGAAGACCAGCAAGCCGATGGCAGAAAAATTCGGCGTGGAAAACGTCACATGGCGACCGGCAAGCTAAGCTTGCGCGCAGGCGGGGACTATTTCGAGGGGAACAACATGACAACCATCAACAGCCCGGCGCACCTGGACTACGGCCTGGACACCCTGTTCGGCCGCATCACCAAAAGCGTCGACTGCCCGGTTGGCCTGGAACCCGTCGAAAACGACCCCTACCGCTTCGCCCTGCGCGTCCCGGCCCCCTTGCCGGAAGACCTTGAAAAGGCCAAAACCATCGTCGTCAACGTCGAAGGCCGCCGCCTGCAAGGCAACGTCCGCCACACCGAACGCCTGGACGACAACAGCCTGAAACTGGAAGTGGAGCCCGACTAGGCTCCACTCATTCAATACCCAAAATTACTTGGGATGCGCACACTGACACCCCTTGCCCGAACACTCCTCACCACTCTTGTGATGATGCGCACACGCCTCACAGCAATAATGCTTCCCGTGCGCCACATAAGAATGCTCCCCCTCCTTGATCGTGCAACGACATCCCGGACAATCGCATTTTCTATCTGCCATGGAACAGACTCCTCTGGTGGTGGTTGCCTGAGGCCGAAAGAACAAGCCGTGCTACCAGTGTAGAAGGTGAAAACAACCCAACAACCAAACCACTCACCACTCACCACTCACCCTTCAACCCTCCCCCCAACACTCACCACAATGAGCGTTAGCTCGAGTAAAGCTTTTGATCTCAAGGCCCGTCGGCAGGCTGAGTGGAGGGATTGATCCGGGGGTGGGAGCGCAGCGACCGTGCGGCGCAGCCGCATGCATCGAGAGGAGGTGCAGCGAAGCAAACCGTAGGCGATGCCCCCGGATCAATCCCGGAGCGAAGGAACCCGAGCCACAGCGAGGGCCGTACGTCAGGGCCCAAGACCTTTGGTTACTTTGGGGCGTTTGCCAAAGTGACTCGCTGTAAGAGCGAAACCGCCAGCGGCAGCACCCGAAGAAACGGATATTCACCCAAAACCCCAAGAGCATGGCCGGCCCAAAGGCCGCCAAGTTCAAACAGCCTGACGCACGCTACTGCGATACATAAACACCAACGCCAACCCCAAACACCCCATCGCCAAAACCCGACTAGAAGACAACTCGATAGCGGGATTCCCCAACCACCCAAAATTATCAATCAACATCCCCATCCCCAACTGCCCGACAATCACCGCCACCGTCGCCACAGCCGTCCCCACCCGAGGCACCGCACCAACCATGACCATCATATAAACCACCCCAAACAGCGCCCCACTCAACTGCCACTTCGGCACATCCAGCAAACTCACCGCCTGAGCAGGCTCAAAAAACAAAATCAACAACCCCGTAGAAACCGCCCCCACCACAAACGTCAACAAACTGCTGCGCAACACACCAACGGTTTCCCCAAGACGCCCATTGATCGCCGCCTGCACACTCAACACCGCACCCGCCAACACCACCACCGCCAACAAAATAACCAGACTCATCACTCACCCCCGCGCAATCAAAACCAAAGCCACCACAATCAACCCCAACGCCAGCCACCGCTCAGCATTGACCTTCTTGCGCGTAGCCCCAAACCACCCGAAATGGTCAATCAACACACTCTTGCCAACCTGCCCCGACAAAATCGCAATCATCGTCATCGCAATCCCGATATGCGGCGTCGCCAGCGTCAACACCACCACATACATCGGCCCCAGAAACCCGCCGATCAACTGCCAGCGCGGCAGATCCGTCAGCGCCGGCCCCTTCTGCGGCCCCGCAAACAACAACAGCAAAAACAGAATCGCCGACCCAACCCCGAAGATGCTCAAGGTCGCCCACAAATGCCCGACCTGCTCACCCAACGGCCCCAGCAACCCCGCCTCCACCGACAACCCCATGCCGGCCAGAATCACCAGCGGCAACAGCAACAAACGCAAACCAGGCCGCGCGACCGGGGCCGGCGCGGCACTCACTTCATCAAACGACTGCATCTGAAAAACCTCTGAAGGAAACGATGGCGCGGATTATCGGCTGGCGCAGCTGTGCGATAAATGGGAGCATCCGGACAACACTTTTGCGCAACTCGCACAGCAGGACAGACGATGCACGGGCTCAACGAACTGGGATTCAAGGCTTTAAGGCTGTTTGTGGCGGTGCTCGACCACGGCAGTTTTTCCGAAGTCGCCCGCCGCGAGGGCGTGGCGCCCTCGTCGATTTCCCGGCAGATCCAGTTGATGGAGCAGGCGCTGAACCAGCAATTGCTCTACCGCCACACCCGCGCGGTCACGCCGACCGAAGCCGGGCGCATGCTCGGCCACCACGCGCGGCTGGTGCTGGTGCAACTGGAAGAAGCCGAACAGGCGTTGCAGGAACAGCAAAGCGAACCGACCGGCCTGGTGCGGATCAACGCCCCGGTGGTGTTCGGCCAGCGCCACCTGACGCCATGGTTGGGCCGTTTGTGCGAGCGCTATCCGAAGCTGCAACTGGACATCCAGCAGACCGACCACTACATCGATCCGCTGCAGGAAGGTGCCGATTTGCTGTTTCGCATCGGCCCGCTGCACGACTCGAGCATGCAGGCGCGGATCCTCGCGCCACACCGCTTTCAGGTTGCGGCCAGCCCGGCGTATCTCAAGCGTTTCGGCACACCCCGGCATCCCGACGACCTCGCCCGACATCAGTGCCTGGCCTACAAGGGCGCGACCGGCCAGCAGCGCTGGTTCTTCCGTCAGGATCAGGGTGAATGGACGCCGTATGCAGTCAAGGGCCCGATCACCGGCAACCACGCGGACACCCTGACCCAAGCCGCTGTGCAAGGGCTGGGGCTGGTGATGTTTCCGTCATGGCTGATCGGCGAGGCGGTGCGCGAGGGCACGCTGGTGCCGGTGTTGGGGAATTATCAGGTGTCGAACAGTGTCGAGCCGCAGCAGATTTCGGTGCTGTGGCCGGGGAGCCGGCGGTTGTCGGTGAAGGTGCGGACGGTGATTGATTTCTTTATGGAGTGTTTTGGCGAGGTGCCGTATTGGGACAGACCCTGACGGTCTGTCCCGACAACGCCCTCAGATACGGAACTGCCCAACCAGTTTGCCCAACCGCTGCCCCAAGTCCGCAAGACTGCGCGAAGTCTGCGCCCCCAGCTGTGTCTCATCCGCCACGTTATCCACCGCCACCGCAATCTGATGCACGCTGCGGTTGATCTCTTCGGCCACCGCCGTCTGCTCCTCGGCAGCACTGGCAATCTGCGCGTTCATCGAGTTAATGGTCGCAATCAGATCCGCCATCGCATCCAGCGACGCCCCCGCCTGATTGGCCTGAGCCGAAGTACCGTCACCCGCCTCGCTGGAACGGCGCATCGCTTCAACCGCCGACTGCGTCCCCGCCTGCAAGCGATCGATCATCCCCTGAATTTCCTGCGTGCTGATCTGCGTGCGCGACGCCAGTGCCCGCACCTCGTCCGCCACCACCGCAAACCCGCGCCCGGCCTCACCGGCTCGAGCCGCTTCGATCGCGGCGTTGAGCGCCAGCAGGTTGGTCTGTTCGGCAATCGAACGGATCACTCCCAGCACGCCGACAATCGACGACACGTCCTGCTGCAGGCTGTCGAGGGACACGCCGCTGCTGCGGATGTCGTCCACCAGCGCATGAATCTGCTTGATACTGCCGGCCACCACGCGTTTGGCGGTCTGGCCTTCTTCGTCGGTCTGCTGCGCAGCGACGGCGGCGTTCTGTGCACTCTTGGCGACTTCCTGCGCGGCGGCGGACATCTCGTTGATCGCCGTGGCGACCTGATCGGTTTCGTGGCGCTGACGTTCCATGGCCTGATCGGAGCGCTGGGCCTGATCGGACACCTGCGTCACCAGACCGGTCAGTTGCGACGTCATCTCGGTGATCTGCCGCACCAGGCCGTGGATCTTGTCGACGAACCGGTTGAACGAGCCGGCCAGTTCGCCGAGTTCGTCCTGGCTGGTGATGGTCAGGCGTCGGGTCAGGTCACCCTCGCCCGCCGCGATGTCATCGAGGTTGGCTTTCATCAGGGTCAGCGGTCGCAGGATGGTGTTGGCCAGCAGCATCCCCGCCGCCGCGATCACCAGCAGCACCACCACCGCCACGCCGACGATGCTCAGCACCACGCCCTGCATGCGCTCCTGCACCTTGGCCTCGACCACCGCCACTTGCGCTTCGATGCCGTCGAGGTTGACCGACGTACCGACCGCCATGTCCCACTTCGCCAGGTATTCGGTGTAGCCGAGTTTCGGCACCAGCACCTGCGCATTGCCCGGCAACGGCGAGCTGTATTGCAGGTAGTGGGTGCCGTCCTTCGCGACTTTCACCAGATCGCGGTTGACGTAAACGCCGTTCGGGTCGCGGTTGTCCTTGAAGCTTTTGCCCACGCCTTCGGGGTCGTTGGCCTTGAACAGGCGCACGGTCTCGGAGTCGTAGCCGAAGAAGTAGCCGTCCTTGCCGTACTTGATGCTCGACAGCAACTTGATCACCTGAGCCCGCGCGTCGGCGTCACCGGGAGCGGCGGCGTCGTACAACGGTTTGATGGTGGTCATGGCCACGGCGACATAGCTGGCCAGGGTGGCCTTGGCGTCGCCGAGCAGGCGTTCGCGGGTCTGTTCGACTTCCTTGCGCGCCTGTTCCTGAAGGATGAACAGCGTGGTCAGGCTGATCACCAGCGCAAAGAGCAAGACCGGAAGGACGGCAAGGGACAGGACTTTAGCCTTGAGACTCAGGCGCATGGGGGCTCACTCTTTTGGTTTTATTGGCGTGGATAAAGGCTTTAACGGCACGCGAAACCAAAAGTTGAGCTTTACCTCAGATCGTTCCCACACGGACGCTTCGACACCTCGACGCCGATCGTTCCCACGCTCTGCGTGGGAATGCAGCCCGGGACGCTCTGCATCCAGAAGCGTGACGCAGAGCGTCACAGGAGGCGTTCCCACGCGGAGCGTGGGAACGATCAGGTCAGAGGACCATCGCGGCCACCCAGCCAAACGCCAGCAGCGGCAGGTTGTAGTGCAGGAAGGTCGGAACCACGGTGTCCCAGATGTGATGATGCTGGCCGTCGACGTTCAGGCCGGAGGTCGGGCCGAGGGTCGAGTCCGAGGCTGGCGAACCGGTGTCGCCCAGCGCCCCGGCCGTGCCGACGATGCAGACGATCGCCATCGGGCTGAAGCCCAGTTGCACGCACAGCGGCACGAAAATCGCTGCCAGGATAGGCACCGTGGAGAACGACGAACCGATGCCGATGGTCACCATCAACCCCACCAGCAACATCAGCAGCGCGCCAATCGCCTGGCTGTGATCGATCCACGCCGCCGCGCTTTCAACCAGCGAACGCACTTCACCGGTGGCCTTGAGCACTTCGGCAAAGCCCGAGGCGGAGATCATGATGAAGCCGATCATCGCCATCATCTTCATGCCTTCGGTGAACAGATCGTCGGTCTCACGCCACTTGACGATGCCCGACGCCGAGAAGATCAGAAACCCGGCCAGCGCGCCGATAATCATCGAATCCAACAGCAACTGAATGATGAACGCCGCCGCGATGGCCAGGCCGGCGATGCCGATCGTCATCGGGTTGTAGGCGACGCTGACCTGCTCCACCTGCTCGATCTTTTCCAGGTCGTAGACCCGCTTCTTGCGGTAGCTGAAGAACACCGCCAGCAACAGGCCGAACACCATGCCCGCCGCCGGAATGGCCATGGCGTGCATGACGTTGATCTGGCTGATATCCACGCCGGCCTTGCTGACGTTGGCCAGTAGGATCTGGTTGAGGAAGATGTTGCCGAAGCCGACCGGAAACACCATGTACGGCGTGATCAGGCCGAAGGTCATGACGCAGGCGATCAACCGGCGGTCCAGTTGCAGCTTGGTCAATACATATAAAAGCGGCGGCACAAGCAGCGGAATGAACGCGATGTGGATCGGCAGGATGTTCTGCGAAGCGATCGCCACCACCCACAGCAGGCCGATCAGCATCCATTTGACGCTGCCGCCACCGGTCGCATGCTGGCGGTCGACCATCGCCAGAGCCTTGTCGGCCAGCGCATGGGCCAGGCCGGACTTGGCAATCGCCACGGCGAAAGCGCCGAGCAACGCGTAGGACAACGCCACTGTCGCCCCGCCACCCAGGCCACTGTTGAAAGCCTTGAGCGTGGCGTCGATGCCCAGACCACCGGTCAGGCCACCGACCAGCGCACCGACGATCAACGCGATCACCACATGCACCCGGGACAGGCTGAGGATCAGCATGACGCCGACCGCAGCAATCACTGCATTCATTTCACTACCTCAAAAACACGACGGTAAAGCCATTCACCGCCAGACAGGATGAGTCCGGCCGGCAAGCCACGAGGGTCGCCAGCGGATTTGCATAGAGGGTCTTATTAGAAGGGCGCGCACTGTGCCGCAGAGCGGGCGCAGTGTCAAAGCGAGCGGTCGCGCCACTGTGTAACTTTGCATGATCAAAGCGCTGAAGATGGCATATCCGCCACAACATGCGTCAATTCGCCATATTGCATTTGCGCCATAAAGAAAGTCGAAACGCGGCCGTTACAGTGCAAAGTCTCAGATATTTATCGAATAAGGACGTTTCCATGTCACTCAGACAACTTTCCATCCAATGGAAAATCACCCTGCTCGCCGGGCTCTGCCTGGCCGGTATCGTGACCCTGTTGGTGGGTCTTTCGCTGTATCGCATGGAGCACAGTTCCGAACTGGTGAAAGCTTCGAGCATGGAAATGCTCACCGAATCGGCCCAGGCTCGCATCGAATCCCAGGGTGAAGTCCAGGCAGCAGGCATTCGCCAGCAGTTCATGGACGCCTATCAATATGGCCACGGTTTCTCGCGTCAGGTGCTGTTCCTGCGCGAACAGGCCGAGAAGCGCTTTCTCGATGCCTTCGACCTGCGCGAGGACATGACCCGTCAGGTGAAATCGGCATTGCAGGCCAACCCGGATCTGCTTGGCCTGTCGCTGGTGTTCGAAGCCAATGCGCTGGACGGCAAGGACGAACTGTTTTCCGGCCAGGCGGAACTCGGCAGCAACGACAAGGGCCGCTTTGCCCTGTACTGGTCGCAGCCGACCCCGGGCAAAGTCACCTCGATGGCGCTGCCGGAAAGCGACATGGCCGACACCAGCACCGGCCCCAGCGGCCAGGCCGCCAACGCCTGGTTCACCTGCCCGCGCACCACGCTCAAGCCGTGCGTGATCGAACCCTACTTCTATGTGATCGACGGGCAAAAGGTGCTGATGACCAGCATCGTGTTCCCGCTGATGGTCAACGGCAAAGTCATCGCCTCGCTGTCGGTGGACATCAACCTCAACAGCCTGCAAGCGATCAGCCAGAGCGCGAGCAAAAAGCTCTACGACGGCCAGACCGCCGTGAGCATCATCAGCCCCGCCGGCCTGCTCGCCGGGTACAGCCCGGACGCCAATAAACTCAGCCAGCGCCTGGATGCCGTGGACACCACCAGCGGCGCTGAGCTGCTGCGTCTGCTCGCTTCGAGTCACACCGTCAGCAGCCTGCACAGCAATGCGCAACTGAAAGTACTGTCGCCGTTCCAGCCGATTCCCGGCGGCCCGTCGTGGGGCGTGCTGCTTGATGTACCGGAGAAAGTGCTGGTCAGCCGCGCCGAAGCGCTCAAGCAGCAACTGGATGCCAGCAACACTTCCGGCACCCTGATCGAGCTGAGCCTGGGCGTACTCGCCGCACTGATCGGCCTGTTGCTGGTGTGGCTGATGGCGCGCAGCGTGACCAAACCGATCCTCGGCGTGGCCCATATGCTGGAAGACATCGCCAGCGGCGAAGGCGACCTGACCCGCCGTCTGGCCTACGACAAGAAGGACGAGCTCGGTCAACTGGCCGGCTGGTTCAACCGTTTCCTCGACAAGCTGCAACCGATCATCGCCGAGGTGAAACACTCGGTGCAGGACGCGCGCAACACTGCCGACCAGTCTTCCGCGATTGCCACCCAGACCAGCGCCGGTATGGAGCAGCAATACCGTCAGGTCGATCAGGTGGCCACCGCGTCCCACGAAATGAGCGCCACCGCCCAGGACGTGGCCCGCAGCGCCGCGCAGGCCGCCGAAGCGGCCAAGGATGCCGACCGCGCCACCCGTCAGGGCCTGTCCGTGATCGACCGCACCACCGCCAGCATCGACACCCTCGCCGCCGACATGAGCGCAGCGATGGTGCAAGTCGAAGGCCTGGCCGCCAACAGCGAGAAGATCGGCACCGTGCTGGAAACCATCCGCGCCATCGCCGAACAGACCAACCTGCTGGCCCTGAACGCCGCCATCGAAGCGGCCCGTGCCGGTGAAGCCGGACGCGGTTTTGCGGTGGTCGCCGACGAAGTCCGCAACCTCGCCCGCCGCACTCAAGAGTCGGTGGAAGAAACCCGCCAGGTGATCGAGCAATTGCAGAACGGCACCCAGGACGTGGTCGGTTCGATGGGCAATAGCCATCGCCAGGCCCAGGGCAGCGTCGAACAGGTCGGCCAGGCCGTGACCGCACTGCGCCAGATCGGCGATGCGGTGACGGTGATCAGCGACATGAACCTGCAGATCGCCAGCGCTGCCGAAGAGCAGAGCGCGGTGGCTGAAGAGATCAACAACAACGTGGCGACGATTCGTGATGTGACGGAATCGCTGTCGGGGCAGGCGAATGAATCGGCGCGGGTGAGTCAGTCGCTCAATAGTCTGGCGAATCAGCAGCAGAGTTTGATGGATCAGTTTCGCGTCTGACGCTCAAGCCCGCTCACCACAAACCTTGTGGGGGCGGGCTCACCGCCGAGGCAATAGAATCTCCACCTTCAACCCACCCCACTCACTCTCCCCCAACACCAGAACCCCGCCCCAAGTCTCGACAATATCCCGCACAATCCCCAGCCCCAACCCATGCCCATGGGTCTGCTCATCCAGCCGCGTCCCCCGGCTGAACACCTGAGCCCGCTGCGCCTCGGGAATCCCCGGCCCGTCATCCTCCACGCTCAGCACAAAACCTTCGGCCGTTTCGACCACGCTCAACCGCACCTCGGCATCCGCCCATTTGCAAGCGTTGTCCAGCAGGTTGCCAAGCAGTTCCAGCAGATCCTCACGATCCCACGGCAATTGCAGGCCCCGCGGGGCCACATAACTCAGCTCCAGGTGCTCGCCATGGATCATGTTCAACGTCGACAGCAGCCCCGGTAGCTCGGCGTCGCAATCGAACAGCGCTCCCGGCAACGCATCGCCAGAGAGCCGCGCACGGTTGAGCTCGCGGTTCAGCCGTTGCTGAACCTGTTCCAGTTGTTCCTTGAGAATCTTGCGCAGCTCCGGGTGTGCGTCGAGCCTTTCACTCGACGCCTGACTGAGCAGCACCGCCAACGGGGTTTTCAGCGCGTGCCCGAGATTGCCCAGGGCATTGCGCGAGCGCTTGAGGCTGTCTTCGGTGTGCGCCAGCAAATGGTTGATCTGCGCCACCAGCGGCTCCAGTTCCGCCGGCACTTGTTCATCGAGTTGTGAACGCTGGCCCTGCTGCAACTGGGCGATCTGTTCGCGAGCCTTTTCCAGCGGACGCAAGGCGCGGCGCACGGTCAGGCGTTGCAGCAACAGAATCAGCAGCAACCCGGCCAGCCCGAGGCCGAGACCGATCTGGCGCATGCGCTGGAAGCTCTCGCGCACCGGCGTGTAATCCTGGGCCACGCTGATGGAAATCGACTGGCCGAGCCGTCGATAGTCCGAACGCAGCACCAATAGTTGCTGACCATCCGGCCCCAGTTGCAGGTTGCTGTGCAGACCGGAGCGTTCGAGCAACGGCAGATCCTGATCCCACAACGAGCGGGAGCGCCAATGGCTGTCGGCGAAATCGATGCGGAAGTAATGCCCGGAAAACGGTCGCTGGTAGGCCGGCGACAAGTGCCGCTCATCCAGCTGCAAGCCTTGCGGGCCGCGAACCAGCGCCACCAGCAGGCTCTCGCTGTCGTTACGCAAGCCGGCTTCGAGATAGCGCTGCAATCCGACTTCGAACAACCACAGACTGGTTTGCGCCAGCAGCACGCCGACGACCACCAGCACGCTGATCAACCCCAGGCTCAAGCGGCGCTGGATCGATCTCACGAAGCCTGTCCGCCAAACAGATAACCCTGGCCGCGACGGGTTTCGATCACGCTTTTGCCGAGCTTGCGCCGCAGGTGATTGACGTGGACTTCAAGCACGTTTGAATCGCGCTCGGTTTCACCGTCATAGAGGTGTTCGGCGAGGTGGCTTTTGGAGAGGATCTGTTCCGGGTGCAGCATGAAGTAGCGCAGCAGACGGAATTCGGCAGCGGTCAGCTGGATGTCGGCACCGTCGCGCACGACACACTGGCGGCCCTCGTCCAGGTGCAGCCCGGCGGCCTTGAGCGTCGGCTGGTTGGCCTGGCCCTTGGAGCGGCGCAGCAGCGACTGGATGCGCAAATACAGTTCTTCCGGGTGGAAGGGTTTGGTCAGGTAATCGTCGGCACCGGCCTTCAGGCCTTCTATGCGCTCGGCCCAGGAATCGCGGGCGGTGAGGATCAGCACCGGAATCGTCAGACCGCCGGCGCGCCATTGCGCCAGCACCTCAAGCCCCGGCACGCCGGGCAGACCGAGGTCGAGGACGATCAGGTCATAGGGCTCGCTGCTGCCCTGATAGACCGCATCGCGCCCGTCCGCCAGCCAGTCCACCGCGTAGCCTTGGCGTTGCAGGCCGGCGAGCAGTTCGTCGGCCAGCGGTACGTGGTCTTCCACCAGAAGCAAGCGCATCGGTCAATCTTCCTTGTCTTTCACGAGTTCGCCGGTATCGGCCTTCAGGTGCAGCTCGCGGGCCACACCTTCGACGGTCAGCAACTCGACTTCATAAATGTAGACGTCGTGTTTTTCTTCCAGCTCGACTTCCAGCAGTTTCGCGCCGGGATAACGGTCCATCGCCTGCTGCAGCACTTGCTCCAGCGGCAGGATCACGCCCTGCTTGCGCAGATTGAGGGCTTCGTCCGGACCCAGGTCACGGGCCATGGCCGTCGAGCAAAACATCACCAGCGCCAATGCCGTACGGCGGGTGGCGCGAACATTAACCTTCATTACGTATCCTGATGATCCTTGAGCACTTGCCCGCTCACCGCGTCCAGTTCCAGGTCCCATTCCAGCCCCTGCGGATCACGCAGTTCGATCTGGTAGATGTACTTGCCGTACTGCTCTTCCAGCTCGGTGTCGGTGATCGTCGAACCCGGGTGTTTGGCCAACGCGGTGGCGTTGAGCTTCTCGAAGGAGACGATAGTACCAGCGTCGCGCAGGCGCAGGGCTTCATCCGGGCCGAGATCGCGGGCGTGAACGGTGCTGGCGGTGAGGCCGATGATCGAGGCAATGGTCAGGGCAGTCAGGGTTTTCATGGTGTCTCCGTATTTTTATGTGTCGCTACGGGCGGCACCTTAACGGTGCGAACTTAACTGAAACTGAATTGCCATCATGGGGTCTGCTCCTGCAGCCACGGCAACATGTGCTTATAATCTTTCGCTTGCTAACGATCGAGACCGGTATGACCGCCATTCACATCAAGTTCCCTTCTCTGACCCTCAAGGCCGGCCCCCGAGCCATGGCGCGCATTCGTGCCCAAGGCCTGAACGCCGCGGACGTCGGCACCCTGCCCGGCGCTGCCGGTGGGCCGAAGGCGCTGGGAATTCAGGGGCTGGATCTGGCGTTGTTCGGCGAGTGGCTGCCGGCGGCGCCGCGCGAACGTTCGCTGATCGGTGCGTCGGTGGGCTCCTGGCGCTTCGCCAGCGCCTGTCTGCCGGACGCCGCCGAAGGCATCCGCCGCCTCGGCCATCTGTACACCGAGCAGAACTTCAACAAAGGCGTGACCATCGGCGACGTCAGCCGCAGTTCGCAGCGCATGCTCGATGACCTGCTCGACGGCCGCGACACCAGCCTTCTGACCAACGCCCATTACCGCTTGAACATCATGGTGGTCAAAAGCCACGGCGGGCTGGCGGACGACCATCGCGGCCGGCTCGGGCTGGCGCTGGGCTCGGTGATCGCCGACAACCTGCGGGGCCGGGCGCGGCTGTCGCGGCACTTCGAACGGCTGATCATCCACGACCCGCGCCTGGCGCCGCCGGTGCATGCGTTGAATGACTTCCCGTCGCGCTTCGTCGCCCTCGACGCCGGCAACCTGCGCCAGGCGCTGCTGGCCTCGGGCTCGATCCCGATGGTCATGGAAGGCGTGCGCGACCTGCCGGGCGCCGGTGCCGGCACCTTCCGCGACGGCGGTCTGCTCGACTATCACCTCGACCTGCCCTACAGCGGCGACGGCATCGTGCTCTATCCGCACTTCACCGACCGGGTGATTCCGGGCTGGTTCGACAAGACCCTGCCGTGGCGCAAAGCTTCGGTCGAGCGTTTACAGGACGTGCTGTTGCTGGCGCCGTCCAAGGAATACCTGGCGCGCCTGCCCTACGGCAAACTCCCCGACCGTAACGACTTCAAGCGCTTCATGGGCGATGCGCCGAGCCGGCAGAAATACTGGCGCGCGGCGATGGACGAGAGCCGCCGGATGGGCGACGAATTCCTTGAACTGACTGCCAATGGTCGCCTCGCCGAGCGCTTGCTGACCCTTTAGTCAGCACAGCCCTGGACAAGCTGGTAAACTCGCCGCCTGCCCGAATTCGCTGCGGCGAACGCCATCTGAACAGAGCTGAAATCACTGTGGAAATTTTCAAAGAGTTCACCTTCGAATCCGCCCACCGCCTGCCCCACGTACCGGACGGCCACAAGTGCGGACGCCTGCACGGTCACTCGTTCAAAGTGGCGATTCACCTGAGCGGCGACCTCGATCCGCACACCGGCTGGATCCGTGATTTCTCCGAGATCAAGGCGATTTTCAAGCCGCTGTACGAGCGTCTGGACCACAACTACCTGAACGACATTCCGGGCCTCGAGAACCCGACCAGCGAAGTGCTGGCCAAGTTCATCTGGAATGAATTGAAGCCCCTGCTGCCGGAACTCAGTGCGATCCGCATCCACGAGACCTGCACCAGCGGCTGCATCTATCGCGGCGAGTAAATCCTGCGACACAAAAAACCACCGAGACCGGTGGTTTTTTTACGCCTATGCTTTTTGGCTCGAACCCGCCAAGAGGACAGGCCCATGACGGACTGGCTGCTGGATCAGGTCTTTGATTTCAACGGGCGACAGATTCGCCACGGGGTGCGCGGCGACGGCCCGCCGCTGGTGTTCGTGCACGGCACGCCCTTCTCTTCCTACGTGTGGCACCGCATCGCGCCGCACTTTTTCGCCACACACCGGGTGCATTACTTCGACCTGCTGGGCTACGGCCAATCCGAGCAACCGGACGCCGATGTCTCCCTCGGCGTGCAGAACGAATTGTTCGCTCAGTTGCTCGATCACTGGAATCTGCAACGCCCGGACGTGGTTGCCCACGACTTCGGTGGCGCCACCGTGCTGCGCGCGCATCTGCTCAATGGCAAGGATTACCGCAGCCTGACGCTGATCGACCCGGTGGCGCTGACGCCGTGGGGATCACCGTTCGTGCAGCACGTGCGCCAGCATGAGGCGGCGTTCAGCGGCCTGCCGGATTACATCCAGCGCGCCATCGTGCCGACCTATATTCGTGGGGCGATCCATCGGGATATTCCCGATGACGAACTGGCGCCCTACGTGCAGCCGTGGCTGGGCGATCCGGGGCAAGCGGCGTTCTACCGGCAGATCGCGCAGATGGATCAGCGCTACACGCTGGAAGCGCAACCGCTGTATCCGACGATCCGCTGTCCGGTGCAGATTCTCTGGGGCGAAGAGGATCAGTGGATTCCCATTGAGCACGGGCGCGAGTTGCACAAGATGATTCCAGAATCGCAATTTCACCCGATCCCGAATGCCGGGCATCTGGTGCAGGAGGATGCGCCCGAGGCCATCGTCGCCGCCCTGCTGCGGTTCCTCTGATCCAATCCCGTGACCCTGTGGGAACAGCTGCTCCCACTTGGTTCGGTGCAGCGTCCAATGCACTGCTTTCGCGCCGTTCATCCGTACCTCGTCTATAAATACCCGCAACATCGCGTTTGGCACGACCGCTGCAACCTCTTCGCGTCCTCCCCTTTCCAGCAAGGAACGCCCCCATGACGCAAAACGATCCCGGCAACGATTACCCCCTCAGCGAAGTCCCGATGCACGCGCGCAAAGGCCTGGCCTCCACGGCGATGGTGCTGCTGGGGTTCACCTTCTTCACCGCGACCATGTTTGCCGGCGGCAAGCTCGGCGTGGCGTTCAACTTCGGCGAAATGCTCGCCGTCATCGTCATCGGCAACCTGCTGCTCGGCGTGTACGCCGCAGGCCTGGGTTACATCGCCTTCAAGAGCGGGCTGAATTCGGTGCTGATGGGACGCTTCTGTTTTGGCGAAGTCGGCAGCAAGCTCAGCGACCTGATCCTCGGGTTCACCCAGATCGGCTGGTACGCCTGGGGCACCGCGACGGCGGCGGTGGTGCTCGGCAAGTATTTCGATCTGAACGAAGCCACGGTGCTGGGGTTGATGGTGCTGTTCGGCCTGGTGTTCTGCGCCACGGCGTATGTCGGTTATCGCGGGCTGGAGATTCTGTCGTACATCGCAGTGCCGGCGATGATGTTGCTGCTGATGCTGTCGATGTGGGTTGCGACCGTGAAAGTCGGCGGCCTCGACGGCTTGCTCAGCGTCGTGCCCAGCGGTTCACTGGACTGGTCGACCGCCATCACGCTGGTGTTCGGCACCTTCGTCAGCGGCGCGACCCAAGCCACCAACTGGACGCGATTTTCGCGCTCGGCTCGGGTCGCGGTGTTCGCCAGCCTGATCGGCTTTTTCATCGGCAACGGCCTGATGGTGCTGATCGGCGCCTACGGCGCAATCGTCTACCAACAACCCGACGTGGTCGAAGTGCTGCTGTTGCAAGGCTTCGCCATGGCGGCGATGGCGATGCTGTTGCTGAACATCTGGAGCACCCAGGACAACACCATCTACAACTTCGCCGTCGCCGGTTGCAACCTGCTGCGCACCGGGCGCCGCAAGACCGTGACCCTGGTCGGTGCCGTGATCGGCACGGCGCTCGCGCTGCTCGGCATGTACGACATGCTGGTGCCTTATCTGATCCTGCTCGGCACGGTGATTCCGCCGATTGGCGGCGTGATCATGGCGGACTTTTTCTTCCGCTGGCGCGGGCGTTATCCGCGTCTGGCCGACGCACGGTTACCGGCGTTCAACTGGCCGGGGCTTGCGGCTTACGCGGCCGGAACCGTCGCGGCGTTCGGCTCGCCGTGGGTCGCGCCGCTGGTCGGGATCGCCGTTGCCGCGTTAACGTATATCGCAGTGACCGGCCTGCTCGGCGCCCGCAACGCGGCCGCCCCTCTACAAGATCTATAAAAGGATTCGCCCGATGCACATCATCAACGCCCGACTGCGCAACCAGGAAGGTCTGCACGAATTGCACCTCGAAGACGGCCTGATCCGCAGCATCGCGCGCCAGACCGAAGCGCCGACCCTGGGCCCCGACGACCTCGACGCCGGCGGCAATCTGGTGGTGCCGCCCTTCGTCGAGCCGCACATTCACCTCGACGCCACCCTGACCGCCGGCGAGCCGCGCTGGAACATGAGCGGCACGCTGTTCGAAGGCATCGAATGCTGGGGCGAGCGCAAGGTCACCATCACCCAGGAAGACACCAAAACGCGGGCCAAGAAAACCATTCAGACCCTCGCCGCCCACGGCATACAGCACGTGCGCACTCACGTTGATGTCACCGACCCGCAACTCACCGCACTCAAGGCGATGCTCGAAGTGCGTGAAGAAAGCCGTCACCTGATCGACCTGCAGATCGTCGCGTTCCCCCAGGAAGGCATCGAATCGTTCCGCAACGGGCGCGAGCTGATGGAAGAAGCGATCCGCATGGGCGCGGACGTGGTCGGCGGGATCCCGCATTTCGAGTACACCCGCGACCAAGGCGTCAGCTCGGTGAAGTTCCTGATGGACCTGGCCGAGCGCACCGGCTGCCTGGTGGACGTGCATTGCGACGAAACCGACGACCCGCATTCGCGCTTCCTCGAAGTGCTGGCCGAAGAGGCCCGCAGCCGCGACATGGGCGCCCTCGTGACCGCCAGCCACACCACCGCAATGGGCTCCTACGACAACGCCTACTGCGCCAAACTGTTCCGTCTGCTCGGGCATTCGGGGATCAGTTTTGTCTCCTGCCCGACCGAAAGCATTCACCTGCAAGGGCGCTTCGACAACTTCCCGAAACGCCGCGGCGTGACCCGCGTCAACGAGTTGCTCGAAGCCGGCATGAACGTGTGCTTCGGTCAGGACTCGATCGTCGATCCGTGGTATCCGCTGGGCAACGGCAACATCCTGCGGGTACTCGAAGCCGGCCTGCACATCTGCCACATGCTCGGCTACCGCAACTTGCAAAGCGCGCTGGACCTGGTCACCGACAACAGCGCCAAGGCCATGCACCTTGGCGAACGCTACGGTCTGGAACAGGGCCGCCCGGCGAACCTGTTGATCCTGTCGGCGGACAGCGATTACGAAGTGATCCGCAGCCAAGGCCTGCCGCTGTATTCGATCCGCAACGGCAAAGTGCTGATGAAGCGGCAGATGCCGGTGGTGGAGTTCATGGAGAGTTGAGCGGCGGTTATGGTTCGCAGTGGTTTTATCGCGAAAGGTTAGTGCCGAACTGTCAGATCTGACAGGCGACAACCGCAGCGAACCGGCCCACAGTAAGTCCCAAGGGATCAATCGTTCCCGGGGGGACGATCATGAAAGGGACTTCACCATTTCGCCTGGTTTTCGCTGTCTGTCTGGCCTTCGCCACAACGACAGCGACGATCGCCGCCGTTCGCAACGGCAGCGGTGAAGAGATCCTGTTGCAAGGCTTTCACTGGAACTCCAGCCGCCATCCAACATCTTGGTATTCGGTACTTGCGCAACAGGCGACGGCCATTGGCAACGACGGATTTACCCTGATCTGGATGCCGCCGCCGTGGACCGATTCCTCGCAATGGAATACACCTACGGCTGCCGGCGGCGGTGAAGGTTACTTCTGGAACAGCTTCGACAAAAACAGCCGTTACGGCAGCGATCAGCAACTCAAACAAGCAGTGCTGGCGCTCAACAACGCGGGCGTGAAAGTCGTCTACGACGTCGTGCCCAATCACATGGACGATAAATCGGTCTATCCGATGTTCCCGCGAGGGACCAACGAATGGCGGCAGGACTGCATGCAATGTGATGAAGGTGACCGGTTCATGGATGGCGCAGCCGACCTGAACACTGCCAATCCGACAGTCTTCGACGCCTTCAAAAAAGAATTCATCAATCTGCGCGACAACTACGGGGCTCAAGGCCTGCGCTTTGACTTCGTCCGTGGTTATGCGCCGGAAACCGTGGATCGCTGGATGAACGCCTTCGGCAACCAGCAATTCTGCGTCGGCGAAAACTGGAAAGGCCCCAACGAATACCCGCAGGGTGACTGGCGACGCAACGCGAGCTGGCAGGATGTGCTCAAGGACTGGTCGGATCGCTCGCATTGCACCGTGTTCGATTTTGCCCTCAAGGAGCGCATGCAGAACGGCTCGCTCGCCGAGTGGCGCCACGGCTTGAATGGCAATCCGGACCCTGCCTGGCGCGCAATCGCCGTGACCTTCGTCGACAATCACGACACCGGCCCTTCACCCGGCGCCTACGGCGGTCAACGCCATTGGAGGCTACCCGATCCACTGGTCAATCTGGCTTACGCCTACATCCTCAGCAGTCCCGGTACGCCGACCGTGTACTGGTCGGACAAGTACGACTGGCAGCGCGATCAACTGATCCGGGAATTGATCAAACTGCGCAAGACCGCCGGCATCCGCGCGGATTCTCCGGTACGTTTCAACACCGCGTATTCGGGATTGGTCGCCACCACGTCGGGCGTACGCGGGACGCTGGTCATAGCGTTGAAATCCAATCTGCAACAATTGCCACAGGGTCTGGGCACGCCGACATTGACCTGGGATAACGGCGATATCCGGATCTGGAGCGGGCCTGTCGAACCTGCGACAGTGGCAGTCAACGTGCATTGCGACAACGCCAATCCGCAACCGGGCGAAAGTGTCTATGCGGCGGGTTCATCGCTGGAGTTCGGGGCGTGGGACCCGCAACACGCGATAGCGTTGAAGTTGAACAACACCCGCTGGAGTACAACCGTTGAGGTACCAGGCCAGCAAAAGCTCGAGTGGAAGTGCATCGTGCGGGGCCAGACTCCGACAGCGGTGTATTGGCAGGCCGGCGCGAACAACGCATTCACCAGCGGTGCCGTGACCGACACTGTCGGGCGCTTCTGATCTCGGGGTTTCAGCTGCTCTCGTCGCGCACTGCGGTGCCGAACAGGCGCACGCCAGTCAGTTCTCCATTGCACTCCTCCAGCAGGATCGGCGCGGTTCCGCCCGGCATCACCACCTGCACTTCTCCCGCCGATACCCAGCCCACCCGCCACGCCGCACTCGCCACCGCACTGGCGCTGGTACCGGATGAGGCGGTTGGCCCCTCGCCCCGTTCGAACACTCGCGCGACGATGCGTTGATCGCCGGCGCGCATCGCCCATTGCAGGTTGACCCCGGCCGGACACGGCTGGCCGGCGCCGGTGGGCATGGCGTAGGCGATGGCGGTCAGACGGTCCGTCAGCGGCGATTCAAGCATCTGCGCGTTGCTCGGCAATGCGGCTTCATCCTGAACCAGCGTCACGCAATGTGGATTGCCGATACGCACGAACTGGCTGTGCGCCCACGCGGGATCGAGCTGCGCCAGCGGCCGAACACGGCTGACCGCCACACCGTTAAACGGCGCCGGTTCAACGCCGAGCGCACCGACCGCTGCCGGGCCAAAACCGGGCTGGCCAAGGTCCAGCCAGAAGCCCTGCACGCCCGCCACCTGCGCCGGTTTCACCGATGTCGGCACTGGCGATTGTGCGTCCTGTTTGTCGTGATGCACCCGCAACGTCGCACCCTCCTGCGGCATCAGCCCCTGTTCGAGCAGCGCCTGGGAGAAAATCGTCAGGCCGTTGCCGCTGCGTTCAGCCAGCGTGCCGTCGGTGTTGACGATCAGCAGGTCGAAGGGCGGCGCGGATTGAAACGGGCCGATCAACAGGCCATCGCTGCGATGGGACTTGCTGCCGACGGGGCGCCGACCTTCGGGCCAATCGCAGCACAGCGCGATGGCAGCAGCGCTCCACGCCTGTCGCGACAGCGCGCACTGCGCGGCGCCCGTTGGTAATTCGATTCCGGCAGCGCGCAGCGCCTGGGGTGAAACGACTCCGTAGATATTGCCTCGTGCATCGTAGAACTGCGTCATGAGCCCGCCCTTGTTTTTCCCGTCGACAGGGGCGCCACTGTAAATCGCAACGCCCTGCAGACGCGAGCGGGCTCGCTCCAGCGAAAGAGCTGTGCAAGGATGTCCGCTGCTGAAACGTTTTTTGCCAAGGATCGTTATGACCAGCCTCACCCCTCAAGACACGTTCGTTCCCGGACGCCTCGAACAGATGTCCACGCGCATCGCCTTCTTCATTGCCGGGCTCGGCATCGCCGCGTGGGCGCCGCTGGTGCCCTACGCCAAGGCGCGCGCCGGTCTCGATGAAGGGACGTTGGGGTTGCTGTTGCTGTGCCTGGGCGTCGGTTCGATTCTGGCGATGCCGCTGGCGGGGATTCTGGCCACGCGGTTTGGCTGCAAAAAAGTGGCCACCGGCGGCACGTTACTGATCTGCGCGGCGTTGCCGTTGCTGGCGACGGTGTCGTCGATTCCGGCGCTGATCGCCACGTTGTTCATGTTCGGCGCCGGGCTGGGCACGGTGGATTCGACGGTGAACCTGCAAGCGGTGATCGTCGAGCGGGCCAGCGGCAAGAACATGATGTCGGGGTTTCACGGCCTGTTCAGCCTCGGCGGGATCGTCGGCGCGGCGGGCGTGAGCGCCCTGCTGGGTCTCGGGCTGTCGCCACTGGCGGCGATGCTGGTGGTGGTCGTGGTGTTGATCGCGGCGCTGTTCAAGGCGGTGCCGCACATGTTGCCTTACGGCAGTGAAAGCTCGGGGCCGGCCTTCGCAGTGCCCCACGGGATCGTGCTGTTCATCGGCGGGATGTGCTTCATTGTGTTCCTCACCGAAGGCGCAGCGCTGGACTGGAGCGCGGTGTTTCTGGCGCAGGAACGCGGGATCGACACCGCCTATGCGGGATTGGGTTACGCAGCGTTCGCGCTGACCATGACGGCCGGCCGTCTGACCGGTGACCGGATCGTCCGGGCATTGGGTGCGACCCGGATCATTCTGTTTGGCGGTCTGCTGGCGGCGGCGGGATTGTTTCTGGCGACCTTCGCCCCGAGCTGGCAAGCCGCATTGCTGGGCTATGCGCTGGTCGGCGCCGGCTGTTCGAACATCGTGCCGGTGCTGTACACAGCAGTGGGCAAGCAGACGGTGATGCCGGAGAGCATCGCCGTCCCGGCAATCACTACGCTGGGTTATGCAGGGATTCTGGCAGGGCCGGCGGTGATCGGTTTTGTCGCCCATGCCAGCAGTCTGAGTTTTGCCTTCGGGCTGATGGCGACATTGCTGGTGGCGGTGGCCATCGGTGGGAAGGCGCTCAAGGTCTGAGAAACATCATCTAAGCGCCCTCCCCAAGCGAACCTGCTCCCACGAGATACAAACGATCCCTGTGGGAGCGGCGGTTCGACGATTCGACTTGCCCGCGATGAAGCCACCTCGGTCTATCAGAAACCGACGCTGGCCTGCACGAAGAACGTCCGTGGCGTGCCCACGTAGATCCCCGAGTTGTTGTCGCTGGAGCGGGTGAAGTACTGCTTGTCGAAGATGTTCTTCACCCCGGCGCCGAGCTTCAGGTTCGACAGCTGCGAGCCGAAGTCATAGCCGCCACGCACGTTCCAGGTCACGTAGCCCGGAATGTCGCCGTACTGCCCGTCTGCCGTGCCTTCGGTGATGTAGTTGCCGTTGAAGCTACCGTCGGCGTTCACACCTGTACCGGGGGCGCGCTGCTTGGACTGGGCGAAACCGTCGATGTTGTAGGTCCAGCGGTTGATGTCGTAACGCAGGCCGACGGTCGCCACCTGACGCGAGTAATACGGCAGATCACGGCCCTTGAAGCCTGGAATCTCGCCTTCGTACGTGGCGCGGGTGTAGGTGAACCCGGCATTGGCGGTCAGGCCGTCGAGGCGTGGATCGAGCGCCGCCATGTCGTAGTGCACCGACGCTTCGACACCCTGGTGCTTGGTCGCGCCGAGGTTGGTCCAGCCCACGTCGTTGCTGACGTATTGCAGCTCATCGTCGAAGTCGATGTAGAACAGCGTCACTTCCCCGCCCCACACGTCATCGTTGTAGCGCGTGCCGATTTCGTAGGTCTTGGCTTTTTCCGGTTCCAGACCGTTGGCAGTCTGGTCACCCGAGCCGCCCTGGCCGAGCTGGAAGTATTGCAGGCTGCCGAACGACGTCTCGTAGTTGGCGAACAGCTTCCACGCATCGGACAGGTGATACATCACGCTCAGGGCCGGCAGCGGCTCGTTGCTTTCGATGCTGCGGTTTTTCTCCGGGACGCGTTTGCCGGCGGTGTCGAGCACGGCGCGGTCATGCCAGTCGGTGCTGATGTGTTCGAAGCGAATACCCGGGGTCACGGTCCAGTTGCCGACGTCGATCTTGTTGTCGATGTAGACCGAGTTGGCCTCGGTGCCACCGGTGCGATCCTGGAACACATGACCGTCGGAGGTCTTGGTGACCACCGGCTCGTTGTTGACCAGCGCCAGACGGCTCGACTGCTCGTGCATCGCCTCTTTCAAATAACGGTAACCGACGCTGACTTCCTGAGTGGTCGGGCCTACGTCAAACACACGCGAAACGCGCGGCTCGATGCCCAGCGTGTAGTAAGAACGCGGAAACGAGCTGAGGGTTTTCTGATCGCGGGCGGCGATGGTGCTGCCGCGAAAACTGTCGGAATAGTAGGTCAGCACTTCCGCCTGGGTACGCTCGTCGATCTGCCGGATCCACTTGAACGACACGTCCTTGCGGCGGCCGCTGAAGCCGTCGTAGTCGCGGTCGGACTGGAACGGTTTGTCGTCGTACTGCTTCTGCGTCAGGCCGCCGGGCATGTCGGCGCTGGCGTCGTAGTAATGGAAGTTGAGGCTGAAATCGTCCTGATCGGTCGGCGCCCAGTGGGTCTTGAGGATCACGTCGTCGATGTCGTTGCCGTTGTTGCGCTCGCGGTAACCGTTGCCGTTCACGCCCGAGTACAACAGCGCCATGCCGATGCCGTTGTCGGCAGTGCCGCCGAGAAACGCGGTGTCGATGTGTTTCCAGCCACCGTGCTGCGAGGTTTCCAGGGTCGTGCCGATTTCACCGGTGGTTTTTTCCGGGATCGCGCGGGTCACGAAGTTGATCACGCCGCCGACGTTCTGCGGCCCGTAACGCACGGAACCGGCACCACGAACCACGTCGATGCTGTCGAGGTTGCCGGAAGAGATCGGCGCCATCGACAGTTGAGGCTGGCCATACGGGGCGAACGCGGCCGGCACGCCATCAATCAATACGGTGGAGCGTGGCGACAGGCGCGACGTCAAACCCCGAACGCCGACGTTCAGCGAGATGTCGCTGCCGCCGGTGCCGTTGGCTTCCTGCACCTGCACGCCCGGCACGCGGCGCAGCACGTCGCCAACGTTCATCGCGCCCTGCTCGACCATCGCTTCGCGGCGGATCACCGTGCGCGCGCCGGGGTGGTTCTGCACCACGGCGGCGTTGGCGTCGCCGAGCCAGTCGCCGACAACCTTGATGTCGGTCACGCCCAGCTCCAGCGGGCCGTTGGCGGCGGAAGTGGGGGCTGGAGACAAGGTTACCGAGCCTTCATTGATCTGATAATCCAGTCCGCTGCCTTGCAGCAATTGGCGCAGGGCCTGCTCCGGAGAAAGGTTGCCGTCCACCGCCGGCGCCTGTTTGCCGGCGACCAGGTCCGGGCTGAAAAACACCTGCAATGAAGTTTGCTGACCCAGTTCGCTCAGGGCCTGACCCAGCGGCTGGGCGCGGATGTGAATGGCTTCGGCGGCGAAGGCCATCGGCACGGCGGCGTTGACCGCCAGCGCAAGCGCCAGCGGCAACCAAGGGGATTTTTTGTTTTTGGCGGTGGAGTTTTTCACGTCGAACGGAGTCCTGTGGATCGCAAGAGTGTGCGGCTGTTAATGCAAACCAGTTGCAGTTGAACAGGAAGACGACGAACTCGAAAAAAACCTGAATTTTATTTTGAAATTATTTCCTGGCTGCCGTCGGCAAGGGTGCGCACGGCCACCGGAAGGATGCTTGGCAAGGCCTTGAGCAAGGCATCGGTATTGTCGGATTTGAACACGCTGGTCAGGCGCAAATTGGCGACGGTCGGGTTGGCGACTTTCAGCGGCTTGTCGCGATAACGCGACACTTCCTCGGCGACTTCGCTGAGGCTGGCGTTGTTGAACACCAGTTTGCCGCTGCGCCAGGCCGTCAGCTCCGCCGGGTTGACCGCATACGCCGGCGCCACTTTGCCCTGGGCATCGATCCGCGTGCCGAGGCCGGCAGTGAGGCTGATGAAATCGGCCTCGGCCGCATCACGGCCCTGCACCTTGACCGTGCCCTGCTCCACCGCGACCCGGGTCTGCGTCACGTCACGCCGCACATCGAAACGGGTGCCGGTCACCGTGACCTTGCCGCTGCCGGCCTCGACCACGAACGGGCGGGACGTGTCGTGCTCGACACTGAACATCGCTTCGCCTTCGGTCAATTCGATGAGCCGCCGATCCTTCTCGAAACGCACCTGCAGACGGCTGCGGCTGTTGAGGTCGATCACCGAACCATCCGGCAGCGCAACATGCTTGCGCTCGCCCAGCGCGGTGGCGAATTCGGCGCTGTAACCTTGCGGATGATTCAAACCACTGAACAGCCCGAGCCCGAGCGCCACCGCGACTACGCTCGCCGCCACGGCATAACGCAACAACGGACGGCGTTCGCGCCGCGCCGGCGGGGTTTCGCACAAAGCTTTAAGCTGTGGCGCCGGCAGCAGATCCGCCGCCGTCCACAAGCCTTGCAGCAACTGGAATTCGTCACGGTGCTGCGGATGTTCGTTCAGCCACGCGTCGAAGCGCTGCTGTTCGTCGACACTGACGGCCGGCTCCTGCAAACGCACAAACCAGCGTGCCGCGTCATCGCGCACCGTTGTTTGCCCGCACGCGCAATCACGAGTATCCATCATGGAATGTCCTGTTTGGCTGGGGATGAAAAGACGCCACGGCTCATGATTGCGCCCCGTCCAGGCGATCACGCAGATGCCGCAGGGTGCGGATCATATACTTTTCCACCATGTTCTTGGACAGGCCCAGGCGTTCGGCGATTTCCGCCTGGGTCAGGCCTTCGATCTTCTGCCAGACGAAGATTCGTCGGCAGTTGACCGGCAGCTCCGTGAGCGCGCGTTCGATGGAATCGGCCAGCTGGATCGCATGCATGTAATGCTCCGGATCGCCGGTCGGCGACTCACTGAGATCGATCGCCTCCGACTCCATGGCGCCCCGCCGGTCCTCACGCCGATAGCCGTCCACCGCGATGTTGCGCGCGGTCTGGTGCAAATACGCCCGGGGTTGCTGCACCGTCGACGAATCGGATTCGAGCACCCGCACAAAGGTGTCGTGCGCCAGATCCTCGGCCTGCGAGCGATTGCGCAGGCGACGGGTCCAGGTGCCGATCAACTCTTCGTAATGCTCGAGAAAGCCGGGTCTGCGGGGCAGCATGGGGATCATTGCGGCGTGCTGAGGAAAGGGGCGTGAATAGTAATGCTTCCTATTAAGCCGAAGCAATGGATTCCTCGGGAATGCCGGCGAAGCTGTTTTACCCAACGCCTCCAGCGCTCTAACTCGCGGCGATCTCTGCCTTGCGCGAGCAAAACCACCCATGCATCAAACCCGCCTGAAAGAACTGGACCGGCGTCTCGAACCCGGCCGCCTCTATCAGATCGGCGACCTGCGGCGCTGGCAGAATTGCCACATCCCGGGCATAGGCCAAACGCGCTCGCTCAAGCATCTCCGCCGGCACCTGGGCCGAGGCCATCAGCGTCATCCAGTGACGCAGCAATGCTTCATAGGCCGGGGATTGAGTATCCGAGGCCAGATCAGCGTTCGCCAGCACCCCGCCCGGCAGCAGACGACGGGCAATCTCATGGAAAAAGTCGATACGCGCCTGAGGATCGAGCAAAAACTGCGACACCAGAAAACAGGTCGCGCCGTCGTAACTGGATTCATCCGTCAGGGTATCGAGGTAGCCTTCGTGAAACCGGCAGCGGTCAATGAAACCACCCTCTTTCGCTCGCTGACGGCACACGTCGAGCATGGCGCCCGAAGGGTCGACTGCGGTGAATTGCCAGCCGGGAAACTGCTGCGCCAGATGGGCCATTTCCACACCGGTACCCACGCCGACGCAGAGAATGCGGGCATTGGTCGGCAGGCTTGCAAATACAGAATCAAGCAGCAGGTACAGGGCGTCGCGAATAGGCGCCATCCCGGCCCATTGTTTGTCGTAGACAGCTGACTGCTGGTCGAACAAGGCCTTGAGCGCTTGATTATCCATGGAACACATTCCTCTGCGTTTTGATGAAATGCACCGCGCAAGCTGCGGTTCACGTTCCATTATCGCAGGGCTGTCAAGCCACCTTGGTTGAGCAGCCCTGAACGCATGGTGGCTCAGCCTTTTTCGTCAATACCCGCTTGAAGTGACTGACTGTCGAAATGACCGCTCAGGGTCACCGGACCAACTTTCAGGTTGCCGTTTTCAAGGGAAACCTTCGGTGCGTTTTCTTCGGTTTTATGTGGCAGGTCCAGGCCGGCTTTCACGCCGTAGTCGAGGTTGCTCAGATCGCTGCTGCTGACCTTCGAACCACCCAGATCGACCTTGCCTTCGGTGGCGGAAATCCGCGCACCGGTCAGTTGCGTGGCGCCGCCGACGGTGAGATTCACACCCTGACCAGCGCTGATACCGGAGACTTGTTTCACGCTGTCCTTGTGCGCGTATTCACCATCGACTTTCAGCGTTGGCTTGTAGTCGGTGCCAGCGAGTTTGCCCTTGTCGTTGGCCGGAGTCTTCTTGGCGGTCAGGCCCAGATCCACGTCGACCTTGGTGTGAGTGCTGGAGTCCTGACGGCTTTCGACCGACAGATCACCGGCCACGTTGCCGCTGACGTTACGCGCATCGATCCGCGCGCCGTTGAGGCTCGCATCACCGCCGCTGTTCAACACCACAGTGTCAGCCTTGATCTGGCTGTTCTGCTGGGTAGTGCCTTGCAGGTAGTCCACGCCGACCTTGGCCCCGGCATTGAAGCCGTGGTCGCTGCTGACTTTTTCATCGGAGGCGGTCGGTGTGCTTTTGCTCAGATTGCCGCCGGCATTCAACGCGACGTTCCAGTTGTTGCGGCTGTCGGTGGACTGCGCGGACTCCTGAACGAAACCGCCCTTCTGCGCGTCGATGCTGACGTTTGGCGCGCTGACCTGAGTGCCTTGCAGGTGCACCGAATCGCCGCTCAACGCGATGCCATTCTGGCTGTTGAGCTGGCCACCGCTGAGGGTCTGGGTGTTCTCGTTGACCCGGCCGATGTTGAAGTTGCCGCTGAGGTTGCCGCCCTGATCGCGGCTCTTCTCGCTGCTGGTCTTGCTACCGCCGGCCTTCAGGCCGCCGCCGAGATTGCTGCCGGTGGCGACGTGCGAATCCGTGGCCGCTTGCAGATCGAGCTTGCCGCCAGCTTTCAGGTCGATAGCAGCAGCGCTGTCGATATTCGTGCCTTGCTGTACCTGATTACCGCCGCTGCTCAGATGCACCGAGCCGTTGCCGCTGAGGCTGGCGACGTGCGCCTGACTGTCGGTGGTCTTATTGCCTTTGTGATCGAGCTGGAATCCAGCGCCGAGATCGACGTTGGTGCCGTCAGTGCCCGGCAAGGTGCCGACCGTCAGCGAGCCGTTGCCGCGCAGGCTCGAGCTGTCGCTGCTCTGACGGTCGTTGGCCTGATTCAGGGCCAGGTCACCGCCGGTCTTGACGCTGACACCGCCCTGCCCACCGTCGAAACGGCTGCCTTCAAACTGTGCATCACCGCCGACATTGATGTTCACGCCCTGGTTGCCAGCGTAACCGCCGACCACCGCCGTGGAGCTGTTCTTGCTCGACTGGCTGCTGCCACCCGCGCCGCTGCCGGCCACGTTCACGTCTTCACCGGTCTTGGTGTAGACGCGCACATCGACCTTGGCATCGACCGCATTGTCGGTGCTGCTGTGGGTGTTGTTCGCGGCATCGGCCACCAGTTTATCGGCGCTGATATTCACTTTGCCGGCGCTGGCGTTGTACTGGGTGCCCTGATCGTGCAGCGTGCCGCCGACCTTCACGTCCACGGTCTGGCCGTCGAACCGACTGACCACAGCGTTGCTGCCCTGCTCGGTTTTATCGGCGCTGGCATGACCGACTGCCACGTCGATACCGACGTTCGGCTGGCCGAGATTGGCCAGTGCATCCTTGTCCGGCACCTTGCCGGCGAGCACTTCTTTCACCGCGCCGGCAATCGGTCGGGCGATGTCCTTGTACTCGACGTTGGCGCCGATGTCCGCCGACCAGTTGCTCTCGCTGTGAGTGCTGCTTTCGGTGTTGCTGGCGGCACGGTTGTCGACTTCGTTGGCGGCGACGTTCAGGCCGTTGCCGGCCTTGAGTTGCGCGCCCTCGGTGGCGAGTTTGTCAGCGTTGATGTTCAGGCTGCCGCTGCTCTGCACGCCGGTGGTTTGCGCAGTGGTTTTGCCGGTGGTGTCTTGCGAAGTGTTATGCGAGAAATCCACGCCGCTGCCCGCGCGGTCGAGGCCGCCGGTGTAGTAGAAACCACCGCCGGTGCTGCGGGTTTCGGTCGAGGTGGTGTGGCTGTCCTGCTCGGCCAGCAACGAGACGTTCTTGCCGCTCAGGCTGGTGTCGCCGGCGGTGGATTTCACCTCGGCGCCCTTGAGCGTCACGTCGCCGCCCGCCTTCACCTGCACGCTGCCACCGCTGAGGCTGGAACCCTGTTGGGTGACGTCGTTGGCGGTGACGGTTTGCGCCTTGTCTTCGTAATGCACGCCGGCGCGATACTGCTCCGCCGTCTGCTCTTTGGCGTAGGCGTCGAAACTACGGGTCTGCGTGCTGTTGCTGCTGTCGTGGGTGTTCTGCGTCGAATGCACATTTACGTCACCCGCCGCGTCCGCCGTCAGCGAACCGCCGGCCTTGACTGTGGAGCCGGCGACTTCGATGTCCTTGGCGCTCTTGAGCTTGAGGTTGCTGTCGGAAGCCAGCTCGCTGCGCACCGTGGTGCTGTCCTTGCTGTTCTGGCGCGACTCGTCCTTGGTGATGCCGAAGAACTTGCTGTCCTTGTCGTGGTTGTTGCTGTGCGAGGTGTCCTGCACGCCGTCGATGGTCAGCGAACCGTTGTCGCTGATCACGCTGGCGTCCTTGCCGCCACGCACCTGGCTGCCGCTGATGCGCACGTCGTCGGCCTTGACCACCAGCTTGCCGGCCGCGTTGATTTTGCTGCCCTGATGCTGGGTCTGGCCCTTGTCGGCGTCGCCGGTCTTGCCGAAGAAACCGCCACCGACCAGGTCACCGGAATAGCGGTTGTCGCTGCTGCGATGGGTGCGGGTCGCGGTGGTGATTTCCACCTGTTTGCCGGCCAGATGCAGATCGCCGGCGCTGTTCAATTCAGCGCCTTCGGAGCGCAACAGTGCGGCGGTTTGCAGGGCAATGTTGCCGGCCTTCAGCTGGCTGGTGATGCTGCGCTGCTCTTCGCTGCTGCTGTCCCAATCGGCTTTCCACAGGTGTTTGCGGTGCTTGCCCTGATCGGTCTGGGTGTGGCTTTCAGTGGCGGCGGTCAGGCGCAGATCGCCGCCGCTTTGCACGCTGAGGTTGTTCTTCGCGTCGACCTTGGCGGCTTGCAGTTCGGTGTCTTTGCCGGACAAGAGTTGCGCGTCGCGGCTGGCGACGATCTGGCTGCCGTGCTGGCGCGAATCGCTGTCGGTCTTGGTGCGCTCATAAGTTTCCCAGGTGATGCCGATGGTGCTGTTGTTCCAGTTCTCGCGCTGTTCCTGGAGCTTGCGGCTTTCGACGGTGGTCAGGGTCAGATTGCGTTTGGCCTCGACCTTCACGTCACGACCGCTGACATCGGTGGCGGCCAGGGTCAGGTCCTTGCCGCTGTGCAGGCCGACGTCGCCCTGGCTGCTGCGAATGCCGGCGCGGGTCACGTCGAGGCTGTCCGGGATCGCCTGACCGCTGACGCTCAAGTCGCCAGCCGAACGAATCTGCACACCGTCACGCCCGGCGACTTGCACAGCGCCGACCTTCACGCCCGCGCCTTCAGCGGTGCTGACGATGTTGATGCGCCCGGCCTGCATCGCGCCAAACAGGCTGGCGTCGATTCGTTGATCGGTGGTGTTGCCCGCCGGGTCCACGGCTTTCACCTGGCCGCTGGCGTAATCGATCTGATTGCGTCCGACGGTGAGGTTCAGTTGATCGCGAGCGCTGATTGCGCCTTGGCTGTCGATACGCGGCGCGATCAGGTTGATCGAGCCTTCACCGTTGCGCAGCCCGCCGCTCTGGATCTGCAACTGGCCAGTGGCGTCGCGGGTGCTCAGAGCTTGCAGCTTGCCGTCGTTCAGCTCGGGCCGGCCGACCACCAGATTGGCGTTCGGCGTGTTGATGAAGCTGCCGCCATTCACCGAAATGCCGTTCGGGTTGGCGAGCACATAGTCGGCGGCGCGACCGAAGATTTCCTGGGCGCCGTTGATAGCCGACGGGTTGCGGCTGATCACTTCGTTGAGGATCACGCTCGCGGCCTGGCCCTGCAATTGCGGGTTGGCCGCCAGTTGCCCGGCGAGCTGCGATTGCCCGGCCTGCAAGGCGTTGTTCAACACCAGCCCCTGACGGTCGACGTTGTAGTCGAGGAACTGGTTATGCGACAGGCCCGAGCCGTTGGGCGCGACGATGTTGACGATCGGGACGCCGCCCTGGGTCTGCAATTGCGCGGTGCCGCCGGGGCCGGGCGCGACCACCACACCGCCGGCCATGGCGCCCGGCAGGTGAGCGACCAGGAACAGGCTGGCGATGGCCCAGCGCAGTTTGCCCCGTGGGGAAAGATGAAACGCAAAGGTATTCATTGGCATAAAAAACTCTCCATGTAGTGCGGCATCACGTTGCGCGTTGAGTTGAAGGCCACGGCTGTCGCGCTCAGGTCCGATGGCTGTTGTTCACTGACATTCATATCTGTAATCCGACCCGCATCAGCCAGGTTTCGGGCTCGTGGTGCAGGCCGGTCGGGGTGTTGAGGCTGCGTTGGTAATCGACATCCACTTGCAGGTTTTTCCAGCCCAGGTTGAGGCCGATGCTGGCGCCGCTCAGGCGTTGAACCGGAGCGCCGTGATCGGCCTTGATCCAGCCGTGGTCGAGGCCGACGCGCGGGGTGAGCTGCACCGGCAAATCGGTGCGCAGCGGCAGGCGCAGGGTATTGCGCCAAATCGCACCGCTGGCGCCGGACGCGCTGCTGACCCGATAACCGCGCACGGCGGAATCGTCGGTGCCGAGCAGTTGTTCGATGGCCGGCAGCGGATCGGGGCTGTACTGCAAATTGAGCTGGCTCTGCCATTGCCAGGCTTGCGCGCCGAGCTGGCCGTTGCGCCATTGGCTGAGGCCGGCGCGGTACTTGCGAAACTGTGCCTTGGGCAGGTTTTTGACCTGACGATCGGCATCGTCGTCAGCCCCGAACCAACGCAAACCCTGGGCGTAGTTGACGTCGAGATTCCACACCGCGCGGTCGAGCCAGAACAGATTGAGCCCGGCTTCGGCCACGGTCAGGGTCGGGCTCTGAATGCCTAGGCGGACTTTTTCCAGATAGCTGTCGACGTCCTTGTGCGCCAGTTGCAGGTTGGCGCTGAGCTGATGGCTCTGGTCGCGCCACAACACCCGGTCGGCGCGCAGGCTGAGTTGATCGGTGATGCCGGTGCTGTGGAAAGTCAGCGTGCTGAGCTTGAACGGCGCGCGGTATTCGGCGTGGCTGGCGAAGGTGCTGAACGTCCAGTAACCGTAGGGAATCGCGTAATAGAGGCTGGCGTTGCGGCTGTAGCGGTCGCCCTGATTGAGGGTGTCGCTGGCGCTGAGGCTCAACAGATCGTTGAGTTCGAACGGACTGTCGAGGGTCAGGCTCAGCGTGTCCCGATCACGACCGGTGCTGGCGCTGCCGAGGTTGTCCACGCCCAGGCCCAAGCTCCAGCGCGACTGCCCCGAGGTGCGCGACCGCAAGATGATTTTCGACGCACCGGGCTGGCTGCCGGGGGCGATGTCGGCGGTCAAATCGATTGAGCGCAGACGGTTCAACTGATCCAGTCCCTGCTCCAGATCCCGCAGGTTCAGCGGCTTGCCGAGCATTCCGGGGAACGCGCCACCGAGGGAAACCGGCAGGCTCTGGTCCGCCAGTTCGATGGACTCGATGTAACCTTCTTCGATCAGGATATCCAGCGATTGCCCAGCTGCCGGCGCGCTGCTCAGGTAAGGCCGACTGGCGATGTAGCCCTTCTCCACGTACAGCGCGGTGATGGTCGCCAGCAGATGGTTGATCTGGCCGACGCCCATGCACGGCGTCAGCAGCGGCTTGATCCGGGCGTTGAGTTTGTCTTTATCGATCAGCGTGACGCCACCGATGCGCGTGCCGCTCAAGGGCCAGCAGCGTTCGTCGGGTTTGATCGATTCAGGAATGGCCGGAGTGGCAGGCGTCGGGCCGAACGCGCCGCGCTCCAGTTGGCGCTTGCGCTGTTCGAGTTGCAGCTGTTGCAGATCGCGCTGTTGCAGTTGTTGCTGGCGCAGCACTTCCTGGCCAGGGGCTGGAGTTTCGGCGGCGAGAACGCTGGGCGCACACACACTCAACAACAAGGCCGACAACAGCGGGCGAGGCAGGGAACGACTACGAGAAACAGCGCAAAGCGAATACGGCACTCAACATCCTTGCAATCAACTGGCTTAATGCCACCCCATCAATAGCGGTGATAGTCAGAGCCTTCCTACACAATTGCAAGACGCTTCCTACGCTGCTTACATTTCTTAAACAAATGCCGTTTTAGCGCGGATCGCCAGCGATAACGCCAGCAAGTTGCAGATCATCAGGGTTTCCCCGAGGGCCTGAGACCACGCTGCCAATATCAATCCCCCGCCGATCAGCAGGTAATAAAACAGCCCCAGCAACGCGCCGGCGGTACCCAAACGATCCGTGTAATTGCTCAAGGCTGAACCCAGAATGTTCGGAATCGCCATGCCGAACGCCAGTACCACCAGCAGCATCGGCAGCACGAACCAGACGTGCGCCTGCAACAGCCACACGCCGATGCCACCGAGCAAACCGGTGACGGCCGCAAGGTGAATCAACTGCAGCGGACGACAACCGATTTGCAGCAAGCGTTTGTTGAGCCATGCTCCAAAACCTGAGGCCAACGCGAGCATCACGCCGCTGTAGCCGAACGCGGAACTGCTCAGTCCAAGCCGCTCGAACAGAAACGGTCCGAGGCTGTAATAGCTGAACAACGCAACGTTGAACGTTGCGATCCACAAAGCCGAACGCCAGATGCCGGGATCGCGCAACATGTCGCCCATGGTTGCGAACAGACCGACGGAGGTCAGTTGTGGTGGACGGGTTTCCGGCAAGGCGCGCCAGCTCCAGAGCCACAAGGCCGACGCCAGTAGCAACAACGCGGCAAGCACGCCGCGATAACCAAAGCCCTGAACCAGACTCGCGCCGCTGAACAAACCGATGGCCGGGCTGGCCGCGAGCGCCATGCCCACCAGAGAAAAGACCTGGGCCAGCTCTGTCCCGCGAAACCGATCGCGCAACAGTGTCTGGGTCACCACCGAGCCAACCGCAGCGCCGAATGCCGCCATCGCCTGGGCCATCAACAAACCGTTGAAACTACGAACGCTCAATCCGAGTACGCAGGCAAAAACATAAATCGCCAGACCGGCGAGCATCGAAGGCCGCCGGCCAATCCGGTCGCACACGCGGCCCCACGTCACCACACCCAACGCGAACGCCAGGAAGTACACCGACAGGGTTTGCGCCGCCGCTTGCGGGCCGACATCAAATGCCCGGCCGATATCCCCCAGCGCCGGGCTGAAAAGGGTCTGGGCGATCTGCGGAAACATCAGCAGCGCAATCGCCAACATCAAAAACTTTCTATGGCTCATCACCAAGACTCCTCAACAAAAACGCCGAGGAGTTTAAAAAGCCGTGGCTGACGTATTATCCGAATCCTGACAATTTATCGTTGAAATCGGACAACCCATGGCCTGGCTCGAAGCTCATGATCGTTTTGACCCGGATCGCTTTCCGGCACCGGTGATCGGCATCGCCTCTACCCTCGGCGATCACGACTCCGGCCTGCATCAGCATCAGCGCGGCCAACTGCTCTACACCCGGCGGGGTTGCACTCGCATCACCCTGGCGCAGCAGTTGTGCCTGCTGCCGCCGTCGCGGGCGGCGTGGATTCCCGGTGGCGTCACGCATCGGGCGGTGATGCAGCAAAGCGTCGATTACCGCTCCATCTACCTGACGTCCGAGTTGTGCCGCGAGCTGCCGCAGCAGGTTTGCGTGATCGAGGTCAGCCCGCTGCTGCGAGCGGTGCTGGAACCGATGGCGATTGCCGATTTCGCCACCGATTGGCAGCAAGGTAAATTTGTCCATTTGCTGGGGCTGTGTCTGAGTGAAATCCGTGACGCAGCGCAGCAACCGATGCTGTTGCCATTGCCGCAAGACAAGCGACTCGCGTCCCTACTTGCACGCCCCGAGCAACTGCCACCGGAGTTGCAAGTGCTGGAGCAGCAGATCGGCGCCAGCAGCCGCACCATCGGCCGGATCTTTCAACGCGAAACCGGCATAAGCTATCAGCAATGGCGCCAGCAGTGGCGGCTGATGCGTGCCATGGAGTTGCTCGCCACCGGTCGCAACCTCGGCTATTGCGCGTTTGAACTGGGCTTCGCCAGCGACAGCGCATTCATTGCGTTCTTCAAATCCATGACCGGCAGCACACCCGGCGCCTGGCTCAAGTAAGCAACTGACGACCGGCGATAAAAATCAATTGCCACAAAATATTACTCGCGTCATATTACGGTCGTAATAGCCATCCCGCTTCTTCAGGTATTACGCCATGACCAGCATGCCCACCGTAGAACCCGATCTCGCCGTTCCGGTCAGCGCCCCCAAACCTCCCCTGCTCAAACGCCTGCTGTTGCCGACTGCGGGTCTGGCCGCGCTGGTGTTCGCCGGGCTGTACGCCGTGCATTGGTGGGGCGCCGGGCGTTTTCTCGAGGAGACCGACGATGCCTACATTGGCGGCGACGTGACGGTGATCGGGCCGAAGGTCGCCGGTTACATCGAGGAAGTGCTGGTCAGCGACAACCAGAAGGTGAAGGCCGGCGACGTGCTGATTCGCCTCGACGCGCGCGACTACCGCGCCAATCTGGCCAAGGCCGAAGGCGCGGTCGCCGCCGAGGAAGCGCTGCTGGCCAACCTCGACGCCACCGAACAATTGCAGCAAGCGGTGATCGGTCAGGCCCGCGCCGGCATTGATGCCGCCAGCGCCGAAACCGCCCGTTCGCGGGACGACAACGCCCGCTACAAGCGTCTGGTGACCACCAACGCAGTCTCGGTGGAAAGCGCGCAACGGGCCGATGCCACCTTCAAGACCGCGCAAGCCTTGAGCGCCAAAGCCCAGGCCGAACTGCTGGCCGCGCAACGCCAGCTCACCGTGATCGAAACCCAGAAACAACAGGCCCGCGCCGCCCTCCAGCAAGCCCGGGCCGAACGGGATCTGGCGCAACTCAACCTCGGCTACACCGAACTGCGTGCCCCGGTCGACGGGGTGATCGGCAACCGCCGCGCGCGGGTCGGCGCCTATGCGCAGGCCGGTTCGCAACAGTTGTCGGTGGTGCCGGCCAGCGGTCTGTGGGTCGATGCCAACTTCAAGGAAGACCAACTGGCGCGGATGAAACCCGGCCAGCGCGTGAGCATCCGCGCCGATGTTTTATCAGGCCAGGAATTCCACGGTCGCCTCGACAGCCTCGCCCCGGCCACCGGTTCGCAATTCAGCGTGCTGCCGCCGGAAAACGCCACCGGCAACTTCACCAAAATCGTCCAGCGCGTGCCGGTGCGGATTTTGCTCGACCCCGCCGACGGCGTGCTTGGCCACCTGCGTCCGGGCCTGTCGGTGACCGCTGAAGTCGACACCCGCGTCCAGCCTGAAACCACCGCTGTAGCCAGCGCGCCATGAGCACCGCCCTCACCGCCTCCGCGCAGCCGTTCAATGCCGCCGAGATGGCGACGGCGACCAAAGTGTTCGCCTTCGCCACGATGTGCATCGGCATGTTCATCGCGCTGCTGGACATCCAGATTGTCTCGGCTTCGCTGCGTGATATTGGCGGCGGGTTGTCCGCCGGCACCGATGAAACGGCGTGGGTGCAGACCAGTTACCTGATCGCCGAAATCATCGTGATTCCGTTGTCGGGCTGGCTGTCGCGCGTGTTTTCCACACGCTGGCTGTTCTGCGCTTCGGCGGTCGGCTTCACCCTCGCCAGCCTGCTCTGCGGTATCGCCTGGAACATCCAGAGCATGATCGCCTTTCGCGCGCTGCAAGGGTTTCTCGGTGGGTCGATGATTCCGCTGGTGTTCACCACGGCGTTCTTTTTCTTCACCGGCAAACAGCGAGTGATTGCTGCCGCGACCATCGGCGCCGTGGCGTCGCTGGCACCAACGCTGGGCCCGGTGATCGGCGGCTGGATCACCGACATTTCGTCCTGGCACTGGCTGTTCTACATCAACCTGGTGCCGGGGGTTTTCGTCGCCGTGGCAGTGCCGTTGCTGGTCAAGATCGATCAGCCGGAACTGTCGCTGCTCAAGGGCGCGGATTATCTGAGCATGGTGTTTCTGGCGCTGTTTCTCGGCTGCCTGGAATACACCCTCGAAGAAGGCCCGCGCTGGAACTGGTTCAGCGATCAAACGATTCTGACCACCGCGTGGATCAGTGGCCTCGCCGGGCTGGCCTTCATCGGCCGCACGTTGCACGTGGCCAATCCGATCGTAGACCTGCGCGCGCTCAAGGATCGCAACTTCGCCCTCGGCTGCTTCTTTTCCTTCGTCACCGGGATCGGCCTGTTCGCGACGATTTACCTGACGCCGCTGTTTCTCGGCCGGGTGCGCGGCTACGGCGCGCTAGATATTGGTCTGGCAGTTTTCTCCACCGGGGTATTCCAGATCATGGCGATTCCGCTGTACGCCTTTCTGGCCAATCGCATCGATCTGCGCTGGATCATGATGGCGGGCCTGGCGTTATTCGCGTTGTCGATGTGGGAATTCAGTCCGATCACCCACGACTGGGGCGCCGGAGAATTGATGCTGCCGCAAGCGCTGCGCGGGATTGCCCAGCAACTGGCGGTGCCGCCGGCGGTGACGTTGACGCTCGGTGGGCTTGCACCCGCGCGGCTGAAGCATGCATCGGGCCTGTTCAACCTGATGCGCAATCTGGGCGGTGCCATAGGGATTGCCGCGTGCGCAACCATTCTCAACGACCGCACCAACCTGCACTTCACCCGGTTGGCGGAGCATCTGAACAGCAGCAACGAAGCGGTGAATCAGTGGCTGGCCCAGGTCGGCGGCAACTTTGCCGCGCTGGGTCAGAGCGGCGACGTCGGCCTCACCGCCAGCCTGCGTCAGCTATGGCTGCTGACCTACCGTGAGGCGCAGACGCAAACCTACGGCGACACGTTCCTGATGATCATGGTGTGCTTCGGCATCGCCACGGCGATGGTGCCCTTGATGCGCAAGGTGCAACCACCGGCCGCGCCGAGTGCCGATGCACATTGATCGATCAGGCCTGTGGGGTTTTACGGAAGCCCACGGCCAGACGGTTCCAGCTGTTGATGGTGCTGATCGCGACCGTCAGGTCGACCATTTCCTGGGGCGAGAACTGCGCAGCGACCACTTCGTAGTCTTCGTCCGGGGCGTGGGTCAGGCTCAGCTGGGTCAGGGATTCGGTCCACAGCAGCGCGGCGCGTTCACGTTCGGTGAAGAACGGCGCTTCACGCCACGCGGTCACGGCGAACAACCGGCGCGGGGTTTCGCCGCCCTTGATCGCGTCGGCGGTGTGCATGTCGATGCAGAACGCGCAGCCGTTGATCTGCGAAGCGCGGAGCTTGACCAGTTCGATCAGGGTCTTTTCCAGCGGCAGTTTCGAGACGGCGGTTTCCAGGGCAATCATCGCTTTCAGGGCATCTGGGGACGCGGTGTAGAAATCGATACGAGGTTTCATGGCGACTCTCCGGGGCAAGTGAATGTGTGGCTACGTTAGTCCCGGCGCCGGGCCAGGCAAATAGCCAATCTCCCGGAAGACGGGTAGGCCACTCCTCTGGCGTCAGAAAAGAAAGTGTTGCGGGGCAATTGCCAGCGCTCGTTCTGTGCCACTAGAATGCGATCAATTCTTAATTGCACCGCTTTCGCACTCATGATCGCACCCTTGGCAACGGACGCCCGAAACGAGTATCTGCCCTTCATGTCGTCCCTTGATCAGCCGTTGAATCAGCAAGTCCAGACGCTCTACAGCGAACACCACGGGTGGCTGCAGGGCTGGCTGCAGCGCAAGTTGGGCAATCGCTGCGATGCGGCCGACCTGGCGCACGATACGTTCCTGCGCCTGCTCACCCGTCAGGTGATCAAGCCACTGGGCAGCGAGCCCCGGGCGCTGTTGACGCACATCGCCAAAGGTCTGGTGATCGACCGCTGGCGGCGCCAGGACCTGGAGCGCGCGTACCTGGAAACCATCGCGCACCTGCCCGCCGCCGAAGTGCCGTCGCCGGAAACCCGCTACCTGATTCTCGAAACCCTGTGGCGCATCGAAGCGCTGCTGCGCGAACTGCCGGAACAGACCCGCGAGACCTTCCTGCTGTCGCAGATCGAAGGCCTGACCTACGCGCAGATCGCCACGCGCCTGAATGTTTCGCTGATCACCATCAAACGGCACATGCGTGCCGCGTTCATTGCCTGCCTGAGTGTCGCCTGATGAATTCGTCGATGATCAATCCGCAGATTCTCGGCGAAGCCGCCGACTGGCTGGTGCAACTGCATTCCGGCACCGCGACCCCGTCCGACCATCAGGCCATCGCCCAATGGCGCAGCCGCAGCGCCGAGCACGCCATCGCCTGGCAACGGGCCGAAGCCCTGCTGGGGGATTTGCGCAGTGTGCCGGCCAACGTCGCGATCCAGACCTTGAAACGCGCGTCCCGCAAAGAAGGCCTGAGCCGTCGCCAGACCCTCACCCGCCTCGGCTTGCTGTTGATGGCCGGGCCACTGGGCATGGCCTCGCAACATGTGCCGTGGCAGCAATGGACCGCCGACCAGCGCACCGCTGTCGGCGAGCAGAAGAACCTGCAATTGCCGGACGGCACTCAACTGGTGCTCAACACCGACAGCGCCGTGGACATCGCTTTCAGCCCGGTGGAGCGTCGCGTCCTGCTGCTCAACGGCGAAGTGCTGATCAACACCGCCGCAGACGCCAGCGCTCGTCCGTTCATTGTCGAAACCCCGCAGGGTGTGGCCCGCGCGCTGGGCACGCGATTCTGCGTGCGCACCGAGGGTTCGCGCAGCCAGGTGTCGGTGCTTGAGGGCCAGGTTCAGATCACCCCGCAACTGCTCAAGCAGAGCGCGATTCTCCAGGCGGGCGAACGCCAGCGCTTCAAGCTCAACAGCTTCGACAGTGCCGAAACCTTCGACACCGCCTCCCTTGCCTGGGACAAAGGCATGCTGCTGGCCAGCAACATGCGACTGGACGAATTGCTCGGCGAGCTGAGCCGCTATCGCCGGGGCGTGCTGCGCTGTCATCCGGACGTGGCGGCGATGCGCGTGTCCGGGGCGTTCTCCCTGCGCGACACCGACGCCAGTCTGCGTCTGCTCAGCGATACGTTGCCGCTGAACATCAACAGCCTGACCCGCTATTGGCTGTCGGTGGAACCGCGAGTCTGAGCCCTCGGAAAAAATTTTCGATATTTGCTGATACCTTTTCGCGACTCGTCCGGTGAGTGGATAGACCTTTCAATTCCACGCCCCCGACAGGAACACCGAATGACCGCAATGCCATCGCCCCGCCCCGCCACATTTGCGCTCAAGGCCCTGAACCTGAGCCTGGCCCTGGCCCTCAGCGCCCTGCTGCCGACCGCCGCCCACGCCGCCGACAGCGTCAGTGAAAGCGCCAGCCGCAGCGTCAACATCGGCCCCGGCCTGCTCAGCCATGTGCTGGCGCAATTTGCGGTCAGCGTCGGCGTGCCGCTGTCGTTCGATCCGGCGCAACTGGGCAATCGCCAGAGCCCCGGCCTGCAAGGCAGTTACACCGCGCAGAGCGGTTTTGCCCGGTTACTGGAAGGCAGCGGTTTCGAGCTGATCAGCACCGGCCACAACGGTTACACCGTGGCCCCGAAAGTCGCGGCGGACGGTGCGCTGGAACTCGGCGCCACCAACGTCAGCGCCCTGCACGACGACAGCGGCGACACCTTTGGCGGCGAACAGGTCGCCCGCCGCGCGCAGATCGGCATGCTCGGCAACCAGGAGGTCAACGACCTGCCCTTCAGCGTCACCAGTTACACCGCCAAGACCATGGCCGACCAACAGGCCCAGACCGTTGGCGATGTGTTGCTCAACGATGCCTCGGTGCGCCAGTCCAACGGCTTCGGCAACTTCTCGCAGATGTTCATGATCCGCGGCCTGCCGCTGGCCTCCGATGACATTTCCTATAACGGCCTGTACGGCGTGCTGCCACGCCAGATCATCGCCGTCGAAGCGCTGGACCGGGTGGAACTGTTCAAGGGTCCGAACGCCTTTGTCAACGGCGTGACCCCGAGCGGCAGTGGCATCGGTGGCGGGATCAACCTGCAACCCAAACGCGCGATGGACACCCCGACCCGCAGCGTCACCCTTGATTACAGCGCCGACGGCCGGGTCGGCGGGCATCTGGATCTGGGCCAGCGCTTTGGCGAGGACAACCGCTTCGGCGCGCGGGTCAACCTGATGCAGCGCGAAGGCGACACCGCCGTCGATGACGAAGATCAGCGCTCGTCGCTGTTCAGCGTTGGCCTGGACTATCGCGGCGATCGCCTGCGGGTCTCGACCGATTTCGGTTATCAGAAGCAGGTGATCAACCAGGGTCGCTCGGTGATCTATGTCGATTCGAGCCTGACAAAAGCCCCCAAGGTGCCACACGCCAACGCCAGCTACGCCCAGAGCTGGAGCTATTCGCAACTCGAAGACACTTTCGGCATGGCCCGCGCCGAATACGACCTGAACGACAACTGGACGGCCTACGTGTCCGGCGGTGCCAAGCACACCCGCGAGAACGGCGTGTACTCGTCGCTGACCGTCACCGACCTCAACGGCAATGCCCGCGGCGGCATGCTCTATTCGCCCCACGACGAAGACAACCAGAGCGCCATGGCCGGGCTCAACGGCCGCTTCGACACCGGCCCCGTCACGCACCAGTTGAACATCGGCTGGGCGGGCATCTGGGGCGAGCAACGCTCGGCGTTTGAAACCATTGGCACCGCCGGGCGCTACAGCACCAACCTGTACAACGTCACTGACAAACCGCGCCCGGCGCCAACCTCGTTTGCCAGCGACATCAACGACCCGCGCATCACCGGCAAGAACATCCTGCGCAGCGAGGCGATTTCCGACACCCTCGGTTTCGTCGATGACCGCATCCTGCTGACCCTCGGCGTGCGTCGCCAGGCACTGAAAGTCGACGGCTGGAGCACCGCCACCGGCGCCCGCACTTCCAGTTATGAAGAGTCGATCACCACCCCGGTCTACGGTCTGGTGATCAAGCCGTGGGAACACGTTTCGTTCTACGCCAACCGCATCGAAGGCCTGGCCAAGGGCCCGACGCCACCGACCACGGCAATCAACCGCGACGAAACCTTCGCCCCGGTGCGCAGCAAGCAGATCGAAGCCGGTGTGCGCCTGGACATGGGCAGCTACGGCGCCAACCTCGGCGTCTATCGCATCGAGCAACCGTCGAGCTACACCCAGGACGGAATCTTCCGGGTCGACGGCCAGCAGACCAACAAAGGCGTGGAACTCAACGTCTACGGCGAACCGCTCGACGGCCTGCGCCTGCTCAGCGGCGCAACGCTGATGAAGACTGAACTGGAAGGCAGCAGCAACGGCGTGAATGACGGCAACCGCGCCGTCGGGGTGCCGCGCTTCCAGTTCAACCTCGGCGCCGACTGGGACATTCCGGGCCTCGAAGGCGCCGCCCTCAGCGCGCGGATGTTGCGCACCGGCGGCCAGTACCTGAACGCCGCCAACACCCAGAGCATTCCGGCGTGGAACCGCTTCGACCTTGGCTCGCGCTATGCCTTCAAACTGGATGAAAAGCAGATCACCCTGCGGGCCAATCTGGAGAACGTCGCCAACGAAGCCTATTGGGCCTCGGCCAACGGCGGTTACCTGACCCAGGGCACGCCGCGCACGCTGAAGGTTTCGGCGACTGTGGACTTCTAAAAAACCGCTCGTCACTCGGCCGGCACCAAGCCTTGTGCGCGTCAGACCAATATCAGGTAGATCCCCTTTCCGGAGACAGACCATGATGACGCGCACATTGACCTCAATTTTGTTGGCAGGCTTGTTGGCCGCCGCCTCTACCGCCAGTTTTGCCGCCAACGATGGCGCCGATGCCACGGGCACCAAGTCCGGCGCCACCAGCGGCTCGACCCAGCCACCAAACAGCACGCCCGGCGCACCTTCGGGTGGCAGCACTTCCGATGGCATGGGCAAAGGCACCGGCACCAACGGCGGCGCCAGCGGTTCAGGCTCAGGGGCTGGCGGCGGGACCGGTTCGGCCGGCGGCGGGACTGGCGGCGCCGGTGGTGGCACCGGCAGCTGAACGAACAAGAGCAGGCCGTGGTAAGTGCCATGGCCTGTGTCTGAACCCGACCGCGTTTTTTGTCAGCGATCCGAGCGCAGCAATTCGCCGAGGCCGACGTCCATCGACAACACGGCCGCGCGATTGCGACCGGCATTTTTGGCCTGATACAGCGCCGCATCGGCGCGCTGGATGAACAGCTCAGGGCTGTCGTTGCCCAGCGGAATAAACGAATAGCAGCCTAGGCTCACCGTGAGATAACCGGTCGGCGAGCCGCTGTGGGTGATGTGCTTGTCCATGACGCTGCGGCGGATCTGCCCGGCAATCGCCAGCGCGCCGTTGATGTCGGTGTCCGGCAGCAACACCGCGAACTCCTCACCGCCATAGCGCACCGCCAGATCGGATTTGCGCTGGCAGCAGTTTTTCACCACCTGCGCGACCTGCGTCAGGCAATGGTCGCCGGCCACATGGCCGTAGGCGTCGTTGTAACGTTTGAAGAAATCGATATCGAGCATGATCAGGCTGACCGGGCTCGACTGCCGCGCGCCCCGGGCAAACTCCACTTCCAGAGAACGCTCGAACAGGCGCCGGTTGGCCAGTCCGGTCAGGCTGTCGTGGGTGGCGATCTGTTCCAGCGCCTGCTGGGCCTTGCGCAGGTTTTTTTCGATCCGCTCGCCTTCGCGCACCTGATGAATGAACACCCAGCCGAACAGCCCCACGCCGAGCATCACCAGCGCCACGATCACGCTGGACTGAAACGCCCGGTCATACCAGCCCTGGAGGATCGTGTCCCGGGACGAAGACGCCGCGACCACCAACGGGTAGCTTTCCAGCTGTCGGTAACCATAAAGACGCGTCACACCGTCGACCACCGAATCGATCATCGCGGTGCCGGCGGAGGCGTTGGGCAGCAGCTTCTGATAGATCTCGCCCTTGGCCAGCGAGGTGCCGATCAGAGACTCGTCGAACGGCCGACGGGCGAGCAACGTGCCGTCAGTCATGCCGAGAAACATCGTGCCGTTGTCATCCAGGCTGAAGCTTTTGAAGAACTTGTCGAAGTACGACATCTTGATCCCGGCCAGCAACACGCCCTGGAAATTGCCGGCGCGGTCGTTGACCCGTTTCGAGATCGGGATGATCCACTCGCCGTTCTCGCGGCTGCGGATCGCCGGGCCGATGTGCGCCACACCCGACACGTTCTGCTGGTGAAACTTGAAGTACTCGCGATCGGCCACGCCATTGCCGCGCGGCAGATCCGTGAACGAGGTAATCACCCACTGCCCTTCGCGGTCGAACAGGAACATGCCGTGCAACTGCTCGAGTTGTTGCACTCGCCGCGCGAAGGTTCGCTGCAATCGCGGCTTCTGCGCCGCACCGTAGCCATCTTCCTGAACCCAGTCGACCAGGCTGGTCATCACCAGATCCGCCGCCAGAAACGTGTCTTCAGCCTGCTGCGCCATCGCCCGGGTCAGGTTGGCCGACGACACCTGCGCGTTGGCCAGATCCTGGCGCCGCGACTGTTCGATCTGCAAATACAGCAGACCGGACAGGCACAGACACACAGCAACGATGAACAACACCGCCGCCTTGCGCAGGGGCAAACGCTTGAGAGTGCCGCCGGGGGCCTGGTGCGGATCGTGAATGGGGATAGGCAAAAGCGTGTCCTGGGCAGGTACGACAGGGGCAAAGGCCCGAAACCCTTGTTTTTTGTGAGCGTAGCCCACCGGGTTGTGTGGGGCAACCAAGTGCCACCGCGACAATCCCGACCCTGTTGCTATCGGCGCGCAGGCCAAATGGATGACCTGCGACACAAATTATTTTTGCCTGCCCGTTTTTGCCTGCATCAACCCTGACGGGACAACCGCCGCATCGCACTGTGCAGATGCGCCCGCGCACTTTCCGGATCGCCCTCGCGCATCTGCTCGTACGCCCGTTGCGCAACCGCGTGCGGCACCGGTTTCAATACCCGTTGCGTGGCCATCGCCAGCAGTTGCACTTGCGCGGCACGCTCCAGGTAATACAGATCGTCCCAGGCTTCGGCGATGGTCGGCGCCGCGACAATCACCCCATGATTCTTCAGGAACAGAATGTCGGCGTCGCCCATGACCCCGGCAATCCGCTCGCCTTCGCGCTCATCCAGCGCCAGCCCGTTGTAATGCTCGTCCACCGCCGTGCGCCCGTAGAACTTCAGCGCGGTCTGACTCAGCCACAACAGCGGCGGCCCCTCCAGCAGGCACAACGCCGTCGCGTTCGGCATGTGGGTGTGGAATGCGACTTTCACCCGAGGCAGCCGCTGGTGCAGCCGCGCATGAATATAAAAAGCAGTGGCCTCCGGCTGGCCCTCGCCGTCCACCACGTTGCCGTCGAAGTCGCAGACCAGCAGGTTGTGCGCCGTCACTTCGGAAAACGCATAGCCGTACGGATTGACTAGAAACAGGTCAGCGTGCCCCGGCAACATCGCCGAAAAGTGATTGCAGATCCCCTCCTCCAAGCCGTGCAGCGCCGCCAGTTGAAAGCACGCTGCCAGTTCGTGACGGGCGGTGATGATGGCTTCGCTGTCGAGGTTCAACGAGCCGGAACGCGTGGGTCGGGCGCTGCCGGTCAGGGTATGGGCCATGGCGAAACTCCTTGATGACGGGCGAGGTTTCTTACCAGCCGAGGGACGCGAACAGCGGCAGCACTTCGTCCAGCGTGTTGAGGATCGCGTCGGGCCGATAGTCCGGCAGCAACTGACGACCGGTCCCGCGGTCGATCCATACGCAGCGAAAATGCATGTCGCGGGCCGCCGTGTGGTCGAGCATCGGGCTGGCGCAGATGTGCACCACCTGATCGCGGCTGACGCCCAATTGCTCATGAGCGTAGTCGAACAGCCGGGGCGCCGGTTTGTAGGCGCCGGCCTGTTGCGCGGTGATCACCCGGTCGATATGGCCGCCGAGTTGAGCGACGTTGCCGGCGATGATGTCGTCATCGGTGTTGGAGACGATGCACAGCTTGAAACCCTTGGCCTTGAGCTGCGCGAGGGTCTCGACGACTTCGGGAAACGGCGGCATCTGCGGAATCGCGGCGGCCAGGCGCTGACTGTCTTCGCTGGCACTCGTCAGGCCCAGTTCTTCCAGGGCCAGTTGCAGGCCGAGAGTGCTGAGTTCTCGAAACGAGCGGTGCGGCGGCGTCTGTTCCAGGCGATGTTCGTGGCGGTCGTAAACCTCGATCAGGCGCCCGGCGTCGACCCGGTGCTCGCCCTTCTCGCTCAGGATCTGCTCGGCCACGGCGCGCAGGCCTTCGTCCCATTGAATCAAGGTGCCGTAGCAATCGAAGGTCAGCCATTGCGGGCGCGGTGTGTTGATCAAGGTCATGGAAGCATTCCTCTGCAAGTGAGGGCTTCAGCTTATGAACTCGGAGTGATAGTGTGAAATTAAATAAATAGCCAACCGTCAGTTGCCAAACAAATATCGAGACCGCCGCCATGCTGGATCTGGAACTGCTGAGAACCTTCGTCTGCGTGGTCGATGAAGGCAGCTTCACCCGCGCCGCCGAACGCGTCCACCGCACCCAATCCACGGTCAGCCAACAGGTACGCAAACTGGAAGAAATGGTCGGCCACGCCCTCCTGTTGCGCGACCGCACCGGGCAGAATGTCAGCGTCACCGAGCACGGCGAACTGCTGATCCACTACGCCCGCCGCCTGCTGGCCTTGTCCGCTGAGGCCAGCGAAGCCCTGGCCAGCGATCTGGACCTGGAAATCCTGCGCATCGGCATGCCGGAAGACTTCGACGCCCGACGCATGGCGCTGATCCTCGCCGGCTTCACCCGCAGCCACCCGCAAGCGCGACTGGAAACCGTCAGCGGCATGAGCCTCGACCTGAGGCAACGCCTCGACAGCGGCGAAATCGACATCGCCCTGATCAAACGCGAACCTGACAGCGGTCCCGCCTGGGCGACCTGGCCGGAACGACTTGTTTGGGTCAAGGGTGCTGAGTTCGACTCATCCAGTGGTGTGTTGCCGCTGGCGCTGTTTCCACAGGGCTGCCTGTACCGACAACGGGCGATCCGCCTGCTCGACGTGGCGCAACGCCCCTGGCGGGTGGCCTTCGGCAGCCACAGCCTGACCGGTATTCAAGCGGCGGTGGCCTCAGGGCTTGGGGTTTCGGTTCTGCCGGCGTCGGCGGTGTTGCCGGAGCATCGGTTGTGCACGGACTTGCCGCCGCTGCCGCCGACGGAGCTGGCGCTGGTCAGCCGCGAGGGGGTGTTGAGTGGATTGCAGCGGGGGTTGGTGGAGTTTCTGCGGGGGGAATTGGGGGTTGATGCGGGGGGATTTGCTTGATCCCCCCGATGGGCGCTGAGCTCAGGGCTTGTTGACTTCGCGCAGCAGGTCGGCGACCGGGAGGTTCATCGTGTTTGAGTAGTAGGGTTTGTAGCCCCAAGCGGTAATGACGACTTTGCAGGGGACCTGGAGCTTTCCGGACAACAGGCCATTCAACTCCTGAGTTGAAAGAAATTCCTGAGTTGAACCGTTATTTACGGTCTGCCTTAAAGTTGCACTGGTCACGTAGTTGTATTTCCCACCTGCCTTGTTGGCCTCATCTACATCAATCAGTCCGTACGCCGAATACCTGAAGCGGTTAGTGATAGAGAAGTCCTGATCGTCACCCAGCGCACATTTCAGAGTTGTCGAAGCGGCGCCTTCCCTCATTCCTCTCCCAAACAGATCCAAAAGATTTACATCAGAGCCGTAGTAAATTTCGTAATACAGGCTGCTGGGTTTTCTCTCTATCGTCAGAAAATTGAGATTTGCAGGCTGCACCGTATGGTTTTTAGCGCAGGCTGAACACAAGGTAATCAGTAGAAGTAAAAGAGCGTTTTTCATATCAGCAAACGTCCTTGTTGATAGCTTCAAACATAAGGTCACTGGCTGACTTTCCCTGAGCGATGGGCCTGGTGAACATCGCTGGGGCATTGGCGTGGTTCGTATCCATATTCACATTGACATTGGGTCCAGTGACCACTTGCCACTTCTCTCCAAAGTCGGCTACCGAATCGGACTGATCGGGCCTCGAGGGTGTGGCTTTGATATTGATCCAATAATCGGCCACCGGCGTCGGTTTCTCTCCGTATATATCAGATCCCAGCCACACCAGAGTGCCCTCCCCCACAGGGTCCAGCGTTACCAACATATTGATCCTGTATCCCCACTCAGACATGACACGGGTCAAGTGGGCTCCGTTCCATCCACCCAAACTATGACCCACTATATAGATAGGGCAGGATTTATAAGGAATCAGGTTCAGAACATATTTCTGAATATCCTTCTTCCCCCGAACCTCGTTGTACCCAAGCCACTCGGATTTATATTTGCCCTCTTTTTCCAGCTTACCGTTTCGATCATCAAAGCCAGATTTAGCTTGGTTAACGTTTTCAAAGGGGCCGGAAAAGTAATAGCTCTCCTTGTCACCCGCCCCGCCGATAAAAAAAACAATCGCCTTGGTACTCTCCACCGGAACAGTCTTCACACTGACATCCTTCTTGTCCGTCAGCGTATGTTCCTTTTGCAGCTTGTAACTGTTGCCTTTCTCGCACGTGACCGTTTCCGCACTCATGCCTCATTCCTCCAGAAACAGTTTGATGGTTTCCGGAAGATGCGAACTGATCGTGTGGGTAAAACCGGCGGCGTCAGACACGCCGTGTTCCATCCGACCGTCCGCGCGCTGAATCATGTACGGATGATTCGGCATCGGTTCGCCGGTCGTGTCATTCACCAACTGCAACTTGTCTGTGAAGTGCACCGGCATTGGCAGCAGGCCGCTGAAGGGAGCGTTCACCACGGTATCGCCGATGATGACGGTACCGGAACCGCCCACCACCACATTCCCGTGACCACCGGTGCTGTCCAGGGTTGCGGCGTTCAGTCCATTGATAAAAACCGTCGAGGCAACGCCACCGGTAATCGGACTGCCGCACGCCGACTTGTCGGTCATTCGCGCAGCAGGCAGCCCGTCGAAATTCACATTCGGCGAACCACTGACAATCGGGTTGGTGCCATGCCCCGGCAACGGGCAGGCAGTCGGATCGGTCACTCGGGCAGCGGGTTTTCCGCTCATGAAAAGCTCCTTGCGGTGTCGCGTCATCATCCATTGGCGCGCAAGCATGAACAAAGTCGCGGCGTTGTTCAAACCCGCACGCAAAAAAACAGGCGCCTGAAAAGGCGCCTGTTTTTTATGGTCGGTAATCGCTCCGGTCAACGCGAAGGCGGCACCCGGATATCCCCCGCCCGGCACTGGGTTTTCACGCCCTTGCCGCAGGCGCCGAATTGCAGGTCCTTGCCCATGCACACGCGCACTTCCGAGAGTTCCGGGCCGTTGCAGATCACGGCGATGCCGTCTGACGGGATGCCCGGATTGCTCCTGCGGAACAGGTCGGCAATTTCCTGCGCTTCGAAGTAATAAGAGCTACTGAACGGTTGCAGCTCTTCCGGGATTTTCACCGCGGCCACGGCTTTGTCTGCTTCGTCCAGATAGCCCATCGCGCCGAGGCCGCTGCAGGTGCCGTGCTTGCTCCATTCGTGATCGAGCAGTTTTTTGGTCGGGAACAGCGTCAGGCCTTTGGCCGTTTCGGCAGCCGACAGGTTGGTCAGCGGCGGGCAGGACTCCGGCCAGCCGCCCTTGGCGTATTGCGGCCACAGGCCATGCAGGACAAAACCATAACCCTTGCCGGTGCATTGCGGGTCGTCCTTGTGGGTCAGGCAGAACGTCGGCGACCAGGACAACGTCAGCAGGTAGTAATCGAATACCCCCGCCACCGATTCCGCCTTGCTGGCAGACGACTGGCGTGCCGAACTCAGGCCGATGCTACCGACCGTCAGCGCAATCAGCGCCATAATTGTAAAAAGCTTTTTCATGTTCCCGTTCCTTGGGACGCGTGCGTCCGTGGTTTCTGTGGTCTGACCATCACTTGGCCAGACGCTGATTGAGTCATGCCCGTGTTGCAAGCGCATGACGCAGGGCAAAACCTGCATTACTTTGAAAGGACTACGATGAAGTTGAAATCACTACAGGGAACCGACATGAGTAAAGCAGACGAACTCGCCGCGAAACTCAAACAAACCCGGCACACCCATGCTGACGAAATCACCTGCGCCGAACTGGAGATCGATTGCTGGCCGGCCCAGGTCTACGCCTTGTATCACCGCATCGAGGGCTGGTTGCAACCGGTCACCGAGGTCGGTCTGAAGATTCGGCGAAATCCTACCCATGTTTGCGAAAGTTCACCGGATGGCGAGACCCACGACTACGCCATCGACCAGTTGATCATCGAAGCCAACCACCACAGCCTGACCTTCGACCCCATCGCCCGTTTCACCGAAGACGGCTCGGGGCGCGTGCAAATCGTCCTGCCGGGGCGCGAAGCGTCGCTGCTGCGCACGGTCGATGAACACGGCGAAAGTCATTGGTGGTTGCAGACGCTTGAGACCGGGCAACAGCTGGATGCGATTGCGTTGACGGAAAACAACCTGTTGTTGGTCGTCCAAGAAGGTCTCGGTCTGTAGGTTGAACCTGACACAACTGTAATCCGCCCCTCAGCCAGCTGAAAGCTGCCGCTGGTTAGCCTCCCCGTCATTGGTCAAACGGGGACTTCCAGCGCATGCCTTCCACCACCTCAAGACGCACTTTCGTCAAAGGCCTCGCCGCCAGCGGTCTGCTCGGCGGCCTCGGCCTGTGGCGCACGCCGGTCTGGGCCTTGAACAGCCCTGGCCAGATAAATGAACTGAGCGGCACCGACTTCGAGCTGTTTATCGGCGAAACCCCAGTCAACTTCACCGGCCAGCCGCGCACCGCAATGACCATCAACGGCAGCCTGCCCGGCCCGCTGCTGCGCTGGCGCGAGGGCGATACGGTGACGCTGCGGGTGCGCAACCGGCTCAAGGACAGCACGTCGATCCACTGGCACGGCATTCTGCTGCCGGCCAACATGGACGGCGTGCCGGGCCTGAGTTTCAAGGGCATCGAGCCGGGTGGTGTGTACGTCTACCAGTTCAAGGTTCGCCAGCACGGCACCTACTGGTATCACAGCCATTCCGGCTTGCAGGAACAGGCCGGCGTCTACGGGCCGCTGGTGATCGACGCCCGGGAACCGGAGCCGTTCCAGTACGACCGCGACTACGTGGTGATGCTCAGCGACTGGACCGACGAAGACCCGGCCAGCCTGATGAAGACCCTGAAAAAACAGTCCGACTACTACAACTTCCACAAGCGCACCGTCGGCGATTTCATCCATGACGTCGGCGAAAAAGGCTGGGGCGCCACCGTCGCCGATCGCACGATGTGGGCGCAGATGAAGATGAATCCCACCGACATCGCCGACGTCAGCGGTGCCACGTACACCTTCCTGATGAACGGCCACGCCCCCGATTCCAACTGGACCGGCCTGTTCCGCCCCGGCGAAAAGCTGCGGCTGCGGCTGATCAACGGCTCGGCCATGACCTACTTCGACGTGCGCATCCCCGGATTGAAAATGACCGTGGTCGCCGCCGACGGCCTGCACGTCAAACCGGTCAGCGTCGACGAGTTGCGCATCGCCGTGGCGGAAACCTATGACGTGATCGTCGAACCCGCCGCCGACGCCTACACCCTGTTCGCCCAGGCCATGGATCGCACCGGTTACGCCCGAGGCACCCTCGCCGCCCGCGCCGGATTGTCGGCCCCGGTACCGGCGCTGGACCCGCGACCGCTGGTGACCATGGACGACATGGGTATGGGCGGCATGGATCATGGTTCGATGGACATGAGCGGCATGGATCACTCGAGCATGAACATGGGCCCGATGCAGTCGCACCCCGACAGCGAAAAGGACAACCCGCTGGTGGACATGCAAGCCATGACCACCGCCGCGAAACTCGACGACCCTGGCCTCGGCCTGCGCAACAATAGTCGCCGCGTGTTGACCTACGCCGACCTGCGCAGCACTTTCGAAGACCCGGACGGCCGCGACCCGAGCCGCACCATCGAGCTGCACCTCACCGGCCACATGGAGAAATTCGCCTGGTCGTTCAACGGCATCAAGTTCTCCGATGCCGAGCCGCTGCTGTTGAAGTACGGCGAGCGAATCCGCCTGGTACTGGTCAACGACACGATGATGACCCACCCCATCCACCTGCACGGCATGTGGAGCGATCTGGAAGACGAAAACGGCAATTTCCAGGTGCGCAAACACACCATCGACATGCCGCCCGGCACCCGCCGCACTTACCGCGTGACCGCCGATGCGCTCGGCCGTTGGGCCTATCACTGCCATCTTCTGTACCACATGGAAATGGGCATGTTCCGCGAAGTGCGGGTGGAAGAATGAGGACGCCGACCATGACTCGATTTACCGCGTTTTCGTTGTCGCTCCTGTCGATGGCTCCGGCATTCGCCGCCAGCGACATGCAGGGCATGGATCACAGCCAGATGGGCGATATGCAGAGTATGGACGACGGCATGATGCAGCCCGCCGCGCCGACCGAAAGCCGCACGCCGATCCCGGCGCTGACCGACGCCGACCGCGCCGCCGTGTTCACCAGTCACGCCGGGCATCAAGTGCACGACAGCGCCATCAACACGTACTTCCTCGCCGACAAACTCGAATGGCAGGATGCCGACGACGCCAGCACCCTGGCCTGGGATTTGTCCGGCTGGATCGGCGGCGACATCGATCGGCTGTGGCTGCGCTCCGAGGGCGAACGCAGCAACGGCAAGACCGAAGACGCGGAAATCCAGGCGCTGTGGGGCCACGCGATTTCGCCGTGGTGGGACGTGGTCAGCGGCGTGCGTCAGGACTTCAAACCCGGCGCTCCACAAACCTGGGCCGCGTTCGGCCTGCAGGGCATGGCGCTGTACAACTTCGAAGCCGAAGCCACGGCCTTCATCGGCGAAAACGGCCAGAGCGCGGTGCGGCTGGAGGGCGACTACGACATCATGCTGACCAATCGCCTGATCCTGCAGCCGACCGCCGAACTCAACGTCTACGGCAAAAACGACCCGCAACGCGGGATCGGCTCCGGCCTCGCGAACACCGAAGCCGGGCTGCGCCTGCGCTATGAAATCCGCCGCGAATTCGCGCCCTACATCGGCGTGACCTGGAACCGCACCTACGGCCACACCGCCGATTACGCACGGGAAGAAGGCGAGGATCGCAGCGAAGCGCGACTCGTCCTCGGCGTGCGGCTGTGGTTCTGAATCCCTTCAAAAAACAACACCGAGGTCTTGCATGCGCACATTGAAAATCTCCCTCGTCCTCGCCAGCGGTTTGCTCTTCAGCACCCTGGCCCAGGCCCATCCGAAACTGCTGTCGTCGACCCCGGCCGAAGGTGCCGACGGCGCGGCGCCCGGCAAGATCGAACTGCGGTTTTCGGAGGATCTGTTGACCCAGTTCTCCGGCGCCAAACTGGTCATGACCGAAATGCCCGGCATGGCCCACTCGCCGATGCCGATGAAGGCCAAAGTCAGCGCCGGCAGCGACCCGAAAACCATGCTCGTTACCCCGCTCTCGCCCCTGCCGGCCGGTACCTACAAGATCGAATGGCGCGCGGTGTCGTCGGACACGCACCCGATCACCGGCAACGTCACGTTCAAAGTGAAATGAGCGATGGCTGATCTGATCAACATCCTCCTGCGTCTGGCGTTGTATGTGGATTTGCTGCTGTTGTTCGGTCTGGCGTTGTTCGGGCTGTACAGCGTTGACGCGGTGCTGCGGTTTCGGCCGATGCTGCGCGGGATGGCGTTGATCGGGGCGCTGCTGTCAGTGGCGGGACTGGTGCTGATGACCCGCGCCATGAGTGGCGAAACGGAGTTCGCGGCGCTGTGGCCGCACCTGCAAATGATGGTGCTGGAAACCGACGTCGGGCTGGCGTGGACGCTGCGGATGATTGCGCTGATTGTCGTGATGATCTGGCCGGGATTGTGGCTGGCATCGATGGCCGGCTCAGTCGCCCTCGCCTCCCTGGCCTGGAGCGGTCACGGCGCGATGGATAACGCGTGGCATCTGCTCAGCGACATCCTGCACCTGCTCGCGGCGGGTGCGTGGCTAGGCGCAATGCTCGCGTTGATCTTGATGTCGCGGCTCGACGCACTGTGCAGCGAGGCGCGCATTCGTTCGCTGGCCGATTCCGTCAAACGCTTCGAAGGCGTCGGCGCGGCAATTGTGCTGATCCTGTCGGCCACCGGCGTGGCGAATTACCTGTTCATCGTCGGCCCGACACTGGGCGAAGTCCTGCTCGGCACCTACGGGATTCTGTTGGCGATCAAGGTTGTGTTGTTCGGGGGCATGCTGGTGCTGGCCGCGTTGAACCGATTCCACCTCGGGCCGTTGCTCGAACAATCGTTGCGCGCCGGGCAACATCAGGTGGCGGCCAATGCCTTGCGCCGCAGCGTGGCATCGGAGCTGGTGATTGCGCTGTTGATCGTGGGGCTGGTGGCGTGGTTGGGCACGCTGAGCCCGGAGCCGGGATGACACCCGGCAAACGCATTCACTACACTGGCCCGCACTCCCACTGCACAAGCCCGATCTCCATGACAATTCCAAAAAGCACGATGATCTTCTGCGGCCTGCTGGCCATGGCCGGCGCCGCCCAAGCACAAGAACCGGCCTCGCACCTCGACACCATCCAGCAACAGGGCCAATTGCGCGTCTGCACTACCGGCGACTACAAGCCCTACACCTTCCAACGTCCGGACGGCGGATTCGAAGGCATCGACATCGCCATGGCGCAATCCCTGGCCGACAGCCTCGGGGTCAAGGTCGAATGGGTGCAGACCACCTGGAAAACCCTGATGCCGGACATGCAGGCCGGCAAGTGCGACATCGGCGTCGGCGGCATCTCGGTGACCCTCGAACGCCAGAAAAAAGCCTTCTTCAGCAACACCCTCGACGTCGACGGCAAGATCCCGCTGGTGCGCTGCGCCGACCAGTCCAAATACCAGACCATCGACCAGATCAACCAGCCGAACGTACGCCTGGTCGAACCCGCCGGCGGCACCAACGAAGCCTTCGTCCACGCCTTCCTGCCCAAGGCGCAACTGGCGTTGCACGACAACGTGACCATCTTCGAACAACTGCTCGACAACAAGGCCGACGTGATGATCACCGACGCCTCCGAAGCCCTCTACCAACAGAAACTCAAACCCGGCCTGTGCGCCGTCAACCCGAGCCAGTTCATGCAATACGGCGAAAAAGCCTACCTGCTGCCGCGCGACGACATCAGCTGGAAACTCTACGTCGACCAGTGGCTGCACCTGAGCAAAGTCACCGGCAAATACCAGAAAGTCCTGAGCGAATGGATCGCCGTACCCGCGGCCCAGTAATCCTCAGTCGTCATGCATCAGGCCGGAGCTGTACTGGTTGAAACTGTTACCGATATTGCTCCCGCCGAACTTCAACGTATTCACGTTACGCGCCTCCGGCGACTGACAGTCGCTGGAGAAACAACTGGTGGTGGTCAAGCCACCGGAGCCGGAGCAGGCGCTTAGAACCGAGATGGTGGCGACGATCAACAGCGCTTTGAGTGGATTGTTCATGGTGTTTGGCGCTCGGGTGGGGTCGGGATCTTGTGGATGGATCGTAGGCCTGCGCGGGTGGCGGGAAGATGAAACTTGCGGGGGTTTCAGCGTGGGTTCAGGTTGAACCCACGCCTGACGATCAACCCTCCACCGCAGAGGGTTGCCCGAACCTACTTCGGCTCGACGTTATCCAGCGCCTGATTCACCGCCAAAGACCCCAACATCACCAACTGCGCAATGCCGATGGCGGTTTTGCGGTGGGCGGGCTCCAGGGAGGCGGCGAAGTTGTTGAGCATTTCGGAGGCTGAACCGAGGGATTCGCTGGCGTTGGCGAGTAGAGATTCGGTGTCGTAGGCCGGGTTGGCGAAGTACATCGGGTCATGTTGGGTGTGGCTGCCCATGATCCGTTGCTGTGGGGTGAGGTAGTGATCGAGGGCGCGCTCGGCGGCTTCGTTGAGGGTTCGTGAATCGGGGAATTTGTAGGGGGAGACTGGGTCGGTTTCTGGTGGGTTGGGTGTTGGTTTGAACATGGAGTAACTCCCGACGGATAAGAGGTTAGGAGCCGCCACCTTCGCTACCAAACTAGGGTGGAGGCCATACGCAGGTTGGTAGACCGGCCGTCAGGAACCCCGGCGCATCCGAAGATGCCCTGCGCATGACCACCATAAAACGAAGGCACTGAAAGCCTCCGCAAGACAGTAGTCTTGTGCTTCTGACGGAATCCGGGCTACCAAACCCGATCACTGGTTTTCAGTGACCCAGGAACGATAGAACCCCCGTGCTAAAGGCACAAGCCGGCGGATTCTGTCTTAGGTGTAGGGGGTGGCGCAAGGATGTGTAGGGCACGAGTATCAATGGCAAACCGGATTTAAACACGAAGAAATTTGTTGTTTATCCGCCCTCAATCCGACGGCTTAGGAGAGGTATCGGCCAATGAATACTAAAAAATCCAATTAGATAGATCTGTCCCCATGTTGCCCGTCCCCACATTGTCCGTCAGCTAAAAGCAAAACGCCGGCATCTTGCTACACTCCTAAGCTAAGGCATGAAGTGACTGAGCGGTGTCCTCAAATGAACAATCGAATCAGCGATAACCTTTTGCACACCGGCGTAAACGAAGAGCTCGTCCGGCAACTGGTCTCCTGTAATGTAAAATTTATAATAATCGGAGGCCTTGCTGTAGCTTGGCACTGCGTTGAGCGCCAAGCTGATGATCTAGATATTTTAATCGAGCCGAGCGTTGAGAACTCTCGACGACTCTCATCCGCTCTAACTAAGCTTCAGATATCAGGATTTTCCACTGATTCCTTCACTCGGTTTGGCCAGCAGATGTCACTGAAAGATTACTATTATGCAGATCTGTTGACTCCAAAACCGGATTTTCCAACCTACTCCGAAATAGAATCCGAGGCTCTTCTTGCCAAGCTTTTTAATATACCGGTTTTAGTGGCTTCTATCCCCAGCCTCATCGCCATGAAAAGCGCTGTTATTTCGGAACTTACCGATCAAGTACAAAAACATCTTAACGACATAACACTGCTTAAAAAAGTGCCAGCCAATTCCCATCGCAGATCAAAATCCATCTAGGCGCCGCTAAAATGCCACTTCTTTCGACACCAAAAATTGATATCGCAACAGAGCTCTTACACTCTTCACTTCAGCACTTCTACTCAGATCCTCCCAAAGATTTTTCAGCCATTTGCCTTGCCGGAGCAGCTGAAGAGCTTTTCGGTAAGCATGTAGAGTCGAAAGGTGGGATTTCGGCATTCGCCAGTTTGCGCGAAGGCGCCGTACGGATACTTTCATCAATGTTCAATACCGACCTTCAACATGAATCCGTCACGAGAAAAGAAATCGGAGACTTGATGAACAAAGCAAAAAACTCGACTAAGCATATGGGAATCTCAGGGGATGACTTTATCCATTTCAACCCACACGAAGAGGCTAAAAATTTGATAGATAGAGCGATGACAAATTTTTACCATGCTTCCAAATATTTCGATTTAATCGAAACGGATCTTATGCTCAGATTCAACAGCGAACAAGTGAGCGACATAAACATTGTTTAACGTGCAAATAATTGGGACAGATTTATCCATCGCCAAAAGCTGCAAATAAACCACAATAAAAATAAATCCACCCCCCTTTCTATTGCTTTATATTGTCCACTTTCTATTCGTGCCTTTCAGATACTTCCAATGAAAAATTGGGACAGATTTATTTACCACAGCAACTGATCCCTATTCCATCCAGAGCAGCCCCCACTTCTATCGCATCAACTCCGCAAACCAAGCGATCCATTAGACATCCTTCCTAATAGGTGAACTACAGCTTATATCTCGCTACCTACCACCAATAGAAAATGAATGAAGCGGGGGGATATTTACCCCCCCAAAATTTAAAAAATAACTAGCCCTTTCTATTACTTTATTAAGCTTCCCCCTCCAGCGTATTCAAAGCGCTTGCAGCATCCCTTTTAACTAATTCAAGCTTTCTTCTCTTAGGGTAATCTTCCCAGAAAACTGAATACTCACTTCGCTCTTGAACCCAAAACATCATTTGAGAATTTGGATATCCAAGCAAATTCCCTGGAGCGATAACAACTGGATAATTATACATATGACTTGGCAGCCCAGAGGCAAAATGAGGACCAAATGCAACTAACTCTCTATTTGCATAATCCATATACAAATACTCCACAGCCCCATATCTATTTTCTTTCTTTGAGACCAGCCAAAATTGTTTTGGAAAATAACGATTTATGTCGGCACTTTCTAAGGCTTGCGACAAACGAGCAGCACAAGCAATCATCTTGTCTGCATCTGGAAAACTATGTTCATCTCTATGATGATCAATACCATTTCGTACAGAAGCCAGCCCCGCTTGATGTATCAAACGAGAAATCGACAAAAAACCCTCCTTGTGCTTTGCAAGTTCGGTCAAGTCTGTATCAGCCCAGAGTTGGGTATGTCGAAATGGAAATGGACGAAGCTTATCATCATAATAATGCGGAAGATCACTATCGGATTTCTTCAAAACATCCCTATCTCCCTCCTCCAACGACTCCATCCAAACTGCAGCCTTATTTAGATACTGCAACAATGTTCCAAGAGCATTGTTACCTTTGGAGGACCATGAGACCACTACATCTTCAACCTGCAACTTAGAACCAAGCGCTAGCGAAACACTTCGCCTAGCGACGTCTATGTCGTATTGAAATCTATTGGCTGTGAAGTGATCGTTATAAAGCAGCCAAACATTATAGGAAATAAAGTTATCTAGAAAATCCTCTAACGATACAAACAAATTAACTCCAACGGAGCGAATTGCTTCTCGATCATTCTCAGTATCGATTGATGGAATAGATAACAGCTTTTCATTAAAATCACGAAGCCTTGATTTAAGCCGCTTCAAAGTATCGCTATAACCAGACGGATTGAACCCTAACTTCCAAAGCATTTTCTCCACGGAAACATCATCATTCGAGTCAACATGACTGAGTGCCAACTTTACGTCAGCACAAATTCTTTTCGTCAATGCAGCGCTAGACAATACAAGTTCTTTAACTACTACTTCAGGACCTCTATCTCTAATATAGTTAAAAAGAGACTCTCGAGGACTTTTCCCTCCCGCCTGCCTGAGCTTCCATTCAAGTTCGTTTAATACACCCTCCGACTCGTATGCCTGCCATATAAGCGCAGATAAATTTGAAATCGCATTCGGTTGAAATGATCGTACTCCAAGAACAGACAATTCAGAACGTTGGTCTTGCCCCATACCAGCCGCACTAAATTCCGGCCGCCTTACATCCCCCAAAGGAATTTTTATCGTTTTTTTTGAGACCAACTCGTCGATATACTCTACCAACAAACTATCATCCAAATACATCAGCAACTGCAGTTGTTCTTCACCAGTCAATCGACTTGCCACTTCTTCCGGTGTTCCTTCGCTAGCGGCCTTCTTTCTCGGCGGCCGAGACAACAACTGCCTAAGAGATAACTTCCCACTCCCCTTCAAAGCTTGCACAGTTAATGAAAATCTTTCTTGACCAACAATACAGTCGGCGATCATTTCGATAATGTCAGAATACTTTCTTCCATTTTCCCAACGTGCATCTCTATGCCGCCACTTTAACTCTTTCTTCCACTCTGACGGGGGCCCAAACTCATCAAGCGCCTGCCTATTGACGGCACGAAAAATCCTATTGATTACAGTCTGATGAGGTAACAAATCGACATGATGTACAGTATTGCATCCTGTATCTTCACAGTGCCATAAAGGAAGCGTGGATATTGGATGTATAGCTCTGGGCTCCGTTGAAGTTAAAACGCCGAGAGGCCCTACAACCAGACTACCAACTTGATACACTCCTTTTGGAGTACCATGAAGGAGTTTATCTACATCATGAGGTAATAAATGGTTTGCTCTATTTATTTGCTCGAGATCGTGAAACCTGTCATATAGGCATCGACCAAAACGATACGGTAGACGAATCCGCTCACTGAGAATTTCATTCTCCAAAAGAGCTGAAATCCCTTCAACATCGGAATGCTCGGGAGAGAAAAAAACATCATGATGATTAAATTTCGCAAACAAGGCCAGATAAAAATCCGCCTCTTCCCCTAAACCATAATGAGCGCTCATGGCACGTGCAAACGACTCGCCCTTCTCACTCAACCGCAATAAGTCTGGCCATTTTTTATCCGCCGTATAACCTTCTGGATATATCGCCCCCTTCCATAGCACGCTCAATGAAAACAATTTTTCAAGCGCATTCCCACCCCCGACTAATTCCAACTCCAAAGCGATGTCAACATTAGACCTCCACATTTTACCCTCCACTCACTCAAAAAATAATATAAATAAAAGCAGCCACCCACAAACACAGCAGAGCTAGTGAAGAAGATATTTCTACGCAGCAATCAAAATAGCAGAAGCTTTATCTACCCGACACTCTAAACATTACAAGTACAATAAACACTCGCACCCCCATATAAGGACCTTATTGAGAATAAATACATCGGCTAATTAAAATAACTCAACCGGCTTTTTAGCCTCAGCCAAAATCTTATTCGCCTCTAATCGAGGAAACGTAAACCGAATAATCATCCCCGAATCCGCACCTTGCCCCGCCATCACCAACTCAGCGGACCGAATGTTCTCCGGCGCAGCAGCCAACGCACTCACAGCATTGGTTTGCCCTTTAGCGTTCAACCCTTCAAGAAACGTATAAGTCAGATTCCCCGAAGCCAAACCAACCTGTTCAAAATTGGAAATCTTCGTCGTCAGCTCTTCAGTGCTTCTCGACTTTCTCGCGGTATCGAACATATCCAGGATGGATTTCTCATCGCTCATGGAAACCAGCGTGAATGATTTGGAAAGCCCCGCGATGGCTTTGACGTACAGGTTCTGATCGAACGGGCTGATAAGTGAAACCATCATCAGCTTGTCCCCGGAAAAGATCAGCGCGACAGTGAATTTCTCTTCCAGGAAATCCACATCGTCGATGCACCTCGCGGTTCCGCCGACGTCTTCGGAGCAGTCGTAGTAACCGGCCGCTTCGGTGAATTTTGCGAGTGGGGTTTGGTAGACGTAGTTCTTGAACAGCTTTTCTTCGGCGAAAGCCCCTTGGGCGGAGGCAAGCAGGGCGCCGGCGACGAGAACAGATGATGCGAGTTTTTTCAGCATGGGATCCCTTCCTCACTCTTATTGATAGCCCGATGCTATCAGTCCATTTCATGGCTGTCTTGCTTAATCCCACACTTGATGAGGTTGTATTTCCGCCGGATATCACTGAGCCCGCCCGGTCATTCCTGATAAACTCCCCCACCTCCCAGCCACACCGATTCCGTACCCCCAATGCCCCCAATCTCCGCCACACCTGCCCCACTCTCCCGCCGTTTCTCCGTCGCGCCGATGATGGATTGGACTGACCGTCACTGCCGGTACTTCCTACGCATCCTGTCGAAAAACGCCCTGCTCTACACCGAAATGGTCACCACCGGCGCGCTGCTCAACGGCGATCACGAGCGTTTCCTCCGTCACAACGAAGCCGAGCACCCGTTGGCGTTGCAGTTGGGCGGTAGTGTTCCGCTGGACCTGGCCGCTTGCGCACGCATGGCGCAGGAGCACGGTTACGACGAGGTGAATCTGAACGTCGGCTGCCCGAGTGATCGGGTGCAGAACAATATGATCGGGGCGTGCCTGATGGGGCATCCGCAGTTGGTGGCGGATTGTGTGAAGGCGATGCGTGATGCGGTATCGATTCCGGTGACGGTGAAGCATCGGATCGGGATCAATGGACGGGACAGTTATGAGCAGCTGTGCGATTTCGTCGGCACGGTGCGGGATGCCGGGTGCACGAGTTTTACGGTGCATGCGCGGATTGCGATTCTGGAGGGGTTGTCGCCGAAGGAGAACCGCGACATTCCGCCGTTGCGTTATGACGTGGCGGCGCGGTTGAAGGCGGATTTTCCGGAGCTGGAGTTCATTCTGAACGGCGGGATCAAGACGATGGAGGCCTGCCATGAGCATTTGCAGACCTTTGACGGGGTGATGCTGGGCCGCGAGGCGTATCACAATCCTTATCTGCTGGCCGAGGTGGATCAGCAGTTGTTCGGCAGCACCGCGCCGGTGATCAGCAGGGCCGAGGCGCTGGCGCAGTTGCGGCCTTATATAGCCGAGCATTTGCTGGCCGGTGGTGCGATGCATCACATCACCCGGCATGTGCTGGGCCTGGGCACCGGGTTCCCGGGGGCGCGCAAATTTCGTCAGTTGTTGTCGGTGGATATCCACAAGGCCAAGGATCCGCTGGCGTTGCTGGATCAGGCGGCAGAGCTGCTGGCCGGGCGTTGATCGACGCGTTGAGCGTTCGGGCAACGAATGAGCGTTGCCCGGTGATTTGTTGTACTGACAGGATGTCTTTTGGTTATGCCCGCGTTCAGCTGTGTTTTATTCAAGCGTTTCACCCTCCTCGCTTTACTCTCGACTCTCTATACAAGCGCCTATGCATCCTGTGATTTTTTAAAGGGCTGCGGTGAGGGGGGAGATGGCCCTTTTCAATCTACCCAGATGTCTGGTTTTCTGGTTTTCACGACGACGATGGTCACAGTCGACGGGATGTCGGACATTTCCGGACTGAAAAAACGTGTGTATTCGGTAGAGGAAATAGAAGCGGCACGTTATTTCCTCGCCAGTGACGGCATGCTGCAAGCCGCGTATTTCACCTCGGCGTTGCAGCGGCTTCGTCAGGATTCGCCCGACTCTGAATTGAATGACCTCGCCGTCGCTGCGCTGATCAGCAGTCAGTGATCAAGCGGCTGCGGCCGCCGTCCAGTTCACCCAGCCGAACTGCCAGGTGGCGAGGATCAGCAAGCCGAAGGCAATGCGGTACCAGGCGAAGGTGGCGTAGCTGTGGTTCGCAATGAACTTCAGCAGGCCGCGCACGGCGATCATTGCGAAAATGAACGCTACGACGAAGCCCAAGGCGAAGACCGGCAGGTCGCTGCTCTGGAACAGTTCGCGGTATTTGTAGCCGGAATACACCGCAGCGCCGACCATGGTCGGCATCGCCAGGAAGAACGAGAACTCCGTAGCGGCCTTGCGTGACAGGCCGAACAGCAGACCGCCGATGATGGTGGACCCGGAGCGCGACGTGCCCGGAATCATCGCCAGGCACTGTACGCAACCGATCTTCAGCGCGTCAGCCCACTTCATGTCGTCCACATGGTCGACACTCACTACATGATCCCGCTGCTCGGCCCACAACATCACGATGCCGCCCACCACCAATGCAACGGCAACGGTGATCGGGTTGAACAGGTATTCATGAATCGTGTCGGCGAATAACACGCCGAGAATGACCGCCGGAAAAAAGGCGATCAGCAGATTGCGGGTAAAACGCTGGGCATTACTTTGGGTCGGCAGGCCTTTGACGATCTCGAAGATCTTCGGGCGAAACTCCCAGACCACGGCCAGAATGGCGCCCAGTTGAATGATGATATTGAACGCCATGGCGCGTTCGCCACCGAACTCCAGCAAGTCGGCAACAATAATCTGGTGGCCCGTACTGGAAATGGGCAGGAACTCGGTCAGGCCTTCTACCGCCCCAAGAATCAGCACCTTGAACAAGGTCAGTAAATCCATTAATCCTCCGTCGGCACGCTCTTTGAGGGCGCGCCGTTAAGTGCATTCAGGCATTGAGTATCTGAAGTAAAACAATTGGCAGATGCACACCCATTGCCCGACTCGGGGACGGAGAATATGTCTTATCAAAAGCCACACTCAAGGCATGTTAATAAACGTCCGTGTGTGAACTTGTCAGTGTTATAGCTAAAAATCACATCGCCCCTTAAAATGTGATCCACCTCACACTCCCTGTACTGGCGTGCAAATCAGTAGTGGCCAAGGGACATAAAAACAGGTCGCCACAATTACAAAATAGTGGCACCATTGCACATTGCCACCATCTAACGAGCCCTCTTTCGTTAGTTCAGAGCCCCGAAAAAAGCAACTAAAAGCTTGAAAAGCTTAATTATTGTTAGAAAACTCGGGAGCCACGTCTAAAATCCGCGCAAATGTTACCAATTGTCAGTCACAGATGAGAACCGGTGCTTTAACATCCCGATGTCAGCACCTTTTCGAGTCAATGCATGATGCTCACAGGTAACTTAGCGACTAGAAGCCCGCGCCGCACAAGCGACGAACCAGGTGTTCTCACTCTGGGTCGTACCCGTGGCGTGGCTGAACACTTTAGCGCGCTAATCGCGAAGCATGTGCAGTCTGATCTGGCCATTGAGGCCGACTCTTACGCTAGTTCATATCAGCAAAATGAATATCACGGTTTGTATCGGGCCATATTCATTGTCATCGACAGCCCTCAGGCTCTTGAAGACAACCTGGCACGGGTGGAAAGCCTGCGCAGTGACAACTTGAAGCCGATCATTTGTGCGGTGATCACCGGGCGCGGCGCGTTCAACAAGATCAAGTATTTCCTGGCCGGTGCCGACTTCTGTATCAAACTCAATACCTTATCCGATGAAAGCGGCGAACTGCTGGGCGAGTTCTTCAACAGTGAAGAATGGCAGCGTGATATCAGCCTGGTGCTGGACCCCACCCGCATCTGCCTCTCGGACACCAGCAAGAAACTCGATATCTCCTTTGCCGAAATGAAGATCCTGCAAGCCTTTGCGCAGACCGGCAATCACATTCTCAGCCATGATGAAATCGCCAGCATCATGGGGCTCAACACCCATTTCTACGATCCTCGGGCGCTGGAAAAATCCATCAGCCGCTTGCGTGGGAAAATCAAGGACGTGTACGGTACGAACGCCATACAGAGCATCCGCGGGTATGGCTATCGTCTGATGAGGGGGTTGATCTCGACCGCCTGATTCAGGGAATCACTCTTTTGCAGCTTACGAGGGAACGTCTGATGCAACGCGCTAAAAATCCGATGTCTCACTGTTTTAACTGCGTCACATATCTAATAAAAAGCTGTCAATTGCATGAGCGCTGCAACACTTAAACATAACAATAAACCATTACTCTAAAAGCAGACCGAGTGGAACTTATCGAGGGCCATCATTGGGCCCAGACCCTGCCTGTCGATTATTTCCGAGGAAAACATTGCTCGCCTGCCCATTATTTTTTCGCCAAATTTGGTGTGTACTTTAGGAGAGAGACATGGAAACCAGCACAACCCTCCCAAGAAAATACTTTGTTGTCGTGACTAATAGCTCGGCGTCGCAACGTGAACTTGAGAACATCCTCTCCAGCGAACGTTTCAATTCGTTTGGCACGTCCCAGGCACAAATGTTTATTGAAGGTGTTGCTTCGCCCTCTTCCACTCCGATGCTGATGGAGTTCACTTACCCACGCGGCACAAGGAAGCATGTCGCACGCAGCATCGAACATGATACCCAGCGCATATTGGCCACTCTCGAATCGGAATGGCTGGCAGCACAATCGGCGCATTCGTTCCACAGTTCCACGGCCATGGCCGAAGACCCCGCTGACACTTCCCGAACGATCGAGTCCGACGCGCCCTGCACTGAAGCCTGGCACCTGGACAATGATCAGGGTGCATTGACGAAAGAGGGTGTCGAAATCAGTCTCACCGGGCTCGAAACCGCACTGGTCCGTAAAATGCTCCACCATGAAGAACGTGTTGTCAGTCGGGACGATCTGATCCTCAGCATCGGTCGCGAGCCGGAGCAGTACCGGGGACTGGAAATGTGCCTAAGCCGTCTTCAAGACAAATTCAAGAACGCCAGCAACGGTGAACGATTGTTTCGTGCCGTACGCAATCGCGGTTATTGCCTGATCCAGGAAGTTGTTGCCTAAACAACATCCCCCACTACAAGACAAACAGATACAAGTGCGATTACAAAAATAAAAAAGCACTCTGTTTGGTTACACCCCTCCCTGGTTATACCCGCCTCCTGACCCCACCTACGATAGCAAACACAAGATTGATTATTCACCCCCTGCCTTTCGACCTTTTCTAACGTTTGAATATTGGAAATTTAAATAAGTTGGCACTGTGCCATCTTGTTAGAACTCGTCAGACAGCATCCCCGGCAATAACTTAGTCTATTGACTGACGACAGTTCCGCATTCCGGCGTTGTTACCTCAGGACACTGGCTCAAACAACAATAACAAGTCTGCTTAACAACTCGGTTTTCTACTGTCGAAACCTGAATGGACGTCTTTTGGGGATATCGTATGGATCTTTCTCTTCGTATCAATCGAAACACCGGCCTCAAGGGACTGACCTTTTGGGGCCAATGGGCGCTGGCACAGACTTTCATTGTTTCACTGTTGTTCATACTCGCCGAACAGCACACGGGCACCGTCGAGTTCTACTACCGGATGTGCACGATCCTGGCGGTACTGGCCTCGGTGCCGGCTTATACCTTCAGCGGTGCGTATCGAAAGCGAGACAATTACCTGACCGGGCTGGGTCGACTGTTCGTGGGCTGGTTCATGACCATGGCCGGGCTGGCGTTCATCGCCTTCATCTGCAAGGCCGATGCGCTGTTCTCTCGGCAAGTCATCCTTGAGTGGGCGGTGTACGGTTTCCTCGGTCAGGCGCTGCTGTACGCACCGCTGCATGCGTTCTCGAAGTTCTACCAGCGTTCGCGCAAAAGCGAACACAAGACCCTGATCGTCGGCACCGGCGAACTGGCGCTGGGCCTGGCGAAGAAGTTGAGCCAGCACGAAAACCTGCCGCTGGTCGGCCTGGTCAGCAACGGCGACAAGCCTTCTCTGGAAGCGGACGCCCCTCGCGTCGTCGGCGCTCAGGACGAATTGCTCGAGCTGATCCAGACCCACGACATCCGCCGCTTGTACATCACCCTGCCGCTGTCGGAAGCCGCCAACATCGAAGCCATGTACGTCGATCTGCTGGATGCCAACGTTGACGTGGTCTGGGTGCCGGACCTGAACAGCCTGACGTTGCTCAACCACTCGGTGAAAGTCGTGGACGGTCTGCCGGCGATCTACCTCAACGAAAGCCCGCTGACCAGCCGCCCGACCGCTGCGCTGAGCAAAAGTCTGGTGGAAAAAGCCGTCGCCCTGTTGGCGATCATCCTGTTGAGCCCGGTGTTGCTGGCAGTGGCGCTGGCGGTGAAGCTCACCTCGCCCGGCCCGGTGTTCTTCAAGCAGGATCGCCACGGCTGGAACGGCAAGGTGATCAAGGTCTGGAAATTCCGCTCGATGCGCGTGCACGATGACCGTGACGTCAAACAGGCCAGCCGCAACGATTCGCGCATCACTCCAGTCGGTCGTTTCATCCGTCGCACTTCGCTGGACGAGCTGCCGCAACTGTTCAACGTGCTGCAAGGGCACATGGCACTGGTCGGCCCACGTCCGCACGCCGTGGCGCACAACAACTACTACTCGGGCAAGATCCTCGCCTACATGGCCCGTCACCGAATCAAACCGGGCATCACTGGCCTGGCGCAGATCAGCGGTTGCCGGGGCGAGACAGACACCCTCGACAAGATGGAAAAGCGTGTTGAGATCGATCTGAAGTACATCAACAACTGGTCGCTGTGGCTGGATGTGAAGATCCTGGTGAAGACGCCGTTCACCTTGCTGTCGAAGGATATTTACTGAGGCGCAGGGCTTGAGAAGGCAACACCGCAAGGGGACGAAAGTCCCCTTTTTTGTGGGCGGGATTTGGGGGGTGGTCGGGGCTCTGAAGCCGAGGAGTGACAGATGCTTTGATGTTGGCTGTACTAGCGCCATCGCGAGCAGGCTCGCTCCCACAAGGATGATGAGCGGATCAGGATTTGCTATTCACCTCAAACAAATGTGGGAGCGAGCCTGCTCGCGATAGCGGTGGAACACCGCCCGGAGCAACCCCACTCCCACTGACTCCCCGCTCTCCCGAACCTACTCGGTAATCTTCCCGAAGTTCCGATAGAACATGTCCCCTTCCCGACTGTCCGTCATCGAATGCAGCTGGAAGCTGCGGTTGAGCCGCGCGCCACCGTCACGGGTCAGCGGCGCCCACACCAGGTTGGCGCGGCGCATGGTCGACATGCTCATCATTTCGTCGAACGGAATCGACAGGTACAGCCCCTTGTCGAAACTACCCTCGCCATACTCGGCGCTGCCGGCGGTGGTGATCGTCGCCCAGGCGCCAAAGCGCACGCCGTTGAAGAACTCGCGGGAGATATCCACCGTGCCGCCAAAGTCGCCCGCCAGATAACGCCCGACGCTGACCGCAGCCAGCGTGTCGAACGGCAGGTCGGTGTAGCCAGTGACGTGGCCGGTCCAGACCGAGTAATCACGCAGGCCGAAACCCTGATCGAATTCACGCTGACGCACGTAGTTCAGGTCCGCACCGATCGACCAGCGCTTGCCGGTCGGACGAAACAGCACCTCGCCCCCGACCCCGGCGAACATCGACTCCAGATAACCGCCGTAGACCATGCCGTACAAATCCTTGTCCAGTTGCTCGGCGTGGCTGACCTGGAACAGCGGCATGGTGGTGTCCGACGTGGTCAGGTACTGACGCAAGTCGGTGCGCACACGCGGCAGGCCGCTGGGTGCGTCGTAGGTGAATTTGTCGAAGTTGTTGATCAGGTTCTGACTGAGCAAACCGTTCCACCAGGTGTTGCGGTTGAAGCGGTACTCGGCATCCAGATCGGCAGTGAACTGATAGAGCAAGCCATCGGGGCCGCCGACGTTCTGTTTGAAGCCCAGGCCGACGCCGTAATTGAAGTGCTGCGGCGCTTCGGTGTAGAGGGTTTTCTCGTTGCGCGGCATCGCCGGATTGATTTCGGTGGTGCGGTGCAGCGACTCCAGCGGCTCCTCGTTGTTGAGCACTTCGCGGAAGGTCTGCCGGGGCACGCTGGTTTCTTCCAGCGGCAGGTCGTAACGCTTGTTGACCACGGTGAACCAGTCGATGTCGTCGTTGACGCTGTTGTCGAGAATCCGGCTCGCGCGGCCGACGGCCTTAGGCGAATGGAAGTAGCGCTGCTGCTCGCCGTACACGATCAGTTCGGAATCGCGCTGGGTGATGCGCTCGACCTTGTAGCCGGCGTTCTGCTGCAAACGCCGAGATACGTCGGCCCAGTTGACCTCCTCCATCGTCGTGCTCGGCGCCTTCGCCGGCAGCGGTTCGGCCGGTGGGTCGAAGGTCTTGGCCGGGGCCTTGCGACTGACGAAATTGGTGTGGAACGTCACGCCGAACATCGCCGTGTTGCCCCGCTCCCACGCGGCGCTCAGGTCGAGGGAATCGGTCACCTTGAACACCGCGCCGAGGTTGATCGGCGAGTCCTGCTTGATGACGTTGTCCTTCGGCTCGTGCTTGTAGTCGTTGCCTTCGTATTCGAGTTTCAGGCTGAGGCGATCCCAGGGTGTCTGGTAACTCACGCCGCCGAAAAACGCAGGCTTGCCGCGAAAGTATGACCCGGCGTTGACGTCACCGGTGCCTTCCAGGTCCGGGCGGGTCTTGAAGCGATCACTGGCCCAGCCCAGCGGGTTGTCGAAGTCGCCACGATTACCGATGTAACCCCAGGCGATGCCGGCGCTGAAATCGAAATTGTCATAGCGCTTGTTGGCCACGAAGAATTCACTGGCAAACAAACCGGTACCACCGATGTCTCGAAAGCCCAGCGCCACTTCCGGCGCCCAGTGGCTTTCCTGCCACAGCCGGACCTTGGCGTCGACCGCCTTGTCCTTATAGCTCTGGCTGCCGCTCAGCGCTTCGGAACCGTACGGACGGTTGGTGATGGCGGTGTAGCGAAACGAACCTTCCAGCCAGTCGAGCGGCTGCAACGAAACGCTGTATCGGCTGTACGGTTCGGTGCGGTTGGCGTTGACGCTCAACTCACCGGCGGGCGACATGCGCGCGGTCGGGGTCTGCAACAGACCGACGCCGCCGAAGTCATTCTGGGTAATGCGTGGCTCGGCATGCACCAGGCCACACGGCAATAACAACACAGCTGCAAAACGCAAATTCAACGAACCACCTCAGCCAACTGCGTGGCAATCAATTCGGCCAACTGCTGATTCAGTTCAGGGACAGGCGGATCCAGATCATCGTTTTTCACCGGCACCAGAATCTTGCTGCCGGCCATGGGCATCTGCCCGCTCTCGCGGTTCCAGTGGGCGATGCCGACCCGCCGTGATTCGCCGTTGGGCTGGATCAGCCACAGGTAGTCGGCATCGGCGTCGGCCTCCAGCAACGTGCAGCCCTGCAGGTATTCGCGGGCCTCCTGCAACGGCTGGTAAGGCAAGCGGCACGGCTCGGCGACCGCGCCCAGCACTTCGACTTCGTCGACCCGTTTCGGGTAGATCAGTTGATCGCCATCGTCGAGACGGATGTTGCGGGCGAAGCCGACTTCCACCGCCACCGGATCGAGATCGGCAATCTGCCGCCCGGTCACCGGCATCTGCCGGACCTGCTCGGCCAGACGCTGTGCCAGCGCCGCTCGACTCGGCTTGTCGAACAGCATCGCCATGCGCTGCAGCACATCCAGATCGAACAGCACGCCGACCTTGAGTCGCGTCTGTTCTTCCAGCAATGACTGACGCAACAGAACGCCCGCCAGCCAGTAGCCTTCGGCATTCGGTACAGCCTCGCCGATCACATCGCGCAAACGCCCGCCCGCCGGCAATTCGATCGGGCCCGGGTTGACCACATCACCGCTGACGATGACCGCTGCCTCGCTGCCCCCGGTGAGCAACATCAAACACGCCGACAGCGCTCTGAGCCGCTTCACGGGACATGCCTGCGGTCAGGGGTCAGTTGCACGATCCTGACCCGCAACTGCGAGGTCAGTTGCTGTTCACTCTGCACAATGAAACCGTCCACCGGATCGACCCAGTAACGATTGGTCGCGCGCAGGCCGATGGCCGGCGCGTCAATCTGCTCATCGACACGCAGCACGGTGTATTCCTTGTCGAGAATCTCGAGGGTTTCCAGGGATTTTCGGGAGAAGCGGCTGTTGACGATGATCCCGACTTCCTGGCCCTTGTAGAGGTCGATCCAGCGGCGGCTGGTGTAGCCGTCGGTGATGCGATGCAGACCCTGTTTGAACGGCGAGTCATCGGACAGGCGCGTGCCGTCCAGATCGCCCTCCGCGCCCAGACCGATGCTGCGCATCGCCAGGCCGTCGCGCATCAACAACACCTGCTTGCCGGAGGCGACCCAGAACTGCAGATCCTCACGCTCGCGCACCAGCGCCAGTACCCCGGAGCCGGACGGCGTGGTCAGTTTGAGTTGGGGATACTTGACCCCGGCCACCTGCTCCGCCGACACATCGAGTTCATCCGGTCCGATGACCGACGCCTTGAGGTTGTTCAACGAAGCGCTCATCAGCGGATTGCAGCCACTCAACAACACGGCCGCCATCAGGCACACGCCCACTTTCAACGTTTTCACAGTCGGCGGCCTTATTTGCTGTTGTTACTGTATTCGCTCCAGTTCTTCGCAGCGGAAGCTCCGGTCCCGACAATCGATGCCGACGGCACCAACTGACTGATCAGGCGATTCCAGCGAGTCACGTTGGCAGGCCCGACATAAACCACGTCCTGGGGCCGCACTTCGAAGTGCGAAGCGAGCGCCATGGCGGTCGGCGATTCGGCTTCCAGCTGATAGATTTTCGCCGGCTCGACATCGAGGTTTTCGACCCCGCGAATCACGTACACGGCGTTGCCGTTGGAGGTGGTCTGGCTCAAGCCGCCGACCGAACCGAGCACGTCGGACAGGTTCATGGTGGCGGTCTTGAAACTCAGCGCACGCGGCTGGTTGACCTCGCCCATCACGTAGATGCGCTTGTTGTCGTTGTACGGCAGATACAGCTGATCGCCACCCTTGAGGTAGACGTTCTGCAATTCGGAATCCTGCTGATTCAGCGCGTCGAGATTGAGCGGATAGACCCGCCCGTTACGCGTCAGCATCAGCCCGGACAAATCGGCATTGTTGGTATCGACACCGGCCGAACCGAGGGCCTCGACCACGCTCAGCGGGTTGGTCGAAATCGCCTGGGGGCCGGCCTTGGCCACGGCGCCCGAGACCACGACTTTCTGGCTGGCGAAACGCAGCACCGCGACATCCACTTGCGGCTCGGCAATGAACGCCGAGAGGCGTTGCTCGATGTCCGAGCGCAGTTGCTGGATGGTTTTGCCGGCGGCCTGGACTTCCTTGATGTACGGGTAATACAACGTGCCGTCGGAGCGCACCAGACGGCCGTTGGCGTCGATCTGCTGCTGCGCACCCGAAGGGGCGGTCAGCTCGGGATGATCCCAGACCGTGATGTACAGCACATCGTTGCTGCCGATGCGGTATTCGGCCGGGGTCGCCAACAACTCCGCCGGCACCGACTCACGCTTGTACGTGGCGCGGTTCATGGCGATGAGCTTGGGGGTGATCTGAATGAGCTCGACCCGGCTGCTTTCGCTGGCGCCCTGGCGCGTGATGCTACTGGTGCTCAGGTACTGGCCGGGGGAGAACATGCAACCTTGCAAAGCGATACTTGCCAACAATAAAAGAGAAAAACGACGGGTCATAATGGCACTACGCTATTCAAGGGCGAATCCAAAAACAAAGTCACCCGACTTTCGTCGGGCGACCTTGTACTGCACCAACAGATACTTCAGTTAGTTGTGCGTGCCGGTTGTACCCGTGGTACCGGTGGTACCCGTTGTACCGCCGTTGGCACTTCCACCACTGTTGGACGCCGCTACAGCACTGGCGACCATGGCAGTACTGGCAGCAGGCGCTGTAGAAGCCGCGACACTGCCAGATACATTGGTCACTGCTGTAAGCGGCGCTTCAGCTGCGGAGGCCCAGTTGCTCAACATCGTCAACAGGGCGATCGCCATCACTTTCTTCATATCAACTCCTTTCTAACATTGCACCTGAACATCGGGTGTTCGTTAGAGGTGGTAGAGTTCAAGTCGCAAAAAGCGCGAACAAGATCCGTTGTTCTTTCACAGTCTTACCCAACTGATAAAAGTCGAACGGCAGGTTTATATCTACGGACTTGCAAAAGGCATTGCCAGTCTAATTTCCCGACGATATCTAACAACCTGACTGAAACTAACATTGCACTAAAACGCCATCATCCCTGATAACCCCGGGGATGATTCGATTGCCAGCGCCAGGTGTCGGTGACCATGTCCTGCAAGTTGCGTGTGGCTTTCCAGCCGAGCTCCTTTGCCGCCTTGGAGGCGTCGGCCCAGCTCTCGGCGATATCCCCGGAACGCCGTGGCATCACGCGGAACGGCACTGGCTGCCCGCAGGCCTGCTCGAAGGCGCGCAGCACCTGCAACACGCTGTAGCCGTCGCCGGTGCCGAGGTTCCAGGTATGAATGCCGGTGCGGTCGGCGATCGATTGCAGGGCTTTCAAATGCCCGTCCGCCAGATCCACCACATGGATGTAATCGCGCACGCCGGTGCCATCGACTGTCGGGTAATCGTCGCCGAAGATCGACAATTCCTTGAGGCTGCCGACCGCCACCTGGCTGATGTAAGGCACCAGATTGTTGGGGATGCCGTTGGGGTCTTCGCCCATCTGGCCGCTGTGATGCGCGCCGATCGGGTTGAAGTAGCGCAGCAGAGCGATGCTCCAGCGCGGTTCGGACTGGCACAGGTCGCGCAGCACGTTCTCGACGATCAGCTTGGACTGGCCGTAGGGATTGGTCGGAGTGCCGGTCGGGAAGTCCTCGCGGATCGGCATCTGCGCCGGCTCGCCGTACACCGTGGCGGACGAGCTGAACACCAGCCGGAACACCCCCGCCGCTGCCATCGCCTGGCACAGCGTGATGCTGCCGCTGACGTTGGTTTCGTAGTATTCGAGCGGCTTGCGCACGCTCTCGCCGACAGCCTTGAGCCCGGCGAAGTGCAGCACGGCGTCGATAGCGTGCTGCTGGAAAATCCGGTCCAGCAGGGCCCGGTCACAGACATCTCCGCGAATCATCAGCGCACTTTTGCCGCAAATGGCTTCCACCGCGTGCAAGGCGGCGTCGCTGCTGTTGCAAAGATTATCCAGAACTACAACTTCATAACCTGCTTCAAGTAGTGCAAGTGTGGTGTGCGAGCCGATATAGCCGGCGCCACCCGTTACCAGAATCTTCATAGCGCGGTCCATAGTGGGAAAAGTGCCAACTCGCTTGTCAAGCGCTGTTTGTTTAATGTGTGTCTTGATTCACACAAACAGCGCGACAACAACCAGAAACAAAAACAGTTCAATCACTGGCTATAAATATTTTTACAAGCCAAACTGTATTGCCTGGTACTTATTAGCACTCCCGCGCATTCATCACTATCAACGGATGCCGACTAAAAATAACCAATAACTGTCAAACCGACATCTCATAACATTGTCGTGTTTTACACTCATTGCTATTTGCCACTCATCTCCCAAGTCAGGTATTAAAGTACAGCTTCAATAACTTGCAACCTTCGTTATTGCAATAAACGATGGCAGTGCGCCATGAATGACCAGGAAACTTTTATGATCCGTAAATGTTTGTTCCCCGCTGCCGGTTATGGCACGCGTTTCTTGCCGGCCACCAAAGCCATGCCCAAGGAAATGCTGCCGATCGTCAACAAGCCGTTGATCGAATACGCCGTTGAAGAAGCGCGGGACGCCGGCCTGCAACACATGGCCATCGTCACCGGACGGGGCAAGCGCGCACTGGAAGACCACTTCGACATCAGCTACGAACTCGAACACCAGATCCGTGGCACCGAGAAAGAGAAATTCCTGGCCGGCACTCGCGAGCTGATCGACACCTGCACCTTTTCCTACACTCGTCAGGTGGAAATGAAAGGCCTGGGCCACGCGATTCTCAGCGGCCGCCCGTTGATCGGTGACGAGCCTTTCGCCGTGGTACTGGCGGACGACCTGTGCCTGAACCTCGAAGGCGACGGCGTACTGACGCAGATGATCGAGCTGTACAAGAAATTCCGCTGCTCGATCGTCGCCATCCAGGAAGTCCCGCGCGACCAGACCCACAAGTACGGCGTGATCGCCGGCGAGGCGATTTCCGAGGGTATCTACCGGGTCAACCACATGGTGGAAAAACCGGCCCCGCAAGACGCACCGTCGAACCTGGCGATCATCGGCCGCTACATCCTCACGCCGGACATCTTCGACCTGATCGCCGACACCGAACCGGGCAAGGGTGGCGAAATCCAGATCACCGACGCCCTGATGAAACAGGCGCAGAACGGTTGCGTGCTGGCCTACAAGTTCAAGGGGCTGCGCTTCGACTGCGGCGACGCCGAGGGTTACCTGCAGGCGACCAACTTCTGCTACGACAACGTTTACCTGAAGGGCCGCTGAGCGGCCCCCACTGATTCATTGCAGCACGCACATCCAACGAGGCAACCATGAACATTGCACAACATTCCGCAGAGATTGAACGTGAGGTGGACAACCTCGGGGTGATGAGCTGGTTATCCCGCCATCAGCCATTGCCCAGCGCCAATGGCCCGTGGCTGGGCACCCTGCTGCTGGTCGATCGCATCGGTGTGTTTCCCTCCTCCGGGGACATACGCCGACCGATGCGCGATCCCTATCCCCTGCTCGCCCACCTGAAACGGATCTACGGCGAACAGGCGCTGGAGGTCGATGACCGCGACGGCCTGAAAGTGATTTTCAGCGACTGGCGTTTTCGCGTGCGGATCTGCTGCAACGACCCGGCGATCATCGTCAACGTCGAAACCCGTTGCGTGACGCAGTTGATGCCGCAGAAAACCGCAGAGCTGCTGAGCCATCTGGATCTGTTCGACAACTGACGGCTACTTCGAAGTCTCGCCACAGTTGTCCTGTGGCGAGACTTTTTGCTGTCCGCCCACAACCCAACGATAGAAGTAATCGGCAATCACCCGCCCGCCCGTGGCCGGCACTGGATGAATCTTGTCCGGACCAATCATGGCCGCCGCGTAGCGTTTGACGTCGGTGCCGAACGCGCATTGCAGATTGGCATAACCCAGCTGTTGCTCACGGGCCCAGGGCTCGATGACCTGCGCATAAGCCGACATCGGATAGGCGCTGGAGCGGGTGGTGTCCTGACGCAGGATCAGGTTGATGCTCGCCGCCGGTTGAATCTCGCGGAGCATGCCGACCAGCCCCTGGACATTGTGCAAATACTGCTCGGGCTTCACACCAAAACCCTGGTCGTTGCCACCGAGCATGATCAGGTAAATGTCTGCGGGAATCTTCGACACCACGGCTTTCCACTGCGCCTGCCAGCGGGCATCGTCGTGATAGAAATCAGCGGACGCCGCGCCGGACGCTGCCAGTTTCGACACCCGAACCCCGTTCTGATCGTTGCTCAGCCACAGGCCGAACAGGGTCGGCGCGCCCTTCACCACTTCCAGTCTGAAAGCCCAATCGGTGGCTGCCGACGTGCCGGACAGCGGGACTTCCTGAACGCCCTCGCCTGCGAGTTTCAACGGCTGCCAGTCGGCAGAAGGTGACCAGCGATAACGCAACTCGCTGGACTCACCGTTGCCGAGGTAAAGCAGTTTCGCCTGAGTGACGGCGGTGTTGATGGCAGGCGTCGGACTGGCCTCAACTTGCAGCCAGGCGCCGGGGCGGCCGGTCAACGTGCGACTGTCGGGGCTGGCCTGGCCGAGGCCGGAGACCTGCCAGTCGCCGCCGAAGTATTTCTCGCTGCTGCGGGTGTACTTGAAATGCGTGCCGCCCAGCGCTGCACCGTGGTTGAAGCCGACATAACCCGGCCCGGCAAACCCGACCTCCCCGGCCACGCGCTGCACCAGTTTGTTCAGGTAGAAATCCTGCCCGGCGCTGTAGCTGTCGCCGATCACCGAGATCGACAAGACCTTGCCGGCCCTGCCTTCACGCCACTGGCCAAACCGCTCGCGAGCGTCGCCGATTTGCACCACCGACGCCGCTACCGGCGGCACATCATCAACAGCCAGCATGGATCGCTTCCTTCATCGGGTCTGCGCCACCGGTGCGATGGTCGCCGCCGGTTTCTTTTTCGTCGCGGCACGTTCGCCGAGGAACAGCACGGAGGTGAAATTGAACCGACTGAAAATCATCGACAACACCACCGGCCCGAGCAAGCCACACGTCACGCCGCAGAACACCAGCACGCTTTCATCTTTCACGCCCAAGCGGCCGAGGATCGAGCGCGACGTGGCGGCGAACAACACATGAAACAGGAAAATCGCATAGGAATAACCGCCGAGCCAGGTCAGCGCCTTCGAGCGCATGTCACTCGACAGCAGCGCGATGCACGACACGCAGCCCACCGTCAGGCCGATCAGGCTGCGGCGGTCGACGATCAGCTCGCGGTTCACCGACGCCACGTACAGCAGCGTCAGCGAGATCAGCACAAACACCAGCGGGCCGATCACCTTGAACGTCTGCTTCAGCTCGCTGACTTTCTCCTGACCGATCATGCCCGCCACAAAGAACGGCAACAGATAAATCGCCCCGTTGATGCCGAATGCGTCCAGCGGAAACGGCGGCAACAGAAACACCGCCGCCGCGAACGCGAACAACAGGTACAGGCGTGTTGGCGTGCGCAGCAAACCGCGCCATTCCAGCAGGCCGACGAACATGAAAATGATGAACACCGCCTGCAGGAACCAGAAGTGGTTGATCGGCACATAGAACGACAACAGCGCATCCATCACGCTGACGTCCTTGTTCACGCCCGGCCCCACCGCCTGCAACACCGAGAACGGCACACCCACGCAAAACAGCGGCACGATCAGCCGCCGCACCTTGCCGCTGAAGAACGCGGAAAAGTCATTGCCGCGAATCTTGTAGATGGAATAGATGTAGCCGGAGATGAAGGTGAACAGCGGCATGCGCACGTACACCATCGAATCGGCGATCACCCGGAACGGCGAGCCGATGTCGATTTTCAAACCACCGCCCAACGGCCCGATCACGTGATAGAGCACCAGCAACAGGCACGCCAGGCCACGCAGGGTTTCGATCTCCAGGGACTTTTTCTTGCTCGACATAAAGCACCCGCCTCAATTCAGAATTCTTGATTCAACCTTCACCGGTTTGTTCGCCCGCAGCATCAGACCCAGGCCCACAAACAGCACCGGCACCACCATCGAAAAGTGCCGGGCGAACGAGCCGAAGTCCGGTTCGAACAAGCCTTGAACCAGCAGGAACGCCAGCGGAATCGCGATCAGTTCCTTGGGTTTGGTCTGGATCGGCGCGCCCTTGTAATCGGTCGAGGTGATGACTTTGAACAGCAGCAGCGCGGTCATGATCATCAACGCCACGAAGATCACCTGGCCCGGTCCGGACAGCAGGATCAGCTCAACGGGGAACGACAACCGGAAGAAAATGATCATCGAGTCCAGGGCCTGCGAGACGAAGTCGCTGCCGCTGAGCCACGACACGATCAGCGATTTGGAACCCTCCTCGCCCGCCGTGCGCAGTTCGTTGTTGCTGGCGCGAATCGACGACACCGGAAAGCCCAGCGCCAGCTGGATCGCCATCGCAACCGCGAGATAGAACAGGAACAGCATCAGGAAGAAGGTCGTGCGCGAGACGTATTTCTTCATCACGCAGACGCCGACCCACGACAGCGAAAACAGAATCCAGTAAGGCCGAATCAGCACGCCGTAGATCACCGCCGAGAGGAAAAATCCGCCGCGATATTTGCGCGTCAACGAGCTGAACAGAATGCTCAACACCGCCACCGACACGATGATTTCCTTGGTCAGGTTTTCCAGGAAAAACGAACGCACGATGCCCCACAGGCACAGGGTTCCGAAGATGGTCAGCGGCATGCGCCGGAACACCACCACGGGAATCGCCGTGAGGAAGAAGTTGCAGAACATCCCGTAGGCCCAGGCGTTGGTCAGGTTGATCCCGGTGGGCCGCAGCAGGAACGCCGAACACTCGTAGGAGGAGCGATCCGGCGAGAACGGGTTCCAGAAATTGCAGTTGTCGGCCCGGGCATAGGACGACCACAGGGTCATCGCATCCGGGCCGGGATCGCGGGGAATCAGCAGCGGCATCGCCACCGACAGAAACAGCCCGGTGAACAGGATCAGGAACGACAGCGACGAATCGAGACGGCGACCGCGAAACTCGATACACGGAAGTTTCAGGCCCATGACACGACAGCCTTTTTCGCGCGCGTGGCGCGAGTCAGCAGCGCAATCACCCCGAGCTGCACGATGATCGCAAAGACGTTGCCCCAGGCCGCGCCGTAGATCGAATAGTGCTTGATCAGCAGGTAACTGACCGGCACTGAAACCAACAGACAAATGGCCGCGCTGGCGAGGGACACCCGACTGTTTTTCGAGGCGATCAACCCGCCCCAGACGATGTCGCCAATGGCGCGCAGGGCGAAGGAGAAAATCAGCACGCCGAGGATGCCGTTGTCCGGACGCGGAACGCTGGTGGCGACGTAATCGAGCACCACGTTGAAGAACAGATAAATCCCAACCGCGACTGCCGCCGACACCACCAGCGAACGTGCGACCCATTTGTTCACGAACAACTGCCGGACCGTGAACGGTTGCTGATCGGCCTGATAACGCTTGGCGAGCAGCGGAATGCCGACCACCGCCACCACCGCGTAAGACAGCGCCTGCAAGGTGTTGGCCGCCGACCACGCGTACACGTATTTACCGAGGCTGGCGTAAGGTTCGAGGTCGATGATCAGAAAGCGTTCGGCGTACTGACTCAGGGCGATCAGGCCAGTGCCGAGGTAAAACGGCAACCCGGCTTTCCACACTGCGGCAGTGGCCAGCGTCCCCTCTTCCCGCCCGCGATGAACATTCACCACGATCAGGTAACCGGCGACAATCACCAGCACGTTGGCGATGACCCACAGCCACAACACGCTGGCGATTGCGGACACCCAGCCGAGCGCCATCCCGCCCACGGCCAGCAATGCCCAGAGCCCGGTCTTGATGAAAAACAGCAGCGCACCCGCCGTGGCTTTCTGCGCGGAAAACACGAACGAGTTGATCTCGAACGACAGATGCTCGGTGAGCAGTACCAGCGTCACGCAGGCGATCAGCGCGGTGGTCGCTTCTACCGACTGGAACAGTGAATAAATCACCACCGTCAGCACCGACAGCGCCAGGCCCACGGCCAGGTACAACAACAGCACCTTGTCCACGACCCGGCGTGAACTGCCGCCCACGCTGATCAACCGGTTGATCTCGGAACTGAAACCGACGCTGTAGAACTTCGACGCGATCAACGACGCCGCGACCACCACGCCGTAAAAACCCAGCGCCTCGTAACCGAGGTAATGGGTGATGGCGAGCACCAGCAGGAACTTCGCGCCCAGTGCCCCGCCCCGCAGCAACAGCCGGAATATCATCGAATGACGCCCTTGATGATGTCGTCCATGGCCACGGTTTTCGCCTCGATCTCGCGGCAGGTGTCGGTCAGGCGTTTGCCGAAATTCGACAGCGCGTCAGGCGCGTAAACGGTGTCGATGATGGTGTCGACATTGATGTCGCCGCCGTTGATGACCCAGTCCTCGACGCCCATGTCCTGATAGGCGCCGAAGCCTTTGCGTTCGTAGCTGATGTGGTACGCCGGCACTCCCGAAAGCAGCGATTCGATCGCGCCGTGCAGGCGTACGGAAATCACCAGGTCCGGTTGGTATTTGGCCAGCGTCGCCTTCAGCGGCAACAGGTCTTCGGTGATGCCCAGTTCGCGATAGAACGCGCCGTCATCGTTACCGCGCACGGCGCTCTGTACAGCGCAGACCACTTTGCTTTTGTTCTTCAAGCGCTGCAGCAGCACTTTCAGGTTGGCCACGTAGGCGAGCTTCTTTTCCTTGCTCCACGCCGGCGGTTTGCGCAGCACCACGCACACCGTCGCCGGCGTCGAGGCGCAGCGGGTGAACTTGGGTTGCTGAAGGATCTTGCCGGCCAGCGCCTGCACCGCGAGGTCCGGTGCGCGGTAGACATTCTCGCAAGCATCGAACAGCGCCGAGGAACGGTTATCGCGCACAAACACCGCGTCGGCGCTGGCGTAGTGGCCGACGATCTTGTCGCTGTCGCCGTGGAACGGCCCGATACTTTGCGGCAGGTACACCGACGGCACTTTGCTGAGGATCGCGGTTTCCAGTTGCTTGGCGTGGCCGAGTTTCAGCTTGATGTGCTCGAAGGCGCTCTTCGAACGCATGTAGCCGCCGCCGACGCCGACGATCAGATCGGTTTTCTTCAACAGATCCGCCAGCCCCGCGTAGGACTGGTTGAGGAACACCGCTTCTTTGACCCGACCCAGGCCCTTCGCCGCCATCACCGGCGCGTCGAAACGCGGGTGCGGCAGGTACTTGAAAGAGTCCGGATCGGAAGCCACAACGCTGATCGCGGTGTCTTCGCCAAAGTTGCGCTGCACCAGGGCGATGGCCAGATCGACCAGCAGACCATCGCCGGAGTTGGAGGCACTGTAGCCATGCAAAATCGTTACGTTCATGAGCGGAGTTCTACTTAATAAGAGGGAGCGGAATACACGTCGTAGGTCTGGCGGATCATCAACGCGGCGCTGAAACGCTCGCGGACGATGCGCCGACCTTCGATGCCGAGGGCCGACAACGCAGGCTTCTGGATTTTCTTCAGCCGATCGGCCAACGCCTGATGATCACCGGCGGGGAACACGTAACCGGACACGCCATGGGTGACCAGCTCGGGCAACGACGTGCAGTCGCTGGCGATCACCGGCAGACCCAGCGCCATGCCTTCCAGCGGCACCATGGCAAAGCCTTCCCAGCGACTCGGCACGATCAGCGCATCGGCTTGCTGATACAGCGCGTGCACCTCGGTTGGCGTCACCCAGGGCAGGTATTCCACCCCGTCCAGCGGCGGACATTCGACGACGTCCTCGTTCACCGCGCTGCCCACCACCGTCAGTTTCAGGTCGCTACGTTTTGCTTCGCTGTAGGCCTTGAGCAACACGTCGAAGCCTTTCTGGTAGTCGAGGCGACCGACGAACAGCAAATGAATCGGTGCCGGATCGTTGGCCTTGCGTTCGTCATGTTTGTGATCGATGCCGTTGTAGATCAGCGTCATGCGCTGGCGCTCGATGCCAAATTTCGCGGCCTTGTCCAGCTCGAACTGGCTGACGCAGATGATCTTGTCGGTGACCTTCTGCAGCACCCGCTCGATCCACGCATAGACTTTCTGCTTGATCGGCGAGCTTTCCATCAGGAACGAAAACGCATGGGGGCAGTAGACGATTTTCGGATTGCGCCACGGCCGCAGGAGCACGCACACGCAACGGCCGATCACCCCGGAAAAGGTGCTGTGCAAATGCACCACATCGGGATTTTCCTTGAGCAGGACCCGCGCCAGCTGCCAGGCAAAACGCAGCAGCGACGGCACATTCCGCCCGCTTCGGGCAAAGGTGCGGATCTGCTGTGCATCGATGCCATGCAGTTCTTTCTTCTGGTCGAGCGGGACCAGATACACCAGCTCATAGCGCCCGTCTTCCGGAGCCGCCGAAATCGTGCGGATGACCGTCGCCACCCCGCCTTTGATCGTTTCCGCCACGTGCAGTATTTTTTTCACAACCCACCCACTTTCATGCCTGTAAGGACCGTCGCTGAGATTCAGGACTGGTCGGACGCGTATTCGTAGTTGTAATAGCTGCCGTTGCCGTAATAGCTGGCCGCACGCTTCTCGACGCCGTTGAATACCGCGCCCTTCAACTCGATACCGTTCTGGGCGAAACGACGAATCGTCATTTCGATTTCCTTGGCCGGGTTCACCCCGAACCGCGCGACGATCAGGCTGATGCCGGCTTCACGGCCGACAATCGCCGCATCGGTCACGGCCAGCAGCGGTGGCGTGTCGATGATCACCACGTCATAGCGCTCGCTGAGTTGCGCCAGCAGTTCGCGGAAATTGGCGTGCATCAACAGCTCGGAAGGGTTCGGTGGAACCTGGCCACGGCTGATGAAGTGCAGGTTGTCGACTTCGACCTTGTTGATCGCCTGATCGAGGGTGCAGCGCTTGACCAGCAGATCGGACAAGCCGTTGGTGATCGGCGTGTTCAGGGTCTTGTGCAGATGCCCCTTGCGCATGTCGGCGTCGATCAGCACGACGCGCTGCCCGCTCTGGGCCATGACCGCCGCGAGGTTGGAAGAGACGAAGGTCTTGCCGACCTGCGGGCTAGGGCCGGAAATCATGATGCGGTTGTTGGTCGAATCCAGCGCCGCGAAATGCAGGCAGGTGCGCAGGCTGCGGATCGATTCGATGGACAGGTCCGTCGGGTTGCGCAGGGCCAGCAGATACGCCGGCGTGTCCGCCGTGACTTTGGCCCGGACTTTTTTGCTGTCCTCTTCCTGTTGCAGGGCGCTGTAGGGAATCGACGCGTAGACCGGCAAGCCGAGCTGCTCGATGCCTTCCGGCCCTTCCAGGCCCTTGCTCAGGGATTTGCGCAACAGCACCAGCGCCACGCCGACGAAGGCGCCGAGGAAAGTGGCGATCAGCACGATCAGGGCTTTTTTCGGTTTGACCGGGCTGGTCAGGTCGACGTCCGCCGTATCCACCAGACGCACGTTACCCACGGCACCGGCGCGGATGATGTCCAGCTCCTGGGATTTGTTCAGCAACTGGGTGTAGATCTGCGAGGCGACTTCGACATCGCGGGTCAGGTTGAGCAATTCCTGCTGCGTGGCCGGCAGGTCCTGAACCTTGCCTTCCAGCGAGCGCTGTTGCTGGGTCAGTTCACCGATCTGGGTCATCAGCGCGCGGTAGGCCGGGTGCTGTTTGGTGAACTTGCGGTCCATCTCCGCCTGTTGCAGCTTCAGCTCGGAAATCCGCGTTTCGAGCGCCACGGACTGGCCGAGCACCGATTGGGTTTCCAGCGAGATGTTCACGGTCTTGCCGTGGGTCTGGTAGGCGTTGAGCGCATCGCTGGCCTTGGCCAGGTCACGCTTGACCTGCGGCAATTGGCTTTGCAGGAAGGCCAGGCTCTGCGCGGCTTCGGCAGAGGTACGGCGTACGTTCTGATCCACGTACAGCGAAGCGATCTTGTTGAGAATCTTCACTGCTTCGGCAGCATCGCTGCTGGCCAGGGCCAGACGGATGATCCCCGATTCCTTGCCTTGCTCGGAGATGTCCAGCGCGTCCTGATAACCCTGAATGGTCACGATTCGCGGGTAGCGCACCACTTCGAAACGGGTCCCGGGGTTGGCCAACAGCTGCGTGATCTGCCCTTCTACGCCGTCCTGCGCGAAGGCTTCGCCCGCCACGCCGTCAACCAGCAGGTTGTCGTTGTCGTCGAGCAGTTGAAAGCGATGCTGCTCGCCAGCGATCAAGGTGAGTTTCTTGCCCAGCAGTTCCTTGGGCAGATTGAGCTTGGCAAACTCCAGGCGCTCACCGCCCCAGGCGTAGCTGCTCAGGCCGAAACGCGGTGGCGCGACGCTGAGTTCGGTCTCACCCCGATAGCGACGAGAGAGAAAGCCGCCAATCAACGGAAAAGTGTTGGGAGTGACGTCGATATCCAGGCGCAGATCGTCGACCGTCTTGCCGATCACCGCGCGGGATTTGATGATGCCGATTTCGGTCACCGACGGCGATTGCCCGCCGAGCATGCTGTTGAGGTCGGAAAAACCGAGCATGTCGTTCTTTTTCGGTTCGACCTGCACCAGCGCGTTGGCCAGATACACCGGCGTGGCCAAGATCGCATAGGCCACACCCGTCATCATGAACGCGCCGGTGAACGCACCGATCAACCATTTCTGATCGATCAGGCTGCCGAAGATGCCGAGAAGATCAATACTGTCTTGATCGTTGTCGCGGGTGCCGATTACTGACGGTAACTGCATAAGTCTTTCTTACCATTCACTGAACTGAAGAATATTCATCAACGCGCCAGGCGTTGCGCCCATGAGCTAACAGCATCTTCAATCAATGCATGGGCATGAATAAAAGCGGCTTGCCCCTGACGATACGGGTCCTGTATTTCTCGTTCGCTCTGCCACTTGCCCAGCAGAAACACTTTGCCCCTGGCGTGAGAGGCAATCTTCAGTACTTGATTAACATGTTGTTTTTCCATGACCAGAATCAGGTCTGATTCATTGACGATGTCCGCTGTCAGTTGCCGCGCAGTGAACCCTTCGGCACTGTGGCCGTGGTCTTCCAGCACTCGGCGCGCGGTCGACTCCATGCTTTCGCCGACCCGTGCAGACAGGCCTGCGGAGGTCACGCTGATCGCCGAAGGTGTCAGTGCATTGCGCAACAGAAGTTCCGCTGTCGGACTTCGGCAGATATTGCCTACGCAAACGACAAGAATCTTTTTGAACAAGGTTTACTTTCCCGTGTAATGTCAATCGGCCAACATGCCTTGCACATTCGAATGAACCCGCAAGACCTTCCTTCACTCGGAAATAGATTCACCCGTTAATACCGGTGCATTAAGTACCACGGCCTCTAAAAGTCCCCCAACCAGAATTACCGGACTAAAAATAACTGTGATTTTCGGGCGAAAGTTTTCCGACAAAAAATAACATTCGTGCACTTCGCGCCCTCTTCGTCATCGAAATACAGGCAACGAGATAACTATTGGCTAGATGTCATTCTCATCAGGAGAGCAGACATGAAATCAGCACATCTCAAACATCTTGGTGCCGCCGCCCTGTTGATGCTCAGTGCTACCGCGCAGGTTCACGCCAGCGCGTTGTTCCCGTCACTGCCCGCCAGAACCATCGGCGTACAGGTCAAGATCCAGAACTTCACCCCGGCCGACGCCGAGCAGATCAAAGCGGCCGGATTCAGCTTTGTGCGCTTCGGCGTGTGGAGCGACAGCCTCGGCGCCAAGGCCTATCAGAAACAGATCAGCGATGCGTTCGCGGCGGCTCGCTACGCCGGATTGCCGGTCTTGATGACCGTGCGCGCCACCAAACCGTTGACCGGCGACCTGACAACCGCCGGTGAAGCGTTCGCCAACGCGGTGAGCGGGCTTGAGCAAGCCTGGAGCACGCAACTGGTGGGGATCGAAATCTGGAACGAGCCGGATCTCGACACCTACTGGCCCACCGGAGACTTCAAAAACACCTTCGTGCCGTTCATGACGGCCATGTGCAAGACGCTGCAAGGCAAACCGCAATCGACGCCCTTGGTGGGATTCGGTTTCGCCCGCCCGCCGACGGCCGGCTCCGCCTCGACCGTGGCACTCAACAGCATTCTTGGCACCTATCCTGAGTGTCTGGATGCCATTTCCTATCACCCTTACGGCATGACCGCGACGCAGATCAGCAACGCGCAAACCTTCATCCAGCAAAACTTCCATCTGCCGGGCGTCATCAGTGAATGGGGTATCTCGGCGCTCGCCTCCAACGGCGGGCCGGAAGGGCAAGCGAGTAAAATCTCTGCGTTCATTGCCGATGTTAAAAAACTCAACATCCCGCTGACATCGATTTACGAATGGAAGAACAGCGAGTCGGGCAGTAACGACCGGGAGAAGAATTTCGGCCTGCTGACCTCAGACGGGCAGTCGAAACCGGCACAAACGGCGGCCTCGACCCAACTCAACGCCGAATAGGCGCTGCGCAACGGGTCGGTAGCTTTGAACCTGTGGTCCTTTTTGGCATCGTATTGATCGATAACGCGCCCCGCCTTTCAAACAGCCGTTTTCAGGTTGTTGTCAGCGGGGCGCTCGATACGCCGACATGCCCTTGAGTGGCTGCCGACGCTCGGGTAATGTCACCAGACCCATAGGACAGAGCACGCTCATGACTTCCAAGCTGGAACAACTCAAACAGTTCACCACCGTCGTGGCCGACACCGGCGACTTCGAAGCGATTGCCCGGGTCAAACCGGTCGACGCCACCACCAACCCTTCCCTGCTGCTCAAGGCAGCCGCGATTCCGGCCTACGCCGAACTGCTGAACGCCAGCGTGCGCGACTGCAAGGGCGATGTCGGCCTGGCAAGCGACCGTTTCGGCGTCGCGGTCGGCCAGGAAATCCTCAAGGTCATTCCGGGCCGCATTTCCACCGAAGTGGATGCGCGCCTGTCGTTCGACAAGGACGCGGTGCTCAAGCGCGCCCATCGTCTGATCGAACTGTACGACAAGGCCGGCGTTGGCCGTGACCGCGTGCTGATCAAGATCGCCTCGACCTGGGAAGGCATCCGTGCTGCCGAGATCCTGGAAAAGGAAGGCATCCAGACCAACCTGACTCTGCTGTTCTCCTTCGCTCAGGCCGCGGCCTGCGCCGATGCCGGCGTGTTCCTGATCTCGCCGTTCGTGGGCCGCATCTACGACTGGTACAAGAAGGCCAACGGCAACGACTACACCGGCGCCGACGATCCGGGCGTGCAGTCCGTGACGCGCATCTACAACTACTACAAGGCCAATGACTACAAGACCGTGGTGATGGGCGCGAGCTTCCGCAATCTCAACCAGATCGAGCAACTGGCCGGCTGCGACCGCCTGACCATCAGCCCGGACCTGATCGAGAAACTGGCAGCCGACACCGGCAAGCTGGAACGCAAACTTGCTCCGGGCCATGCCGGCGAAGCGCGCCTGAGCCTCAACGAAGCGCAATTCCGCTGGTTGTCCAACGAAGACGCGATGGCCACCGAGAAACTGGCCGAAGGCATCCGTCAGTTTGCCCGCGACCAGGAAAAACTCGAGGCGCTGCTGCAAGCCAAGCTGTAATCGGCCGAGCGCAAACGCAAAAAGGGCGAACCCTTACAGGTTCGCCCTTTTTTGTGCCTCGCGGTCTGGCTGATCAGTGCCGTTCGAGGGCATTCACCAGGTCATGGAACGCTTCGCGGTTGGAGTCGTTCAGGCCCATGAGGATCTTGTGCGCTTCGAGCACCTTGATCCGTACCACCTCTTCCGACTGATCCTGATCTGGCAGGTCATCGAGGCATTCCGGGCACGGCACGGGATGGTTGACGATATTGAACACCTGCTCGAAACCCATCGACTGCAGCAGACGGGTGATGTCCTCGTGGGTGGTGACCACGGTCGGCAGCAGGCCGACCTTCTGCCGCGACAGGATCGACAGCTTGGCCAAGAGGCCCAACGTGGTGCTGTCGATGCTGCGGGTTTCGGTCAAATCGATCACGATCGCGTTGAAATTCAGCGCGGTGAAGATTTTTTCAATAGTCGCATCCAACGCCGAACACAGGGTCAGGCGAACTTCACCGACGAACTTCAGGACGAAGGTGCCGTCCTGCTCGGCGAACTGGATTCTACCGGTACTCATTAAAGATTCCTGCTCAACACCAACAGGGCGATATCATCCGGCATCTCCCCTAGCGTGGCCAATCCAAAAACCTGCCGCAGACCATCCAGGCTGCCGCCCGCCGACTTGACCCGTTCGGGCAAGGCAGCTTCTTTTTCTTTGAGTGTGGGTTCTGGCAAAAGATCCAGAATGCCATCAGACATCAGCGTCAGGCTGAACGTCGGTGGCAGCTCGAGCACGTGGTCTTCGTAGGTGGCTTCATTGAAAAGCCCCACGGGCAGACCGCGCCCCTCGAGGTAGCGAACACTGTCAGGCGTGTACAACACAGGCAACGGCAGATGGCCGCCGATGCTATAGGTCAACAAACCGGTCTCCTCGTCGATGACTCCACCGACCATTGTGACGTGTTTACCCAGCTTACAACTGATCAGCCCCCGGTTGATATGACCGAGAACTTCCGAAGGCTTGAATTCCGGCAGCGTGCCGTTGCGCTTGGATTCGAACAACAAGCGCGTGGTCATGAACTTCAGCAGCACGGTGACAAACGCTGAAGAAGCGCCATGACCCGATACATCCGCCAGGTAGAACGCCACCCGGCGCTCGTCGACCCGGAAGTAGTCGACAAAATCACCCGACAGGTACAGCGACGGGATGATCTGGTGCGCAAACCTGAATTCGTCGATGGCCCACGGACTTTCCGGCAGCATGTTCATCTGCACCTGGCGACCGGCGTTCTGGTCTTCCTGGAGCAGGTTCAGGCTGGCTTCGAGTTCGCGGTTGGCCTTTTCCAGTTTCTCGCGGTAGCGCTGGTTTTCCAGTAGCAGACGCGCACGATCCAGGGCCCGGCGCACGGAGTGCTCGAGCACGGCCAGATCTTCGAGAGGCTTGATCAGGTAATCCGCCGCGCCCAGGCGCAGGGCCTCGACCGCGTCGTTCATCACGCCGGCGCCCGAGACCACGATCACCGGTGTCTGCGGTGACCGCTCAGTGACCTGACGGATGAGTTCGAGACCGCCCATCTGCGGCATGCGCAGATCGCAGATGACCAAGTCGGGCGTGTCTTGCTCGAATACCTGAAGACCCTGCTGGCCGTTACTGGCCTGCAAGACGCTGAAACCACTGTCTTCCAAATAGGCCGCGAGGCTCGCGCGCACTACTTCGTCATCATCGATTATCAGCAGCGTGGCACTGGTTTTTGGCATGTGGGCAAACGGCGCCAGAATTAGGTTGGCGTAGCAGGCGGGGCAACGGCCCGGCGCAGACTACTGGATTCGCTTTCTAGCCTCTCTGCTGCACCGCTTCGGAGCGTTTGCCCCGCACACGGTTGCACCAGAGGTGCCCTTCTAAGGCGCAGACGGTACTCCCATCCTTCGAGCGTTTCAAGCATGCGCCGATGGTCGCTTGGAGACTTTGTTTGTCAAATCACTCGCAGTTATAAGAACGGGTTCTTCGGTAACCCAATCATTGGTCGCGCCCACAAAAAAGGCGACCTCGCGGTCGCCCTTTTGTACTGATCAATCGAGATCAGAAATCGTCTTCGACCTGCCCGTCCTTGACCTTGAACTCGCGGTTCTGCAGGTAGGCGTTGCGGATGAAGGTGTACTTGTCGCCGCTGATCAGCTTCTCGCTCGACAGCAGGCTGGCGCGGGTGTCGACGATGTTCAGGCCGAAAATCGAGTTACGCACCGGCACATCGTTGATGTAGCGGTACGGGCCGGTGAAGCTGTCGACGTACTTGGACGGCGCGTCGCGCAGGGTGCTCGGGCCCATCAGCGGCAGCATCACGTAAGGACCGCTGCCAACGCCCCAGTAGCCGAGGGTCTGGCCGAAGTCTTCGTCGCTGCGGTTCAGGCCCATTTTGGTGCCGACGTCGAAGAAACCGAGCAGGCCGAAAGTGGTGTTGAAGATCAGGCGCGCGGTGTCGACGCCAGCGGCGGCCGGTTTGGCCTGAAGAATGTTGTTCGCCAGGTTGGTGACATCACCGACGTTGCGGAACATGTTGTGGATGCCGTCTTCCAGGAATTGCGGAGTAACAAATTCGTAGCCCTGCGCCAGAGGCTTCAGCGCATAGGTGTCGACGAAATCGTTGAACTCGAAGATCGGACGGTTGACGCTTTCCCAAGGGTCTTCTTCCGTTGCGGCCTGAGCGGCGAACGGCACCAGCATCACGCTGGCACATACACAAAGCTGAGCAAGAGGATGGCTCCAGCGCATAGAAAACTCCTTGGATAGTACGGACGCAGCACCTGGGCCGCGACGATAAGTGCGTCAGTATAAGACGGAAACGCCGCTTTAGGCAGTTCCCCGGTGAATCCCTCTGTAGGACGCTTCGTCACTGGCCTGTCATGCAACTGTCACCGATGTTGCCTAGCCTGATCGCTATTTCAGGGACGTTTTCCATGCCTCAAGCCGAAGCCTTGCCCCTCGCGGCACCGACGCTGACCGCCGTGCTGTTCGGACTCAGCGGCTGTCTGGTGGACTTCGGCGCCCGCGCCCGTCATCACGCCAGCGTCGGCCCGGAACACGCCGACGTCACACCCGGCGCCCTCGACAGCCTGCGCAGCCTGCAGCGCCAGCAAATCCCCTGCGCCTGGCTCGATGAGCTGTCCACGGCCTGCACTCAAGTCCTCTCATCGGCGCTGCCCGACTGGATCAAACCGTCGCAACATTCGGCAACAATCAATCCATGGCCCGCGCCCAATGCCTGCTGGCAAGCGTTGATGGGTTTGAATGTCGATCGTCTCGATGGTTGCGTGCTGGTCAGCGGCGAACCGCGCCTGCTGCAATCGGGCCTCAATGCCGGGCTGTGGACCATTGGCCTGGCGTCGTGCGGTTCACTGTGCGGGCTGGCGCCGAGCGAATGGCAGGCTCTGAGCCAGAAGAAACGCGAACAACTGCGCGGCAAAGCGACGGTGCAACTGTTCGGCCTCGGCGTGCACTCGGTGATCGATCATCTGGGCGAACTCGACACTTGTCTGGCGGACATCAGCCTGCGTCGTCTCAAAGGCGAAAAGCCCTGACCGGGATCATGCAGGTTGGCCAAGAGTGGATTAGTCTTAAGGAGAGCCATAGACCTTTGGCGCACGGCTGCGGTCTATGCCAGTGCCTCTCGATAAAAGGAAAACGCCATGCCCGCCCGCGAACTGCAAGAACAGCTCAACACCCTGCGCGAGCAACTGGAACAGAATCCGCCGCTGTCGGACGCCGAGCGCGCAGAACTGCACGCACTGATGCAACAGATCGAACTGGAACTTGAACTGGAAACCAAAACCAAAGACTCCAACATTGCCGATGGCGTGAACCTGGCCGTTGAGCGCTTTGAAGTTGATCACCCTACCATCGCCGGTACATTGCGCAACATCATGAATTCCCTGGTCAGCATGGGTATCTGAAACCCGCGAATGCAAAAAAGCCCTGCCATCACTGGCAGGGCTTTTTCATGTCCGCGAGGCGGGTTACTGACGAACCAGACGGTGGTTCGGCAGTTGCACGCTTTCAGTGCTGCGGTACGGGTTGATGTCCAGCCCGCCCCGGCGCACATAACGCGCGAACACCGTGAGCTTTTCCGGTTTCAGCAGGCGCTGCAGGTCGAGGAAGATCCGCTCCACGCATTGCTCGTGGAAGTCCGAGTGCTGGCGGAAGCTGACGATGTATTCCAGCAGGCTGGCGTGATCCAGCGCGGCGCCACGGTATTCCACCACCACGCTGCCCCAGTCCGGCTGGCTGGTCACCGGGCAGTTGGATTTGAGCAGATGGCTGTGCACGCTCTCCTCCACCACCCGCGAATCGTCGCAGCGCAGCAGTTCGGGACGCGGATGCTCGTAGTTGCTGACGCTGATATCCAGATCGTCGATGCACACGCCCGGCAACGCCACGACGCCTTCAGCTTCGACGTCTTTCAGGCTGCGAACCCGCACGCCCACCGGCTTGCCGGCAGCAGCGGACAGATCTTTGACCAGCGTCGCTTCGAGGCTCGCGATGTCGGCGAACGGCGTCTGGTTCAGAGAGTTCAGATACAGCTTGAACGACTTGGATTCGATGATGTTCGGCGAGTCCGCCGGAATGCTGAATTCACCGATCGCCACCACCGGTTTGCCCGACGGCAGCAGCCACGACAGCTCGAAGCAGTTCCAGAAATCCACGCCTTTATACGGCAGGGTTTCGGCGGTCAGGCCCAGCTCGGCCCATTTCGCGGTGCGCGGAATCGGGAACAGCAGGGACGGCGTGTACGTGGCGATGTATTCGCTGGATTTGCCCAGCGGCGAATGTTCGGCTGCGGGATGCATGGCGGAAACCTGACTGAAGAATCAGCGGATTCTACCAGCCTTTGCTCCCGCCTTTGAGTGCTTACTGACTGACAGTCAGTTTGCCGACCATTCCGGCCTGGTAATGCCCGGGAATGTTGCAGGCAAATTCCAGGTTCACCGCTTTGCTGAAGGTCCAGGTCAGCTCGGCGGTCTTGCCCGGTTCGACCAGCACGCTGTTGGGGTCGTCGTGCTTCATGCCATGGCCCATCGAGCCGTGATCCATGCCCGCCATGTCGTGGGACATTTCCTTCATGCCGATCGGCGTCAGCATGCCGCTTTGCTGCATCTGCAACATTTCCTGCTGGTGTTTGGCATGCATCGCCGCGTCGCCGAGGTTGAATTCGTGCAGCAACTGGCCTTTGTTCACCAGCACAAAACGAACGGTCTCACCGGCCTTGATCTCGATCGCCTTCGGATCGAAGCTCATGTCGCCCATCACCACTTCGATGCTGCGGGTGGCCTTGGCCGCCGGGGCCGGCTGGCCGAAGTCATAGGTGTGCGCCGGCGATGCCCACAGCGGCGAACTGAGCGCCAGCAGACACGCGGCAAGGGCCAGACGGTTACGCAAAAACATAGTCGTACTCCAACAAATCAAGGTTCAGCCTGTGGGAAACTCTAGCCCGCCTGCGCTGGCAGCGACCTGACAGGGAGATTACAACTTTGTCAGGTTGGCGCTCACCGCGTTTGCCCACGGTATAACGTCCTCGTTCCCGCAACCCGAGCCGCCCATGAAACTGCTGATCGTCGAAGACCAACCCAAAACCGGCCAGTACCTGCGCCAGGGCCTGACCGAGGCCGGTTTCAACACCGAACTGGTGGCCGACGGCACCACCGGCCAGCAATTGGCCCTGAGCGGCGACTATGCGCTGCTGATCCTCGACGTAATGCTGCCCGGCCGCAATGGCTGGCAGATTCTGCAAGCGGTGCGCAACGCCGGTCTGGAAACACCGATCCTGTTTCTGACCGCCAAGGACACCGTTGAAGACCGGGTTCACGGCCTCGAACTGGGCGCCGACGACTATCTGGTCAAACCGTTCGCCTTCTCCGAATTGCTGGCGCGGGTGCGCAGCCTGTTGCGCCGCGGCAGTTCCACGCCCCAGGAAACCAGCCTGCGCCTGGCCGACCTGAGCCTGGACCTGATTCGCCGCCGGGTCGAACGCAGCGGCCAACGCATCGACCTTACAGCCAAAGAGTTCGCTCTGCTGGAAATGCTTCTGCGCCGCCAGGGCGAAGTGCTGCCCAAGTCGCTGATCGCCTCGCAGGTCTGGGACATGAACTTCGACAGCGACACCAATGTGATCGAAGTGGCGATTCGTCGACTGCGTCTGAAGATTGATGACGACTTCCCCCACAAGCTGATTCACACCGTACGCGGCATGGGTTACGTCCTTGAAGAGCGTGCCGACTGATGCGCCGACTGTCCTTGAGCGGTCGGCTGGCGCTGCTGTTCGCCGGCTGTACCGCGGTGGTTTCGCTCGTGGCCGGGGTGGTTTTCAATCGGGCCAGCGAGGGTCACTTCATCGAGCTCGACCAGCAACTGCTCGAAGGAAAACTGCTCAGCGTACGTCAGACACTGCTGAGTGGTAGCGACGCCGCGCACATCACCGATGAATTGAGCCAGCAGGGCGATGTCTCGCTGCGCATCAGCAGCCCTGAGGGGCAACGCTGGTTCGGCCGCTCATTGCACGCCCCGGCAAACCTGCCGCAGCAACCCGGTCTGGCCACCATCAACGACAACGGCACCGACTATCGCCTGCTCAACGCCGCACTTGAACCGGAAAAACCCGATTCCCCGCAATTGACCTTGCTGCTGGACATCACCCACCACCAGCACTTCCTGCAACGCATGCAGCATCTGATCTGGCTGACCGTCGGCCTGTCGGCGCTGGCCACTGCACTGCTCGGTGCCTGGGCGGCCCGCAGCGGTCTTCGCCCGTTACGTCGCATGAGTGCGGTGGCCCGTGGGATTTCGGCGCAATCGCTGAATGCCCGACTGCCGGAAGCGCGGATGCCCGCAGAACTCGGGGAATTGGCCCACAGCTTCAACGCCATGCTCGGACGCCTCGATGACTCTTTTCAGCGGCTCTCGGCGTTTTCCGCCGACATCGCCCATGAGCTGCGCACACCGCTGTCGAACCTGCTGACCCACACTCAAGTCACTCTCACCCGCCCTCGCCCCCTCGAAGACTATCGCGAGGCACTGCACAGCAACCTTGAAGAGCTGCAATGGATGGCGCAGCTGGTGAACGACATGCTTTATCTGGCCAAGGCTGACCACGGTTTGCTGGTGCCCAAGCGTGAACCGCTGGAGCTGGCGGAAGAAGCCGATGCGTTGCTGGAGTTTTTTGCGCCGCTGGCCGAAGACGCTCAGGTCAGCCTCAGCCGTGACGGTGCGGGGCGGTTTGCGGGTGATCGCGCGATGTTGCGCCGGGCGCTGTCGAACCTGCTGGATAACGCGTTGCGCTTTACCCCTGCTAACGGCGAAGTACGCGTGCGGGTGGCCGAGCAGGCGAAATCCTTGAGCGTGACGGTGGAGAACAGTGGCGAGGGGATTTCCGCCGAGTTGCTGCCGCGCTTGTTTGACCGGTTCTACCGGGCGGATCCGGCGCGCCAGGAAGGTAGCAGCGAGCATGCGGGATTGGGGCTGGCGATTACTCAGTCGATCATCCGGGCCCATGGCGGGCAGATTCATTGCGAATCGGCTCAGGGCTGGACGCGGTTTGTGATTGAGTTGCCGAAAAACGATTGAGGCCGGCAATGCCGGCCTCAATGGGGGAACTTACGAATAGCGCAACGCGTGCGCCGGTTCGATCTTCGCCGCTCGCCAGGCCGGATAAACGGTGGCCAGGAAGCTGAGGATGAAGCCCGCCGAGCAGATCAACAGCACGTCGCCGCCCTGCAATTCCGATGGCAGGTTGCTGACGAAGTACACGTCCGAACTGAAGATGTGCTGCCCGGTCACGCGCTCGACCCAGCCCACCATCTCACTGACATTCAGCGCGGCAATCACCCCCAACACACCGCCGATAATGGTGCCGACGATGCCGATCACCGTGCCCTGCACCATGAAGATCGCCATGATCTGTCGTGGCGTGGCGCCGATGGTGCGCAGGATCGCGATGTCCGCGCCCTTGTCGTTCACCACCATGATCAGGGTCGCGATAATGTTGAACGCCGCCACCGCGACGATCATCAGCAGCAACAGGCCGATCATGGTTTTTTCCATCTTCATCGCGCTGAACAGGCTGCCTTGGGTGTGAGTCCAGTCGTCAGCCTTGAAATCGGCGCCGAGGCCGGTGGCGATATCCGATGAAACCTTCGGCGCGGCATACAGATCCTTCACCGCCAGACGCACGCTCTGCACCTGATTCGGCTCCCAGTGCTGCATGGTCGCCGCGTCGGAGACGTGGATCAGGCCCATGGAACCGTCGAGTTCGGCACCGACCTTGAACACGCCGACCACGTTCAGGCGCTGCATGCGCGGGGTGATGCCGCCCGGTGCGGTGCTGACTTCCGGCACGATCAGGGTGATCTTGTCGCCGACATTGAGACGGAAACGCCGGGCGGTGATTTCACCCAGCACTACGCCGAACTCACCCGGTTTCAAGGCATCGAGACGGCCCTGAACAATGTGCTGGGCAACGATCGACACCTTGCCTTCCTGAGCCGGGTCGACGCCGCTGATCTGGATCGGCTGCATCATGCCCTTGTAGGACAGCATGCCTTCCATCTCGGTGAACGGCACGGCGGCCGTCACTTCCGGATTCTTCATCGCGGCGGCAGCCACTGGCTGCCAGTCGTCGATCGGCTTGACGCCGACGATGGTCGCGTGAGGCACCATGCCGAGGATGCGCGAGCTCATTTCGCGCTGGAAGCCGTTCATCACCGACAGCACCACGATCATCGCCAGCACGCCGAGGGCGAGGCCGATCATCGAGGTCATCGAAATGAACGAAACAAAGCGATTGCGGCGCTTGGCGCGGGTATAGCGCGTGCCGATAAAGATCGATAACGGTCTGAACATTCGCTGGGGCACCGTATAAAAATAAAAGACCCGATGCCTTTTCAGGCACCGGGTTTCAAGCCGTCAGATGGGGGTCAGGCAACCTTCCTGCAGCTGCAGGACGCGGTCCATCTGGCGAGCCAGGTTCATGTCGTGAGTCACCACCAGAAACGCCGTGCGCATCGAAGTGCTGAGTTCCAGCATCAGATCCTGAATGCCTTCGGCGGTATGGGAGTCGAGGTTGCCAGTCGGCTCGTCGAGCATCACCAGCCCTGGATTGTTGACCAGCGCACGGGCGATGGCCACGCGCTGACGCTCGCCACCGGACAGCTCTGCCGGTTTGTGTTCCAGGCGATGGCCCAGCCCCACTCGCTCCAGCAACGCCGTGGCACGCTGACGCGCTTCCGGGATCGCGGTCTTGCCGATCAGCAGCGGCATGCAGACGTTTTCCAGCGCGGTGAATTCCGGCAGCAAGTGGTGGAACTGGTACACGAACCCGAGGGCACGGTTACGCAGCAGTCCACGCTTCTTTTCGCTCAGCGCCGACAGTTCTTCACCGTCGAGCCAGACTCCGCCCTTGGTCGGCGTGTCGAGACCGCCCAGCAGATTGAGCAAAGTACTTTTGCCCGAACCGGACTTGCCGACGATCGCCACCCGCTCGCCTGGATGCAGTTCCAGTTGCAGGTTGGCCAGCACTTCCACCGACTCCGGGCCTTCCTCGTAGGATTTGCCCAGGTTGCGGCAGCTCAAGATTGCTTTTTCACTCATGCCCGACTCACTCATAACGTAGCGCCTCCGCCGGCTGGGTGCGCGCGGCACGCCAGGCTGGATACAGGGTGGCGAGGAAACTCAGGACCAACGCAGCGGCGCAGACCATGACCACGTCCTGGCTCTGCACCTGCGACGGCAGGTAATCGATGAAATACACGTCGGCGTTGAGGAATTTGTGTCCGATCACGCCTTCGAGGGCCGAAATCGCGGCGCTGACGTTGAGCGCGGCGAAGATCCCGACCACGGCGCCGATGGCCGTGCCGACCACGCCGATCACCGTGCCCTGCACCATGAACGTGCGCATGATCGTGCCCGGTGTGGCGCCCAGTGTGCGCAGAATGGCGATATCGCCCTTCTTGTCGTTCACCACCATCACCAGCGTGGAAATGATGTTGAACGCAGCAACCGCGACGATCAGCAGCAACAGCAGGCCGATCATGGCTTTTTCCATGCGGATCGCCTGATACAGGTTGCCGTGGGTACGGGTCCAGTCGCGGGCGTAGTAACGGTCTTCGCCTAGGCGCTGGGCGATGTTCCACGCCTCACGCGGTGCCTGGAACAGATCGTCGAACTTCAGACGCAGGCCCTGCACCTGATCAGGCTTCCAGCGGTGCATCTTCGCCAGATCCTGCAGGTTGGTGACGCCCAGGTAACCGTCAAGTTCACCGGCGCCGACATGGAAGATGCCGACCACGGTGAAGCGTTTCATGCGCGGGAACATCCCGGCCGGGGTCACGCTGACCTCCGGCGCGACGAAGGTGATCTTGTCACCGAGACCCACGCCGAGCTTGGTCGCGGCCTTGTCGCCGATCACGATACCGAAGCTGCCCGGCGTCAAATCGTCGAGTTTGCCCTGCTTCATGAAGTTGTCGATGATCGAGACGTTGCGCTCCAGCGCCGGATCAATGGCATTGAGCAACACCTTGGACACCTGGCCGTTGTTGGTCAGCAACCCCTGCATCTGGGTGAACGGCGCGACGGCCGCCACCTGCGGATTCTGCTTGACCTTGGCGGCCAGGCTCGGCCAGTCGTTGATGGCTTCACCGGACTCGATGGTCGCGTGAGGCACCATGCCCAGCACGCGGGTGCGCATCTCATGATCGAAGCCGTTCATCACCGACAGCACCACGATCATCACGACCACGCCAAGGGCGAGCCCGATCATCGAAGTCAGGGAAATGAATGACACAAAATGATTGCGACGCTTTGCACGGGTATAACGCGTGCCGATAAATACGAAGAGAGGTCTGAACATGTCGGGGCTTGTTCGGAGGGAAAAGGAACGTCCTTGTGGCGGGGGTCGATAACCAGCTTTACACTCAGACCACCGCCGCTACCATGGGTTCGCCATGTCGACATTAGATGAAGAAGATCGCCGCGAATACTACCGTATCGAGGACACGATCGCACTGGAAATTCGGCCCCTGTCCGCTCCCGAAGCCGCAGGCCAGGAAGTGTTGCAGGATGCTTCTCCACTGTTCAACCTGCTCAGCGAATTGCACCTTAGCGAATTCGAGTCGCAGCACCTGCTGCGCCAGATCAGTGAACGCGACCGCGCCATCGCGGCGTTCCTGAAATCCCAGAACAAACGCATCGACCTGCTCAGCCAGGTGGTCGCCCTGACCGTGCTCGGCCATATCGGCGAGCCGCAACCGGTGATCATCTCCGAGGGCGGCATCGACTTTCAGCACCCGACGCCGATCGCCACCGGCGCCCACCTGTCGGTGAAACTGGTGCTGATGCCCCAGGCGCTTGGCCTGTTGCTGCGCGCCCGCGTCACCCATTGCGACCGCAAGGGCGACGGCTACGACGTCGGCACCGAGTTCGAACACCTGACCGATGCCCAACGCCAGTTGCTCGCCCGCTATATCTTGCAGAAGCAGGCCCAGGAACGACGTCTGGCCCGCGAACAGAACGAATCAGGCATTTAAATTAAGGAAGAACCGTGACCCTTATCTACGGCCACCGCGGCGCCAAGGGCGAAGCACCGGAAAACACCCTGAGCAGTTTTCAGGAATGTCTCAAGCACGGCGTGCGCCGTTGCGAGCTGGACCTGCACCTGTCCAAGGACGGCGAGCTGATGGTCATCCACGACCCGACCCTCAAGCGCACCACCGACCGGCGCGGCAAGGTGGTCGAGCACACCGCCGCCGATCTGGTGACCTACGACGCGCGCAAGGGCGGCCCGGGCTGGATCAAGCCCTGCCCGATTCCGACGCTTGAAGAGCTGTTCGAAAAGTGCGATTTCGAGCACTGGCAGCTTGAAGTCAAAAGCGCTTCGCGCACCCGCGCCGCGACCACCGTGCTGGCCATCCGTGAAATGGCGGTCAGGCACGGGCTGCTCGACAAGGTGACGATCACCTCGAGTTCGCGGGAAGTATTGAAGGCTGCGCTGGATCTGGTGCCCGACGTGTCACGCGGCCTGGTGGCCGAATACGCCTGGCTCGACCCGTTGAAGGTCGCGCAAAGCTACGGTTGCGAGATTCTGGCGTTGAACTGGACGCTGTGTACGCCGGAACGCCTGCAAAAGGCGCAGCGTCAGGGGCTGCATGTGTCGGTGTGGACCGTCAACGAGCCTGCGCTGATGCGCAGACTCGCCGACTTCGGCGTTGACAGCCTGATTACAGACTTTCCCGGTTTGGCCACTGCCACCCTCGGGAATTGCTGAAATCGGTCTCCCCGGCCGGCTCAGGCCACCGGCCGGAGCCCGTCAAAAAAGCCGGTTGAGGCCGTCGTACGCCGCTACCCGATAGGCTTCGGCCATGGTCGGGTAGTTGAACGTCGTGTTGACGAAGTACTTCAGAGTGTTCAGTTCGCCCGGCTGGTTCATGATCGCCTGACCGATGTGCACGATCTCCGACGCCTGATAACCGAAGCAGTGAACGCCCAGCACTTCCAGGGTTTCACGGTGGAACAGGATCTTCAGCATGCCTTGCGGCTCGCCGGCGATCTGTGCACGCGCCATGCTCTTGAAGAACGCCTTGCCCACTTCGTACGGCACTTTGGCCTGGGTCAGCTCCTGCTCGTTCTTGCCGATCGAGCTGATCTCCGGAATGGTATAGATGCCGGTCGGCACGTCATTCACGAAACGCCAGCTGCCATTGTCGACGATGCTGCCAGCGGCCGAACGGCCCTGGTCGTGGGCGGCACTGGCCAGGCTCGGCCAGCCGATCACGTCACCGGCGCCGTAGATGTTCTGCACGCAGGTGCGGTAGTTCTCATCGACTTCGATCTGGCCACGGCTGTTGACCTTGACCCCGATGTTTTCCAGACCCAACTGGTCGGTGTTACCGGTACGGCCGTTGCACCAGAGCAAGGCGTCGGCCTTGATCTTCTTGCCGGACTTCAGGTGCAGGATCACGCCGTTGTCCACGCCTTCGACGCGGTCATACTCTTCGTTGTGACGCACGGTGATGTTGTTGTTGCTGAAGTGGTAGCTCAACGCCTGGGAGATTTCCGAGTCGAGGAAGCTCAGCAACTGACCGCGGTTGTCCACCAGCTCGACCAGCACGCCCAGACCGCTGAAGATCGAAGCGTACTCACAGCCGATCACGCCGGCGCCGTAAACGATCAGTTTGCGCGGGGTGTGGCCGAGGCTGAGGATGGTGTCGCTATCGTAGATACGCGGGTGGTGGAAATCGATGTCCGCCGGGCGATAAGGACGCGAACCGGTGGCGATGATGATGTGCTTGGCCACCAGTTTCTCGACCACGCCGTTGGCGCAGACCACTTCGATGGTTTGCTCGTCGGCGAAGCTGCCGGTACCGAAGAACACGTCGACGCGGTTACGGGCGTAATAGCCGGTACGCGAAGCGACTTGTTTGGAAATGACTTTCTCGGCGCTTTTCAACACGTCCGGAAAGGAGAACCAGCGCGGCTCGCCGATCGCACGGAACATCGGGTTGGTGTTGAACTGCATGATCTGCCGCACCGAGTGACGCAGGGCCTTGGACGGGATGGTGCCCAGGTGGGTGCAGTTGCCGCCGACCTGACGACGGCTGTCGACCATCGCCACCTTGCGCCCTGCTTTGGCGGCGTTCATTGCCGCGCCTTCTCCCGCCGGGCCGGAACCCAGCACCACCACGTCGTAGTTGTAGACAGCCATGCGTACTCCTCAGAACAGGCCGCGGTGCCAGCAGCACCTGCGGCTAAATCACGCCGAACGACGGCGCGAAGGAACAATTGGGGGCCAGTAGAAAACCCGGACACAGTCTATAGAAGCGTCAACGCCGCGCACATTAACCCTTGGTCGCGTCGTAGGCTACTTTTGCCTGCACTACAACGCCAGCTTTCGTACTGTTCTCAGTCAACTTTTGCGCCACTGAGCCGTTCGAAAGCGTGACTGGTGCGTGTGACGAAACCTGTATCGGCACGAATCACAAAGAATGCACCAATGTCGTGTTTTTCGGCATAGTCCCAGGCCCTTTCAGGCCCGAGAATCAGCAACAGCGTCGATAGTCCATCGGCCATCAGCGCTGAAGGATGAATCACCGTGACCGACGCCAGATCGTGCAGGACCGGCGCACCGGTCCGGGCATCCAAGGTGTGGGAATAGCGCCGGCCATCCTGCTGAAAATAGTTGCGGTAGTCGCCGGACGTGGACAGGCCATAGCCATCGACATTGATGACGCGCTCTGCCACCTGCTCATCATCACGAGGCTCTTCCAGTGCGATACGCCATGGCGAACCATCGGGCTTCTTGCCGGATGCCTTGAGCTCGCCGGTGGCTTCGGCGAGATAGTCATGGATGCCAAGTGCTTCGAGCCGTGCGGCAATGGTGTCGACCGCGTATCCGGCGGCGATGCTGTTGAAATCCACCTCGACCGCCGCATCCTTGCACAAGCGATCGCCGTCGATGTGCAGGTGCTGATGACCGACTTTCTGCCGCACTTCGGCCAGCGCTGCCGCATCCGGGACTTTTTCTTCACGCCCCTGCGGGCCGAAACCCCATAAGTTCATCAGCGGTTCTACCGTGAGGTCGTAGGAGCCTTCGCTTTGTTGCGACAGCTGCTCGCCCACGCGGATCAATTCAAGGACCGGCGCGGGCATGACCTGACAGCGATCAGCCGGCAATGCATTGAAGCGCGAGATGTCGGAGTCTGCGCGGTAAGTCGACACCTGCCGGTCGACGGCCGCGAGGATTTTTTCCACTTCGGCACGCACCTCCTGCGGGGCAGGCAGATTGGCATGGCGCACGTACTTGATCGAATAGGTGCTGCCCATCGTCGGGCCACCGAAAGTCTCGAGCGAATCGCCGCTGCCGCAGCCGGACAAAACCCCGGTCAGCAGCACGAGAATCACCCACCGTCCAGTTAACAATTCTTCATCTCCCCGCAAAACCGCGCCGGCCATTATGGGCTACGAGCGCAACGCTTTCTTACAAGATTTAGAGTGAGTACCTACCCATGTCCTCCACGACCGGCAACGGCAAGGCGATTTTTCGCGTTGTCAGCGGCAACTTTCTCGAGATGTTCGACTTCATGGTCTACGGCTTCTACGCCACGGCCATTGCCAAGACCTTCTTTCCCACCGACAGCGCCTTCGCTTCCCTGATGCTCGCCCTGGCCACGTTCGGCGCAGGCTTCCTGATGCGCCCGTTGGGGGCGATTTTTCTCGGCGCCTACATCGACCGTCACGGCCGGCGCCAGGGCCTGATCATCACGCTGGCCCTGATGGCGGCCGGTACCGTGCTGATTGCCTGTGTGCCGGGCTACGCCACCCTTGGGGTCGCCGCGCCGCTGATCGTGCTGTTCGGCCGATTGCTGCAAGGCTTCTCGGCCGGCGTGGAACTGGGCGGTGTGTCGGTGTACCTGGCGGAAATCGCCACGCCGGGCCGCAAGGGCTTCTTCGTCAGCTGGCAGTCCGCCAGCCAGCAGGCAGCTGTGGTATTCGCCGGCCTGCTCGGTGTCGGCCTCAACCACTGGCTGAGCCCGGAACAGATGGGCGAATGGGGCTGGCGCGTGCCGTTCCTGATCGGCTGCATGATCGTCCCGGTGATTTTCGTCATCCGCCGCTCGCTGGAGGAAACCCCGGAGTTCCAGGCGCGCAAACATCGCCCTACCCTGCAGGAAATTGTCCGTTCGATCGGTCAGAACTTTGGCATCGTCATCGCCGGCATGGCGCTGGTGGTGATGACGACGGTGTCGTTCTACCTGATCACCGCCTACACGCCGACGTTCGGCAAGGCGGAATTGCACCTGTCGGACTTCGATGCGTTGCTGGTGACCGTGTGCATTGGCCTTTCGAATTTCTTCTGGCTGCCGGTGATGCGCGCGGTGTCGGACAAGGTCGGGCGTAAACCCCTACTGTTGGCGGCGACGATTCTGGCGATCCTGACCGCTTATCCGGCGTTGTCGTGGCTGGTGGCGAACCCGAGCTTCAGCCATTTGCTGATCGTCGAGTTGTGGCTGTCGTTCCTGTACGGCTCGTACAACGGGGCGATGGTGGTGGCGCTCACCGAAATCATGCCGGTGGAAGTTCGTACGACCGGTTTCTCGTTGGCCTACAGCCTGGCGACCGCGACCTTTGGTGGCTTTACGCCGGCGGCCTGCACTTATCTGATCCATGTACTGGACAACAAGGCGGCACCGGGGATCTGGCTCAGCGGCGCAGCCGTGTTGGGCCTGATCGCCACGCTGGTGCTGTTCCGTGGCAACAAGCACGAACTGCGCACGGCACAAGCGGCTATCCCCCGCTAAGGCAAAATCGCGCACAAACAAAAACGCCCCGACCTAAGTCGGGGCGTTTTCATTTGCAGCTAAGGCTTAGCGCGGGAACGCTGGCGGGTTTACACCGGCCATGTCTTCCATCACGCGAATCACCTGGCAGCTGTAGCCGAACTCGTTGTCGTACCAGACGTACAGAACAACGCGGTTGTCCTGAACGATGGTCGCTTCTGCGTCGACCACACCGGCGTGGCGCGAGCCCACGAAGTCGGTCGAAACCACTTCCTGCGAGTTGACGAAGTCGATTTGCTTGTGCAGATCGGAGTGCAGCGCCATGTAGCGCAGGTACTCGTTCATCTCTTCACGGGAGGCGGCTTTCTCAAGGTTCAGGTTGAGAATGGCCATCGACACGTTTGGCGTCGGAACGCGGATCGCGTTACCGGTCAGCTTGCCGGCCAGCTCAGGCAGGGCCTTGGCAGCAGCGGTGGCAGCACCGGTCTCGGTGATCACCATGTTCAGCGCGGCGCTACGGCCACGGCGATCGCCCTTGTGGAAGTTGTCGATCAGGTTCTGGTCGTTGGTGTACGAGTGAACGGTTTCGACGTGACCGTTGATGATGCCGAACTTGTCATTCACGGCTTTCAGCACCGGCACGATGGCGTTGGTGGTGCAGGAAGCGGCGGACACGATCTTGTCGTCAGCAGTGATTTCGTTGTGGTTGATACCGTGAACGATGTTCTTCAGCTTGCCCTTGCCAGGCGCGGTCAGAACAACGCGGTCGATACCCGGGCACTGCAAGTGCTGACCCAGGCCGTCGGCATCACGCCATACACCGGTGTTGTCCACCAGCAGCGCATCTTTGATGCCGTACTGGGTGTAATCCACTTCGGTAGGGTTCTTCGCGTAGATAACCTGGATCAGGTTGCCGTTGGCGGTGATGGTGTTGTTTTCTTCGTCGATGGTGATGGTGCCGTTGAACGAACCATGTACCGAATCGCGGCGCAGCAGGCTGGCGCGTTTGGTCAGGTCGTTTTCGGCGCCCTTGCGCACCACGATGGCACGCAGACGCAGACCGTCGCCGCCACCGGTTTTTTCGATCAGGATGCGCGCCAGCAGACGGCCGATACGACCGAAGCCGTACAGCACAACGTCGGTGCCTTTGCGTGCCGAAGCGTTTTGCTGGCCAACCACGTCAGCCATTTCTTCGCGAACGAACTGCTCGGCGGTACGGCCGTTGCCTTCGTTGCGGAATTTGTACGCCAGCTTGCCCAGATCTACCGAGGCCGCGCCGAGCTTGAGCTCGCTCATGGCCTTGAGCAGTGGGAATGTTTCGTGGACGGAGAGTTCGCTGTCGTCGGCAGAACGGTGGCGAGCAAAGCGGTGAGCTTTGAGAATCGCGATGACAGACTGGTTGATCAGGCTGCGGCCATAGATCGAGCTCACCACGTTGTTGTTGCGGTAGAGCTGACCGATAAGCGGAATCATCGCTTCTGCGAGTGCTTCACGGTCGATCCATTCACCAAGACACTGGTCGGGCTTCTGAGTCACGGTAACCTTCCACATGTAGGGGCAGAAAAAAGGGGCTACATTATGCCGCCGAGAACCTCTTGTAGCAATGCGCGCTTGTCGCGCAAACGGTAACAAAAATCCGTCCAAAAAAATAACGCTCCCCGCCAGCCCAGTAAAACCGGGGCTTCCAGCGCAGCCATTTTTTCGACGACTGTTAGACGATGTCTGTAACCCTCCGTAACACCACCGACATTTGGCACTACATAACCGTAAAAAAAGCGCTGGTTTTTATGGTTACCACTACATTTTTCCCAAACAGCGCAGATAGACGCATCCTGCAACTGACAGGCGGCACCGGACGCCGCTACAATTACCGACTTTGTCGCAACGCCTGGAGCTCAACCTTCCGTGCCTGTTCTGCGTCTACCGCTTCTCCCTGCCGCGGCAGGTAAACAGCACTGGGGCAACCTCCCCGGTGCCGCCCTGAGCCTGGCGATTGCCGAGGCTGCCAGCGCTGCCAAGCGCTTCACGCTGCTTTTGACCGCCGACAGCCAGAGTGCCGAACGGCTGGAGCAGGAGCTGAGCTTCTTCGCCCCGGATTTGCCGGTGCTGCATTTCCCCGACTGGGAAACCCTGCCCTACGATCTGTTTTCGCCGCACCAGGACATCATCTCCCAGCGCATCGCCAGCCTTTATAGACTGCCGGAGCTGGAGCATGGCGTGCTGGTGGTGCCGATCACCACCGCCCTGCACCGTCTGGCGCCGACCAAATTCCTGCTCGGCAGCAGCCTGGTGCTGGATGTCGGGCAGAAACTCGATGTCGAGCAAATGCGCTCGCGGCTCGAAGCCAGCGGCTATCGCTACGTCGACACGGTTTACGAACACGGCGAGTTCACGGTGCGTGGCGCGTTGATCGACCTGTTTCCGATGGGCAGCAAACTGCCGTATCGCATCGACCTGTTCGACGATGAAATCGAAACCCTGCGTACCTTCGATCCGGAAAACCAGCGCTCCATCGACAAGGTCGACTCGGTCAAGTTGCTGCCGGCCAAGGAATTTCCGCTGCAGAAAGACGCGGTCACCCGCTTCAAGGCGCGTTTTCGCGAGCGTTTCGACGTCGACTTCCGTCGCTGCCCGATCTTTCAGGACCTGAGCAGCGGCATCACGCCGGCCGGTATCGAGTACTACCTGCCGCTGTTCTTCGAAGAAACCTCGACCCTGTTCGATTACCTGCCTCAGGACACCCAAGTGTTTTCGCTGCCGGGCATCGAGCAGGCGGCGGAAAACTTCTGGAACGATGTGCGCAATCGTTATGAAGAGCGTCGCGTCGATCCATCGCGTCCTTTATTGCCGCCGGCCGAACTGTTCCTGCCGGTGGAAGACTGCTTTGCCCGCCTGAAGAACTGGCCGCGCGTGGTCGCCAGTCAGCAGGACGTGGAAACCGGTGCCGGCCGCGAACGCTTCCCGGCGCAGGCGCTGCCGAACCTGGCGATCGAAGCCAAGGCCACCCAGCCGCTGGCCGCGCTCTCGGCATTTCTCGACGAGTTCCCGGGACGCGTGCTGTTCACCGCCGAATCCGCCGGTCGTCGCGAAGTGCTGCTGGAGTTGCTGGATCGCCTGAAGCTGCGGCCGAAAACCGTCGACAGCTGGCCGGATTTCGTCGCGAGCAAGGATCGCCTGGCGATCACCATCGCCCCGCTCGACGAAGGCCTGATGCTGGACGACCCGGCGCTGGCACTGGTCGCGGAAAGTCCGCTGTTCGGCCAGCGCGTGATGCAGCGTCGCCGCCGCGAAAAACGCGCCGACGCCAACAACGATGCGGTGATCAAGAACCTCACCGAACTGCGTGAAGGCGCGCCGGTGGTGCACATCGACCACGGCGTCGGTCGCTATCTCGGCCTGACGATTCTGGAAATCGATAATCAGGCCGCTGAGTTCCTGACCCTCGAATACGCCGAGAATGCCAAGCTCTACGTGCCGGTGGCCAACCTGCATTTGATCGCCCGTTACACCGGCAGCGACGATGCGCTGGCCCCGTTGCACCGCCTCGGCTCCGAGACCTGGCAGAAAGCCAAGCGCAAGGCCGCCGAACAGGTCCGCGACGTGGCTGCCGAACTGCTCGACATCTACGCCCGTCGCGCCGCCCGCGAAGGTTATGCGTTCGCCGACCCGAAGGCCGATTACGCGACCTTCAGCGCCGGTTTCCCGTTCGAAGAAACCCCGGACCAGCAATCCACCATCGAAGCCGTGCGCGAAGACATGCTCGCGCCGAAACCGATGGATCGCCTGGTCTGCGGCGACGTGGGTTTCGGCAAGACCGAAGTGGCCATGCGTGCCGCGTTCATCGCGGTGCACGGTGGCAAGCAAGTGGCGATCCTGGTGCCGACCACCCTGCTCGCCCAGCAGCACTACAACAGCTTCCGCGACCGCTTCGCCGACTGGCCAGTGACCGTGGAAGTGATGAGCCGTTTCAAGTCGGCCAAGGAAGTGAACGCTGCGGTGGCCGAACTGGCCGAAGGCAATATCGACATCGTCATCGGCACGCACAAGTTGCTGCAGGACGACGTCAAGATCAAAAACCTCGGGCTGGTGATCATCGACGAAGAACACCGCTTCGGTGTCCGTCAGAAGGAACAGCTCAAGGCCCTGCGCAGCGAAGTCGACATTCTTACGCTGACCGCCACGCCGATTCCGCGCACGCTGAACATGGCGGTGTCGGGCATGCGCGACCTGTCGATCATCGCCACGCCGCCGGCACGACGCCTGTCGGTGCGCACCTTCGTCATGGAGCAGAACAAGAGCACGGTCAAAGAAGCCTTGCTGCGTGAGCTGCTGCGCGGCGGTCAGGTCTATTACCTGCACAACGACGTGAAGACTATCGAGAAGTGCGCCGCCGACCTGGCCGAACTGGTGCCGGAAGCGCGGATCGGCATCGGCCACGGGCAGATGCGCGAACGCGAACTCGAACAGGTGATGAGCGACTTCTACCACAAGCGCTTCAACGTGCTGATCGCCTCGACCATCATCGAGACCGGCATCGACGTGCCGAGCGCCAACACCATCATCATCGAGCGCGCCGACAAGTTCGGTCTGGCGCAGTTGCACCAGTTGCGCGGTCGCGTTGGCCGTAGTCACCACCAGGCTTACGCTTACCTGCTGACCCCGCCGCGCCAGCAAATCACCGGCGATGCGGAAAAACGCCTGGAGGCGATTGCCAATACTCAGGATCTGGGCGCTGGCTTCGTGCTGGCCACCAACGACCTGGAAATCCGTGGCGCCGGCGAACTGCTGGGCGACGGCCAGAGCGGGCAGATTCAGGCGGTCGGCTTCACGCTGTACATGGAAATGCTCGAGCGCGCGGTGAAGTCGATCCGCAAGGGCGAACAGCCGAACCTCGATCAACCGCTCGGCGGCGGCCCGGAGGTCAACCTGCGGGTGCCGGCGCTGATTCCGGAAGATTACCTGCCGGACGTGCATGCACGCCTGATCCTTTACAAGCGCATCGCTTCGGCCACCGACGAGGAAGGCCTGAAGGATCTGCAAGTGGAGATGATCGACCGCTTCGGTCTGCTGCCGGAGCCGACCAAGAATCTAGTGCGCATCACGGCGCTGAAGTTGCAGGCCGAGCAGCTGGGCATCAAGAAAGTCGATGGCGGCCCGCAAGGTGGCCGTATCGAGTTCGCGGCGCAGACGCCGGTCGACCCGATGACCCTGATCAAACTGATCCAGAGCCAGCCAAAACGCTACAAATTCGAAGGCGCCACTATGTTCAAGTTCCAGGTGCCGATGGAGCGCCCGGAAGAGCGCTTTAATACTGTGGAGGCGCTGTTTGAGCGCCTCATCCCGAAAACTGCTTGAAGGACGCCGCATGCGCCTGTTTCGCTCATTGACTTTGCTACTGACCCTGGTGGCACCTACGGCGTTTGCCGATGACCTGTATCAGGTCGAAATGATTCTGGTACGCCAGAACGCCGTGCCGGCAATTGTCAGCCGCGCCGCACCGGAAGACTGGGCGGCCGGCGCTCAACGCCTGGGCGATGACAGCAAACGCACCCCGGCGCTGAACGACGTTGTGACCAAACTCACCGCCAGCGGCGAGTACAGCGTGCTGATGCATAAAGCCTGGCAGCAGACTCTCGGCGAGACGCCGGCGAAAGTTGCAGTCAGCGAAGGTCAGGAGAAGTTCGGCCAGTTCCCGATCGAAGGCACGATTGAAATGAAGCTCGGGCGCTTCACTGACGTGAACGCCGACTTCTGGGTCAACCAGATCGACGCCAACGGCATGGTCACCGCCAGCGAGCGCCTGAAACAGGACAGCCACACCAAGAACGGCCAACTCAACTACCTCGACAACGGCCACCTGGCCCTGCTGATCAAGATCACTTCACTGACGGCGCCCGCGCCTCGGGAAGCGCCTGAAGTCGTTCCGGACTGATCGAAGTCCTTATGCCCCCGCCACTGAGTAAACCGCTGGCCTCCTCCTGGGTCAGCCGATTCAAGGAACAAAGCCTGGAGCGTGGCCGCCGCTACGCGCTGGAAAACCGGGTGCGATTCGTGCAGGTCGGCGACGCGACCATTACCGCTAGTTGCGAAGGCTCTGGCGGTAACGTCTACCGTCAGACGATTCACTTGCGCGAGTCAGCCAAAGGCACGCTGCTGATGGTCGACGCCACCTGCACCTGCCCGGTGCACAGCAACTGCAAACACTGTGCGGCGGTGTTGCTGCAAGTGCAGGAAACCCTCGAATACCCCGCCGCCGCCAAGGACGCCGAACTGCTGGAAAAACTCCAGGCCGTGCTGGAAAACCGCAGCCCGAAGGCGCCGCCGCAAGTGCTGGTGGACAACGTGCAGCCGGTGCCGCGCTTGTGGCTGGCGAGCGTCGAGTTCAGCGCGTTCGAACCGCGCAACGGCAAGATGCAGCGTTATATCCAGCATCGTGCGGCACTGTCCTTCAGCTACCTCGACGAATACGTCAGCGGGCAAAAGAACAGCGACATTCTGATTCGCCAGGAAGCCCAGACCCTGCGGGTCAAACGCCACCCGGACATCGAACAGAGCTACCGCGAGCAGCTGCGAATTCTCGGGTTCCGCATCGCCACCCGCCAGAGCAAGGCCCTGCCGGAAAGCGCCGGCGAACTCTACGAGATGGTCAACGACAGCGCCTGGCTGACGTTCACCCTCAACGATCTGCCGAAGCTGCGCACTCAAGGCTGGGAGCTGTTGGTCGACGATGAGTTCGGTTTCGACCTGACCGCCGTCGACGACTGGTACGCCACCGTCGAGCAGACGCCGGAGCGCGACTGGTTCGATCTGGAGCTGGGGATCATCGTCAACGGCGAGCGTCTGAGCCTGCTGCCGATTCTGCTCAATCTGATGCGCTCGCACACGGAAATCCTCAACCCCGAACGCCTTGCCCGACGACGGGACGATGAGTTGATTTTGGTGAACATTCCGCAACGCAACAGCGAGCACGGACCGTTACAAGTCGCCCTGCCCCTCGGCCGGCTGAAGCCGGTGCTGGCGACCCTTGGCGAGTTTTATTTGCAGGAACCGGGCGAAACCACCCTGCGCCTGAGCAAGGCCGACGCCACGCGCCTGAATTCGCTGGAAGGCATTCCCCTGCTCTGGGAGGGTGGCGAACAGATTCGCAGCTTCGCCCAGCGCTTGCGTGATATCCGCGACTACAGCGCCAAAGCACCGAAGGGACTGAATGCAACGCTGCGTCCTTATCAGCTCGAAGGCTTGAGCTGGATGCAGTCGCTGCGGCAACTTGAAGTCGGCGGGATTCTCGCGGACGACATGGGCCTGGGCAAAACCTTACAGACACTGGCGCATATTCTCAGCGAGAAAAACGCCGGGCGTCTGGATCGCCCGTGCATGGTGGTGATGCCCACCAGCCTGATTCCCAACTGGCTGGACGAAGCGGCGCACTTCACGCCACAGCTCAAGGTTGTCGCCTTGTACGGTGCCAGCCGTAAAAAGCATTTCGAGCATCTGGCCGATTACGACCTGATCCTCACCACTTATGCACTGCTGCCCAAGGATGTCGAACGTCTGGCCCAGCAGCCGCTGCATGTACTGGTGCTGGATGAGGCGCAGTACATCAAGAACCCGAACAGCAAAGCCGCCCAGGCCGCCCGTGAATTCAATGCGCGTCAGCGCCTGTGCCTGAGCGGGACGCCGCTGGAAAATCACCTGGGCGAACTGTGGTCGCTGTTTCACTTCCTGCTGCCCGGCTGGCTCGGCGACGTCAAAAGCTTCAACGCCGATTACCGCGTGCCGATTGAAAAGCGCGCGAGCGAAGTCAGACTTCAGCACCTCAACGGTCGGATCAAACCGTTCCTGCTGCGCCGCACCAAGGAACAGGTCGCGACCGAGCTGCCACCGAAAACCGAGATCATCCACTGGGTCGAGCTCAACGAAGCGCAGCGCGACGTGTACGAAACCATGCGTCTGGCCATGGACAAGAAGGTTCGCGACGAGATCACCCGCAAAGGCGTGGCGCGCAGTCAGATCATCATTCTCGAAGCGTTGCTCAAGCTGCGTCAGGTCTGCTGCGATTTGCGCCTGGTCAACGACGCTACCCTGCCCGCTCGCGGCAGCACCTCGGGCAAGCTCGACAGCCTGATGGAAATGCTCGAGGAGTTGTTTGAGGAAGGCCGGCGGATTCTGCTGTTTTCGCAGTTCACTTCGATGCTATCACTGATCGAGGACGAGCTGAAAAAGCGCAATGTCGCGTATGCGCTGCTGACGGGACAGACCCGTGATCGGCGAACGCCTGTGAAGGAATTCCAGAGCGGCAAGCGTCAGATCTTTCTCATCAGCCTGAAGGCTGGTGGTGTGGGCCTGAACCTGACGGAAGCGGACACGGTGATTCACTACGATCCGTGGTGGAACCCGGCGACCGAGAATCAGGCAACCGACCGCGCGTATCGCATCGGTCAGGAAAAGCCGGTGTTCGTCTACAAGATGATTGCCCGGGGCACGGTCGAGGAGAAGATTCAGCACTTGCAGAAGGAAAAATCCGACCTGGCGGCCGGTGTGCTGGATGGGCGCAAGGCCGGGGACTGGAAGTTGCAGAGTGACGATATCGAGGCGCTGTTTGCGCCGTTGCCGGACAAGTTTGAAAAGCGCTGAGATCTTTGTCGGCTATCAGATCGATTCGCGAACAAGCCCGCTCCCACAGGTTTAGCGTGACCTCTGTGGGAGCGGGCTTGCCCGCGAAAGGCTCGACTCAGTTTCGAGCCAGACTCAGCCCCTGAGTACGCGCGCCAACGTCGATTTCACCTTGCCCATGCCATCGTGCAACGCCTGCTCGATCTCGGCCATGGTGATCACTTCAGTGGTCTTGCCCGCCGCCGGGTTCACCACCAGCGACAGACAGGCGTAATCCAGATCCAGCTCACGAGCCAGCGCCGCTTCCGGCATGCCGGTCATGCCGACGATGTCGCAACCGTCACGCTCCAGACGCACGATCTCGGCCACGGTTTCCAGTCGCGGGCCCTGGGTGCAGGCGTAAACGCCCTGATCGCTGTACTCGCAACCTTCGGCGGCCAACGCAGCAATCAATTGCTGACGCAGCGGTTCGCTGTAGGGAAAGCTGAAGTCGATGTGTGTGACATGTTCCAGATCATCGGCGAAATAGGTGTGCTCGCGACCGCTGGTGTAGTCCACGATCTGATGCGGCACGCAGAAATGTCCGGTGCCCATTGCAGGATGAATCCCACCCACGGCGTTGACCGCGATGATCCCTTCGGCCCCGGCCTGCTTCAACGCCCACAGGTTGGCGCGGTAGTTGACCTTGTGCGGCGGGAAGCGATGCGGGTGACCGTGACGAGCGAGGAATAACACTTCCTTGCCGGCATACTCGCCAATCTGAACCTCGGCCGATGGCGCGCCATAAGGCGTATCCACCGCTAGCGACTGACGAATGCTCAAGCCTTCCAGCTGGGTCAGGCCGGTGCCGCCGATGATTGCGTAAACCGTCATAGCGAAAAATCCTTAATCGATCAGTTGAGCGTCTTTGAGCGCGCCGACAGCGGTCAGCCAGCGCGGATCCTGACGGTATTCGGTGTTGGCGAATGCCTGACCGCGCATGCGCGCGATGCGCGGCGACGGCTTGACCTTCATGCGCTGCGCGGCGCTCAGGGCCAGTTCGGCGGCCGCTCGGTCGTTGCACACCAGGCCCATGTCGCAACCGGCACTGAGCGCGGCTTCGATACGGCTGGCGGCGTCGCCCACTACATGCGCGCCGGCCATCGACAGGTCATCGCTGAAGATAACGCCGTCGAACTGCAGCTCACCGCGCAGGATGTCCTGCAACCAGCGCCGGGAGAAACCGGCGGGCTGCGCATCGACTTGCGGATAAATGACGTGGGCCGGCATGACGGCGGCCAGTTGCTTGCTGAGTCTGGCAAACGGCACGAGGTCGTTGGCGCGAATCTCTTCGAGGCTGCGCTCGTCGTTGGGAATCGCGACGTGCGAGTCGGCTTCCGCCCAGCCGTGGCCGGGAAAATGCTTACCGGTGGCGGCCATGCCGGCGCTGTTCATGCCTTTGATGAAAGCACCGGCGAGTAGCGCAGCACGCTCCGGGTCACCTTCAAACGAGCGGGTGCCGACGACGGCGCTGCGCTGGTAATCCAGATCCAGCACCGGCGCGAAGCTCAGGTCGAGGCCGACTGCCAGCACTTCGGTGGCCATGATCCAGCCGCATTGCTCGGCCAGATACTCGGCGTTCGGATTGTCGGCGATGGCGCGCATGGCCGGCAGACGCACGAAGCCTTGACGCAGCCGCTGGACGCGACCGCCCTCCTGATCCACCGCCAGCAGCAAGTCAGGACGAATGGCACGAATCGCCGCGCTCAACTCGCGCACTTGGCGCGGATGCTCGATGTTGCGGGCAAAGATGATCAGGCCGCCCACTTCGGGCTGGCGCAACAATTGGCGATCTTCGGCCGTCAGCCAGGTACCGGCGACGTCCACCATCAACGAGCCTTGCAGGCCAGCAGTCATAGAGATTCCTTGAAAACGAAAAACCCGTCGCCCACAAAATCACCGCGCGGGGCATTGCCCGGCGGGTCGGTGATTTCAATGAGAAACGGGTTCAGAACGAGAGTCGACATGGGCGGCTAGCTTAGCGGATGTCAGCTGCCGCGCCCACCCATGGACGGTTAAACCTTGGCAGGTGCCGGCGCGGATTTGCTGCGTGGTCGCAACTGCGCAGTGGCCATGGCCGTGTCGGTGACGCCGGTTTCGGCACGCATACCGGCTGCCAGGAACGGCACCATCAGACGCATCACCTGTTCGATGGAGGTGTTGACACCGAAATCGGTCTCGGCAATCGCGCGCAAGGCCTTGATACCCGACATGCTGAATGCTGCAGCACCGAGCATGAAGTGCACACGCCAGAACAGTTCGATCGGAGGAATGCGCGGCGCGGCTTCGTTCACCAGCAACATATAGCGACGGAATACCTTGCCGTACATGTCTTCCAGATAACGGCGCAAGTGGCCCTGGCTCTGACTGAATGCCAGACCGAGCAAGCGCATGAAAATCGATAGATCGTTGCCGCTACGTGGCTGCACCACCAGCGCTTGCTCGACGAGAATTTCCAGCAGCTCTTCGAGCGAAGGCTTGTTCTCTGGCTTGGCCTGGCGGCGCTCCAGCTCTTTGTCGAGGCTGATGCAGAACGGACCGAGGAAGCGCGAAAAAACCGCCTGGATCAGCGCCTTCTTCGAACCGAAGTGATAGTTCACCGCAGCGAGGTTGACCCCTGCCTTGCTGGTGATCAGACGCAATGAGGTTTCAGCGAAACCTTTTTCCGCGAACAACTGTTCTGCAGCATCAAGAATGCGTTCAACGGTTTCCGACTGGGCCATGGCTACTCCGCCTGACAAACACTTGTTTGAAACATACGTTTCAGCCTATGCCTTGTCAAGCCTGCCAGTTCGTTTTGGGAATGGTCGGTCAGTTATTTAACCACAACAAGGACGCCACATTAATCAGCGTCGTCACTGACCGTCCGGCGGCATGGCAAAAAACGATCATTGCCAAGACTGCTTCACTGTATATAATCCCAGTCACTGTATAAAAAGACAGAGCGATCAATATGCTTAAGCTGACGCCACGCCAAGCCGAGATTCTGGCCTTTATCAAACGCTGCCTCGAAGACAACGGCTACCCGCCGACCCGTGCGGAAATCGCTCAGGAACTGGGTTTCAAATCGCCCAACGCGGCCGAAGAGCACCTCAAGGCACTCGCCCGTAAAGGCGCGATCGAGATGACTCCGGGTGCCTCTCGCGGCATTCGCATCCCCGGCTTCGAAGCCAAGGTCGACGAATCCACGCTGCCGATCATCGGTCGAGTGGCTGCCGGCGCACCGATTCTCGCCCAGCAGCACATCGAAGAGTCCTGCAACATCAACCCGGCCTTCTTTCATCCGCGCGCCGACTACCTGTTGCGCGTCCACGGCATGAGCATGAAGGACATCGGTATTTTCGACGGCGACTTGCTGGCGGTTCACACCACCCGCGAGGCACGCAACGGTCAGATCGTGGTTGCCCGGATCGGCGACGAAGTCACCGTCAAACGCTTCAAGCGTGACGGCAGCAAAGTCTGGCTGATTGCCGAAAACCCCGAGTTCGCCCCTATCGAAGTCAACCTGAAAGACCAGGAACTGGTCATCGAAGGCTTGAGTGTCGGCGTCATCCGCCGCTAAAGGAGGCTTTATGCAGTTCCCACACGCACCTCAGCAAACACAACTGCCGTTGTTCGAAGCGTTTCTGGCGCAGCCCATCGCCCCCATCCTCAAGGATGTCGTCGAGCGGCCGTGGAATACCGAACCCGAAGCGTTCAGCGAGCTGTCACTGCGCGGTGCGGCCGGGAACTGCCTGAGCCTGCTGGCACCGATTCTTCGCGAACTGAGCGAGGATCAGGACGCACGCTGGCTGACCCTGATTGCACCGCCTGCCAGCCTGACCCAGACCTGGCTGCGGGACGCTGGATTGAATCGCGAACGCATCCTGCTGTTGCAACCGCGCGGCGCCCAAAGCGCTCAGCAATTGGCCTGCGAAGCATTACGCCTGGGCCGCAGCCACACAGTCGTCACGTGGCTGAATCCATTGAGCGCAGGATCACGGCAACAGCTGATCAGCGCCGCCCGTACCGGGGACGCTCAAAGCCTGAACATTCGTTTGGGGTGATTCAGCAACAATGCGCGCCATGTAAAGCGCAGGGCTTCTCCAGGGATAGAGAAGCCGATCTGGAGCAGTAACTGACAGACAGCGGATCAATGAAGAACCCGCGGCCCCTCATCCTTATCGAATTCGCCTTCAACCATACGCCCCGCCATTTGCACGCCGACGCTCAACATCGCCTTGGCAATTTCAACGTGCTGGCCTTGCAGAAACGCCTTGGCATCCTCGGAGAAATCCAGAGTTACCAGAGAACCCTCGTCCTCGGCCCTGCGCAGTTCGATTCGGCCGTCTGGTAGCTCGACAATTTCTAGAAAGGACGTTGGCATATAGGTCTGTTCTCCACGAAAGGCAGGGATTATATAGACATCATTCAGGCTTCGCTCGGGATCTTGACCAGCAGCACGCCTCTCGTCGCCGCCAGTCCACAGTTCCTCAGCACTCGTTCAAGCCTTCACGGAAACGGATCGCCAGCCCCTTGAGGTTCTGCCGCCAGCTCTCGAGCTCTTCGCGGCTCAGCTCTTCAACCGCCTCTTCTTCATCCAGATTCACCGCCTGAATTAACGGCTGCGTCACATCGCCCTTCGGCTTGTGTGGCACCCGTGGCGGCTGAAACAGCGCCGAGTGCGCGGCCAGCAATTTAGCCAGCCAGGTCTCCGGATTGCCTGCCAGCTCGATCATCTCCGCCAGCTCAGGAATGGCAATCGACTCCAGCACTTCGCGGGTCAGCAGAGTTTCCGCCCGCGACGCATTGGCTTGCGGCAAACGATAGAAGCCGGCGATTTCATGACACAGCCCCAACAACGCACCGTAGAGATGAAACAGTGCGGATTCGCGCCCGGCCTGAATCAGCGCCAGCGAGTTCATCGCCCGCCCCTCTTCGGCCCTGGCCAGCGCTTCCAGCGACAAACCCGCGAAATAGATCTTCTGATTGGTACGGGTATAAAGTTCGTGGGCCATGTCGGCACTCTCCACAACGAAATAATTGCTTCACACAGGCCGGACAGTGTCATGGATCAGCCGATCTGACCGCAAGCATTAAACAAAAAGGCCGCATGAAAACCCGAAGGTTGTCATGCGGCCTTTTGTGTTGAAGATGCCCAGTCAGGGCACCTTCAGATCAGCGATTGCTCAAGCCTTGGCTTTCGCCGGACGCTTGTCCTCAACTGTCCACTTACCACCGTCGAAGAACGCTTTCCAGCCAGTCGGCTTGCCGTCGACTTCGGTCTGAACATACTGCTCTTTGGTCTTGCGGCTGTAGCGGATCACCGCTGGCAGGCCATCCGGATCCTTCTGCGGCGCTTCGCACAGGAAATGGTACTTCGGATCGATCTCGTCCTTGTGCGGCAGAATCTCGATCACTAGCGGAGCACGGGTCTCGCGGTTTTTCGGGAATTGGCTGGCCGCCAGGAACAGGCCGGATGCACCGTCGCGCAGGATGTAGGTGTCGTTGACCTTTTCGCATTTCAGCTCAGGCATCTTCACCGGATCCATCTTCGGCGGCGCCGCGTCACCGCTTTTCAGCAGTTTGCGGGTGTTCTTGCACGTCGGGTTGGTGCAACCGAAGAACTTGCCGAAACGGCCGGTCTTGAGCTGCATCTCGCTGCCGCACTTGTCGCATTCCAGGCTCGGACCTTCGTAGCCCTTGATGCGATAGCTGCCTTCTTCGATCTCGTAGCCGGCGCAATCCGGGTTGTTACCACAGATGTGCAGCTTGCGCTTCTCGTCGAGCAGGTAGGCGTCCATCGCCGTGCTGCAGATCGGGCAGCGATGCTTGCCGCGCAGCACCAGGGATTCCGACTCGCCCTCGTCGTCCGCCGCGATTTCATCGCCCGGCACCAGGTTGACGGTGGCCTTGCAGCGCTCTTTCGGCGGCAGGCTGTAACCCGAGCAGCCGAGGAATACACCGGTCGATGCAGTACGAATCTGCATCGGACGGCCGCAGGTGGTGCAAGGAATGTCGGTCATTACCGGCTGGTTGGCACGCATGCCGGCTTCCGGATTCTCCGCCACTTCAAGTTTTTTCTTGAAGTCGCCGTAGAACTCGTCCAGCACGTTTTTCCAGTCGCGTTCACCCTGGGCCACGTCATCGAGATTCTCTTCCATGCCGGCGGTGAAGCCGTAGTCCATGAGATTCGAGAAGCTTTCCGACAGACGCTCGGTAACGATGTCGCCCATCTTTTCCGAATAGAAACGACGGTTGTGCAGGGTCACGTAGCCGCGATCCTGAATGGTCGAGATGATCGCTGCGTAGGTCGAAGGACGGCCGATGCCGCGCTTTTCCATTTCCTTCACCAGGCTGGCTTCCGAATAACGGGCCGGCGGCTTGGTGAAGTGCTGGGACGGATCGAGCTTTATAAGCTTCATCACGTCGCCCTGCGCCATGTCCGGCAGAACGTCATCGTCGCCAGGCTTGGTGATCTGCGGCAGCACACGAGTGTAACCGTCGAACTTCAGGATGCGGCCCTTGGCGCGCAGCTCGAAGTCGCCGGCAGCGACGCTGACGGTGGTCGACAGGTATTGCGCCGGCAGCATCTGGCAAGCCAGGAACTGGCGCCAGATCAGCTCGTAGAGGCGCTCAGCGTCGCGCTCCATGCCGGCCAGCTTGGCTGGCGTGGTGTTGGCGTCAGACGGACGAATCGCTTCGTGAGCCTCTTGTGCGCCTTCCTTGCTGCTGTAGACGTTCGGCGACTCCGGCAGGTACTTCTTGCCGAACTCGGTTTCGATGTAATCGCGCGCCATCGCCACGGCATCAGCCGAGAGGTTGGTCGAGTCGGTACGCATATAAGTGATGTAGCCGGCTTCGTACAGACGCTGAGCCATCATCATGGTTTTCTTCACACCGAAGCCCAGGCGGTTACTCGCGGCCTGTTGCAGTGTGGAGGTGATGAACGGTGCCGACGGCTTGCTGCTGGTTGGCTTGTCTTCACGCTTGACGATGCTGTAGCTGGAAGATTTGAGCTTCTCCAGCGCGGCCGTAGCCTGGGCTTCGTTCAGCGGTTTGAAGGCTTCACCTTTCTCGCGAGCCACTTCGAAACGCACGGTCGAACCTTTGGTGGTGCCGAGGTCGGCGTGCACTTCCCAGTACTCTTCCGGGTTGAACGCACGGATCTCGCGCTCACGCTCCACCACCAGCTTCACGGCAACCGATTGCACGCGACCGGCGGACAGGCCACGAGCGATCTTCGCCCACAGCAGCGGTGAGACCATGTAGCCGACGACGCGGTCGAGGAAACGACGGGCCTGCTGCGCGTTCACTCGATCGATGTCGAGTTCGCCCGGCTCCGAGAAGGCTTCCTGAATCGCCTTCTTGGTGATTTCGTTGAACACCACGCGCTTGTAGCGGCTGTCATCACCACCGATGGCTTCGCGCAGGTGCCAGGCAATGGCTTCCCCCTCGCGATCCAAGTCGGTTGCGAGATAGATGGTGTCAGCATCCTTGGCGAGCCGGCGCAGCTCTTCGATGACCTTTTCCTTGCCCGGGAGGATCTCGTACTTGGCTTTCCAGCCGTGCTCGGGATCGACACCCATGCGCGAGACCAGCTGCTTGCGCGCCTTCTCTTTCGGCGACAGCGCTGGCGCTTCGCCCGCAGCAGCTTTCCCGCGCTTGGCGGCTGGCTCCTTGCTGGCGCTAGCCGAACCGCTGGTGGGCAGGTCTCGGATATGGCCGATACTCGACTTCACCACGTATTGGTTGCCCAGATACTTGTTGATGGTCTTGGCCTTAGCCGGGGATTCCACAATGACCAGCGATTTGCCCATGGATCAGAAAATTCCTGAATTCTAGAAGTGAAAGGCGGTTGGCGCCTGACGCGGCACCGCTATATATAGTGGCTACAAGGTGAGGTCAAGCGCAGGGTTTTGCGCGCACTCGCCTTACGGCTTCGAAAAAAGGCTCGGTTCGGCTTGCACCAAAGCAAAGCGTGGGACCTGCTCCCCGTCAACCTCGACGGACTCCAGGAACATGCTCAAGGGACGTACCCAGAAGCCGTAATCGCCATACAGGGCTTGGTAAAAGACCACTTCTTCTTCGGTCTCGGAATGCCGCGCAACACTGAATACGCGGTACTGCGGACCTTTGTAATGTTGGTAGAGCCCAGGTTGTATCGGCATGCTTCGGCCCTCACTCAAATTTTTTCAAAATAAAAACAAAAATAAATCCGCAAAAACAAAAACCGGGGCACTTGGCCCCGGCTTCCATCGACGAGACGCTTAAACGCGTTCGAAGACGGTGGAGATGCCTTGGCCGAGGCCAATGCACATGGTGGCCACCCCGAAGGTGCCGCCATTCTGCTTCATCACGTTCAGCAAGGTGCCGGAAATACGGGCACCGGAGCAACCGAACGGGTGACCCAAGGCGATCGCGCCGCCGTGCAGGTTAACCTTCTCATTCATCTTGTCGAGCACTTTCAGGTCTTTCAGCACTGGCAGAGCCTGTGCGGCGAACGCTTCATTGAGCTCGAAGAAGTCGATATCGTTGATACCCAGGCCGGCACGTTTCAGTGCTTTCTGAGTAGCCGGTACCGGACCATAGCCCATGATGGCCGGGTCCACACCCGCTACCGCCATCGAGCGGATCACCGCCAGAGGCTGGATGCCCAGGTCCTGTGCACGCTGTGCCGACATCACGATCATGCACGAAGCACCATCGGTGATCTGCGACGAAGTACCGGCCGTTACGGTGCCGCCCTTTGGATTGAACGCCGGCTTCAGAGCCGCCAGACTTTCCAGGGTGGTTTCCGGACGAATGGTTTCGTCGTAGTCGAAGGTTTTCAGGAAACCGTTCTCGTCGTAACCCTGCATCGGGATGATTTCGTCCTTGAACTTGCCTTCCACAGTCGCTTTGTGGGCCAACTGGTGGGAACGCACGCCAAAGGCGTCTTGCTGTTCGCGAGTGATACCGTGCATTTTGCCCAGCATTTCAGCGGTCAGGCCCATCATGCCCGAGGCTTTCGCCGCGTACAGGGACATGTGCGGGTTCGGATCGACACCGTGCATCATGCTCACGTGACCCATATGCTCGACGCCGCCAACCACGAACACGTCACCGTTACCGGTCATGATCGCTTGCGCAGCGGTGTGCAGCGCGCTCATCGACGAGCCGCACAGACGGCTGACGGTCTGGCCGGCCGAGGTGTGCGGGATCTGGGTCATCAGCGACGCCATGCGCGCGATGTTCCAGCCTTGCTCCAGGGTCTGGTTGACGCAGCCCCAGATCACGTCCTCGACTTCGGCAGGATCGACCTTGGCGTTGCGTTCCAGCAGTTTGCTGATCAGGTGCGCCGACATGTCTTCGGCGCGGGTGTTGCGGTGCATGCCGCCCTTGGAGCGGCCCATCGGAGTACGACCGAAGTCGACAATCACGACGTCTCTAGGATTCAAGCTCATAAGTTCACTCTCACTCTAGTTGGGGGCGCTTAACCGAAGAAGCTCTGGCCGTTCTTGGCCATTTCGCGCAGCTTCGCGGTCGGGTGGTACAGCGCGCCCAAATCAGCGTACTGGTCGGCCAGGGCAACGAACTCGGCAACACCGATCGAGTCGATGTAGCGCAGCGCACCGCCACGGAATGGAGGGAAACCAATACCGTAGACCAGACCCATGTCGGCTTCGGCAGCGGTTTCGACGATGCCGTCTTCCAGGCAACGCACGGTTTCCAGGCACAGCGGGATCATCATCCAGTTGATGATGTCTTCGTCAGTGACTTCGCGCTGCTCGTAGACGATCGGCTTGAGCACTTCCAGTACCGACGGATCGGCGACTTTCTTCTGCTTGCCTTTCTTGTCGGCCTCGTAGGCATAGAAGCCTTTACCGTTCTTCTGACCGAGACGCTTGGCTTCGTAAAGCACGTCGATGGCCGAACGACGGTCGTCCTTCATGCGATCCGGGAAGCCTTCGGCCATCACGTCACGGCCGTGGTGACCGGTGTCGATGCCGACCACGTCCATCAGGTACGCCGGGCCCATCGGCCAGCCGAATTTTTCCATGATCTTGTCGATACGGACGAAGTCCACACCGGCGCTGACCAGCTTGGCGAAACCGCCGAAGTACGGGAACAGTACGCGGTTGACCAGGAAGCCCGGGCAGTCGTTGACGACGATCGGGTTCTTGCCCATTTTCTTGGCGTAGGCAACGGTGGTGGCAATCGCCAGCTCGCTGGACTTCTCGCCACGGATCACTTCCACCAGCGGCATCATGTGCACCGGGTTGAAGAAGTGCATGCCGACGAAGTTTTCCGGACGCTTGAGGGCCTTGGCCAGCAGGCTGATGGAAATGGTCGAGGTGTTGGACGCGAGGATGGTGTCCTCTTTGACCTTGTCTTCGACTTCCGCCAGAACGGCTTGCTTGACCTTCGGGTTCTCGACCACGGCTTCAACGACCAGGTCGACGTGACCGAAATCACCGTAGGACAGGGTCGGACGAATGCCGTTGAGCACTTCAGCCATTTTCGCGGCGGTCATGCGGCCTTTATCAACGCGACCGACAAGCAGCTTGGCGGCTTCAGCCAGACCTTGCTCGATGCCGTGCTCGTTGATGTCCTTCATCAGGATCGGCGTACCTTTGGAGGCCGACTGATAGGCGATACCGCCACCCATGATGCCGGCGCCCAGTACGGCAGCCTGCTTCACGTCCTTGGCGATTTCGTCGTAGGCCTTGGCCTTTTTCTTCAGCTCCTGATCGTTCAGGAACAGACCGATCAAGCTCTGCGCGGCAGAGGTCTTGGCCAGTTTCACGAAACCTGCGGCTTCAACTTCCAGCGCCTTGTCACGACCGAAGTTCGCGGCTTTCTGGATGGTCTTGATCGCTTCGACCGGGGCCGGGTAGTTCGGGCCAGCCTGGCCAGCCACGAAACCTTTGGCGGTTTCGAAAGCCATCATTTGTTCAATGGCGTTCAGCTTGAGCTTTTCCAGCTTGGGCTGGCGCTTGGCCTTGTAGTCGAACTCGCCGGAGACGGCGCGCTTGACCAGCTCAAGGGCGGCATCCTGCAGCTTTTCAGGGGCAACCACGGCATCGACGGCGCCGACTTTCAGCGCGTCTTCAGGACGGTTTTCCTTGCCGGCGGCAATCCACTCGATGGCGTTGTCGGCACCGATCAGGCGCGGCAGACGCACGGTACCGCCGAAGCCCGGGTAGATGCCCAGCTTGACTTCCGGCAGACCGATCTTGGCCTTGGTCGACATGACGCGGTAGTCCGCTGCGAGGCACATTTCCAGGCCGCCCCCCAGGGCGATGCCGTTGATCGCGGCGACGGTCGGAACGTTGAGGTCTTCGAAATCGCTGAAGATCTTGTTGGCTTCGAGATTGCCAGCAACCAGCTCGGCATCCGGCAGCTTGAAGTTGTCGACAAATTCGGTGATGTCGGCGCCGACGATGAACACGTCCTTGCCACTGCTGACGATCACGCCCTTGATCGAAGCATCTGCCTTGATGGTGTCTACGGCCTGACGCAGTTCGTTCAGGGTAAGACGGTTGAACTTGTTGACGGACTCACCCTTGAGGTCGAATTTCAATTCGACGATGCCACTTTCAAGAGCTTTAACCGTGATGGCTTTACCTTCGTAAATCATCAACTGATCTCCACGATATGGAAGCTGAACAGTACACGTCGGACGCAGGCAAATGGCTCGGCAGGACGTTTTTTCGTCGATGCTGACACTCATCCACCCGGCACACCCGCCAACGCGATAGTCGGGATTCTGTAGGAGCAGTCTGCAATACAAACGCTCAATTCATACGCCCGTTTGATTTGGGTACGCCACCTTCACGGAATTTCCGACAATTGTCAATCGCCCTAAATACGGGTTGAAATGCGACTTTGCGGTCATTTCTGTAGGACGCAGCCCGGCCACAGACGCTTGCATGTGAGGGCATTCATAAGATTAATAGTTAGAAAAGTCGCCCTAATTCACCGCAAGCCTTGTTTAACAGGCTACGCTGGCTGGACTACGAAGGAAAACAGGCGCAGATTTGCTGACCGGATGACTCCGGTTCAACGCCAAAAAGAATTTCCGGCCTGCCTGGCCAACCCCGCCCGATGAATCATGTCGGGCTTTTTATTGCGCGTCTGCCAGACGTTTCGCACCGTTGCAGCGCGAAAAGTCCGCAAGTCATGCCAGCGCTTTCAGCGTGGCATCAATCTCCAGCAAAACCGACGCCTCACCCTTCTCGCCCCAATAGAGGGCGATCATCTGCTTATCCGCCTCGACCTTGAAAACGTTGCCCGGCAATTTTTCGAAATGATTCAGCAGCAGTGGATCCTCACAGACTTCCTGCCACTGATTCACCCAAACACCCGGGGATTTCTGCCAATACGTCCAGCACGCCGACTGCTTGCCACGGCGTGGCCGATGGTATTGCGCGCACGGGTTTGGCGGCTCCTGGCTCAGCCAGTGCGGCCACTCCTGGGGCGCCAGCTGCATGGCCAGCCCGATGCGCCGGGCCTCGGTGCGCAAGGCTATCCGGCCACTCTGTGCACGGGACGGACGCAACCACGCCAGGGGACTCAACACCACCAGCAGGATTGACACCACCAGCCAGACCGTCATATCTCTACTCCCGATTCTTGATGAGCCCATTGCGTCACTTTGGAACCAATGCGCTTGAAACCAGCCATACTTAACAATATTGATCCCTCACGAGGAGCACCTCATGCCCTACCACCATATCCTGGTCGCCGTAGATCTGACCGAAGAGTGCGACCCTGTGATCCACCGCGCCCGAGAGCTGTCGGTGAGCAATGGCGCCAAGCTGTCGCTGGTGCATATCGTTGAACCGATGGCCATGGCCTTCGGCGGTGACGTACCGATGGATCTGTCACAACTGCAACAACAGCAGTTCGATCAGGCCAAGGAACGCCTCGAACGCCTGAAGCACAAGTACACCGAGCTTGAAGGCGCCAACTGCCACCTGACCTACGGCCAGCCGCGTCAGGAAATCCACCATTTCGCCAAGGAACAGGAATGCGACCTGATCGTGGTCGGCAGCCATGGCCGGCATGGTCTGGCGCTGTTGCTGGGCTCGACCGCCAATGACGTGCTGCACGGCGCACCTTGCGATGTGCTGGCGGTGCACTTGGTCAAACGCTGATCCCAGGCACTTGTGAAAAGCTAAAAAAGCCCGGCGCCCATCACTGGACGCCGGGCTTTTTCATGCCTTGAAACAATCAGGCGTCCAGCTCGGCCCAACGCTCCACCAGCGCATCCAGCTCAGCCTGCAACTGCTCCAGAGAAGCAATCACCTTGGCCGTCTCGGCCGGCGGACGCTGATAGAAGCCGGCCTCGGCCATTTCAGCCTCGACAGCAGCAATCTGCTGCTCCTTGGCGTCGATGTCGCCCGGCAGCGCTTCCAGCTCGCGCTGAAGCTTGTAGCTCAACTTCTTCTTCGCCGCTGGAGCCGCAGCAACCGGCGCGGCAACCGGAGCCGGTTCGGCAGTGACCACCGCCGAGTTCAGGTCGGCCTTGCCGGATTTGCTTTCGGTCACGCCCAGCAGACGCGGCGAACCGCCCTGACGGATCCAGTCCTGATAGCCGCCGACGTATTCGCGCACCTTGCCTTCACCTTCGAAGACCAGAGTGCTGGTGACCACGTTGTCGAGGAATGCCCGGTCGTGACTGACCATCAGCACAGTGCCGTTGAAGGTCAGCAGCACTTCTTCGAGCAGCTCGAGGGTTTCCACGTCGAGGTCGTTGGTCGGTTCGTCGAGTACCAGCAGGTTCGCCGGCTTGCTGAACAATTTGGCCAGCAACAGACGCGCACGCTCACCACCGGACAACGCCTTCACCGGCGTGCGGGCACGCTGCGGGCTGAACAGGAAGTCGCCGAGGTAGCTCAGCACGTGGCGGCTCTGGCCGTCGATATCGATGAAGTCGCGACCTTCGGCGACGTTATCGATCACGGTCTTTTCCAGATCCAGCTGATGACGCAACTGGTCGAAGTAGGCCACATCGATCTTGGTGCCCTCTTCCACTTTGCCGCTGGTCGGTTGCAGACCGCTGAGCATCAGTTTCAGCAGAGTGGTCTTGCCGGTACCGTTGGCGCCGAGCAGACCGATCCGGTCGCCGCGCTGCAGCACCATGGAGAAATCGCGGATCAGGAACGGACCGCCCGGATGCGCAAAGCTCACGTTATCCAGCACCATTACCTGCTTGCCGGACTTCTCCGCCGTTTCCAGCTGGATGTTGGCCTTGCCGGTGCGCTCGCGACGTTCGCTGCGCTCCACGCGCAATGCTTTCAGCGCACGTACGCGGCCTTCGTTACGGGTGCGACGGGCCTTGATGCCCTGACGAATCCACACTTCTTCCTGGGCCAGACGCTTGTCGAACAGCGCGTTGGCGGTTTCTTCGGCGGCCAGTGCGGCTTCTTTATGGACGAGGAAACTGGCGTAGTCGCCGTTCCAGTCGATCAGGCCGCCGCGATCCAGTTCCAGGATGCGGGTGGCGAGGTTTTGCAGGAAGGAACGGTCGTGCGTGATGAACAGCACGGCGCCCTGGAAATCCTTCAGCGCTTCTTCAAGCCAGGCAATCGCACCGATGTCCAGGTGGTTGGTTGGCTCGTCGAGCAGCAGCAGATCCGGCTCGGACACCAGCGCCTGCGCCAGCAGCACACGACGACGCCAGCCGCCGGACAGTTCGGCGAGGGTCTTGTCGGCCGGTAGTTGCAGGCGGCTCAGGGTGCTGTCGACCAGGGTCTGCAAGCGCCAGCCATCGCGCGCTTCGAGGTCGTGCTGGACGTGCATCAGTTTGTCCAGATCGGCGTCGGTGACGATGTTCTGGCTCAGATGATGGTATTCGGCGAGCAAGGCGCCGACGCCATCGAGGCCTTCGGCAACCACGTCGAACACAGTCCGCTCGTCGGCCACCGGCAATTCCTGTGGCAATTCACCGATTTTCAGACCGGGGGCACGCCACACCGAGCCGTCATCAGGCTTCTGGTCGCCCTTGACCAGTTTCATCATGCTGGATTTGCCAGTGCCGTTGCGGCCGATGATGCACACCCGCTCACCACGGGCGATCTGCCAGGACACCTTGTCCAACAACGGCATCGCGCCGAATGCAAGGGACACATCGCTGAATTTGAGCAGGGTCATGAGCTTCTCCAAAAACCGGGCGCGCATTCTACCTGAATCGGGGCCCGAGCAGGCCGGCAATTTCGCCGCTGACGCACTCTGCACAACAATTGTTGCGAACTTGTGCTGCAAGGCCGGCAAAGCTTTCGCCGCCTGCTGGCAAAAGGCTAAGCTACAGACAATTCAGTGCGGGTTTTGGGCCGGCACTTGTCATGATTTCTCTGCCCGGATGTCTCATGCGCAGTCGCCTCTTCAGTGTTTTGTCATGTTTGCTGCTTTCCGCCGCTGCCGTTCAATCCGCCCAGGCGGTGGACCTGTCCACCCAACGCCAGTATTACGATGAAGCCAAGCGCGCCCTGGCCAAGGGCGACACCGGCCCGTATTTCCGTTACAGCCAGGCACTGGCTGATTATCCGCTGGAGCCATACCTGGCTTATGACGAGCTGACCGCCCGGCTGAAAACCGCCAGCAACGCGGAGATCGAAAAGTTTCTCGCCGAGCACGGTGACCTGCCCCAGGCCAACTGGATGAAGTTGCGCTGGTTGCGTTGGCTGGCCGATCGAGGCGACTGGGCGACGTTCGTCAAGTATTACGACCCCAAACTGAATTTCACCGAGCTGGACTGCCTGAACGCGCAGTACCAGATCAGCCACAACAAGAAGGCCGAGGGCTACGCCAACGCCGAGAAGCTGTGGCTGACCGGCAAATCCCAGCCCGCCGCCTGTGACGCGTTGTTCGGCATGTGGGCCGCCGAGGGTCAACTGACCGAACAGAAACGCTGGGAACGCGCCAAGCTCGCCGCCCAGCACCGCAACTATCCGTTGGCCAACAGCCTGGTCAACGGCCTGACCACCCTCGCCCCGCGCGGTCGCCTGCTGGTGGACGTGGCGCAGAAACCGGAACTGCTCAACCAGCCTTCGCGGTTCACGCCGGCCGATGAACCGATGTCCGACGTGGTCAGCCTCGGTCTGCGCCGCCTCGCGCGTCAGGACCCGGACAAGGCCATGGCCCTGCTCGACGGTTACGCCAGCAGCATGCATTTCTCCCGGGATGAAAAAGTCGCGATCGCCCGGGAAATCGGCCTGACTCTCGCCCGCCGCTTCGACAGCCGCGCGCTGGACGTAATGACCAAGTACGACCCGGAGCTGCGCGACAACACCGTGTCCGAATGGCGCCTGCGTCTGCTGTTGCGTCTGGCGCGCTGGGACGACGCCTACCAACTGACCCGCCGTCTGCCGCAGGATCTGGCCACTACCAACCGCTGGCGCTACTGGCAGGCCCGCAGTCTGGAACTGGCGCAACCGCAAAATCCGGAAGCGCAGACGCTGTACAAGAATCTGTCGCGGGAGCGTGACTTCTACGGCTTCCTCGCCGCCGACCGCTCGCAGTCGCCTTACTCGCTGAACAACAAGCCGCTGGTGCTCAGTCAGGCGCTGATCAACAAGGTGCGCAACACCCCTGGCGTGCGTCGTGCGCTGGAGTTCCACGCCCGTGGGCAGATCGTCGACGGTCGCCGCGAGTGGTATCACGTCAGCCGGCATTTCAGCCGCGACGAAATGGTCGCCCAGGCGAAACTGGCTTACGACCTGAAATGGTATTTCCCGGCCATCCGCACCATCAGTCAGGCGCAGTACTGGGATGATCTGGATATCCGTTTCCCGATGGCCCACCGCGACACACTGGTGCGCGAAGCCAAGGTGCGCGGCCTGCATTCGAGCTGGGTGTTCGCCATCACCCGTCAGGAAAGTGCGTTCATGGACGACGCCCGTTCCAGCGTCGGCGCCAGCGGCCTGATGCAACTGATGCCCGGCACCGCCAAGGAAACCGCGCGCAAGTTCAGCATTCCATTGGCCTCGCCACAGCAGGTGCTCGATCCGGATAAAAACATCCAGCTCGGTGCCGCTTACCTGAGCCAGGTGCACAGCCAGTTCAACGGCAACCGCGTGCTCGCCTCTGCCGCCTACAACGCCGGCCCCGGCCGCGTGCGCCAGTGGCTGCGCGGCGCCGACCACCTGAGCTTCGACGTCTGGGTGGAAAGCATCCCGTTCGACGAAACCCGCCAGTACGTGCAGAACGTGCTGTCCTACTCGGTGATCTACGGCCAGAAACTCAACTCGCCGCAACCGCTGGTGGACTGGCATGAGCGGTATTTCGATGATCAGTGATCGAGGCGTGTTTCGCCGATAGATCGACGTAAACAAAAATGCCCGCATCGAGAGATGCGGGCATTTTTTATGGCGCTCTACTGGGTCGGTTACATGGTCGGTTACTTAGTCGGTTACTGGGTCGGTCGAAGCCTGATGACCATCACTGAACTGCAACGCCGCCAACCGCGCATACAACGGGTTACTCGCAATCAACTCCTGATGCGTGCCGATCGCAACCAGTTTGCCTTGATCCATCACCGCGATCCGGTCGGCGTTTTTCACCGTGGCCAACCGGTGGGCGATGACCAGTGTGGTGCGGTTTTGCATCAGGCTCGGCAGCGCTTGCTGGATCAGGTGTTCGCTCTGGGCGTCGAGGGCGCTGGTGGCTTCGTCGAGCAGCAGGATCGGCGCGTCGACCAGCAGCGCCCGGGCGATTGCCAGGCGCTGGCGTTGTCCACCAGACAGGCCGAGGCCGCCGTCACCCAGATGGGTCTGGTAACCGTCGGGCATCTGTTCGATGAAATCATGGGCGTGGGCGATTTTCGCCGCTTCCCGCACCTGCTCCAGCGTGGCGGTGGGGCAGCCGTAGCGAATGTTCTCTTCGACACTGCCGAAGAACAGCGCCGGGGTTTGCGAGACCAGCGCGAAGCAGCGACGCAAGTCCAGCGGATCAAGGCTCGTCAGCGGCACGCCATCGATCAGGATCCGCCCTTCCCGGGGATCGTAGAAACGCAGCAACAAGTCATACACCGTGGACTTGCCCGCGCCGGACGGGCCGACGAGCGCGAGGGTTTCGCCGGCGTTGATCGTCAGACTCAAGCCATCGACGGCGAGGCTTTCGGGACGCGAAGGGTAGGAAAAACGCACATCCTGCAATTCCAGCTCGCCTTTGACTCGCTCCGGCAGCGTCACCAATCCCGTGGTCGGTGGCTGGATAATGTTCTCCGAACGCAGCAATTCAGCGATGCGCTCGGCGGCGCCGGCTGCTCGCTGCAATTCACCGATGACCTCACTCAACGTGCCAAACGCACTGCCGACGATCAGGCTGTAGAACACGAACGCCGCCAGTTCACCGGCAGAAATCCGCCCGGCAATCACGTCCATGCCGCCGACCCACAACATCACCGCGACGGCGCCGAGCACCAGCACGATCACCAGCGTGATCAGCCAGGCCCGCTGAAAAATCCGTTTGCGCGCAGTCTCGAATGCCTGCTCGACGGTGCCGGCGAAACGCTGTTCGTCCTGAACCTGATGGTTATAGGCCTGCACGGTCTTGATCTGGCCGAGAGTCTCCGAGACGTAGCTGCCAATGTCGGCGATCCGGTCCTGACTCAACCGGGAGAGGTTACGCACGCGGCGGCCGAAAATCAGGATCGGCGCAATCACCAACGGCAGTGCGATCACCACGATGCTGGTGAGCTTTGGGTTGGTGATGAACAGCAGCACCACACCGCCAATGACCATCAATAAATTGCGCAGGAACAGCGACAGCGACGAGCCGATCACCGATTGCAGCAGCGTGGTGTCAGCGGTCAGCCGCGACTGGATTTCCGAGCTGCGGTTGTCCTCGTAAAACCCGGGATGCAGGTACACCAGATGGTTGAACACCTGTCGACGGATGTCCGCCACCACGCGTTCACCGATCCAGGACACCAGATAAAACCGCGCAAAGGTGCCGACCGCCAAGCCGAACACCAGCAGCATGAACAGGCCGATGGATTGGTTGAGCAGGTGCGGCGACTGGGTCATGAAGCCTTGATCGACCAGCAACTTGATGCCCTGCCCCATCGACAGGGTGATGCCCGCCGTGACGATCAGCGCGAGCAGTGCGCCGAACGCCGGCCAGCGATAAGGGGCAAGAAAATGACTGGTCAGGCGCAAGGCCCGGCGGTGGCGCGAGGAAAGCATCGGGATCATTCAGGTTCACGTCGTGTGCTGATGGATAGGGCCAGCCTACAGACTCAAATGGGGAGGAACTCTGTAAATCACAATGAGTCAGGTTAAATATGACCGGCAAGACTACCCCCTAGATGCTATTGGTCTAAGGTCCGGGTTGAGACAGACGGTCATTTCTGTTTGAGTGGAGATGCCGTTCCGGATCGACCGCAGGGAGTTGTCACAGCCTGGTCACCTGACGGTTTTAACCTAGGCACACAACCTGATGAGGAGACAGGCCATGTCCTTGCAAAACAGCAGCGAAGACAAGATTGAAGTGATCCGCACCAAGCCCGGCCAACCTCTGGGTTGCTCGATCATCGACGAAAACGGGCGTGAAATCGAGATCACTGAAGACATGATCCAGGAAGCTTGCAGCGAACTGGAGAAGCGATTGGTCAAGCCTGCCGAACAAAAGTGATATCGCCACCGTCTTCCTGACCCGGCCCTTGCAGGCCGGGTTTTTTCTGCCCGCTGTTTATACGGCCACAGCGCCCAGCGCGGTCACGATCTGGCGCAGGGCCGGCGAATCGCCGTCGATCCGCACCTTCAAGCCTTCGATCTCGCGTCGCGCCGGATACTGCTTGCGCAGTAGATCAAACGCAGCACGTTGCTCACCGACACTGCCCAGCAGCGTGCGACGGAAATCCGCGTCGTCCCGGCGCGGGTCGTATACGCCACGGCACAACATCGCCAGCGCCCAGGCCGGATCGCTGTCGGCATGCAGGGAAACTTCCGACAACCACGGCGCCGGCAGCAGATCGCCGAGCTGAATGCTCGCGGGCTCACCGATAAATTCGCAGTACGCCTGATAGATCTGCGCGGTGCCCCGCTGTTTGCCATCGAGGCTGTAACCAGCGATGTGCGGCGTCGCCAGTACGCAGAGTTCGGCCAGCGCCACATCGACTTGCGGTTCGGCTTCCCAGACATCGAGCACCGCTTGCAGGTCTTCACGCTCCAGCAGCACTTCGCGCAACGCGGTGTTATCCACCACTGGACCACGAGCCGCGTTGATCAGCCAGGCGCCGGGCTTGAGCCGCTGCAAACGCTGCTCGTCGAACAGGTGCCAGGTCGCGCCGTCGCCGCTGCGGGTCAGCGGGGTGTGCAGGCTGATCACGTCGCACTGCGCGATGATCTGCTCCAGGCTGACATAGTCGCCGCCCTCGGCCGCCTGACGTGGCGGATCGCAGACTTTCACGTTCCAGCCCAGGCCTTTGAGCACTTTGATCAGGCGACCGCCGACTTCACCGGCGCCGATCACACCGTAAGTACGTTCACGCAGATCGACGCCTTCGATTTCGGCCAGGGTCATCAGGCTGCCGAGCACGTAATCGACCACGCCCCGGGCATTGCAGCCGGGCGCGCTGGACCAGGTGATGCCGGCCTCGTTGAAGTAATCGAGATCCAGATGATCGGTGCCGATGGTGCAGGTGCCGACAAAACGCACCTTGCTGCCTTCGAGCAGTGCGCGGTTGACGTTGGTCACCGAGCGCACCAGCAACACGTCGGCCTGTTCGACCGTGGCCCGGTCGATGGAACGGCCCGGCACCCGGCGGATCTCGCCGAAACCGGCAAAAAAGGCATCGAGCAGCGGGATATTTTCGTCGGCAACAATCAGCATGGCGGGGCTCCTTGGGCGGATCGGCAGTGTAGGCGCTGGGACTGCGATGAGCCAGCAGGCTGTGATTTCTTGATGGGACGCGGCGATTACAAATCCGCAACAGAGGATTTTTCCTGACCATAACGTCAGCGGCGTAGAATGCCCGGCCTTGCGCATCAACCCCTGTGGACGCTTTGCCTGTGAATTCCGTGACTGACCGCCCTGCTGCCGTTTCCCTCAACCGCCCTGCCCGGGTTCGCCTGGAGCTGAAGAATCTGCTCGGCCTGGCCCTGCCGATCATGATCGCGCAGCTGGCAACCACCGCCATGGGCTTCGTCGATGCGGTGATGGCCGGGCGCGTCGGGCCCAAGGATCTGGCGGCCGTGGCGCTGGGCAACTCGATCTGGGTGCCGGTGTTCCTGCTGATGACCGGCACCCTGCTGGCCACCACGCCGAAAGTCGCCCAACGCTTCGGCGCCGGCACCCACAGCGAAATCGGCCCGATCGTCCGTCAGGCCCTGTGGCTGGCTCTGGTAGTCGGACTGATGGCGACCACCATGCTGATCAGCGCCGAACCGATCCTGCATCTGATGAAAGTCGATCCGGAACTGATCGGACCGTGCATGCAGTACCTGCACGGCATCGCCAGCGGTCTGCCGGCGGTGGCCTTCTACCATGTGCTGCGCTGCACCAGTGACGGCCTCGGTCGCACGCGCCCGGCGATGGTGCTGGGCCTGTGCGGTCTGGCGCTGAACATTCCGCTGAACTACGTGTTCATTTATGGCCACTTTGGCGTGCCTGCGATGGGCGGCGTCGGCTGCGGGTGGGCCACGGCCATCGTGATGTGGGTGATGGCGCTGGGTCTGGCCAGTTATGAGCGCTGGGCGCCGGCCTACAAGTCGAGCGAACTGTTCAGCCGTTTCGACTGGCCGCAATGGGCGGTGATCAAGCGTTTGCTGGCCATCGGTCTGCCGATCGGCATCGCGGTGTTTGCCGAGTCGAGCATCTTCGCGGTGATCGCGCTGCTGATCGGCAGCCTCGGCGCCACGGTCGTTGCCGGGCACCAGATCGCGCTGAACGTCAGCTCGCTGGTGTTCATGATTCCGTACTCGCTGGGCATGGCCGTGACCGTACGCGTCGGCCAAGCTTTGGGCCGTGAAGAACCCCGTGAAGCACGTTTCGCCGCAGGTGTCGGCATGGGCACTGCGCTGGCTTACGCCTGCCTGTCGGCGAGCATGATGCTGCTGATGCGCGAACACATTGCGGCGATCTACACGTCGGATCCGATGGTGATTCACATCGCGGCGATGCTGATCGTGTACTCGGCGCTGTTCCAGTTCTCCGACGCGATCCAGGTCACCGCCGCCGGCGCCCTGCGCGGTTATCAGGACACCCGGGTGACGATGATCCTGACTCTGTTCGCCTATTGGGGCATCGGCCTGCCGGTGGGTTACGCCCTCGGCCTGACCGACTGGCTCGGCGAGCCACGCGGTCCGAGCGGCTTGTGGGAAGGCCTGATCGTCGGCCTCAGCTGCGCGGCGCTGATGCTGTCGATCCGCCTGACGCGCAGTGCACGCAAACGCATTCGCATCAGCCGTTCGATGGGCTGACCGGCCATAAAAAAAGACCTGCACATGCAGGTCTTTTTTTTGCCTTCCGATCACCCGGATTTCTTGCGGATCCAGTACAGATAGGTCCCGGCCTCTTCGTGCTGCCCCACCAGTTCATGGTCGAGAAACACGCAGAATTTGGGGATGTCGCGGCGGGTCGACGGGTCGGTGGCGATCACCTTGAGCAGGCCGCCGGGCACCAGGTCACGGATGTGCTGGTGCAGCATCATCACCGGCTCCGGGCAGTTGAGGCCCGTGGCATCGAGGGTGCCGTCGACCGGCGTATCAATCATTTCACTCATGATTCACTCCTGAAACTGGCCGGCATTGTCGCCCAATGCCGGGTGTTCGGTCACCTGTCGCGTGCTCAGCGGGCTTTGGTTTTCTTCACGTCATGGCGGCGCAAATGGCAGGTCACTTCCTCGCGGTCGTGGTAAAGCTGCTTGCAGCCGATGTCGACCTTGATCCCACGGGCCTTGAAACCGTCGGCGATGCGTTCGAGCAAGCGCTTCACTTCGGCGTAACGCTGCTTCATCGGCAGCTTGAGGTTGACCACCGCTTCCCGGCAATGGCCCTCGCCGATCCACTCTTCGAGCATCGCAGCGTTGCGCGCCGGTTTCTCGACGATGTCGCAGACCATCCAGTCCACCGGTTGCTTGGGTTTGAAGGTGAAACCGTCAGCCATCAAGTGCTGCACCAAACCGGTGTCCATCAGGCTTTCGGCCATCGGGCCGTTGTCGATGGCGGTGACCAGCATGCCGCGATTGACCAGTTGCCAGGTCCAGCCGCCCGGCGCCGCGCCGAGGTCGACGCCGGTCATGTCGCTGTGCAGGCGATCTTCCCACTGATCGCGGGGGATGAAGTGGTGCCAGGCCTCTTCCAGCTTCAGGGTCGAACGGCTCGGCGCCTCGCGCGGGAACTTCAGGCGCGGAATGCCCATCGGCCACATCGCCGAGTTACCGGCGTCGGCCAGACCGAGGAACACCTCACGGCCGCTCTTGAACGTCAGCAACAGACGTGGCTTGCTGGCGTCCTCCACCAGTTTGCCGGCGCCGGTCAGGGCCTTGCGCAGCGGGCCTTCGAACTTCTTGCAGAAGTTCGACAGTTCCTTGCCGTCGTTGGTGTCGACGACTTCCAGCCACAGGCTGCCACAGACCGGGAATTCGGCCATGTTCGCGAGAATCACGCTGATGCGGTCGTTTTCCGGCAGATCGATGAAAAACCCGCGCGCCCACTGGCGCGGGAAGATCAGCTCGGCGAAACGCTGACCGCGCATCAGGCGCTCGGCACCGTCTTCTTCGGTGCAGACAAACTCGGCGCAAGCGGTGGCCGGTTTGGCCTTGGCGTAGCCGGCCACGTTCAGTTGAGCGGCGAGGGCGGAAATCTCCGAGCAGACTTCGCCTTCGAAGCCTGGCCGGCAATGCATGAATAGGGTGTTCATTCTTACTCCTGGGCAGAGGGCGATCATTCATCCCCTGCGCGATGCCCAGACCCTGCGTTGAAGCAAAGCCTGTCACGAAAACCGGCGCATGATAGCCCATGTCGGAACCTTGGTTCTGTCCATAGAGTCCAGTTATTAGCCAGCTACCTAAAACAGGGCTAGGTTTAAAGCTCTATTCGTCCCCTCTATCCGTAGCCGTGCGGATTCAAAGGAGTGATCGTAATGCCGTCCCTCGATAGTCTGAACACCCTTAAAACCCTGAAAATAGACGACAAGACTTATCACTATTTCAGCTTGCCGGATGCCGCCAAGACCTTGGGCGATCTCGACAAGCTGCCGATGTCGCTGAAAGTCCTGCTGGAAAACCTGCTGCGCTGGGAAGACGAAAAAACCGTCACCGGCGCTGACCTCAAAGCAATTGCCGCGTGGCTCAAGGAGCGCCGCTCCGACCGCGAAATCCAGTACCGCCCTGCCCGCGTGCTGATGCAGGACTTTACCGGCGTCCCCGCCGTGGTCGATCTGGCCGCGATGCGCGCCGCCATGGCCAAGGCCGGCGGTGATCCGCAACGAATCAACCCGCTGTCGCCGGTGGATCTGGTGATCGACCACTCGGTGATGGTCGACAAGTTCGCCAGCGCCAGCGCCTTCGAACAGAACGTCGACATCGAAATGCAGCGCAACGGCGAACGCTACGCCTTCCTGCGCTGGGGCCAGAGCGCCTTCGACAACTTCAGCGTGGTGCCGCCGGGCACCGGGATCTGCCACCAGGTCAACCTCGAATACCTCGGCCGCACCGTGTGGACCAAGGACGAAGACGGCCGCACCTATGCCTTCCCTGACACGCTGGTCGGCACCGACTCCCACACCACCATGATCAACGGCCTCGGCGTACTCGGCTGGGGCGTCGGTGGGATCGAGGCGGAAGCGGCGATGCTCGGGCAACCGGTGTCGATGCTGATTCCGGAAGTGATCGGTTTCAAACTCACCGGCAAGCTCAAGGAAGGCATCACCGCCACCGACCTGGTGCTGACCGTGACCCAGATGCTGCGCAAGAAAGGCGTGGTCGGCAAATTCGTCGAGTTCTATGGCGACGGTCTCGCCGACCTGCCGCTGGCCGACCGCGCAACCATCGCCAACATGGCCCCGGAATATGGCGCGACCTGCGGCTTTTTCCCGGTGGATGACGTGACTCTCGACTACCTGCGCCTGTCCGGCCGTCCGCCTGAAGTGGTGAAACTGGTCGAGGCTTACACCAAGGCTCAGGGCCTGTGGCGCCTGCCCGGTCAGGAACCGGTGTTTACCGACAGCCTGGCGCTGGACATGGGCAGCGTCGAAGCCAGCCTCGCCGGGCCGAAACGTCCGCAGGACCGTGTCTCGCTGCCGAACGTCGGCCAGGCGTTCAGTGACTTCCTCGACCTACAATTCAAACCCACCAGCAAAGAAGAAGGACGTCTGGAAAGCGAAGGCGGTGGCGGTGTCGCGGTGGGCAACGCCGATCTGGTCGGCGAAACAGATTACGAGTACGACGGCCACACCTATCGTCTGAAAAACGGCGCGGTGGTGATTGCCGCAATCACCTCTTGCACCAACACCTCCAATCCGAGCGTGATGATGGCTGCCGGCCTGCTGGCGAAAAAAGCCGTGGAAAAGGGCCTGACCCGCAAGCCGTGGGTGAAGAGTTCGCTGGCTCCGGGTTCAAAAGTCGTCACCGATTACTACAAAGCCGCCGGGCTGACGCAGTACCTCGATCAGCTCGGTTTTTCACTGGTCGGTTATGGTTGCACCACCTGCATCGGCAACTCCGGCCCGCTGCCGGAACCGATCGAAAAAGCCATCCAGAAAGCCGACCTCACCGTGGCTTCGGTGCTGTCCGGCAACCGCAACTTTGAAGGCCGGGTGCATCCGCTGGTGAAAACCAACTGGCTGGCCTCGCCGCCGCTGGTTGTCGCTTACGCCCTGGCTGGCAGTGTGCGCACCGATATCAGCAGCGAGCCGCTGGGCAACGACCAACAGGGCAATCCGGTTTACCTGCGTGACATCTGGCCGAGCAGCAAGGAAATCGCCGATGCGGTGAATCAGGTCAACACCGCCATGTTCCATAAGGAATACGCTGAAGTGTTCGCCGGTGACGAACAGTGGCAAGCCATCGAAGTGCCGCAAGCCGCGACCTACGTCTGGCAGGCGGATTCGACCTACATCCAGCATCCGCCGTTCTTCGACGACATTGCCGGGCCTTTGCCGGTGATCGCCGATGTGAAAGGTGCGCGAGTACTGGCACTGTTGGGCGACTCGGTGACCACCGACCACATCTCCCCCGCCGGCAATATCAAGGCCGACAGCCCGGCCGGGCGTTACCTGCGCGAGCAAGGCGTCGAGCCACGGGACTTCAACTCCTACGGTTCACGCCGGGGCAACCACGAAGTGATGATGCGCGGCACTTTCGCCAACATCCGTATCCGCAACGAAATGCTGGGCGGCGAAGAAGGTGGCAACACGATCTACATTCCGACCGGCGAGAAACTGGCAATCTACGACGCGGCCATGCGTTATCAAGCCTCGGGCACGCCGCTGGTGGTGATTGCCGGCCAAGAATACGGCACCGGTTCCAGCCGCGACTGGGCGGCCAAGGGCACCAACCTGCTGGGGGTGAAAGCGGTGATCGCCGAAAGCTTCGAGCGGATCCACCGCTCCAACCTGGTGGGCATGGGCGTGTTGCCGTTGCAGTTCAAGCTGGATCAGAACCGCAAGAGTCTGAACCTCACCGGCAAGGAAACCCTGGATATTCAGGGGCTGAGCGGTGTCGAGCTGACGCCACGGATGAACCTGACGCTGGTCATCACCCGTGAAAACGGGCACCAGGAGAAAATCGAAGTGCTGTGCCGCATCGACACTTTGAACGAGGTCGAGTACTTCAAGTCCGGGGGTATCCTGCATTACGTGTTGCGCCAGTTGATCGCCTCGTAAAACCTGCAGATGCAGAAACACCGCCAATCGGCGGTGTTTCTGTTTGGGCACGGCACTTTTCTGCGGACGAAAAAAAACCCGCCGAAGCGGGTTTTTCCCAAGACCATTATCGACTCCCTGTCGGCAGCGATCCTTGCTAATGGTCGATCATCCGTGATCCTGAAACACTCCCTGTGCTTCAGTTGATGGGGCTAGATTACGCTGTGGATCCAATCGGCAATAGTCGAAATAGCTACCATCGCGTGTAAGACATTCGCCATAGCGGGCCTTCCGAAAACCCTTAGACGTGTCAGGCTTCGAGCGCAGAAGCCGCCAGTTGCGCAACTTTCAGCTGTCCCTTTGCCGCAGTTTGCTCGTCATCTTCCAGAAACCATGCGGCAGACAGTCCGGCGAACGCCAGCACCCATTGCAGCAGACGCTTTCGCTCGATTCCCGCTGCTTCGCAGATCACGTCGACTTGTCGCCGAAAGCGCTCAGGGTCGTTGGCCGTTGGCAATTCCGGGTTGCAGATCAGGTTGGCATAGTCGTAACCGCGCTCGCCCCCCACCCGCTTGGGGTCGATGGCCAGCCAGCCCCGTGAGCCAAAATCGAGGACATTGTCGTGGTGCATGTCGCCGTGCAGCACCACCTCGTCCTGCGGTTCGGCGAGCAAGGCCTGGGCGGTTTGCAGGCATTCGGCGTATTGGCCGCCGTATCGGGCTGCGGCCACTCGTAATGAAGCAAACCACGGCGCCAGTTCCACCAACGGCGGTGGCGGCGTCGGTCGCGGTGCGTGCAGGCGCGCCAGCGCTCGGCACATGATCCGTGTGGCTTCGTCGTCTTCACCGTTGAGCGCCATGTGCATCAGCGAACGCTGGCCCATCGCCCGCTCCAGCAACAAGCCTTCTTCGTGATGCGCGAGCACCCGGGCGGCACCGTCGCCGTCCCACCAGGTCATCAGCAGGTTGCCGTACTTTTCTTCGTCGTCCACCGCGACTTTCAGCATCGCCGGTGCATCGCACTGACGCACCGGCAACAGGCGGCTGCCCGGGGTGATGATCGGCTTGCCGTCCGGCGCCAGCGCCCAGCGTTCCAGCCACGGCGTGAACAGGTCGAGATCAGCCACCTTCACGCTCGCGGGCCCGGTCGCTCTCCGTGAGGAAGTGCTCAAGTCGACTCAACTGTTCTTCCCAGCCCCGACTGTCCATGTAGTACGCCTCCTTCTGGCGCACGTCGGGAATGTGCGCAAAACCTGACTCGGAGACTTTCAGCAGCGTGCCGTTCTCGTAGTCCTGCAGTTCGAATTTGACCAGGGTGGTCGGTTCCTGGGAATAGTCGATTTTCGGGTTCACCGCGTACGGGTGCCAGCGGAAGGAGAACAGCTGCTGCGGCTCGACCCGTTCCACCAGCACGTTCCAGAGCACATGTTCATAACCGGGGTACGTCACCTGCCCCTGCGTCCATTCACCCGCGATAAACCGCCGGCCCTCCAGCGCAACGCCGAACCACTGGCCGAACGCCTCGGCATCGACCAGGGCGCGCCAGACATGGGAGCGCGGCGACCTGAGCATGATTTTACGTTCAAAGCTGTTGGGTACTGGTTTCATACGTCACCTCCTGTTTTGAACAGTAGGCTTGTATGACCACATGTCCAATCCGAAGTTGTATCAATCCAGTGCAACGGTCGGCTCTGATTGAAATATCCGGCAGTATTTCAGGGCGCCGGTTCGTCAGAATGCGCACGGATCAGCGCGGCGAAACTGATAACGTTCGCAGCGAACTGAACGACACAAGGACGTCATCATGCAGCTCTCTCTCCCCGAACGTTACCGTGGCGCCCTGCTCGGCCTGGCCTGCGGCGATGCCGTGGGAACCACCGTCGAATTCCAGCCGCGCGGCAGCTTCCAGCCTCTGACCGACATGGTTGGTGGCGGGCCGTTTCGCCTGAAGCCCGGTCAATGGACCGACGACACCTCGATGGCGTTGTGCCTGGCGGAAAGTCTGCTGAACAAAAACGGCTTCGATGCCGCTGACCAGATGGGCCGCTACCTGAACTGGTGGCAATGGGGTTATCTGAGTTCGACCGGCGAATGTTTCGATGTCGGCATGACCGTGAGTCAGGCGCTGGATCGCTACCAACACACCGGAGAGCCGTTTGCCGGCTCTACTGACCCGCACAGTGCCGGCAATGGCTCGTTGATGCGACTGGTGCCCGTGGTTCTGTTTTATTTCCCCGATGCCCGGCAAATCAGGCGATTCGCCGCCGACAGTTCTCGCACCACGCACGCGGCCCCCGAGGCCATCGAATGCTGCCGGTTATTTGCCGAACTGCTCTGCAAGGCCCTGGAAGGTGCATCGAAATCGGAACTGCGCACCCTGCCGCCAACAGCCTTCAGCCAGCCCAAGGTGGCGGCAATTGCCCGGGGCGAGTACCTGCACAAGACCGAGCGCGACATTCGCGGCAGTGGTTACTGCGTCGAATCCCTGGAAGCGGCGTTATGGTGCTTCCAGCACACCGACAGTTTTGCCGCGGCCGTCCTTCAAGCGGCGAATCTGGGCGATGACGCGGACACCACGGCTGCCATCGTCGGCCAGTTGGCCGGCGCCCATTACGGCGTGCAGGGAATCCCGTTCGGATGGCTGGAAAAACTGCATGACGGAGAGGAAATTGCCGCGACCGCCGAACGCTTGCTCAACGCATCGAGACAGCACAAACCCTGATGGCGCTACGAAGTCGCTAAACTGCCCGGCACGTTCATTCATCAAAGCGAGATGACTCATGTCCCCACGTCTGCTTCTGGCCCTGACACCCTTTCTTTTCACTTCTATTGCTCACGCTGCCGTGGACTGCGCCAATGCCAGCGATCAGGCGACGATGAATCAGTGCGCCGCGCAGGAAAACAAAGCGGCGGACAAGGAGTTGAACACGGTTTATCAGCAGATTACCGCCCGGTTGAAGGACAACCCTGATGGCAAAAAACTGCTGGTGAGCGCGCAACGGGCGTGGATCGGGTTTCGCGATGCCGAGTGCAAGTTTTCGGCATCCGGCGTGGCAGGCGGGAGTGTTTATCCGTTGATCTACAACAATTGCATCGCCTCGGTGACAAAGACGCGAACCGAGGCGCTCAAGCAATATTTGAAATGTGAGGAAGGTGACATGAGCTGCCCGGTGCCCGGGGCCTGATTTTTCCGAGCCTTTGAAGGCCTGATCGCGAGCAGGCTCGCTCCCACATTGGTTTTGTGCCGTTCACAAATTCCCTGTGGGAGCGAGCTTGCTCGCGAAGGCGTCATCCCTGACGCCGCTAATTACCGAACAAAAATCTGCGCCGTGGTAATCGCCATATCCCCACCCGGCAATTTGATGCTGCCAGTCTGTTTCATGGTCTCGGCATCAAAGATCGCCACGTCGTTGAAGGTCCCGGCCAAATAGATCTTGCTCCCTTCCTTGTTGAACGAAATGCAGTAGTAGGAATGGTCCAGTGTCGCCGCCTGAATCAGCTTCTTCTGCTTGATGTCGTACTTGGCCAGACGATTGAGCACACCGAACATCAGGTTCGGATCCTTCGGCGAGCGCATGCCGCTGAAGTAGATCTCGGTCAGCGGGCCGAAATCGGTGGTTTCGGTCTTGCCGGTTTTCAGATCGACGCTGAACAAGCCGTACAGGTATTCAGCGGTGGCCGGGTCCTGCTTCTTGTCCTTGAACTTGGCGGCGGTGTACAGCAGAGAGAAATCGTGGCGGTAAGTCTGCTGGTTCCACACGTAAAGCACGTCCGGCGCGCTGTAGTTCGGGCGTTTCCAGTGACGGCTGGGGATCAGCACGTCGAACTTGCCGCTCTTCACATCGACCTTGTACACATCAGCACCGGCCACATACAGCGTGCCGTCATCGCCGCTCTGCATGATCGTCAACTGCCGTGGCGCCGGGAAGCTGCGCACCGGTTTGGCGTCCATCCCGGCGTCGGTGGCGTACACGTCCAGACGCGGCTGTTTGACCTCGTATCGGTCATTGAGCATCTGGGTCGGGTTGGCGATGGTGTACAGCTCCTTGCCGTCATGGCTGACGGTGAAGGCGAACATCGACCGCGCCTTTTCCCCCGGCTGCTGGGTGATGCTGGCGTGGAACACCTGCTTGCAACTGTCCAGTTCGACACCATAGACATCGGCGTAATGGTTGTTCAGCACATACGCGGTCTTGCGATCCGGCGAAAGCTGTACGGTGCCGGGGCCGAAGGCGTCAGGCATCTTGCAGGACTTGTACAGGCTGTCGGTCGCCAGGTCGATGACGTGCAGGTTGTTCGGGTAGTTGGTGGTCAACATGTACTCGTGACCGTCTTGCAGCGCGGTGTTTTCATCGGCCAGAACCGGAAGCGAACAGGCGCTCAGAACCGCGAGTGCGGCAACACCGCAGGCTTTGTTGAGGCTAGGCATGCTGGAATCCTTTTTCTTGGGGATCACTTGTCTTTCGGGAAGACAGTGCCGAGGTTGCGCCAGTTGTCGTTGGACGCCTGGGCATCCTTGTTCCAGTCCGGGTAGGTGCTCATCATGTCCGGCACCTGGGCCGGCCACCAGCACGGGTCGGAGCAACCGTAGAGGTCAGCCTCCATCGGCTGGCACAGCGACGACACCCCGCCGAACGCATCGATTTCCCAACCTGGGTCGGTGGTCGAGGCGCAACCGGCAACGGAGCTCATCGCCACCACTTCTTCGATGCGGTTCTCGTCCGCGGCCTGATCCAGCTTCAACGCTTTGTTATTGATTGCCTTGAGATGTTTCATATCAGTGAGCCTTGCGCGGAGTGATGTAGCTGCTGATGAACGCAGGGTTGTTGGCCATGATCCGGGTGTAGACCTCGATGCCGAAGTCGACCCAGTCACGCATCAGTTCGCAGTAGTGATAAGTCGGGTGGGCCGGGTCGCCATAGCGGGCATAGCTCTCGTGGTAGCAGCCGCCGGAGCACAGGTTGCGGATCTGACAGTCATGACAACCGGTGTTGGTGCGATCCAGGCGCTGGGACAGGAAGTCGTTCAACTCGACCTGTTTAACGCCGCTGTGGACGTTGCCAAAGGTCGGCAGCGACGATCCGGTGAAGCGATGGCACAGGTTCAGTTCGCCCTTGTGATCGACCGCCAGCATCTTCAGTCCGGCGCCGCACGGCAGGGCCTTTTTATGGCCTTCGTGGATGTCGGTGATCAGTTGATGCAGGTTGGAGAAACCGATATTGCGGTGTTCCAGCGCGGCTTCCAGATAACGCCGACCGAGGCGTTTCATGCTGGCGAACACTTCGATCAACTCGTCAGTGGTCAGGTTAAAGCTGCTGATATCACCGGACGTCACCGGAGCAAATCCGACTTCGGCAAACCCCAATTCGTTAAACAGGTGATCCCAGATGGTTTCAACGTCGGTGACGCCGGTGGTCAGGGTCACCCGCGCGCCGACCGGACGGCTGTTGTAGCGCGACAGCAGCATTTCGGCCTTGCGCCGCACCACGTCATAAGTGCCCTGACCGCCCACGGTGATGCGATTACGGTCGTGCACGGTTTTCGGCCCGTCGATGCTCACTGACAGCCCAAAGCGGTGTGCATTCAGGTAGTCCACGGTTTCTTCGGTGAGCAGCGTGGCATTGGTGGTCATCACGAATTCGACGAACTTGCCGGCCTCGGCAAAACGCTTCTCGCAGTAATCGACCATGTACTCGATCAGCTTGCGATTGCTCAGCGGCTCGCCGCCGAAAAACACCACGGTGAACCGTTCTTCGTCGGGGGACTCACGCAGCAACATTTCCACCGAGGCGATGGCGGTTTCGACGTCCATCTTCTTGCCGGCGGACGGCTTGTCGAGGTCTTCCTTGTAGCAGTAGGTGCAGCTCAGGTTGCAGCCGGTGTTGACGTTGAGCACCACGGTGTTGATCGCCGTGCGCTCGACGCGTTTGACCGCGATGTCCGGCGTCAGCGGCGAGCCGTCGCTGACCAGTTCCAGCGAAATCAGCTCGCGCAGGGTCTCGTTGATTTCCTCGCCGTTGAACCGCGCGCCGAGGCGCTGGATCAGGTCTTCCGAGGAGCAACCGGGGCCGCGCAACGCATCGATGATGGTGCCGGTCAGTTCATCGCTGGCAAACAGCGAACTGCTGGGGATGTGGAACAGCATGCGGTCGGCGTCGACGTGCACTTCGTGCAGATTACGTTCGACCAGATTCAAGATAGCGCCCATTGCAAACCTCCTGTGCAAGCCCCGCTTGGGGGACTTGCGGTCATTCCGAAAAGTGTCTGAATCGCTGTCGCTCAGCTCAACTCACGTTTCAACATCAGGGAATGGGTGGATTGTTCCAGCGTTGTACGGTGACGATCAGGTGGCCTTCGCCGGTCAGGGATTTCCCTGCGTCGTCGACGGCGGCGATCACCTTGAGGTTGCCGGCATTGTTGGTGGACATCTTGCGTGCCGGATTCGGCCCGGCATCGCCCGGGGTGAACACGCCCGCGTCGGTCTGCATGGTACCGGCGAACTTGACGTCCTCGTCCTCTTTGGCACGCTCGTCGAAGGCTTCGACTTTCCATTGCGCCGGGAACACGCCGATGCGATACGGCTTGCCGCCCGCACCCTTGCCCCAGGCTTCGGCATCGAAGCGGCCCTGGACTTTCGGCGTCGAACCGCCGCCCTCGCCGATCCGTGCCACCGAGAATTCCGGCACCACTTTGACCGAGGCGATCTTGTTGTACACCGACAGATTCGGGCCTTTCAGGCTGCCGACGCTGACCGCGCGCAGACCCGGCTGGGCATTGGCTGCCGCTTTGACTTTGACCTTGATCCGGTCGGCGTTCTGCTCGACCACTTCGACCACGTCCACGCCTTTGCCGAAGTTCGGCTTGCCGCTCAGACCGCTGCCGATCAGCGTCACTTCGGTTTCGCTGCCTGCCTTCACATAACCTGGCTGCACCGCCAGCAAACGCTGCGAACCCTGTTTGGCGGCGACAAAGTCCAAACCGCGCTCATCGTGCTCGGCCTCGAACATCCGGCCCTGCATGGCGTTGCCTTGTGCGGCGAACACCTGACGCATGGTCACGCCATCGACGGTCACGTTGCCGCGCCATTCGTAGCCGCTGTAGAGGATCGCACTGCCATCGCCGTTGAACGGGCTGCCGTCGGCGTACTGACCTTTGACGGCGACCTTGAAGGTGTCACTGCCATCGGCGGTGACGCTCATGGTGCCGGCCAGTTCACCCTTGCCTGGCAAATGGCCGCTGAAGCTCCAGTCGCCCACCAGCGCCTCGGCTTTCGGTGCGGTTTTGATCCAGGACTGCCATGCCGGGTTATCCAGCGGATAACGCTTGGCCAGCAGCGGGACCATTTCCTTGCGGGCAATATCGAACCAGTCACGATCGCGGGACATGGCCTGATATTCCAGCGACGGCCACTGACCGAGGTGGAAATTCACCAGACGTTCCCATTCCTGAGCCGGACGCCGTTGCAGGGCGATCCGCGCGCCAGAGTGGCAACGGCCGCACATCTGCGCGGTTTTCTCGTCGAACTGCTCGACGGTGTTCAGCCGCCGTTCCAGTGCGTAACGCACGCCATCGGTTTCGCTGGGCGCCAGGCCCTGGGTGTCGGCGAGGTATTTGACCAGCGTGCGACGGTCGTCATCGCTGATCTGCAAACCGTGCATGGTCTGCATCCGGGCAATGCTCATCAGCCAGCCTTCCGGGGTCTTGCGTTGGTGGCTGATGCGGCTCAACTGGTCGCCGGTTTCAGGGGTGTGACAGCCCTGGCAGGTTTCCTTGAGGATGGTCTGGGCATCGCGGGCTGCCAGGCTGTACGGCGAATGCAGGGCCACGCAAGCGGCCACGGCCAGCAGGCTGGCGCTCATGCCTGATCGGAGTTTTCTCTTCATCAACGTCGAACCTCGCACGGTGCTTTCTTATTGTTGTGGCTTATCGTTTTTATGGTTTCTGCCGTTCGTGGCGATGCACGAACGGAGGCAAGCGAAACGTCTGCTGTGAGCAATACACGGAGCGTGCCAGCTTGCCGATAAGCTTTTCAATCAAGCAGTTACGTGAAGATCAAGGCGAAGTGGCGGTGCCGGCGGTGCTTGCCGGCGTCCAATTTCGCGACAGCTGTTGCAGTCTGAGACAAGCATAGTTGTTGCGGCATCAGCGACATTGCGTCGCGCGACAGATGACCCGGAGCTAACAGCATCCCCCATGAAAAACCTCCAGGAGAGTGACGCCTGCCGAACCCACACGAAAACAAGCCCCGCCAATGACGGGGCTCTTGTATTGGTTGTTGACCCGCGCCTAGCGAACGGAGTTGTCCGGGTGAACCTTGTAACGCCCACAATGGTTGCAAACCATCGAGCATTCACAGTGGGCGCCGGCCTTGGCTGCCAATGCCGCGGAATCACGCTGGGCCGCTTGAATTCGACGATCCCGGTGATACGCATACATGAGCAGCATACTGACGCCCATACACCACAGTCCCACAATTAAAGCCGCCATCATTTCCCCTCCATCATGGCAACACCGAATGAGGTAACGATTACGAAAAAACTGGTTGAAGCCATCCACGCACCTGCCCGAATCGTATCGACATCGGTCAAGTCGCCGATCAATAGCGCCGCAATCCCTGTCACCAGAAATCCAGTCCCCACGCCCATCGTAAAATTGGTTAGCCATCGAATGGTTAAGTTGTTCATCGACATCCCTGTGAAGACACTGACCCGCCAAATCCATGGCAGGAAAACCCTATACACCAAGCAACTTAGCTCGTACCTCATGCCTCCACCAGTCGGTAAAAACTGTCAGACGCGCGACTTTTCCTACACCTGAAACGGCCCGATTTCGCCAAGGCCCCGTGACAGCTGGATTGGCTTTGTAGGATGCGTATCCTGCATCTCAACGGGTGTCGCGTTTTGAGACAAATTCACCCTCATTGCCACTCAAACTCTTCCTCCTTCCGCCCGTGCAACCGGGCTGTGCGCCACCTTCGAGCATTTGGCACAACCATTGCGAAAGCCCCTCTCGACCCCATCGAACAACAAGAGGTTTCGCCATGCCCCTGCCTTATCTGCTCCCTGCCACTTCGGCCTTTATCCAGCGCCCGCCACGCATGCTGATCGGCGGCGACTGGGTCGAAGCCAACGACGGCCAGACCATGCCGCTGCACAATCCGGCCACCGGTGAAGTGCTGTGTGTGGTGCCTCGAGCCACGCCGGAAGATGTCGACAGCGCGGTGCTCGCCGCCCGGCAAGCCTTCGATGATTCAGCCTGGAGCCGCACCCGTCCGCGCGAGCGGCAGAACCTGCTGTGGAAACTCGCTGACCTGATGCAGCGTGACGCCGAACTGCTGGCGCAACTGGAATGCCTGAACAACGGCAAGAGCGCGGCGGTGGCGCAGGTAATGGACGTGCAACTGGCCATCGACTTCCTGCGCTACATGGCCGGTTGGGCGACCAAGATCGAAGGTTCCAGCGTCGACGTCTCTTTGCCGCTGATGCCCGGCGATCAGTTCCACAGTTTCATTCGCCGCGAGGCAGTCGGCGTGGTCGGCGCCATCGTCGCCTGGAACTTTCCGTTGCTGCTGGCCTGCTGGAAGCTCGGCCCGGCGCTGGCCACCGGTTGCACCGTGGTGCTCAAACCGGCCGACGAAACCCCACTGACCGCGCTGAAACTGGCGGAGCTGGTGCTGGAGGCGGGTTACCCGGAAGGCGTGTTCAACGTCGTCACCGGCACCGGCATCACCGCCGGATCCGCCCTGACTCACAACCCGCTGGTCGACAAACTGACCTTCACCGGCTCCACCGCCGTGGGCAAGCAAATCGGCAAGATCGCCATGGACTCGATGACCCGGGTCACCCTGGAACTGGGCGGCAAATCACCGACCATCGTCATGGCCGACGCCGACCTGAAAACCGCCGCGGCGGGTGCGGCCAGTGCGATTTTCTTCAACCAGGGCCAGGTCTGCTGCGCCGGTTCGCGGCTGTATGTGCAGCGCAAGCATTTCGACAATGTGGTGGCTGATATCAGCGATATCGCCAATGCGATGAAACTCGGCAACGGCCTCGACCCGAGCATCGATATGGGCCCGCTGATTTCCGCGCGCCAGCAGGAGCGGGTCTACAACTACATCGAAATGGGCCGGGAAAGCGGCGCGACCATCGCCTGCGGCGGTGAGCAGTTCGGGCCGGGGTTCTTCGTCAAGCCGACGGTGATTGTCGATGTCGATCAGCGGCATTCACTGGTGCAGGAAGAGATCTTCGGGCCGGTGCTGGTGGCGATTCCGTTCGATGACGAGGCCGATGCGCTGCGCATGGCCAATGACAGCCCTTACGGTTTGGGCGCGAGCATCTGGTCGAACGATCTGGCGGCGGTACACCGGATGATTCCGCGGATCAAGTCGGGATCGGTGTGGGTCAACTGCCACAGCGCGCTGGATCCGGCGTTGCCGTTTGGCGGCTACAAGATGTCCGGGGTCGGGCGCGAGATGGGGTATGCGGCGATCGAGCATTACACCGAGTTGAAGTCGGTGTTGATCAAGTTGTAATGACTGCGCTTGCGGCTCAGGGTTTGAAACCCTGAGCCAACAGCCACCCGCGAACGGCTCGCCCCTGCTCAAGCGTCAATCCCGCCAACACCTGATCCGCCGGCTCATCGCGCAGCCGCCGCACCAGCGGAGCCAGCTCGACACCTTGCACATGCCAGATCCCCAGCGGTTGATCCGCCGTGATCACCACCTCGGCTTCATCGACAAAACCGTCACGCAACACCGGCATCCGCTCGATGCGCAACGCGGCAAAGTCCGCTTGCGCATGAGCCACTTCAGCATCTGGCCACTGCCGCCGCGCCTGCCAGAACGGCTGATCGAGCCAACGCTGTTCATCGGCATAAAAGTCTCGACCGATCCGCGCAAAACGCAGGAATAGTTGCTCCACACGCTGACGGTGAAAACGCTGGGCCAGCGCCGCTCGTTCCGGTTTGCGCAACAGCGTGTTGATCACCACCGGCGCCTGCAACGCCGAGGACAGCGACTGAAAAATCCCGTTGCCCGACAGCGGGTCCACCGCCATCGCCGCATCGCCCACGCGAATCCAGTTATGACCGCAGACCTGTGGCGCAAGAATCGCGGTGCTGCTGCGAGCGTGCAGTTGCAACTCGAATTCCTGCCCGCCAGCAAAGAACGCTTGGGCAAAATCCGAGGCCTGACGCCGCGCGCGGCTGTGATCGAGCAGTTGCGCCTTGCCCGGCAATTGGGCGCTGGCCACATCCACCGTCCACTGCCAATAACACTGGCCATCGTCCCGTCGGGCCATCCACGCCCAGCCGTCTTCAAGGCTTTCCACGGCGCTGGAAGTCACACCCGGCGCGCCTTGCCAGCGATTGAGCAGGCTGACCGTCTCCGGCCCGCGCAGACCTTTACCGGACGCCGGCGCCTGTCGCCCACGGGCCTCCACCAGAAAATCCGCCGTTAGCGTCTGACCGCCATCGAGTTCAACCCGATGCCCCTCCGCCGAGGAATGAACATTCAGGACTCGCCCTTCAATCACCTCGACCCCGGCCATCCGCAGATCTTCCCGCAAACCACGATCAAAGGCCGGGCGATCCAGCAGAAACTCGATGTTCTGCGCATGCTGCTGACCGTTCCACGCAACCTGCCTTTGGGACGGCAACGTGGCATTCGCCAACCCGTGATTCAACCCGGCACCACGCAACGCCTCCAATACCCGCTGCGACACGCCTTCGAGCGCCGCAAACCGCCGCCATTCGCTGACCAGCGTCACCGCGTAACCCAGTCGTCGCAGCCCCAATGCGACCGCCGCACCAGCCGGACCGGCACCGAGAATCAGGATCGAAGTCACGGATCGAAACGCCGTTCAGGGCCGCGATAACGAGCGTGCTGTTTCAGCCAGTCGATCACTTCGGCATTGCTCGCCTGCGGATGCTCCAGCAGATAGCCGGCAATATGCCCGCTCAACGCGGCACACCCCAGACTGGCCCCGGACTGCCCCGGATAAGTGCCGCGAACACACGCGGCAAAATCCGCCTGCGCACTGTCGAGCCATGACCATTGCTCATCGGTACAACGCGCATCGCCGGTCACCCGCAACACCTGCGAATAACTCGCCGGAAACACCGCCGCGCCCTGCGCCGGGCTCGATGCACACAGCAACACTCCATGGGCCACCGCCGCCGCGCAGGCCTCGCGCAACAGGCTGCGATCCTGGCGCAGGCCGAGGCTCAGATTGATCAGCCGCACGTCCTGCGCCACCAGCCAGTCGATGGCCGAGGCGATCTGCAAGGCGCTGGTAATGCCGCGCTGATCGAACACTTGGGCCACGCAAATCTGTGCGGCCGGTGCCCGACGGCTGATTGCTTCGATCACCGCGCTGCCATGCCCGAGGGGATCGTCGCGCAAATCGGATTCAGCCAGTCCATCCTCCAGCAACGAGAATCGCCGCCCGGCAATCACTTGCACTCGCTGCGCCGCCGAGTGCCCGCTGTCGACCACACCAATCCGCAATTCAGGCTTCATGCAGCACCGTTTTCGAAATGAGCACACCGTCGAGCAATTCAAAGCGCAGATCGGCATCGGCCAGGGTCGACGGACGATGGCTTATGAGGATCCGCGTGCGCCCGGCAAACAACCGGTCGATGGCTTCGATCACTTCGCGCTCGGTGGTTTCGTCGACGGCCGATGTAGCCTCGTCGAGCACCAGAATCAGCGGATCCTGCAACAGCGCCCGGGCAATCGCGATCCGCTGTTTCTGTCCGCCGGACAACTGCTGACCGCGCTCGCCCAATGGGCTGTCGAGGCCTTCGGATAACGACGCGATCAGGCTGTCGAGTTGCGCCAGCCGTGCGACTTCGGCGATGGCTTCGCGGCTGGCGTCCGGCACCGCGTAAGCCAGGTTGTCGGCGAGGCTGCCGCGAAACAGCACGATGTCCTGACTGACCACGGCGATGCGTCGGCGCAGTTCGAACAGTTCCAGTTCACGCAGGTCCACTTCGCCGAGCAACACCCGCCCGGACTGCGGATCGTGATGCCGTTGCAGCAGATCGATCAGCGTCGATTTGCCAACGCCGGAGCCGCCACTCAAGGCGACTTTCAAACCGTAGGGAATCGTCGCTTCGATCCCGCTCAACGTACTTGGGCGGCCCGGATGGCTGAAGTGCACCGCGTCGAAACGCAGCTCGCCCGAAGTCGGAAACGGTTTCGGCGTGACCGGTGAAAACACCGTGGGTTCTTCGCCACGCAACTCCATGACTCGCCCAAGACTGACGGTCATCCGCTGGATCGCCACGTACAACCCCAACAGGCTCTGCACCGGCCCGACCGCCATCCCCAGATAAGTGGAAAACGCGATCAGCGCGCCGAGTTGCCAGGTGCCCTGCACCACCCAATATCCGCCGATCAGAAACGCACAGGCGCGGGACAGCGAGGTCAACGTACCGGGCACGGCCTGAGTGAAAAACTCGGTGACTTGCAGGCGCAGCAACTGGTTCATGTAGCCCTGCCCGAGGCTTTCCAGACGTCGCGCTTCACGCTGTTGCTGGCCGGCGGACTGGATGAACTTCATCACCGGCAGGGTCTCGACCATGAACGACGACATGTCCGCCGAACGCTCGCGCAACTGCCGCACATCGCGCTCGACCTTGCGCCGCATCCAGCGCAGCCACAGCACGTCGAGCGGGATCAGCACCAGCGCCAGCAATGACAGTTTCCACGACAGCGTGAACAACATCGCGATCGCCACCACCAGGCCGATCACACTCGATACCGCCGAGAACAACGAGTCCACGGCAAAGCGCTGAATCTCCGCCACATCGCCGTCGAGCCGCGACATCAGATCGCCGATCCGCCGTTGGCCGTAGAAGCTTGGCGAGAGCTTCTGCAAATGCCGGTAAAGGTCATCGCGCAGGGCAAACAGAATCCGCCCGGACAGTCGCGTGTGCAGATAGCGGTTGATCCCCGACAACGCGGTGCCGAGCAGTCCCGCGATAATCATCAGCATCGCGATCATCACCAGAACCGGAAAATTGCGCGCCAGCAAGCCATCGTCGATCAACAGCTTGACCAGCCACGGCTGCACCAGCACCAGCAGCGACGCGCACACCGACAGACCGAGCAGGCCGGCAATGGCCAGACGCTGCGGCCGCACGAAACCGTATAGCCAACGCAACGACGCTTGCAGTGCGGCGGGGTTCTGGCTGTCGATCAGCCGCACGAACAGGCGCTGCATCACGAGCGCAACTGTTTGAGTTTGCGGTACAGAGTCGCGCGGCTGATGCCGAGGGCGTCGGCCGCGGCCGAGACATTGCCCTGATGGGTGTCGAGGGACTGGCGGATCATCTCCAGTTCGTTCTCGCGAATGCTGCCGGTCTGGGGTTTCTCGGTGACGGACAGTTCGTCGAGCATGCTGTCGGGCAGGTGATCGAGGGTCAGCACCGTTTCACCGGGTTCGCGCATGGCCAAAGCGGTGCGCAAGACCATTTCCAGTTGACGGATGTTGCCCGGCCAGTGATAAGCGCCGAGCAGGCGATTGAGGTCGTCGTGCAGCACGGCGTTCGGCGCGTCGAGTTTGCCCAGCAGCCGAGTGACCAGCGCGCTGAAATCATCACGCTCGCGCAGGGCCGGGAGCATCACGCTGATGCCGTTGACCCGGTAGAACAGATCCTCGCGAAATTGCTTGTCCTCGACCTGGCGCTTGAGGTCGCGGTGGGTGGCGCAGATCAGTGCGACGTCGATGTCCTGTTCTTCCCCGGCCCCCAGCGGCGCGACTTTTCGGTCCTGCAGAACGCGCAGCAAACGCGCCTGCAAGGCCAGCGGCATGTCGCCGATTTCATCGAGGAACAACGTGCCGCCGTGGGCCTGTTGCAAGCGTCCGATCATGCCGCCACGGCGCGATCCGGTAAACGCACCTTCACGGTAGCCGAACAGTTCCGATTCGATCAGGCCTTCGGGAATCGCCGCGCAGTTCACGGCCACAAAGGGTTTGTCGCTACGGCTGCCGGCCAGATGCAGGGCGCGGGCGATCACTTCTTTACCGGTGCCGGTTTCACCGAGCAGCAGCACCGGCAGCTCATTGGCCAGGCCTTGGCGAGCCATGCGCAGGGCGCGGGCGTAGCGAGCGTTGTTGCCGGCCAGGGCTTCCAGATCCGGTTGCGCCTTGGCGGTTTTCGCCACGCTGCGCGGCGGGCCGCCGAGGTTCACCGAACGCGCCGGGGCTCGCAGGGTTTTGTAGAAAAACTCGCCCTTGGCGGTCTGCACACTGCCGACGCCGCCCTGTTGCAGACGGGTCAGCAATTGCACGCCATCGACGCCGAGGAACTCTTCGCAACGCCGTCCGACCAGCGCCGAACGTTCGGCCCGCAGCAACTGGCAGGCCTGGGCGCTGACCGCCAGAATCTGCCCGCCGAGACTCACCGCCAGCAAGCCTTGCCATGGCGATTCCAGATACTGCCGGCGACTGTGGAAAGCGAGGACGATCTGATCGGGAAAACTGTTGTTGAACACCCGACTCTCGATCTGGCTGACCGCCATGCTCAGCAGCGCGGTGCTGTCATGGACGCGGCCAAGAGGGCCTTCGCGGGTCAGGTCGAGGACGCCGAGAATTTCGCCTTGGGGGCAATGGATCGGCACCGAGGTGCAGGAGAAGTCGGTGAGGCGGTCGAGGTAGTGTTCGCCGCAATCGATCAGGGTGGGCCGCGCTTCGACCAGCGCCGTGCCGAGGGCGTTGGTACCGCGAGCGGCTTCGCTCCAGCAAGCGCCGAGGGTGATGTCCTGCAGGCCGCTGCCCTTGAGCCGGTCGGCACGTCCCTCGACCGCAAGAATGGTGGCGTCGGAATTGGCGAGGATGATCAGGCCTTCCTTGCCCTGACGTTCGGCCAGGTAATCGATGGCCGGTATCGCCGCATCGATCAGCAGGCGATTGCTCGCCAGCAACACATCGAGACTCGCGCTCGATTCCAGTGCCAGCTCATGCTTGCCATTGAAATGCACGCCGTGGCTCAGGCTGCGCCGCCACGAAGCATCGATCTCCGCACGCAACACGCCATCCGGGACCTGCCCTTCGAGATGGAGTTTTTCCCGGGCCAGCCGGGCTTCGTGGTGAGACTTGGGATCGGTTGTTTTTATAAGAGTCATCAAGCGCTCCGGAGCGGTCCGCTTTGCGCTTTTTTACATCAGCGCCCTGACGCCAATGTTTACGTTAACGTCAGGGCGATGGCAAGCACCGTAGGGCGCTTGTGTTCCAGCAGGCGGATTGCCTCAGCGCTGCCACACCTCGGTATTCACGAAAAACGCCCGGGCGTTGTCTTCGAGACTTTCCAGGTGATAGCCGCCTTCCTGCACGATCAGACATGGCAGGCCCAGGCTGCGAATCCGCTCGCCCAATGCTGCAAAGCCTTCACGAGTGACGGCGACTTTGCTTTGCGGGTCCAGCTCATAGATATCGAAGCCCAACGACAACACCAGCACCTCGGCGCCGAACTCGCGTACCGCGTTCAATGCGACTTCCAGTTTCCCGAGGAAATCCGCTTCGCTTGCTCCATGAGCCATCGGCAAGTTGAGGTTGAAGCCCTCCCCTGCGCCGCTGCCACGTTCGTCGGCGAACCCGGCGACGCCCGGATAGAAGTTGGTCGGATCGCCATGCACCGAGACGTAAAGCACGTCATCGCGATCGTAGAAAATCTCTTGGATGCCCTGGCCGTGGTGCATGTCGGTGTCGAGCACCGCGACTTTATCGAACTTGTCACGCAGCACCTGCGCCGCCACCGCCGCGTTGTTCACGTAGCAGAAACCACCCGCCGCCTCGGCCCGAGCGTGATGCCCCGGCGGACGGCACAAGGCGTAGGCTGCCGGCTCGCCGTCGATCAGCGCCTGAGCCCCGGCCACTGCGCTTTGCGCCGACCAGTACGCCGAGCGCCAGGTCTGCTCGCCGACCGGGCAACTGCCGTCCGCCAGATAGCGCGCGGCCTGGGCGAGGATGCCGCGCAATGCATTGGGCTCGCGGACGAAGATGTTCGACATCACCTCATCGCCCCAGTCTTCGGGGATTTCTTTCCAGCGTGCGTGCGCTTCCTGAAGAAAGGTCAGATACGGCGCGCCATGCACCGCCAGCAACGGTGCGAGGCCGGCATCGGCGGGTTGCTCGACATTGAAGCCCAAACCGTGGGCGGCCTGCACCAGTCGTTGCGCACGCTCGGGGACTTCCTGCGGCGTACGCATCTGCCCGCGCGAGTAATAGCTGCGTGGATGGTGGAGCAATTGTTCGGGGTGGAAAAAACTGCGCATGGTTCAGACTCCCTGTTCGATTCGACCGGCGCGGGCCAGCACGGCGTTGAGCAATACATCGGTGCCCTGCTTCACGTCTTCGGGCAACACATCTTCGGCTTCGTTATGGCTCAGGCCGCCAACGCACGGGATAAACACCATCGCCGTCGGGCAGTAACGCGCGAGGTGAATCGCGTCATGCCCAGCGCCGCTGACAATCGACTGCTGAGCGTAGCCCAGCGCATCCACCGCTTCTTGCACGGCCGCCACACATTCGGCGTCGAACGGCGTGGCCGGGCTGATCCAGTGCGGGGTGATCGTCAGGTTCAGGCCTCGGCCATCGGCGATGGCCTGCAACCGGGCGCGGACCTGTTGCTCCATGGCGGCAATGGCGTCGTCGCAGTGATGACGCAGGTCGACGGTGAAATTCACCAGCCCCGGAATGGTGTTGCGCGAAGACTTGTTGATACTCAACTCGCCGACCGTGGTCAGGCCTTCGGGGGCAAAATCTGCGGCCAGACCTTCAATCGCCTGAATCATCCGCGCCACACCGTACAGCGCATCTTTGCGCAGCGGCATCGGCGTGGTGCCGGCGTGGGCGGCCATGCCTTCCACGCGCACATCGAGCCAGCGGATCGCCTGTCCGCCCGTGACCACGCCGATGCTTTTGGCGTTGTCTTCGAGGATCGGCCCCTGCTCGATGTGCGCTTCAAAATACGCATCCACCGCGCCGCCCAACGGACGTTCACCGGCGTAACCGGTACGCTGCAACGCCTCGGCAGCGCTGATGCCATCGACATCGCGCACCGCCAGCGCCGCGTTCAGCTCCATGATCCCGGTGAACACTGCCGAGCCAAACATGGCGGGCGTAAAGCGTGCACCTTCTTCGTTGGTCCACACCGCCACTTCCAGCGGTTTGCGGGTCTGGATGTTCAGGTCGTTGAGGCAACGCACCACTTCCAGCCCGGCGAGTACCCCGTAGACACCATCGAAACGCCCGCCCTCGGGTTGGGTGTCGAGGTGGCTACCCATCATTACCGGCGCGGCGTCCGGATCGGTGCCGGCGCGACGGGCGAACAGGTTGCCGATGGCGTCCACGCTCAGGGTCATGCCGGCTTCGCGGCACCAGTGGGCGAACAGTTCGCGACCGGCCTTGTCTTCGTCGCTCAATGCCAGACGACAGCTGCCGCCCCGGGCTGTCGCACCGATTTCGGCCATGGCCATCAGGCTCGCCCACAGGCGTTCGCCATTGATCTTCAACATGAGGTTCTCCTGAAATTCCGGTTTAGGCACGGGCCATTTCCGCGCGATGGGCGCTGGCGTGACGACGGGCGAGGGACAGCACGCAGACCAGCGATATGCCGGCGATCAGGCTGTAGAACACCGCCATCGGCCACCACTGCCCGGTGAATTTGTGCGCGAGCATCGTGCCGATCAGCGGCGTCAGACCACCGGCCACCGCGCCGCAAATCTGATAGGCCAGGGAGATCGCGGTGTAGCGCACACGAGTCTCGAACATGCCGCTGACGTAACCGGCGATCACCGCATAGAACGAGGCCATGCACACCACCGCCAGCGCGATGCCGAGGATGATCAGCGGCGCCTGGGCCGAGCTGACCAGCACAAACATCGGATACGGCGAGGCCATCGCCAGCAGCGACACCAGGCACAGGAAACGCGTCGCGCCGATCTTCTCCGCCGTCCACGCAGCCAGCGGCTGGATGCAGAACTGGATGATCGCGACGAAGAACAGGCATTCGAGAATCAGCGAACGTGGCAGCGCCAGTTGCTGAGTGGTGTAGGCGATCATGAAAGTGTTGGTGAAATACACCCCGGCGATGCCCAGCGTGTTGGCACCGATGCACAGCAACAGCGGACGCCACGCGGTGCGCAACACTTCCATCACCGGCGCCTGTTCTTTCTTGATTTGCTTGCTGGCCTGCTCGCGGCTGGCGAGGAATTCCGGCGACTCGTTCACGCCCAGACGAATTGCCAGGCCCACCAGCAGCAACAGCGCACTGGCGAGGAACGGCAGGCGCCAGCCCCAACTCATGAGGTCTTCTTCCGGCAAACGGGTCACCGCACTGAACGCCAACAGCGACAGGATCAAACCCGCCGGGCTTCCCAGTTGCGCGAACGACGCGAAGAAATTGCGCCGGCCCTTCGGCGCATGCTCGCCGGCCATCCCCACTCGCCACCGACGGCGATGCCCTGGACGATTCGCAGCAGAATCAGCAGCACCGGCGCGGTGGCGCCGATCTGCGCGTAGGTCGGCAACAGACCGATGCACACCGTGACCACGCCCATCATCAACAGAGTGATGATCAGGGATTTCTTGCGGCCGATGCGGTCGCCGATATGACCGAAAATGATCCCGCCCAACGGCCGGGCAAAGAAGCCCACGGCGAAGGTGCCGAATGCGGCCATGGTGCTGAACAGCGGATCGTCGGAAGGAAAGAACAGCGCGCCGAACACCAGCGCGGCGGCGGTGGCGTAAATGTAAAAGTCGTACCACTCGATCATGGTGCCGATGAAGGCTGCGGCCGCCGCACGGCGCGGCTGGTTCGAAGCGTGGGGCTTCATGGGATCGGGCTCCTTTGATTGTTTTTTTGGCAGGAGGAAAACGTAAATCCGAGGCGCTCTGGCGGCGCCTGTCGTAGGGTGATTTATCGTCTCGGGGCTATGATTAGTCAATTTTCTATTTATTATTCCGAGTATTACTTCACCTTATAATCGAGAGCCGCCATGGCCGAACGCGATGTGCAACGCCTGCTCAACGACCGCCTCGACTGGAACCTGCTGCGCACCTTCCGGGTGATCGGCCAGGAGCTGAGCATCAGCCGCGCCGCGGCGCGTCTGCACCTGACCCAACCGGCGGTGAGCCAGGCGCTCAAGCGTCTGGAGGAACAATTGGGCCGCCAGTTGATCGCCCGGCGCGGTCCGCGCTTTGCCCTCACCGAAGTCGGCGAGCAGATCTTCGAACTGGCCGGCGAGATCTACGGGCAGATGTCCCAGGTCAGCAGCCTGCTGGAGCAACCGGCCGACGAAGTGATCGGCAAGGTGAGACTGCTGATCATCAGCCGGATCTTTTCCGAACGCTTCGATGACTTTCTCGCCGACTTTCATCGGCAGTATCCAAGGGTGGATCTGGAGGTGGATGTGATGCGCAGTTCGGACATCGTCAGCGCCCTTCAGGAGAAAACCGCGACCCTCGGCCTTAGCCTTAATCGCCGCCCGCAACCGCGTCTGGAACAGCGTCTGTTTCTGCGTCAGCGCTATGCGTTTTTCTGTGGCAAGCACCACGCGCTGTTTGGCCGACAGGACATCGGCGAAGGCGATCTACAGCGGGAGAACTTCGTCAGTTTCACCAGTGACCAGATTGGTGGAATGCTCTCGCCGCTGACGATTTTTCGCGATCAGCAGGGCTTCAGCGGACGCATTGTTGCCTCCTCGCCAAGCCTGGAAGAAGTCCGGCGACTGGTGATCGCCGGGTTCGGTATCGGCTGCCTGCCGGAGCATGTGGTGGCGGCGGACGTCGACGCCGGATTGCTCTGGCGCCTGCCGCCCCACGAGGGAATTGCCGATGTCGACATTCATCTGCTGTGGAACCGCGACCAGCGCATGAGCCGCGCCGAGACGCTGTTCATCGAACGCTTGCAGGCCTGTCTGGCGGATCAGTAACCGAGCAGTCGATCCGCGCTGTTGAGCAAAGGCTCACCGGCATTCAAACGGCGGAAGTTTTCGGCGATCTGTTCGGCGATGCAATCGTGGGAAGCCGCCGAAGCCATGTGCGGGGTGATGGTCACGCCCGGGGTTTTCCACAGCGAATGATCGGCGGGCAGCGGTTCCTGTTCGAAGACATCGAGCAGTGCACCGCGCAGTTTTCCGCGGGCTAGAGCCTGTTGCAGATCCTCGATGTTCAGGTGTCCGCCGCGACCGACGTTGACCAGTGCCGCACCGTTGGCCAAGTGCTCGAACGTCTGACGATTGAGGATGCCGCGAGTCTCGTGGGTGAGCGGCAACAGATTGATCAGCAACTCCACGCCGTCGAGGAACGGGTTGAAAGCATCGGTGCCGGCGAAGGTCTGCACGCCGGGTAAATCCTTGCTGCTGCGCGCCCAGCCACGCACCTCGTAACCAGCGTTGGCCAGGTCTTGAGCGATCGCGCTGCCGAGCGAGCCGAGCCCCATCACACCGATCCGAAACTCATGGGCCGGGCGTTGCAGCGGTCGCTCCCAATGCTGTTGGCGCTGTTGCTCGAGCACTTGATCGAAGCCGCGATGATAGTGAATCACCGCCCAGCGTACGTACTCGGTCATGCCTTGCCGATGACCGGGATCGACCACCCGGCACACCGGCAGATCCGGGCATGAAGGATCGTGTTCCAAGTGATCGATACCGGCGGCAACCGAGTGAATCACTTGCAGATTGGGCAACGCGGCGAGACTGTCCGCCAGCGGAAACCAGCACGCCGCGATCTGTGCATTCGCCGCCCGGGGATCGTCGGCCAGTACCGCCGAAAGCTGCGGCGCACGGCGGGCGAAGGCTTCCTGCAATTGTTTGAGCAACAGCGTGTCGCGGGACATCAGTGCAACGGTGTTCATGACAGATAGGACTCGCGCTGGGATTCGATCAGGGTCAGTGCGGCCTCCCAGGCCAGGTCGATGATGTTGTCCTGCTCATCGCGGTCGAACTGTTCGGCGGTGTGGGCGCAGACTTCCGGCGAGGGGAAATGCAGTTCGCAGCCACCGGCCAACGCCTGCACTTGGGCCTGGCAGGCACGCTCCAGAAAATGGATTTCCTGGAACGCCTGGGCCACGCCGGAACCGCCGACCAGCAGGCCGTGATTGCGCAGGATCATGGCGCGATGCGGGCCAAGGTCGGCGATCAACCGATCGCGCTCGTCCAGCGACAGCGCGATGCCTTCGTAGGTGTGGTAAGCGAGTTTTCCGTAGAACTTCAGCGCGTGCTGACTGATCGGCAGCAGGCCTTGTTTCTGCGCGGCGACAGCCATGCCGGCGGCGGTGTGGGTGTGGATCACGCAGTTCAGATCCGGGCGCGCCATGTGGATCGCCGAGTGGATCACGAAGCCGGCGGCGTTGACCCGATGCCCGGCGTATTCTGGGTCGACGATGCGTCCGTCCTGATCGATGCGCACCAGATCGGAGGCGCGCATGCGGTCGAAGATCACGCCGTAGCGGTTGATCAGGAAATGATGCTCCGGCCCGGGAATTCGCAGGGTGATGTGGGTGTCGATCAGGTCGGTCATGCGAAAGTGCGCGATCAAGCGGTACAACGCGGCGAGCTCACAACGGGCTTGCCATTCGATCGGGTCAATGTGGGCGGGCTTACTCACGAATACACCTCTTTGCTTGTGTGAAGGACGACCGGGTTGGCCCGCAGACGCGCGAGGCCACAGACACCGATCAGAGACAGGGCAGACAGCAGCGTGAAGAACACCGCCAATGGCAGCCACTGTCCGGAGAACTTGCTGGCCAGCAGCGTGCCGATCAGCGGCGTGGTGCCGCCGGCCAACGCGCAGCTCAATTGGTAGGCGATGGAGATCCCCGAGTAGCGCAGATGCACCGGGAAGGCCTGGGTCATGTATCCGGCGATCACCGCGTACAAGGCCGAGAGAATCACCACCGCGACGGCGATGCCGAGGGTCATCAGCAGGATGTTCTGAGTGCCGACCAGCAGAAACATCGGGTACGGCGTGACCATGCACAGCAACGCCACCAGCATCAGGAATCGACCTTCGCCGATGCGTTCGGCGAGCAGCGCAGACACCGGTTGCGACAGCAGTTGAATGACCGTCACCAGGAACAGGCAGTCGAGAATGGTCGCCCGTGGGATGCCCTGATATTGGGTGACGTAGGTAATCATGAAGGTGTTGGTGAAGAAGAAGCCGGCCGAACCGATGGTGACGGCGGCGGCAGCAAACAGGATCTGCCGCCAGCACTGACGGATCACGTCTTTCACCGGGTATTTGGCGGTTTCGTTGTTGTCCTTGGCCTTGGCGAATTCCGGTGATTCATGCACCCCGGAACGAATCATCAGACCGACCATCATCAGCACGCCGCTGGCGAGAAACGGCAGACGCCAGCCCCAGGCGAGGAAGTCTTCCGGCGACAGCGACGTCACCAGTCGGAACGCGATCAACGCCAGCAGCAAACCCGCCGGGCTGCCGAGCTGGGCGAACGAGGCGTAGAAGGTTTTGCGTTTGGCCGGCGCGTGCTCACTGGCCATCAACACCGCCCCGCCCCACTCGCCGCCGACGGAGATGCCCTGGATCAGGCGCAACACGATCAGCCCGATCGGCGCCCAGATGCCGACGCTGGCGTAGCTCGGCAACAGACCGATACCTGCGGTAGCCAGCCCCATCAGCGCCATGGTCACCAGCAGCATTTTCTTGCGGCCGAGACGATCGCCCAAATGACCGAACACCATCCCGGCCATCGGGCGGGCGATGAAGCCGACGGCGAAACTGCCGAACGCGGCGAGCGTGCTTGTCACCGGGTCGCTGCTGGGAAAGAACACTTGCCCGAGCACCAGTGCGGCGGCGGTGGCGTAGATGTAGAAATCGTAGAACTCGATGGTCGTGCCAATGAAGGCAGCGGCCGCGGCGCGACGCGGCTGAGCGGTGGTGTGCATGCAAGAACCCTGTGTATTTATAGTTTTGGGCAGGTGTCGAGGCGGCTGATGGTCGCGCTCTGTGGCGCTTGTGGGCTTTATCGCTTCCGTGACAGGATTAGTCAATTTTCAATAACTTATCTTTACTATTAGCGTGGCTACTACATGACCTCATCCGCTAATCCTTGGGTCGGCCGGCGTTTTCTAAATGACCGGCTGGACTGGAACCTGCTGCGCACCTATCTGGTGATCGGTCAGGAAGGCAGCATGAGCCGCGCCGCTGCCCGGCTGCACATCACTCAGTCGGCGGTCAGCCAGGCGTTGAAACGTCTCGAAGAACAACTGGATTGTGTGTTGATTGCCCGCAGCGGACGGCGCTTTGATCTGACGGAAACCGGGGAAGAAGTCCTGCGGATTGCGGCGGATATCTACGGCGATATTTCTCGTTTGGGCACCGTGGTCGAAAACCGCCATGACGACGTGGTGGGCAAGATCCGTATCCTCACCGTGAGTGGCGTTCAGGCGCGGCATTACGATGAGTTTCTTGCGGACTTCCACGAAACTCACCCGAAAATCGAGCTGGAAGTCGAGGTGATGGGTAGCTCGAACATCATCAGTTCATTGCTGCAGAAGACCGCTACGGTGGGAGTCGGATTGTGTCGTCTACCGCAGCCGAGGCTGGAACAACGAGTATTGTTTCGTGAGCGCTATGCGTACTTTTGCGGGCAGCGGCATCGACTGTTCGGACAGCAGAATCTGACGCTGGAACAGCTTGCCGCGGAGAACTTTGTCAGCTTCACCAGCGATCAGCTCGGCGGCAATCTTTCGCCGTTGACGCTGTTTCGTGACCAGCAGGGATTTACCGGCAAGATCGTCGCCTCCTCCACCAGTTTCGAAGAGATTTATCGTCTGATCTGTGCGGGGTTCGGAATTGGCTGTCTGCCGATTCACCTGGTGCGACGAGATGTCGAACAAGGCTTGCTGTGGCGCTTGCCGCCAGAGGATGGGGTGGTGGATTTCGATATCCAGCTGCTGTGGAATCGCGAACAGAAGATGACTCAGGCGGAAACGGTGTTCATCGACAGCTTCCAGCACATGCTCAGCTTGCGTGAACCTGTGCTGTGAAGCTGCAGCGGATTACACGTGGGGATCGCCCGGCGCTTTGGTCGGCGCCGCGTATTGCGGCTTGAGGTGACCGTCCTGGTCGAGCAGCCAGGCGTCCATGATCTGCCGCACCACGGGACCTGCGACCCGGCCACCGGCCTCGCCATTTTCGATCATCACCGAGATCGCGATCTTCGGATGTTCGGCAGGCGCAAAGCCGACGAACAAGGCGTTGTCACGGTGACGTTCGAGGGTTTTCTCGCGGTTGTAGCGCTCCCCCTGCTTGATCGCCACCACTTGCGCCGTACCGCTCTTGCCGGCGATGCGGTATTGCGCACCGGCCGCCGCCGCACGAGCAATGCCTCGGGCATCGTGCATCACCATCTGCATACCGTGGTTGACCTGTTCCCAGTCACGCGGATCCTTGAGCAGGATGTTCGGCATCGGGTGTTCGTCCACCGGCGCCACACCATCGACAGTCTTGGCCAGGTGCGGACGATTCCAGATGCCCTTGTTGGCAATCAGTGCGGTGGCTTGAGCCAGTTGCAGCGGCGTGACCTGCATGTAGCCCTGACCGATACCGAGGATCACGGTTTCGCCGGGGAACCAGGCTTGCCGGCGCGTAGCGCGCTTCCAGGCCTGGGACGGCATCAGGCCGGGCGACTCCTCGAACATGTCGAGCGAGACTTTCTCGCCGAGGCCGAACATCGCCATGTAATCGTGCAGGCGATCGATGCCGAGCTTGTGCGCCAGGTCGTAGAAGTAGGTGTCGTTGGAACGCATGATCGCTGCGTCCATGTCCACCCAACCGTCGCCGCTGTGATTCCAGTTGCGATACTTGTGGTCGAAGTCCGGAAGTTGGTAGTAACCCGGATCGAAGACTCGGGTTTGAGGCGTGACCACGCCGGCGTCGAGGCCAGCGATGGCCACTTCCGGCTTGATCGTCGAACCGGGTGCGTACAGGCCGCGCAGCACACGGTTGAACAGTGGACGGTCAATGGAGTCGCGCAGCGCGGAATATTCCTTGGAGCTGATACCGGTCACGAACAGATTGGGATCGAAGCTCGGGTTGCTGACCATGGCCAGTACTTCGCCGGTCGAGGGGTCCAGCGCAACGACCGAGCCGCGACGGTCGCCCAGAGCGGCTTCGGCGGCTTCCTGGAGCTTGATATCGAGGCTCAGTACGATGTTTTTGCCTGGTATCGGATCGGTGTGTTTCAGCACGCGCAGTACGCGGCCCTGAGCGTTGGTCTCTACTTCCTCGTAACCGACGTGGCCGTGCAGTTGTGGCTCGTAGAAGCGTTCGATACCGGTCTTGCCGATGGATTGTGTGCCGCGGTATTCGACGGAGTCGAGGGTCTTGGATTCTTTCTCGTTGATACGGCCGACGTAGCCGATCGAGTGTGCGAAGTGCGCGCCCAGCGGGTAGTTACGAACGAATTGTGGTTCGACGTCCAGGCCCGGCAAGCGGAACTCGTTGACTGCCAGTACGGCGATCTGCTCTTCGGTCAGCTCATAGAACAGCGTTACCGGTGTAAACGGGTGGCGCGACTGCTTCATGGCCTTGTCGAAGACTGTGCGGTCTTCGGCGGGCAGGTGCAGGAGACTGATGACTTCATCCAGCTCCTGGTTGACGTCGGTCGCGCGTTCGCGGGTGATGGTCAGGTTGTAGCTGGGACGGTTGTCGGCCAGCAATACGCCGTTGCGATCGTAGATCAGGCCGCGTGTCGGCGGGATCGGCAGTACATGGACGCGATTGTTTTCGGAGATGGTCGAGTGGTAGTCGAACTCGACGACTTGCAGGATGTACAGGCGCACAACCAGAGCGCAACTGACGGCGAAGACGAACAAGGCGCAGGCGATCAGGCGTTTGTTGACCAGTCGCGTCTCTTTTTCGTGATCCTTGATAGGGATGGGTTCGGGCATTTCTGCAGCCACTCTTTGACAAAAAATGAGCGCCGATCCTTGGGCGTGACATCAGTCCGTTAAAAAACGAGCTGCACCATACCAAAAACCGGGCGGTCATTTCAGAGGGATTTCCCCAATGGTCGCGATCGCGACGGCTGGGGGTTTCTCCAGGAACTTTCCTGCGGGCAAAACAAAACCCCAACTGCTTTCGCAATTGGGGTTTCGGAATTTAATCTTGACGATGACCTACTCTCACATGGGGAAACCCCACACTACCATCGGCGAT
>NZ_NEIX01000007.1:0-382365 GCF_002112885.1 Pseudomonas sp. B37(2017) | reverse complement strand
AGAAAGGGCGGGACGAGAAGTCTCCCACGGTCCGTACTGGCTAGAGTCGGAATCGAGCTTTTAGTCCCGCCCACCCCTTCAAGTCTAAACATACAAGCGAGCTTGCTCGCGATGGACGCGACTCGGTTTACAGCTCTACTACAACAGCCTGGGAAGCACGGGTCGCCTTGGCACGAGCGGCTTCAATCGATTCGTCACGGGCCAGTGCAACACCCATGCGGCGCTGACCGTTCACTTCAGGCTTGCCGAACAGACGCAGCGCGGTATCCGGCTCGCTCAGTGCAGCGCCGAGGTTGGCGAATGCGGTCTGGGTCGACTGGCCTTCCACCAGAATCACCGCCGAAGCGGATGGGCCGAACTGACGGATCAGCGGCACCGGCAGACCGAGGATTGCCCGGGCGTGCAGGGCGAACTGCGACAGGTCCTGGGAAATCAGGGTCACCAGACCGGTGTCGTGCGGGCGCGGCGACACTTCGCTGAACCACACCTGATCGCCTTTGATGAACAGCTCGACGCCGAACAGGCCACGGCCGCCCAACGCTTCGGTCACGGCTTTGGCAACACGCTCGGATTCAGCCAGCGCCACCGGGCTCATGGCCTGTGGCTGCCACGATTCCTGATAGTCGCCCTTCTCCTGACGATGGCCGACCGGGGCACAGAAGGTGGTGCCACCCACGTGACGCACGGTCAGCAAAGTGATTTCGTAGTCGAAATCGATAAAGCCTTCGATGATCACGCGACCTTTGCCGGCGCGACCGCCCTCTTGAGCGTAATCCCAGGCTTTCTGCACGTCATCAACGCTGCGCAGCAGGCTCTGGCCCTTGCCCGACGAACTCATCACCGGTTTCACGACGCACGGGAAACCCAGGTCCTCAACGGCTTTACTGTAGTCCTCGAAGGTGTCGGCGAAGTGGTATGGCGAAGTCGGCAGGTCCAGCTCTTCGGCGGCCAGGCGACGAATACCTTCGCGGTTCATGGTCAGTTGCGCGGCGCGAGCGGTCGGGATCACGGTGAAGCCTTCGGCTTCCAGTTCGACCAGGGTAGCGGTGGCGATGGCTTCGATTTCCGGCACGATGAAATGCGGCTTCTCGGCTTCGATCACTGCACGCAGGGCAGCGCCGTCGAGCATGTTGATCACGTGGCTGCGATGGGCAACCTGCATGGCCGGCGCATTGGCGTAACGGTCGACGGCGATCACTTCAACGCCCAGGCGTTGTAGCTCGATCACCACTTCCTTGCCCAACTCACCACAGCCACACAGCAATACGCGGGTCGCGGTCGGCGACAATGGAGTTCCGATACGGGTCATCTCAGGTCCTCAAAGAAGCGGATCATCGAGGAAAGCAACGCCAGACGCGCTTTCCATGGGGAGAAAGCGCGGCATTTTACATGAACCTGAGGGTTTGGCTTCAGCCGGCGACAGCCTGTTTGCGTTCACGCCAGGCCATGATCAGCCAGACCGCAGTCACACCGGCGAACTTCGAGGCCAGCGCGGTGATGAGCACCGGCGGCGTCAGCAGGTCAATCATGCCGAAGAAGATGAAGGTATCGAGGGGAATGCTCAGCGCCGAGCTGATCCACAAGCGGTCGCGCAACGGGCGCTTGGTGATGGTGAACACCAGCCAGTCGATGCACTCGGAGACCGCGAATGCCGTGGCGCTGGCCAGCGCAATCGATGGATCGGAGGTGACATAAGACAGCACCAGCGCCGCCAGCATCGCCACGATCGCACCGTGGCCGAAGCGGATCTGCACCATGTCGCGCAGCACGAACACCAGCCCGCCCCAGGCCGACCAGATGATGTCCAGGTGCGGCGCGGTGGAGAAGGCGAAGTTGATCAGCACGACGCTGCTGATGTAAGCGATGAGGAAAATCATGGGCATGACCTGTCAATTTGGCGCACAGGTTACTTCAGCCTTCCGATGACGCCAATCAAATCGGTTATTGCCCTGGCGTTTTACCGATCATCCAGACCAGACCACTGGCCTTCGCCCGTTCATGACAGAGCCCAAGGACAACCCGGCGTTCATCATTCGTCATTCGGCTCCAGCGAGTGATCTCTTCGACCGTACGCTGGCAACCGGTGCAAATGTCGTCTTCGTCCAGCGCGCAAATGCTCACGCACGGCGAGGCGACAGGTCTTTCCGGGGTTGTCATTCTTCCTGCTCGACCAGATCGCGCGCATAGCGCTGAGAGTTATGCACATAGTGCGCAGCACTGGCTTCGAGCATCTTCTTCTGCGGCTCGGTCAGCTCGCGCACCACCTTGCCCGGCGAGCCCATCACCAGCGAACCGTCAGGAATTTCCTTGCCTTCGCCGATCAGCGAATTGGCGCCGATGATGCAGTTCTTGCCGATCTTCGCGCCGTTAAGGATGACCGCGTTGATACCGATCAGGCTGTAGTCGCCGACCGTGCAGCCGTGAAGCATGGCGTTGTGGCCGATGGTCACCCCGGTGCCGATGGTCAGCGGATAGCCCATGTCGGTGTGCATCACCGTGCCGTCCTGCACGTTGCTGTTCTTGCCGATCAGGATCAGTTCGTTGTCGCCGCGCAACACGGCGTTGAACCAGACGTTGGCGCCCTCTTCCAGTTTGACCTTGCCCACGAGCACGGCGTTGGGGGCGACCCAGCTCTGCGGATGGGTTTCGACACGGGCGTCGCCCAGGCGGTATTTCATCTTGTTTTCCTCAGGGCTCACGATGGCTGGCCATTCGAGCGATGGCTTCAGGTATTGATAAAGCTTTTGGGCGGCTGATGCAGGCTGATTTTGGCGTCATAGAGCAGGTTGATCAACTCGACGATCATGATCGCCGTCAGCCCCCATATCTTGTATTCGCCGTAACGGTAGCTTGGCACGTACCAACTGCGACCCTGATAGTCGATGCGGTGGGTGTGTTCGCGCGGATCCTTGCGGAAGAACTCCAGCGGCACACTGAACACCGCAGCGATCTCGGCATCATTGGCTTGGTACTCGACAAAATCGGGAATCACCCCGACATACGGCGTGACCTTGATGCCATGCAGGGAAATCAGCGGACTGAGCGGACCGATCACTTCGACCAGTCCCGGCGGCAGGCCGATTTCTTCTTCGGCTTCACGCAGCGCGGTGAAAATCAGGTCCGGGTCTTCCGGATCCCGTCGTCCACCGGGGAAGGCGACTTCGCCGCCGTGGGTCGAGAGCCCGCTGGCGCGCAGGGTGAGGACAAGTTCGGGTTCGTCACTGCGAGTAATCGGCACCAGGACAGCGGCCTCGGGGAAACGCGTGTCGGTCTCCAGCGTGCGCGGCGTGTGATTGCTTACCCGGTGCAGTAGCTCGTCCAGCATAAGTGTTCTCGATCGGTGCCTTACCCTGCATCATGCACCAATCATTGCGACCGCCCAAGCCCCGAACAGGCGTCATGTCGCGAAACGACAACTTGCCGACTGACACCGCTGCACGCCAAGATAGGCGCAGCATTCAGGAACCCCAGCATGAAATTTTGCAGCCAGTGCGGCAACCCGGTGACCCAGCGCATTCCCGAAGGCGACTCGCGGCTGCGATTCGTCTGCGATAGCTGTCAGACGATTCACTACCAGAACCCCAATATCGTGGCCGGTTGCGTGCCGACCTGGGGCACCAAAGTCCTGCTGTGTCGCCGCGCCATCGAGCCACGCCTCGGTTACTGGACGCTGCCCGCCGGTTTCATGGAAAACGGCGAGACCATCGAGCAGGCCGCCATCCGCGAAACCGCCGAGGAAGCCTGCGCCCGGGTGCGCAACCTGAGCATCTACACCCTGATCGACGTGCCGCACATCAGTCAGGTGCATGTGTTTTTCCGCGCCGAGCTGGCGGATCTGGACTTCGCCGCCGGCCCTGAAAGCCTGGAAGTGCAACTGTTCGACGAAGCCGACATTCCCTGGGACGAGCTGGCTTTCCGCACGGTGGGCCGTACTTTGGAATGCTTCTTTGCAGACCGGCGCGTCGAGGTCTATCCGGTTCGCTCCGAATCGATTCCGCCGCTCGCTCAACCGGCCATCACTTGATTTCGACGGCAGCCGGCCGATAACCGGCTAACGCAGCCCGCGACAGCGCCTGCACACTATCTATAAATAAAGTATCTGCTTCATTTCTGGGGAATCGTTTCAATGCGCTGGTTGCTTGCCCTGTTCTGCCTGTCGTTCGTCACCGTCTCCCAAGCGTCATTCGTGACCACCGTGACGCCTTCGAACACCCCGCTCATCGAAAAAGTACTAGTGCTCAAATCGGCTCATCAACTGCAGTTGATCGCCGACGGCAAGCCACTCAAGAGCTATCGCATCTCCTTGGGCAAGGGCGCGAAAAAAGGCCCGAAGCTGATTGAAGGCGACAAACGCACACCGGAGGGTTTCTATTGGATCGACTGGCGCAAGACCAGCGACAAATTCAACCTGTCGATGCACATCTCTTACCCGAACATCAGCGACTCCGCCCGCGCCCGCCGCGAAGGCGTCGAGCCTGGCGGCATGATCATGATCCACGGCACGCCGGACTCCGAGGACAACCCGGAACAACTGTTCCACACCCTGGACTGGACCGACGGCTGCATCGCCATGCGCAACGTCGACATGCGCGAAGTCTGGAACCTGGTGCCGGACGGCACGATGATCGAAATCCGCCCCTGATTCTGTCATCCAGGGAGCACGCTCCCGAGGGGCCGCAAAGCGGCCCTTTCCCCCGACCATTGGTCGCTCGCAAAAAATAAATCAAAAAGATCGCAGCCTGCGGCAACGTCTGAACGGTGATACCACTTTCACCCGCCAGAACTGCCGCAGACTGCGATCTTTTGCTTTCCAGAGCCCACCGCTAATACCACTTGAAACCACCCTCTCTCAAACACCCGATTCCAAAGGACTACAGGCCTTTCCGCTGCGTTGACATGGTATGCAAGTGGTATTAGTTTTCGCCGAAACAGCGAGCGACAACAAACCAATATCAGCTCCGGAAGTGCCTTGCATGAACGATCTCCACGCCCTGCGCCCTGACGACTCCCAGCCGACGCCGCTGTACCTGCAACTGGCGCGCAACCTGGAAGCGGCGATCCATGCCGGCCAGTGGAAAGCCGAACAGGCGATGCCCTCGGAGCGCAATCTCAGCGAAATGCTGGGGATTTCCCGGGTCACCGCCCGCAAGGCGCTGGAAGTCCTGCTCGATCAAGGCTTGATCCGCCGCCTGCAAGGTTCCGGCACCTTCATCACCCCACGCCTTGAACAACCGCTGTCGCGCCTGTCGGGGTTCAGCGAAATGCTGCGCCTCAAGGGCTTCGTACCGAGCTCGCAATGGCTGGAGCGGGAAATCACCCTGCCCACCCACGAAGAACTGATCCGCCTCGGCCTGTCGCCGAACGACAAGGTCGCGCGCATGAAACGCCTGCGCAAAGCCGACGACACCGTGATGGCCATCGAGATGAGCACCCTGCCCGCCTCGATCATGCCCAAGCCACAGGTGGTGGGCGATTCCCTCTACGAACACCTCGACAGCATCGGCAAACCGATCGTGCGCGCCTTGCAGCACATCCAGGCAATCAACGCCTCGGACGAGTTCGCCGCGCTGGTCGGCATCGCCCCCGGCACCGCGATGCTGCTGATGACCCGGGTCGGCTACCTGGAAGACAACACGCCGATCGAAGTCACCGACACCTATTGCCGCAACGACTACTACGACTTTGTTGCAGAGCTTCGCCGCTGATCAGCAGCCAGGCCAAACGAGAGAAGCGAAATGTCTGAAGACAACATCCTCACCGCTGACGGCTGGATTCGCGGCCGGCTGATTTACGAACACGGCAGAGTCGTGTCGATCGAAGGCGTGCCTTGCGATCCGGCGACCAATGACTTGCCGTATCTGCTGCCGGGTTTCATCGACCTGCACGTCCACGGCGGTGGCGGCAAGGACATCATGGAAGGCGCCAGCGCGTTCGAGACCATCACCAAGACCCACGTGCGCTTCGGCACCACCTCGCTGCTGGCCACCACCATGACCGCGCCGAGTGCCGAGATTGCCAGCGTGCTCAAGGAGGTCGGCGAGTTCTGCGAACAGCGTCCGAAAGGTGCCGCCCGGGTTCTCGGCGTTCACCTCGAAGGCCCGTACATCAATCCCGGCAAACTCGGCGCCCAGCCGAACTTCGCCCACACCGCGTTGATGGCCGAAGTCGAAGAGTATCTGGCACTGGCGCCGATCCGGGTGATCACCATCGCCCCGGAAATCGCCGGCCATGACGGTTTGATTCGTGAGTTGAGCAGCCGTGGCATCCGCATGCAGATCGGTCACACCCTCGGCAGTTACGAGGAAGGGGTCGCCGCCCTCGAAGCCGGCGCCACCAGTTTCACCCACCTGTACAACGCCATGAGCCCGCTGCATCACCGCGAGCCGGGCATCGTCGGCGCGGCGCTGGCCCATGCCAAATTCGCCGAGCTGATTCCGGACTTGCTGCACGTGCACCCCGGCGCGATCCGCGTGGCCCTGCGCTCGATTCCGTGCCTGTATTGCGTCACCGATTCCACCGCCGCCGCCGGCATGCCCGATGGCGAGTACAAGCTCGGCAGCCACACCGTCACTAAATGCCTGGGCGGCGTGCGCCTGCCCGACGGCACCCTGGCCGGCAGCACCCTGACCATGGATCAGGCCCTGCGCAACCTGGTGAAGATCGGTCTGCCGATCAGCGAGGCCTCGCAACGTCTTTCGCAATTCCCCGCCGACTACCTCGGCATCACCGAACGCGGGCGCCTTGCACCTGGCGCCTGGGCCGACTGCGTGCGGCTGGATCGCTCACTCACACTGACCGCCGTCATGGTCGAAGGAGAAGACATTGACTTCAAAAATGCTTGAGGAGGCGCTGTCCTCGTTCGAGGCCGTGCAAGCCCAACTGCAGCAGCTCGACCCGCAAATGATCGAGATCGCCGGACGCCTGCGCCGTCAGCCGCCGCAAGTGGCGATGACCGTTGCCCGTGGCAGCTCCGACCATGCGGCGAGCTACTTCGCCTACCTGACCATGCAGCAACTTGGCGTACCGGTGGCGTCGTTGCCGATGTCGGTGGTGACCATGCAACAGGCGCCGTTGAAGGTCAGCGGTCAGGTCGCGTTCGCCTTCTCGCAGTCAGGCCAGAGCCCGGATCTGGTCAACAGCCTGCGCCTGCTGCGCAAACGCGGCGCCCTCAGCGTGTCGATGGTCAACGCCGCCGATTCGCCGCTGGAAGCCGCGTGCGAATTCAGCCTGCCGTTGCTGGCCGGCACCGAAAGCAGCGTCGCCGCGACCAAGAGTTTCATCGCCACCCTCAGCGCCAGCGCCCGCCTGATCGCCCACTGGAAAGAAGACAGCGAATTGCTGGAGGCGCACAACGCCCTGCCCGAGGGCCTGCGCGAAGCCGCGCAACAGGACTGGAGCCTGGCCATCGACGCCCTGCGCGATTGCGAGCGGTTGATGGTGATCGGCCGTGGCGCCGGTTTCGCCATTGCCCAGGAAGCCGCACTGAAATTCAAGGAGACCTCGGCGATCCAGGCCGAAGCCTTCAGCAGCGCCGAAGTCCGTCACGGCCCGATGGCCTTGATCGACGAACATTACCCGTTGCTGGTGTTCGCCCCGCGCGGTGCCGAACAGGCCGGTCTGCTGAGCCTGGCGGCCGAGATGCGCCAGCGCGGCGCCCGCGTGCTGCTGGCCGCCCCGGATGACGTGAGCGAACGTGACCTGACCTTGAGCCGCGCGGAGCATCCGGCGCTCGACCCGATCCTGGCGATCCAGAGTTTCTACGTGATGGCGGCCGGTCTGGCCGTGGCCCGTGGCATGGACCCGGATCAGCCGCGACACCTGAGCAAAGTCACCCGTACGCACTGAGTCCGAACCGAACGTTTTCCTGATGAGACCGAGCCATGCACAACAACAATAAAGAGCTGACTTTAAGCGCCCCGCTCAGCGGCCCGGTGCTCACGCTCGCCAAAGTTCCGGACGCGGTGTTCGCCAGCGGCGCGATGGGCGACGGCATTGCCATCGATCCGCTGAACGACACCCTGTATTCGCCCTGCGCCGGCGTGGTGATCCACGTCGCCCGCACCGGCCATGCACTGACCGTGCGCGCCGACAACGGCGCCGAGCTGTTGCTGCACCTTGGTCTGGACACGGTGGAGTTGCAGGGCGAAGGCTTCTCGATGCTGGTCAAGGAAGGCGCGCGGGTCAGCAATGGCCAGCCGCTGCTGCGCTATGACCTGGACAAGGTCGGCCGCCAGTGCAAAAGCCTGGTCAGCCTGCTGATCCTGACCAACAGCCAGGATTTCCAGGCGCGCCCCATCACCCTGAAAACGGTGAAGGTGGGCGAGCCGCTGCTGCACATCGTCGCTCGTCACAGCGCAGCGGCGAACACAGAAGAACTCGGCGGCCCGGAAGTTCACGGTCACGTGCAGGTCGCCCATCGCGGCGGTCTGCATGCGCGCCCGGCGGCGTTGATCCGTCAGACCGCGCAAGGTTTCAAAAGCCAGTCGCAGCTGCATTTCGCCGGCAAGTCGGCACCGTGCAACAGCCTCATCGGTTTGATGGGCCTGGCGATTGGCGAGCAGGACGAAGTGCAGGTCACTTGCCAGGGCCCGGACGCACAGGCGGCGTTGCAAGCCTTGCTCACCGCACTGGCCACCGCCCTGGCCGAAGATCATCACGCCGCCGCACCGGTTGCCGCTACCCCACGCAATCGCCCGGCCGAGGCTGGCGTGTTGCACGGTGTGTGCGCCGCACCGGGTTTGGTCGGCGGACCGCTGTTTCGTTTGAACGCGATCAGCCTGCCAGCGGACAGTGGCAATCATCAGCCCGAGCAACAATTGCAGATCCTCGACATCGCGCTGAACCAGGTTCGCAGCGAAATCGACGGCACCCTCGCCCAAGCGAAAAAACACCGCAATGCCGACGAAGAAGCGATCTTCGCCGCGCACCTGGCCTTGCTGGAAGACCCGGCCCTGCTCGATGCCGCCCAGCAATCGATTGAAACCGGCACCGCAGCGACCCACGCCTGGAGCCAGTCCATCGACGCGCAATGCGAGGTTTTGCAAAACACCGGCAGCCCGCTGCTGGCCGAACGCGCCAACGATCTGCGCGACCTCAAGCAACGGGTGCTGCGCGCCCTGCTCGGCGAAGCCTGGCATTACGAAGTGCCGGCTGGCGCCATCGTCGCCGCCCACGAACTGACGCCGTCGGACCTGCTGCAACTCAGCGCGCAAGGCGTCGCCGGCTTGTGCATGGCCGAAGGTGGCGCGACTTCCCACGTGGCGATTCTGGCCCGGGGCAAAGGCCTGCCGTGCATGGTCGCACTGGGTTCTGCACTGCTCGATCAAGCACAAGGCCAACCGGTGGTCCTCGACGCCGACGGCGGTCGCCTCGAACTGACGCCAAATGCCGAGCGTCTGACCGAAGTCCGCCAGGCACAGATCGACCGCCAACAACGGCGCGATGCCCAGCAAGCCCAGGCCTATCTGCCGGCGGAAACCCGCAACAGCGTGGCCATCGAAGTGGTCGCCAACGTCGCTTCCAGCCACGAAGCGGCGGATGCATTTGCCAACGGCGCCGACGGCGTCGGCCTGTTGCGCACCGAGTTTCTGTTCGTCGATCGCCACACTGCGCCGGACGTCGAAGAACAACGCGCCGCCTATCAATCTGTGATCGATGCCATGGGCGACAAGTCAGTGATCATCCGTACCATCGACGTCGGCGGCGACAAGCAACTCGACTACCTGCCACTGCCGGTCGAGGCCAACCCGGTGCTCGGCCTGCGCGGTATTCGCCTGGCCCAGGCCCGCCCGGAAATCCTCGATCAGCAACTGCGTGCGCTGCTGCAAGTCAGCCCGTTGCAGCGCTGCCGGATCCTGCTGCCGATGGTCACCGAAGTCGACGAACTGATGCACATCCGCCAGCGGGTCGATGCGCTGTGCCTGGAACTGGGCATCAATCAACGTCCGGAAATCGGCGTGATGATCGAAGTCCCGGCCGCCGCGTTGCAGGCCGAACAATTGGCTGAACACGCCGACTTCCTGTCCATCGGCACCAACGACCTGTCGCAATACACCCTGGCCATGGACCGCGACCACGCAGGCCTCGCCGCGCGGGTAGATGCCTTGCACCCGGCGCTGCTGCGCCTGATCGCCATGACCTGCGAAGGCGCGGCGGTGCATAAACGCTGGGTCGGCGTGTGCGGCGCCCTGGCTTCCGATCCGCTGGCGACGCCGGTGTTGATCGGCCTGGGCGTGACCGAACTGTCGGTGAGCCCGGTACAGATCGGCGAAATCAAGGACCGCGTGCGCCAGCTGCACGAAGCCGAATGCCAACGCCTCGCCCGGGACTTGCTCAAGCTGAGCAGCGCCGCCGCGGTGCGTCATGCCTGTCATCAACATTGGCCTCTGCGCTAACAAAAACAACAAGGACAAACGCCATGTACCAACTCTTCATCGAAGGCCTGCAACGCCTCGGCCGCGCGCTGATGCTGCCGATCGCGATCCTGCCGATCGCCGGCCTGCTGCTGCGCCTGGGCGACACCGACCTGCTGAACATCGCGATCATCCACGACGCCGGCCAGGTGATCTTCGCCAACCTGGCGATGATCTTCGCCATCGGCATCGCGGTCGGCTTCGCCCGGGACAACAACGGCACCGCCGGCCTCGCCGGGGTGATCGGTTACCTGGTGATGATCTCCACCCTCAAGGTGCTCGACGCCAGCATCAACATGGGCATGCTCGCCGGGATCGTCAGCGGCCTGATGGCCGGCGCGCTGTACAACCGCTTCAAGGACATCAAGCTGCCGGAGTACCTGGCGTTCTTCGGCGGCCGGCGTTTCGTGCCCATCGTCACCGGTTTCAGCGCAGTCGGCCTGGGCGTGCTGTTCGGCTACATCTGGCCGCCGATCCAGCACGGCATCAACAGCTTCGGCACCCTGCTGATGGAAAGCGGCAGCTTCGGCGCGTTCGTCTTCGGCGTGTTCAACCGCCTGCTGATCGTCACCGGGCTGCACCACATCCTCAACAACATGGCGTGGTTCGTGTTCGGCAACTTCACCGACCCGACCACCGGCGCGCTAGTCACGGGTGACCTGTCCCGCTACTTCGCCGGCGACCCGAAAGGCGGCCAGTTCATGACCGGCATGTTCCCGGTCATGATCTTCGGCCTCCCCGCCGCCTGCCTGGCGATGTACCGCAACGCCCTGCCGGAGCGCCGCAAAGTCATGGGCGGGATCTTCCTGTCGATGGCCCTGACCGCGTTCCTCACCGGCGTCACCGAACCCATCGAATTCGCCTTCATGTTCCTCGCACCGCTGCTGTTCCTGCTGCATGCGCTGCTGACCGGCCTGTCGATGGCAATCACCAATGCATTGAACATCCACCTGGGCTTCACCTTCTCCGGCGGCTTCATCGACATGGTGCTGGGTTGGGGACGCTCGACCAACGGCTGGCTGGTGGTGCCGGTGGGCCTGGCGTATGCGGTCATCTACTACGCGGTGTTCGATTTCTGCATCCGCCGCTTCAACCTGAAAACCCCGGGCCGCGAAGACGTCGCCACCGCCGACAAAGCGGTCCTGACCGAAAACGAACGCGCCAGCGCTTACATCAAGGCACTCGGCGGTGCGGAAAATCTGGTCACCGTCGGCGCATGCACCACGCGTCTGCGACTGGAAATGGTCGATCGCAACAAAGCCTCGGACGCCGATCTGAAAGCACTGGGCGCAATGGCCGTGGTACGTCCCGGCAAGGGCGGCAGTCTGCAGGTGGTCGTCGGGCCAATGGCCGACAGCATTGCCGACGAAATCCGCCTGGCGATGCCCGCATTGGGCCGAGCCGTGGTGGCTGCCCCTGTCGCTGTTGTCGAAACCAGCGAACCCGTCGCAGTCTCCACACCCCAGGCCCAGCAATGGCTGACCGCTCTGGGCGGCAGCGACAACGTGCTGCAACTCGACTGCATCGCCATGAGCCGGATCCGCCTGCAACTGGCCGATGGCAAGGCGCTTTCGGAAAGCCGCTTGAAAGAGCTTGGATGTCTGGGTGTGAGCGCGCTGGAAGATGGCGTGTGGCACTTGCTGGTGGGGGATCGGGCGCAGAGTTTGAGTGTGGCGCTGGAGGGGTTGGTCAATCGGAGTGAGGTGAGTGCCAAGGTCTGATGGTTGCCATCAAGTTTTGACTTGAAGCGATTACAAACAAGAAACCCGGCCTAGGCCGGGTTTCCTGTTCCATTTGAAGCAACCACCGCAGGACCGGAGCTTCCGGGGGGGCAAGCTGAAACCAATTGGGAAGATTCAGTAAATCCCGCACATCTTTAAACATTCGAAAATGGAACGCGGAGCGTCCCGGGCTGCATTCCCACGCGGAGCGTGGGAACGATCAAGCAGTACGCAGTTGCCTTCTGCTTCTTGCTTTCTGCTTCTTGCTTTCTGCTTTCTGCTTTCTGCTTCCCACCACTCAACACGATGAGCGTTAGCTCGAGTAAAGCTTTTGACGTGCCGGCCCCATCGGAAGGCTGAGTGGAGGGATTTATCCGGGGGTGGGAGCGCAGCGACCGTGCGGCGAAGCCGCATGCATCGAGAGGAGGTGCAGCGAAGCAAACCGTAGGCGATGCCCCCGGATGAATCCCGGAGCGAAGGAACCCCGAGCCCCAGCGAGGGGCCGAACGCCGGGGCCCAGACCTTTGGTTACTTTGGGGCGTTTGCCAAAGTGACCCGCCGTAAGGGCGGAACCATAAGCCGCCGCACCCAAAGAAACGGATATTCACCCAACCCAAACCCCAAACAACAAAAAACCCGCTGAAATCACTCTCAGCGGGTTTTCCATTTCAGCAGCCAAGGAAAATCAAAAATCCTCCAGCCGCCACACTTCATAAGCCGGCGTCTCGTAGGGATGGCTCAACTTAAGAGCCGCCACTACCGAGCGAATCAACTCATCGCCAACAACAAGCTCAACCTTCCACTCCTCGACCCGCTCAACCCGCCCCGCCTCACCCATGAACGGCTGACTCCCGTCCAAAGGCCGAAACTGACCAGATCCAAGCACCTGCCAAGCACAGTGGTCATAGTCACCGATCCGCCCACCACCGGCAGCGAACACAGCCTCCTTGACCAACTCGACATGACTGTCGGGAACAAAAAAAGCGAGCTTGTACACAGCGCTTAGTTCACCCACACACGAGCATTACGGAACATACGCATCCAAGGCGCGTCTTCGTTCCAGTCTTCCGAACGCCACGAGTTCTGCACGGCACGGAACACACGCTCCGGGTGCGGCATCATGATCGTCACACGGCCATCACGGCTGGTGAGACCGGTGATCCCGCGCGGCGAACCGTTCGGGTTGGCCGGATAGGCTTCAGTGACCTTGCCATGGTTGTCGACGAAACGCATCGCCACGCAACCGGACAGATCGGCTTCCAGCAGTGCTTCTTCGCTGGAGAACTCGGCGTGACCTTCACCGTGAGCGATGGCGATCGGCATGCGCGAACCGGCCATGCCCTGCAGGAAGATCGAGTTCGACTCCTGAACCTGAACCATCGCCACACGCGCTTCGAACTGCTCGGAGCGGTTGCGCACGAAGTGCGGCCAGAACTCGCTGCCCGGGATCAGCTCGTGCAGGTTGGACATCATCTGGCAACCGTTGCACACGCCGAGGGTGAAGCTGTCGTTACGTTCGAAGAAGCCCTGGAACGCATCGCGGGCACGGCTGTTGAACAGTGCGGACTTGGCCCAGCCTTCACCGGCGCCGAGAACGTCGCCGTAGGAGAAACCACCGCAGGCCACCAGACCTTTGAACTCGTTCAGGTCGACACGGCCGGCCAGAATGTCGCTCATGTGCACGTCGATCGCGTTGAAACCGGCGCGGTCGAACGCCGCCGCCATTTCCACCTGACCGTTGACGCCCTGCTCACGCAGCACGGCAACCTGTGGGCGAATGCCTTTCTTGATGTAAGGCGCGGCGATGTCCTGGTTGACGTCGTAGCTCAGCTTGACGCTCAGGCCCGGGTTGTCTTCTTCCAGCAGCGCATCGAACTCTTGCTCGGCGCAGTCGGCGTTGTCGCGCAGACGCTGGATCTGGTAGCTGGTCTCGGCCCACTGACGTTGCAGCAGACGACGCTGGCCTTCGAACACGGTGTCACCGTTGAAGGTGATATTGATCTGGCCATTGTTGATCGGCTGACCGATCACCGACACACAGTCGCCCAGACCGGCAGCGCTGAATTGCGCGAGGATGTCCGGGGTGGCGTCCTGGCGAACCTGGATCACGGCACCCAGTTCTTCGTTGAACAGGATGGCGGCGATTTCAGCGGAGCTTTCGGCAACGCTGTCCAGGTTAAGGCTCAGACCGCAGTGACCGGCGAAGGCCATTTCCACCACGGAGGTCAGCAGACCACCGTCGGAACGGTCGTGGTAAGCCAGCAGGTGACCGTCGGCGTTGAGGCCCTGGATCACTGCGAAGAAGGCTTTCAGGTCTTCGGCGTCGTCGACGTCCGGAGCCTGCTTGCCGAGCTTGCCGTGAACCTGCGCCAGGATCGAGGCGCCCATGCGGTTCTGGCCGCGACCGAGGTCGATCAGGATCAGGTCGGTGGTGCCCTTGTCCATGCGCAGTTCCGGGGTCAGGGTCTGACGGATGTCAGCCACTGGCGCGAAACCGGTCACGATCAGGGACATTGGCGAGGTGACAGTCTTGTCTTCGCCGTTGTCGTTCCAGCGGGTGGCCATGGACATCGAGTCCTTGCCGACCGGGATGGTGATGCCCAGCTCAGGGCACAGTTCCATGCCGACCGCTTTCACGGTGTCGTAGAGACGCGCGTCTTCGCCCGGGTGGCCGGCAGCGGACATCCAGTTCGCCGACAGTTTGATGTCGGAGAGCTTGTTGATGCGCGAGGCGGCAATGTTGGTCAGGGTTTCGCCGATGGCCATGCGGCCCGACGCCGGAGCGTCCAGCAGCGCCAGCGGAGTGCGCTCGCCCATCGCCATCGCTTCACCGGTGTAGACGTCGAAACTGGTGGCGGTGACGGCAACGTCGGCCACCGGAACCTGCCATGGGCCGACCATCTGGTCACGGGCCACAAGGCCGGTGATGGTGCGGTCGCCGATGGTGATCAGGAAGCTTTTGCTTGCCACGGCCGGGTGGTGCAGGACGCGTTCGATGCTTTCGCCGATGTCGAGGTTCGACGGATCGAAGTCATCACCCAGCTCGGCTTCGCGAACCACCGAACGGTGCATGCGCGGGGCCTTGCCCAGCAACACTTCCAGTGGCATGTCCACCGGGTTGTTGCCGAAGTGGCTGTCGGTCACGGTCAGTTGCGGCTCGGCGGTAGCTTCACCGACAACGGCAAACGGGCAACGCTCACGTTCGCAGATCGCCTTGAAGCGCTCGAAATCGGCCGGGCCGACCGCCAGAACGTAACGTTCCTGGGATTCGTTGGACCAGATTTCGTGCGGGGCCATGCCCGGCTCGTCGTTTGGAATGTTGCGCAGTTCGAAACGGCCACCGCGGTCGCCGTCGTTGACCAGTTCCGGGAAGGCGTTGGACAGACCGCCCGCACCCACGTCGTGGATGAAGCTGATCGGGTTCTTGTCGCCCAGCTGCCAGCAACGGTCGATGACTTCCTGGCAGCGACGTTCCATTTCAGGGTTTTCACGCTGAACCGAAGCGAAGTCCAGATCTGCAGAACTGGTGCCGGTGGCCATGGAGGAAGCAGCACCGCCGCCCAGACCGATCAGCATCGCCGGGCCGCCGAGGACGATCAGCTTGGAGCCGACGACGATCTCGCCTTTCTTGACGTGTTCTTCACGGATGTTGCCCATGCCGCCAGCGAGCATGATCGGCTTGTGGTAACCGCGAACTTCGTCACCGTGCGGGGTGGTGATCGATTGTTCGAAGGTACGGAAGTAGCCGGTCAGGGCCGGACGACCGAACTCGTTGTTGAACGCGGCGCCGCCCAGCGGGCCTTCGATCATGATGTCCAGCGCGTTGACGATGCGCTCAGGCTTGCCGTACGGCACTTCCCACGGCTGTTCGAAGCCCGGGATCTGCAGGTTCGATACGGTGAAACCGGTCAGGCCGGCCTTCGGTTTGGCGCCACGACCGGTTGCACCTTCGTCGCGGATCTCGCCGCCGGAACCGGTGGACGCGCCCGGGAACGGAGCGATCGCGGTCGGGTGGTTGTGGGTTTCGACCTTCATCAGGATGTGCACCGGTTCCTGCACCGCGCCGTACTGGCGGGTTTCCGGATCCGGGAAGAAGCGGCCGGCGACGTTGCCGACGATCACCGAAGCGTTGTCCTTGTAAGCGGACAGCACGCCTTCGCTGTGCATCTGATAGGTGTTCTTGATCATGCCGAACAGGCTTTTTTCCTGGCTCTCGCCGTCAATATCCCAACTGGCGTTGAAGATCTTGTGGCGGCAGTGCTCGGAGTTGGCCTGGGCGAACATCATCAGTTCGATGTCGTGCGGGTTGCGCTTGAGACCGTTGAAGGCGTTGACCAGATAGTCGATCTCGTCTTCGGCCAGGGCCAGGCCCAGTTCGACGTTGGCTTTTTCCAGTGCGGCGCGACCGCCGCCGAGGATGTCGATGGCGGTCAGCGGCTTCGGTTCGGCGTGGCTGAACAGACCGGCGGCCTGCTCGAGGTTGGCCAGAACGATCTGGGTCATGCGGTCATGCAGTACGTCTGCAATCTGCTGCGCTTCGGCTTCGCTGAATTGGCCGGCGACGTAGAACGCGATGCCGCGCTCCAGGCGCTGGATCTTGCTCAGGCCGCAGTTGCGGGCGATGTCGCTGGCCTTGCTCGACCATGGCGAGATGGTGCCGAAACGCGGCAACACCAGGAACAGACGACCGGTCGGCTCTTGAACCGGAACGCTTGGACCGTACTTCAGAAGGCGCGCAAGCACCTGCTGTTCGTCGCCGGTCAGGACGCCGGTGACTTCGGCGAAGTGAGCGAATTCAGCATACAAGCCACTGACAGCCGGAACCTTCTGGCTCAGTTGCTCAAGGAGTTTGCTGTGGCGAAAGGCAGAAAGGGCAGGAGCGCCGCGCAGGATCAACATCTTCGGGACAGCCTCGGGAAGGGGTGTGCTTTGAGGCCGTGCATTCTAGCCTAAACCGCCCTCAACATCACCCGAAACGCTACGCACGGTTGCACCCGGATGTCGAGTGGTGTTCCTGCCTTGAGGGTCAAATTTATGGAGTGTTGGAGCGCGGGTTATTTTTTCTGTCACAAAATGCCTTTCGGGCCCATTCCTGCGGGGTTTCGAGCGGTTTTGTGATCCCTAGCAGACAACCCCGCAACTGTCGAGATATGGCGCCCGTTGTCCTTTGCGTATACTGCGCACATGTTTTCCCCAACGGCTTTGCGTCCGCGGTACGCCAAATGGCTGATCGCTACCGGACTCTTCCTGATGCTCAGTGGCTGTGTTGATAAACCCAACACACTCGAGCGCGTAAAGGAGGATGGCGTGCTGCGGGTGGTCACCCGAAACAGCCCCGCCACCTACTTTCAGGATCGCAGCGGTGAAACCGGCTTCGAATACGAGCTGGTGAAGCGCTTCGCCGACGATTTGGGGGTCGAGTTGAAGATCGAAACCGCCGACAACCTCGACGATCTGTTCAACCAGGTCGGCAAGCCGAACGGCCCGGTACTGGCGGCCGCCGGTCTGGTCAGCAGCGAACAGCGCAAGAAACAGGTGCGCTTCTCCCGCTCCTACCTCGAAGTCACCCCGCAGATCATCTATCGCAACGGCCAATCTCGTCCTACCGACGCCGGCGATCTGGTGGGCAAGAAGATCATGGTGCTCAAGGGCAGCACCCACGCCGAACAACTGGCGGAGCTGAAACAGAAATATCCTGGCATTCAATACGAAGAGTCCGACGCCGTTGAAGTGGTCGACCTGCTGCGCATGGTCGATGAAGGTCAGATCGACCTGACCCTGGTCGATTCCAACGAAGTGGCGATGAACCAGGTGTACTTCACCAACATCCGCGTGGCCTTCGACCTCGGTGACGCGCGCAGCCAGAGCTGGGCCGTGGCCGCTGGCGAAGACAACAGCCTGCTCAACGAGATCAACAGCTATCTGGACAAGGTGCAGAAGAACGGCACCCTGCAACGTCTGAAGGACCGTTATTACGGCCACGTCGACGTCCTCGGCTACATGGGCGCCACCACCTTCGCCCAGCATTTGCAGCAGCGGCTGCCCAAATACGAACAGCACTTCAAGGCCTACGCCAAGAAAGAGAAAGTCGACTGGCGCCTGCTGGCGGCGATCGGTTATCAGGAATCGCTGTGGCAACCGGCGGTCACCTCGAAGACCGGCGTGCGCGGGCTGATGATGCTGACCCAGAACACCGCTCAGGCCATGGGCGTTTCCAACCGTCTCGATCCGAAGCAGAGCATCATGGGCGGCGCCAAGTACCTGGCCTACATGAAGGATCAGCTCGACGAGTCGATCCAGGAACCGGATCGCACCTGGTTTGCCCTGGCGGCCTACAACGTCGGCAGCGGTCATCTGGATGACGCGCGCAAACTGGCGGCCAAGGAAGGGTTGAACCCGGACAAGTGGCTGGATGTGAAAAAGATCCTGCCGCGCCTGTCGCAGAAACAGTGGTACAGCAAGACCCGTTATGGCTACGCCCGCGGCGGCGAACCGGTGCATTTCGTGGCGAACATCCGTCGCTACTACGACATCCTGACGTGGGTGACCCAGCCGCAGCTTGAAGGCGATCAAGTGGCAGAGGGCAATCTGCATGTGCCGGGGATCGACAAGTCGAAACCGGCTCAAGAGCCCGCCCCGCTTTAACCCATCCCCAAAACAACTGTGGGAGCAAACTTGCTCCCACAGGATGTTGAAACTTAGTGTTTGGCAGCCGCCAGAATCAACGCCTTCATCTCCGACACCGCCGACTTGAAGCCAACGAACAACGCATGCGCCACCAGCGCGTGACCGATGTTCAGCTCGTTGATGCCCTTGATCGCGGCCACAGCCTCGACGTTGTGATAGTGCAGGCCATGGCCGGCATTCACGATCAGGCCTTGGGCCAGACCGAAGGCCACGCCGTCCGCCACACGCTTGAGCTCTTCCGCCACTTCGGTCGGCGTTTCGGCATCGGCGTAACGCCCGGTGTGCAGTTCGATGGCCGGTGCGCCGACGCGCTTCGACGCAGCGATCTGCCGCTCGTCGGCGTCGATGAACAGCGATACCTCGCTGCCGATCTTCGACAGACGCTCGACCGCCGCCCTGATCCGCTCTTCCTGCCCCGCCACATCCAGACCGCCTTCGGTGGTCAGCTCCTGACGGGTTTCCGGCACCAGGCAGATGTGCGCCGGACGAATGCGCTCGGCGAACGCCATCATTTCTTCGGTGACGCCCATTTCGAAGTTCATGCGGGTTTGCAGCACATCCTTGAGCAACAGCACGTCGCGCTCCTGAATGTGCCGGCGGTCTTCGCGCAGATGCACGGTGATGCCGTCGGCGCCCGCCTCTTCCGCGTCCAGCGCAGCTTTGACCGGATCCGGATAGCGCGTGCCACGGGCCTGACGCAGGGTGGCGACGTGGTCGATGTTCACGCCGAGAAGAATGCGATTGCTGGTGGTCACGGATGCGCTCCTGAATGGAAAGATTCGGCGCACAGCATACACGGGGCTACGGTTTGCGAAACAGTTCGCGACTCACGAGAGGACGGCCGCCAAGATGGACTGCAAGTGCCTGACGCATCAGGCGCTTGGCGGCGGACAGAGCGCCGGGGGCCGACCAGTCGGCTTCGGCCATGGCCAATAGTTCGGTGCCGTTGAACAGACCGGGCTGCAGCAGATAGACCCGCTCGAGTCCGGCATCCACCTGCAAGCGGTAGAGACCGTCCGCAGCGATAAGCTCGTCATTGATGTCGGTGTTCAGGGAGAAGCCGTAACCGAGGTCGTCGAGCAGCCGCCATTCGAAAGAACGCAGCAACGGTTCCAGCGGCCGGCCTTCGGCCAATGCGAGCAAGGTCTCGGCGTAATGATCAAACACCGCAGGATGCGGATCTTCGGCGGGCAACAGGCGAATCAGCAATTCATTGAGATACAGGCCGCTGAACAGTGCCTCGCCGACCATCCAGGTTGCGTTGCCGACGCTTTCCATGCGCCCGACATTCTTCAACTCACCCTTGCCGCGAAACTCCACTTCCAGCGGCACGAATGGCCGCGCCAACGTCCCGGCCTTGCCCCGCGCACTGCGCAACACCGCCCGCAGTCGACCTTGCGGCGTGAGGAAATCCACCAATGCGCTGGTTTCGCGGTAGGCGCGGGAGTGCAGGACGTAGGCGGGTTGGGCGGGAGGTGGGCTTTGCGACATTGAGTTCTCGATGACGAAACGCAGTTTTACACACACCCCAAAACTACTGTGGGAGCGGGCTTGCTCGCGAAAGCGGTGAGTCAGTCAAAGTATATGTCGACTGATCCGGCGCATTCGCGAGCAAGCCCGCTCCCACAGGGGGTTCTCTGGTGTAGCAGAAAACCGATGTTACAGGTCGCCGTAACCCAGCGAACGCAGCGCGCGCTCGTCGTCGGACCAGCCGCCCTTCACCTTGACCCACAGGTTGAGCATGATCTTGGAGTCGAACAGCAGCTCCATGTCCTTGCGCGCCTCGGTGCCAATGCGCTTGATGCGCTCGCCCTTGTCGCCAATGATGATTTTCTTCTGGCCGTCACGTTCGACGAGGATCAGCGCATGGATGTGCAGCGTCGCACCCTGCTGCTTGAACTCTTCGATTTCCACGGTGATCTGGTACGGCAGCTCGGCGCCGAGCTGGCGCATGATCTTCTCGCGCACCAGTTCGGCGGCGAGGAAACGGCTGCTGCGGTCGGTGATCTGGTCTTCCGGGAAGAAGTGATCGTTCTCCGGCAGATGATCGGCGATGACTTTTTCCAGCGCGTCGAGGTTGTGCCCCTGTTGCGCCGAGATCGGAATGATCTGCGCGTTCGGCAGCTGTTCCTGCAACCACGACAGGTGCGGCATCAGCTCGGCCTTGTCTTCGATGCGGTCGGTCTTGTTCAGCGCAACGATCAGCGGGCCCGTCACGTACTGCACGCGCTCCAGCACCATCTGGTCTTCTTCGGTCCACTTGGTGCGGTCGACCACGAAGATCACCACGTCGACGTCTTTCAACGCGGCCGAAGCAGTCTTGTTCATGTAGCGGTTCAGGGCTTTTTCGCCACCCTTGTGCATCCCGGGGGTGTCGACGTAGATCGCCTGCACGTCGCCCTCGGTCTTGATTCCGAGCATGTTGTGGCGAGTGGTCTGCGGCTTGCGCGAGGTGATTGCGAGCTTCTGGCCGAGGATGTGGTTCAGCAGCGTGGACTTGCCCACGTTGGGACGGCCGACGATGGCAACATAGCCACAGCGCGTTGCGTTTGTATCAGTCATTGCCATTCTCCACACCCAGGGCAATCAGTGCTGCGGCGGCCGCTACCTGTTCGGCAATACGACGGCTCACACCCTGACCCCGGCTTTTTTCATTCAATAGGACAACTTCGCACTCGACGAAGAAGGTACGGCAGTGCGGCTCACCCTGGATATCCACCACTTCATAACGCGGCAGTTCGCAGCCGCGCGATTGCAGGAATTCCTGCAGGCGGGTCTTCGGATCCTTGTTGGTGTCGACCAGCGTCAGGCCTTCGAACTCGCCGGCCAGCCAGGCCAGTACGCGCTCGCGGGCGACTTCCATGCCGGCGTCGAGGTAGATCGCACCGATCAGCGCTTCAAGGGCGTCGGCCAGAATCGACTCACGACGGAAACCGCCGCTCTTCAACTCGCCGGAACCCAGACGCAGGTAATCGCCCAGATCGAAACCGCGGGCCAGTACCGCCAGCGTCTCACCTTTTACCAGCCGTGCGCGCAAACGCGACAACTGGCCTTCGCGAGCCAGCGGGAAACGGTCGAACAAGGCTTCGCCGGCAACAAAGTTGAGGATCGCATCGCCGAGGAATTCCAGACGCTCGTTGTTGCGTCCGGCAAAGCTGCGGTGCGTGAGGGCCAGGATCATCAGTTCCTGGTCCTTGAAGGTGTAACCGAGCTGACGCTCGAGACGGCTTAGAGAAACGCTCACGGTTTACCCACGCTGAGTTCGTGGCTGGATTCCACTGCCATCGCCGGGATACGGCGCAGGCCTGGGACAATTAACGCTGTGTTCAAAAATGACGTCCTGAATATCGTGGCTTCATGCCCCGGAGCCGGTTGTGCCGACGCCAGAAATGCATTCGGCGCTGTGGTCAACAGCGCCGTGTTTGTTTACTTGATCAGGCCGACCCGCGAGAAGTTCGGCAGGTGGCTGAGTTTCGGTTCCGGCCAGCTCATCCAGACCGCGAAGGCCTTGCCGACGATGTTCTGGTCGGGAACCATGCCCAGCAGATCCTTGGGAATGTTCGGATCATCCCAGTAGCGACTGTCGTTCGAGTTGTCGCGGTTGTCGCCCATCATGAAGTAGTGCCCGGCCGGCACGGTCCAGGTATGGTCCGGCGTGGCGCGGTAGCGGCTCATTTCCTTGCGGATCAGGTGCTCGGCGACACCGAGTTTTTCCTTGTAGAGTTCCGCGCTGCCCAGCGTACCCGGCTCGGAGCCGACCAGTTGCTCGGCGATCGACTCGCCATTGACGAACAGCCGTTTGTCGGCGGTGTACCGCACGGTGTCGCCCGGCAGGCCGACCACACGCTTGATGTAGTTGACGTTCGGGTCGCTCGGGTAGCGGAACACCATCACATCACCGCGCTGCGGGTCACCGACTTCGATGATCTTCTTGTCGATCACCGGTAAACGGATCCCGTAGGAAAACTTGTTCACCAGAATGAAGTCGCCAACGTCCAGAGTCGGTTTCATCGAGCCGGACGGAATCTGGAACGGTTCCACCAGGAACGAACGCAGCACCAGCACGATGAACAGCACCGGGAAGAACGACTTGCCGTACTCGACCAGCAGCGGTTCTTTGTTCAGCTTCTCGACCACCACCCCATCAGGCTGGCTGACGCTGCCCTGATAGGAGGCGATGGCGGCACGCCGACGCGGTGCCAGGATCAACAGATCGAGCAACGCCAACAGACCGCAGACGAACACGGCAATGACCAGCAACAGCGGGAAATTTAGTGACATAGGACCTGACTATTCCAACCTGAGCACGGCGAGGAAGGCTTCTTGTGGAATTTCCACGTTGCCGACCTGTTTCATGCGTTTCTTACCGGCCTTCTGCTTCTCAAGCAGTTTTTTCTTACGGCTGACGTCGCCGCCGTAGCACTTGGCCAATACGTTCTTTCTGAGTGCCTTGACGGTTGTCCGGGCGACGATCTGACCGCCGATGGCAGCCTGGATGGCCACGTCGAACATCTGACGAGGAATCAGTTCTTTCATCTTCTCGGTCAACTGGCGACCTTTGAAGTGCGAATTGTCACGGTGCACGATCAGCGCCAGAGCGTCGACCTTGTCGCCGTTGATCAGCACGTCCAGTTTCACCAGATTAGCCGATTGGTAACGATCGAAATGGTAGTCCAGCGAAGCATAGCCGCGGCTGGTGGATTTCAGACGATCGAAGAAGTCCAGGACCACTTCGTTCATCGGCAGGTCGTAGGTCACTTGCACCTGATTGCCGAGGAACAGCATGTCGACCTGCACACCGCGTTTCTCGATGCACAGGGTGATGACGTTGCCCAGGTGTTCCTGCGGTACCAGGATGTTGGCGCGCACGATCGGCTCGCGCATGTCTTCGATTGCAGACACGTCCGGTAGCTTCGACGGGTTGTCGACGTAAATCGTTTCACCGGTTTTCAGCACCAGCTCGAAGATTACCGTCGGCGCAGTGGTGATCAGGTCCAGGTCGTATTCGCGCTCCAGGCGCTCCTGGATGATCTCCATGTGCAGCATGCCGAGGAAGCCGCAACGGAAGCCGAAGCCCAGTGCGTCGGAGCTTTCCGGGGTGTATTGCAGCGACGAGTCGTTCAGGGTCAGCTTCTGCAGCGCTTCGCGGAAGTCCTCGAAGTCGTCGGAGCTGACCGGGAACAGACCGGCGTAAACCTGTGGCTGGATGCGTTTGAAACCTGGCAGCACCGGAACGTCCGGAGTGGAGCTCAGGGTCAGGGTGTCACCGACCGGCGCACCGTGAATGTCCTTGATGCTGGCAATGATGAAGCCCACTTCGCCGGCTTTCAGGTCAGCGGTGGCGGTGTGTTTCGGGTTGAACACACCAACGCTGTCGACCAGATGCACCTTGCCGGTGGACTTGACGAGGATCTTGTCGCCCTTCTTCACGCGGCCGTGACGCACGCGCACCAGGGAAACAACGCCCAGGTAGTTGTCGAACCAGGAGTCGATGATCAACGCTTGCAGCGGATCTTCGATGTTGCCGGTCGGCGCAGGAATGGTCGCGACCAGACGCTCGAGCACTTCGTCGACACCCAGGCCGGTCTTGGCGCTGCAGGTGACGGCGTCGGTAGCGTCGATGCCGATGATCTTCTCGATCTCGTCCTTGACGCGGTCAGGCTCGGCCTGTGGCAGGTCGATCTTGTTCAGGACCGGCATGACCTCGAGGCCCTGCTCGATGGCGGTGTAGCAGTTGGCCACGGACTGGGCTTCAACGCCCTGCCCCGCATCGACCACCAGCAACGCACCTTCACAGGCCGCCAGGGAACGGCTGACTTCGTAGGTGAAGTCGACGTGGCCCGGGGTGTCAATGAAGTTCAGCTGGTAGGTGACGCCGTCTTTGGCCTTGTAATAGAGGGTAACGCTGTGGGCCTTGATGGTGATCCCGCGTTCGCGCTCCAGATCCATGGAATCCAGTACCTGGGCTTCCATTTCACGCTCGGCCAGGCCACCGCACATCTGGATGAAACGGTCAGCCAGCGTCGACTTGCCATGGTCAATGTGGGCGATGATGGAGAAATTGCGGATATGACTCAAATCACTCACGGATCAACACTCAAAAAGGCTGCAGGCTTGGCCCGCCGAAAAATAGCCGGGAATTGTACCTGATACACGGCGCAAGCGTCACGTTCGCCTGTCACCCGGATTGCATGCAAAAACGCCCCGGTCTGGTGACCGAGGCGTTTTCAAGGCTAAAGCGTGGGTGAAACCTTGTTCATCAACCGGCTCGACGCAACAGCCAGACACCCGCCAGCGCACACACGCCAGCCGGCACCAGCACCGCGAACAGCGGCGAGAAGCCGAATACCAGACTGGATGGACCCAGCAGATCCTGAACGATGCGGAAGGTGAAGCCCACCAGCACACCGGTGAACACCCGCTGACCGAGGGTCACCGAACGCAGCGGACCGAAGATAAAGGAGATCGCCATCAGCACCAGCGCGGCGGTCACCAGCGGCTGCAACACCTTGACCCAAAATGCCAGCCAGTAACGGCCGTTGCTCAGGCCCTGGTCGGCCAGATAGTGGATGTAACCCCACAGACCGGTGATCGACAGCGATTCCGGCGCCATCACCACGGTGCTCAGCAATTGCGGGCTCAGGGAGACATCCCAGCGCTCGACCGGCGTATTGACCACTTCGGTGCTGCGCTCGTGGAATTTGGTGGTGGTCACGTCGGTCAGCTGCCAGTGATCGGTGTCGAACTCGGCGCGTTTGGCGAAGCTCGAGCTCAGCAGATGACGCTCTTTGTCAAAGTGATAGCGGGTCACGCCGTACAGACGACCATTGGGCTGCACGGAGTTGATGTGAATGAACTCCTCGCCCTGACGGTGCCACATGCCGTGCTTGGCGCTCTGCGCGTCACCGCTGCCTTGCGCCAGCGAACGATTGGCCTGGGCCATGCTTTCGGTGGCCGGTGCCACGTACTCGCCGATCAGCACGCCGGCCAGCATCAGCACCAGCATTGGCTTCATCACCGCCCAGACGATGCGCCCGATGGACACACCGGCAGCGCGCATGACGGTCAGCTCACTGCTGCTCGCCAGACTGCCGAGGCCGATCAGGCAGCCGATCAGCGCCGCCATCGGCAGCATGTCGTACATGCGGCGTGGCGCGGTCAGGAGCACGAAACTCAGGACATCGACCAGGGTGTAGGTGTCACTGACGTCACCCATCTCGTCGATGAAGGCAAACAAAGTGGCCAGGCCGAGAATGATCGCCAGCACCGCGATGATCGCCATGAAAACGCTGCTGCCGATGTAGCGGTCGAGTTTAACCACGGGCCACCTCCAGCGCAGCGCTGCGACGGCTGGCCAGTTTCAGGCGCAGAGGCTCCCAGTACAGCAGGCCGAGACCGATGACCAGGAAAATTGCGTGCACCCACCACAAGCCGAGCGCCGGTGGAATCTTGCCTTTCTCGAGGGCGCCGCGGGCGGCAATCAGGATGGTCAGATAAGCCATATAAAGAAGAATCGCCGGCAGCAGCTTGAGGAAACGCCCCTGACGCGGGTTGACCCGCGACAGCGGCACCGCCATCAGGGTCACGATGAACACCAGCAACGGCAGCGACAGACGCCATTGCAGTTCGGTTTTCGAGCGGATGTCGTCGCTGCCCAGCAAGGACGAGGTCGGCATGGCGTCACGGTCGGTGACTTCTTCGCTGACATCCGGCTTGGGCAGCAGCACGCCGTAGGTTTCGTAGTGGATGGCGCGATAGTTGGCCTGACCCGGGCTGCCGTCGTAGCGGTAGCCGTTGTCGAGAATCAGGTAGCGATTGCCGTCAGGACGCACTTCCTGGCGACCCTTTTCCGCCACCAGCACGGAAATCCCGCGATCTTTCTGGTTGGCGCCGAGGTTCTTCTGCGAGATGAACACGCTGCCAAGGTTGACCCGATCGTCGCTCAGGGTTTCGGTGTAGGTCACCCGCGTACCGTCGCGCAGGGCCTGGAAGCGGCCGGGCTCGAGGGTGTCGAATTCGGTCAGGGCGTCCTGCTTGTTCAGCAGCAGCTGGAACTGGTTGGCGCCTTGCGGGGCCAGGCTCAGGCTCAGCCACGCCACCACCAGTGCCACCAGGGTGGCCGGAAACAGAGTCATGCGAAACAGACGCTGCTGGCTCATGCCGGTGGCCGAGAGCACGGTCATCTCGCTTTCCAGGTACAACCGGCCGTACGCCAGCAGGATCCCGAGAAACAGGCCCAGCGGCAGGATCAGTTGCAGGAAGCCCGGCAGACGGAAGCCCATGATCAGGAAAAGGGATCCCGGATCGAGCTGGCCCGCGGCGGCCTGGGCAAGGTATTTGATGAAGCGACCGCTCATGATGATGACCAGCAGCACGGCGCTTACCGCACTCAGGGTCAACAGGACTTCGCGGGACAGATAACGGAAGACGATCAAACCAGACACTCCAGGGTTGTCAGGCTAAGGCGGCCAAACAAGCAAACGTATCGACGGGCCCGCAAGGCAGAGCCGTCGAAAAAAGATGCGGCATTATCCTGTGATTGAGGGCGCCTGTCACTGCGCACACTCACGCAAGCGTGCAATCCGTTGAAGATCGTACAACCGAGGGTTGTCAGGCGCGGTGAGCGAGGTTCAAACTGCCGCCTCTGTCGCAGGCACTGGCCTGCGCCTCTTCTCTCTATAAGCAGGCGACGGCGGACACGTCGAACGCCTGCGTGTTGACCATTCATTCAGGGATCCGGACATGGAACTGGTTGTAAAAAGCGTTAGCCCAGAAACGTTGAAAACCGCCACCCTGGTGGTTGCCGTCGGCGAAGGCCGCAAACTCGGTGTTGCCGCCAAGCAGGTCGACGAACTGAGCGGTGGCGCCATCAGCGCCGTGCTCAAGCGTGGCGATCTGGCCGGCAAGGTCGGCCAGAGCCTGTTGCTGCACAGCCTGCCGAACCTGAAAGCCGAACGCGTGCTGCTGGTTGGCGTGGGCAAGGATGAAGAACTGGGCGACCGTCCTTTCCGCAAGATCGTCGCCGGCATCCTCAACACCCTCAAAGGCCTGGGCGGCAGCGACGCCGTGCTGGCGCTCGATGAAATCATCGTCAAGAACCGCGACAGCTACGGCAAGACCCGTCTGCTGGCCGAAACCCTGGTCGACGGCGAATACACCTTCGACCAGTTCAAGAGCCAGAAAGCCGAACCGCGCGCGTTGAAGAAAATCACCCTGCTGACCATCAAGGCCGCTCAGGCCGAAGTGCAACGCGCCGTGAACCACGCCACCGCGATCGCCAACGGCATGGCGTTCACCCGTAACCTGGGCAACCTGCCGCCGAACATCTGCCACCCGACTTTCCTCGGCGAGCAAGCCAAGAACCTCGGCAAAGAGTTCAAGGATCTGAAAGTCGAAGTCCTCGACGAGAAGAAGATCAAGTCGCTGGGCATGGGTTCGTTCTACGCCGTCGGCCAGGGCAGCGCCCAACCGCCGCGCCTGATTGTCATGCAATACAACGGCGGCAAGAAATCCGAAAAGCCGTACGCACTGGTTGGTAAAGGCATCACTTTCGACACCGGCGGCATCAGCCTGAAGCCGGGCGCCGGCATGGACGAGATGAAGTACGACATGGGTGGCGCCGCCAGCGTGTTCGGCACCTTGCGCGCCGTGCTGGAACTGAAACTGCCGATCAACCTGGTGTGCATCCTGGCTTGCGCCGAGAACATGCCGAGCGGCAACGCTTCGCGTCCGGGCGACATCGTTACCACCATGAGCGGCCAGACCGTGGAAATCCTCAACACCGACGCCGAAGGCCGTCTGGTGCTGTGCGATGCCCTGACCTACTCCGAGCGCTTCAAGCCGCAAGCGGTGATCGACATCGCCACCCTGACCGGTGCCTGCGTCGTTGCTCTGGGCGCCCACACTTCGGGCCTGCTGGGCAACAACGACGAACTGATCGAGCAACTGCTGAGCGCCGGCAAGGCTGCCGACGACCGCGCCTGGCAACTGCCACTGTTCGATGAATACCAGGAGCAACTGGACAGCCCGTTCGCCGACATCGCCAACATCGGCGGTCCGAAGGCCGGCACCATCACTGCCGCGTGCTTCCTGTCGCGCTTCACCAAGAACCTGAACTGGGCGCACCTGGACATCGCAGGCACCGCCTGGACCAGCGGCGGCAAGGACAAGGGCGCCACCGGCCGTCCGGTTCCGCTGCTGACCCAGTACCTGCTGGACCGCGCCAAAGCCTGAAACCGATGATTGCGAGCGGCGCCTCTCTTGAGGGGCGCCTCTCGCAGCTCAGGAACCGCAATGACCAAAGTCGACTTTTATATTCTGCCCAGCGCCGATCCTTCGGCTCGCCTGGATTTTGCCTGCAAGCTCACCGATAAAGCCTGGCGCATGGGCCACCGCATCTACCTGCATTGCAGTGATGCTGCCCAGCGTGATGATCTCGATGCGCGGCTGTGGGCGTTCAAGGGCGAAACCTTCGTGCCTCACGGTCCGGCTGAAAGCGAACCGGAAGGTTTGATCGTGTTGGGATTGGGCGAGGACTGTGGCCAGCACACAGACTTGCTGGTCAACCTCGACCTGAAAGTCCCGGCTTTCGCCAACCAATTCGCCCGGGTGGCGGAGGTTGTGGTGGAAGATCCGGCGATCCGCACTGCGGCGCGGGAGAGTTTCCGTTTCTACCGCGAACAGGGCTATCCTCTGCAAGACCACCGTTTACAGCGACTCTGAGTACGCCGATGGACACTCCAAAACCGCTGCAAAAACCTGCGCACCTGCTGGATGACCTCGAGTCGATCCGCCAGCTGCTCGGCGATGACAACCTGCAACCGCCGCTGTTGACCGACACGGTCGATGATGGCGAACAGGAACAGATTCCGATGTTGTTCGATTCGGTCGACAACACACCGCAAGCCGTCGAAGCTGCACCCGCGACGACGCCTGCCCCGCAGCCTGCCGCTGCGCCTGTGAACAAAGGCCCCGACGCCCTCCTGCACCTGGACAGCGAATTGCGCGCCGCCGCGCAATTGATCATGCAGGACGTGATCGACGATTTCGCCCCGCACATCGAAACCGAAATCAAACGCCGCCTCGAGGCGCGGATGGAACGGCTTCTCGGCCAGTACGAATAACCCCCCGATCTCCTGTGGGAGCTGGCCTGCCAGCGATAGCATCACCGCGCCTTTCCTGAAAAACCGCGGCGCCTGCATCGCTGGCAGGCCAGCTCCCACATTTAAGTCTCCACCCGGCCCGCCCCGCTCGCCCTGCGCCCCATGCCCCGCTATACTTCCCGGCTTTTCCTGAATAAATGCCAATAGGGTCCCGCCGCGCATGGATAAGACCTACCAGCCGCACGCCATTGAAACTTCCTGGTACAACACCTGGGAGTCCGAGAACTACTTCGCCCCGCAAGGCGCGGGCGACTCCTACACCATCATGATCCCGCCGCCGAACGTCACCGGCAGCCTGCACATGGGTCACGGTTTCAACAACGCGATCATGGACGCCCTGATCCGTTTCCGCCGCATGCAGGGTCGCAACACCCTGTGGCAGCCGGGCACCGACCACGCCGGTATCGCCACGCAGATGCTGGTGGAGCGTCAACTCGAAGCCCAGGGCCAGAACCGCCACGATCTGGGCCGCGAAAAATTCCTCGAGAAAGTCTGGGAGTGGAAGGATCAGTCCGGTGGCAATATCAGCCGTCAGATCCGCCGCCTCGGCTCGTCCGTGGACTGGAGCCGCGAGCGCTTCACCATGGACGACGGCCTCTCGGAAGCCGTTAAAGAAGCCTTCGTGCGCCTGCACGAAGACGGCCTGATCTATCGCGGCAAGCGTCTGGTCAACTGGGACACCAAGCTGCACACGGCGATTTCCGACCTCGAAGTGGAAAACCACGACGAGAAAGGTTTCCTGTGGAACCTGAAATACCCGCTGGCCGACGGCGCGAAAACCGCTGAAGGCAACGATTTCCTGATCGTCGCGACCACCCGTCCGGAAACCATGCTCGGCGACTCCGCCGTCGCGGTAAATCCGAACGACGAGCGCTACAAAGCCCTGATCGGCAAATTTGTCGAGCTGCCGCTGGTTGGCCGCCGCATCCCGATCATCGCCGACGATTACTGCGATCCTGAATTCGGCACCGGCTGCGTGAAAATCACCCCGGCTCACGATTTCAACGACTACGAAGTCGGCAAGCGCCACAACCTGCCGCTGCTGAACATCTTCGACAAGAACGCCAACGTGCTGCCGGCAGCGCAGGTGTTCAACCTCGACGGCACGCTGAACGACAGCATCGACGGCAAGATTCCGGCCGAGTACGCCGGTCTCGAGCGTTTCGAAGCGCGCAAGCAGATCGTTGCCGCGTTCGACGCCGCCGGCCTGCTGGTCAGCGTCGACGACCACAACCTGAAAGTGCCGAAAGGCGACCGCTCCGGCACCGTCATCGAGCCGTGGCTGACCGACCAGTGGTACGTGTCCACCAAGCCGCTGGCCGAGCCTGCGATTGCTGCCGTTGAAGACGGCCGCATCCAGTTCGTGCCGAAGCAGTACGAAAACATGTACTTCTCGTGGATGCGCGACATCCAGGACTGGTGCATCAGCCGTCAGCTGTGGTGGGGCCACCGGATTCCGGCCTGGTACGACGAGTCGGGCAAAGTCTACGTCGGCCGCGACGAAGCGGAAGTGCGCGCCAAGCACAACCTCGGCCCGGACTTTGCGCTGCAACAGGACAACGACGTTCTCGACACCTGGTTCAGTTCGGGTCTGTGGACCTTCTCCACCCTGGGCTGGCCGGAAAAGACCGAATTCCTGAAGAAATTCCACTCCACCGACGTGCTGGTGACGGGCTTCGACATCATTTTCTTCTGGGTTGCCCGGATGATCATGCTGACGATGCATTTGATCAAGAACGAGGACGGCACGCCGCAGGTTCCGTTCAAGACCGTTTATGTGCACGGTCTGGTGCGTGATGGCCAGGGCCAGAAGATGTCCAAGTCCAAGGGCAATGTCCTGGACCCGCTGGACATCATCGACGGTATCGAGCTCGAAACCCTGGTGCAGAAACGCACTTCCGGTCTGATGCAGCCGAAACTGGCGAAGAAGATCGAGAAGCAGACCCGCGACGAGTTCGCCGACGGCATCGCCAGCTACGGCACCGACGCCCTGCGCTTCACTTTCTGCTCGCTGGCGTCTACCGGTCGCGACATCAAGTTCGACATGGGCCGCGTCGAAGGCTATCGCAACTTCTGCAACAAGATCTGGAACGCCGCGCGTTATGTTCTGGACAAGGGCGAAGACTGCGGCCAGAACGGCGAAGCCTACGAGCTGTCGCTGGCGGATCGCTGGATCATCTCGCAACTGCAACGCACCGAAGCCGAAGTGACCCGTCAACTGGATCAGTTCCGTTTCGACCTGGCGGCGCAAGCGCTGTACGAGTTCATCTGGAACCAGTACTGCGACTGGTACCTGGAACTGTCCAAGCCTGTGCTGTGGGACGAAAACGCGCCGGTCGAGCGCCAGCGCGGCACTCGCCGTACGCTGGTTCGCGTACTGGAAGTGGCGCTGCGTCTGGCGCATCCGTTCATGCCATTCATCACTGAAGAAATCTGGCAGCGCATCGCGCCGCTGGCCGGCATTCAGGGCAAGACGATCATGCTGCAAGCGTGGCCGGTGGCCAACGAAGAGCGCATCGATCCGGCGGCCGAAGACGATATCGAATGGCTCAAGGGCCTGATGCTCGGCACACGCAACATCCGTGGCGAAATGAACATCGGCCCGGGCAAACCGCTGCCGATCTACCTGAAGAACGTCACCGCTGAAGACCAGCGCCGCCTGACCGAGAACGAAGCGCTGCTGAAGAAGCTGGCGCGTCTGGAATCGATCACCGTACTGACCGCCGGCGAAGAAGCGCCGTTGTCCGCTACTGCGCTGGTTGGCGAGATGGAAGTGCTGGTGCCGATGGCCGGTCTGATCGACAAGAACGCCGAGCTGGCGCGTCTGGACAAGGAAATCCTGCGTCTGCAGGGCGAAGTCCAGCGCGTTGGCGGCAAGCTGTCCAACGCCGGTTTCGTTGACAAGGCCCCGGCCGAAGTCATCGAGAAGGAACGCGCCAAACTGGCCGAAGCCGAACAGGCTCTGGCCAAGCTGGCCGAGCAGCACGCGCGGATTGCCAGCCTGTAACGGCAAATCGCATTGAAAAAGGGAGGCCCGCAACGGCCTCCCTTTTTTGTGCCCGGCACTTTTCCGGCCAACAACTCGGCTCCCTGTGGGACAATGGCCGCCACTTTCAGCCCTACCCGAATCGACCACGCCCATGAACGCCCCACGTACACCGAAACCTGCGCGCAAGAAGCCTGACTCCGCCACCCCGGCCAAGCCCGTGGAACCGCGTAAAGAAGCCAGCCTGCACCCGCGCAATCGCCATCAGGGTCGTTACGACTTCCCGGCGCTGATCAAGACCACGCCGGAACTGGCGAAGTTCGTGATCACCAACCCGTACGGCAAGGAAAGCATCGACTTCGCCAGTCCCGATGCGGTGCGTGTGTTCAACCGGGCACTGCTCAAGTCGTTCTACGGCATCCAGCATTGGGACATCCCGGCCGATTATCTGTGCCCGCCGGTGCCGGGCCGTGCCGACTACATCCACTTCCTGGCTGACCTGCTGGCCAGCAACAACGACGGTGTGGTTCCGCGCGGCGCCATCGTCAATGTGCTGGATATCGGCATGGGCGCCAACTGCGTGTATCCGCTGATCGGCAACAGCGAATATCGCTGGCACTTCCTCGGCTCGGAGATCGATCCGACCGCCGTGGCCGCCGCCAGGGCCATCGTCAAGTCCAACGACCTGAACAAGGTCATCCAGCTGCGCCAGCAGGAGAACCGCAAGCACATCCTGATCGGCCTGCTGGAGCCTGGCGAGCGCTTTGACCTGACCATGTGCAACCCGCCGTTCCACGCGTCGATGGAAGAAGCCACCAAGGGCAGCGAGCGTAAGTGGCGAGCCCTCGGCAAGGCCGATCCGAAACGCAAACTTCCGGTGCTGAATTTCGGCGGGCAATCGGCCGAACTGTGGTGTGAAGGCGGCGAAGCGCGTTTCGTGACGCAACTGATCGCCGAAAGTGCGAACTTTGCGCACAAGGTGTTGTGGTTCAGCACCCTGGTCTCGAAAGCTTCGAACCTGCCTGCCATCGAAACCGCGCTGAAAAAGGTCGGCGCGCTGGAAAGCCAGGTGGTGGAAATGTCCCAGGGGCAGAAGCAGAGCCGCTTCGTCGCCTGGACCTTCCAGACCAAGTCCGAGCAGCAGATCTGGCGGCGCGAACGCTGGGTTCGCAAGTAATACGTTTCAACCGGGGCGGCGCTTGATCGCAAGCAGCCGCCGCTACTGCTGAAACACAAACAGCAGGCGCAAAAAAACCGTGCCCGGATCGCTCCGGTGCACGGTTTTTTTTTATCGCTGCGTCTTACTTGTTCACAGCGTCGGTCAGGCCTTTGGCCACAACCAGCTTGATCACTTTCTTGGCAGGGATTTCGATGGCAGCGCCAGTCGATGGGTTACGGCCAGTGCGGGCAGGACGCTCGGTCACTTTCAGCTTGCCGATACCTGGCAAAGTGATTTCGGCACCGTTTTCCAGCTGATCGGCAACGATTTGGCCCAGTTGGTCCAGAGCGGCACGCGCGGTGGTTTTCGGCGCGTCGATAGCTTCAGCGATGTCGGCGATCAGTTGGTCTTTAGTAAGAGCCATGTAGTGTTCCTTCCCTATCAAATTCATATGGATTGCAGAGTGCAGTGTCAGCCATCGAGCCCGATCTTCTGGATCTGGCACCCTCGGCGATAACCACGACGAGTCGGGGTTATAGATGCCGAAATCAAGGTTTGGTTCGACCTGACAAAAGCTGAATGCATGCTTGTCGCGGTGACTTCGCACAAGACCGGGCAAAACTAGCACAGAGACAAGGAAATATCCGCCTCTAGCTAGCCAAATGGTCAGGTTTATTGCGCTAAATCGGTAAATAAATGCATAAGGGCCGTCGGGTGACGCGGATTTGCCCTTCACCCCGCGCCAAATCCAGTGGTTGCGGTACACTTAGCGCTTTTTCGGGGGAGCCCGCCCTCCCCCCTTCCACCAGCCGAGAAGCCTATGCCGATCCGTCATTGCATCGTCCATTTGATCGACAAAAAACCCGACGGCACACCCGCAGTCCTGCACGCCCGTGACTCCGAACTGGCTGAGTCCGCAGCCATCGAGAACATGCTCGCCGATCTGAACGAGAGCTATAACGCCAAACAGGGCAAAGCCTGGGGGTTGTTCCATCCGGAGTCCGGCGCGTTCCCGTTCAGCGGCTGGCTGAAGGAATACATGGAAGGCGGCAAGGATTTCACCGCGTTCAGCAAGGTCGCGGTCGAGCACCTGCAGAAACTGATGGAAGAATCGAACCTGTCGGTCGGCGGCCACGTATTGTTCGCCCACTATCAGCAAGGCATGACCGATTACCTGGCCATCGCCCTGCTGCACCACAGCGAAGGCGTGGCGGTGACCGATCAACTGGACGTGACCCCGTCGCGCCACCTCGACCTCGGTCAACTGCACCTGGCGGCGCGGATCAACGTTTCCGAGTGGCAGAACAACAAGCAGTCCAAGCAGTACATCTCGTTCATCAAGGGCAAGAACGGCAAGAAGGTCTCGGAGTACTTCCGCGACTTCATCGGCTGCCAGGAAGGGGTCGACGGCCCGGGCGAAACCCGCACCCTGCTCAAGGCTTTCAGTGACTTCGTCGAGAGCGAAGACCTGCCGGAAGATTCCGCCCGCGAAAAGACCAAGACCCTGGTCGACTACGCCAGCAGCCAGGCCAAGCTCGGCGAGCCAATGGGCCTGGAAGAACTGTCTGAGCTGATCGACGAAGAACGCCCGAAGGCCTTCTACGATCACATCCGCAACAAGGATTACGGCTTGTCGCCGGAGATCCCGGCGGATAAGCGCACGCTCAACCAGTTCCGCCGCTTCACCGGTCGCGCCGAAGGCCTGTCGATCAGCTTCGAAGCGCACCTGCTGGGCTCGAAGATCGAATACGACGAAGAAGCCGGGACGCTGGTCATCAAAGGCCTGCCGACCTCGCTCACCGATCAGTTGAAGCGTCGCAACTGATGCTCGGCAATGTGCTGAAAAAGGTTCTGCTGGTTCTGCTGGTGGTCGTGGTCTATCAGAACTGGGGCAAGATCGAGCGGGTGTTCAACCCGTCGCAGATGGCGTCCGAGCAGGTCCGCGCCAACGCCAGGGTCGTGCTGTACGCCACGGACTGGTGCGGCTACTGCAAGCAGACCAAGCGCTTTCTCGATCAGAAAGGCATTCCGTTCAAGGAATTCGATATCGAGAAGGACACCGAGGCACGCAAGGCGTATGAAGCGCTGGGCGGACGCGGGATTCCGCTGATCGACGTCAATGGCACGTTGATTCGCGGGTTTGATCCGGACGAGATTCTCGCTGCACTGAAATGAACGAGGGAGCCATTCGGCTCCCTCAGTTGTTTCAGCGTTTCTCGATTCGGAAACCGAAACGCGGGAAGTGCACATGCACCAACCCGCCACGTTCGTCTTCACGACGCAGGATCATCTCCTCTCGACCGGCAAACACCAGCTCACCGGCCACCGGATCAACGCCGTAGTCTGTCGCGGCGATCAGCACCTGCTGACCTGCCACGAACCCGTTCGGATCAGTGAATTCCTCGTCCGGCAACGCCGCAGGCGTCGAGCTGCGCGCGATCTCCAGTGCTTCCTCCGAACTCATCTCGCTGGCCGCGCCATGGCCAAAACCGAGCACACGCCCCAGCCACGCCGACACCGCCGGATAAGCATCCACCAAAGGCGCCGTCACGTGAGTGGCCTTGAGGAACCACAGCGGATGAGCCATGGCGAAGTCGGCAATCGACGGTTCACCGAACAGGAAGTCACCGTCTTCACGCTGCAACTGTTGCTCCAGACGCGCCATGAGGGTCGGCCAATTGTGCTTGGCCTGCTCGGCTGACAGCCTGGTCGCGCTGCCACCGCTGAACAGTCCGGCCCGATCTGCGAGGAACGCCTTGATCGCTTCCGGCGGCAACTTGCCGAAACGCACTGCCACCGATTCCGGCTGGAACACCAGGCTCACCGCGTGCTGGAACACCACCGAATCGGCCCAGGCGGCGAAACTGGCGGCGATCATTTCCTGACCTTCCGGGAAGAATGAAGGCTGGGCCTTTTCCTGCTCGAGGCGGCGGGCGATCAGCGCGGTGTCGCAATAGATATCGGCGCCGATCTGCAACACCGGGGTCTTGCGGTAGCCACCGGTCAGGGCGGTCAGATCCGGTTTCGGCATCACCGGCGAGATGTGCACCGAACGCCAGGACAAACCCTTGAAACCCAACAGCAGCCGGGCCTTTTCGGCGAATGGAGAGGTCGGGTAATGATGCAGAATCAACTCGGACATGCTCGGCTCCGCCGCACAGAAAGTGAGCCAGCAGCTTAGCGCGCAATTCGTTCGCAGCCTACGGATCCGGCTGATGGGAACTGATCAGTCAGGTTGATAAGGCACTAAAAAACCGCCTCAGCCAAGGCTGAGACGGCTTCCCACATCAATGACCCTACATCAGGTCATCGAAGTGATCTCGCAGGAACTCGTAAAAGCGAAACGCTTTGAACGACCTCCATACGAGGCTCAGAGTACGCAGCAAAAGCTTCATACGTTTTGACCTCCGGTGGGGGGCCAAACCTCCAGCGTGCTTACCGGACCACGTACGCCTTCGGAATACACGCCAATGTATCCAATGAGGCGGCCGGTTGTGATCCCCCTGAAAAATCATTCCGGCACGGGAGCAACCCCATGTCAGAGGGCATGAAACCGTTACGTCGATCAGCCAGACCTCAAAGCTGCATTGGCATGCGAGCGGACGAATAGTAATCGGATTGCTATACCGTCATTTAAACAAATGAGCTCAAAATCGCATTCTCTGGAATGGGTGTTTCAAGGCTTGCCTGGGGACGTAAAGACGAATACTCTTGGCCTGCGCCAGTGTATCCAGTGAGATGCAATAAACCCCGGCCGCAAACCGAGGTTTACAGAAAAAACCGCCTACAAGGGCGGTTTTTTCTTGCCTGTCGTTTATGCAACGTGCCTCCTCCACGGAAGGGATATCTATAAGGTTTGAGGGCTTATTCAGTCCGGGCGATAAGACGCCACCAGACATTCCTTCGCACTCTTCCTGAGCTTCTTGATCAACCGCTCCTGACGCAACGCATCACCCTTGTCGCGACAACGCTCGGTGTAGACCAGCGCCATCGCCGGGCTTGAGAGAAAGAATCGCGCCCCTTTGCCACTCTGATGCTTGGCGAAGCGGCGCACGGGATCATCGCTGATCCCGCAGTACAGCGAACCGTTGGCGGCGCGTACGAGGTAGACGAACCAGGACTTGCTCACTGGAACGTCGGCATCGAGAGGATTTTCGCTGAGGCTGGTCACGGGACAATTCAGGCGTAAGGAAAACAGGCCGCGATCTTATCAGCGACTCGCCTGAAATGCCTTCAGCCCTTTCAGCGCCTGGGCGCGGACGGCGTTGCGCACCAGCGGCGTCCAGCCAAGGAGCAGGCCCTTGAAGCCCAGCGCCTGCCGCGACCAGCGCCACAAGTCGAAGTGGTCGTGGTGTTCGCAGATCTTGCCGTCACGGAAGACGAAACGTGCCTGGATGTCGTTGATCACGATGTTGCCGGTCTGGCTGAACAGGTAGGTCGCCACCCAGTGGGCGCCGCCGCTGCGCTCGTCGGCGCGGACGTTGTCGAAAGTCAGGGAGAAGTCCTTGGCCCGGGTGGTGAGCATGCGCCACATGTCGCCGGCATCGCGGCCGCGCAGCTCGCCGAAGGCCGGATCGCTGAACACCACGTCGTCGGTGTAGCAGGCGGCCATGGCCTCGGCGTCGAGGCGCTGGAAAGCCTGGTAGAAACGGGTGATCAGGGCGCTGTGGGCTTCTTCACTCATGGGCAATCTCCAGGAAAGGTACAGATTGCCAGCACGATAATCCGCAAACGCCCGAAACACTATCGGCATTCGCATTCCGAATACCGACAGTGTGTGCGTATCAGACCTTTTCGCTTGCCACCTGCACGTACAGCGCACGTCCGGCACCGAGGCCGGCGAGGATTGCCCCGGCACCGATAATGCCGAAGATCCAGCCCACGGCGTTCCAGCCACCGGTCCAGTCATGCACGACGCCGACCGCGAACGGCCCCATGGACGCGAGGGTGTAGCCGAAGCCCTGGGACATGCTCGACAGGTTCGCCGCGACATGGGAATCCCGCGAGCGAAGCACGATCAGGGTCAGCGCCAGGCTGAACGTACCACCCTGCCCCAGGCCCAGCAGGATCGCCCAGCCCCACAGGCCTTCGATCGGCGCGTAGAGGCAACCGAACAGGCCGCCGAGGGTCAGCGCCATCACCACCACGATCGCCAGCCGCTGATCCTTGCCGCGCGTGGCCAGCCACGGTGCCGCCAGGGAGCTGGCGAGCTGGATGATCACCGAACCGGACAGCACCAGGCCGGCCTGGGTCGGCGTCAGCCCGCGACCTATAAGGATCGACGGCAACCAGCCGAACACGATGTAGGCCAGCGACGATTGCAGGCCCATGTACAAGGTCACCTGCCAGGCCAGCGGATCACGCAGCAGACCGCGCACTCGATACGCGACATTGTGCGCGCCGTGCTTCTGGCCGATTTGCGGCAGCCAGAACACTGCCGCCACCAGCGCCGGAATCACCCAGAAACCCAGGCCCATGGCCCAGCTGTGATCGAAGTGTTCGCTCAGCGGCACACTGGAACCCGCCGCCATCGCCGCGCCCAGGCACAGGGCCATGGTGTAGACGCCGGTCATGGTGCCGGCATGCTTGGCGAAGTCACGCTTGACGATGCCCGGCAGCAACACGCCGATGATGCCGATGCTCGCGCCGCCCAGCACGCTGCCGGCGAACAGACCGATTTCACCGAAATTGCTGCGCAGGATGATGCCGCCGGCCAGTGTCAGAAGAATCCCCAAGACCACCCGCTCGGCACCGAAACGTCGTGCGAGCACCGGGGCCAGCGGGGCGAACAGACCGAGGCAGAGCACCGGCAACGTCGTCAGCAAACCCGCTTGAGCGGCGGACAAACCGAGGCTTTTCGACACTTCACTGAGCAACGGCGCCATGCTCGACAGCGCCGGGCGCAGGTTCAACGCCACCAGAATCAGCCCCAGCAGCAACAGCCACGGGCGCCGCACCAGCGGATGGCTTTGCTGCACCTGCTCGTCATCGGCTTCGGCATCGATCAACAACTCTTCGAGCTCGGCCTTGCGAACGGGTGCTGTGGAGACTTCTGGGCGGGACATGGTTTTCTCGGTTTCAAGGTTCATTGATCAACTGCCTCGACAGGGCTTTGGCCCCCTCCGGATCGCGCTGCTCGACAGCCTCAAGCAAGGCGACGTGCAAATCGAAGACTTCCTGTCGACGGGGAACGATGTTCAGGGTCTGGCGCAATTGCGCACCGACGATGCTGGAAAAATAGCGATACAGCTCGCTGAGGGTCGGGTTGTGCGCGGCGTCCACCAGACGGCGGTGAAACACCAGATCGCAGCGGATGTAACTGTCGAGGTCGCCGTGGTAGTGGCGGCCGGCGACACCCAGCGCCTCACGCAGTGCGACGAGGTCTTCATCGGTCCGGCGCAAGGCCGCCAGGCCGATGGCCTCGACTTCAAGGATGTGCCGGGTTTCCCGGGCCTGATCCAGCGAGCATTTGGACAGCGCCTTGAGCGTGTCCATCGGATCGACCACCGCCCGCAGGTAACTGCCGTCACCCTGACGAATTTCGATCAACCCGGAAAACGCCAGCACCCGCATCGCCTCGCGCACGGTGTTGCGGCTGATGCCGAGCTCGGCACACAGCTCGGGCTCGGTCGGCAAACGCTGACCGACCTGCCACGTGCCGTCGGTGATGCGCTGGCGCAACTGATCCAGGGCCTGATCGACCAGGGATCGCTTAATGAGTGGAGAAATGTCTGACATAGGATTCGCCCTTTCATCCAATCATGGGATGAATTTTCTGACATGTTAGTCAGCTCCGTGTAGGACGGCAACCACCTAGGGTCAGAGAGGGGCAAATGGAGCGGGATTTTCGATTAGTCAAAATTACCCTTTAAGGGTAATTTCAGGGACAGGGTTTTGGTTTCTTATGGAAAAGAACACACCCCATTACGACTTGGTGGTGATCAAGGCTGAGGTCAGGCGACGGGGAAGACAGGCATTCACCAAGAGCGCAGAAAAAACCGGACTGGATCTCGGCTTCAGCATCATAGAGATGCAAGAAATCGTTTTCGAACTGCAGAACAGGATGTTGTACAAGTCGATGACCACCTATGACGATCATCGAGTCTGGCAGGACGTTTATCACACGCACTCACACGATCTGGAGATTTACATCAAGGTGACATACCGCCCCGAAGGTGGCCCACCGGTAATCTCCTTCAAGGAGAAAAACCAATGAAGACCCGGCAATGTTTCAGCTGCGGTGCACGTGAGGGAATGACACATTTCGAGGGCCGCGGCGAAACCATCAGTGTCAAAGGCATGGAACGTCGTATCGATGACCTTGCTGGCTGGGAATGTCGCAAATGCGGTGAGGTCGAGTGGGACGCCGATACCGATAGTGCAGAACGCTACACGCAAGCCGGTGATGATCTGGTGATTGCTGCCCGACAAATGATCGGTAACGAGATGAAGCGCATCCGGCGCAAATTGCACCTGACGCAAAAAGAAACGGTGCAACTGCTGTCTGGTGGCGGACACAACGCATTTTCCCGCTATGAGCGCGGCGAGGTGCTTCCGCCGAAGGCGTTGATGCTGCTGATGCGCCTGCTCGATCGCTATCCGCACTTGCTCGCCGATGCGAAAGCCTTGGGTGAAGGGGCGGATCTGAGGAGCGCCTTCAAGTATACCGAGCACAAAGAGCACGAAACCCTCACCGTTTCCTGACTCCCAAAAAACAAACCCGGCACAAGGCCGGGTTTGTTTTATGCATCAGATATCAATGCAGGATCTGACTCAGGAACAACTTGGTCCGATCATTCTGTGGATTGTCGAAGAAGTCGTTCGGCGCCGCCTGCTCAACGATTTCGCCCTTGTCCATGAAGATCACGCGGTTGGCCACGGTGCGGGCGAAGCCCATTTCGTGGGTCACGCAGAGCATGGTCATGCCGTCTTCGGCCAGGCCGATCATGGTGTCGAGCACCTCTTTCACCATCTCCGGGTCGAGTGCCGAGGTCGGTTCGTCGAACAGCATGATTTTCGGTTTCATGCACAACGCGCGGGCGATCGCCACACGCTGCTGCTGACCGCCGGACAATTGCCCCGGGTACTTGTGCGCCTGCTCCGGAATGCGTACGCGTTCCAGGTAATGCATGGCGATTTCCTCGGCCTTGCGCTTGGGCATCTTGCGTACCCACATCGGCGCCAGGGTGCAGTTCTGCAGGATGGTCAGGTGCGGGAACAGGTTGAAGTGCTGGAACACCATGCCGACTTCACGGCGGATCGCTTCGATCTGCTTGAGGTCGTTGGTCAGCTCCACGCCATCGACCACGATGCGGCCCTGCTGGTGCTCTTCCAGACGGTTGAGGCAGCGGATGGTGGTGGACTTGCCGGAACCCGACGGGCCGCACAGCACGATACGCTCGCCCTGACGCACGTTGAGGTTGATGTCTTTCAGCACGTGGAACTGGCCGTACCACTTGTTCACGCCCTGCATCTGAATGATGCCTTCAGGGCCCACTGGCTTTTTGATTGCTTCGCTCATCGAAAAAACTCCTAACGCTTGTGGCCAGTGTCGAGCTTGCGTTCCAGGTGCATGGAATAGCGCGACATACCAAAACAGAAAATCCAGAACACCAGGGCGGCGAACACGTAGCCTTCGGTGGCCATGCCCAGCCATTTCGGATCGGCAGCGGCTTGCTTGACGCTGTTGAGCAGGTCAAAGAGGCCGATGATGATCACCAGGCTGGTGTCCTTGAACAGCGCGATGAAGGTGTTGACGATGCCGGGAATCACCAGCTTCAGGGCTTGCGGCAGAATCACCAGGCCCATGGCGCGCCAGTAACCGAGACCCATCGCGGCCGCGGCTTCGTACTGGCCCTTGGGGATCGCTTGCAGACCGCCGCGCACCACCTCGGCGACGTACGCCGACTGGAACAGGATCACGCCGATCAGCGCCCGCAGCAGCTTGTCGAAGTTCATGCCTTCAGGCAGGAACAGCGGCAGCATCACCGAGGACATGAACAGCACCGTGATCAACGGCACGCCGCGCCAGAACTCGATGAAGGTCACGCAGACCACTCGGATCGCCGGCATGTTCGAGCGTCGGCCCAGCGCCAGGACAATCCCCAGCGGCAACGCACCGGCGATGCCGACAGTCGCGATCACCAGGGTCAGCATGAGACCGCCCCACTGGCTGGTCGCCACGGTGTCGAGGCCGAAGACGCCGCCATGCAGCAGGCACCAGGCAACGATCGGGTAGACCACCAGGAAGCTCAGGCCGTACACCGCCTTGTGCGCCACGCGCTTGATGAACAAGGGCGCCACGCCGATGACCGCCAGCCACACGGTCAGGTCCACGCGCCAGCGCAGTTCCGGCGGGTAGTAGCCGTACATGAACTGACCGAAACGCTGCTGGATGAAGACCCAGCAGGCGCCGTCCTTGGTGCAGTCGGCGCGGGTGGTGCCGACCCAGTTGGCATCGATGATCGCCCAGCTGAGGATCGGCGGAATCACCAGGTAGATCAGATAGAACGCGAACAGGGTCAGCAGGGTGTTGAGCCAGCTGGAGAACATGTTCGCGCGGATCCACGCCATCGGGCCGAAGACCTTGGCCGGCGGTGGCATGTCGGGTTTGAAAGTATGAGTACTCATGCGCTATTCCTTACCGCTCGATCAGCGCGATGCGCTTGTTGTACCAGTTCATCAGCAGGGAAATGCTGATGCTGATCGCCAGGTACACGCTCATGGTGATGGCAATGACTTCGATCGCCTGACCGGTCTGGTTCAGCACGGTGCCGGCGAACAGCGAAACCATTTCCGGATAACCGATACCGGCCGCCAGCGAAGAGTTCTTCGCCAGGTTCAGGTATTGGCTGGTCAGCGGCGGGATGATGACCCGCAGCGCTTGCGGAATGATCACCTTGCGCAGGGTCGGGCCGTTGCGCAGGCCGAGCGAATGCGCCGCCTCGGTCTGGCCGTGGCTGACCGACTTGATGCCCGAACGCACGATCTCGGCGATGAACGCCGCGGTGTACACCGTCAGCGCCAGGGTCAAGGCCAGCAGTTCCGGAATCAGCACCCAGCCACCGACGAAGTTGAAGCCTTGCAGCTTCGGCATTTCCCAGTGCACGGGGGCACCGAAGATCAGCGCGCACACCGCCGGGATCACCAGGAACAAGGCCAGACCGGCCCAGAACTTGTGGAACGGCTCGCCAGTGGCTTCAAATCGCTTGTTGGCCCAACGGCTCATCAGCACGATGGCGACGATGGCCACCACGATGCTGACCACAAACGCCCAGAAACCGTCGGCCATTTGCGCGGCCGGCATGTTCAGGCCACGGCTGCTGACGAAGAAGGTATCGCCGAAGTTGTGGCTGTTGCGCGGCCCCGGCATGGTCAGGAACACCGCGAAGTACCAGAACAGGATCTGCAGCAGTGGCGGGATGTTACGGAAAACCTCCACGTACACCGTTGCCAGTTTGGCGATGATCCAGTTCTTCGACAGGCGCGCCACGCCGACGATGAAGCCGAGGATCGTGGCCAGGATCACACCGATGAAGGTCACCAGCAGCGTGTTGAGCAGGCCGATGACAAACACCCGGGCATAACTGTCCGCTTCGGTGTAGGAGATCAGGTGTTGAGCGATGCCGAACCCGGCACTGCGCTCGAGAAAGTCGAACCCCGAAGTGATACCCCGGTGTTGCAGGTTGGTCTGGGTGTTATCGAACAGATACCAGCCCAGGGAGACCACCGCCACGATGGTGATGATCTGAAATACCCACGCACGCACTCGTGGATCGCTGAGGCTGAGCCTCTGCTTTGGTGCGCCGATTGAATTTTGCATGAAGTGCCCCGGAAATAATGGAACAGAACGTCACCCGGCAGTTGGCCTGCCGGGTGACAGAACCATCAGCGCACTGGTGGTGCGTATTGAATGCCGCCGTTGTTCCACAGCGCGTTCAGGCCGCGGTCGATTTCCAGCGGAGTGCTCTTGCCGAGGTTTTTCTCGAAGATTTCGCCGTAGTTGCCGACTTGCTTGACGATCTGTACGACCCAGTCCTTCGGCAGTTTCAGGTCTTTGCCGTATTCGCCGTCTGCACCGAGCATACGAGCGACATCCGGGTTCTTGGTCGCTTTGGCTTCAGCTTCGACGTTCTTCGAAGAGATGCCGGCTTCTTCGGTGTTCAGCAGCGCGTAGCCAACCCAACGCACGATGGCCAGCCACTCGTCGTCGCCGTTACGCACGACCGGGCCCAGAGGCTCCTTGGAAATGGTTTCCGGCAGAACTACATAATCCTTCGGCGAAGCCAGCTTGCTGCGCTGGGCGAACAGCTGGGATTTGTCGGAGGTCAGCACGTCGCAACGACCGGACTCCAGCGACTTGGCGCTTTCATCGGAGGTGTCGAAAGTGATCGGGGTGTATTTCAGACCGTTGCCGCGGAAGTAGTCGGAAACGTTCAGCTCGGTGGTGGTACCGGCCTGGATGCAGATGGTTGCACCGTCCAGCTCTTTGGCACTCTTCACGCCCAGCTTGTTGTTTACCAGGAAGCCGATGCCGTCGTAGTAGGTAATGAAGCCCGGGAATTTCAGGCCCATGCCCGCGTCACGGGAGCTGGTCATGGTGGTGTTGCGCGACAGAATGTCGATCTCGCCGGACTGCAGAGCGGTGAAACGCTCCTTGGCGTTCAACTGACTGAACTTGACCTTGGTCGCGTCGCCGAACACGGCAGCGGCCACGGCGCGGCAGACGTCAGCATCGATACCCACGATCTTGCCGGTGGAATCCGGAACCGAGAAGCCTGGCAAGCCATCGCTGACGCCGCACTGCACGAATCCTTTCTTCTTCACTGCATCCAGGGTTGCACCCGCCTGAGCGAACCCGCTGACACCCAGTACTGCAGCAGCAGTCACGATCGCCAGAGTGGATTTCAACATCTTCATTCAAACCTCCAGTTTTGCTCTTGTTGTGTCGGAGCTTGAGTCCAGTCGCACCCTTTTGAGGCGTTGTTGACCCGTGTTGGCTTTTTTTGGGGTCAACCGACGCAGGACCTTCGCTATGAGTCTAGTAGGAGAAAATCCACATCATGGACAACTCACTTCTCACCAGTCGGCCGAACGGGCGGTAGCCCTTTCACGTTCGCTAAGCCCGTTGCGGCCATTGGCGAACATCCATCACCGGATTCTTTGCTATCCCGTCGCCAGGCGTTCACTGATAGTGTTACCGCCAGGCGCGAGATCGATTGCACGACTACCTCATAGCAAAGCCCGTACCACACCGGCAGCTGAAGCGATTGAGTGACAGGTCAATAGCAAAACTTGCAGCCTTGCGACATCTTCTTAACGGATCAACCGGGCGCGCACGCAAATCACGCACTCAATGAGAGCGCCCGCACACAATTGGAGCAGCCATGACCGAGCCCTTGATTCTTCAGCCTGTTAAGCCCGCAGACGCTTGCGTGATCTGGCTGCACGGCCTCGGCGCCGACCGCTACGACTTTCTGCCGGTGGCCGAAGCGCTTCAGGAAATCCTGCTGAGCACGCGTTTCGTCCTGCCCCAGGCGCCGACCCGTCCGGTGACGATAAATGGCGGATATGCCATGCCGAGCTGGTACGACATCAAAGCCATGAGCCCGGCCCGGGCGATCGACCGCGACGAGCTGGAAGCGTCCGCCGACCGCATCATCGAATTGATCGAAGAACAGCGAAGCAGCGGAATAGACGCCTCGCGAATTTTCCTCGCCGGTTTTTCCCAGGGCGGCGCCGTGGTCTATCACACCGCGTTTCTGAAATGGCAGGGACCGTTGGGCGGGGTGCTGGCATTATCGACATACGCGCCGACCTTCAGCGATGAACTGGAGTTGTCCGCCAGCCAGCAGCGGATTCCGGTGCTGTCGCTGCACGGCCAGTTCGACAACGTGGTGCAGAACTCGATGGGACGCACGGCTTATGAGTATCTCAAGGCCCATGGTGTCACCGTGACATGGCAGGAATACCCAATGGAGCACGAAGTGTTACCCGAAGAAATTCGCGACATCGGCACATGGTTGAGCGAACGCCTGCGCTGACAATTCCGACAAGGGTCGCCCTTTGATCATCCCACTACGCCGCGCCCGTTTCTTGCATTACACTGGCCGGCGTACATTCCTTAACCAATTGATGAGATGACCGTGCTCAAAGCACTCAAGAAAATGTTCGGTAAAAGCGAGGCTGAGCAGCTCGCGCCAGTCCCCACTGCGCCGTCGCACGCCCCCGGTCATCGCAGCGATGCCAGCCAGGCCGACCGCCAGACGCCCGCCACGACGTCGCAACGCGAACCAAAACCCGCTCCAGCTGCCGTGCCCGCCACCGAGCCGGCCCGCAGCGAAGCACCGAAACCGGCCAGACCACGTCGCGAACCCAAGCCCAAGGCGCCGGTGATTCCCTGGAAACTCGAAGACTTCGTCGTCGAGCCGCAGGAAGGCAAGACCCGTTTCCACGATTTCAAGCTCGCCCCGGAACTGATGCACGCCATTCAGGACCTGGGTTTCCCGTATTGCACGCCGATCCAGGCCCAGGTGCTGGGTTTCACCCTCGCCGGCAAAGACGCCATCGGCCGCGCCCAGACCGGCACCGGCAAGACCGCCGCGTTCCTGATCTCGATCATCACCCAGCTGTTGCAGACCCCGCCGCCGAAAGAGCGCTACATGGGCGAGCCACGGGCGCTGATCATCGCGCCGACCCGCGAGCTGGTGGTGCAGATCGCCAAGGACGCCGCCGACCTGACCAAGTACACCGGCCTCAACGTCATGACGTTCGTCGGCGGGATGGACTTCGACAAGCAGCTCAAGCACCTCGAAGCGCGCCATTGCGACATCCTCGTCGCGACCCCGGGCCGCCTGCTCGACTTCAACCAGCGCGGTGACGTGCATCTGGACATGGTCGAAGTGATGGTGCTGGACGAAGCCGACCGCATGCTCGACATGGGTTTCATCCCGCAGGTCCGGCAGATCATTCGCCAGACCCCGCCGAAAAGCGAACGCCAGACCCTGCTGTTCTCCGCGACCTTCACCGATGACGTGATGAACCTCGCCAAGCAGTGGACCACTGATCCTGCGATCGTCGAAATCGAGGTCACCAACGTGGCCAACGAAAACGTCGAGCAGCACATCTACGCGGTGGCCGGTGCCGACAAATACAAACTGCTCTTCAACCTGGTCAACGACAACGGTTGGGAGCGTGTGATCGTGTTCGCCAACCGCAAGGACGAAGTGCGTCGTATCGAAGAACGCCTGGTGCGTGACGGCATCAACGCCGCGCAGCTGTCCGGCGACGTGCCGCAGCACAAGCGGATCAAGACGCTCGAAGGCTTCCGCGAAGGCAAGATCCGGGTGCTGGTCGCCACCGACGTGGCCGGTCGCGGTATCCACATCGACGGCATCAGCCACGTGATCAACTTCACCCTGCCGGAAGTCCCGGACGACTACGTGCACCGTATCGGCCGTACCGGTCGTGCTGGCGCCGACGGCGTGTCGATCAGCTTTGCCGGTGAAGACGACTCTTATCAGTTGCCGTCCATCGAAGAAAAACTTGGTCGTAAGATCAGCTGTGAAACGCCGCCAACCCATCTATTGCGGGCGGTTGAGCGCAAGCGTCCACAGTAAGCGACGCCATAAAGAGAAGCGCAGCCGGCAACGGACTGCGCTTTTTTTTCGCCCGGATATTGTTCAACAAAACTAAAAGTCCATAATGGACAAATTAGTTTAAATAACGGTCTCCGGAGTCCGACATGTCCAGTACGCCTTACGTGATCGACCAAACCCAGGCCCGCGAGCTGTTGGCCCGGATCGATGTGCCGCAGATCCTGCGCAAGCTGTTCCGTGATCTGGCGGCCGGGCATGCGGTGCAACCGGCGCAGCAACTGGTGGAATTCCCCCAGGGTGCCGGGGACTTCATCAACTATCTCGGCGTATTGGCCGAAGACGGCGTGTACGGGGTTAAAACCTCGCCGTATATCGTTCGCGAACAAGGCCCGCTGGTGACCGCGTGGACGCTGTTGATGTCGATGCAGACCGGTCAACCGCTGATGCTCTGCGATGCCGGCGAACTGACCACCGCCCGCACCGCTGCGACCACCGCCGTGGCGGTCGATGCCCTCGCCCCGTTGAACGCCACGCGTCTGGCAATCATCGGCAGCGGCAAGGTCGCCCAGGCGCACCTGCATTACGTCAAGACGTTGCGCGACTGGCAGAGCATCAGTGTGTACTCGCCCACCTTGAGCGAAGACCCGGCAACCGCCCGCCAACTGCAAGCCCTCGATCCACGGGTGAATATCGCCGACAGCCGCGAAACCGCCATCGCCGAAGCCGACGTGATCATGCTCTGCACCTCGTCCGCCGGCCCCGTGATCGACCCGGCAACCTTGAGCAAACCGGCGCTGATCACCTCGATCAGCACCAACGCACCGCGCGCCCACGAAGTGCCCCCACAAAGCCTCAACGACATGCAGGTGTTCTGCGACTATCGTCTGACCACCCCGGGCTCGGCCGGCGAGATGCTGATCGCCAGCGAACGACATGGCTGGGACAACAACGCGATCATCGGTGACCTGGCGGATCTGCTCAGCGAAAAAGTGCAGCGCCCCGATTACAACCGTCACGTGTTTTTCCGCTCCATCGGTCTGGGCCTGGAAGACATCGCCCTGGCCAACGCCGTCTATCAATTGCAGCGCTGACACCGGAGATTTTCATGAGTCATGCAGATTTCATCATCATCGGCGGCGGGATTGCCGGCGCGTCCACCGGTTTCTGGCTATCGCAGCACGGGAAGGTCGTGGTGCTGGAGCGCGAGTCGCACCCGGCCTATCACTCCACCGGGCGTTCGGCTGCGCTGTTCACCGCCGCTTACGGCACTCCGCAGGTCCGGGCGCTGACCCAGGCCAGCCGCGAATTCTTCGACCATCCGCCCAGCGGCTTCTGCGAGCATCCGCTGCTGACTCCACGCGGCGAAATGACCGTGGACTTCACCGGCGACGCCGCCGAGCTGAACAATCAATACCTCAGCGCCAAGGCCACAGTGCCGGAGATGCAGTTGCTCAGCGCGGATGAAGCCTGCGCCCGGCTGCCGATCCTGCGCCGGGAAAAAGTCCATGGCGCGATCTACGACCCCACCGCCAGCGACATCGATACCGATGCCTTGCATCAGGGTTACCTGCGCGGTATCCGTCGCAACAACGGCCAGGTGCAGACCGATTGCGAAGTGCTCGGCCTGAGTCGCGACGCCGACGGCATCTGGCACGTGCAGACCAACGGCCAGACCTTCAGCGCGCCCATCGTGATCAACGCGGCAGGCGCCTGGGCCGACAGGATCGGTGCCCTCGCCGGTGCCCGGCCGCTGGGCCTGCAACCGAAACGCCGTGCGGCGTTCATCTTCGCCGGCCCTGAAGGCGTCGACATCCACCACTGGCCGATGCTGGTCAGTCTCGACGAATCGTTCTATATGAAGCCCGACGCCGGGATGTTCCTCGGCTCACCGGCCAATGCCGACCCGGTCGAGCCGCACGACGTGCAGCCGGAAGAACTGGACATCGCCATGGGCATTTACCAGATCGAGGAAGCGACGACCCTGACCATCCGCCGCCCGACCCGCACCTGGGCCGGCCTGCGCAGTTTCGTCGCCGACGGTGATTTGCTGTCCGGGTTTGATCCGCAGGTGCCGGGGCTGTTCTGGGTCGCGGCCCAAGGCGGTTACGGCATCCAGACTTCACCGGCGATGGGCCAGGCCAGTGCCGCGCTGGTACGTGGCGAATCGCTGCCCGACCACCTCAAGCAATTCGGCCTGACCGCCGCCATGCTCGCCCCTGCCCGCCTGGCCTGACCGTCCGCCCGGATGACGCGCCCGACGGATTGCGGCACACTCGCAACGCCCCCGGATCACGGGGGCGTTGACGTTGCCTGGAGCTCCACAGTTATGACCGCCCCCGAACACACGCCCGAGCTGCATGACGCCGCGCTGGACAACTACCACGCCATCGCCGACGCCATTGCCACGCTGTTCTTTCCCCACGCCGAAGTGGTGTTGCATGACCTGCGCACGCAAAAGGTCGACTACATCGCCAACAACCTGTCGAAACGGGTGATCGGCGATGAATCGTCGCTGGAAGACATGCTCAGCGACGACGTCAGCGAACGGAACATCGGCCCGTACGAAAAGCTCAATTGGGACGGCCAGAAAATTCGCAGCCTGAGCACCGTGCTGCGCGACAGCGAAGGGCACCCGCTGGCGGTGCTGTGCATCAACCTGAATATTTCGCTGTTCGAGAACGCCAAGGCTGCGCTGGACCTGTTCCTCTCGCCGAGCAAACTGATTCCGCAACCGGACTCGCTGTTTCGCGATGACTGGCAGGAGCGCATCAACACTTTCCTGCACGCCTGGCTACGGGAACGGCAACTGAGCCTGAACCTGCTGACCCGCGATCACAAACGCGAACTGGTGCTGGCGCTGCACGCCGAAGGGGCGTTCAAGGGCAAGAGCGCCTCGAACTATGTGGCCAATGTGCTGAACATGGGGCGGGCGACGGTTTACAAGCATTTGAAGGAATTGAAGGGCTGAAACCGTGCAGCCTGCGAAGGCTGCACGGTCTTCAGATTTAGTCGCCGTAGATGTCCGACTTGAAATACTTCTCGGAAATCTTCTGATATTCGCCACTGGCGCGAATACCGTCGATGGCAGTGTTCAACTGGCTGACCAGTTCGGTGTTGCCCTTGCGCACCGCAATCCCCGCGCCCTCGCCCACGTATTTCGGATCCTTCAGCTCAGGCCCGACGAAGGCGTAGCCCTTGCCGCGCGGCATCGACAGGAAGTCGGTCAGCGGGATGGTGTCGGCGAAGATCGCGTCGAGACGCCCGGCCGCCAGGTCCATGTAGATTTCTTCGTTGTTGCCGTAACGCTTGACGTTGATGCCCTTGGGCTCGAACACCTCGGTCGCGTAACGGTCGGTGGTGGTCGCACGCTGCACGCCAACGGTCTTGCCCTTGAGGCTGGCGTACTGGTCATCGACGCTCGCGCCGTCCTTCATCACCAGCCGCGACGAGGTGAAATAGTACTTGTGGGTGAAGTCCACCGACTTCTTGCGGTCTTCGTTGATAGTCATGGACGACAGCGCCATGTCGATTTTCTTCACTTTCAGGGAAGGAATCAGACCATCGAACTCGCCCTCGACCCACACGCACTTGACCTGCATCTGCGCGCACAGGGCATTGCCGATGTCGTAGTCGAAACCGACGATTTCACCCTTGTCGGTCTTCGAGGCGAAAGGCGGATAGGCTGCTTCGATACCGATGCGCAGGGTTTTCTCGGCGGCGAACGCACTGCTGCACGCCAACAGGCTCAATGCCAGACCGGTGATGAGGGGGAATTTCTTCATGTTCGTTCTCTCGCGGGTTGTTGTTGGTTTGGCAAGACAGAAGAAAAAGCTGAAACGGGGAAAGATCTTTTTTGTACTTGTAAATCCATACTGGACTTTTACGTACAAACCGTCAATTGGGCAAAAGAGATTGCTTCCTGCTGTTGGTCAGTTGGGTAATCCATAGCATTTTCGGTGTTGCGGATGGCGCCTTCGCGAGCAAGCCCGCTCCCACATTGGAATGCATTTCCCTGTGGGAGCGGGCTTGCTCGCGAAGAGGGCCGGGAGAGCAGCGCAGAATCTACTGCTTCCAGCGATCCGCCGCCGCATGATCGCTGTCACGACCTTCAACCCAGCGCGGGCCGTCGCTGGTGTTCTCTTTCTTCCAGAACGGCGCGCGGGTTTTCAGGTAGTCCATGACGAAGGCGCAGGCGTCGAACGCCGCCTGGCGATGGGCACTGGCGGCGGCAACAAACACGATCGGCTCACCCGGTTCCAGCGCGCCGATGCGGTGCAGGACTTCCAGCTTCAACAGCGGCCAACGCTGTTCGGCTTCAACGGCGATCTTGCCGAGGGCCTTTTCGGTCATGCCCGGATAGTGTTCGAGGAACATCCCGGCGACATCAAGGCCATCGTTGAAGTCGCGCACGTAACCGACAAAACTCACCACCGCGCCAACGCCGACATTGGCCGCGTGCATCGCGTTGACTTCAGCGCCCGGATCGAACGGTTCGGACTGCACCCGAATGCGCATGGCTCAGCCTCCGGTCACGGTAGGGAAAAACGCCACCTCGTCGCCATCGACCACCGGCTCGTCGAGCTGGCAGAGGTCTTCGTTGCGCGCACACATGAGGTTCTGCTCGCTGAGCACCTCGGCGCCCTCACGCTGCGCCAGCAACGCACGAACGTCATCGACGGTAGCGAAATCACCCTCGACCTTCACCGAGTCCACGCCCAGCGCCTCGCGGTAACGGGCGAAAAACTTCACGGTCAGGTTCATGGCTGCTCCGCCTGGAAATGCCCGCTCTTGCCGCCGACCTTTTCCAGCAGACGCACGCTTTCGATGGTCATGCCACGGTCCACGGCCTTGCACATGTCGTAGATGGTCAGTGCGGCGACGCTGGCGGCGGTCAGCGCTTCCATCTCGACGCCGGTCTGCCCGGACAATTTGCAGCGAGCCACGATACGCACCGCGTCATCGCCTTCGGCACTGAGTTCGACCTTGACGCCGGTCAGCATCAGCGGATGACACAGGGGAATCAGGTCACTGGTTTTCTTCGCCGCCTGAATGCCGGCAATGCGCGCCACGGCGAACACGTCGCCCTTGGGATGGCCGCCGCTGACAATCATCTGCAGGGTGTCGGGCAGCATGCGCACCAGCGCTTGGGCCGTCGCTTCACGGAACGTCACGGCTTTTTCGGTGACGTCGACCATGTTGGCGCGACCTTGGGAATCGAGATGAGTCAGCACGGGATTACTCCTGATCAGGAGCGCCGATTGTAAACCTGGGGGTCAGAATTGCGCACATAAAAAACCGGGCGACTTTGCAGTCGCCCGGTTCGATTTGACGGTTACAGATGCGATTCGGCGTATTCGGCCAGAATCGAGCGAGGCACCCCTTGCAGGGTGATGTGCACACCGTTGGGGAAATCCTTGAAGCGTTCGGTCAGGTAGGTCAGCCCGGAGCTGGTCGCGGACAGGTAAGGGGTGTCGATCTGTGCCAGGTTGCCCAGGCACACCACTTTCGAACCGGCGCCGGCCCGGGTGATGATGGTTTTCATCTGGTGCGGCGTGAGGTTCTGGCATTCGTCGATCAGGATCAGGCTCTGCTGGAAGCTGCGACCGCGAATGTAGTTGAGCGATTTGAACTGCAACGGCACTTTGCTGAGGATGTAGTCGACGCTGCCATGGGTGTTTTCGTCATCCATGTGCAAGGCTTCGAGGTTGTCGGTGATGGCGCCCAGCCAAGGCTCCATTTTTTCCGCCTCGGTGCCGGGCAGGAAGCCGATTTCCTGGTCCAGGCCCTGCACGCTGCGGGTGGCGATGATGCGGCGATAACGCTTGCTGACCATGGTCTGCTCGATCGCAGCGGCCAGCGCCAAAATGGTTTTACCCGAGCCGGCGGCGCCGGACAGGTTGACCAGGTGAATGTCCGGATCCAGCAGCGCGTACAGCGCCAGGCTCTGATAGATGTCCCGTGGCTTGAGGCCCCAGGCTTCCTGGTGCAGCAGCGGTTCCTGGTGCAGATCGAGGATCAGCAGCTTGTCCTCTTCGATCTCCTTGATCCAGCCGACGAAGCCCTGCTCATCAATGATGAACTCGTTGATGTGCACGGCTGGCAGGTTGTCGATCAATTGCACCTGATGCCAGGTGCGGCCGTGGTCCTGACGGGTTTCGACCTTGCTCACGCGGTCCCAGAAGGAGCCGGTCATGTTGTGATAGCCGTTGGGCAGCAGGGACACGTCGTCGACCAACTGGTCGGTGCTGTAGTCCTCGGCGTCGATCCCGCAGGCGCGCGCCTTGAGGCGCATGTTGATGTCTTTGGTAACGAGCACAACCGGTTTTTTCGGGTCGCGGGTGTGCAGATCGATCAGCTGGTTGATGATTTTGTTGTCGTTCAGATGCTCGGGCAGAATCAGGTTCGATTCGGCCTGCTTGCTCATCAGAATCGACAGCAAGCCCTTCGGGCCGCCCTTGCCGCGCTGGATCGGCACGCCCTGTTCGACGTCATCGGGTGAAGCATCGCCCAGGGTCTTGTCGATCAGCCGGATAGCCTGACGGCATTCGGCGGCCACGCTGTGATGCCCGCTCTTGAGCTTGTCCAGCTCTTCAAGCACGGTCATCGGGATCGCGACGTGGTGTTCTTCGAAATTCAGCAGGGCGTTCGGATCGTGAATCAGTACGTTGGTATCGAGTACATAAAGGATTGGCTGGTTGGAGGAAGGGCTACGTCCGTGATCATCCATACTCGGTCACCTTTGTGGGAGCCATTCGACGCAATACCTCGGCGGTGCTGCGCCTCGAAGTGACTGCCGAATCCACCTGCACAGCTTTTGTCGGGATAGCAGGTGAACCGCACACAAAATGGGTCTTGGAAGACGCCACCTGTGTTGCAGGTTTCGGCGGTCTGACTTCGTAATACTCCAAAACCCGTGACAGAAAAAAGCACTTTGACGCTTTTTTGAAGTTTATTTTGCAAAGTGACGAAAAGCCCTTGGCGGACTGCCCTGCCCCCGTTAGAGTCGGAAGTCCGCCTGCATCGAATTCTGCAAAAAATTCACCCCAAGCCCAATGTTTCCGGGCTCTTGCCGTTTTTCAGCGAAACGCGTCCTGACAGTCTTCCCAGCCGATGCCGCTTTGCGCGGTTTGCGTGATCAGCCACGGCAACGCGGTCTTCACCGCATCCTGCTTCATGTTGAAATTGATCACCCCGTGCCGCCACAGCAGCATCAGGGTCAGCACCCGCTGCGCGCTCGGAGCGCCCTTGAGCTTGCCGGCGCCGTCCTGGGCATCGATGTCCCACAGCGCCACTTGCAGGCCCTGACTGTTGAAGAAACCCCGGGCATCGCTGCGACGCTGCCCTTCCGGTGGACGGAACAGCGGCACATAGTTCTCCGGCAGTTTGTTCTTGACCAGATCGGCACTGCGCCGCACCGAATCCTGCCAGTCCTGCCAATGGCTGTGGGAGCGGAACTCCCAGCCCTGCACGCCGACGCACTGCTGCGAAAACGCCGCTTGCAGGCTGCTGACGGAACGGTCGGCCAGCCGCACCTGAACATCTTTGCCCAACATGAAGAACGTGCCGCTCAGGTTCGACTTGCGCAAGTACTCGGCGAGCCAGTCGGTGTTGTCCGGTTGCAGGTTGGCGGCACTGTCGAAACTCAGCAGAAACAGGCGATCGTGCATGTCGTCGCCGTTGCGCTCGTAGTCTCCGAAATGATCGAGTTCGCTGCTGGTCTGGGGCGACAGCGCAGCCTTGCGCATCAGCTCATCGAGGTATTGCAGGTGGAAGATCCGGCTCGGTTCGGCCCACCTGGTGTAATAGCTTTCGTCGCTGACCACGAATTTGGCGGCCTGCTCGCGCAGGGTCGGCAGGTCTTCGACGAGGAAACAGAACGAGGCGTCCTGATCGCAGCTTTGCTGGGCAAAGTTGTAGTTGGCCAGCAGACGCTGCCACAGGCGCTCGCGCAGGCTGTTGATTGCATCCAGATTGACCGTGCGCAGCCCCAGACGCTGGGCCAGCGCCGCTTCGTCCAGCGCTTCGGTGCCGAGCAGGCCGCGGGCGAACATCAGGATTTCCGCCCGCGAGGCGACGTCGAACAGGGTCGGATTGTCGAGTTTTTCCGGCCAGGTGCTGCGATCCAGCGTCGCGATATCGCCCGGCGCCGCAACGGCACCGACGCTCAACAGCCACGCGGTGAAAAAAAGAACAATGCGCAAAGGGTGTCTCCATAACAAAACCCGCGCCGCACTATAGCCGATCCGACTGGTAAACCGCCGATCACCTATGGACGTGATAGCTGGAGTCATCCGCCCCAACCCCCTAGAATCGCCCCCACGATTAAAGGAGACGACTTCATGCTGATGGTGATTTCCCCCGCCAAGACCCTCGACTACGAAACACCGCCGGCGACCCAGCGCTTCACCCAGCCGCAATACCTCGACCATTCCCAGGAACTGATCCAGCAACTGCGCGAGCTGAGCCCGGCGCAGATCAGCGAACTGATGCACGTGTCCGACAAGATCGGCGGCCTCAACGCCGCGCGTTTCGGCAGCTGGACACCAGCGTTCACGCCGGAAAACGCCAAACAGGCACTGCTGGCTTTCAAGGGCGACGTCTACACCGGACTCGACGCCCAGAGCTTCAGCGAAGCCGATTTCGATTACGCGCAACAGCACTTGCGCATGCTCTCCGGCCTCTACGGCCTGCTGCGTCCGCTCGACCTGATGCAGCCGTATCGCCTGGAAATGGGCACCAAACTGGCCAACGCCCGAGGCAAGGACTTGTACGCCTTCTGGGGCACGCGCATCAGCGAATGGCTGAACGAAGCGCTGGCCGACCAGGGCGATGACGTGCTGCTGAACCTGGCGTCCAACGAATACTTCTCGGCGGTCAAACGCACGGCCCTGAACGCGCGGATCATCAACACCGAATTCAAGGATCAGAAGAACGGCCAATACAAGATCATCAGCTTCTACGCGAAAAAGGCCCGAGGCCTGATGAGCCGTTTCGTGATCCAGGAAAAAATCAACGATCCGGCCCTGCTCAAACAGTTCGATGTGCAGGGTTATCGCTTCAGCGCCGAGCAATCGAAACCGGATAATCTGGTGTTTCTACGCGATCACGCCCCCGAATAAAGCATGCCTAATGCACGACTCTTTATATGAAGAGTCGTGCAGCTCGCACGATGTCAAAAAACCCTCGCCATATTTCGCCATTTTACTGGCGCCAGAAAAACCTCCCTGTCTTTTCTAAGATTAGTTTCACTCGACACTGATCATTTTTTTCAGTAGTGGCACCTAAATTTTTTCACAGTAGTGGCACAAAACTATCTAACGTGATTTTTCGCCTGTTATTAAAGGTCGAAAACGAAATTGCTATCAAATTGATACTGGTGCCATCTCCGACAATATTTCAAGAAATTTCAGATTTCGCGATGAGCGGACAGGAACTTCGTCCGAATGCATAGCTCATACCACCGGTAACGATTCTCGCCGAGTTTGTACGAGATAACTTACGCGGAGCAGATAGCCATGTAACCAAGTTGTCACAGCAACTTGCCTAGATGACTAACTAGTCTCAAATCAGACGATGGACAGGAGATACGCACCATTAATATCCCCTACAAAGGCCATGGCCGCGCCCTTATAAACGTGCTCGCCTGAGCACCCAACCGCTTGATTTACGGGACTTTCATCCTGACATCGAGCGCGCAAGACGATTGCACAAGAGTCTTCTCCAAAGAAGATCGGCTGCATAACAGGGCACGTCATAACAACAAGGCCTGGTTGCGCACATCTTGAGTGCACTTATTTAGACACTCGGAACTTAAGTATGCCTGCACACGGCATTGTGGCGCCTGTATGCCGCACTTTCGAGTGCACTAATGAACGCTGAACACCATTAACTCCGGCCCTCTAAGGCCTGATATATACAGAGGTAATTGCGATGCGCATCAGCATATTTGGTTTGGGTTACGTTGGCGCAGTATGTGCCGGTTGCCTGTCTGCTCGGGGCCACGACGTAGTGGGCGTCGATGTTGCCAAAGACAAGATCGACATGATTAACGCTGGCAAATCTCCCATTGTCGAACCGGGCCTGGGTGAGTTGCTCGCACAGGGTATCCAGACCGGTCGTCTGCGCGGTACGACCAACTTCGCCGAAGCGATTCGCGACACCGACCTGTCGATGATCTGCGTCGGCACGCCGAGCAAGAAGAACGGCGACCTGGAACTGAACTACATCGAAGCGGTGTGCCGCGAGATCGGTTTTGTCCTGCGTGAAAAAACCACCCGTCACACCATCGTCGTACGCAGCACCGTTCTGCCGGGCACCGTGGCAAACGTTGTCATCCCGATCCTCGAAGACTGCTCCGGCAAGAAAGCCGGCGTTGATTTCGGTGTCGCCGTGAACCCTGAGTTCCTGCGTGAATCCACCGCGATCGCCGACTACGACCTGCCACCGATGACCGTCATCGGCGAGTTCGACAAGGCGTCGGGCGACGTTCTGCAATCGCTGTACGAAGAACTCGACGCACCGATCATCCGCAAGGACATCGCTGTCGCCGAGATGATCAAGTACACCTGCAACGTCTGGCACGCGACCAAAGTGACCTTCGCCAACGAGATCGGCAACATCGCCAAAGCGGTGGGCGTCGATGGCCGCGAAGTGATGGACGTGGTCTGCCAGGACAAGACCCTCAACCTGTCCCAGTACTACATGCGCCCGGGCTTCGCCTTCGGCGGTTCGTGCCTGCCGAAAGACGTGCGCGCCCTGACCTACCGCGCGGGTTCCCTGGACGTCGAAGCGCCGCTGCTCAACTCGCTGATGCGCAGCAACGAATCGCAAGTACAGAACGCCTTCGACATCGTTGAAAGCCACGACAAACGCAAAGTCGCCCTGCTGGGCCTGAGCTTCAAGGCCGGCACCGACGACCTGCGCGAAAGCCCGCTGGTGGAACTGGCCGAGATGCTGATCGGCAAGGGTTACGACCTGAGCATCTACGACAGCAACGTCCAGTACGCCCGTGTCCACGGCGCGAACAAGGACTACATCGAGTCGAAGATCCCGCACGTGTCGTCCCTGCTCAACGCGGACTTCGATTCGGTGATCGACAACTCCGACGTGATCATCCTCGGCAACCGCGACGAGAAGTTCCGCGCCCTGGCCGAAGAGGCGCCGCAGGGCAAGCAGGTGATCGACCTGGTGGGCTTCATGTCCAAGGCCACCAGTGCCGGTAGCCGCACCGAAGGGATCTGCTGGTAACGCAGCAGCAAGCCTCGAGCTTCAGGCCGCACGCCGTGAATCGGCGGGCGGCTTGAAGCCCCCATCACCTTCGGATGACGGTCATGTCCAAGCTCAAACATTTTTTTCTGCAATCCGCCGGCTGGCTTTTGTTTCTGAGCCTGCTGATGGGCCTGGCCCTGATGCTGCCCACGTCCACGTTCGACTCCGAGTCGAAGGACTTCATTTTCCTGATTGGCGCCGTGGGTATCTGGCGCTACTCGATGGGTGCCACGCACTTTGTGCGCGGCATGATTTTTCTCTACATCGTCTACCCGCACCTGCGCCGCAAGGTTCGCAAGCTGGGTAAAGCGGCGGATCCGTCGCATGTGTTTCTGATGGTCACCAGTTTTCGCATCGACGCGTTGACCACCGCGCAGGTCTACAGCTCGGTGATCCGCGAAGCCATCGACTGCGAACTGCCGACCACCGTGGTCTGCTCGATCGTCGAAATGTCCGATGAGCTGCTGGTCAAGGCGCTGTGGGCGCGGATGAATCCGCCAGAACGCGTGAAGCTCGACTTCGTGCGCATCCCCGGCACCGGCAAGCGCGATGGCCTGGCGTTTGGTTTCCGCGCGATCTCCCGTCACCTGCCGGACGACCGCGCCGTGGTGGCCGTGATCGACGGCGACACCGTGCTCGGCGAAGGCACCGTGCGCAAGACCGTGCCGTGGTTCCAGCTGTTCGGCAACGTCGGCGGCCTGACCACCAACGAGTTCTGCGAAGTGCGCGGCGGCTACATCATGAGCGAGTGGCACAAGCTGCGTTTCGCCCAGCGCCACATCAACATGTGCTCGATGGCCCTGTCCAAACGCGTGCTGACCATGACCGGGCGCATGTCGGTGTTCCGCGCCACCGTGGTCACCAACCCGGAATTCATCGCCGACGTCGAAAGCGACTCGCTGCAACACTGGCGCCTGGGCCGTTTCAAGTTCCTGACCGGCGACGACAAGTCGAGCTGGTTCAGCCTGATGCGCCTGGGCTACGACACCTTCTACGTGCCGGACGCGGCGATCAACACCGTTGAGCACCCGCCGGAAAAGAGCTTCATCAAGGCCAGCCGCAAACTGATGTTCCGCTGGTACGGCAACAACCTGCGGCAGAACTCCCGGGCTCTGGGCCTGGGCGTGAAACGCCTCGGTGCCTTCACCTCGGTGGTGCTGTTCGACCAGCGCGTTTCGATGTGGACATCCTTGCTCGGCCTGACCGTGGCAATCATCGCCAGCTTCAAGTACGGCACCGCGTTCATCCTGGTGTACCTGCTGTGGATCGGTATCACCCGGCTGATTCTGACGCTGCTGCTGTCCTGCTCGGGCCACCGGATCGGACCGGCTTACCCTGCGATTCTCTATTACAACCAGATCGTCGGCGCGCTGGTGAAGATCTACGTGTTCTTCCGCCTCGACCAACAATCCTGGACCCGACAACCCACTTCCCTGACCCGTGATCTCGCCAGCTTTCAACGTTGGTTCAACACCTGGTCGTCTCGGACCATGACCTTCTCCGCCGGCAGCATTTTCGTCGCCGTGCTGCTGATGATGGTCTGACCTGCCCCTATTGAATTAACAAGGAAATCGCCCCCATGAATACCGCCGTCAACGCCAACGTAGTGCATGAATCCGAAGCCCAGCGTCAGCACGCCCGGGTCAAAATCCCGGCCAAGCTGCGGTTCTTCGGCCCTGACCGGACGCCCGTCGAGGCGCGGGTCATCGACCTGTCTGCCGGTGGCCTGGCGTTCAATGCCGGTCAACTGCCGCTGACCGTCGGCGAGGTGTACAAGGCGCGTCTGCAATTCGTCATCGACAACCTCGGCCTGGCCATGGACGTGGAGCTGCAGGTGCGCTCCTTCGACCGCCAGACCGGTCGTGCCGGTTGCCAGTTCCAGAACCTCGAACCGCAGGACATTTCGACCCTGCGTCACCTGATCACTTCGCACCTGGCCGGCGACATCGTCAGCATCGGCGAAGTGCTGGCGACCCTGCAGCGCGACAACTTCACCAAGGCGCGCAAGGTCAAGGACGGCGGCCACGGCATGACCCCGTTCGGTCGCCTGAAAGCCGTGACCTTCAGCGCCGGTGTGTTCGCGGTCGGCCTGGTGGCGGCGGGGTTCATTTTCAAATCGGTGTACAGCATGTACTTCGTCAGCCATGCACAGGCCGGTCTGGTCAGCGTGCCGGGCATGAACATCACCATGCCGCGCGACGGCACCGTGCAGAGCCTGGTGAAGTCCGATGGCGTCGCCGCCAAGGGCGCACCGCTGGCGACGTTCAGCACCAGCATGCTCGACGTGCTCAAGGGCCATCTGGAAGAAGATCAACTGTCGCCGGCCAAGGTTGAAGAACTGTTCGGCAAGCAAATGACCGGCACCCTGACCTCCCCTTGCGATTGCACCGTGGCCCAGCAACTGGTGGCTGACGGTCAATACGCGAGCAAAGGTGACGTGATCTTCTCGCTGGTACCGCGCAACACCCAGGCCACCGTCGATGCACGCTTCTCCTATCGCCAATTCGGCGACGTGCGTCCGGGCACTCCGGTGAGCTTCCAGATCGCCGGCGAAGACAAGACCCGCACCGGCAAGATCGTCAGCAGCACCAGCCTGAAAAGCGCTGACCTGTCCTCCGACATCCGCGTGCAGATCCAGCCTGACGAGCCGCTGGACAGCCGCTTCGCCGGCCGCCCGGTGGAAGTGAACAGCGACCGTGGTCCGAACCTGAACTGGCTGATCGACAAAGCCATGGCTGCCGGTCTTTAAGTCGAGGACATGCCCGTGACGAGCCCTATCAGAATCCTGCCGGTCCCGCTGACGCTGGCCATGGCAATCGCCCTGGCCGGTTGCGCCGGCCTGCCCGACCAGCGTCTGGCCAGCGAAGCGCTCAAGCGCGGTGACACCGCGACCGCCGCGCAGAACTACCGTGCGCTGGCCGACCTGGGTTACAGCGAAGCCCAGGTGGGCCTCGCCGATATCCAGGTCGACAGCCGCGACCCGGAACAAATGAAACAGGCCGAAGCCACCTACCGCGCCGCCGCCAGCGTTTCGCCGCGTGCCCAGGCCCGACTCGGTCGTCTGCTGGTGGCCAAGCCCGGTTCCACCGAAGCCGAGCATCAGGAAGCCGAAAGCCTGCTGAAGAAAGCCGCCGCCAGTGGCGAAGGCAACACGCTGATCCCGCTCGCGATGCTGTACCTGCAATACCCGCACAGCTTCCCGAACATCAACGCTCAGCAGCAGATCGATCAGTGGCGCAAATCCGGTTACCCGGAAGCCGGTCTCGCCCAGGTGCTGCTGTATCGCACCCAGGGCACTTACGACCAGCATCTGGATGACGTGGAAAAGATCTGCAAGGCCGCGCTCAACACCACCGACATCTGCTACGTCGAGCTGGCCACGGTCTACCAGAAACGTGGCGCGCCGGAGCAACAGGCCGAGCTGATCAAGCAGCTGCAGGCCGGTTACAGCCGCGGCACCGTCAGTGCTCAGCGGGTGGATTCGGTGGCCCGTGTGCTGGCCGATTCGACCCTGGGCAAGACCGACGAAAAAACCGCGCAGTCGCTGCTCGAACCGATCGCGCCGGGCTACCCGGCGTCGTGGGTCACCCTCGCACAACTGCTGTATGACTTCCCGGAACTGGGCGACACCGACCAGATGATGAAGTACCTGGACAACGGCCGCGCCGCCGACCAGCCGCGCGCCGAACTGTTGCTGGGCAAGCTCTACTACGAAGGCAAACTGGTTCCGGCCGACGCGAAAGTTGCCGAGGAACATTTCCAGAAAGCCGTCGGCCGTGAAGTTGCCGCCGATTACTACCTCGGCCAGATCTACCGCCGTGGCTACCTGGGCAAGGTCTATCCGCAGAAGGCCCTCGACCATCTGCTGACCGCTGCGCGCAACGGCCAGAACAGCGCCGACTTCGCCATCGCCCAGCTGTTTTCCCAAGGCAAGGGCACCAAGCCCGACCCGCTCAACGCCTACGTGTTCAGCCAGTTGGCCAAGGCGCAAAACACTCCGCAAGCCGATGAGCTGGCGACCGCCCTAGCCGCGCAACTGCCGCCCGAGCGCCTGGCCGAAGCCCAGCGCCTGCTGCAACAGGAACAGGCGACCCGTGGCGCCCTGAGCCAGAACACGCTGCAACTGCACGCCCTGCAAGAAGAAGACGGCGAGGAAAAATTATGAAATTGAATCCCTTTGTGAAGGCCGGCATTGGCCTCACGTTCGCGCTGATCTGGTCTTGCCCGACCCTGGCCGCGATGACTGAATCGAAGAACTTCGGCCTCGAAGTGAAAATCACCGGCCAGTCCGAAGACGACCGAGACCTCGGCACCGCCAGTGGCGGCGACGTCAACGGTGTCGGCCTCGATCTGCGTCCCTGGGTCTACGGCGAAAGCGGTGCGTGGAGCGCCTACGCCATGGGCCAGGCCGTGACCTCGACCGACATCATCGAGACCGACACCCTGCAGCAGTCCGACAGCGAAGGCACCCAGACCACCGACAACGGCGACCGCAAGACCAAGAAAAACTACCTGGCGATGCGCGAATTCTGGGTCGGCTACAGCGGCCTGACGCCCTACCCCGGCGAGATCCTCAAGTTCGGTCGCCAGCGCCTGCGCAATGACGACGGCCAGTGGCGCGACACCAACATCGAAGCCCTGAACTGGACCTTCGACACCACCCTGCTGCGCGCCAACGCCGGTGTTGCCGAACGCTTCAGCGAATACCGCACCGACCTCAAGGAGCTGGCGCCGAAAGACAAGGATCGCCTGCACGCCTACGCCGATGCCGCTTACCAGTGGACGCCGGGCAACTGGGTCGGCATTCGCGGCCACCACACCCATGACGACGGCAAGCTCGACTATCCGGAGCCGGGCGTGGCTGGCGACTCGCTGGACAAGAAAGAAAACGGCGACATCAGCTGGCTCGGCCTGACCGCCGACAGCGACGCCTACAACTGGCGCAACACCAACACCGTCAATTACTGGGGCAGCATCACCGGCATGAGCGGCGACCGCGACACGGTCAACGCCCTCAACGCCGATGGCACCCGCCCGGCGCAGGCCAAGCGCAGCGACAACGTCGACGGCTGGGCCACCGACATCGGTGTGCGTCTGCGCCTCGATCCGCAATGGCAGGTCGGTGCGGCGTACGCCCGTGCCAGCGCCGATTACGAACAGAACGGCCTGGAAAGCAACCGCTCGAACTACACCGGTACACGCTCGCGGGTTCACCGTTTCGGCGAAGCCTTCCGTGGCGAAATGAACAACATGCAGACCGCCACCCTGTTCGGTTCGTGGATGCTCAACGACCAGTACGACGCCAGCCTGATCTACCACAAGTTCTGGCGTGTGGACGGCAACAAGCCGGTGGGCAGCAACGGCATCAACGCCGTGGAAAACAACACCGACGACGTCACCGGCGCGATCCTCTCCAGCACCTCGCTGCCACTGCAGGACGGCAACAAGGATCTGGGCCAGGAAATGGATCTGGTGGTCACCAAGTACTTCAAGCAAGGCTTGCTGCCGGCGGCGCTGAGCCAGTCGATCGACGAGCCTTCGGCGCTGGTGCGTTTCCGTGGCGGCGTGTTCAAGCCGGGTGATGCCTATGGCAGCCAGGTCGATTCGTACATGCACCGCGCGTTCATCGACGTGATCTGGCGCTTCTGATGCTGACCGCCAAGGGAGTGCCCGACATGAACAGTGCCCGCAAAGGCTCACTCAGCCTGCTGGCCGGCGCGATGCTGCTGGCCTCGGCTGGCGCCTTCGCCAACGTGGAACCGGCCAAGCCGGTGACCACCGCGAAGGAGCTGCAACAGGCCAAGACCTACACCGTCAGCAGCGCGCCGACCGAAGCGCTGGAACTGGCCAAGCCGAAATTGCCCGACCTCTCCGGCTACACCGCCGAAGCCGCCGCCGCGAAAATCGTGCGCAGCAAACCGGGCAAGATCAGCGTGCGCCGGATGATGCAGGAAGACGCCCTGAAAGACTTTATCGGCGGCGACAACAAGATGGCCGAATGGGTGGTGCGTCAGCACGGCATCCCGCAGGCGATCTTCGTCGACGACGGCTACATGAACCTGAAAGAGCTGGCGCAGAAGCTGCCGAAGCAGTACTTCAGCGAAACCTCGCCGGGCGTGTATCTGGCCAAGCTGCCGATCGTGGTCGGCCGCAAAGGCATCCTCGAAATCGACGGCCAGACCCAGGAGTTGCGCCTGTCCCAGGAGGCCGGTTCGTTCCTGGTCAACGACGGCCAGTTGTTCGTGCGTGACACCAAGGTCACCGGCTGGCGCGAGAAGGAAAACGGCCCGGCAACCTTCCGTTCGCCGAAGGAATTCCGCCCGTTCCTGCTGGCCTGGGGCGGCACCGAGACTTACATCGTCAACAGCAAGATGGCCAGCTTCGGCTACGCCAACAGTAAGTCCTACGGCGTGAGTATTTCCCAGTACACGCCGAACATGGCCAAGGTGCTCAAGCGTCCCGAGCCGACCGGCTGGATCGTCGGCTCCGAGTTCTCGGACATGTGGTACGGCTTCTACTGCTACGAGACCCGCGACTTCGTGGTCAAGGGCAACACCTACAAGGACAACATCGTCTACGGCATCGACCCGCACGACCGTTCCCACGGTCTGATCATTGCCGAGAACACGGTGTACGGCACGAAGAAGAAGCACGGGATCATCATTTCCCGTGAGGTGAACGACAGCTTCATCTTCAACAACAAAAGTTATGACAACCACCTCTCGGGGCTGGTGATCGACCGTAACAGCGTCAACAACATCATCGCCTACAACGAGATCTACAAGAACCACACCGACGGCATCACCCTCTACGAGTCCGCCGACAACCTGCTGTGGGGCAACAAGGTCATCAGCAACAAGCGCCACGGCATCCGCATTCGTAACAGCGTGAACATCCGCCTCTACGAAAACGTCGCCATGGCCAACGGCCTGACCGGCGTCTACGGGCACATCAAGGACCTGACCGACACCGACCGTGACATCAAGCTCGACCCGTTCGACGCCCAGGTCTCGCTGATCGTGGTCGGCGGTGAACTGGCGGCCAACGGCAGCGGCCCGCTGTCGATCGATTCGCCCCTGAGTGTCGAGCTGTATCGCGTGTCGATGCTGGCGCCGACCAAATCCAGCGGCATCAGCTTCAACGGCATCCTCGGCGAGCGCCAGGATGAAATTCTCGACCTGCTGGTGCGCCAGCAGAAAGCCGTGCTGATCGACCCTGTCGAACGCCAGACCGAAATGCGGGACTGAGGACAATTTTATGCACCCACACCTGATCAAATTACTCAGCCTGTCGGCCCTGACCGTGGGCATTCTGGCGGCCAGCAACGGCGCTCGCGCGGACGAAGTGAAAGCGCCGCAGTTCACCGCCGAACCGTGCTGCAGCCTGTGCCCGGCCGCCCACGACGCGAAGAACTACACCACTCGCTACCAGCAGAACTTCACCACTCTGGTGCAGGCGCAGGGCGACTGGCTGTTCCGGACCCAGGAAGATTTGCGCACCGAGTTCAACACCACCCCGGCCGGCTACAAACGCCTGCAACAGCTGCACGATGCGTTCAAGGCCAAAGGCGTCGAACTGGTGATCGTCTACCAGCCGACCCGTGGCCTGGTGAACCGCAACAAGCTCAACCCGGCAGAAAAAGCCGCGTTCGATTACGAGAAAGCACTGGGCAACTACAAGACCATGCTCGGCCGTTTCGCCAAGATGGGTTACGTGGTGCCGGACCTGTCGCCGCTGACCAACGAATCGCTGCCGGACACCCTGCCCGCCCACGACTTCTACTTCCGTGGTGACCAGCACTGGACGCCGTACGGTGCCCAGCGCACGGCGAAAATCGTCGCCGAGAAGGTCAAGCAGATCCCGGCCTTCGCCGACATTCCCAAGCGTGAGTTCGAAACCAAACGCTCCGGACGCATGGGCAAGACCGGCACCCTGCACAACATGGCCGGGCAACTGTGCGGCACCAGTTACGCGATCCAGTACATGGACCAGTTCACCACCGAGCCGAAAGGCGAGGCCGGTGACGGCGACCTGTTCGGTGATTCCGGCAATCCGCAAATCACGCTGGTCGGCACCTCGCACAGCGGCAAGAACTACAACTTCGCCGGTTTCCTTGAAGAAGCCATCGGCGCCGACATTCTCAACGTCGCGTTCCCCGGCGGCGGTCTGGAAGGTTCGATGTTGCAGTACCTGGGCAGCGACGAATTCCAGAAGACGCCACCGAAGATTCTCATCTGGGAATTCTCGCCGCTGTACCGCCTCGACCAGGAAACCATCTATCGCCAAATGATGTCCCTGCTCGACAACGGCTGCGAAGGCAAAGACGCGCAAATGTCCGCGAGCACCACGCTCAAGCCGGGCAGCAAACAAGAACTGCTGGTCAACAGCAAGAACCTGAACCTGCAGAACAGCAGCCATCAGGTCGACATCCGCTTCGCCGACACCTCGGTGAAAACCCTGCAAGCCACCCTCTGGTACATGAACGGTCGCCACGAGGACATCAAGATCGAGAAACCGGAAACCTCCGACACCGACGGTCGTTTCGCCTTTGAGCTGCGCACGGACGAAGACTGGGCCTCGCAAAACCTGCTGGCGGTCGAAGTCCAGGGCCCGGAAGCGGGCACCGCGCCACAGAAAGTCGAAGCGAAAATCTGCAAACGCAACGTATTCCCGGGCGCTGGGCCACAAACCGCTCAGGTCGGGCAATGAGGTCTGCTATGCGAAATCCGAAACTGAAAACTCTTCTGGCACCCACGCTGCTCGGGCTGGCGATCTTCGCCGGCACCGCGCAGGCCGCCGCGCCGCTGCGTCCCCCTCAGGGCTACTTTGCGCCTGTGGATAAATTCAAGACAGGTGACAAGAGCGAAGGCTGCGACGCGATGCCGGCGCCCTACACCGGGCCGCTGCAATTTCGCAGCAAATACGAAGGCTCGGACAAGGCCCGCGCGACGCTGAACGTGCAGTCGGAAAAGGCCTTCCGCGACACCACCAAAGACATCACCACCCTAGAGCGCGGCACCGCCAAACGGGTGATGCAGTTCATGCGCGACGGTCGTCCGGAACAACTCGATTGCACGCTCAACTGGCTCACCACCTGGGCCAAGGCCGATGCGTTGATGTCGAAAGACTTCAACCACACCGGCAAGTCGATGCGCAAATGGGCGCTGGGCAGCATGGCCTCTTCGTACATTCGCCTGAAGTTCTCCGACTCCCATCCGCTGGCCCAGCACCAGCAGGAAGCGCAGTTGATCGAGGCCTGGTTCAGCAAGATGGCCGATCAGGTGGTCAGCGACTGGGACAACCTGCCACTGGAAAAAACCAACAATCACTCGTACTGGGCCGCGTGGTCGGTGATGGCGACATCGGTCGCCACCAACCGCCGCGACCTGTTTGATTGGGCGGTCAAGGAATACAAGGTCGGGGTCAATCAGGTCGATGCCGACGGTTACCTGCCGAACGAACTCAAGCGCCAGCAACGCGCCCTCGCCTATCACAACTACGCCCTGCCGCCGCTGGCGATGATCGCCAGTTTCGCCCAGGTCAACGGCGTGGATCTGCGTCAGGAAAACAACGGCGCACTGAAACGCCTGGGTGACCGGGTGCTGGCCGGGGTGAAAGATCCCGAGGACTTCGAGAAGAAGAACGGCAAAGAGCAGGACATGACCGATTTGAAAGAGGACATGAAATTCGCCTGGCTCGAACCGTTCTGCACCCTCTACACCTGTTCGCCGGATGTGATCGAGAAGAAGCACGGGATGCAGCCGTTCAAGACCTTTCGCCTCGGCGGGGATTTGACCAAGGTTTATGACCCATCCCATGAAAAGGGCAACAAAGGCTCTTGAGTACACCGATAAACCCTGTGGGAGCGGGCTTGCTCGCGAATGCGGTCTGACATTCAAAAAATATGTCGACTGACACTCCGCTTTCGCGAGCAAGCCCGCTCCCACAGTGAAGTGATGTCGCCCTCTGAATTTTTGTGGGGGGTTTGGGGGGGCTTTGGCCCTTGACTGTTGGTTCAAACATGGAGAGATCGGGATGGTATTTTCATCCAACGTGTTCCTGTTTCTGTTCTTGCCGATCTTTCTCGGCTTGTACTACCTGAGCGGGCAACGCTATCGCAACCTGCTGCTGCTGATCGCCAGCTACGTGTTCTACGCGTGGTGGCGGGTGGACTTCCTGGCGCTGTTCGCCGGCGTCACCCTGTGGAACTACTGGATCGGCCTGAAAGTCGGCGCCGCCGGCGTGCGCACCAAACCGGCCCAGCGCTGGCTGTTGCTCGGCGTGGCGGTGGACCTGTGCATTCTCGGCTACTTCAAGTACGCCAACTTCGGCGTCGACAGCATCAACGCAATGATGACGTCGGTCGGTCTCGAGCCGTTCATCCTGACCCACGTGCTGCTGCCGATCGGTATCTCGTTCTACATCTTCGAGTCGATCAGCTACATCATCGACGTCTACCGCGGTGATACCCCGGCTACCCGCAACCTGATCGACTTCGCGGCATTCGTGGCGATCTTCCCGCACCTGATCGCCGGTCCCGTGCTGCGTTTCCGTGACCTGGCCGACCAGTTCAACAACCGCACCCACACCCTCGACAAGTTCTCCGAGGGCTGCACGCGGTTCATGCAGGGTTTCATCAAGAAGGTCTTCATCGCCGACACCCTCGCCGTGGTGGCCGACCATTGCTTCGCCCTGCAAAACCCGACCACGGGCGATGCCTGGCTCGGCGCGCTGGCCTACACCGCGCAGCTGTATTTCGACTTCTCCGGTTACAGCGACATGGCCATCGGCCTGGGCTTGATGATGGGTTTCCGCTTCATGGAAAACTTCAAGCAGCCGTACATCAGCCAGTCGATCACCGAGTTCTGGCGCCGCTGGCACATCAGCCTGTCGACCTGGCTGCGTGACTATCTCTACATCACCCTCGGCGGTAACCGTAAAGGCACGCTGATGACCTATCGCAACCTGTTCCTGACCATGCTGCTCGGTGGTCTGTGGCACGGCGCGAACATCACCTACATCGTCTGGGGTGCGTGGCACGGCATGTGGCTGGCGATTGAAAAAGCGCTGGGCCTCAACACTTCGCCGCGCAGCCTCAACCCGATCCGCTGGGCGCTGACCTTCCTGCTGGTAGTCATGGGCTGGGTGATCTTTCGTGCCGAAAACCTGCACGTTGCCGGCCGCATGTACAGCGCGATGTTCAGCTTCGGCGACTGGTCGCTGTCGGAACTCAACCAGGCCAGCCTCACCGGTCTGCAAGTGGCGACTCTGGTGGTGGCTTACGTGACCCTGGCGTTCTTCGGCCTGCGTGATCTGTACACCAACCAGCCTCCGGTGAAGACCAAACCTGCGGTCAACGTCGAGAGCGACGGCCCTGCCGGCGCGCAACCGGGCCTGATCAAGGCAGCCCCGGGCGAAAACCCGGCGAGCATCCACGAGCCTGGCTACACCGTCGGCGTCGAAGCCCAGGTGCAACCGGCCTACTGGACGGCGGACTGGTCGCGCTACGTGATGCGCGGGCTGATCCTGCTGCTGTTCATCGCCTCGATTCTCAAACTCTCGGCGCAAAGCTTCTCGCCGTTCCTTTACTTCCAGTTCTGAGGGATCTGACATGACCCGCTCATTACGCATCTTCTACATCGCGCTGTTTCTGGTGACCCTGCTGGTGCTCGGTCTGTGGTCGGTGCGCAGCTTCTTCGGCTTCAGCACCAACGCCGACGCGACGGTGCTCAACGGCCGCTGGACCAAAGCCGTGGAAACCCACTACGACGATGAATTCCCGATCAAGCGTCTGGGCACCAATCTCTGGGCCGCGCTGGATTTCAAACTGTTCAACGAAGGTCGTCCGGGCGTGGTGCTCGGTCGCGATCAGTGGTTGTACAGCGATGAGGAATTCAACCCGATCGTCAACGAAGAGCTGAACCTGCAAGGCAATTACGCGCTGGTCGAAGGCGTGCGCCAGACCCTGAAAGAGAAAGGCGTGAAACTGGTGATGGCGATCGTGCCGGCCAAGGTTCGCCTGTACCCCGAGCACCTGGGTGAAGTGAAGCCGGCGAGCATTCACGCCAACCTCTATCAGGACTTCCACGCTCGCGTCGCGGCGGACAAGATCCTTGCCCCCGACCTGCTCGGCCCACTGCAAGCCGCCAAGCAGAACGGTCAACAAGTGTTCCTGCGCACCGACACCCACTGGACCCCGGAAGGCGCGGAAATCGCCGCCAACACCCTGGCCAAGACCATCGCTGACAAGTTCCCGCTCAGCGGCGAGCCGCAGCGTTTCGTCACCACCCCGGCGGAGAAGGTCACGCACAAGGGCGACTTGCGTCTGTTCCTGCCGCTGGATCCGCTGTTCGAAAACCTGATGCCGGCGCAAGAGCCGCTGCAAAAGCGCAACACCGTGGCCGCCGCCGAGCAGCCTGCCGGTGACGACGCATTGTTCGCCAACAGCGAAGTGCCGGTCGCGCTGATCGGCACCAGCTACAGCGCCAACCCCAACTGGAACTTCGTCGGTGCGCTCAAGCAAGCGCTGCACAGCGACGTCGTCAACTACGCAGAAGACGGCCACGGCCCGATCCTGCCGATGCTCAGCTACCTGAAAAGCGACGACTTCAAGAACAGCCCGCCACAGGTGCTGATCTGGGAGTTTCCTGAACGATATCTGCCTGTGAACAACGAAATCGGCGACGCCGACCCGCAGTGGGTCGCAGAGCTTAAACAAGCCGGCGCGCGCCAACAAAACGTAGCAATCAACACTAAATCCGAGACGCCCGATCGGGCGCAAAACTGAAAGAGAGGTACACCATGACTTTCACTACTACTCCTCGTCGTCTCGCTAAACGCTTCGCTCTGGTTGCGGGTCTGAGCGTGCTGTCGGTCCAGGCCTTCGCCGGTGGCGACGCTGCGCTGTACGGCCCGACTGCACCGAAAGGCTCGACCTTCGTACGCGTCTACAACGCCAGCAACGCTGAAGTCAGCGCCACCGTCGGCAGCACCAATCTGAGCGACGTCGCGCCGCTGGCCAGCAGCGACTTCAGCTTCATGCCGGGCGGCGACTACAGCGCCAAGGTCGGCAGCCAGACCCTGCCGGTGAAACTCGCCGGTGACCACTACTACACCCTGGTCAACAACGCTTCCGGCGCGCCGCAGCTGATCGAAGAACCACCGTTCAAGAACAAGCAGAAATCCCTGGTGCGCGTGCAGAACCTCAGCGACAAGCCGCTGACCCTGAAGACCGCCGACGGCAAGACCGACGTGGTGCCTAACGTGGCCGCCAAGGGCCGTGGCGAGCGTGAAATCAACCCGGTCAAAGTCAGCCTCGCGCTGTACGAAGGCGACAAGAAAGTCGGCGACGTGAAGCCGGTCGCCCTGGAGCGCGGTGAAGCAGCCGTGCTGTACGTCACCGGCAACGGCAGCAACCTGTCGCCGGTCTGGGTGAAACGCCCGGTGTCGACCCGCTAAGCACATGAAACCGGGCAGCCGTCGCTGCCCGGCACGGAATAACAACAAGAGTGAAACGACACAACGTTCGTGGCTCTGACCCAATCGATTTTATGGAGTAAACAATATGATTCCGGTGATCTTGTCAGGTGGTAGCGGCTCACGTCTTTGGCCGCTTTCGCGCAAGCAGTTTCCCAAGCAATTCCTCGCCCTGACCGGCGAACACACGCTGTTCCAGCAAACCCTCGAGCGTCTGGTGTTCGAAGGCATGGACACCCCGATCGTGGTCTGCAACAAGGATCACCGCTTCATCGTCAACGAGCAGTTGAGCACCCGGAACCTCGAATGCCAGCGCATCCTGATGGAACCGTTCGGCCGCAACACCGCGCCGGCTGTGGCGCTGACCGCGATGATGCTGGTCAATGAAGGTCGCGACGAACTGATGCTGGTGCTGCCGGCGGACCACGTTCTCGAAGACCAGAAAGCCCTGCAACGCGCCCTCGCCCTGGCCACCGTCGCCGCCGAAAACGGCGAGATGGTGCTGTTCGGCGTACCGGCGACCAAACCGGAAACCGGCTACGGTTACATCAAGTCCACCGGCGATTCGCTGTTGCCGGAAGGCGTCAGCCGCGTCTCGCACTTCGTGGAGAAACCCGACGTCAAACGCGCCACCGAGTACGTCGAGTCCGGCGGTTACTACTGGAACAGCGGCATGTTCCTGTTCCGCGCCAGCCGCTTCCTCGAAGAGCTGAAAAAGCACGATCCGGACATCTATGACACCTGCCTGCTGACCCTTGAGCGCAGCGCTCAGGACAACGACACCATCACCTTCGACGAAGCCACTTTCGCCTGCTGCCCGGACAACTCCATCGACTACTCGGTGATGGAAAAAACCCAGCGCGCCTGCGTGGTGCCGCTGACTGCAGGCTGGAGCGATGTCGGTTGCTGGTCGTCGCTGTGGGAAGTCAACGAGAAGGACGCCAACGGCAACGTCAGCAAGGGCGACGTGGTGATCCAGGACAGCAAGAACTGCATGATCCACGGCAACGGCAAACTGGTGTCGGTGATCGGCCTGGAAAACATCGTGGTGGTCGAAACCAAGGACGCCATGATGATCGCCCACAAGGACAAGGTCCAAGGCGTCAAGCAGATGGTCAACACCCTCAACGAGCAGGGCCGCAGCGAAACCCAGAACCACTGCGAGGTCTACCGTCCGTGGGGTTCCTACGATTCGGTGGACATGGGCGGTCGCTTCCAAGTCAAGCACATCACGGTCAAGCCGGGCGCGTGCCTGTCGCTGCAGATGCACCACCACCGCGCCGAACACTGGATCGTGGTCAGCGGCACCGCCGAAGTGACCTGCGACGAGAACGTGTTCCTGCTCTGCGAGAACCAGTCGACCTACATCCCGATCGCCTCGGTGCATCGCCTGCGCAACCCGGGCAAGATCCCGCTGGAAATCATCGAAGTGCAGTCGGGCTCGTACCTGGGTGAAGACGATATCGAGCGCTTCGAGGACATCTACGGTCGCTCGACCCCGATCGAACGCGGCGTGTCGGTGAAAACCATCGCGCAGTAAGCGTTCCGTAAAACAAGAAGCCCCCGTCCAGCCCGCTGCGTCCCCTATCCGCAGCGGGTTGGGCGGGGGCTTCTTGCTGACGCTCATGCAGCCTTGGAAGCCCCGGCCTGTACTTTTTTATGCCAGGTACTGACTTTTACCGATCCAGGAGTTTTGATTTCAAGCGTTCCGTGGAATGACTTGTCGAGACTGTCCAGCATTGTCCGTGCATTCATTCTTCCCACCTGCACGGGACTGATTCCCGAATTGCCTATCAGCAATGCCTTCAACTCTTTCAATCGGCCTTTGATCATCGGAACTGCGCTCAAGTCGGATGAGTGCTTCGGATCTAGTACATCCGGAGAAGCAAAAAACTCCAGGCTGTCGTAGCTGTCACCAAAGGCGCTCCTGAGTGCATTGTCGTCCTCAAGGTCATACTCTGCAAAATGCGTCATGCCCGCTAGAAATCTGCGCTCGTTCACTTCTCCGTTTATGGATAAAAGAAAGAAGGTGAATCCCATATTCCCAGCCTTGGTCCAATCCTTTTCGCTGGTATTGCCACCTTTTCCACCCAACGCCTTCAATTTGCTGTTGACCAGAGAAAAGTTTGACTTGATGTCCATATGTGACGGTGCCGCGCCCTTCGTCGCGAAGTTGTATGAGTAATGACGCAAGGTAAATTTCAAGTCTTTGGTCTTTTCGAGCACCGCAGGTGGTGCCTTTGTAGTTTTGAACTTGAGCTTGCCTTCGGTTATGTCATTCATCATCGTGTAGGGCTTCACTCTGTCCGTATCGCTGTAATTGTCCTTGTACGATTCAAAAATCTCGATGGCCGTGCGTACCGCCGAATGGGACTTTGATTCCTCGCCTTGCTCGTCAAAAAACGTCAACGGATTATTTCTCACCATTCGGAAAAGATTGATGCCATCTGCCTCCACACCTGCCGGATCCGGATTGCTCCATTTCTGCAACCACGGGATGTAGTAGCGGTAACCGTAGTAATCAAGCCCGCTGGCATCACGCTCCTTGCCCGAGTAACGGATGTATTTGTAGCTGAATTCGCCGTCCTGCCAGGCACTGGTACCGTATGGGTGAAACCTTTCCCGGCTGATCACCGCACCGTCATCGGCGGTTTCCAGACTGACCGACCCCAGGTGATCGACATGCTGGTATCGATACCGATCGTTGAGTCCCGAAGGCGGCGGGCTCTCCCAGTGCTGTACTCGAGCGTTGTCGGCAATGATGACCTGCAACCGTTCACCGGTACCGTTGACGGTGCGCAATTCCAGTCCAGGCAAATAGCGCACATCGGCAATCAGGGTGCGGGCGTTGGTTCGTAATGAGCGGATCTTGCGTACTCGCTGACTGCCAGACTCGTAGAGATAGACCTCCTGGTCGTTGAGCCCGGAGGCGCGTTCCACCGGGCTGACCGATTGCAGTTGGTTACGCAGGTTCCAGCTCAGCATCCGCCCCGGTTCCAGCTGCAACAGGTTGCCCCTGCGGTCGTAGGCAGCTTCGATTTCCGAATCGCCGGGAATGGCGTTCACGTAGGGCAAAGAGCGGTTGCTGAAACTCGCCGGTTGCAGTTTGCGCCCATGACTTTGCGGGCCGACATGAATCAGGTTGCGCAGGTTGCCGCCGGGATCATATTCGTAAGTCTGCTGATAGTTGCTGATCGCCGAAGGGTCGATGCGCCCCATCGATTGCGGGCCCTGACTGACAGTGCCGGCTTCCCAGCCGAAAGCCATGATCAACTGGTAAAGACTGTCGTAGACAAAGCGGCTGACCGGCTCGATGCGCTGGTTGGCAAAGTAACGGATCGGCAGTGCCTTGTCTTCGATACTCAGGACATTGCCCATCCTGTCGTATCCATAACTCAGGTGTTGCAACACGAGACCGTTAGCATCTTCGGACCGAAGGCCCAACAGGCGATCGTCTTCGGGGCGATAGATCCGGGTGGTGCGCACACCGTTACCACCAGTTTCCTGCGTGACATTGCCTTGCGCGTTGTAGCGAATGTCAGTAACCAGGATCTGCTCAGGCTTCCCCTTCAACCGCAAGCGGCGCTCGTGCAAGTGGCCATCGACGGTCAGCGCAAATGTATGCCGGTTCTCTCGGGCATCCGTCTGCTCCAGCACATCGCCCAGCGCACCATGGCGCCACTGCGATGTCGCACCAGCGCCAGGCTCCAACAGTTGCGGGCGATCCGCCTCCTGCTCCGGCCAGTCGGGTGTCAGCGGTTCCTGCGTAAAGTGGCGGGTGTCTTCAGTGCATGAGCCGATGATTGCAAACGCGCTGAACAGCACGCTGCCGGCTGGATGGTCATGACGAATCAGTTGACCGAACTGGTTACGCGACTGATCCCCGCTGCCGGGATGACCGTAGGTCAGGCGCTCGACACAACGCCGAGGCTCGCCCTTTCCCTCTTCGAATATCGCGACGGGGCGCAACAGATTGTCGTGCTCGATCTCGCGCTGCGTCTGACGGCTGTCCCAACTGAACATCGTTTGTGCAGCGAGTCCCTTCAACTCGATTTGCGTACCGGCATCGACACTGTCCGAACGAATCACCGTGGCGTCCAGAGCAAACACCTGCGTCAGATTGGCCGGCGTCAGCGGGTCGCCGGCTTGCGACAGCCAAAGCCGCGGGTCCCAGTGTTTTACCGCACGCCCCGCAGAATCATGCAGGATGCGGTTGATCCGGGACTCTACCGTCCCGCTCTCGATGGCTCGATGATAGTCGACCGTGCGAACCTCTAAGCCGCGCGGCTCGAACACAGACATCCTCGGCGTATTGATATGCAAGCTCATTAACCGTGCATCCTCGCGCGACCGGCGTTCTTTGTAGCTCTGGCATCTGAGCAGGCTCAGCGCTGATCCGGCTACTGTCAGAAATTACAGTCCCGACCAACGGCACTGCGCTCAATCCGTGAATGTCCATTCCCGCGCCCCTTCGGTAGGATGGTCATCACGAGTTCAAGGAGCGTTCGAACATGTTCATCGGCGTCTTGCTGGTCATCACCTGGCTGATCCTGCTGTTGCGCTACCCGGCCAAGGCCTTGCCGGTGTCCATGGCCGCCGCCGTCGGCCTCGGGCTGGTGGCGATGTGGGTGGTGTGGCTGGACAACCGCGAAGTCAAGCAACTGGCGCGCCTGGAACTGCGCATCGTCTATGCCCCCGAACACTGCCCTGCCGACCGCCCGCTGCTGCTCAAGATGAACAACGGCAACGACGTGCCGCTGACCGAACTGCGCTGGCGCATTGCGGCGTACGCACCGGGCGACACCGTGAACCTGGCCGACAATCAATACGCCGCCCCACGCTATCGCGGCCCAGGCGAACTGCAGCCCGGCGGCAACTGGGAAGACTGCCTGCCGATGCCGCCGTTGCGTCCCGGTTATCGCCCGCAAACCCTGGAGTTTCGCGCCGAGCGATTGCAGGGTAGTTTCTCCGACTGATCCCCTCTCCCACTCTTTTGCACAAGGAATGCGCCATGCCCGTCGCGTTGATTACCGGTTGTTCCAGCGGCATCGGCCGCGCCCTCGCCGATGCCTTCAAAAGCGCCGGCTACGAGGTCTGGGCCAGTGCGCGCAAGGCTGAAGATGTCGCGGCACTCGCCGCTGCCGGGTTCACGGCCGTGCAGCTCGACGTCAATGACAATGCAGCGCTGGAACAACTCGCCGAGCGGATCAACCAGCAACATGGCGGCCTCGACGTATTGATCAACAACGCCGGTTACGGCGCCATGGGGCCGCTGCTCGATGGCGGTGTTCCGGCCATGCAGCGCCAGTTCGAAACCAACGTGTTTTCGATTGTCGGCGTGACCCGTGCGCTGTTCCCGGTACTGCGTCGGGCCAAGGGCCTGGTGGTGAATGTTGGTAGTGTTTCCGGGGTGCTGGTCACGCCATTTGCCGGCGCCTATTGCGCGTCGAAAGCCGCGGTGCACGCGTTGAGCGATGCGTTGCGCATGGAACTGGCGCCGTTCGGGATTCGCGTGCTGGAAGTGCAGCCGGGGGCGATTCAATCGAGCTTCGCCAAGAATGCCGGCCATGAGGCCGAACAACTGATCAACGAACAATCACCGTGGTTTCCGTTGCGTGAAGGCATCCGGGCGCGGGCCAAGGCTTCGCAGGACAAACCAACGCCGGCCAGCGAATTTGCCGCCGAGTTGCTCAAGGCGGTACAGCAGAACAAACCACCACGGCTGATCCGCATCGGCAATGGCAGCCGGGCGTTGCCGTTGCTGGCGACGTTGCTGCCGAAAGGGCTGCTGGAATCGACCTTGATGAAACGCTTCGGCTTGCGCGGGAAACTCTGAGACCGAGTCGGCCCCATCGCGGGCATGCCCGCTCCCACAGGTATTGAGGCGCGTTCAAGATGTTCAGGCGCCGTGATATCTGTGGGAGCGAGCCTGCTCGCGATTTGCAGCGACTCGGTCTGTCAGTTATCCACAGCGTCCTGCTTCACCACCACGGTGCAGGTAATCCCCGCCGCCAGCAGCACACCTTCCGGCACTTCATCAATGTGAATCCGCACCGGCACCCGTTGCGCCAGCCGCACCCAGTTGAAGGTCGGGTTCACATCGGCGATCAGCTCGCGGCTTTCCGGGTTGTCACGGTCGTAGATGCCGCGGGAAATGCTCTCCACGTGGCCCTTGAGGACTTCGCCGCTCATCAGTTGCATGTCGGCTTTGTCGCCGACGCGCACGTGGGGCAGCTTGGTTTCTTCGAAGAAGCCGTAGACCCAGAACGAATTCATGTCGACCACAGCCATTTTCGCCTCGCCGATGCGCGCGTAGTCGCCGCGATGGACGTTGAGGTTGGTCACGTAGCCGTCCACCGCCGCCCGCACTTCGGTGCGTTTGAGGTTGAGTTCGGCGGCTTCCAGTTGGGCCTGGGCCTGTTGGTAATCGGCTAGTGCCGAGTCGGCGATGTTGCTGGCGTCGTCGCGGTTTTCCTTGGAGATCACCAAGGCGTCCATATCGGCGCGGCGATGGGCGTTGACCCTGCGCATCTCCCACGTGGCCTTGCGCGAAGCCACCAGCGACTGCGCCTGTTTCACCGCGAGGCGATAGTGCTCGGGGTCGATCTGCATCAGCAGATCACCTTTCTTCACCAACTGGTTGTCACGGACCGGCACGTCGACCACTTCACCGGTGACGTCGGCCGCGACGTTGATGATGTCGGCACGGACCCGGCCGTCGCGGGTCCACGGGGTGTTCATGTAGTGCTCCCACAACGTGCGGCCGATCCACAGCGCCAGGGCCAGCACCAGCAGGGTCGCGAGCAGGCTGAAAAACTTTTTCATCAGAACGTTCTCAACGGTAGACAGTCAGCGCCATCGCGCCGAATAGACAGGTAAACAGACTCAGGCGCAGCAGCGCCGGGTGCCAGAAGAAGCGGTACAGATCGAACCCCGAGAGGAATCGGTCCAGCGCCCAGGCCAGTGCCGCAGCGACGAAAAACATCAGGGTCATGGTCGGCATGTACACGCCGTGGAAGGCGATTTCACGAGGCATGGGCAAGTCCTTCGGGCTTGGCGATGGCGTAGGCGGCGAGTGGCGATTGCGGGTCGAGCAACGAGGTGCGGATGAAGTGCAAGTAGCTTTTCACCCGACGCAGGGCCGAGGTATCGAAGTGCGGTGCGAACGGTTCGTCAGTGGCGGCGACACGGCTGATCGCGTGATCGACGGCGACCAAGGCGCGTTCCAGATTGCTCGAATTCGGTTGCAGGAACAGCCGCACCAGCGAGCGCCCCATGACCCGGATCGCCTGGCGCCATGGCTGGGTTTCGGCATACGCCGGGTGCACCGGCAGGATCGCCTGCTCCTTGCGCAACTCGATGATCGCGTGGCCGACTTCCAGCACCACGAACATCCAGCGCAGCAGGTTTTTCTGCACCAGCGGCTGACCGGCCGCCAGGCCATAAGCCTGATGCATCAGGTCGCGAGTACGGCTTTCAAAACTCGACGCCAGGCCCTTGAGTTTGCCGCTGATCGCGTACACCACTTGCCCGCGCAGGTCATGCTCGAGGCGCTGCCACAACCAGCGGCTGTTCGGCGGCAGAATGATCGCCCCCGCTGCCGCGCAAACCAGCATGCCCATGACCATGGCGATGTAGTCGTTGATAAAGGTGTAGGGGTTGTAGATCGTCAGGTTGTCCGGCACCGAACCGGTGCTGAAAAAGATCAGCAGACCGAGGCCGACACCGGCGTATTGCGGCCGCGATGCGAGGAACGAACCGAGCACGATCACCGGCGCGAGCATCACGCACAGCAACGGAAAACCATCGATCCACGGGAAGATGAAAAACATCTCGACGAAGCCGATCAACGCCCCGAGGAATGTGCCGCAAGCCATCTGGAAGGCCATGCGTTTCGGGTTTGGCGTCGCCGCCGACAGGCCCACGGTGGCGGCAGCGATCAGGGTCATGGTCGCGCCGCTCGGCCACGCGGTGGCGACCCAGTAACTGCCGAGCACGACCAGAATGAATGCGGCACGAATCCCCGAAGCTGCTGCCGCCCACCAACTGGTCTGCGGGGTGAACGGCTCGTCCCAGCGCTCGCGTTCGTGGCTGTGATCGGCCAGCGAAGCATGGGTCTGTGCATAACTGTGCAAGTCATCGACGAAGCGATAGAGCAACTCGTATGCGGTGTGGAAATCCAGTTGTTCGGCGTCGCTCGGCTCGCTCTCCTGGAAGATCGCCCGCAGGCTGCGCACCCGCGCCGGCAGGCCTTCCTTGTAGGCCGCGAGCGCCAGCACCAGACGCGCCGCATCCGGGCTGGTCAGGGCGCGACCGCTGAAGCCGTCGAGCACTTCGGCCAGATCCTGCAGGCCCGGTTTGATTGCCGCTTCCACATGGTCGGCGCCATTGCGACGCAGGCGTTCGAGCAACTGGTGCAAGGCGTTGAAACGGGTGGTGATGCCCATGAACTCGCTGTTCAGGCGACTGAGCCGACCGTTGCGCCGACGCATGTGCGGGTCTTCGAACACGGTCACGCTGCGCAGTCCTTCCAGCCCCACCGCTTCGGCGATGAAGCGCACGTTGCTGGCCTCGAACGACTCCGGTTTGCTGCGCCCGCGCAGGCCATCGGTGACGAACAACGCGAACACACCGAAGCGCTGATACAAGGCGTTGCGCATCGCGGCGCTGGCGGTTTGCGGCAGGATCGCGGCACTGACAAGGGTCGAGCAGAGAATCCCCAGCGAAATTTCCAGCACTCGCCACACCGCTGCCATGAACGCACCGTCAGGATGGGCGAGCGCCGGCAGGCCGACCATCGCCGCCGTGTACCCGGCCAGCACAAAACCGTACGCACGGAAGTTGCGGCAGCGGGCGGCGCCGGCCGAACAGATGCCGACCCAGATCGCCAGCGAACCGAGGAACAGTTCGGTGTTCTGGGCGAACAGGGAAATCAGCGTGACCATCATCGCCGACCCGGCCAGGGTGCCGAGGAAGCGATAGAAACTCTTGGCGAACACCTGGCCGCTCTGCGGCTGCATGACGATGAACACGGTGATCATTGCGGTGCGCGGTTGCGGCAGTTCCAGGCGCATTGCCAGCCACAGCGTCAGGAACGCGGCAATCAACACCTTGAAGATGTAGACCCAGGTCACGCCGTCGCTGCGCGCCCAGTCGAAGAAACCCCGGCGCCATTCCAGGGAGTAGAGCCAGCGCAAAGGTGCGGGCAAGGGAGTCATTGAATCTTGCTCAGTGGTCGAGGGCTTGAAGAAGGGCCGGGGTTTTCGGTGCGGCAGTCTGTTCGGCAGTCGGCACGTCTTCACCCGCACCAAGGCCACCGCCCAATGCCGTCACCAGTTCCGCATGGGCGCTCAAGCGCGCGGCCTGCACCTGCTGCTCGACCTGCTGCTGTTTGAACAGCAGGGTCTGGGCGTTAAGCACGTTGAGGTAATCGGTGAGGCCGCGCTGGTAGGCGATCATCGCGATGTCGTAAGTCTTCTGCGCGGTGGCCACCGATTCGGCGGCGAACGTCTGCTGTTTGTCCATCGACTCGCGGCGGATCAACTGGTCCGAGATGTTCTTCAGCGCATTGACCAGTGTCTGGTTGTAATGCGCGACGGCGATGTCATAACCCGCCGAGGCTTCGCCCAGTTCGGCACGCAGTCGCCCGCCGTCGAAGATCGGCAGCGAGATCGCCGGCCCGACGTTGTAGTTGAGCTTCTTGCCAGTCAGGAACTCCAGCGCCCCACCGCCAGTGGCCATGTAGCCGAGGCTGCCGACCAGATCGACGTTGGGATAGAACCCGGCGTGTGCGACATCGATCCCGCGCGCCTGCGCCGCCACTTGCCAGCGACTGGCGACCACGTCCGGACGCTGGCCGAGCAGTTCGGCGGGCAATGCCGAAGGCAGCTTCAGTGCCGCGCCCAATGACAGGGTCGGACGCTGCAACTGCGCGCCAGCGCCCGGGCCTTTGCCGGCCAATGCCGCGATCTGGTTGCGGCTCAGGGCGATTTCTTCGTCCAGCGCATCCAGTTGCCGATGGGTTTCCGGCAGCGGCGTTTCGGCCTGGCTGACTTCGAAGTGCGTGCCGATTCCGCCGTTCAGGCGTTTCTGCGCCAGCTCGAGAATCTGCTGTTGCTGCTTGAGCGTCGCCGCCACGATGTCGCGCTGCGCGTAGTGCAGCGACAACTCGATGTAGGCGCGCACGATGTTGTTCTGCAATTCGAGCTGCGCCTGACGCGCCTCGGCAGCGCTCATGTGCGCCAGATCGACGGCCCGTTCGGTGCTGTTGCTTTCACGGCCCCAGAGGTCGAGGGCGTAACTGAAACCCAGCGCGGCATTGTTGTCCCAGGTGGTGCTGTTGGCCAGCTCACCGGGACCGTAGAACTGATCGGTCGGCCAGTTGTGACGCTTGAGCGTCGACTCGCCATTGATCTGCAACGACTCGGCGGCTTCGGCGACACCGGCCATGGACCGGGCCTGACGCACTCGCGCGGCAGCCATGGCCAGGGTCGGACTGCCTTGCACGGCAAGGTCGATCCAGCGGTTGAGTTGCGGGTCGCCGTAGGCTTGCCACCATTGGGCGGTGGGCCAGTTTGCGTCACGGGCGGCGTGGGCGATGGCCTCGTCGGTGGCCAGTTCATTGGCCTCCAGAGCCTTGCCCTGCGGGGCAATCCCTCCGGTTCCGATGCAGCCGCTGAGAACTAACGTAAAAGCCAGAACACTGAGCGGCAAAAGCGCTCTGTTGATGCGACGCGGCACTGCTGCGAATTCCTGAGGTGGGAGATGTTTCGAGGTGGGCGCAATTCTAGGGGGGCGCCATTACGGCGATAAGCTGGGAATCCTGTGAATCTTTGTTACCGTTAACGAGATAATCCCTTGGTCGGGGGTCTCAGCCCCTGAAACTTCGTGTCACAATTTGCCATCTCCCTTGAGAGCACCCCATGGACACTTTGCAAAACATGCGCGCCTTCAGTTGTGTGGCCGAAGCCGGCAGCTTCACCGCCGCCGCCGTGCAACTCGACACCACCACCGCCAACGTCTCGCGCGCGGTCTCCAACCTTGAGGCCCACCTGCAAACCCGCCTGCTCAACCGCACGACCCGGCGCATCGCCCTCACCGAAGCCGGCAAGCGCTATCTGCTGCGCTGCGAGCAGATCCTCGCCTACGTCGAAGAGGCCGAAGCCGAAGCCAGCGAAGCCCACGCCCGCCCGGCCGGACAGTTGAAAGTGCACACCATGACCGGCATCGGCCAGCACTTCGTGATCGACGCCATCGCCCGCTACCGCAAGACCCACCCGGACGTGACCTTCGACCTGACCATGGCCAACCGCGTGCCGGACCTGCTTGACGAAGGCTACGATGTGTCCATCGTCCTGGCCCGCGAACTGCCGGACTCGGGCTTCGTCTCGCAACGCCTGGGCATCACCTACAGCATCGTCTGCGCCTCCCCGGCCTACGTAAAAGCCAACGGCTGCGCACAAAAACCCAGCGACCTGCTGAACCACGCCTGCCTGCGTCTGGTGAGCCCGGTGATCCCCTTGGAAAAATGGGCCTTCGACGGCCCTGACGGCCAGGAAATGGTCACCATCAACAGCTCCCCCTTCCTGGTGAACTCCGCCGACGCGATGAAAAGCGCGATCACCAGTGGGATGGGTGTGGGCGTGTTGCCGGTGTACGCCGCGATTGAAGGCTTGCGCAACGGCTCGCTGGTACGGGTCATGCCCAACTACCGCTCGCAGGAACTGAACCTCTATGCGATCTACCCGTCGCGGCAGTATCTGGATGCGAAGATCAAGACCTGGGTTGAATACCTGCGTGGGTCGTTGCCGGAAATATTGGCGGGGCATCAGGCGGAATTGGCGGCTTATGAGATGAGTGGGAGTCTGGCGGGGGTGCGGGTGGCCAACTGATTCATGGCCACACGGCTTGAAATGGTAGCCCGACTATAGCAATTCATTCTAAAAAACTGTCATTTATGACAGTGGCCTAGAAACTCCTTTGAATCGAAACTCTGTGACGTCATTTCACAGCTCATTCGAAGGAGCACTACCATGTTCGCTGATATCAAAACAGTTGCAGACGTTGGCACAGTGGCGGCTAAGATTCACAATAATTTCGAACTAGCAGATTTTAAGGGCCCCGTTACGTTCTTTTTTCATGCATCCGCGATGAATAATATTTATTTACTCGCCAAGCATAAAATCAGCGATACGGAATGGTACGAACTAAGTACCGTTTTTCTGAGCGACATTCAGGTGAAACGCTACGAATTGCCGAATCCAGCATTTCCTCTTTCATTGAGCTTAAGAAAAACATGGGTGGATGACACCGGAGAAACCTACTCCAAAAATTTTGCCACTGACAAAAATATCGGCTATGTGACCGTTGAAGCTTTCGACATCGAAGTCGGAATTTTTGAAGCAGGTTTTAATTTCACAATCTTGAGCGAAGGTAAATCCCATCAAATGATCGGGAACGCAAAAGTCACGCAATGGAGTGATGTGACCAAGTAAGTGAAGCACAAACCAATGAACCCCACCGCTCTCTCAAAACGCTTTTGACGATGCGGTGGGGTTCAGTGGCACTCGCCTAACCCTCGACAAGAATGTTAGCTTGCTTGGCATCCAGCCGCCCGACGAGCTCTCCTTCAATGAAAAAAACCGTCCTCGCCTTCAGCCGCATCACCCCCCCCATGATCGAACGCCTGCAACAGGACTTCGACGTCATCGTCCCCAACCCAAAGAACGGCGACATCAACACCCAGTTCAACGAAGCCCTGCCCCACGCCCACGGCCTGATCGGCGTCGGTCGCAAACTCGGCAAGGCCCAACTGGAAAACGCCGCAAAACTTGAAGTCGTCTCCAGCGTCTCCGTCGGCTACGACAACTACGACCTTGCCTACTTCAACGAACGCGGGATCATGCTCACCAACACCCCGGACGTCCTCACCGAAAGCACCGCGGACCTGGCCTTCGCCCTCATCATGAGCAGCGCCCGCCGCGTCGCCGAACTGGACGCCTGGACCAAGGCCGGCCAATGGCAGGCCAGCGTCGGCGCACCACTGTTCGGTTGCGACGTACATGGCAAGACCCTGGGCATCGTCGGCATGGGCAACATCGGCGCTGCTGTCGCCCGTCGCGGACGCTTGGGCTTCAACATGCCGATTATCTACAGTGGCAACAGCCGCAAGACCGAGCTGGAACAGGAACTCGGCGCGCAATTTCGCAGCCTTGACCAACTGCTGGCCGAAGCCGATTTCGTCTGCCTGGTAGTACCGCTCAGCGAAAAGACCCGCCACTTGATCAGCCACCGCGAACTGGCACTGATGAAGCCTGACGCCATTCTGGTGAACATCTCCCGTGGCCCGGTGGTCGACGAGCCGGCATTGATCGAAGCGTTGCAGAAAAACCGCATTCGCGGTGCAGGCCTCGACGTCTACGAAAAAGAACCGCTGAGCGAATCTCCGCTGTTTCAGCTGAAAAACGCCGTGACTTTGCCGCACATCGGCTCGGCTACGAATGAAACCCGCGAAGCCATGGCCAACCGTGCGCTGGCCAACTTGCGCAGCGCCCTGCTCGGCGAGCGCCCGCAGGATCTGGTCAATCCGCAAGTCTGGAAAGACTGAATACAACTAAGGCTGGACACAAGTTTGTCCAGCCTTAGTTGTTTTATATAAGCGACCCAACAAGCAAATTAATTGCCACACATTCAAAAGCTACACAAATTGAAAATGACTCTTTGCCCGTTTATCTTCCGCGAGCTATAGAATCCCGTCACAACCTGCCAAGAGACAGGTTTAATTGACGGAGAAAACAAATGACGAATCTGACAACAGCTCAATTGATTCGAAGAAGCAAAGTAGCAATAGTTCTCATGGTGGGTGTTTTGGGCACACTGATCGTTTACAGCAATGCAACCGACTACAACTCCAACTATATCTACCTTGGCCATATCCTCAGCATGGACACGACAGGCAGTCATTTGACATATCGCTCCATCAACTCGGAAATCATGCATCACCGGATCTACTGGATGATCATGACACTCGAGACGATTTTTACTTCTGCCTGCCTGCTAGGTGGCTATCAACTTGCCAAAAACATAAATTCATCGGAACAGCAATTTCACGAAGCCAAGAAATACGCCGTACTGGGTTTTCTGGTAGCACTGTTTGTTTATTATTTCTGCCTGCAAGTCGTAGGCAATGAATGGTTCGACATGGACCAGTCAAAAGAATGGAACGCCATGTCCTGGGCACAAAGCATTGTCGACTTTTTACTCCCGGCACTAATATTTCTGGTCATGAAAATCGACAATTGAGTATTCAATGTGCGGGTTTAGCGATCATTTCAATAACGGGTTTAGGTTTACGAAATACCAACACATTGCCCAGCATCACCAGCACAAGCCCCGCCAGCGCCGGCGCTGTCCATTGATAGCCTTCGGCAAAGGCCGATACGTTCAGCGCCACCACCGGGAACAGCACTGTGCAATAAGCCGCGCGCTCCGGCCCCATGCGGCCGACCAGCGTCAGGTACGCGGTGAAGCCGATCACCGAACCGGGGATGACCAGATACAGCAGCGCGCCGATGTAACGTGACGTCCATTCCATCTCGAACGGAATACCTTTGACCAGGCACCACACCGACAACATCGCCGCGCCGTAAGCCATGCCCCACGCATTAGTGGTCAACGGTTTGAGACCGGCCTTCTGTTGCAGGCTCGAGAGCATGTTGCCCGCCGAGAAACACAAGGTGCCGCAAAGTGCCAAACCAAGGCCAAGCAGGGTTTGCGGAGTGGCGTGATGCCCGGCCAGCTCCGGCCAGAACAACAGCCCCAGACCGCCCAGCCCCAGCGCCCCGCCCATCAGCACATTGCGCGCGATGCGTTGGCCGAAGAACACCCGCGCATTCAGCGCGTTCCACAACGTTGCGGTAGAAAACACCACCGCCACCAGACCGCTGGGAATCCATTGGCTGGCGGTCAGGAAACACATGAAGTTGACGCAAAACAGGCACAAACCCTGCGCCACGCAGATCAAATGCCCGCGCCGGTTCATCGGTTGCAGGCGACGGCTGAGCAGCAACAGCGCAAACAACACCAGCGCCGCGAGACCGAAGCGATAGACGATCGACACCGGAATCGCCACCACACCCAATTGCCATTTAAGGGCGATCCAGGTGGTGCCCCAGATCAGCACGGTCAACAAATACAACGACAGGTTCATGGCAGACACTCCTCGATTGGTTTTCAGTGTCCGCCTGCGCCCTCGCCCCTCGCTTGCATAAACTTGCGCTTTTGTCGGCGCGCAGGCTGGCAGCGCGAAATCTACGGAGTAGGATGCAAGGCGTTGAAGAGAACCGACCATGGCCGCCATCGATACCCTGCAAGTCTTCCAAGCCCTCAACAATTCGCCCAATGCACGCCTTGTGCACAGCGCCGAGTTGGGTGACGGCTTGTCTGCAGCTTTGTGGACCAATCATCACGACGCCCAGGAATACGAAGCGCCGAGCCATCACACCCTCTCCTGCTACATCGCCGGCGGCACCGGCACCTTCCGCCGTGGCGAACCCGGCCACAAGGGCGGCCCGGACAAGTTGTGCATCCTGCCGGCCGACCACGAATCGGGTTGGGTCATCAACGGTGATATTCGCCTCGCTCACCTGTACTTCAGCGCCGAACAATTTGCCTTGGGTTGCGTCACGCTGCTGGATCGCGAGCCTCGGGAAATGCAGCTGCGCGAACAGACTTTTCTCGAAGATCCGCAGCAGGCCCAACGGTTTCGCCAGCTACTGACCTTGAACTGGGACGAGCCTGCTGAGCGCTTGCTGACCAGCAGCTTGGCGCACGAATTGATCAGCCATACCCTGTTGAGCCAGGTCGGCGTGCGTCAGGGCTTGCGTCTGAAAGGTGGATTGGCGCCGCACCAGCGCCGGCAACTGGTGGAGTTCATCGACAGCCAACTGGCCGAGCCGATCAGTCTCGGGCAACTGGCCGGGTTGTGTGCGTTGTCGGAATACCACTTTGCGCGGATGTTCCGGGTGAGCTTCGGCTTGCCGCCGCATCAGTATGTGCTGGCGCGGCGTTTGAGCCGGGCGCGGGAGTTGTTGCGGGGGACGGCGTTGCCGTTGGGGGAGATTGCCCTGGCGTGCGGATTTGCCAGTGCCAGCCACTTCACCAACCGCTTTCGCCAGGTGCTGGGTGGAACGCCCGGCGAGTATCGCCAGGCGTTTTTGCGCTGATCAGAACTCCAGCGTGCTCGACAACGAAATCTGCCGCGAGTCGCCCATCGACACGAAGAACCGGCTCGCCGCCGAGGTGTAGTAGGTGCGGTCGAACAGGTTCTTCACGTTGAGCTGGAACTTGACCTTCTGCCCTTCAACCTTGGTGTCGTAAGTGGCGAACGCATCGGCCACGGTGTAGCTCGGCAGATCGAAATCATTCACCGCGTTACCCGCTCGTTCACCGACATACCGCGCGCCGGCACCGACTCGAAGCTGATCGCCGCCGATCACGCTGCCGAAGTCGTAGACCGCCGACAGCGAGCCGGTGTTCTTCGCCACGTTTTGCAGCTTGTTGCCTCTGTAGTCGGGATCTTCCGTGACCTCGGCGTCGGTGTAGGCGTAGCTGCCGATCATGCTCCAGCGGTCGCTGAGCTGGCCGGTCAGATCGACTTCCAGACCACGGGAACGCACTTCGCCGGCGGCGCTGTAGATCGTGGTCGGGCCTTCGGCGTTGGCCACCAGCACGTTGCGTTTCTTGATGTCGAACAGCGCGATGTTGCCGGTAACACGCCCCGGAATGTCGAGGCGTGCGCCCAGCTCCCAAGACTTGGCCTCTTCCGGTGCGATGCTGCCGTCGAGCACGGTGCTGCTGCCGCTGAGCGGGGCGATGGTCGAGTTCGGTTTGAACGATTCGGTGTAGCTGCCGTAGAACGACAACGCGTCGGTGTAGCGATACACCAGACCGGCGCGCGGTACCCACTTCTGGCCGTTGCTGTCGGTGTTGGCCTTGAACGGCACGCCTTTGCCGGCGTACTGGTCGTACTCCTGGAAGCGCCCGCCAGCCACCAGAATCCACTGGTCGTTGAGGTGGATCGAGTCCTGAAGGAACACCGAATCGCTGCGCAGTTCGTCGGTCTGCGCACTGTCCGCCGGGCTGACGGTGGTGCCTTCGACTTCGCGGCCGTAGACCGGGTTGACGTAGCTGAAGGTGCTCAGGCTTTTCTGGCGGATCAGGTCGGCGCGGTAGATCTTGCGGTACTCGTCGTCGACGCCGAACACCAGATCATGCTGCATGCCCAGCACGTTGACCTTGCCTTCGAGGCTGGCGGTGGTGAAACGGTCGGTGCTGATCGCGCCCTGGGTGCCGTCCATGCTGCGGGTCAGGGTGCCTTTTTTGGTGTCGATCGCGGTTACGCGGACCTGGCTGGCATCGTAGGTTTCGCGGTTCCAGCTGTAGCCGAAATGGGCTTTCCAGTCATCGTTGAGTTCATGGTCGGCCTCGAAGTGATAGAGGTCCGAGCGCCCTTCCATGTCGTTGAATTTCTCGTCGAGACGCTCGTTGCGCGAGATGTCCAGCGGATGGTTGGTGCGAGGATCGATCAGGGTTCCACGATCGAATGGGGTGAGGAATTCGCGATGCTCATAGGCAAACAACAGCTTGGTGCGCTGGCCGTACCAGGCCAGCGACGGCGCGATCAGTGTTTCACGATGCGTGCCGAAGTTGCGCCAGTAATCTTCGTCTTCATGGTCCAGCACCATGCGATACGCGAGGCCGGAATCCCCCAGCGCACCGGTGCTGTCGAAGGAGCCGCCGCTGCCATTCTTGCCGTCGCCGTAGGTCGAGCCGCGCAGGGTCAGCGCGTTGTACTGGGTCAACTCAGGCTTCTTGCTGACCATGTTGACCACGCCGCCCGGGTCCTGAATCCCGTAGAGCAGCGAGGCCGGGCCCTTGAGCACTTCGACGCGATCCACGGTGGCGTTCATGCCACGGCCCTGCACCACCGGCATGCCGTCGCGCATGATCGAGCCGTTGCGGTTGTCACCGAAGCCGCGGGTCATCACCGAATCCTGGGTGCTGCCCAAGGTGTTGCCCTGGGTGATACCGCTGACGTTGGCCAGCGCATCATCAAGATTGCGCGGTGCCTGATCGCGAATGACCTGGGCCGGAATCACATTGACGGTCTGGGGGATTTCCTGAAGCGAAGCGGAGGAGCGCATCACCGAACTGGTTTCCGGTGGCTGGTAGCTCATCGACTGGTTGACCACCGAAGTGATGGTGGTCGCGCCGAGGTTCAGAGCGCCTGCAGTCGGTTGCGGTTCTAGCGCCAGGGTATGGCTGTCGGTGCGGCGGAAGGTCAGGCCCGAGCCTGTGAGCAGACGTTGCAGCGCCTGTTCGGCACTCATCTGGCCGTTGATCGCTGGAGCGGTCAGGCCGTAAGGCGCTTCATCGGTGTAGACCACGCTCTGCCCGGTGACACGACTGAAATCACTCAGGGCCTGTGGCAACGGCTTGGCGGCCAGGGAAAAACTGAACTGCTTTTGTGGCTGACTGCTGACGGATTCAGCGCCCAGCGACACGCTCATCGGCAACAGGGCCAATGCCGAAAAACTCAAGGCCGAAACGCCTAACCACTGTTTGACCGAACCCGATTTTGCCCTGGACTTCATTGCTCATGACCTGTGTAGAACCGCAACGGATGCGAATGACTCGCAGTTTCAGTCACTACACGGATGGCGTCCGGGTTTACCTCACCACAAAGTTGAAAATATTTTCGTTGTCGCTGCCGACGCCTTCGCGAGCAAGCTCGCTCCCACCTTGGAATGCACTACCTGTGGGAGCGAGCTTGCTCGCGAAAGGGCCAGTGAGGTCAGCGAAGAATTATCAGATGTCCTAGCACCTGATGCTGCTCGAATCCCAGCACCCCTTGCAGGGAATTCAACACCGCTTGCGGATCCTTGCTCGGAAAGCTGCCGCTGACCTTGCGCGCGCCCAGTTCGTCGTTGAGCAACACGATCCGTCCCGGGTAATAACGCCGCAGATCCTGCACCACATCGGCCAGTGTCGACTTGTAGTAAGTCAGCCAGCCCTGGCGCCACGCCAGTTGCGCTTCGCTGTCCACGGCATGCAGTTTTTCCGCAGTGCCTGCGCCGTACGCCACTTGCTGGCCGGCGGTGAGAATCTGCTGCTCGGCATCACGCGCCGCCGTCACGCCAACGCGCCCGGACAACACGGTGACTTGTGCGCCATGAGGTTGCAGGCGCACTTCGAACTGCGTGCCGAGCACTCGCGCCTGGCCTTTCTCGGCCTCGACCACAAAGGGATCACCCGTATGAGTCACGCTGAAAAATCCGGCGCCGCGGCGCAATTGCACATGTCGCTCGCCGTGACTGAAATCCACGGCGATGGCGCTGTCGGCGTCCAGCGTCACCTGCGATTGATCGGCCAGGGTCACGGTGCGGATCTCGCCCGGTGCCGACACGTAATCAGCGCCTAGATCATCGATCCAGCGCTGCGGCTGCCAACCACTGCCGAGGCTGATCATCAACAACAGGCAGGCCGCCATGGCCAGCGCGCCGGCCCAACGCCGGATCTGTGGACGACGCGGTCGGTCCATCGCATTGAGCAATCCCTGCAACGCCAGCGCGTCTTCGTCGGCCAAGGTGCGCGCCGGCCCTTCGCTCAATTCCCACACCACTTGCGCCTGGGCGTAGGCCTCGGCGTGGGCCGGGTCAGCGTGCAGCCATTGACTGAACGTCAGTTGATCACCGGTGCTCGGGCGGTCGTGCAGCAGGCTCAGCCAGGCGAAAGCGGCCTGTTCCTGAGCGGGCGTCGGGATGACGCGGTCGGTGTTGTTCACGGTGCTTTCCCTGGCAGGCGTGGCGCGGGCTCGCGCAGGCTGGCCTTGCAGGCCTCGAGGGCGCGCATCATATGTTTTTCCACGGCGCTTTGGGACAAGCCCATGGCTTTGGCGATCTCGGCGTACTTGCGCCCGTGGATGCGATTGAGCAAAAAAATCTGCCGCGTGCGCTCGGGCAGCGCGCGCAACGCCGCTTCGACATGGCGCAAATCGTTGCCCGCTTCGAGCGCCGCCTGCGGTTCGCTGGCGCTGCTGTCCGGCTCGTCCGGTTGCCAGCCTTCGTTGACCCGCACTCGCGCGCCTTCGCTGCGCAAATGATCGATGGCGATGTTGCCGGCGCAGCGCAACAGATAAGTGCTGAGTTCTTCGACCTGCACCAGCGGCCGACGCCAGAACCGCAGGAACAGATCCTGCACCAGATCCGCCGCCGTCGCCCGGCAACCGACGCGCCGGCTCACCAGCGCTTCCATCTGCGAGCGCTGGGACAGGAACACCTGAAGAAAATGCGCACGGGCGCCATGGGGTTCGTCGTCGCGGTGCTCGGGAGGATGGCCGATCAACATGTCAGTTCAAGGCCCACGCAGCGACCGGGCTGGCGAGCAGGCTCAGTCCGGCCATGGTCAATACCAGGCGTGGTCGATAGGGTAACAACAGCACCAGAGTCAGCGCGCTGAGCATCAACACCGCGCACCAGTCGACCAGACCGAAGCTCCAGCCCTTCATGGAAACCGCCGCCCAGAGCGACAGCCCCAGCAACAGCCAGCCCACAAGTTTCAAACCTTGCCGACGGCGAGCCGAAGGTTTGTGGCCCAGCAGTTCCTCGTGATGCCGAGGCATCGCCAGGCACAGAGCCGTGAATGCGGAATAGCAGAGCAATAGCGCCAACAGCATTCAGTTCGCCCCTTGCTCAAGGGTAATCGGCCGGGCCTTTTCGCGGGCTGGTTTTTTCACGTTGACGGTATGTCCGGCGCGCTGCATTTTCCGGGCGGCCCAGGCGAGGAATAGGCCGCTACCCAGACACGTAAAGTCGAAACCGGCCAGGGCCCAGTCGCCTTCGGGCACTGTCACGCCGAGGTGATACGGGGAGGTCAAACCGTTAAGAAGCGGCACTGCGACAAACAGTGCGGCGCCCAGCGACAGCTGTTCGACCCAGGCCTTGCGCCCCGGCCGCAACATCGCGTGCACCACGCTCAAGCCCCAGGTGATGAAGAACGCGTCCACTTCCCAGTCGTCACGCCCGGCCAGACTCACCGGCAGCAGACGATTGGCCCAGAAGAACACGGCGACCGCTGCCACCAGCCCGGCCATGCTGGCAATGTTCAGCACTTCCACCAGCCGCAACTCGAAGGGCATCACACCGGTTTTGGCATGTTTGAGCTGACGCTTGCCGAGCCAGATCACCAGCCCGGTGCCGATCATCGCCGTGCCCGCCAGACCGCAGATGAAATACAGCCAACGCAGCACCGGCCCGGCAAAGTGGCCCATGTGCAAACCGTAGAAACTGCCGGCAATTGCCATCGCCATTGGCTGTTCAGGCGTGGTGCCGATGATTTGCCCGCTGACACCGTTGAAGGTCACGGCGCTGCCGGAATCGTTCACCACACGGTCGGAGCCCGCGCGGGACATCACCACCGAGGCGTTGGCGTCGCCCGGATTGTTCACGCTGATACGCCCCACGCGCCCGCCCGACCATTGCTCGCTGGCTGCGAGCAACAGGGGCGCCAGCGGTGCCAGCGTCGCCGGTTGATTGGCACGTTCAGGAATACTGGTTTCGGGAAATACCTCGTCGTAAAACGCTCGGACGTTGTTGCCGTACGAAGCCAGAATGCTCGCCGGCATCACCATCGACATGAAGATCACCAGGCTGCTGTAGGTGATCATCAGATGAAACGGCAGCACCAGCACGCCCACCGCGTTGTGCCCGTCAAGCCACGAACGCTGGCCCTTGCGCGGGCGGAAGGTGAAGAAGTCCTTGAAGATTTTCTTGTGGGTGATGATCCCGGTGATCAGCGCGACGAACATCACCATCGCGGCGATGGTCGAGAGCCAGCGGCCCCACGGGTAGGGCATTTGCAGCTGGAAGTGGAAGCGGTAGAAGAACTCCCCGCCCATGCTTTCCCGGGGCTGCACTTCGGCGCCGGTCTGCGCGTCGAGGGTCTTGCGAGTGAATGCGCCGCGTTCGCCGGGCTTGGCTGGCGTCTGCTGCCAGCCCACGCTGAGGCCGGGATCGCGGGCGTCGGGCAGGCCAATGATCCAGCGCGAAGCGTTGGGGGCGTTTTGTTGCAGATACTGCTGGGCCAGCGTCAGGCTTTTCTCGGCATCCAATGGATGGGCGGTGATTTCCGGCTGCATCCAGTGAGTGGTTTCATCCTTGAAATAGGCCAGGGTTCCGGTCAGAAAAATCGCGAACAACAGCCAGCCGAAAACCAGCCCGGTCCACGTATGCAGCCAGGCCATCGCCTGCCGGAAACCCTCTTTCATGCCAGCCCCAGACCGCGCGCAGCGCCGGAAACGGTGGCCAGAATCACGCTCGGCACCAGCAGACCGACCCACGCAGACCAAGCCGTGCGACAGGCGAAACACCAGAGCACCGCCACCAGATAGACCAGAAACGAAACGGTCATGCCGGTCACCACCGCTTCGGCGCGGTTCAGCGGCAGCCAAAGGGTCAGCGTGACGCTAGCCAGCGCCGCGACCAGATAGCCGCCAAACACCGCCGCGAGCACCCGCGAAGTGACGGCCAGACGATAGGACAGGGGAAGTGCGGCGAGTTTGGCTTTCATGTTTCGACCCTGAAACGGTTAACGCCCGGCCAACACGCCGAACGACAGGCGAGCAATATTAATGATAAATATTCTCATACGCAAAAGAGTCTGATTGCCGGGCATCACTGACAGCCCTACAATGCGAACCATTCTTGTTCTCTAACGCATCCCGCATGCGCCCGGAGTGATGCCGTTGTCGTCCGCCCATCCTGTCGAATCGCTGTATCAGGCCCACCACAGCTGGCTCACCGGCTGGCTGCGGCGCAAACTAGGCTGCCCGGACAGCGCCGCCGATCTGGCCCAGGACACCTTCATCCGGGTACTGACCGCCCGCGAGCCGCCGGTGATCATCGAGCCGCGCGCATTCCTCACCACCCTGGCCAAGCGCGTGCTGTTCAATCATTACCGCCGCCAGGATCTGGAGCGCGCCTACCTCGACACCCTCGCGCAGATGCCGGAAATGGTTGCGCCTTCGGAGGAAGAGAAAGCCATCATCCTGCAAACCCTGATGGAGCTGGATCAGTTGCTCGACGGTCTGCCGCGCGCCGTCAAACGCGCATTTCTGCTGGCACAGGTCGATGGCCTGACGTATCCGCAGATCGCCGCCGAACTGGGCATTTCCGTGGCCACGGTCAAACGTCATCTGAATAAAGCGGCGATGCGCTGCTACTTCGCCCTATGAATCCGCCGATGGATTTTTCCGCGCAGGTTGCCGAACAGGCGGTGCACTGGTTGCTGGAAATGCAGCAGGGCCAATTGAGCCCGCGCCAACAACAGGCCTGGCAACAATGGATCGACGCTCACAGCGAACACCGCCGCGCGTGGGAGCACATTCAGCGGGTCAATTCTCGGTTGCGCGGGCTGTCGTCGCCACTGGCCCACGCCGCGTTGAATGCGCCGAAGTCCGGCAGCCGTCGTCAGGCGCTGAAGTTGTTGCTGATTCTCGGCGCCGGTTCGGCAGTCACTTGGGGGATGCGCGAGCACAATCCGTTGCCATCGCTGCTGGCCGATTACCGCAGCCCGGTTGGTCAACGCCGTAAGATCTCGCTCGGCGCTGGCGGCCAATTGCAGCTCAACACCGCGAGTGCGGCGGATGTCCGGGGCGACGGCTTGATCCGTCTGCTCGAAGGCGAAATGCTGCTGACCGCCACTCAATCCTTCGAAGTACAAACCGCCCAAGGCGTGCTGAAAACCCAGGGTGCGCGAATAAACGTGCGGCAGTTTGCCGACCGCACGCAGATCGCACTGTTTGAAGGTCGGGTCGAATTGAACGCGCAAGGTCGCGCGCCGATGCTGCTGCCGGTCGCCCGACAACTGAGTTTCAACACCACCGGCGTCAGCGCGGCAAAACCGCTGGACGCCAACAGCGGTGCCTGGGCTGACGGCATGCTAGTGGCCGCGCACATGCGCCTGGGCGACTTCCTCGACGAACTCGGCCGCTACCGTCGCGGGCAGCTCAATTGCGATGCGAAAGTCGCTGACCTGCTGATCTCCGGGACTTATCCACTGGACGACAGCGAGCGGATTCTCGACCTGCTGGAAATCAGCCTGCCGGTGAAAGTGAAGCGTTTTACTCGCTATTGGGTGACGGTCGAAGCTAAAGCCTGATCGTTCCCACGTCGAGGCGTCGAACCGTCCGCGTGGGAATGCAGCCCCGGACGCTCCGCGTCCCCTGCAAAAATAAATGAGCCGTTTTTCAGATCTGGCGTGACAGAGAAGGAAAGCCCCCTTGATTTAACCTTCTCAGGACCGTCCTCCATGCACTCCACCCGCCTCACGCCGCTGGCCCGAACCCTGCGCAACCTCGTCCTCGGCGCCAGCCTGAGCTTCAGCGCCCTGCCCCTTGCACAGGCTGCCGACACCAAGGCTTATCACATCGCCCCGTCGTCGCTGGAAAACGCCCTCAACCAGTTCGGCCGTGAAGCCGGCGTGCTGATCTCCTTTGGCTCGCAAGTCACCAGTGGCGTGCAAAGCCGTGGCCTCGAAGGTAATTACACAGCGGAGCAAGGTTTGAACGCGCTGCTTGAAGGCACTGGTCTGCAAGCCCGCGCCGAGGGCGGCAATGCCTTCAGCCTGCAACCGTCGAACGACAGCGCACTGGAGCTGGACACCTCGAAAGTGGTCGGTGACTGGTTGGGCGAGGCCGCGCAGGTCAACGTCTTCGAACATCCCGGCGCCCGTGACGTGATCCGCCGCGAAGAATTCGAACGCCAGGGCGCGACCCAGGCCCGTGATGTGCTCAATCGCATTCCCGGGGTCAACGCCCCGGAAAACAACGGCACCGGCAGCCACGACATGGCGCTGAACTTTGGCATTCGCGGTCTCAACCCGCGTCTGGCTGCACGTTCGACCGTATTGATGGACGGCATTCCGGTGCCGTTCGCGCCTTACGGTCAGCCGCAGTTGTCGTTCGCGCCGATCAGCATGGGCAACATGGATGCGGTGGACGTGGTGCGTGGTGGCGGCGCCGTGCGTTACGGCCCGCAGAACGTCGGCGGCGTGGTCAACTTCGTGACCCGGGCGATTCCGGACGAGCCGACCGTGAAAGGCGGTTTCCAGACCGAAACCAGCCCATCGTCCAGCCATGACGGCTTCAAGACCAGCGCCAACCTGCTGGCCGGCGGCACCAATGCCAACGGTCTGGGCGGCGCGTTGCTGTATTCCGGCACTCGCGGTGGCGACTGGCGCGAGCACAGCGATACGGAAATCGACGACCTGATCCTCAAGGGCAAATACCAGCTCGACGAGGCCAACAGTTTCAACGCCATGGCCCAGTATTACGAAGGCAAGGCCGACATGCCCGGCGGCCTGAATGTCGCCGACTACGATGCCGACCCGTATCAGTCGACCCGGCCGAAGGACCAGTTCTGGGGCCGTCGCACCATGTTCAATTTCGGCTATCGCTATCAGGAAGATCGCCGTGAATTCACCGCCAACACCTTCTTCACCAAGACCCTGCGCAGCGGTTATCTGGATCAGGGCACGTTCCTGTCGCTGTCACCGCGCGAATATTGGGTTCGCGGTCTGGAAACCCGCTTCGCCCAGGGCTTCGACCTCGGCGCCACCAGCCATGAAGTCGGCGTCGGCTATCGCTACATCAACGAAGCCGGCCACGAACTGCGCTATCGCACGCCGATCGCCAGCAACGAGTACCCGACCACCAACAGCCGCAATGACCGCGACACGCGCGGCGGCACCGAGGCCAATGCGTTTTTCGTCGATGACCGGATCGACATCGGCAAGTGGACGATCACGCCGGGCGTGCGCTACGAGATGATCGAGTCGCAGCAGACCAACAACCTGACCAACGTCAAATACAAGGGCGACTACAACACCGCGCTGCCGGCGTTGAACGTGCTGTATCACCTGACCGACAGCTGGAATCTGTATGCCAACACCGAAGGCTCCTTCGGCAGCGTGCAATACAGTCAGATGCCCAACCGCGTCAGCAGCGGCGAAGTGAAACCGGAGAAGGCCCGCACCTGGGAAGTCGGCACCCGCTACGACAACGGCGCGCTGCGAGCGGAGATCGGCGCGTTCCTGATCAACTTCGACAACCAGTATGAAAGTAACCAGACCAACGACTCGGTGATCGCCCGTGGCGAAACCCGGCATCAGGGCATCGAGACCAGCTTCAACTACGCTCTCGACGACCTGAGCCCGGCACTGGCTGGTTTCGACGTGTACGCCACTTACGCCTATGTCGACGCGACCATCCGCGAAGACGGGCCGAACAAGGGCAATCGTGTGCCGTTCTCGTCGAAACACAAAGGCACAATCGGCGTCGGTTACACCGAAGGGCCGTGGAAACTGAATCTGGACAGCAGCTTCCAGAGCGACCAGTTCGCCGACAACGCCAACACCTCGAAAGAAAGCGCCGACGGCAGCACCGGCAAGATCCCGGGCTACATGCTGTTCAGCAGCCGTGCCGGTTATGACTTCGGCCCGCAGCTGTCGGACCTGAATGTCGCGGTGGGGGTGAAGAACATCTTCAACACCCAGTACTTCACCCGTTCGTTCGATGACAACAACAAGGGCAAGTATGTCGGTGAGCCGCGCACGGTGTACGTGCAGACCTCCGTCGCTTTCTGATCCCTGCTGAAAACAGAAAGGGCCTGCAATTGCAGGCCCTTTCTCATTGGGTGGCTTGGAAAATCAGCGTATCAACTGTTGATCGCTGCCTGTTCGTTCTCGTCAAACTCTTCCGCCAATAGCTTGTCATTGGCTTTGCTTGTGAATGGCACCACAGCGGCTCGCGGTTTGCCGCGCAGTTTCCCAAACAGGTGCTCCAGCGCGTGCTCCAGTTTTTCGGCTGCACCATCGATCGCCTGTTCCAGCGAATCGGCTTTGTGGGTGACGGAAATCGGTTGATGGCCTTTCGGCCGCGCTTCCAGTTGGCAGCGCAAGTCATGGGGACCCGGCTTTTCACCGTTCTCGTCGCTCAGATGGACTTCGACACGGGTCAGGTCTTCCTCATAACGGTCGAGCGTGCTCTCAATTGTGGTGCGTACCCACTCCTCCAGTCGTTTGCTGCTTTGAATATGGTTGTCGCTGTTGACTTGGATTTGCATAGTTCATCCCTTATTTCAGCTAGCTCGCAAGAGGCCTGGAACAGGATTTCGTGACCTCTTGATTACAACAATCGGCCCGCCGGACGAACATTTCAACCCCTTAAAAAAGATAAATATTCATACGCAAAAAAAGCCGGACAACCGAGTAAAGCGCTGGTAAGGTCGGGAGTTGGGTCGCCCCGCCACCGCGAAAAATCTGCTCACAATTGGCCATCACCCAACGGGTGCAGGCTGCGGAAAATCCCCGCCTCTTCCACCAGCCAGTCATGCACCGCCCGCACACCCGGATGGCTCAACGCCCCCGGCGCATACAGCAGGACATAGCGCTTGTGATTGGGCACAGAAATCCCGAACGGCACGATCAACGTCCCCCGCTCCAGCTCGTCATTGAGCAACGTTCGCCGGGCAATCGCCACGCCCATGCCGGCAATCGCCGCTTCGATGGTCAGGTGGTTGCGATTGAACGTGTGCCCGCGCCGCACATCGGCGCCCTCGAAACCGATGGCATTCAGATAAAACTCCCACTCCGCGTATTCATAACTGCCGCGCCAGGCAGTGATGTCGTGCAGCAGCGGGAAATGCACTAGGTCCGCCGGCCCGTGCAGCGGCGGCCGCCCGCGCAGCAGGCCCGGGGCGCACACCGGGAAAATCTGCTCGTCGAGCAAGGCTGTGGATAACAACCCCGGATAACTGCCGTCGTTCAGGTCGATGGCCAAGTCGAAATCCCCTTCATGCAACGGCACGCTGCTGTCCTCGGCCACCAGCCGCAACTGGATGTCCGGGTAACGCTGTTGCAGGCGTGGCAGGCGCGGGGTCAGCCACTTGCTGAGGAACGACGGAATCGAACGCACCCGCAGAATCCCGCTGATCATCCCCGCATCCAGACGACGCAATTCCGCGTCGATGCTGCCGTAAGCCTCGTTGACCGTGATCGCCAGTCGCTGCCCTTCCGCGCTCAGCTCCACACCGCGCGCGCGGCGGTGAAACAGGCGAAACCCCAGCCGCTCTTCCAGCTGTCGGATTTGCTGACTCACCGCCCCCGGCGTGATGTGCAGTTCTTCGGCACAACGGGTGAATGACAGGTGCCGCGCGGCACAGGAAAACACCTGCAGCCAGACGTAAGTCTGGGCGTGCAATTGACGACTCATGGTTTAGTCCTGCTAAAGGCTTACTTAGGAAGTTTCGTTAGTCACGTTGAAGCGAGGTAGGCAGTATCGCCGACATTGCGCTTGTCCTACAAAAAATGGCAGCGATTCCTACTCCATTGCTTGTAAGGGTTTAGCATGGCTATCAGTGTTTTCGATCTATTCAAAGTCGGCATCGGCCCGTCCAGTTCCCACACCGTCGGCCCGATGCGCGCCGCCGCGACCTTCGCCCAGGCCCTGATCGAGCAGCATTTGCTGAACGATGTGCAGCGGGTGGAAATCCGTTTGTACGGTTCGCTTTCGGCCACCGGTGTCGGCCACGCCACTGACCGCGCGACGGTCATGGGCCTGATGGGCGAATGGCCGGACAGCATCGATCCGTCGACCATCGAGCCACGCATCCAGCAACTGCGCGAGACCGGCCAACTGTCCCTCGCCGGTGAACGCTCGATTGCCTTCAACTGGCAGCACGATCTCCTGCTGCTGGACGAGAGCCTGCGCTACCACCCCAACGCCATGTCGCTGACAGCCTTCGGTGCATCCGGCCAACTGTTCGAGCAAACGTACTACTCGGTCGGCGGCGGTTTCATCATCGAAGCGGCCGAAGCCGAATCGGGTGTGGCGCCGACCGGTGACGTCGAGTTGCCCTACGACTTTTCTAGCGCCGCTGAACTGCTGTCGCTGTGCAACAAACACAACCTGCGGGTTTCCGAACTGATGATGGCCAACGAACGGGCCTGGCGCAGCGACGCCGAGATCCGTCAGGGCCTGCTGCACATCTGGTCGGTGATGCGCGAGTGCGTCGAGCAAGGCCTGCGTCACGAAGGCATTCTGCCCGGCGGTCTGAATGTGCCGCGTCGTGCGGCGAAACTGCACCGCAGCCTGCTGGAAATCGGCAAGCCAAACGTCATCAGTTCGACCCTGTCGGCGATGGAGTGGGTCAACCTGTTCGCCCTCGCCGTCAACGAAGAGAACGCCGCCGGCGGGCGCATGGTGACCGCGCCGACCAACGGTGCTGCCGGGATCATTCCGGCAGTCCTGCACTACTACATGAAATTCAATCCCGACGCGTCAGACGATGACGTGGTCGCGTTCTTCCTGGGTGCGGCAGCGGTCGGCATCCTGTGCAAGAAAAACGCTTCGATCTCCGGCGCCGAAGTCGGCTGCCAGGGTGAAGTTGGCTCTGCCTGCGCGATGGCCGCTGCAGGTCTGGCCGATGTACTCGGCGCCACTCCGGAGCAACTGGAAAACGCCGCCGAAATCGGCCTGGAACACAACCTCGGCCTGACCTGCGACCCGGTCGGCGGGCTGGTGCAGGTGCCGTGCATCGAGCGCAACGCCATCGCTGCGGTGAAGGCGATCAACGCCACGCAAATGGCCCTGCGCGGCGACGGCAAACACTTCATTTCCCTGGACCGGGTGATCCGCACCATGCGCGATACCGGCGCCGACATGCATGACAAATACAAAGAGACTTCACGGGGCGGCCTGGCCGTGAGCTGGGTGGAGTGCTGAGGAGCACTCCCTGACCGCCCGTAACACGTGAGCCCGAGCAAGAATAATAACGAGGCAAAAACGATGACCGATGTACGCACACCTGCTGCCGAAAATCCCGCTGTAGACCGCACACGCAATAACGAAATCGCCCACAAGGGCTGGAGCAAATTCGACACCACCTGGATGCTCGGCCTGTACGGCACGGCCATCGGTGCCGGCACCTTGTTTCTGCCGATCAACGCCGGTGTCGGCGGCTTCTGGCCGTTGCTGATCCTGGCGTTGCTGGCGTTCCCGATGACCTTCTTTGCGCACCGGGGTCTGACCCGCTTCGTGCTGTCGGGCCGCTCCGGTGACATCACCGAAGTGGTGGAAGAACACTTCGGCATCGGCGCCGGCAAACTGATCACGCTGCTGTATTTCTTCGCGATCTTTCCGATCCTGCTGGTGTACAGCGTGGCGCTGACCAACACCCTGAGCAGCTTCCTCGAACATCAATTGCACATCGCCCCGCCGCCGCGCGCGGTGCTGTCGCTGGCGCTGATCCTCGGTCTGATGGCCATCGTGCGTTGCGGTCAGAGCGTGATCGTCAAAGCCATGAGCGTGCTGGTCTATCCGTTCGTCGCCGCGCTGCTGTTGCTTGGCTTCAGCCTGATTCCGAACTGGAACGGCGCATTCTTCGCCAGTGCCCAAGAACCGATGGAAATGTCGGTGCTCCTCAAGACCCTATGGCTGGCGATCCCGGTGATGGTGTTCTCGTTCAACCATTCGCCGATCATTTCCGCCTTCGCCGTCGAGCAGAAACAACGCTACGGCGAGCAGGCCGAACGCAAGAGCAGCGGCATTCTCGCCATGGCCCACGGCATGATGGTGGTGACGGTGATGTTCTTCTGCTTCAGCTGCGTGCTGGCGCTGTCGCCGGCGGATCTGGCAGCGGCCAAGGCGCAGAACATTTCGATACTGTCGTACCTGGCCAACCACTTCCAGACCCCGGTCATCGCTTACGCCGCGCCGCTGATTGCGCTGGTGGCGATCACCAAATCCTTCCTCGGCCACTACATCGGCGCCAGCGAAGGCTTCCAGGGCATGATCGTCAAAAGCCTGCGCAGCCGTGGCCGGGTGATGTCGGCGAGCTGGCTGAACCGTGCGACTGCGCTGTTCATGATCCTCAGCTGCTGGGCCGTGGCGACCTTCAACCCGAGCATCCTCGGCATGATCGAAACCCTCGGCGGGCCGGTGATTGCCTGCCTGCTGTTCCTGATGCCGATGTACGCGATCCGCCGCGTGCCGGCCTTGCGCCAGTATTCGGGCCAGGTGTCCAACGTGTTCGTGGTGCTGATCGGCCTGATTGCACTGTCAGCGATCATCTACTCGGTTCTGCCCTGAAACGGGCCGCAAACGAAGAAGGCGAGCCATGGGCTCGCCTTCTTTTTGGCCGGTTTCATTGTTCGACAATATTCCCGGCATGTCCCTTGCTACATCGCTGAAGGAGACAGGACCACGGAAGGGCCGATGGTCAGGTTTGGCGAACCAACCCGATCAAGGCCGGTCAACAACTGCACGTTCAATCAGGCGGTGACGCATCATGGACAATCCTTTTCAGATCATTACCGATGCCTTCGCGCCGGACTATCAGATCAACCTGAGCATTCAGGGGCTCGACGGCAGCATCATGCTGACCCTCTCCAATGGCGGCCGGATCGTCGCCAAACGGATGATCAGCGCCGAACAGCGCAATGACCCTAAGCGCCTCAAACGCCTGGTGCAAAGCATTCAGTTCGGCATCGCCATCGAACAGGGCCACAGCGCCATGGCGATCCTCGATGCCATGACCCGCGGCGACGGAATCGCTCCACCACCGCGTCAGGCCAAACATCAGCCCCGGCCAACTGCCGGCCTTTAAAGCTCGCCCTTCTCCACTTCAGGATGTTCACTGGAACCCGTGCCGATCTTGCGGTGCGGGTTCTCGATTTTCACCGAAGGGAATTGCGATGAGGCGTAACGCACCACCAGGATCGAGAACGCCAGCAGCAGAATCCCGCCGCACAGGTAAATGATGCCCATGTCCGGCGGATTGTGGTGCGAGACGTTGGAGATCAGCAGGCGCGTCAGTGCGGTGATCGCCACGTAGATCAGGAAGCGCACCGGCATGTGGTTGGTCTTGAAATAAATCCCGACCATCGCCCCCAGTTCCAGATAGATGAACAGCAACAGAATGTCATCGATCTTGATGTGCCCTTCCTCGAGCATCCCGAGAAATTCCATCACCGCCGCCCACGCGGTCACCGCACCAATGGCGAACAGCGCCAGGTAGTGGAAGGTCTCGACGAACAGGTTGCCCAGGGACTCGGCCAGTTGGTGCACGTTTTGCCGCAGTTTCTCGGCCCAGTTGATTTTCACGATGAAGGTTCCTTAGCCCGGTTCGAGCGGATGTTGCTTGCTGGACGTGACGGTTATTGCACACGTACGCAGATGCATGCAGAAAAGAGGCCACGACATCATGGCGAGCCGCCGCGAAACCCGCGCCGTGGCGTTTGGTCGCACCTGTGCGTAACCGTCAGGCTGACAAAATCCGAATCCGGTCTACATTGAAAAGCCACTACCCAAAGCGCAGGGATTCGCTTATCCTTTTCGCTGTATATAGATACAGTAGTCGCAAAGACAACTTAATGTGAAGGCATGTGAGGTGGTGAATGGCCGTCGAAGTGGTATACCGCAGCAGCCGAGATCTGGAGCGCTTGTTCATGGATAAAGCCGAAGCTGACCGTCATGACAAAATGCTCGAACTGGCCGAACTGTTGGCCGAAGTGCTGGAAAAAGCCGTTCCTTCGTTGAGCGAGCAGCAAGTGGAAGAAGTCGGGATCTTCATGGCGAAGAACCGCGATGTGTTCGCCCGGGCGTTCAAGAGCCAGCCTGATGCACTGTCGGAGCTGATCAGCGCACCGGCGGCACCGGTTGTGGCAACCGAGCCGGCAGACGTGGCCGAACCGGCAGAAGCGCCAGCCAAACCTGCCAAAGCGGCGAAGGCTGCGAAGTAAGCGACACTTGGATTGAAGCCTCTGAATTGAATAGCCCCTGAGTTGAAAGACTCGGGGGCTTTTTCATGCCCGGACAAACCTCAGCGGTACAACACCTTCTCCGCCAACTCGTCCGCCACTCGCGCGGGGGAGCGCTTTTCCGCCTGGGCGTGGGCGAAGACTTCTGTCAGGCGCGAACTGATCTTCGACAGGTGCGCGGTGATGGTCGTCAGTTCTTCGCCCCGATGCTTGAGGGAAACGTAGATCAGACCGCCGGCATTGATCACATAATCCGGCGCATACAGGATGCCGCGCCGTTCCAGCTGATCGGCGACGTCCAGGTGCGTCAGCTGATTGTTGGCCGACCCCGCCACTGCCGAGCAGCGCAACTGGGTGACGGTGTGACTGTTGAGTACCCCGCCAAGGCCACACGGCGCGAGGATGTCGCACGGCGTGCTGAGCAATGCGTCGTTGGCAATCGGATGGGCGTTGAGCTGTTCCATCGCCAGTTGCACCTTGCCGTGGTCGATGTCGCTGACCAGCAGCTCGGCACCGGCGGCATGCAGTTGTTCGGCCAGTGCGTAACCGACATTCCCCAGCCCCTGAATCGCCACGCGCAAGCCTTCGAGATTGTCGCTTCCCAGCCGCGCCATGGCCGTGGCGCGAATTCCGGTGAACACGCCCATCGCCGCATGCGGCGCCGGGTCGCCGGCCGAGGTGGTGCTGGTGACATGCTGGGTCTGCTGGGCGATGCAATCCATGTCCGCCACTGAGGTGCCGCTGTCGATGGCAGTGATGTAGCGCCCGTCGAGTTGGTCGATGCAACGGCCGAAGGCTTCGAACAGCGCGCCACGATTTTCCACATGGGCCGGCCGCACGATCACGGCGACACCGCCGCCCTGGGCGAGGCCGGCCAGCGCGGCCTTGTAGCTCATGCCCTGGGCCAGGCGTATGGCGTCCTCGACTGCGGATTCGTCGTTCGGGTAGGCAAGATAACGACACCCGCCCAGGGCTGGCCCCAGGCGACTGTTATGGATGGCAATGACCGCCTTCAATCCGGACACCGGATCAACGCTAAGGTGCAGCGATTCCAGGCGAGTGCTTTGCATGAGAGCGAACATCGGCAGGCTCCCGAATCACTTCTGGTAGACGCCAGTATAGGCTTGCGCCTGAAAATTGCTGAAGCGCGCCGGAATAAGCGCCGCCACCGATCGGAGGGTTGTGGCATAACCCGATGGCAGAGCGGCCCGGTACTGGACGAATGGCAAAGACGGGGCTAAAACGAGGCATGCCCCGGAGATTTAGATGAGTCCGCGCCAACGTTTCTTCGATTGTCTGCACCGTTCACCGCCCGCGCTGTTCGAGGCCGCGTTGTGGATGGCCGCCGAACACGACAAACAAGCCGATCCCGAAGCGCTGTTGCAGGAATTCAAGGAACTGCAGCAGCGGGTCAGCTATGGCTTGCCGTTGCTGCCGGTCAGCGAGCTGGCGCAACCGTTGCTGCGGCGCATGACCGATCTGGGGTTTGCCCAGGATGATTTCGTACCGCTGCGCCCGCAGGCGGCGATGGTGCACAAGGTCATGCAGACCAAACGCGGCCAGCCGCTGGCGCTGGCACTGATCGCTCTGGAACTGGCCCGTGGCCTGGAGATTCCGCTGGTGGGCGTGAACTTCCCCGGGCATTTCCTGCTTAAGGTTCCCGGGGCCGATCACCTGCTCGATCCATGCGGCGGGCGGCGTCTGTATCCGAACGATTGCCGCGAACTGCTGCATCGCCAGTACGGCCACCAGATGAAACTCAACGCCGACCACCTGCTGACTGCCGAACCGGTGCAGATGCTTCAGCGCCTGTCACGCAACCTGCGCCAGCTGCACCTGACCCACGACGACTTCATCGCGGCGCTGATCGATGCCGAGCGCGTGCTTGAACTGGGCAATGCCAGCGCCGCCGACTATCTGGCTCGGGCCAGTCTGTACCAGCGCCTCGATTGCCCGAACGCCGAGCGTTTCGATCTTGAGCACGCGCTATTGCTCAGTGACGACCCGATTCAGCGACTTCGCCTGACGGAACGGCTGGGGCATCTACCCCCGAACACGGTTGTCCACTGAACGGCACAGTAACTGGCGAACGCACCTGAATGATCAGCAATGCCGCAATCACCGCCGGAATCGCGCAGAAGAAGAAAATCTGCGCCACCGGAATGTGCATCGCCAGCAACAGGCTGCCGAACAGCGGCCCGAGAATCGAGCCGAACCGCCCGACTCCCAAAGCCCAGCCGGTGCCGGTGGCGCGCACGTGGGCCGGATAGAAATTGCTGGCGAACGCGTTGAGCGTCAGTTGCCCGCCAATGATGCAGAACCCCGCCGCAAACACACAGGCCACCAGATAACGTGGGTTGTCGTGATTCAGGCCTAACAAAATCGTGCATACCGCCGCGCCGGCCAACACGCCGGACAGCAGCCGCACCTTGCTTTTCAACCGGTCGGCGAACCACGCCATGCAGATCGCCCCCAGCGCGCCGGCGAACAGGAACATCGACGTCACCAGGTTCGCTTCGTTGAGTTTCAGGCCACTTTCCAGCAGCAGCGACGGCAGCCAACTGATCATGAAATACAGCAGGATCAGGCTGACGAAAAACGTCGCCCAGATCAGCAAGGTAGGACGTGCGTAACCGTTGCGGAACAACTCCACTACGGTCAGTTTGCTGCCCTGCTCGCGTTCGTTCTGTTCGACCGATGCCGCCGGTGGCTGCCAGTCCGGCAGCATCCGCGCGGTGACTTTGCGCAGGCGTGCATAGGGCGGCGCATCGCGCAGCAGGCGTGGCAAGGATTCCGGCAACAGCCACCAGAGGAACGGGAACAGCAGCAACGGCGTGACACCGCCAGCAAGGAACACCGCTTGCCAACCGAAACGGTCGATGAAACCCGCCGCGACAAAACCACCCGCCGCACCGCCGAACGAGAAGCCGCAGGCCGCCAGCGTCACCATCAACGTGCGCAGGCGCGGTGGTGAATATTCCGACATCAACGCCATGGCGCTGGGCATCGCGCCGCCCATGCCGATACCGCAGATGAAGCGCGCGATCATCAGGGTATTCAGGGAATCGGCGAACACCATCAGCACGGTGAGGCTGGCGTAGATCAGCACGCAGGCGAGCAGAATCCGTCGAACGCCGAAACGGTCGGCCAGCGGCGTTACGGCGAGCGAGCCGAGGGTCAGGCCCAGAAGGTTGGCGCTGAATACCGGACCGAATGCGGATTTTTCCAGGCCCCAATCCTGGGCCAGCGCTGGCACCACGTAGCCGAGCACCTGGGCGTCATAGCCGTCGGTGACCAGCAGCAAGGCGAGAAGAATCAGGAGCAACCACTGAAAGCGGGACACAGGACGGGCGTCGAGTGCCGCCCGGAAGCTGGCAATCTGGTTGTGCATCGCAGGGTACCTGTTTTGTTTTTATGATTTTTTGCGGGTAACCGGAATGGCTCCCGTGCGTTGCACGGGAGCCATCAAATGCTACTTCGGCGTGTCCGGCTGATTCGCCGGATGCGCTGCAATGAACGCCGGATGCTCAGCGGCCAACGCGGCCACCCGACGAATCCGTGGATACGCCTCCAGCGATACGTTGAACCGCTCGGCCGCGTACAACTGCGGAATCAGGTATACGTCCGCCACACACGGCCACTCGCCGAAACAGAAACCGCTGTCGCCGATCAACTGCTCCACCGTCGCCAGCCCCTGACTGATCCAGTGAGCGATCCACTCGTTGACTTGCGGCTCGTCATGCCCCAACCCGCGCAAGCGATTGAGCACGCTGACGTTGTGCAACGGATGCACGTCGCAGCCGATCACCGCCGCCACGCCGCGCACCTGTGCGCGGGCAACGAGGTCTTCGGGCAGCAACGGCACCTGTGGATAACGTTCCTCCAGGTACTCGATGATCGCCGGCGACTGAATCAGCAACTTGTCGTCATCAGTGCGCAAGGCCGGCACCCGGCCCTGGGGATTGATCGCCAGGTACGCCGGTTGCCGATGCTCGCCGCCGGGCGGTGCGATCAGGTTGACCGGCAATGCCTGATAGTCGAGCCCCTTGAGGGCCAGCGCGATCCGCACCCGGTACGACGAGGTGGAACGGTAATAGGTGTAGAGATCCATGAGCCGCTCCTGTCAGCGCGCCGCCAGCACGGTGCCACGGCATTCGCCGAAGCCGATCGAGGCAAAACCTTCGCGGGCGCAGCGGGCGCGCAGGATGATTTCGTCGCCGTCTTCAAGGAACTTGCGCACTTCACCGGACGCCAGTTCGATCGGCTTTTTACCGCCCTCGGTGATTTCCAGCAGGCTGCCAAATTGACCGTTTTCAGGGCCGGACAAGGTGCCCGAACCGAACAGGTCACCGGCCTGCAACTGGCAGCCGTTGACGCTGTGGTGCGCAACCATTTGCGCAACGGTCCAGTACATGTAGCGGGTGTTGCTCAGGGTCAGACGATGGGCCGGCAGATTCTGTTCGCGCATTTTCTCGGTGAGCAGCAGCACTTCCAGCTCGATGTCGAAACCACCACCCTCCTGATCGCGCTTGTCGAGCAGGTACGGCAATGGCTGCGGATCACCTTCCGGGCGCGCTGGTTGCGCAGTGCGGAATGGCGCCAGCGCTTCGGCGGTCACCACCCATGGCGAAACGCTGGTGATGAAGCTCTTGGACAGGAACGGGCCGAGCGGCTGGTATTCCCAGGCCTGGATATCACGGGCCGACCAGTCGTTGAGCAGGCAGAAACCGGCGATGTGTTCAGCGGCGTCACCAATGGCGATCGACTCGCCCATCTCGTTGCCCTGACCGATCCAGATCCCCAGTTCCAGCTCATAGTCCAAGCGCGCGCACGGGCCGAAGGTCGGCTCGGTCGCGCCGGCTGGCAAGGTCTGGCCTTTCGGGCGGCGCACGTCGGCACCGGAGGCGCGCACGGTAGACGCACGACCGTGGTAGCCGATCGGTACGTGTTTGTAGTTCGGCAGCAGCGGGTTGTCCGGACGGAACAGTTTGCCAACGTTCTGCGCGTGCTCGATGCCGACGTAGAAGTCGGTGTAATCGCTGATGCGCGCCGGCAGGTGCAGCCGGCAATCGGCGGCCAGTGGCAGCAGTTTCGCGCCTTGGGCTTCGATGTTGCCGCGATGAGTGCTGCCTTCGCTGAACAGTTCCAGCAGACGCTCGCGCAGGGCAACGCGGGCGTCGCGACCGAGCTCGAAGAAGGCGTTCAACTGACCGCCGCGCATGGCTTCGACCGCACTGCGCGCGACGCCGTCGAACAGCCCGGCCTCCAGCGCCACTTGCAGATCGAAGATGTGTTCGCCAATCGCCACGCCCGCGCGTGGTGCCGAGCCTTCGACGCTGAACACGCCCAGTGGCAGGTTCTGCAGCGGGAACTCGGTGTGGCCGTTGGCCGAAGCGACCCAACTGCGGGTGATGGAATTCTGAGTCATGGGTTATCTCCGGGTCGGGTCGAACGTGGCGGGCAGCGTGGCCCAGCAGGCGTCGTAAGTGGATTGCAGTTGCGGGCAGTCGAGGGCGAAGCGGCTTGGGCGCAGCACCTGGCTGGTCTCGAACATGAAGGCCATGGTGTTGTCGATCTTCGCCGGTTTGAGGTCCGCGTTGATGGCTTTGGTGCAGGTCTCGCCGTCCGGGCCGTGGGCGCTCATGCAGCTGTGCAGCGATGCACCGCCGGGCACGAAACCTTCAGCCTTGGCGTCGTATTCGCCCTGGATCAGGCCCATGAATTCGTTCATCAGGTTGCGGTGGAACCACGGCGGACGGAAGGTGTTCTCCGCCACCATCCAGCGCGGCGGGAAGATCACGAAGTCGAGGTTGGCCAGACCGTGGACGCTGGTCGGCGAGGTCAGCACGGTGAAGATCGACGGATCCGGGTGATCGAAACTGACGGTGCCGATGGTGTTGAAGCGGCGCAGGTCATATTTGTACGGCACGTTGTTGCCGTGCCAGGCGACCACGTTCAGCGGCGAGTGATTGAGTTCGGTGCCCCACAACTGGCCGAGGAATTTCTGCACCAGGGTGGTCGGCTGTTGCAGGTTTTCGTAAGCCGCGACCGGGGTCAGGAAGTCCCGCGGATTGGCCAGACCGTTGCTGCCGATCGGCCCCAGATCCGGCAGGCGCAGTGGCGCGCCATGGTTCTCGGCGACGTAGCCGCGCGCTTGCGGATCTAGCAGTTCGACGCGGAATTTCAAACCCCGTGGCAGCACGGCGATTTCCAGCGGCGCCACTTCCAGCACACCCAGTTCGGTGGCGATGCGCAGGCGCCCCAGTTGCGGCACCAGCAGCAGCTCGCCGTCGGCGTTGAAGAACACGCGCTCCATCGAACGGTTGGCGCCATAGTGATAGATGCTGATGCCGGCCGGTTTTTCGGCGGCGGAGTTGGCCGCCATGCTGACCAGACCGTCGATGAAATCGGTCGGTTCGGCCGGGATCTCCAGCGGGTTCCAGCGCAGGCGATTGGGGGTGACTTCACCCAACGGACCGCCCGCCAGTTGCCGCTCGAGTTTGACGAATGCCGGGTGATTGGCCGACGGCTGGATCCGGTACATCCACGTACGCCGCGCTTCACTGCGGGTCATGGTGAACGCGGTGCCGGAGAACAGTTCGGTGTACAGACCGTAAGGGGCTTTCTGCGGGGAGTTCTGGCCGACGGGCAGTGCGCCGGGCAGTGCTTCGGAGCTGAATTCGTTACCGAAACCGGACTGGTAAGCCAGGGCTGAATCGAGGTTCATGGAGCCTCCTGAACAGGGAGTCGGCATGGCCGGACGCTCTGGATCAGAGGTCTTGGCACGCCGGGGTTATTTTTATCGTAATTCAATTACGCATAACGTAATTTGCTCGCTATCCAGCGTCAAGCTATAAAGACGCCCATTCGTTCCGGGACACGGCAGCACCATGGAAAAAACCAGCGACAGCAACGGCAAACAGAAAGTCCGCTCCGCCGAAGTCGGCACCGACATCCTCAAGGCCCTGGCCGAGTTGTCTCCGTCCACTTCGCTGTCGCGTCTGGCCGAACATGTGCAGATGCCCGCGAGCAAGGTTCACCGTTATCTGCAGGCTTTGATCGCCTCGGGTTTTGCCGAGCAGAACACCGCCACCAACCACTACGGTCTCGGCCGTGAAGCGCTGCGCGTGGGCCTGGCCGCTCTCAACAGTATGGACGTGCTAAAAGTCGCCGCCCTGCCGCTGGCCGAGTTGCGCGACGAACTCAACGAAACCTGTTTCCTCGCGGTATGGGGCAATCAGGGCGCGACCGTGGTGCACATCGAACCGGCGGTGCGCGCGGTGACGGTAGTGACGCAACTGGGCTCGGTATTACCGTTGCTCAGTTCCTCCACCGGCCTGGTCTTCGGCGCGTTCCTGCCGCATCGGGAAACCGATGAATTGCGCGAGCAGGAAATCGCCAGCGGCGGCCATCCGCTGGCAGACGAAAAAGCTTATGCGGCGTTGTGCGAACAGATCCGCGAACGCGGTCTGCATCATGTTCACGGCTTGCTGATGCCCGGCGTCGATGCCTTGTCGGCACCGGTGTTCAACGCCCTCGGGCAGGTCGCTGCGGTGTTGACCATCGTCGGCCCGACCTCGCTTTTCCACGCCGACGAAAACGGCCCGGCGGCGCAGCGGCTGCTGGCGGCGACGCGGGCCGTGAGCTGGCGGATGGGGTTTGACGCCCGCTAGTCAGATGACTTCAGCCGGTTACAGCAACAACGTCTGGCTATCGCTGGCCGACTCTTCTTTCAGGATCTCCTCGAGCAGTTCCTGAAAACGCTCGTAGCCGAGACTCTGGCCAGTGGCCGAAGCCACCAGACCGACGACCGTGTTGGCGTCGCCCAGAAGCTGGATCAGGGTCTTCTGAGCCTTGGTCGCTTCTTTCCCTCCGGGAACCAGAGAGGCCAGGTCCAGCAACGCATCCTTGAAATGGTCGAACGCTGTTTCCCGATCTCCGTACTTGTAAGCCTGGGCACCCTCGAGAACATTCCTGGTGATCTGCACCGCTGAAAGCGCCAGCCCCACCGGTGGAATAACCATGCTGACCACCGTTGCAGCCAGAACTGACGTGTCATAAACCAGTTTCCCGATGATTTCACCAAGGCTGGTCGTTTGTGCGTCCACATCGGAAATAATCCGTTCTATGCGGGCGTTGTAACTCGCCCGCAACGACTGCACACGGCTGTTCATCTCAAGCACGGGCGGGCTTTCGGAGATGTTCTTGAACTCGATGTTATTGATGAAAGTCCCGATGATCGGCTGCTCGATGTATTTGACCCGTTCATAGAAATACTGGCCGAGAGCGTTTTCCCTGATCGACGCAAAGAGCTGATTCATCGGGCGGTAATGGATACCATCGGGTGCGTTGGGCGTGTAGAGAATCTCGGTGATTTTTCCGCCCTCTACCAATCTGAAAACGTAGACGCCTTCAATCAGGCAACGCTTCAAATGCAGTTTGAACACCGCACTGTATTGCACGTTGGTGATGGTTTCTCCATAAGGAGGAAACGATGGATCCGAGGCCTTGTCCAGCCCTGCGATCAAACGATTCAACTGTTCAGCCAACCCTGGGGACATCTCGCCGGAAAACTGGCTGGACAATACCGCCCGGTACATCTCGGCTTGCTGCGCTCTAAAATGTATTTCCCGCTTAAGCTCATAGTCTGGATGTTTATTGTTCAGATAAACCGAACGCAACATGGCAATGTACTTTTCTCCCGGGCGCAATGTTCGGGACCAGCTTGCCAATTGACGAATATCAAGATTGTGCAGCGTTGGATGACCTGCACTCACGCGAAAGCGCGGATAAATACCTGGCAGCTTGCCCTCCACTTCACGCACAGTGAACGGCGTCTCTTTGATAATGATCCGCGACAACGAAATTTCTTCACCCTGCTCCAGCTCGACAATAATCTCATCAGGATTGACTACGACGATTTCCCCGGATGCTTTCAGCAGGTCTTCTATTTTATTTTTTATGAGATCACGGCAAAAAGTCTCATAGGGAACGATGCCGGCTTTGCGAGCGTTGACGGTATAGAGGGCCTTCAACTCAGTGTTCAATCGAGCGTAACGCTGACGAAGATCGGCAGACGAGTTTCGATAGCCAACCGGCTGGACAAGACTCTCCTGGGCCAGGTCCCAGGACACTTGATAGAAAACCGCCTCTGCAAGAATCCCTTCGGGTGCCTCGGGCCATTCGTAGAAGTTTGCGCCTTTCCAGGCACTCGGAAGTTGCTGAAGCTGTTTCGCATACTTCGTCAATGCGCCCCTCTCCTGAGGATGCGCCTGGGACGTCAGATAGCTCACGCCCTCGTCAGTCCTGACCCAGCCGGCCACCTGAAACTCGAGCTCGCGAATATTGGGGAACGCGTACCAGTCCCGCCCGCCGGGCGAGCCTGGAGCGTACAAGGCGCAGGCGCCATAGGGATTGCTCTTTTGCTGGAAAGCCGTCAGGTCCCTGAAACCATATCGGTATCCCTTCAACACGAACGCCGATGCCGAAATGCTGCGGTCCCCCTGCAGGAAGCGCTCGACCATCTGCATGCTCGACTGATTGAGATGTCCCTGCAAAGTCGCCGAAAACGCGCTGAAAGCGATGCGGGTTGCCAAGGTACCCAACAATGCGATTTGCACACCGTAATCATCAAAGGATTTTCGAAGCGCTTCGAAGTAATCCGATCGGATATCGACCCCGGACAACCAGTTTTCCACGCGTGCTTGAGTCAAGCCTGAAGGAATCTGACCCTCGAACTTCATTTCAGACCGGTGGTTCTGATCATGCAGACCGAACAATGCCAGCTCCAGTAACGAACGCTTATCCTCTTGAACCAGCGTGCGACCAGCCATTTGAATGTTGAAGCGGGAAACGACACTGACACTTTCCGGATCAATTCGAGCACCGAATGCGCTGTTCGTCCATTCCTGAACACGTGCGGATGCATAGGTCTTCAAGGATGCCGACTTGCCCAGCAGTTGCCTGAGCTCCGCTTCCTGGCCAGCCATTTGCTGCATCAGGTATTCATACTTCTGTTGATTGTACGAGCTGGTGCCAGCGAGCCATTGCGGACGAACGCCGAGGGTATCTTTTAAATCGTTCATTGCGAGTTCCTTGCAGCATCAAAAACCAAATGACACAACGCCATTTATTCAATGCAACAAAACTAACGCTCAACAACCCCGACTAAAACAAGCGACCCGTTACTTCACATTTTGAATATTTAATAATTATCTCCGAGAAGAAACCGAACAAATAAATCATTCTCCCGCTGTAACGCCGCTATACATCCAGACCCAGTATCTTTGCACTGGCCACTGCTTGCGTTCTGCGCTCAACACCCAACTTTCCATGTATACGCCTGGCATGAGTCTTTACCGTATGTAAGGAAATAAACAGCTGATCTGCAATCTGTTGATTGGAATACCCTTTGGCAATCAGTCTCAAAACTTCCAGTTCTCGCTGACTGAGCAATGCGCCACCGCTCGAACTGACTGCACAAGGTGTCTCGGTAACCCCGTCAATCAGCTCGGGACGGCGCATTTTCAGCTCATGCAGTGCCTGATGCAGTCCATGCAGGCTGGCCATTTCACAACCCGCCTGCAAATGAGATCTGGCCAACAATTCGTCACCCAGCGCGAACGCGACCTCGGCCAATGCCAGGTGGAGGTCGGTTTCCAGAGAAAGCATTCTGCAATGCCGGGCGGTTTCCAGAAGCTGCTGGAGGCGCGCGATCGGGCAGTGAGCCTTGTGTAATTCAACCTCGGCCAGGATCAGCAAATACTCGATACGTGGAATCAGCTCCAGCGTCGCAGGTGGAGCCTGCAATGCACCGGGCCCCTGATAGTGTCGCAGCAGGCGGGTCATCGCCTCGCAAACCAGTTCGTTACGTCCTTGCTGCAGCCAGAAAAGACTGCTGGCGTGCAACAAGGCACCGCGATAGACCGTGTCCGGAATCTGCCGCAGTTGCATCAGCCGCTCGGCATCGCGCAGACACACGAAAGCCTGTTCGTAGTCCGCCTGGTTGGCGGCCAATTGTGCCAGTCCGATGAAGCCATACAGCACGCGCTTGTCATGATTGCGTTTGCAGTCCTCCAGGCCGGCCTGGAAAAACCCTGCGGCGCGGGCGTCCAACCCCTGACTCAAAGCCAGCCGCCCTCGGCGTAACGCGATTCTTCCCATCAACGGTGTCGGCCGGTTCGATTGCTTGCCAAGCAAATCGTGGACATTGGCCAGGAGGCTTTCAGCCCGGGACGCTGTGCCGCGCTGCTCCAGCAATTGCGCATGATCGAGCTCAAGCAGTGCCTCGAACACCAGCGAGCCTTGCGCGCGTGCCAGACACAGCGCCTGGCGGTTACAGGCATGCGCAACGTCGAGTTCGCCTCTTAAAAGTGCTTGCTGGGTCAATCCGGACAAACACATTGCCCGAGCGATCCAGCTGTCCGCGTCCAGCACTTCCAATGCTTGAGAAAAATGCTCTTGGGCAGCCTCCATTCGCCCCTCGAGATGCGCGAGCCAACCGCTCAACGCCTGCCAGCGTGCAATCAGCTGACACTCACCCTGTGCAGAGGATTGCGGCAGGAAACACGAAAGACGCGCAATGCATTGCCCCGCCTGTTCAAAGCGACCGGCAAACAGCAACGCCGCCGTCATCAGTCCGACCAGCTGTGGCGAACTCATTGTCAGTTCACCGCCGCGGATTTCATGCAGCCGCAACAACAGCACCACCGTTTGCTCTTCGAACAGATGCTCGAAGCTGAAGTGCTGCAACAGACTGATGGCCGCCTCATGTTCTTCGGCCAGGAGAGCCTGTTCAAAAGCCGAGCGCCAGTCATTCGCGGCAGCGAACCACTGGCATGCCCGACGATGCCAGGAACGCCCCGATGGCCACTGCTCTTCGCGAATGACGTGCGACAGTGACGGGCAAACCTGCAGCCAGTCGGCCGAATCGTTCCAGGGCTCGATAAAGCAGCCGAGCACTTGCAGCGTGCGCAAGTACTGGGCGCCCTCTCCGGCACCAAACAGGTGTTCACAGAGCTCGGCATTGAACCGCGGCAAATGCGCCAGCACACGCCAGGCCTCGGCCAACTCCGGGCTCAGACCACTGAACAGTTCGTGTTGCAGGTAGTCCAGCAAGGTGTCCATGCGTTGCTGCGGCAAGGTCTTTTGCGACCAGTCGCATTTTTGCATCAACAGCATCCGCACCCCGGCGCACCAGCCGCCGCTGCGCTGGAAGATGCGCCCCGCCACGCTGTCGGCCTGGGCGGGAGGCAAGTGTCGCAACGCTTGTGCGATTTCGTCCCGGGTCAGCGCCAACGCCGCGCCTTCACATTCGTACAAAGCATCATCGAGCAGCAAGCGGGGCCAGTTGCAGGACGGACGGCGCCGCGTGCCGATCCACCACGTCAGGGCCGGACTGCTGACCGCCAGCATCCGGTCGAGAAAGGCATCCAGCGCAGGCTCCGGATATCGGCAGTAGTCATCGATCAGCACCCACGTTGTCGAAGTACGCCGCGCCAGTTCATACAGCAGTGATGTCTCGTCTGCGCCTGTCAGTCCCATAGTGCGCGCCAGCCGTTCGCAAAATTCGCCAACGCTCAAGGACGAGCCCGCCAGCGGCAACCAACACAGCGTGCAATTGACGGGCGCCTGGAGCAGGCATTCGGTGAGCAGAGCGGTCTTGCCGCTGCCGGCGGGTGCGCAGACCAGTTTGACCCGCGCCGCAGACTCGAGCAGAGCACAGCAAAGACGCGGACGCGCAAGGTGATGGGAAGACAGTCTCGGGAGAAAACCCGCTCGATCCGGAGCGTGGGTCATGGCGGTCATCGGGTACGCCTTTTTATCGTTGTACGCTCACCCTAGCCCTCTCCCCGGCGCTTGTTGACGAGTATTCAGTACGCTGATTGGCGCCCATAAAAAAGGCGACCGTACGGTCGCCTTTTGCCTTGCCCATGTATCGAAACCCTTACCGTACGCCCTCGGCGCGCAGGGCCGACGGGGTGTAGTCGGCGGCCTTGGCTTCGAAGCCGAATTCGAAGCTGTGCTTCTCTTCGTTCTTCATCCCCAGGGCAATGTAGCGGCCGGCGATGATGTCGTAGAGCGCTTCGAGGGTGTAGGCCTGGGCCTGGTGATCGTAGTAGTACTGCGCGTGTCCTTCGGCCACTCGCCACAGTTGCCCGCGACCGTCGTAGTGATCGGCCAGCGCCACTTGCCAGCTGTCCTCGTCGATGTACATGTGGCGCTTGGCGTAGATGTGCCGCTCGTTCGGTTTCACCGTGCCGACCACTTCCCAGACCCGGTGCAGTTCATAGCGAGTCAGGTCCTGGTTAATGTGTCCGGCCTTGACGATGTCGTCGTACTTGAGGCTCGGCGAATCGAGTTTGTAGCTGTTGTACGGAATGTACATTTCCTTCTTGCCGATCAGTTTCCAGTCGTAGCGGTCCGGCGCGCCGGAGAACATGTCGAAGTTGTCCGAGGTGCGCAGGCCGTCGGCAGCGGTGCCCGGCCCGTCATAGGCGACTTGCGGTGCACGACGGACCCGGCGCTGGCCGGCGTTGTAGATCCACGCCAGACGCGGCTCCTTCACCTGATCAAGGGTCTCGTGCACCAGCAGCACGTTACCGGCCAGTCGCGCCGGGGCGGTCACCGACTGTTTGAAGAAGGTCAGGACGTTGGCGGCTTTGTCCGCGTCCAGATCCTTCATCAGTTGCGGCACGGCGATCTCTTCTTCGAAGCGGATCGGCGTGTAACTGCCGTTGGTCTGCGGGGTCACCTGAGTGATGATGCGTTTGACGTTGCCGCCGTGATAGCGAGTGATGTGGTTCCACAACACCTCTACCCCGTTCTTGGGAATCGGGAAGGCGTAGTAGCGATTGCCGGTGAAATTGGCCAGACCGTTACCGTCGTTGATCGTGGTGACGTTGAGCGCGCTGCGCTTGGCCGACTCGTAGATTTCCGGCGGCACGGCCACGGTGCGGTGGGTCGGGTAGACCGGAATCTTGTAGGTCTCGGGGTAGCGCTTGAACATCGCCACCTGGCCGTCGGACAGCTTGTCCTTGTACTTGTCGACGTTGGCGGCGGTGATGGTGAACAGCGGTTTTTCGCTGGCGAACGGGTCAGCCAGGAAACCCTTGCTGTCGACCGCACCGGCGTTTTTCGGGATACCGCCGGTCCAGGCCGGAATCGAGCCGTCGGCGTTGCCGGCCTTCTCGGCGCCCAGCGGCGTCAGGCTGGTGCCGAGCTTGTTGGCTTCGTCCGGCGACACCGCCGCGATCACGTTGGCGGCCAGCAGGCTCAGGGCCAGGACACCGCATTGCAGAATCATCTTGCGCATTGCATTCATCCTTCTCGGGCAGATCAGAAGTTCACACCGAAGCTCAGGGCCACGAAGTCACGGTCTTCGAGGGTGTTGTAGTCACCACCGAAAAAATCGGTGTAACTCAGGCTCGCGGTATAGGTGTTGCGGTAGTCGGCATCGACCCCGACGCTGACGGCCTTGGCGCCTTCGTTGAACAGACCGTTGGGGCCATAACCGGCGACGTCGTGGGACCAGGACAGGTTGGGCTTGAGGTTGATCCCGCCGATCACGTTGGCGTAATCGAGGATCGCCCGGGCGCGATAGCCCCAGGAGGTGGAGGTGACGAAACCGTCGGTGTCGCCGCCGAAACCGTACTGGCCGTAGACCGAGTCACGGCCATAACGCAGTTTGCTGCGCGATTCCAGTCCACCGACCCGAACCACCGCTGCTTCACCCACCAGAGTCAGACGCTGAGCGCCCCAGACCTGATCGAAAAAGTGCGTCAGCGTGCTCTGGATCTGCGTCACTTCCTTGCGCCGGTAGCCCTTGTTGTCAGCACCCGGCGAGGTGACCAGCGGCGACGCGGCACCGCCGGCAATCGGATTGAGCAGGGCCAGAGTCAAGTCGTTGGTGTTGACCTGCACCGGCGCGTTGGGCCGGTAGCTGATCTCGCCGGTCCAGGCGGTGCCGGTCGGCAGCGTGGTGGAGAAACTCGCGCCGTACAGGCGGATGTCTTCCGGGTATTCGAGGTAATACTGGCCGCGCCCGAGCATCACGCTTTGCGCCAGCCCCGAACCGCTGCCGGGCGCCAGCCGGTTGGCGATCCCGACCATGCCCGGCAGCGCCGCGAGGGTCGACAGCCCGGCGGTGCTGGTGCCAACCGTCGGCGTGCGGCTGTGGTAATTCATGAAGTAGAGGCCGTACTCGGTGTCATCGCCGAGCCAGCGCAACGCCGTGCCCCATTGCCCGGAATCCCGCGCATCGCGGTCGCCGCCACGGGGCACGATCACGCCTTCGCGGGTGACCTGGATCGGCTGACCAAAGGCTGCCGTCAGCGGCGCCAACGGGGCGATCGCCGGGCTGCCGACGGTGTAGCCGTTGTTGCAACCATCCGCCGCCACGTCGACACCGAAGAAGGTGCCGCAGTTGTCGAGGACAGTCTGATCCCATTCCAGTTGATAGAAGCCCTCGACCGTCAGTTGGTCGGTGAGCCCCTGAGAGGCGAACAGCATGTTCACCGGAATCAGCCCTTCCTTGATCTCCGCACCTGGCCGGCGAAACGCCGAGACGTCGATCGGGTTGATGCTGTTGATCGAGTTACCGATGAAGGTACTTTCGCCCCAGCTCACTACTTGCTTACCGGCACGCACGGTGCCCGGCAAATCGGCGATGGAGTAGTTGTGATAGACGAACGCATCGAGAATCTGCGCGCCGGAAGACTTCGCGCCTTCCTTGCGACCCTTGTCACTGATCTGTTTGAACTCGCGGTCTTCGTCCTTGAGTTCGAAGTCGTACCAGTACTTGCCGCGCACGAACACACCGGTGTCGCCGTACTTCAGTTCGAGGTCGTGGATGCCCTTGAAGATCTTGGAAAAGGTCTCGCCCTTCTTGAAGTTCAAACGCCCGTCATCACCGGTGGAAGACTGGCCCGTCCCGCCGTTGACCGTACCCACCAGCGACTTGTCGGCATCGCGCATGCCCCAGCTCGCACCGACCGACAGCGACGAATCGAAGGTGCCTTCGATTTCCCCGATATTGAAAGCGACCGCGTGCGCCTGGGCACAGCAACCCAAGGCCACCGCAGCGGCGAGCGCGTGCGGTGTGAAGATGGCGCGCATTGTTGTTTTTGTCATGCGTCTTCCCCGGTGAGTGACAGAAGGCCTCACCCTACTGCCGCCACACGGGGACGATAAGCGCACCAAGGAGGTATTCACGCTGTCGCTCGAAAGGATGAATCCCCGCCTGCGACAAGGCTTTGCGCCCGCCATGAACAGGCTGGATGCACCACTATCAACGCAACGGATAATGACGACCGCAGTGCGCGCCACTGTTACATGCCCCGTAACAGTGCATGTCCGGAATCGCTATTTTTCCCTGAGGCGCCAGCCCTTATTCTGAGCGGGCTTTCACGGCAGACCGCCAGCAAGCACGAAGTCCGCGACCGAGTCGTCGGCAACCGATTTCTGATGGACCGAAGCGTTTTTCGATCCATCGCCCCGGTGTTCACTGACGTTGATTTGTAGCTCCTTGATCCAACGTCTTACCTTGGCCGCTGCGTTTGCAGCGGCCTTTTTTATGCCTGCGAAAAAGATCACATCGTTCACTCATGGAAGATTCCGAATAGCTCGTCAGATATTTCCATTTCAAAAACGGGAAATACCCACTCTTTTTAATACCCGCTCAAATTTCATACAGATTAATTCGCCATCAACTACAGCCTAATCAGAATCAGGCCAATACATCTTGCTGTAACTTGATTCCATGCAAACGCTTGTCGGCGCTACGACTTTTTGCCGGCTTATTACAAACCTGCTTATTCAAAAGGATATGAATATGGCAACCCCTCCATCAGGAAGATTGGAAATAGGCATTAACGACGCCGTCCATATACGAGGCATTGCACCACGCGACACATTCATTATGCCGCCATCCCATTCGCCCAGAATTCCTCACGGCAGCGGGATGTTTGGCCATGGGCATGGCATGCAAATGACCGCCCACTCCGCTCATATGATCGCACACGCCATGCAATCAAATATCAGTGTTCTGGAGAGTGAATATCAAACCCGTACGACTCAATTACCACAAACAATTGAACATGAATTAACGACGATTCGGCAGGAGGGCTCCAATCATTATCTACCTCCCACGCAAGCGGTTATTCGCGAACTGGACATTCGCAACAGATTGATAGCGCGCAAGACGGCGATACTTCAGCAACAAAGCGCCATCGCTAACCAGTTCTTCGGCAGTGACCCTGCCAATAAAACGCTGCCCGAATTTATCCAAAAGGCTTCGCAGATGGAGCCGCAGATCAAGCCCTATGGCATAGCCATACAAGCTTGGACCGTTTCGTACCGCGCGGCTCATGAAGTGAGGCTGCTGTCCCAGACCATCGACATTCTGAGTCGACAGAACACCAACTATTACACCTGGCTTGCCGCCTCCCAAGCCAACGACCGGGAGCTGGCCAGGCAAACAGCCGAACGAGCCCGAATCGCTGCTGAACAACATCGTCAGCGAGCACTCGCAGAGGCGGCACGGCAGCAAAAGGTGCAAAAGGAAATCCAGGCCCGTGAAGAGGCGCGCCTTGCAGCGCTGGCTGAAATGCAACGGCTTGCCGCCGAGCAGGCGCGAATTGCCGCCGAAGCCATCGCACAGCAGATGGCTGCCGAGCAGGCACGTCTGCAAGCGCAAAACGCCCCGAACGGACAATCCCCCGTCGTTGCCAATGCCGGATCAATGGCCGCATTCGGCCCCACCTTCAGCGGGCCGCTTGGCGTCTTTGGCAACAACTTGGCAACTACGCTGGCACTCAGAACATCGCTGCGAACGGCGGTGTCCCTGGCGCTGACGGGTATATACACAGCGGCTGCGCCGGTAATTGTCGGGTTCGCCGCTTTGCTTGCACCCTCGAGACTGGGCAACGGCGATCTTTACTCTGCCAGCGTTCCACTGTCAGACCTGGCACCCGACTTGAGCAGCGATGAGCTGTATGAGTCAGCCGCCATTGGAGGAGATGTCGATCTGCCGGTCAGGCTCGGTTCATCGACGATGGGCGACAAAACCGAGTTCGTTGTAGTCACCACGGACGGTCTGACTGTCCCCGCCAATGTACCCGTCAGGGCCGCACACTTCGATGCTCGCACAAACACCTACGTTTCCACTGCCAGCGACACCAACGGCCCCACGCTGACCTGGACGCCATTGGTAGATCATCTGAATCCCTCGACGGATTTGCCGCAGGCCGATTCGGAACTGCCGATTTACAACGGTGCTGAAGTAGTTCCTGGAGAGGGGCGGATCGACCCGTTTCCTGAACTGGATCGGTATGAGTTGGGTGGGTTTATCACGGTCTTTCCGATTGAGTCGGGGATACCGCCTCTGTATGTGGTTTTCAGCAGTCCCTACGAAGGGGCGTTCGTCAGAGGGAAATACAGTGGTCGCAACTTCAATCCAGAGCAGGCTGGTGGGCCGATACTTGATCTGGATTGGCGAACGGCTGTCATCACCCGAGAGGGAATTGAGGCAGTAAAACTACACATCTCAAGGCTCAATCAATCGGACGCCAACGACATTATGATTCAACGTCTGGAAAACATTCTCAGCGGGGTGCATTCTGATACAGATTTGCGCTACTACACTCATGAAATAAGAGAGCTTGAGCGTTACAGGGCCTTCGGCTACAGCGACGACACCTCCCCCTCGGATGAATCCCCGATATGGAACAACGCTCATACCGCAGCCCTTGAAGACTACAAACTCGGCAGTGAATTAGAAGTTCTATATACCGAGCAGGCAATCAATGCGATGAATGCGCAAGATCAGAGAGAGTACGAACAAGACATGAGGAGTTTCGGCCAATGAATACTGTCGAAAAAATCATCAAAAATGAGCCGGTTGCAGATGTTGTCTCCCTATTTGCACTATTTTGGCCAGCAATGCGAATTGACCGTATGTATGGACGATATCGTAGTGAGGTAATTCAAGAGGGCATTTTGGTCGACACTTACAATTCACTATTCAACGATGGAGTACTCTCCAGCGATAAAAGCGGTAAGACAGTCAAAGGCCCAAACTGGAAGACGCCAACGTTCATGGCAGAAAAACGTTACGAGTACTTACTGAAAAGCCACCTGACTTTTACCTGAGTAGTCGGGTGGCCTTCAGAGTTTAAAGCGAATACTTCTGCAGATTCCCCATCATTTCCTTCAGCGCCTCGATGTTGTCCTTCGGATGCGCCGCACCTTCGAAATCACAGATCTGCTGCCAGTGCGCCGCGACGTCTTCCGGGGAAAACCCGACGCGAGGATCGAACCCGGCGCCCAGGCTGCGCTCCCAGCGCACCTTGCCCATCCAGCCGCCGCCGACCTCGAACAGGCCGGAAGTTTCCTGGCATTGTTCGCTGGCCAGGTACACCACCAGCGGGCTGACCAGTTCCGGTTTGAGTTGTTCGAACACTTGCGGCGGGATCAGGCCTTCGGTCATGCGCGTGCCGCCGGTAGGGGCGATGGCGTTGACCAGGATGTTGTTCTTGCGACCTTCAATGGCCAGGGTGCGGGTCAGGCCGTAGAGACCGAGTTTGGCCATGCCGTAGTTGGACTGGCCGAAGTTGCCATAGATGCCCGAGGTCGAAGCGGTGAAGATCACTCGCCCGTAGTTTTGCTCACGCATGTGCGGCCACGCGGCGCGGGTCACCTTGTAGGCGCCTTCGACGTGGACGCGATAGACCAGATCCCAGTCGGCGTCTTCCATTTTGTGGAAGGTCTTGTCGCGCAGGATCCCGGCGTTGTTGACCACCACATCGACGCGGCCGAATACATCGAGCGCGTTCTGCACCAGTTTGTCGCCGTCGGTGACGGAATCATGGTTGGCCTCGGCGATGCCGCCGGCCTCACGGATTTCCGCTACCACGCGATCAGCGGCCGAAGCGTTGGCGCCTTCGCCCTGGGTCGAGCCGCCGAGGTCGTTGACCAGCACTTTGGCGCCCTGTTTGGCGAACAGCAAAGCGTGAGCGCGTCCCAGGCCACCACCGGCTCCGGTGACGATCACGACTTTATCTTCGAAACGCACAGACTCATTCATCGGGGCAACTCCAGCAGGCCTGAGGGACAGTGTCCCGGAGTGTCAGGCACGACGCGTTCGGTCACAACGAACACGGCTGGGGCTGAATGGTGCTCGATAAGGCTGGGGGATGATGAAAACGTGCCGAGGCGCCAGGCGCCTGCGGCACGAATTCAGGAACACGCCACCTTGCGCGGCGGCAACACGAAGTGATCGCGAAATTCGAGGTAGTGCTTGAGCACCTGCACCGGCGCTTCGGTTTGCGGGTAATGGCCGATGCCCGGCAACAGCACGGTGTCAGCGTCGGGAATCAGCGCGCGATAACGCTCGACCATGTGCGCGCCGGAAATCGGATCGACTTCGCCATCGATCACCCGCAGCGGCACCTCGCCGCGCTGCATCGCCGCGACCCAGCGATCACGCTGAACCCGGCGCTCGGGAATGTAGTGAATCAGCTTGTGCATGACCCGCGGCCCGCGATTGCATTCGATCAGGCTCCAGAAATCATCCATCTCGCTTTCGCTGGGCCGGGTGTCCGGGCCGAAGATCTGCCGGAAATTTTTCACCAGCGCATCGCGAGTAAACGCCCGGCCAATCATCCAGCCCAAGGGGCTGAGCAGCAGTTTTTGCGTCAGCAACGGCCGATGGGTTTCCGGGAACAGACCACCGTTGAGGAACACGCAACTGGCGACCTCTATGCGGTCTTCGTAATGCCGGGCCAGCAGTTCCTGGGCAACACTGTCGCCGTAATCGTGAGCCAGAATGTGCACCGGTTGCTCGACCTGCAGATGCGCCAGCAAGGCCTGTTGCAGATCGGCCTGCTCCAGCAGGCTGTAGGTGTGATTCAGGGGTTTGGCCGAGTCGCCGAAGCCGAGCATGTCGCAGGCAATCACCCGGTAGCGCTGGGACAGCGGCTGCCACAGGTAATGCCAGTCCCAACTGGCCGTCGGGAAACCATGGATCAGCAGCAGCGGTTCGCCCTGCCCGGCCGTCCAGTAGCGGATCGGCTGACCACGGAAGACAAACGTCTGGCTGCGTTTGCGCCAGGCACTCAGAGGGATCTCGGCGAGAGGCATTAGAGTTTATACCCGGGGTCTTGTTTATCGAGTTTGCGCAGCAGCGCCGGCCAGGCCAGCGCGCCACCCATGCCTTGAGCACTTTTGGTGACGCCGGCGATCATCGCCTTGGCGCCCGCCAGAATCTGCGGTTCGATGGCGATCAGTTCGGCACCGCCAGTCTGCGCCATGACCTGGATGTCGCACGCACGCTGAAAGGTGAACATCATCAGGAACGTGTCAGCGATGGTGCCGCCACAGGTCAGCAGACCGTGGTTGTGCAGCATCAGGAAATTGCTGTCACCGAGATCCGCCTGCAACCGCGCTTTCTCTTCATGGTTGAGCGCCACACCTTCGTAGGCGTGAAAGGCCAGGCTCGACAGCACGAACAGCGATTGCTGACTGATCGGCAACACGCCCTGCTTCTGCGCCGATACAGCGACACCGGAGGCGGTGTGGGTGTGCAGCACGCAGGCCACGTCGTGCCGCACTTCGTGCACGGCGCTGTGGATGGTGTAGCCGGCGGGATTGATTTCGTAAGGGCTGTCCATGAGCTTGTTGCCGGCCTGATCGACCTTCACCAGGCTCGAGGCGGTGATCTCATGGAACATCAGGCCGAACGGGTTGATCAGGAAATCTTCGGTGCCGGGCACCTTGGCGGAAATGTGGGTGAAGATCAGATCGTCCCAGCCATGCAGCGCGACCAGACGATAACAGGCGGCCAGATCGACCCGGGTCTGCCATTCCGCGGCACTGACCTGGTCTTTGACACTCACGGACGAAGGGACGGGGGCTACGCTCACTGTATGCACCTCTGCGTTCTTATTGTTTTTGCGTGTGTCAGCAGTCTAGTCAGCCCCGGACGGTCGCGTAGTTGCATTGGCAGCCAGCTTGATGACTGAACGAGTCAGCCACGCAAACAGCTTGGATCCATGTCAAAGCAACGACGCCAACAAAGGCGCGGCGAACAGATTGAGCAACCCCGTCAGCACCATCACCAACCCCGCCACCGAACCTTCCTCGCCGCCCACTTCATGGGCACGGCTGACCCCGGCACCGTGCGCACCGACGCCGAACAATGCCCCGCGCGCCAGGGCGCTGCGCAACGGCAGCCACTTGAGCAGCACGCCACCGAGCATCGCGCCGAACACACCGGTGAACATCACGAACACCGCTGTCAGCTCCGGCACACCACCGAGGTCCTGCGCCAGCGGCATCGCGAACGGCGTGGTGATCGAACGCGGCACCAGCGACAGCGTCACCGAACTGTCCAGCGCCAGTGCTTTCGCGAGGCCGAACGAAGTGGCGATCGAGGCGGCGCTGCCAGCCAGCATGCCCAGCAGCAATGCCGACCAATGCCGCACCAGCAAACGCCGCTGCTGCCAGATCGGCACCGCAAATGCCACGGTGACCGGACCGAGCACCAGCATCAGCCAATGGGTGTTACTCGAATATTCGGCGTAAGCGGTGTGCAGCGGCACGGCAAGCGCCAGCAGCAACGCGGGGACCAGAATCAGCGGCGACAACACGTAGCGCCCGGTCCGGCGATACAGCCAGCGGCTGAACAGATAAGCCAGCAACGTGAACGCCAGCCAGAACATCGGCATCAGTTCAAACTTCATGGGACCGCCTCAGCCGCACGGCCAGTTCCACGGTAAAAGCGGTCACCAGCATCACCATCAATGTGCTGGCCGCGATAACCAACAAGATCCGCCAGCCGTCATCACGCAGCAATGTGCCGTAATCCAGCAGGCTCATCAGTGCCGGGATGAAGAACAGCAGCATCTCGGCCATTAATAACCCAGAGCCCATTTGCAACGCCGCCGGTTTGACCCAGCCGAACGCAAAACCCAGCAGCAACAGGGCCATGCCGATCACGCCGCCGGGAATCGGCCAGGCCAGCCACGCTGCGATCTGGCAGCCGAGCAGGTAGAGAGCGAGCAGCACGGCCAGTTCGGCCAGCAGGCGGGAGAGGTATTTAACGGTCGAGGTTTTCATCGGGGGGCTCCTTTCAGGTGCCTATTTTACGAACCCGACTGCCATCTCCGAAGCGAATTGTTAGACTCAAAGCCATTCCAATCTGGAATCAGGCCATGGAATTCAAACAGCTCAAAAGCTTTGTCGAAGTCATGCATCAGGGCGGCTTCACTCAAGCCGCGAAGACCCTGCACATCAGTCAGTCCGCCGTGAGCAAGCAGATCGCCCAGCTCGAACAGAGCCTCGGCACGCCTCTGCTCGAACGGCTGGGTTCGCAGATACGCCTGACCGCCGCCGGCAGCGTGGTGCTGCAACGGGCCGAAGGCATGCTGCGGTTGCGCAATGAATTGCTCAGCGAACTGGATGACCTCAGCCATCTGGCACGCGGCGAGTTGCGTCTCGGGTTGCCATTGCTCGGCAGCGATGCGTTGTTTGCCGGGCTGTTCGCCGAGTACCGACGGCGCTACCCGAACATCAGCGTGCAGTTGCTTGAAGGCGGCAGTCGCAACATCGAACAGGCGGTGCTCAGCGGGGAGCTGGAGCTGGGCGGCAGTCTGCTGCCGAAAGATCCGCAATTCGACTTTCAGCCGTTCTGCGATGAACCGCTCGATGCGCTGCTACCGGTGGATCACCCACTGGCGGCAAAAGCTGAAATTGGTCTGGAGGAATTGGCCGACACGCCGTTTCTTTTGTATCAACGCAGTTTCGTCCTCAACGATCGTTTACTTCAGGCTTGCCAGCAGATGGGTTTCACCCCGAAGGAAGGCGGGCGCAGCGGGCAGGCGGATTTTCTCGCGGCGCTGGTCGCCGCCGGGCAAGGCGTGGTGTTGCTGCCCAGCGTGGTGGCGCGCGGTCTGGTGCGGCCAGGCGTGGTGCGCCTGACCCTGAACGCGCCGGAGTATTTGCGCTGGGATATCGCTTTCATCTGGCGCCGGGGTGCCTATCTTTCAAAGGCTGCACAGGCCTGGCTGGCGCTGTTGCGTGAACGCGGGATCAGCCCTTGAGCGTGGCGATCAACTGTTCCAGCCAAGGCTCGGCGTCGGTTTCCGGGGTAACGCTTTCGCTGGCGTCGATGCGCAGCATGTCCTGCACTTCGCGCACACCCAGTTCGCCGAACAACTCGCGCAATTGCTCGCCGCCGCCGCAGAAGGTGTCGCCGTAGCTGGCGTCACCCAAGGCGATCACGGCGCCAGGCAAACCACGCCAGGCCGCCGGCAATTGGTCGCGAATCGCCGAATACAAAGGTTGCAGGTTGTCCGGCAGCTCGCCCATGCCGGTGGTCGAGGTCACGCCGAGCAAGGCTTCAGGGCCAAAAGCCTGGAGATCGGCAAGGCTGGCGCGCGAGTTGTAGAAGGTTTCAAAACCGGCGGCGTTCAACAGGCTCTGAGCGTGGCGAGCGACTTCTTCGGCCGTGCCGTACACCGAGCCGGAGAGGATGGCGACTTTCATCAATCTGATCCTGAAACTGAAAAAAAGAGCGGCGATAGTAACAGCCAGCGACGACATGTTGCGATTGGCTCTCGACAAGTACTGATGGCCAGTAGACAGCGCCGGTCGATCTTCTAGAATGCCTGCGGTCGATAACACTGAAAGGATTCATAGATGATCAATGCCAGTCTGCTGCAGATGGTGATCAACGCGTCGAACGACGGAATTGTGGTAGCGGAAAAGGAAGGCGAGCAGGACAACATCCTGATCTACGTGAATCCGGCCTTCGAAAAACTGACTGGCTATACCAGTGAAGAAATCCTCTATCAGGACTGTCGTTTCCTACAGGCCGGGGATCGCGACCAGGCCAGTCTGGAGGTGATTCGCGATGTTTTGAGAGAAGGCGGCTCATGCCGGGAAATCCTGCGCAACTACCGCAAGGACGGCACGCCGTTCTGGAACGAGCTATCCCTGTCTACGGTAAAAAATGCCGACGACGGACTGACCTATTTCGTCGGCGTGCAAAAGGACGTCACGGTTCAGGTCAAGGCGCAGCAGCGGGTTGTGCAACTGGAAGCTCAGGTTGCGGCACTGGAAGCAGAAATTGCTGCCTTGAAAGCGACGAACGGCGCAAACAAAACCGCGAACTAATTGTCATTAACTACAATCACCAATGACTTTGTAATTATTCATTTCGAGTTAGCCATGCAGCGTGACGCCCTCCTGACCCAGGATGAGCTGGATTTCATCCAGACCATGCAACACAACCCGCAACTCAATGTGCGGGATGCGACGTCGAGCCTGCTGGTCAATGGTGGTTCGCAGATCCGTGATCTGCTCACGCGTCTGGCGGCTCATGAGCAAGTCACGATCCAGGCCAACTTCGAAAACCAGCAGATGACTTTCCCGCTGCATCTGGTGGAAGACGAGTTCCACGCCCTGCACCTGCGCCTGGGCGTACCAAGCATCTATGAAGACGGGCCGATGGTGCGTCCATGGCGCCTGACTCTGGAAGAACCCGTGGCACTGGAAAATGCCAAGGGCCAGCCCGGTACGTTGTGGGTGCATGAGGTTTCGCACAAGGGTGTGCTGCTGGAAGTGCGCAACAAAACCAAACCGCCGAAGCACTTTGCGTTGTGGTTCAGCCCGTCAGGCTACGAGCGGATTTCCCTGCGCGGGACGTTCGAGCGGGAAACCGAAAACGGTTTTTATGCTTACGAGTTAAGCCAGAGCGATGCCGACGAAACCGAGCGTCTGCGCCAGTTCATCCTGCAACAGCATCGCCTGACCCACCCTGCCCTGCACACCTGATTCTCAGGTATCCAGCGTCCCCGCCAGGAACTGATTCATGCGCTGGCGCATGGTCGCCCCTTCGTTACCCAGACAGCCAACCGATGATCCGGCCAGGCTGTCCTGCGCCAGATCGGCAGCATCGCCTGCCAGCATCAACTGACAATCCAGACTCAAGGCCAGACGATTCAGACGTCGCGGCAGCTCTGCGGTCGGCGCATGATTGGAAAACAGCACCAGAGCCTGGGGCCTGGTCTTTTCGCACACCAGCGTCAGCTCATCGAACGGCTGGCCGGTGGTGAGCACACGAACGCCCGCGTCATTGCCGCTGAGAAACAGCGCCGCCACCAGCAATTCAAGCTCACGACATTGACCGGCCAGTGCGCTGACGATCACCTTGCGCGGTTGCGAGCCCCGCAGCACGACGATGCGCTGCAGCACCTTCGCTCGCAGAAAACCATCGAAGAACAGCCACTCGCTGGTCTGCCCGAACGCGTCCTGCCGTTGCAGCATTTGCAGCCACAGCGGCATCAGGATGTCCTGAAACACCACGGGCAACGCATAGGAGGAGAAAATCTGTCCGTAGACCCGGTCGAGCAACTGATCGTCGAACGAGCTGACTGCCTGCCGGACCTGTTCCTGCCACTGGATATAGTCAGCCTGCACCAGATCATCGGGAATGAAGTGAGCCAGCACCTTCATCGGCTCGGTCTTGGCCAGGATTTTGCCGATCTTGCTCACGGCAACACCGCGATCGATCCAGTCGACGATACTGCGAACGCGCTCGATATCGGTCATTGAATACAGCCGGTGCCCACTTTCGGTGCGTGTCGGCTGGATCAAACCATAACGTCGCTCCCATGCGCGCAGCGTGACCGGGTTGACTCCGGTCAGGCGCGACACTTCTCGTATCGGGAAAAGTTCTTCGCGCTCCAGCGCAACAGATGCCTGCGAAGCAGGGCGAACGTCTGTAATGACAGGCATTTGGGCGGACACGTCCTTGTTGGCGAAGTTGGATCCCATTCTACTCCGGATGCCCCTCCCCGGTTCAACCGACAAAATGAGACGAAAGTCTCTGGTTTTGTCACGATAATCAGGAATAATCCTTGCTTGTCGAAAAACGCAGCCCTCCACCCCGGCGCTGCGTCAGGCGAAACTCCTACCCGGAGCGACGCAAATGCAATACGGAGATACACAATGTCTACTTCCCCCGTCACGCTGATGGTCGCGCGTCGTGTCGCCAATGGTCGTTATCAGGATCTGATCGCCTGGTTGCGCGAAGGCGAACAACTGGCCACCGACTTCCCCGGTTACCTCGGCTCCGGCGTACTGGCTCCGCCTCCCGGCGACGATGAATTCCAGATCATTTTCCGCTTCGTCGACGAACAGACCCTGCACGCCTGGGAACACTCGGCATCGCGCACTGCATGGCTGGCTCGTGGCAGCGATCTGTTTGCTCACCCGACGGAACATCGGGTCAGCGGAATCGAAGGCTGGTTCGGTGCAGCCGGCGTGCGTCCTCCACGCTGGAAGCAGGCCGTGGCGATCTGGCTGGCGTTCTTCCCGGTGTCGCTGCTGTTCAATTTCGTGCTGGGCCCGCTGCTCGCTGAAATGAGCCTGTTGCCGAGGGTCTTCATCAGCACGCTGTGCCTGACCCCGTTGATGGTCTATTTCTTCATTCCGCTGTCGACCCGCCTGCTGGCCGGCTGGCTCAACCCGGCGCCTGCGCGCCCACTGCCTGCCGCACCCTCCACGCAAAATCGCTGAAGCCGTCGCTCGCGTCGCTGTTATAGTTTTTGCTCTGACTTCGACGCGAGCCGTACATGACTTCTCCCACAGCTCCCATCCTCATCACCGGCGCCGGCCAGCGGGTCGGCCTGCATTGTGCGCAGCGTCTGCTGGAAGACGGTCATCGGGTGATCTTCACCTATCGCAGCGAACGACCGGGTGTGAAGGCATTGCGAGATCTGGGCGCCCACGGGCTGCACGCGGACTTTTCCAGCGAAGCCTCGATCCTCGCGTTCATCACCGAACTGAAGACCCACACCGACAGCCTGCGTGCCATCGTGCACAACGCCTCGGAGTGGCTGGCGGAAACCGGTAACGGCGAAGCCGAAGCCTTCAGCCGGATGTTCAACATTCACATGCTGGCGCCGTACCTGATCAACCTGCATTGCGCCGAATTACTGCAGCGTTCGAGTCCTGCCGACATCATCCACATCAGCGATGACGTCACCCGTAAGGGCAGCAGCAAACACATCGGCTATTGCGCCAGCAAGGCCGGGCTCGACAGTCTCACGCTGTCCTTCGCCGCGCGCTACGCGCCGTCAATCAAGGTCAACGGCATCGCGCCAGCCCTGCTATTGTTCAATCCCGACGACGACGCGGCGTACCGCGCCAAGGCGCTGGCCAAGTCCGCGCTGGGCATCGAACCCGGCAGCGAAGTGATTTATCAGAGCCTGCGTTATCTGCTCGACAACCCGTATGTCACCGGCACGACCCTGACCGTCAACGGCGGGCGGCACATCAAGTAATACGCCCCCGCGAGGATGCTCCATGACCCGTTCCCTGCCCGAGAATTACCGCGAGATCCTGATCGGTCTCGGTGAAAACCCCGACCGCGAAGGACTGCTCGACACGCCGGTGCGGGCGGCGAAGGCCATGCAGTATCTGTGTCACGGCTACGAACAGAGCGTCGACGAGATCGTCAATGGCGCGCTGTTTGCCTCCGACACCGACGAGATGATCATCGTCGCCGACATCGAGCTGTACTCGTTGTGCGAACATCACCTGCTGCCCTTCATCGGCAAGGCCCATGTGGCTTATATTCCGACGGGCAAGGTGCTGGGGTTGTCAAAGATCGCACGACTGGTGGACATGTTCGCCCGCCGCCTGCAGATCCAGGAAAACCTCACCCGCCAGATCGCCGAGGCGGTCCAGCAAGTCACCGATGCCGCCGGTGTCGCGGTGGTCATCGAAGCCCGACACATGTGCATGATGATGCGCGGTGTCGAGAAACAGAATTCGACCATGAACACCTCGGTCATGCTCGGCGCCTTCCGCGAGTCGAGCAACACCCGCCAGGAGTTCCTGCAATTGATTGGACGGAGCAAGTAAATGCCACAACTTCAACCGGGAATGGCGCGCATCCGGGTCAAGGATCTGCGCCTGCGCACCTTTATCGGGATCAACGAGGACGAAATCCTCAACAAGCAGGATGTGCTGATCAACCTGACCATCCTGTACGCCGCGCAGGAAGCGGTGCGTGACAACGACATCGACCACGCGCTGAACTACCGCACCATCACCAAGGCGATCATCGCCCATGTGGAAGGCAACCGTTTTGCGCTGCTCGAACGCCTGACCCAGGAGTTGCTGGATCTGGTGATGGCCAACGAATCGGTGCTGTACGCCGAAGTCGAAGTCGACAAGCCGCATGCCTTGCGTTTTGCCGAGTCAGTGTCGATCACCCTCGCCGCCAGCCGCTGAACGTGTCTGGCGCTCCGGGCGTCAGACTTTTATCATCCGCGCCACGATTTGACTGCACAGAGCCCATCATGACCGAGCAACAACGCCTCGAACTCGAAGCCGCCGCCTTCCGCCGGCTGGTCGCCCACCTGGACAGCCGCAAGGACGTGCAGAACATCGACCTGATGAACCTCGCCGGGTTCTGCCGCAACTGCCTGTCCAAGTGGTACAAGGCCGAGGCCGACGAGCGCCAGATCGAGGTCAGCCTCGACGATGCCCGTGAAGTGGTTTACGGCATGCCGTACGCCGACTGGAAAGCCCAATATCAGCAAGAAGCCAGCGCCGAACAACAAGCGGCGTTCGCCAAAGGAAAACCCAATGAGTGATCTGAACACCCTGCGCGCCAGCCTCAAGAGCGGCGAACACGTTTTTGCCGACACCCTGTCCTTCATCGCCGCCGGTTACGACTACCAGCCTCAGGCGTTCAACAACGGCGGCGTGGAAAACGCGGCCGGGCAGAACGAAGGTTCGTGCAAGACCCTGGGTCTGGCGCTGCTGGAAGGCTTGAGCGATGAAGAAGCGCTGCTGGCGTTCGGCGAACACTACCGCTCGGTCGTGGCAACCCCTGAAGGCAGCGATCACGGCAATATCCGTGCGCTGATCCAACACGGTCTGGCAGGCGTGAAATTCGAAGCGCAACCGCTGACCCGCCGCTGATTCTTCACGTCAGATCGTTCCCACGCTCCGCGTGGGAATGCAGCCGGGGACGCTCCGCGTCCCAAGGACGCAGAGCGTCCAGATGAGGCATTCCCACGCAGAGCGTGGGAACGATCACCGTCGTGGTGGCTGTGAATAACGGGCATGAAAAAACCGGCCAATTGGCCGGTTTTTTTGTACCTGCAATCTTAGAACGAAACGTTCTGCAGATCGTCCAGGTAACGCTCGGTGTCCAGTGCCGCCATACAACCGGCGCCGGCCGAGGTGATGGCCTGACGGTAAACGTGGTCGGCCACGTCGCCGGCAGCGAAGATGCCTTCGACGCTGGTCGCGGTGGCGTTGCCTTCACGGCCGCCCTGAACCACGAGGTAGCCGTCCTTCAATTCCAGCTGACCTTCGAACAACGAGGTGTTCGGGGTGTGGCCGATCGCGATGAACACGCCGTCGACCTTGATTTCGTCGAAGCTGCCATCGTTGTTCTTCAGACGCGCACCGGTCACGCCCATGTTGTCGCCCAGCACTTCGTCCAGGGTCGCGTTCAGTTTCAGTTCGATCTTGCCTTCGGCCACACGGGCGTTGAGCTTGTCGATCAGGATCTTCTCGGCGCGGAAGGTTTCGCGACGGTGGATCAGGGTGACCTTGCTGGCGATGTTGGCCAGGTACAGCGCTTCTTCGACAGCGGTGTTGCCGCCACCGACCACAGCCACCGGCTTGTTGCGATAGAAGAAACCGTCGCAGGTCGCGCAGGCCGAAACGCCTTTGCCCATGAACGCTTCTTCCGACGGCAGGCCCAGGTAACGAGCGCTGGCGCCGGTGGCGATGATCAGCGCGTCGCAGGTGTAGGTGCCGCTGTCGCCGGTCAGGCTGTATGGCTTGGAAGCGAAGTCCACAGCGTTGATGTGATCGAACACGATCTCGGTTTCAAAACGCTCGGCGTGCTCGCGCATGCGCTCCATCAGTACCGGGCCGGTCAGACCGTGGACGTCGCCCGGCCAGTTGTCGACTTCGGTGGTGGTGGTCAGTTGACCGCCGGCCTGCATGCCGGTGATCAGCAGCGGCTTGAGGTTGGCACGGGCAGCGTAGACGGCAGCGCTGTAACCGGCAGGGCCGGAACCGAGGATGATCACTCGCGAATGACGGACTTCAGACATGAACCTGCTCCTGTTGACCGGCCAAGACACCTGGCCGGACGCCGGACTGCCGGCGGGAATAAAAAAGGACTGTGGATAACCTTGGGGAAGGCGTGAGCTCGACAGTCCTGTAAAAAGTTGGGTGCAGCGTATCGAGGGGGGCAAGATTAAGGAAATACGGTTTAACAATCCAGCTCATAGGTGGTCTCTATGCCGACACACTGACGAGATGGACGTCTTTGTTACAGTGAATGTCGATCCCGCTGCCGCGCTTTCACAGGTTCTGCAAAGTCGGTAAGGTCGGCGCGTTTTCCCTTGCTCGGAGCACCTTATGCCCGCCCCTGTTCTGTCCGGCCCGCAATACCTGCGCGAAGGCCTCAAATTGGTCTTGAGCCCTGGCCTGCGCCTGTTCGTGCTGCTGCCGCTGGCCATCAACCTGGTGCTGTTCGTCGGATTGATCTATCTGGCCGGCCACCAGTTCAGCCTGTGGGTCGACACGCTGATGCCGTCGCTGCCCGAATGGCTGAGTTTTCTCAGCTACGTCCTGTGGCCGCTGTTCGTGGTGCTGGTGGCGTTGATGGTGTTCTTCACCTTCACCATGCTGGCCAACGTGATCGCCGCGCCGTTCAACGGTTTCCTCGCGGAAAAGGTTGAAGTGGTGGTGCGCGGCACCGACGACTTTCCGGCCTTCAGCTGGGGCGAACTGATCGCCATGATCCCGCGCACCCTGGCCCGGGAAATGCGCAAGCTCGGTTATTTCCTGCCCCGGGCGATCGGCCTGTTCATTCTCTCGTTCATCCCGGTGGTGAACATCGTCGCCGCGCCGCTGTGGCTGCTGTTCGGGGTGTGGATGATGGCGATCCAGTACATCGACTACCCGGCGGACAACCACAAGCTGGGCTGGAACGAGATGCTCGCCTGGCTGCGCCAGAAGCGCTGGCAGAGCATGAGCTTTGGCGGGATCGTTTATCTGGTGTTGCTGATTCCGGTGGTCAACATCCTGATGATGCCGGCCGCCGTGGCTGGCGCGACGCTGTTCTGGGTGCGTGAGCGCGGGGCCGAGAATCTGGTGACGCAACGCTGAGGCCGCGTCACAAATCCATCATCCGAACGTCACAACCACGACATGGCCTCAGCCGACACTGAGGTCATGACGACAGCTCTACATATCACCCTCATCAGCGAAACCTTCCCACCGGAAATCAACGGCGTGGCCAATACCCTTGGCCGCTTGTGCGACGGTTTGCGCGCACGCGGGCATCGTGTGGAACTGGTGCGACCGCGTCAGGCTGACGATCCCCAGCGCAGTGAAGACGACTCGCTGCTGTTGTGCCGGGGCTGGCCGTTGCCGGGTTATCCGGGGCTGCAATGGGGTCAGTCGTCGATGCACAAGTTGCTGCGGCGCTGGACGCGCCAGCGCCCGGACGTGCTCTATATCGCCACCGAAGGTCCGCTCGGGCTGTCGGCACTGCGCGCAGCGCGCCGTCTGGGCATTGCGGTGGTCAGCGGCTTTCACACCAACTTCCAGCAATACACCCACCAGTACGGGCTTGGATTGCTGACGCGTTTGCTCACCCATTACCTGCGCTGGTTTCACAATCGCTCTGCCCTGACCCTGGTGCCGAGCGTCAGCCAGCGCCTGGAGCTGGAGCGCCGGCATTTCGAACGCCTGGCGCTGCTGTCGCGGGGTGTCGACAGTCAGTTGTTTCACCCGGCCAAACGCCTGAATGCCTTGCGTGAACAATGGGGTCTTGGCGAGCGGGACATTGCGGTCATTCACGTAGGACGCCTGGCGCCAGAGAAAAACCTCGGCCTGCTCAAGCGCAGTTTCGAAAAGCTCGCCGGCACTTATCCACAGCGCAACCTGAAGTTGATCGTGGTCGGCGACGGGCCGCAACGAATGGCACTGGAAAAGGAACTGCCCGAGGCGATTTTCTGCGGCTCGCAACGGGGCGAAGCACTGGCGGCGCACTATGCGTCGGGGGATGTGTTTCTGTTTCCGAGCCTGACCGAAACCTTCGGCAACGTCGTGCTCGAAGCGCTGGCCTCAGGCCTTGGGGTGGTGGCTTACGACCAGGCCGCTGCGGCCCAGCATATTCGCCATGGGTACAACGGCGTGCTGGCGATGCCCGGGGATGAAGAGGCGTTCTGCGAGGCAGCGGCATGGCTGCTGGAAGAAGACGAAAGGTTGCGCTGCGTTCGCCTGAACGCACGCCAACACGCCAGCCGCCAGGGTTGGGCGGCTATCGTCGAACAGTTTGAAAACCATTTGTTGGGAGCTTGCCGCGACCTGCGCGACAAGCCACCCACGGCGATCAAACCAGCGTCATCAACGCCTCACGGCTGAAGGGCAGAATGTCCTGCTCGCGGCCTTCGCGCACTTTCTGCGCCCAGTCCGGATCGACCAGCAGCGCACGACCCACCGCCACCAGATCGAACTCGTCGTTGTTCAGACGCTCCAGCAGTTTTTCCAGACTGGCCGGTTGCGCGACCTTGTCGGTGTTGACCATGAATTGCAGGAACTCGCCATCGAGGCCGACGCTGCCGACGGTGATGGTCGGTTTGCCGGTCAGCTTGCGCGTCCAGCCGGCCAGGTTCAGGTCGGAACCGTCGAATTCCGGCTCCCAGAAACGGCGCGTCGAGCAGTGGAAAATGTCCACGCCAGCGTCGGACAACGGCTTGAGAAATTCGCCCAGCGCTTCGGCGGTTTGCACCAGACGCGCGGTGTAGTCCTGCTGTTTCCACTGCGAGAAGCGGAAGATGATCGGGAAGCCTTCGCCCACCGCCGCACGCACAGCCTGAATCAGCTCGATGGCGAAACGCGAACGGTTGGCCAGGCTGCCACCGTATTCGTCGGTGCGCTGGTTGCTGCCTTCCCAGAAGAACTGGTCGATCAGGTAACCGTGGGCGCCGTGGATTTCCACGCCGTCCATGCCGATGCTTTGGGCATCTTTGGCGGCTTGGGCAAACGCACCGATCACGTCCTGGATGTCCTTTTTGGTCATGCCGTGTACGACGACCTGACCGTCCTTGAGTTTTTCCGACGGGCCGTAACCCGGCACGCTCGCGTCCGGCTCGGTCCCCAGACGGCGCACATTGCCGACGTGCCACAGTTGCGGAACGATCTTGCCGCCTTCAGCGTGCACCGCGTCCACGACTTTCTTCCAGCCAGCCAGCGCCGCTTCACCGTAGAAATGCGGCACGTTCGGGTAACCGTTGGAAGCCTGGTGGCCGACGGTGGTGCCTTCGGTGATGATCAGGCCGACACCGGCCGCCGCACGACGACGGTAGTATTCGATCACTTTGGAATTGGGTACGCCGCCCGGGGAAAACGAGCGGGTCATCGGCGCCATGACCACGCGGGTCGGCAGTTCGAGGGCACCGAGCTGGAACGGTTTGAACAGGGCTTGCACGGGCATGGGAGGCTCCACGAAAAATTGATCGACGGGCATGCGATTCATATGACGGCGATAATATGCGGAGTTCCAACCGTGCGATAGCACTATTGATCTGAATGATTAAGGGTCAAAAGGCAGGCGAAAAAAATCGCAGCTCGAGGGCTGCGATTTTTGTGTTTCAGCTCAGGGCTTTTTCAATCGCCGTAATCACCGAAGGATCATCCGGCGCCGTGCGCGGCGAGAATCGGGCCAGTACCCGACCGTCCTTGCCGAGCAGGAATTTCTCGAAATTCCAGGTGATGTCACCGGGAAACTCCGCTCCCTCGCCCGCCAGCAGACGGTAGAGCTGATGACGGTCGTGACCGTTGACTTCGAGCTTTTTCGACAACGGAAAACTCACGCCATAGTTGAGGCTGCAGAATTCCTGGATCTCCTGCTCACTGCCCGGTTCCTGACCGGCAAACTGGTTGCACGGCAGGCCCAGCACACTGAAGCCTTTGCCTTTGTATTGCTGATAAAGGTTTTCCAGCGCCGCGTACTGTGGGGTCAAGCCGCATTTGGAGGCGACGTTGACCACCAGCACGACTTGGCCCTGGAAGGGTGCCAGCGGTAGCTCCTGACCATCCAGGGCTGTCAACTTAAGGTCGTGAAAAGCACTCATGACGAACTCCAGATTCCCGTTTTCTACTCGAAACAGCCACTTGGCGAGGCCACCAAGGACAGCCGCGGACTAAAAAGGCGCCCTCGGGCGCCTCTCCAGTACTCGAAGCTTAGCGCAGAAAATCAGTGGTGATGGCCACCTTCGCCATGGACGTGACCATGAGCGATTTCTTCCTGGCTGGCGTCACGGATGGCAACGACCTTCACTTTGAAGTTCAGGCGCTGACCGGCCAGCGGGTGGTTGCCGTCGACAGTGACGTCGTCGCCGTCCAGGTCACGGATGGTAACGATCTGCATCTGGCCGTCCGGCGCCGAAGCGTGGAACTGCATGCCGACTTCCAGCTCGTCAACGCCTTCGAACATGCTGCGGCTCAGGGTGCTGACCAGTTCGGCAGCGTATTCGCCGTAGGCATCTTCCGGCTCGACGGAAACGTCCAGCTCGTTGCCGACTTCTTTACCTTCCAGGGCTTTTTCCAGGCCCGGGATGATGTTGCCTGCGCCATGCAGGTAGACCAGCGGAGCGCCGCCGGCGGAGCTGTCGATGACCTCACCAGCGTCGTTGGTCAGGGTATAGTCGATGGAGACAGCCTTATTGGCGGCGATCAGCATGGGGCGAGACCTTTTGCATAAGAATGAAGAACGGACAAGTCTAAACAAGGATTTGCCCGAAAGCGAACAGAACCCGGACAGACGGGATCGATTGGCGCCCGTGACCGTCACCGGATTCCATCAGGACGAGGACGGCCACTGGGTCGCCGAGCTGTCCTGCGGCCACACCCAGCACCTGCGCCACCTCCCGCCCTGGCAGTCCCGGGCCTGGGTCCTGGACGCTGCGCAACGTATTGAAAAAATAGGCCAACCCTTTGCTTGCGGTTGGTGCGCTCAAGGCTCGGTTAGCGATAACCTTGACGACTGAAATTCGGCAGATCGGCACACAGAGACGATCGCCATTGCCATGCACCCTTAGAGAATCCGCATGCAAACTTTTTTTATCGCGCCCACCGACTTTGGTGTGGGTCTGACCTCCATCAGCCTCGGGCTGGTGCGTACGCTGGAGCGGGCCGGGCTGAAAGTCGGCTTCTTCAAACCGATTGCCCAGCCGCATCCGGGCGACACCGGCCCTGAGCGTTCAACCGAACTGGTGGCCCGCACCCACGGCCTGAAACCGCCGCAACCCTTGGGCCTGGCCCACGTCGAGCGGATGCTCGGCGATGGTCAGCTCGACGAGTTGCTCGAAGAAATCATCACCCTCTACCAGCAGGCCGCCATCGGCAAAGACGTGCTGGTCGTCGAAGGCATGGTGCCGACCCGCAGCGCCAGCTACGCCGCGCGGGTCAATCTGCACCTGGCCAAGAGCCTGGATGCCGAGGTGATTCTGGTCTCGGCCCCGGAAAACGAAGTGCTGACTGAACTGTCCGGCCGCGTCGAGTTGCAGGCGCAACTGTTCGGCGGACCGAAAGACCCGAAAGTCCTCGGCGTGATCCTCAACAAGGTCAAGACCGACGAAAGCATGGACGCCTTCGCCGCGCGCCTGAAAGAACATTCGCCCTTGCTGCGCACCGGTGATTTCCGTCTGCTCGGCTGCATTCCGTTCCAGCCTGAACTCAACGCCCCGCGCACCCGCGACGTCGCCGATCTGATGGGCGCCCAGGTGCTCAACGCCGGCGACTACGAAACCCGGCGCATGACCAAGACCATCATTTGCGCGCGCACCATGCGCAACACCGTGGACCTGCTCAAGCCCGGCGTACTGGTGGTGACCCCCGGCGATCGCGACGACATCATCCTCGCCGTCAGCCTCGCGGCCATCAACGGCGTACCGCTGGCCGGCCTGCTGCTGACCAGCGACACGCTGCCCGATCCGCGCATCATGGACCTGTGCCGTGGCGCCTTGCAGGCTGGCTTGCCGGTGCTGTCGGTGAGCACCGGCTCCTACGACACCGCCAACCTGCTCAACGGCCTGAACAAGGAAATTCCCGTCGACGACCGCGAGCGCGCGGAGATCATCACCGATTTCGTCGCCAGTCATCTGGATGCCAACTGGCTGCACCAGCGCTGCGGCACGCCACGGGAGATGCGCCTGTCGCCGGCGGTGTTCCGTTATCAATTGATTCAACGCGCCCAGGCCGCCAACAAACGCATCGTCCTGCCCGAAGGCAGCGAGCCGTTCACCGTGCAAGCGGCGGCGATCTGTCAGGAGCGCGGGATTGCCCGTTGCGTGTTGCTGGCCAAACCGGCAGACGTCGAAGCCGTCGCCCGTGCCCAGGGCATCGTCCTGCCGCCGGGGCTGGAAATCCTCGATCCGGATCTGATCCGCGAACGCTACGTCGAACCGATGGTCGCCCTGCGCAAGAGCAAAAGCCTCAACGCGCCGATGGCCGAGCAGCAACTGGAAGACACTGTGGTGATCGGCACCATGATGCTGGCGCTGGATGAAGTCGACGGTCTGGTCTCCGGCATCATCAACACCACCGCCAACACCATCCGCCCTGCGCTTCAGCTGATCAAGACGGCGCCGGGCTGCACGCTGGTGTCGTCGGTGTTCTTCATGCTGTTTCCCGAGGAAGTACTGGTCTACGGCGACTGCGTGATGAACCCGCACCCGAGCGCCAGCGAACTGGCGGAGATCGCCCTGCAAAGCGCCGACTCGGCCGCCGCATTCGGCATCACCCCACGCGTGGCGATGATCAGCTACTCCAGCGGCGAATCCGCCACTGGCGAGGAAGTCGAAAAAGTCCGTGAAGCCACCCTGCTCGCCCACGAACAACAGCACTCGCTACTGATCGACGGCCCGTTGCAATACGACGCCGCCGCCAACGAAACCGTCGCCCGGCAACTGGCGCCGAACAGCCAGGTGGCCGGTCGCGCCACGGTGTTCGTATTCCCCGACCTCAACACCGGCAACACCACCCACAAAGCCGTGCAGCGCAGCGCCGATTGCGTCAGCCTCGGCCCGATGCTGCAAGGCCTGCGCAAACCGGTAAACGATCTGCCGCGCGGCGCGCAGGTCGACGACATCGTCTACACCATCGCCCTGACCGCGATTCAGGCTGCCAACCGACCTCTGGATATCTGACCCGATGCTGGCTTTTCTCCCTGCCACCCTGCGCGGCGTAATCGCCGCGCTGCTGCTGGCGCTGAACACGATTCTGCTGTGCTCGTTCCTGTTTCTCGTGGCACTGATCAAAGTGCTGCCGTTCGACCTCGCACGCCGCGCCTCGCGCTGGCTGATGAGCCACACCCACGAAGCCTGGATCAGCAACAACAAAGGCTGGATGAACCTGGTCCGCCGCACCCGCTGGCACCTCAGCGGCCTGCAAGGCCTGGACTATCAACACTCGTACCTGATCACCAGCAACCACCAGAGCTGGGTCGACATTCTGGTACTGCAATACGTGCTCAACCGACGCATCCAGCCGCTGAAGTTCTTCCTCAAACAGGAACTGATCTGGGTGCCAGTCATCGGCCTGGCGTGGTGGACCCTGGGCTTCCCGTTCATGAAACGCTATTCAAAAGCCTATCTGGAAAAACACCCGGAAAAGAAAGGCAAAGACCTCGAAACCACCCGCAAGACCTGCGCGAAATTCCGCGACAACCCGGTAGGCATCTTCAACTTCGTCGAAGGCACACGCTTCACCGAAGGCAAACACGCGCAACAGCAATCACCGTTCAAACACCTGCTCAAGCCCAAGGCCGGCGGCATTGCCTTCGTACTGGATGCGATGGGCGAACAGCTGGAATCGATCGTCAACGTCACCATCCACTACCCCGGCGGACGCCCTGGCTTCTGGGATCTGCTGTGCGGCAACGTTCGAGACGTAGTGGTGCACTTCGAAGAACTGAAAATCCCGCCCCAGTTCATCGGCAAAAACTACGACCAGGACGGCGAATACCGCCTGCAATTCCAGGGCTGGATCAACCAACTGTGGCAAGACAAGGATGCATTGCTCGAGCAGATGCACCGCGAATATCCCAACCGACGCTGATCTTCCGTGTGGGAGCGCCTGACGGTGGTTGGCTGTCAGGTGCTCCCCCGGAAGAGCAAAGCCCCCCTCCCGCACCTGCTCTTCACCACTCAACACAATGAGCGTTAGCTCGAGTACCGCTGTTGACGTGCCGGCCCCATCGGAAGGCTGAGTGGAGGGATTCATCCGGGGGTGGGAGCGCAGCGACCGTGCGGCGCAGCCGCATGCATCGAGAGGAGGTGCAGCGAAGCAAACCGTAGGCGATGCCCCCGGATGAATCCCGGAACGAAGGAACACCGAGCCAAAGCGAGGTGCCGAACGCCGGGGCCCAGCCTTTTGGTTACTTTTTGGCGTTTGAAAAAGTGACCCGCTGTAAGAGCGGAACCGCCAGCGGCAACACCCGCAGAAACGGATATTCACCCCAAACAACTCAAAAAAAACCCGCCGATAATCACTCATCGGCGGGCTTTTTCATTCGCAGCTAACGCTTAAATCGCGCCACGCTTACGCAACAGCTCCAACACCCGCTTCACACTTTCATCCAGCGACAACGATTGAGTGTCGATCACAAGATCAGCATCCAGCGGCACGTCATACGGGAACGACTCACCCGGAATGTTATCGCCACCCGCAGCATACAACCCTTGCGGATCACGCTCGGCGCAAACAGTCGGCGAAGCCTGAACATAAACCGTCAGCAAACGCTCCTTGCCAATCAAATCCTTCGCCTGCTCACGACCTTCAGCACTCGGCGCCACAAACGCCGCAAGCGTCAGCAGACCCGCCTCGTTGAACTGACGCGCCACATGCGCGGCACGACGCCAGTTCTCGGTGCGACCCGCGCGATCCTGCGGCAGCCCCTTATTGAGGTCATGACGCAAATTCTGACCATCCAGCACAAACACCGCACGCCCCAGATCGAACAGCTTGCGCTCGACTGCATACGCCAAGGTGCTCTTGCCCGCGCCGGACAGGCCGCTGAACAGCACGGTAGCCGGTTGCTGACCGAAACGCTGAGCGCGCTCTTCGGTCGCTACATGGGCCAGTTTGCCGTGATGCGTAGCCGTACCGTGGGTCACCGGCTGAGCGACGATCATGCCGGCGCCGACGGTGCCGTTGGTCAAACGATCAATGACGATGAACGCGCCAGTGGTGCGGTTGCTGTCGTAACCGTCGAGGGCGATCGGCGCGTCGAGCGCGATCTTCACCTTGCCGATTTCGTTGAGCTGCAATGCGCTCGCCGGGCCTTCTTCGAGGGTGTTGACGTCGACCTTGTTGACGATGCTGGCAATGGAGCCCGGCACGTAACTGGTGGCGCGCTTGATGTCGTATTTCTTGCCCGGCAGCATCGGCTCTTCAGCCATCCACACCAGCATCGCTTCGAAGCTGTCGGTCACTGGCGGAACGTTGTCGGCATGGACCAGCAGGTCGCCACGGGAGATGTCGATTTCGTCTTCCATGGTCAGCGTTACCGCCTGACCCGGGCCTGCGTGTTCCAGCTCACCTTCGAAAGTGACGATGGATTTCACGCGGCTGCTCTTGCCCGACGGCAGGACCACGACTTCGTCGCCCTTCTTGACGATGCCGCTGGCCAGGGTGCCGGCGAAACCGCGGAAATTCAGGTTCGGACGGTTGACGTACTGCACCGGGAAACGCAGATCGGTGAAGTTGCGATCGCCCGCCACTTCCACGGTCTCGAGAATTTCCATCAGCGACTGGCCGGTGTACCACGGCGAGCGCTCGGACTTGTTCACCACGTTGTCGCCCTTCAGAGCGGACATCGGCACGAAGTGCATGCTCGTCGGCTTCATCTTCAAGCCTTCGGCGAACTTCAGGTAGTCGGCCTTGATCGACTCGAACACGCCCTGATCGAAGCCTTTGAGGTCCATCTTGTTGATGGCGACAACGATGTGCTTGATGCCCAGCAGGGATGCGATAAAGCTGTGGCGGCGGGTCTGGGTCTGCACGCCGTAACGGGCGTCGACCAGGATGATCGCCAGGTCACAGGTGGACGCACCGGTGGCCATGTTGCGGGTGTACTGCTCATGGCCGGGGGTGTCGGCGATGATGAATTTGCGCTTGGCGGTGGAGAAATAGCGGTAGGCGACATCGATGGTGATGCCCTGCTCGCGCTCGGCCTGCAGGCCGTCGACCAGCAATGCCAGGTCGATGTCGTCACCGGTGGTGCCGACTTTCTTCGAATCGCGGGTGATGGCTTCGAGGTGATCTTCGTAGATCATCTTTGAGTCGTGCAGCAGGCGCCCGATCAGGGTGCTCTTGCCGTCATCGACGTTACCGCAGGTCAAAAAGCGCAGCAGCTCTTTACGTTCGTGCTGGCCCAGGTAGGCGAGGATGTCCTCGCTGATCAAATCAGATGCGTGCGACATGACAACCCCTTAGAAATAACCCTGACGTTTCTTGTCTTCCATCGAGCCTGCGCCATCGTGGTCGATGACCCGGCCCTGGCGCTCGGAAGTTCGCGTCAGGAGCATTTCCTGAATGATGTCCGTAAGGCTTTCGGCCTCGGACTCCACCGCGCCCGTCAACGGGTAGCAGCCAAGGGTACGGAAACGCACTTTCTTTTTGACGATGCGCGCCTTGTCCTCGTCGGACAGGTGCTCGAGGATGCGCTCGTCATCGATCATGATCAGCGTGCCGTTCTTCTCGATCACTTCGCGTTCAGCCGCGAAGTACAGCGGTACGATCGGGATGCCTTCGAGGTAGATGTACTGCCAGATGTCCAGCTCGGTCCAGTTCGACAACGGGAACACACGAATGGATTCGCCCTTGTTGACCTTGCCGTTGTAGACGTTCCACAGCTCCGGACGCTGGTTCTTCGGGTCCCAGCGGTGTTTGCTGTCACGGAACGAGTAGACGCGCTCCTTGGCGCGGGACTTCTCTTCATCGCGACGGGCACCGCCGAAAGCGGCGTCGAAACCATGCTTGTCGAGCGCCTGCTTCAGGCCCTCGGTTTTCATGATGTCGGTGTGCTTGGCGCTGCCGTGGGTGAACGGGTTGATGCCCTGCGCAACGCCATCCGGGTTGACGTGGGTGATCAGGTCCAGGCCCAGTTCTTCGACCATCTTGTCGCGGAACTTGTACATCTCCTGGAATTTCCAGCGGGTGTCGACGTGCATCACCGGAAACGGCAGTTTGCCCGGGAAGAACGCCTTGCGTGCCAGATGCAGCATCACGGCGGAGTCTTTACCGATGGAGTACAGCATCACCGGGTTGTCGAACTCGGCGGCCACCTCGCGGATGATGTGGATGCTTTCCGCCTCCAGCTGTTTCAGATGCGTCAGTTTGTCGACCATGGCTACTCACGAAAGCTTTCTTATGAACGGCCAGCGGGCCGTGTTCGAGCGAGGAATCCTAGCACAGCGACCTCTTCTAATCAGGACGCCAACTAGATCGAAAGGGTATATGAATATGCCCGCCCGTTCGGGTGCTTTCAGGCAAAAGTCAGATCGGATTCGGGCAGTCGATGAAGATGTGTTCGAGGGCAAAACGCTTCGCCAGATAGTCGCCCAGCGCCTGTACGCCATAGCGTTCGGTGGCGTGGTGGCCGGCGGCGATGAAGCTGATGTCGTTTTCACGGGCGCTGTGGAACGTCTGCTCGGAGGCTTCGCCGCTGAGGAACAGATCGACGCCGGCGGCGATGGCGTTGTCGATGTAACCCTGACCGCCACCGGTGCACCAGCCGACCCGGCGGATCATCGCGCTGCCTTCGACCAGCAGTGGCTCGCGGCCCATGACTTCCTGCACTTTGCGGGCGAAGTCACGCGGGGTCATCGGCTCGCTCAGCGAACCGACCAGACCGACAATCTTAAGATTGTCCGGATCCAGCGGCCCTTCGACGGTGATTTCCAGCTGACGGGCCAGTTGCACGTTGTTGCCGACGTCCGGGTGCAGATCCAGCGGCAGGTGATAACCGAGCAGACTGATATCGTGCTTGAGCAGCGTCTTCAGACGGCGCTGCTTCATGCCGGTGATGCACGGGTTCTCGCCCTTCCAGAAATAACCGTGATGCACCAGCACCAGATCGGCTTCGGCCTCGACAGCGGCATCGAGCAGCGCCTGGCTGGCGGTGACGCCGCTGACGATGCGCATCACCTGCGGACGGCCTTCGACCTGCAGGCCGTTGGGGCAATAATCGGCAATTTTCGCACTGCCGAGGTAACGGTCGGCTTCTTCGACCAGGGTGCTCAGGGCGACGGCCATGAAAGACTCCTAAATATCCCGTTCAGAGGCACGCGCGGCCTCGTATAATGCGCGACATTATGGGCGGTCTGACCCCGCCTGCAACTTTTCCAGGACGTGCTTAATGCTCAAGGCGCTGCGTTTTTTCGGCTGGCCGCTGTTGGCCGGCGTGCTTATCGCTCTGTTGATTATTCAGCGTTACCCGCAGTGGGTCGGGCTTCCGAGCCTCGACGTCAACCTGCAACAGGCCCCGCAGACCACCAGCGTGCAGCAGGGGCCGGTGTCCTATGCCGACGCGGTGAGCATCGCCGCGCCGTCGGTGGTGAACCTCTACACCACCAAAGTCATCAATAAACCAAGCCATCCGCTGTTCGAAGACCCGCAGTTCCGCCGCTTCTTCGGTGACAACTCGCCGAAGCAGAAGCGCATGGAATCGAGCCTCGGCTCCGGCGTGATCATGAGCCCGGAAGGCTACATCCTGACCAACAACCACGTCACCAGCGGCGCCGACCAGATCGTCGTGGCGCTCAAGGACGGTCGCGAAACCCTGGCCCGAGTGATCGGCAGCGACCCGGAAACCGACCTCGCAGTCCTGAAGATCGACCTGAAAACCCTGCCTTCGATCACCGTCGGCCGTTCCGACAACATCCGCATCGGCGACGTCGCACTGGCCATCGGCAACCCGTTCGGCGTCGGCCAGACCGTGACCATGGGCATCATCAGCGCCACCGGCCGCAACCAACTGGGGCTGAACAACTACGAAGACTTCATCCAGACCGACGCGGCGATCAACCCGGGCAACTCCGGCGGTGCGCTGGTCGACGCCAACGGCAACCTCACCGGCATCAACACCGCGATTTTCTCCAAGTCCGGCGGCTCGCAAGGCATCGGCTTCGCGATTCCGGTGAAACTGGCGATGGAAGTGATGAAGTCGATCATCGAGCACGGTCAGGTCATTCGCGGCTGGCTGGGCATTGAAGTGCAACCGCTGACTCAGGAACTGGCCGAATCGTTTGGCCTGTCCGGACGTCCGGGAATCGTGGTGGCGGGGATTTTCCGCGACGGCCCGGCCCAGAAGGCCGGCCTGCAACTGGGTGACGTGATCCTGAGCATTGACGGCGAACCGGCCGGTGATGGCCGCAAATCGATGAACCAGGTGGCGCGGATCAAGCCGACCGACAAGGTCACGATTCAGGTGATGCGCAATGGCAAGGAGTTGAAGCTGACCGCTGAAATCGGCTTGCGTCCGCCGCCAGCGCCGGTGAAGGAAAAAGAAGAGTAAGCCTTTGTTCGCGTCATTGGCGCGAATAACAGACATTCTCAACAGGCATGTTATATTGTTTCAATTAACACATTGGAACAACATAACATGTCGTCTCGAAAAAAGGCCTCCCTCCTCGGCCTGACCCTTGGCCTGCTTGGCGATCCCGCGTTTGCCGATGAACCGCAAACGCTCGAACTCGACGCCATCAGCGTCACCTCCGATTACGAATCCCCTACCGGTCCGGTCAATGGCTACCGCGCCACGCGCTCGTCCAGCGCCACCAAAACCGACACCGCAATCCGCGATATTCCGCAGGCCATCAGCGTGGTGCCCGCCAGCGTACTGAAGGATCTGGGCAGCACCAGCGTCGAACGTGCGCTGGATTTCGCCGGTGGCGTGTCGAAGCAAAACAACTTCGGCGGCCTGACGCTTTACGAATACAGCGTGCGCGGCTTCACCACCTCCGAGTTTTACCAGGACGGCTTCAGCGCCAACCGTGGTTACCCGAGCACACCCGACGCCGCCAACATCGAGCGCATCGAAGTGCTCAAAGGACCGGCCGCCAGCCTTTACGGCCGAGGTGATCCGGGTGGCACGGTGAACATCGTCACCAAGAAACCGCAGCCCGAAGCGTTCACTACCCTGCAAACCAGTGCCGGCAGTTGGGATCGTTATCGCACCGCGCTGGACGTCAACACGCCGCTGGATGATCAGGGTGATGTACTGTCGCGGATCAACCTCGCAGTCGAGGACAACAACAGCTTTCGCGATCACGTCGACAGCAAACGCGTCTTCGTCGCCCCCTCTTTCAGTTGGCAGTTGAACCCGGACACCAGCCTGCTGGTGGAGAGCGAATTCGTGCGTCATAGCTCGACTTTCGACCGCGGCGTCGTTGCGCCAAACAATAAATGGAGCGGCGTCTCGCGCTCGACATTCCTGGGCGAACCGAACGACGGCAACATCGACAACCACAACAACAGACTGCAAGCCACGCTTGAGCACCACCTCAACGATGCCTGGAAACTGCGCCTGGCCAGCCATTACAAGGAAGGCAAACTGTGGGGATTCGCCTCCGAAAACCGTCCTTTGAATGCCGATGGCCACACAATCAACCGCCGCTATCGCGAGCGCGATACCAACTGGCACGACAGCATCACCCAGCTGGAACTGCGCGGTCTGTTCGACCTCGGTACCTGGCAGCACGAACTGCTGATCGGCAGCGAGTACGAGAACTTCCGCAAGAACGAGCGCGTCACCACCATCGCCGGCGGGCCTTACGCCATCGATATCTATAACCCGGTGTACGGCCAGCCCAAACCCAACGGCGCACGCTCCGGCACAGACTTTTTCGAACACGTCGAAAGCCATGCGCTGAACCTGCAGGATCAAATCGTCTTCAGCGAAAAACTGCGCGGGATGATCGGTGCGCGCTTCGAGCATTTCGACCAAAACATCGATGACCACAGCCGCAACACCACCAGCCGTCAGACTCACGACGCGCTCACCCAACGTGCCGGCCTGCTCTATCAACTGACACCGGACACCGGCCTGTTCGCCAACGCCTCGACCTCATTCAAACCGAACAACGGCCTCGATGCGGCTGGCAAATCCTTCGATCCGGAAGAAGGCGTGGGTTACGAAATCGGCATCAAGAACGAGCTGTTCGACGAACGGTTAAGCAGCACCCTCGCCTTCTTCCATATCGACAAGGAAAACGTCCTCGCCCTCGACCCGGGCACCGACACCAGCCGCGCCATGGGCAAGGCCCGCAGCCGGGGTTTCGATCTGCAAGTCACCGGGCAAGTCACCGACGCCGTCAGGGTGATCGGCGCATTCGCCTGGATCGACGCCGAAGTCACCAAGGGTGATGCCGCGATTCCTGCCGGTAGCCGCATCCTCGGGGTGGCCAAACGCAGCGGCAGCCTGCTGGGTGTCTACGAGTTTCAGGACGGCCGGTTGCGCGGCTCGGATATCGGCGCGGCGCTCACCTACGTCGGTGACCGCTCAGGTGAGTCCGGCAGCGATTTCGAGCTGCCGGCCTATCACACCGTCGACCTGCTGGCCCATTACAAGGCCAGCGACACCGTCACTCTCGGCCTGAACCTGAACAACCTGTTCGACGAAAAATATTACGAGCGCTCGTACAGCAACTACTGGGTCAACCCCGGCGAGCCGCGCAATTTCACGGTCAGCCTGACACTCAACCTGTAAAAGGACGTCACCATGCAATACGGCAAATCCCTGCTGCTCATCGCCGCGCTGTTCGCCACTCACGCCTCGGCCCACGGTTTGTGGACCGAACAACGACGCGGCAATATCGAAGTCGTCTACGGCCACGGTGCCGAGGACAATGCGTTCAAACCGCAGAAAGTCAGCGGGGCGTGGGCCTTTGACGCGAGCGGCAAGATGATTCCCGTCAGTGTGCAGCGCCTGGCAGATCACGCCCGCCTGCAACCGTTGAAACCGCCGGCGGTGTTGGCCGTGGCCCTGAACAACGGCATGTGGTCGCAAACCGCCGACAAGAAATGGATCAACGAGGGGCGCAGCAAAGTCCCGGGCGCCATCGAGTCGACCGAGACCCTCAAGTACAGCCTGGCGATTTATCAGCCGGGAGCGAAGCTGCCCAAACTGGATCAGATCAAATTGCTGATTCTGCCGGAGGTCGATCCGCTGACCGTCGGGCCGGGGAAATCATTGCCGGTGCGGGTGTTGCTGGATGGCAAACCGGCAGCGGGCGTGAAGTTGATCGGTGACTACCGCAGCGCGCCGAATACCTTGAGCACTGAAACCGACAAGGAAGGCCGCGCGCAGGTGCTGGTGCGTAATGAGGGATTGAATGTGATTGCGGCGCAGGTGGAAGTGCCGGTGAAGGACAGTTCAGAAGTGAGCAGCAGAGGGTTGTTCAGTTCGTTGACGTTCCTGGGCGAACCGCATCACGAATAAACCAACGCTGATCCCTGCGGGACGAAACCCACAGGGATCAGTGTCGTTTCAGAGTTCGCCCAGACCGTCGATCAACGCCTGATTCTGCTCCGGCGTGCCGATCGAGATCCGCAGGAACTGGGCAATCCGCTCCTGCTTGAAGTGGCGCACGATCACGCCCTGTTCACGCAGTTTGGCTGCCAGCCCTGCCGCATCGTGTTGCGGATGCCGGGCGAAAATGAAGTTCGCGGCCGACGGCAGCACTTCAAAGCACTTGGCCTGCAACTGCGCAACCACCCATTCGCGACTCTCGATCACCAGTGCGCAGGTCTTGTCGAAGTACTCGCGATCTTCGAACGCCGCCGCCGCGCCGACATTCGCCATGCGATCGATCGGGTAGGAGTTGAAGCTGTTCTTGATCCGCTCCAGCGCCTCGACCAGGTCCGGGTGGCCGACCGCCAGACCGACCCGCAGGCCCGCCAGCGAACGGGACTTGGACAGAGTCTGGGTGACCAGCAGGTTCGGATAACGGTCCACCAGGCTGATCGCGGTCTCGCCGCCGAAGTCGATGTAGGCCTCGTCGACCACCACCACCGAATCCGGGCTGGCCTTGAGGATCTGCTCGACCGCTTCCAGTGCCAGCAGGCAACCGGTCGGTGCGTTCGGGTTGGGGAAGATGATCCCGCCGTTCGGCTTGGCGTAGTCCGCCGGGTTGATCTGGAACTGCGCATCCAGCGGCACCGCATCGAAATCGATGCCGTAGAGGCCGCAGTAGACCGGATAAAAGCTGTAGCTGATGTCCGGGAACAGGATCGGCTGATCGTGTTGCAGCAGACCGTGGAAGATGTGCGCCAGCACTTCGTCCGAACCGTTGCCGAGGAACACCTGATTGCTTTGTACGCCGTAATACTTGGCGACGGCGCTTTTCAGCAGGTCGCTGTTCGGGTCCGGGTACAGACGCAGGTTGTCGTTGAGTTCGGTCTGCATCGCCGCCAAAGCTTTCGGCGACGGGCCGTACGGGTTTTCGTTGGTGTTGAGTTTGACCAGACGGGTCAGCTTCGGCTGCTCGCCCGGCACATACGGCACCAGATCCTTGACGAACGGGCTCCAGAATTTACTCATGTTCAGTTCCCCTTCACGTCGTCTTTGATACGGTATTCGGCGCTGCGCGCGTGGGCGCTCAGCGATTCGCCACGGGCCAGGATCGACGCGGTCTTGCCCAGCTCGGAAGCACCGGCCTCGGAGCAGAAGATGATCGACGAACGTTTCTGGAAGTCATACACGCCCAGCGGCGAAGAGAAACGCGCGGTGCCGGAGGTCGGCAACACGTGGTTCGGACCTGCGCAGTAGTCGCCCAGCGCTTCGGAGGTGTGGCGGCCCATGAAGATCGCGCCGGCGTGGCGGATCTGCGGCAGCCAGGCCTGCGGGTCGGCGACCGACAGCTCAAGGTGCTCCGGCGCGATGCGGTTGGCGACTTCGATGGCCTGGGCCATGTCGCGCACGTGGATCAGTGCACCACGGCCATTAATCGAGGTTTCGATGATGGTCGCGCGATCCATGGTCGGCAGCAGTTTGTCGATGCTGGCGGCGACCTTGTCGAGGAACTCGGCGTCCGGGCTGACCAGAATCGCCTGGGCGTCTTCGTCGTGTTCGGCCTGGGAGAACAGGTCCATGGCGATCCAGTCCGGATCGGTCTGGCCGTCGCACACCACGAGGATTTCCGACGGGCCGGCGATCATGTCGATGCCGACCTGACCGAATACGTGACGTTTGGCAGTGGCGACATAGATGTTGCCCGGGCCGACGACCTTGTCCACCTGCGGCACGCTTTCGGTGCCATAGGCCAATGCGGCAACGGCTTGCGCACCACCGATGGTGAAAACGCGGTCGACGCCGGCGATGCACGCCGCCGCCAGCACCAGCTCGTTGACTTCACCGCGCGGGGTCGGCACCACCATGACCACTTCGGTCACGCCGGCGACCTTGGCCGGAATCGCGTTCATCAACACCGACGACGGGTACGACGCCTTGCCGCCCGGCACGTACAGACCGGCGCGATCCAGTGGCGTGACTTTCTGGCCCAGCACCGTGCCGTCGGCTTCGGTGTAGTTCCAGGAGTCCTGCTTCTGTTTCTCGTGATAGCTGCGCACGCGGGCGGCGGCTTTTTCCAGCGCTTCGCGTTGCGGGACAGTGATGCGGGTCAGGGCCAGTTCCAGACGCTCGCGCGGCAGGATCAGGTCCGCCATCGAAGCGACTTCCAGGCCATCGAATTTCTGGGTGAACTCGACCAGCGCCGCGTCACCGTGCTCGCGCACAGCCTTGATGATGTCCAGCACCCGCTGATTGACCGAGTCGTCAGACACACTTTCCCAGCTCAGCAGATGATCCAGATGATGCGCGAAATCCGGGTCAGCAGCGTTGAGTCGGCGAATTGCAGTCGGTGCGGTCATAGCGAGAGCCTCATAGGAATGGCAAAAACTCAGGCGCCCGAAGGTGCGCTGACGTTTAATAATGATCGCGTTGGTGCTGTGGTCGTACCAGGCAAGGCGCGGGACGAAGGTAAGGGTTGTTTCCTTACCGAGTCCCGCAACGCAGCATGGTGCGGGCACAGTGCCAACCCGTAGGGCCTTGCTTCAAAAGGCTGGCCACTACGCGATTTATACTTCTGAGAAATTTTTCTGCTGCTGTTAGGTTGCCTTTTGGAGTAAGGCGCGGTCGTTATTAAACGTCAGCGCACCTTCCCCGACCAGTCGTTTCCGCTTGGGCACCTGAGATTCTGGCTATGAGGCGGATAGACGGGCGCGACTTAACGTCGCGCAGGTACATCAGCCGCGGTGTCGAGACTCCACTGCCTTGCGCAGGGTGTCGATCAACGCCTGGATTCGGGCGTGTTGCATTTTCATCGAAGCTTTATTGACCACCAGACGCGAGCTGATCGTGGCGATCAGTTCCTGAGGCTCCAGGCCGTTGGCGCGCAGGGTGTTGCCGGTGTCGACCACGTCGATGATCTTGTCGGCCAAGCCGATCAGTGGCGCCAGCTCCATCGAGCCATACAGCTTGATGATGTCGACCTGACGGCCCTGCTCGGCGTAGTAACGCTTGGCAACGTTGACGAATTTGGTGGCGACGCGCAGGCGGCCCTTGGGCTCGACCGCGCCGACCTTGCCGGCGGTCATCAGCTTGCACTGGGCAATCTGCAGATCCAGCGGCTCGTACAGGCCTTGCCCTGTGTATTCCATCAGCACGTCTTTACCGGCAACGCCGAGGTCGGCCGCGCCATGCTCGACATAGGTCGGCACGTCGGTGGCACGCACGATCAGCAGGCGAACGTCTTCCTGGGTCGTGGGGATGATCAGCTTGCGGCTCTTGTCCGGATTCTCGGTCGGCACGATGCCTGCTTCGGCGAGAAGCGGCAGGGTGTCGTCAAGGATGCGGCCCTTGGACAGTGCGATGGTCAACATGGGAAACGTCAGTCCTTATCAAGGTACTCATGTCCGGTCGCAATCGGCGCCGGACATACATCGAGGGCGTTGCCACCCCCGATCAAAACGAATTCAACGGACACTTCCCTGTGTCCAGATGCAGCGATCAGCCCGGAACGCGACGGATCTTGGCGCCCAGCATCTGCAGTTTTTCCTCGATGCACTCGTAACCACGGTCGATGTGGTAGATGCGGTCGATCAGGGTATCGCCCTGTGCCACCAGCGCCGAAATCACCAGACTCGCCGAAGCACGCAGGTCGGTCGCCATCACTGGCGCGCCCTTGAGTGTTTCGATGCCGGTCACGATGGCGGTGTTGCCTTCGACCTGGATGTGCGCGCCCATGCGGTGCAGTTCGTACACGTGCATGAAGCGGTTTTCGAAGATCGTCTCGATGACCGCGCCAGTGCCTTCGGCAATGGCGTTGAGCGAGATGAACTGCGCCTGCATGTCGGTCGGGAACGCCGGGTACGGCGCAGTGCGAACGTTGACCGCTTTCGGGCGCTTGCCGTGCATGTTCAGCTCGATCCAGTCCTCACCACAGGTGATTTCTGCGCCGGCTTCACGGAGTTTTTCCAGAACGGCTTCGAGGATGGTCGGATCGGTGTCCTTGACCTTCACGCGGCCACCGGTGACCGCAGCGGCCACCAGGTAGGTGCCGGTTTCGATGCGGTCAGGCATGACTTTGTAGAAAGCCGAACCCAGACGCTCGACGCCATCGATGGTAATGGTGTCGGTGCCGGCACCGGACACCTTGGCGCCCATGGCGTTGAGGAAGTTCGCCAGGTCGACCACTTCAGGTTCACGGGCGGCGTTCTGCAACACGCTGCGACCCTTGGCCAGAGCGGCAGCCATCATGATGTTCTCGGTACCGGTCACGCTGACGGTATCGAAGAAGAAGTGCGCGCCGCGCAGGCCGCCTTCAGGCGCCTTGGCCTTGATGTAGCCGCCTTCGACGTCGATGACCGCGCCCATCGCTTCCAGGCCACGGATGTGCAGGTCGACCGGACGCGAACCGATGGCGCAACCGCCAGGCAGTGCGACTTCGGCTTCACCGAAACGCGCAACCATCGGGCCCAGCACCAGGATCGAGGCACGCATGGTTTTCACCAGTTCGTACGGAGCGATCAGGGTCTTGATGGTGCGCGGGTCGATTTCGACGCTGAGCTTCTCGTCGATCACAGGCTCGATGCCCATGCGACCGAACAGCTCGATCATGGTGGTAATGTCGTGCAGGTGCGGCAGGTTGCCAACGGTAACCGGGCCATCGCACAGCAGGGTGGCGGCCAGGATCGGCAGGGCGGAGTTCTTCGCCCCGGAGATGCGGATCTCGCCATCAAGACGAGCGCCACCGGTAATAATCAATTTATCCATAAGAATCTCGACGCCCTAGGGCTCAGGTGCGCTCGGCCCAGGCCGCGCTGCTGAAAAATTTCATAGTGACCGCGTGGATGCTGCCATCGGCGATCCAAGGGTTCAAATGGGCATAGATGCTTTGCTGACGCTTGACCGGGCTCAACGCCGCCAGTTCATCACTAATCACGTTCAGCTGAAAGTTGCAGCCTTCGCCTTCAACTTCCACCAGCGTTCCTGGCAGCTTTCCTTCAAGGAAGCTCTTCACTTCTACGGCCTGCATGCTCAACCTCAATCGGCGCCCTGTGCGCACGGGTCGGACATCATACAAAAAAGCCCCGCGCCTGCGAACCCCGCTGCGCAGGACTCTGACGGGGGGCTTCTCTATAGATGCGGGTTCAGGGTTGCGCCAACAGCTCGGTCAGTTCGCTGACCTGAGCAATTTCGCGCATGTCTTCGGGCATCCCGCGGATGCTGACCGCCTTGCCGGCGGCCTTTGCATCGCGAATGAAGCACAGCAGCAACGACAGACCGACGCTGCTGGACTTCTCCACCGCCGAGCAATCGATCACCAATGCCGGGGCATTGCACGACTTGATCAGCGCCCGCCCCTGCTCGCGCAGATCAGGTCCGGTGCGGTAATCCAGCACGCCACTGAGCTGCAGCTCACTGGCTTCGTCCAGACGAATGGCCGACTCGGTCATTGGGCAGGCTTCTCGTTCTGCTCGGCCGACTGCTTGGCCTTGGCCACTTCACCGGCCCAGCCATTGATGGTCTTGTCCAGGTCGTTGCCATTGCGCTGCATGGCGTCGGCGAACTGGTCACGGAACAGCTTGCCGATGTTGATGCCGTTGATGATCACGTTACGCAGTTTCCACTCGCCGTTGATCTTCTCCAGGGTGTACGACACCGGATAGATCGCGCCGTTGTTGCCCTTGACGGTCATGCCGACGCTGGTGCGGTCGCCCGACTCATCCTTGGGAGCATCAACGGTGATGCCCTGGTTGTTGTACTCGAGCAGCGCGTTGCCGTAGAACTGGAACAGGCCGCGCTTGAAGTTTTCCTCGAAGGTCTTCATCTGCGCCGGGGTTGCCTTGCGCGAATACTTGACCGTCATGATGCTCTTGGAAATGCCCTCGGCATCCACGACCGGCCCGACGATGGTGTTCAACGCGGTGTAGAAGTCCTGCGGATCCTGCTTGTACTTCTCTTTATTGGCCGACAGATCGGCGAGCATCCGGTTTGTGGTGTCCTGAACCAGATCGTGCGCCGATTGTGCCGCCACGGCGTTAGCCACCAGCGGCAGTGCCGCAAGCAACACCAACAGGCCACGTCGCAAGGTAGAGATCATTCAAAAGCTCCTCATTTGGCGTCTTTGCTAACGGTATTGAGCAGGAATTTACCGATCAGGTCTTCCAGTACCAGAGACGACTGTGTGTCGTGGATGGTTCCACCATCCTTCAGGCGGGTGTCTTCCCCGCCCACGCTGATACCGATGTATTTCTCGCCCAGCAGACCCGCTGTCAGGATAGATGCTGTGGAGTCGGTCGGCAGGTTGTCGACGCTTTTATCCACTTGCAGGGTCACCCGACCGGTGAAGCTGTCGCGGTCCAGATCGATCGCGGTGACCTTGCCGATGGTCACACCCGCCATGGTCACTTTGGCTCTGACCGTCAAACCGGCGATATTGTCGAAATAGGCGTAAAGCTTGTAGGTATCGGTGGTCGAAGTCGGAGACAGGCCACTGACCCGCAGGGCGAGCAGCAACAAGGCCAGGATCCCTGCCAGCAGGAACAGGCCGACACCGATTTCCAGGGTGCGGTTTTGCATCAGAAATCTCCAAACATCAAAGCGGTCAGAATAAAGTCCAGGCCGAGTACTGCCAGCGAGGCGTAAACCACGGTCTTGGTGGTGGCACGGCTGATCCCCTCGGAAGTGGGTTCGCAGTCATAGCCTTGAAATACGGCGATCCAGGTGACGACAAAAGCGAATACTGCACTTTTGATGATGCCGTTGAGCACATCGTCACCGAAGCTCACGCTGTTCTGCATGTTCGACCAGTAGGAACCTTCGTAGACGCCCAGCCAGTCGACGGCGACCCACGAACCGCCCCAGATGCCGACCACGCTGAAGATCATCGCCAGCACTGGCAGGGAAATGAAGCCGGCCCACAGACGCGGGGCAATGATGTACTTGAGCGGGTCGACCCCGATCATTTCCAGGCTGGACAACTGTTCGGTGGATTTCATGTTGCCGATTTCCGCCGTCAGCGCCGAACCTGCACGCCCGGCGAACAGCAGCGCAGTCACCACCGGCCCCAGCTCACGCAACAGGGTCAGTGCCACCATCTGGCCGACAGCCTGCTCCGAGCCATAGCTCGAAAGGATGTTGAAGCCCTGCAGCGCCAGCACCATGCCGATGAAGATCCCGGACACCACGATGATCACCAGCGACATCACGCCGACGGAATGCAGCTGCTTGACCAGCAGGCCGAAACCGCCGCCGATGCCACCACGCCCGAGCAAGGCATGAAACAGGAACAGGGTCGAACGCCCGAACACTGCGACGCTGTCGATTCCGGCGAGACCGAAACGACGCACACGCTCCATTAATGTAATTCTGCGCATCAGCGGCGCTTCCCCAGAAGATCGGCGCGGTAATCCGGCGCTGGAAAGTGATACGGCACCGGGCCGTCGGGTTCACCGGTCATGAACTGGCGGATACGCGGATCGTCCGAGCTCATCAGTTCGTCCGGCGTGCCCTGCCCCAATACCTGGCCATCACCGACCACATAGATGTAGTCGGCGATGCTCGCGGTTTCGGCGAGGTCGTGGGAGACCACGATGCTGGTAATCCCCAGGGCATCGTTGAGCAGACGGATCAGGCGAACCAGAACGCCCATGGCGATCGGATCCTGGCCGACGAACGGTTCGTCGTACATGAGGATCTGCGGATCGAGGGCAATGGCCCGGGCCAGTGCGACACGGCGTTTCATGCCGCCGGACAGCTCGTCGGGCATCAGTTCGATCGCACCGCGCAGCCCCACCGCCTGCAATTTGAGCAGCACGATGTCGCGGATCATCTCGTCCGGCAGGTCGGTATGAACGCGCAGCGGAAAGGCGACGTTCTCGAACACATCGAGATCGGTGAACAGCGCACCGCTCTGAAACAGTACGCCCATGTGCTTGCGCGCATCGAACAGATCGCTGCGCGACAGCTTCGGCAGGTTCTGGCCGTTGACCCAGACCTCGCCCTTGGATGGCCGCAACTGGGCGCCCATCAGGCGCAACAGCGTGGTCTTGCCACACCCGGAAGGCCCCATGATGCCGGTGACCTTGCCGCGCGGGATGCGGATATCGACGTTATTGAAAATGCTCCGCGCACCGCGCTTGAAGGAGACTCCCTTCAGCTCGACCGCGTAGGCGTTATCGGCACTCATCTAAACTCCTTGCGATGCAGCCTCTCACTCGGACGCCTGGCTTCCTGGAAGAAAGCCCCTACATCCCGGGCAGGCCGAACTGGCGGCGAACTATATCACTGCAAAGGGCAAGCGCCCAAGGCCTGCACCGGCCCGCATTCGGCGAGTTGAAGGGCTTGAAGCCTTATTTACAGAGTTTTGGTAACGAGGAATGACAAAGCACGACGAACTTGCGTGAGGCTTTTCAACATAACCGCTATAATCGCCGCCTTTTCATCGGGCTATACGATTTCTGACATGAGCCAAACCAGCGACCTGATTCAATCGGCACAACGCACCATCCGCCTCGAAGTGGAAGCCGTACAAGGCTTGTTGCCCCATATCGACGCCGATTTCGTACGCGCTTGCGAGATGATTCTGGCCAGCAAGGGCCGTGTTGTCGTAGTCGGCATGGGCAAGTCCGGGCACATCGGCAACAAGATTGCCGCGACCCTGGCCAGCACCGGCACCCCGGCGTTTTTCGTGCATCCGGCCGAGGCCAGCCACGGCGACATGGGCATGATCACCCGTGACGACGTGATTCTGGCCCTGTCGAACTCCGGCTCCACCAACGAAATCGTCACCCTGCTGCCACTGATCAAACGCCTGGGCATCCAGCTGATCAGCGTCACCGGCAACCCGCAATCGCCGCTGGCCAAGGCCGCCGAGGTCAACCTGAACGTTCACGTCGAGCACGAAGCCTGCCCGCTGAACCTGGCACCGACCTCTTCGACCACCGCCGCGCTGGTCATGGGCGATGCCTTGGCCGTGGCGCTGCTGGAAGCGCGCGGTTTCACCGCCGAAGACTTCGCCTTTTCCCACCCGGGCGGCGCACTGGGCCGACGCCTGCTGCTGAAAGTGGAAAATGTCATGCACGCCGGCCAGGAACTGCCGCAAGTACAGCGCGGCACCCTGCTCAAGGACGCGTTGATGGAGATGACCCGCAAGGGTCTGGGCATGACCGTCATTCTTGAAGCGGACGGCAAACTGGCCGGAATCTTCACTGACGGCGACCTGCGCCGCACCCTGGATCGCAGCATCGATATCCACAGCGCCACCATCGACCAGGTGATGACCGTGCACGGCAAGACCGCCCGCGCCGAAATGCTCGCTGCCGAAGCCCTGAAAATCATGGAAGACCACCGAATCAACGCACTGGTTGTCGTGGATGAAGAAGATCGCCCGGTCGGCGCCTTCAACCTCTCCGACCTGCTGCGCGCAGGAGTGATGTAAATGAGCAACGATCTGCTGCAACGCGGCAAAGCCATCAAACTGGCGGTTTTCGACGTCGACGGCGTCCTCACCGACGGGCGCCTGTACTTCCTTGAAGACGGCAGCGAGTTCAAGACTTTCAATACACTCGACGGTCAGGGCATCAAGATGCTGATGAACGCCGGCGTCCAGACCGCCATCATCAGCGGTCGCAAGACCCCGGTGGTCGAGCGTCGGGCAAAAAACCTGGGCATCCCGCACCTGTTTCAGGGTCGCGAAGACAAACTCGTCGTTCTCGACGGTCTTCTGGAGCAACTGGGCCTAAGCTATGAACAAGTGGCCTATCTCGGCGACGACCTGCCGGATCTGCCGGTGATCCGTCGCGTGGGGCTGGGCATGGCCGTAGCCAACGCCGCCGCTTTTGTACGCGAGCACGCTCACGGCGTGACCCAGGCCCGTGGCGGCGAAGGTGCCGCCCGCGAATTCTGCGAACTGATCCTGCGCGCCCAAGGCAGCCTCGACGCCGCCAACAACGCGTACCTGTGAGTCCAACCATGTTTAGCAAAAAGTTTCGCAACATCCTGCTGTTCGGTTGCATCGCAGCGATTTTCGGTGCGGTCGGCTACTGGAACATCAGCCCGGAACGCTTCCTCGACAAGCCGCCGGTTTCGGCAGAGGAAAGCCCGATCGACTGGTATGCGACCAATACCCACACGATCCAGTACCTCGAAGACGGCAAAGTGCAATACGAAATGACGTCCGACAAGGCTGAGCACGTCAAGGCGACCGACATTACACTGGTCACCAAACCCGATCTGAACATGTTCCGTGGCACCGATTTCCCATGGCACGTGACCAGCGAGCGCGGTGAAGTGAACTCCGGTGGCACCGAGGTCGAGCTGATCGACTCGGTACGCGTCAAGCGCACCGACGAAAAGAACCGCGACACCCTGATCACCTCCACTCGCATGACGGTGTTCCCGCAGCAGCAATATGCGCAGACCCAGCAACCCGTTAGAATCGACGGCGCTGGCGGTGTATCGACTGGCGTAGGAATGAAAGCGTATTTGAAGGAAAGCAGGATACACCTGCTATCGAACGTAAGAGGACAGTATGAGGCTCGTTAAAACCCTCCCTATTTTGCTCAGTCTGGGCGCAGCACTGGGAAGCGTGAGCGCCTGGGCTCTGCCGAACGATCAAGAGCAGCCAATCCGCATTCAGGCCGACGATGCCCAGCTGGACGACAAGAACGGCGTTGCCACCTACAAAGGCGACGTGATCATCACCCAGGGTTCGATGATCGTCAAAGGCAACACCGTGACCATGACCCGTGCGCCTAACGGCGACATCGACGTCGTGACTTCGGTGGGCAACCTCGCCTACTTCGAACAGTTGCAGACTGCTGGCGACACCAAACCTGTTCAGGGCTGGGGCGTGACCATTCAGTATCACGCCGCGCAAAACCGCGTTGTATTGATCGACAAGGCAAAAGTCGTCGACAAGGACAACAACACCACTCAGGGCGAGAAAATCGTCTATGACACGGTGAAGAAACTGGCCAGCGCCGGTCGAGCCACTGGCAGCAAGGTCACCGAAGCGCGTCCGCGCATCGACATGGTGATCCAGCCGAAGAAGAAAACCGACGAGAAAACCCAGTAATGGCAACTCTGAAAGCTCAGCACCTGGCCAAGGCCTATAAAAGCCGCCAGGTCGTGCGCGACGTCAGCCTGTCGATCGACAGCGGTCAGATCGTTGGCCTGCTCGGCCCGAACGGCGCCGGCAAGACCACCTGCTTCTACATGATCGTTGGCCTGGTCCAGGCCGATCAGGGTCGCGTACTGATCGACGACCTGGACGTCAGCCACCAGCCGATGCACGGTCGCGCCAAGGCCGGTATCGGCTATCTGCCGCAAGAAGCGTCGATCTTCCGCAAACTGTCGGTGGCCGACAACATCATGGCCATCCTCGAGACTCGTCAGGAGCTCGACAAGGCCGGCCGTCGCAAGGAGCTGGAAAGCCTGCTGCAGGAATTCCACATCAGCCACATCCGCGACAACCTCGGCATGAGCCTGTCCGGTGGTGAGCGCCGCCGCGTGGAAATCGCCCGCGCACTGGCCACGGCACCGAAGTTCATCCTGCTCGACGAACCGTTCGCCGGTGTCGACCCGATCTCCGTGGGCGACATCAAGCAGATCATCCATCACCTCAAGGCCAAGGGCATCGGCGTTCTTATCACCGACCACAACGTCCGTGAGACGCTGGATATCTGCGAAACCGCCTACATCGTCAACGACGGCCAGTTGATCGCCGAAGGCGACTCCGCGACCATCCTCGCCAACGATCTGGTGAAGGAAGTCTATCTGGGTCACGAGTTCCGCCTGTAAGCACGACGGCATTCGGCCAGCCGTCCGGGTGCTGTAACGTTGAAGCGCCTTTTTATACGCTTTTATTGTTACAGCGCTCTAGGCAAACACGACAGTTTCAGGCATATAATTTGCTTAAGTTTGGCGCTCCGGCGCCCTGTAGTGGATGGCGCATAGCGCCGGCGAATAAGGTGTTAAGCCCCTGCCATGAAACCATCGCTAGTCTTGAGAATGGGCCAGCAGCTGACGATGACACCGCAGCTGCAACAGGCCATCCGCCTGCTCCAATTGTCGACCCTGGATCTGCAACAGGAAATCCAGGAGGCTCTGGAATCCAATCCGATGCTCGAACGCCAGGAAGACGGCGACGACTTCGACAACTCCGATCCCATGGCCGACAACGCCGAACAGAAGCCCAACACCGAGATCCAGGAACCCTCCTATCAGGAGACCGCGCCGACAGTCGATAACCTCGAAGACGGCGAATGGAACGAGCGAATCCCCAACGAACTGCCCGTCGACACCGCCTGGGAAGACGTCTATCAGACCAGCGCCAGCAGCCTGCCGAGCAGCGACGATGACGAGTGGGACTTCACCACCCGCACCTCCGCCGGCGAGAGCCTGCAAAGCCACCTGCTGTGGCAGTTGAACCTGGCACCGATGTCCGACACCGATCGCCTGATCGCCGTCACCCTGATCGATTGCATCAACAATCAGGGCTACCTCGACGAAACCCTCGAAGAAATCCTCGACGCCTTTGATCCGGAGCTCGACATCGAGCTGGACGAGATCGAAGCCGTCCTTCACCGCATTCAGCAATTCGAACCGGCCGGCATCGGCGCACGCAACCTGGGCGAATGCCTGCTGCTGCAATTGCGCCAGCTGTCGGCCAAGACCCCTTGGCTGGCGGAAGCCAAGCGTCTGGTCACCGATTACATTGACCTGCTCGGCAGCCGCGACTACAGCCAGCTGATGCGCCGCATGAAGCTCAAGGAAGACGAGCTGCGCCAGGTCATCGAACTGGTGCAGAGCCTCAACCCGCGCCCCGGCTCGCAGATCGAATCCACCGAAGCCGAGTACGTGGTGCCTGACGTCATCGTGCGCAAGGACAACGAGCGCTGGCTGGTCGAGCTGAATCAGGAGTCGGTGCCACGCCTGCGAGTCAACGCCCAGTACGCCGGTTTCGTGCGCCGCGCCGACACCAGTGCCGACAACACCTTCATGCGCAATCAGTTGCAGGAAGCCCGCTGGTTCATCAAGAGCCTGCAGAGCCGCAACGAAACCCTGATGAAAGTGGCCACCCAGATCGTCGAGCACCAGCGCGGCTTTCTGGAGTACGGCGACGAAGCCATGAAGCCGCTGGTGCTGCATGACATCGCTGAAGCCGTGGGCATGCACGAGTCGACGATTTCCCGCGTGACCACGCAAAAATTCATGCATACCCCACGGGGCATATATGAACTGAAATACTTTTTCTCCAGCCATGTGAGCACCTCCGAAGGCGGTGAATGCTCGTCCACGGCGATCCGCGCGATCATCAAGAAACTGGTTGCCGCGGAAAATCAGAAAAAGCCGTTGAGTGACAGCAAGATCGCTGGTTTACTGGAGGCACAAGGCATTCAGGTGGCTCGCCGCACCGTCGCCAAGTACCGCGAATCCCTCGGGATCGCGCCTTCGAGCGAACGCAAGCGGTTGATGTAAGCCACGTTACAGCGTTCCAGTGGCAGGCTCTTCGGCCTGCCGCTTTATGCACTGGCAACGAAGGAGAAGCTGTATGCAAGTCAACATCAGTGGACACCAACTGGAAGTTACCCAACCTCTCCGTGAGTACGTTGAGCAAAAGCTCAAGAGGCTTGAGGGACATTTCGACAAGATCACCAACGTGCAAGTCACGATGTGCGTCGAAAAGCTGAAGCAGAAAATCGAAGCCACGCTGCATATTCCCGGCAACGAGGTCGTCGCAAACGCGGAACATACCGATATGTACGCTGCGATCGACGCGCTGACCGACAAGCTTGATAAACAACTCAAAAAGCATAAGGAAAAGACCCAGAGCCTGCTTCAGGGCGCTACCGGTCGATAACCCCCACCCCCATGATCCGACTTGAAAGTATCCTGACCCCCGGCCGTTCCCTGGTGAACGTGCCGGGCGGCAGTAAAAAGAAAGCCCTCGAACAAATTGCCAACCTGATCGCCCGGGAAGTCCCGGATCTGGAGATGCAAGATGTCTTCGAGGCATTGATTGCCCGTGAAAAACTGGGTTCCACCGGTTTTGGCAACGGCATCGCCATTCCTCACTGCCGCCTCAAGGGCTGCGAAGCGCCGATCAGTGCGCTGATGCACCTTGATGCTCCTATCGATTTCGACGCTATCGACGGCGCGCCTGTGGACCTGCTGTTCGTCCTGCTGGTGCCGGAAGCCGCCACCGATGCGCACCTGGAACTGTTACGCCAGATCGCCAGCATGCTCGACCGCAAGGACGTGCGCGACAGACTGCGCAGCGCGCCAAGCAACGAAGCGTTGTACCAGGTTGTACTGGAAGAACAGAACAGGCCGTAACCATGCGCTTGATCATTGTCAGTGGCCGTTCCGGCTCGGGTAAAAGTACCGCCCTGGATGTCCTTGAGGACAACGGCTACTACTGCATTGACAACCTGCCGGCCGGCTTGCTGCCAGATCTCGCCGAGCGCGCGCTGGTCCACACCGAAATGCTCCAGCCGCTGGTTGCCGTCTCGATCGATGCGCGCAACCTGCCGAGCCACCTGTCGCGGTTTCCCGAGCTGCTTGAGGAAGTCCGCAGCCGGCATATCCAGTGCGATGTCCTGTACCTGGATGCCGATGACGAAACATTGCTCAAGCGTTTTTCGGAAACCCGTCGTCGTCACCCGCTCAGCAATGCCAACCGTTCTCTGGCCGAAGCCATCAACGATGAAACCGCTCTGCTGGGCCCGATCGCCGATCTGGCCGATCTGAAGGTCAACACCACCAACCTCAATCTCTATCAGCTGCGCGACACCATCAAACTGCGTCTATTGAACCAGCCGGAGCCGGGCACGGCGTTTCTGGTGGAGTCGTTCGGTTTCAAACGCGGCATGCCGGTGGATGCGGATCTGGTGTTCGATGTACGCTGCCTGCCGAACCCGTACTGGAAACCGGAGCTGCGCGCGCAATCCGGGCTCGATCAGCCGGTCGCCGAATATCTGGCGGCGCAGCCGGAGGTCGAGGAAATGTACCAGGACATTTACGCGTATCTGTACAAATGGTTGCCACGCTTTGCGGCGAGCAACCGCGCTTACGTCACCATTGCCATCGGCTGCACCGGCGGGCATCACCGTTCCGTTTACCTGACCGAACGTCTTGGCCAGGCGCTGCAGAAGACCCTGAAGAACGTCCAGGTTCGCCACCGCGACCTCAGCTAAAGGATTCACACCGCGATGCCTGCTCGTGAAATCGAAATCATCAACAAGCTGGGCCTGCATGCCCGCGCATCGGCAAAATTCGTCGGAGTGGCGGGCCAGTTTCCCGATTGCACGATCAGAGTGGGCCGCACCCCGGAAACCACGGTTGACGGTAAAAGCATCATGGCGATGATGATGCTCGCAGCCGGCAAGGGCACCAAGATCCACCTGAGTACCGATGGCCACCAGGAACAGGAAGCCATGGACGCGCTGGTGACCCTGATCAACAACTACTTCGACGAAGGTGGTTGAAAACGCTTGAAGCGAGGGAGCATGCTCCCTCCTCCCGGTTCATCCCAACGCGGTATCCATCACCATCATCAGACAGAAGCCGATCAGCAATCCCAGGCTTGCCAGCTTCTCGTGACCATTGCGTCGCGACTCCGGAATGACCTCGTGAGTCACCACCAGCAGCATAGCGCCTGCCGCCAACGCCAATCCCAAAGGCAGCAACAACTCGGCAAGACTGACCAGCCAAGCGCATAGCAGCGCGAACACCGGCTCGACCAGACCTGACGCGGCACCAATCAAAAACGCCTTGACCCGCGACATCCCGGCACCGGCCAGTACCAGTGCAATCACCAGCCCTTCCGGCACATCCTGCAAGGCAATGCCCATCGCCAGACTGTCTGCGTCCGGCATCCCACCACCCGCCGAGACGCCGACCGCCATGCCTTCCGGGATGTTATGGGCAATGATGGCGAACACGAACAACCAGATCCGTGGCGGAATCACCGGATGCTCGACAGTGCCGATGAGCATTTCCGGCGAGGCACCCGACACCCGGCGATCAACCAGATACAGGCCGAACGCCCCGAGCATGATGCCGAAACAGATCAGGCCACTGGCGCCCCATGGGCTCAGGCCCAGACTTTCGGCAGCGGCAATCCCGGGCACGATCAGCGAAAACGCGGTCGCGGCCAGCATCACTCCGGCACCAAAACCCAGCAGCGTATCGCCCAGTGCCTGAGGCATGTTGCGGATCACCAGCACCGGCACCGCTCCGAGCGCGGTGCCGAGGGCGCAGATCGCGCCGCCCTGCAATGCCCGCGACAATCTCGGCTCCAGATTCAGCCATTCCAGTCCGTGGGCGACCAGCAAGGTCATGCCCGCCAACAGCAGCAGCGATCCAATTGCGTAACGAAACATACGCCCACTTCCGATCGCCAGTGTTTCAGTGCCCATAGTCAGCCTTGGATTGTTTTTATAGGAGACTTAAACCAGCGCGGCCTGATAGCGCGCAGCGACTTCTGGCCAGTTGATCACGTTGTAGAACGCGCTGATGTATTCCGGCCGACGGTTCTGATAGCGCAGATAGTAGGCGTGCTCCCACACGTCGAGGCCGAGAATCGGCGTGTTGCCGTTCATCAGTGGGCTATCCTGGTTACCGCTGCTTTCCACCACCAGTTTCTTTTCCGGGGTGACGCTGAGCCAGGCCCAGCCACTGCCGAAGCGGGTCAGTGCGGCTTTGGTGAAGGCCTCTTTGAAGCTGTCGAGGCCACCCAGTTGCTCATCGATCGCCTTGGCCAGCGCGCCGTCCGGCTTACCGCCACCGCCGGGCACCATCACTTCCCAGAACAGCGAATGGTTGGCGTGACCGCCGCCCTGATTGATCACCGCCGCGCGGAGTTTTTCCGGCAGTTGCTGGACACTGGCAACCAGTTTCTCCACCGGCCATTCCGCGAACTCGGTGCCCTCGACCGCAGCGTTCAGGTTATTGATGTAGCTCTGATGATGCTTGGTGTAGTGGATCTCCATGGTTTGCGCATCAATGTGCGGCTCCAGTGCGTCATAGGCGTAAGGCAAGGCTGGCAGGGTAAAAGCCATTTCAATGGACTCCATGGTGATGTGGGGCAGGCGCGCGGCGCGCATTGCCGGTATCCGGGTGCAGCAAACGCTGGGTGCGCGGGTATTCGCCGTGTTCGCTGATGAAATTGAGCAGCTCGACGTAGGTTTTGCTGCTCTGGCGAAGAGCTGCTTCACGCAGCGCCGGGCGCAGGCGCTCGTCCTGCATGGTCTGCAACAGGCGCTGGTGGATCGCGCACAGATATTCGGCGCTCTCCTCCGGCTGATTCAGGCGCAGATGCAGGTCGGCCAGGTTGTGATGAGAAATGACGCAGGCCGCCACCGCTTCGTCGGCATCGGCCCAGCGCTCGAACAACACCTGCGCCAGGGCCAATGCTTGCAGGTAGGCCTCGCGGGCATCGATCAGCTCGCCCAGCATGAAGCAGCGATTGGCCCGTTCGATCGTGCGTTTCCAGTGCTCCATGGTGAACCTCCAAAGCGGTTGCGGTGCTTACACGCCGCCGGCGGTGAGCTTCTCGGGATTGAGCAACTCTTCCAGCTGGCTGCGCGACAGGTCGGTGTGTTCCAGCGCGACGTCGATCACCGGACGGCCCTGTTTGTAGGCCTGCTTGGCGATTTCGGCGGCTTTCTGGTAACCGATGATCGGGTTGAGCGCAGTGACCAGAATCGGGTTGCGCGACAGCGCTTCCTTGAGGCGCGACTCGTTGACCTTGAAGCTGGCAATCGCCTTGTCACCCAGAAGACGGCTGGAGTTGGCCAGCAACTCGATGCTGCTCAACAGGTTCTGGGCGATGATCGGCAGCATTACGTTCAGTTCGAAATTGCCCGACTGCCCGGCGATGGTGATCACCGAGTCATTGCCGATCACTTGCGCGGCGACCATGGCGGTGGCTTCCGGAATCACCGGATTGACCTTGCCCGGCATGATCGACGAGCCCGGTTGCAGGCCTTCCAGTTCGATTTCACCGAGACCGGCAAGCGGGCCGGAGTTCATCCAGCGCAGGTCGTTGGCGATTTTCATCAGCGAAACGGCAGTGGCCTTGAGCTGCCCCGACACGGCTACAGCAGTGTCTTGTGAGCCGATCAGGGCGAACAGATCCTTGCCCGGTGTGAACTGGACGTTGGTCAACTGGCTCAATTGGCGGCTGAAACGCGCAGCGAATTCCGGATGCGCATTGATCCCGGTGCCGACCGCCGTGCCGCCCTGGGCCAGGGATTGCAGGCTTGGCAGCAAATCCTGCAGGTGACCGATATTGGCCTTGAGCTGCTGCGCCCAACCGTTGAGCACCTGGCTCATGCGCACCGGCATGGCGTCCATCAAGTGGGTGCGGCCGGTCTTGACGTGGTGATGGACTTGCTCGGACTTGCGTTCGATCACTTGCACCAGATGCAGCAGCGCTGGCAGCAGTTGTTCATGCAAGGCCAGCGCGGCGCTGACGTGGATGGTGGTCGGAATGATGTCGTTGCTGCTCTGCCCGCAGTTGACATGGTCGTTGGCGTTCACCGGCTCTTCGAGCAGACGGCTGGCCAGGGTGGCGATCACTTCGTTGGCGTTCATGTTGGAGCTGGTGCCGGAGCCGGTCTGGAATATATCCACCGGAAAATGCTGCATGAAGTCGCCTTCCAGCAGACCTTGGGCGGCATCGCTGATGGCTTTGCCTTGCGCGGCGCTGAGCTGGTTGAGTTCGACGTTGGCGCGGGCGGCGGCCGCTTTCGCCAGAATCAGGGCGCGGATGAACTGGGTCGGCATCGGTTTGCCGCTGATCGGGAAGTTATCCACTGCGCGCTGGGTCTGCGCGCCGTAGAGAGCGTCCACCGGCACCTGCAGTTCGCCCATGCTGTCGCGCTCAATACGTGTCTTGGTCATCGGTAAATCCTTGGACTAATTCAATGAGAGGAATCGAGGGTTGCAACTCGCAGGTGGCGAGCTGCCAGGTGTAGCTTTGCCAGCGTTTGAGCCGGCATTTGCACAACGACAGGCGCTCCATTTCACGCAGCGGGCGCCAGGCCTGATCGAGGCAGAGGCTGCGCCAGTGCCACGGCAACGCGATGTCGGTGGCCGTGTCGAGCAGCAGACGGAAAGAGGTTTCGGCGACCGTCCAGGGCGAGGTCGCCGTGCAGCAGGCCAGGTATCGACCTTCGGCCAGGTAGTGTTCGATCAGGCGCGGTTCGTCGGGATCCATCGCGCAACGGATCTGGCGACTCATCCAGCGCCAGCTTTCGAGATACGGCTGCTCGTGCAAGGCAGAACTCATGATCCTGGGCTCATCCGATAATGAGATTTATTATTAGATGATAATGAGAACCAAAACAAGAGCGGCTTTTTTGCTGCCTTCACCAACCCGAAAAATTTGCGAACACAAAAAAAGGCGCGCCACCCAATCGGGTGGCGCGCCTTTTTTGTAACTGCCTGCGGCTTAGCTGCCCGCGACCGTCATCTTCTCGATCAACACCGAACCGGTGCGAATGTTGCTGCGAAGCTCCAGATCGTTACCCACCGCGACGATCTGCTTGAACATGTCACGCATGTTGCCGGCGATGGTCACTTCCTGCACCGCGAACTGGATTTCACCGTTCTCGACCCAAAAACCCGCCGCACCGCGCGAGTAATCACCGGTCACCATGTTCAGGCCATGGCCCATCAACTCGGTGACCAACAGGCCACGCCCCATACGCCGCAGCAAGGCAGCCTGGTCTTCATCGCCATGGGTGACGAACAGGTTATGCACGCCGCCCGCGTTAGCGGTGCTCGGCATGCCGAGTTTGCGACCGGAATAAGTGCCAAGGATGTAAGAGACCAACTCGCCTTTCTCGACGAACGGTTTGGCATAGGTCGCCAAGCCGTCACCATCGTAGGAAGCACTGCCCATGGCACGCATCAGGTGCGGACGCTCGTCGATGGTCAGCCATTCCGGGAACAGCTTCTGCCCCAGGGTGCCTTCGAGGAACGACGATTTGCGATAGAGACTGCCGCCGGAAATCGCCGACAGGAAACTACCGAACAACCCACCCGCCAGTTCCGCCGAAAACAAAACCGGCACTTCGCAGGTCGGCACCGGACGCGCACCCAGACGGCTCGCCGCCCGCTGTGCCGCACGCTGACCAATGCTCACCGGATCCGCCAGCAAGCTGCCCTGACGGTTCACGTCATACCAGTAATCGCGCTGCATCTGGCCATCGGCTTCTGCAATCATCACGCAGCTCAGGCTGTGTCGGGTCGAAGCGTAACCACCGATGAAACCGTGGCTGTTGCCGTACACGCGGCAGCCCTGATGGGTGCTCAACGTGGTGCCATCGGCATTCTTGATGCGCGCATCGGCGTCGAACGCGGCGGCTTCGCAGAGGAGTGCCTTCTCGATGGCCTGTTCCGGAGTGATGTCCCATTGGTGGAACAGGTCGAAATCCTGAATATCCCGGGCCATCAGCGCGGCATCGGCCAACCCCGAGGCTTCGTCTTCGGAGGTGTGCTTGGCAATCGCCAGCGCCGCAGCGACGGTTTCGCGAATCGCATCCGGCCCGGTGGCGGACGTACTGGCCGAACCCTTGCGCTGGCCGACGTACAACGTGATGCCAAAACCTTGATCGCGGTTGAACTCGACCGTTTCGACTTCACGTTGACGCACCGACGTCGACAGGCCCTGCTCCAGCGACACCGCTACTTCGCAGGCACTGGCACCCTGACGCTTGGCTTCGGCGATGATCTGCTCGACCTGTTCCTGCAGTGCCGGCAATGCCTGTGGGCCGACGCTTTCAACTGCACTCATGCTCATCTCCACTCAAATTCTGCTTTCGGCTGGGGCCTTCGAGCGACCGGGCCGGACAAGCGGCCCCCGACTGGTTATCATGGCGGCGTTTCTTTGCGGACTGCCACCATGGTTGATTCTTACGACGACTCCCTCGATACGGGAGAAAAAAGCAAATCCCAGGTCAAACGCGAGCTACATGCTCTGGTTGACCTTGGCGAGCGCCTTACAACGCTCAAGCCCGACTTGCAGGCAAAACTGCCATTGACCGACGCTTTGCGCCGGGCCCTGGCCGATGCGCCCAAGCACACCGCGAACATCGCGCGTAAACGGCATTTGCAGTTCATCGGCAAACTGATGCGCGATCAGGACACTGACGCGATTCTCACCTTGCTCGATCAACTCGATGCCTCTACCCGTCAGTACAACGAGCGTTTCCACAACCTCGAACGCTGGCGTGACCGCCTGATCGCCGGTGACGATGCCGTGCTGGAGAAATTCGTCGTCGATTACCCGGACGCCGACCGCCAGCAACTGCGTTCCCTGATCCGTCAGGCCCAGCACGAGGTTGCGCAAAACAAACCTCCTGCCTCAAGCCGCAAGATCTTCAAGTACATCCGTGAGCTGGACGAGACTCAACGCGGTCTGCGTTGATATTCGCCACCGGGTGGCCGCACCGCGCGCCACCCGAAGCTCCATCCCTTCTTACGCGCCCGTGCCACCCACGGTGATCGCATCGATTTTCAGGGTCGGCTGACCGACACCCACCGGCACCGACTGCCCGTCCTTGCCGCAAGTCCCCACACCGCTGTCCAGCGCCAGGTCGTTACCGACCATCGACACCCGGCTCATCGCTTCCGGACCGTTGCCGATCAACGTTGCGCCTTTGACCGGCGCAGTGATCTTGCCGTCTTCGATCAGATAAGCCTCGCTGGTGGAGAACACGAACTTGCCGCTGGTGATGTCGACCTGACCGCCGCCGAGGTTGGCGCAGTAGATGCCCTTTTTCACCGAGGCGATGATTTCCGCCGGATCGCTCTGGCCGCCGAGCATGTAAGTGTTGGTCATCCGAGGCATCGGCAAGTGTGCGTAGGATTCGCGACGACCGTTGCCTGTGCGGGCCACGCCCATCAGCCGCGCATTGAGCTTGTCCTGCATGTAACCCTTGAGCACGCCGTTTTCGATCAGCGTAGTGCACTCGGTCGGGGTGCCTTCGTCGTCGACGCTCAGGGAACCGCGACGACCGCTCAGGGTGCCGTCATCGACGATAGTGCAAAGCTTGGATGCAACCATTTCGCCCATGCGACCGCTGTAGGCGGAACTGCCCTTGCGATTGAAATCGCCTTCCAGACCGTGGCCGACCGCTTCGTGCAGCAGCACGCCGGACCAGCCCGAACCCAGAACAACCGGCAAGGTGCCGGCCGGTGCCGGAATCGCTTCCAGATTCACCAGCGCCTGACGCAGCGCTTCACGGGCATAACCCATGGCGCGGTCTTCAGCGAGGAAATAACGGTAGTCGGTACGCCCGCCGCCGCCATGGCCACCACGCTCGCGACGGCCGTTCTGCTCGACGATTACGCTGACGTTGAAGCGCACCAGCGGACGCACATCGGCAGCCAGGCCACCGTCGGTCGAAGCTACCAGAATCCGTTCCCAGACCCCGGCCATGCTTACGCTGACCTGTTGGATACGCGGATCGAGGGCGCGGGTCGCAACGTCGATGCGCTTGAGCAGTTCGACTTTTTCAGCGCGGCTCAGGACTTCCAGCGGGTTATCCGGCGCGTACAACTGGGCAACGTCCTGGGTACTGAACGCCTGCACCGTGCCGTTCTGCCCGGCGCGGGAAATCGAACGGGCCGCACGGGCCGCTGCGCCGAGGGCTTCGAGGGTGATCGCGTTGCTGTAGGCGAAACCGGTTTTCTCACCGGACTGCGCCCGCACGCCGACACCCTGGTCGAGGTTGAAACTGCCTTCCTTGACGATGCCGTCTTCCAGCGACCAGGACTCGGAAATCTGCCCCTGGAAATACAGGTCGGCCGCATCTATGCCTGGACCCGCCAGATCACCGAGCACGCCCTGCAGGCTCTCGATCGTCACGCCGCCGGGCGCCAACAGGTGATCACTGACTGAGGACAACAACTCGCTCATAGGTTTTACGCCTTAAATTCGTGTTCTGAAGCAGGTCGCTGTGCGCCCTGCGAAAAAAACCGCCGATGACCCGTCACCGGCATTCGCGCCCGGATGGACGCTTGTTCATTGCTGTCGCGTTCGGCCAGCAACACGGCTTCGCCTTGTTCCTGCTGCGCCAGCACGCGGCCCCACGGGTCGACAATCGCCCCGTGGCCAAAGGTTTCACGCGGCCCCGGATGCGTCCCGCCCTGGGCTGCCGCCAGCACGTAACACTGGGTTTCAATGGCCCGCGCGCGGATCAGTACATCCCAGTGCGCCGCCCCCGTCACTGCGGTGAAGGCCGACGGTGCGGTAATCAGTTCAGCCCCGGCTGCGCGCAATTCGCTGTACAGCTCCGGGAAGCGCAGGTCGTAACACACTGTCAGGCCCAATCGCCCCACAGGCGTGTCTGCGACCACCACGCCGCTGCCATAAGCATAGTCATCGGATTCGCGGTAACGGCCGCGATTGTCTGCTACGTCGACATCGAACAGGTGCAACTTGTCATAGCGTGCAACGATTTCGCCCTGATCGTTCACCAGCAACGAGCAGGCATGGGACTTCGCCTCGGGCTGCCCCACCGGCGGTAACGGCAAGGTGCCGGCCACAATCCATAACCTGAGGTCGCGGGCGGTCTGTTTCAACCACGGCAGGATCGGGCCTTCGCCGAGCGCTTCGGCGCGGCCGATATCGGCGATGTCGCGACGGCCCATGGCGGCGAAGTTTTCCGGCAGCACGGCCAGCTTCGCACCGGCGCTGGCTGCTTGTTCGAGCAAACGTCGGGCATCGCGCAGATTGGCCAGCACATCGCTCTGGCTGACCATTTGAATCACCGCTAAAGACATGGCGCACTCCGCAAGAGGTATGCGGCCATGCTACTCCATCGGTTCAGGGGCTGGCTGTTCAAAAAGGCTTGTCGAAGGTGATTTTCGGCTCTTTCCATGGGCCTTTGACGGTGTATTTGACGCTGGCGAACCGCGCCACGCGATCGCCGATCAGCTTGTCGATCAGGAACAATGCACCGCCGACTGCCGGCGCGCCGACAATCAGCGCGGCAATTGGCAGGTTGTTGGTCACCGGCAAAGTCACCAGCAATTTGGCATCCACCTTGTCGCCCACCAGATCCAGCGTGCCGTCCAGTTCCAGGTTGCTCGAAGGACCGGTCAACTTGATCGGTTCTTTCGTCACATAAACGCCGTTGGTCGCCTCCAGCAATCCCTTGACCCGGTCATAGCTGAGGCCCTTGCCGAACAGGTCGGAGAAGTCGAGGCGCAAACGCCGGCCAATCGAGTTGAAGTTGAGCAGACCAAACACGCGCAATGCCTGAGCGCCGCCCTCCACTTCAACAAATTGGCCTTTGTTGAGGGACGCATCGAGGGTGCCGGAGAAGCGCTTGGTCGCCAGCCACGCCGGCGAGCCCGGCCAGCGGCCGTCGACATCCATGTGGAATTCTTCGCTGGTGACGCTCGGTGCAAAACCCCAGCCCTTGAGCACATCGGCGAGGTTCTTGCCGCCGATCCGCCCCTTGTACCAACTGGTCGTGGCACCGGGTGTGCCTTCCCAGCCGCCGCTGCCCTGCAGGAGGATGCCCTTGAGGCCCAGATCGAGGTTGTTCAGGGCGATGCCCTTGGCGGTCGGCCGAACCTTGAGCGACCAGCCGCCGACCAGATCCTGGCCCTGGAACAATTGATTGATCGTGATATCCAGCGCCGGAATTTTGCTCGGATCCACCGAGGCCAGCGGATCCGGCGCGTTCTCGTCGGCCTGCACCGTCGGGTCCGGTGCCGGCAACCGCACGTATTGCAGGTTCACCGCAATCGGCGCGCCCTTGGCGTCGGGAATGCCGGCCGTGCCTTTGGCCTGCTGACTGTCGAGGGCCAGAGCCCAGGCGCCGGGCTTGCGATTGACCTGCACTGCCGCCTGATCCAGCGTGGTGCCGAAGGCCGTGAGCTTGCCGATCTTGAAGTCCGCGCTGCTGAGCAACTGCTTGGCGTTGCCGCCCGGGTCCTGACCAGCATACTTGTCCAGCAGATCCTGCCAGGGTTTGACGTCCAGCTCGGACAACACGCCGCGTATCCGCAGGCCTTTGTTACCCGGCAATACGGCTTCGCCAGCGCCGAGGAACAACTCGCCCCGGCCATCGGCAAAATTGCCCGGTGGCGCAGCGAAGGTGAAGTTGGCCAGTTGATCGTAATTGACCCAGTAACGCCGCTCCTGTCCCTGCAAGGTCATGCGGAACACCGTGTCACGCCCGACATCGGCCGCCATGCCGAACGGCGCCGGCAAATCCACCGCCACGCCCTTCAGACTGGAGCTGACCATCAATTGACTGTCGGCGCCGTCCAGATTCACCTGCAACTGGTAAGGGATGGTTCCGGACACCGGCAACGGCTGAGTCACGCCCAGCCAGTCGGTGAGCTTCTTGACTTCGACCTGCCCCGACGCTGCCACTCTTGTCTTGAGCTTGCCGGGGCCGCCGTCGGCGAAGATCTGCGCAGTGACCGGTTTGTCGAAGGCCCGGGCACTGATGTTCTGCCCGCTCAGGCCCTTGGCGCTGTCGAAGCGGAAATCACCCTTGAGCTGGCTCAGTTCGAGCTTCGGCTCCGCCAGTTTCAACCGCGCATTGGCGGTTTTGAAGTCGACGAGGATTTTCGGCTGATCGCCCTTGGCCAACGGCACATCGAGTTTGAGCTTGCCTTGCAGATCACCCTCGCCTTCCCAACCGGCAAAGGTGTCGGCGGTACCGATCGGCGCTTCCTGAAGAATCTTCAGGCCATCGCCCAACCCACCCGCGAAGGTGCCGTCGAGGAACATATGGCTGTGCTCGCCGCTCGGCACATGGGGAATATTGACGAAGACATCGCTGACCTGCGTGTCGAGCAACTGACCCTTGCTGGCGAGAATCCGCACGCCGCTGTCTTCGATGAACACGTCACCGCTGACCTTGCTCACGTGCGGCCAGCCCGGCTGGAACGCCAGTTCGGCGTCGTGCACCTTGAAGAACAGACTGATGCTGCGATCTGCTTCCCCGGCGTTCTTGTTCAGCGAGCCCTGATACTGGAAGAAGCCTTGATCCACCGCGCCCTTGAGAATCGCCGTGCGCAGCCATTCGTCGAGGGCCGGGCTCAGGACTTCCGGCAGGTACTTGGCGGTGTAACGACCGTCGCCGTCCACCAGGCCGACCCGCAGGTCCATGTAGTCTTCCTGGCTGTGATCGAAATGCAGGCGGATCAGGAAGTCGCCGGCAATCTTGCCTTCCTCGCCGAGCACCTTCAGGTACGGCGCGATCAGGGTGAAACCTTCTTTATCGAGCTTCCAGGTCAACCGCGCGTTGGCCTGAATGTATTGCCACGGCTTGGCGAAAATCGGATCGAGGTGCAGGACGAAATCCTTGCTGTCCATGCGCAGCTCGCCGCCGCCGAGATTGCCGGTAAGACTGCCACTGACATTCCGCGCTGCCGGGGCGCCGTGATAGGCATCGAACCCGACTTGATCAAGGTTGGCGGCGAAGCCGAATTTGCTGTCGTCGGTGGCGTTCGGCCGGAAATCCAGCAGCACGTTACGCAGCCCGCCGGTCACTTTCAGGCGCTCGACCACGGTCGCGAAGCCTTGGGGTAACGGGCCGAGGGCATTGAGCAAAGGGGTGATTGGCGTCAGGTCGAGCCGATCGGCCTGCAGATGCCAGAGTTCTTCGTTCTTGTCGGTGGCGGCAGTCTGTTTGATCTGCACATGCGATTCCCAACGGGTTTCGCCGAAATTCATCGCCAGCGAATCAAGCGTGACAGTGGCCCCCTCGGGACCGCGCTGGAAGTAGCCATTGAGCGCCAGATTGTTGATCTGGATCGGCTTGCGTTCGGCGTAGGCACCGGTCAGTTGCGGCGCGTTGAGACGAATCGCAGCACTCTGCAACGCCCCCTCGCGCCAGTTGACCCACAGCTCGCCGCCGGCCTTGATCTCGGAGAAATTCCATTGCTGGGTCAGGCGCTCGGGCAGCCATTTCGACCAGTCACTCTGCGGCAGGCTGACATAACCTTCCACTTCGCTGCTCTGCCACTGACTTGGACGAATCCGCGTGCGCAGGCTAAGCGCCACGGGCTGGCCGTCAGGCAAGGTCAATCGTGCATCGAGGCGCTGGCGGCTGGTGCCGGTCTTGAGATTGAGGCCGACATACGTGAGGGTTAGCGGTGCCTGTTCCCGCGGTTGCAAGGTCACCTGACTGTCGAGCACCGACAGTTGCTGAATCATTTGCATGCGGTTGAACAGTTGCTCGGGATCCATGGGCTGATCCTGCTGCACCGGCAAGCCTTCCAGCGCCCACTTTCCGTCTTCGCCTTCCTTGAGGCTGATCTTCAGACCGTTGAGTTCAAGGTGGGCGATGCGCACTTCGCGGGCCATCAGGCTGGCCCACAGATCCGGCACCGCACGCACCCGATCCAGGCGCAAGGCATTGGCGCCGCTGCCGACCATCACGTCATGGGCCAGCAGGATCGGCGCGAATCCACTCCAGTTGCCTTCCAGCTCGCCGATCTGCAGCGGCATGCCCAAGGCGGCACTGGCCTTGTCTTCGATATCGGTGCGGTATTCGGCCACCAGTGGCGTGAGTTCCCGGCCGAGACTGACGTACAACGCCATCAATACCAGAACCAACGCGCACAGGCCCAGACCCCAGCGGGTCAGTGCGGCCAAAATGCGTGTCAGACGTTCCATGTCAGTTGGCTCCCATGGCAAAAATACTGCAAAAAGCTGAGGCCAGCCGTTTCAGGAAAAGGGTGACGCAGGGGTTCAGAGCAGCACCACGTCATATTGTTCCTGGGAATACATGGTTTCTACCTGGAAGCGTATGGTGCGCCCGATGAAACCTTCAAGTTCGGCCACGTTACCGGACTCTTCATCGAGCAGGCGATCCACCACTTTCTGGTTCGCCAGCACCCGATAACCCTCGGCCTGATAGGCCCGGGCTTCACGCAGGATCTCGCGGAAAATCTCGTAGCAAATGGTTTCCGGGGTTTTCAGCTTGCCCCGGCCCTGACAACTGCTGCACGGTTCGCACAGCACCTGCTCGAGGCTTTCGCGGGTGCGCTTGCGCGTCATCTGCACCAGGCCCAACTCGGTAATGCCGATGATGTTGGTCTTGGCGTGATCGCGCTCCAGCTGTTTCTCCAGGGTACGCAGCACCTGACGCTGGTGCTCTTCGTCTTCCATGTCGATGAAGTCGATGATGATGATCCCGCCCAGATTGCGCAGGCGCATCTGCCGGGCAATTGCGGTCGCGGCTTCGAGGTTGGTCTTGAAGATGGTTTCTTCGAGGTTGCGATGACCGACGAACGCCCCGGTGTTCACATCGATGGTGGTCATGGCTTCCGCTGGATCGATCACCAGATAGCCGCCGGACTTCAGCGGCACCTTGCGCTCCAGGGCTTTCTGGATTTCGTCTTCGACGCCGTAAAGGTCGAAAATCGGTCGTTCACCCGGGTAGTGTTCCAGACGGTCGGCGATTTCCGGCATCAGTTCGGCGACGAACTGCGTGGTTTTCTGAAAGGTTTCCCGGGAGTCGATGCGGATCTTCTCGATCTTCGGGCTGACCAGATCGCGCAGGGTGCGCAGCGCCAGGCCGAGGTCTTCGTAGATCACGCTCGGTGCGCCGATGGTTTTGATCTGTTCGTTGATCTGATCCCACAGGCGGCGCAGGTAGCGGATGTCCATCAGGATCTCATCGGCCCCGGCACCTTCGGCGGCGGTACGCAAAATGAAGCCGCCAGCCTCCTTGATGCCTTCTTTGGCCACGCAATCGCTGACCACCTGCTTGAGGCGTTCGCGCTCGGCTTCGTCTTCGATCTTCAGGGAAATACCGACGTGGGCGGTGCGTGGCATGTACACCAGATAGCGCGACGGGATCGACAGTTGCGTGGTCAGCCGCGCACCTTTGGAACCGATCGGATCCTTGGTGACCTGCACCACCAGGCTCTGGCCTTCGTGCACCAGAGCGCTGATGCTTTCTACCGCCGGGCCTTCGCGCAGGGAGATTTCCGAAGCATGAATGAAGGCTGCGCGATCCAGACCGATGTCGACGAATGCCGCCTGCATACCCGGCAGGACTCGCACCACCTTGCCTTTATAGATGTTGCCGACGATCCCGCGCTTTTGCGTACGCTCGACGTGCACTTCTTGCAGCACACCGTTTTCGACCACCGCCACGCGCGATTCCATCGGCGTGATGTTGATCAGAATCTCTTCACTCATGGCAGGGTCTCGTTCAGGCATGTTCACGATAATGGCCGCATCTTGTCCGTTCGACGCTTATTGCGCGTTCAGGGTTTGCCAACAGGGTATGCCGAAATGGCCGAGCAGTTCTGCGCTTTCGCACACCGGCAAGCCGACGACCGCCGAGTAACTGCCATTGAGGCCTGCGACGAACACCGCGCCGAGCCCCTGAATGCCGTAGCCACCCGCCTTGTCCCGGGGTTCGCCGCTGGCCCAGTAGGCGGCGGCTTCTTCGCGACTGATCGACCGGAACCGCACCAGACTGCGCACCACCCGCGACTCGCAGCGCTCGCCGTCGAGCACGGCAATTGCTGTCAGCACTTCATGCTCCTTGCCGGACAACATCATCAGCATGGCGCATGCGTCGGCTTCGTCCACCGGTTTGCCAAGAATTTTGCCGTCCAGCACCACGGCGGTATCGGCGCCCAGTACGCAAAACGCTACGTCGCAAACGACGGTGCGCCGCCCGGCCTCGGCCTTGCCGCGCGCCAGGCGCTCGACGTAGGCCGATGGGGATTCATTGGCGAGAGGGGTTTCATCGATATCCGCGCTGATGGCGGTAAACGGGATGCCGATCTGCGTGAGCAACTCACGCCGACGCGGCGATCCTGAGGCGAGGTAAAGCTTTTCCATCAAGACATCTCCCTGTTTGGTGCCCTGCCTCACAAATGCTGTTCCCTTTGGTCGGCGTCTGGTGTTGCCATACTGCGTTGCCGTTCCTCGCCATAGCACGCTATGACTCGTCACGGCGCCTTGTCTGGCAACAACAGCCACTCGCCCAAAAAGAACTTCATTTGCGAGGCAAGGCACTGGTTTGGGCAAATGCCTGACCGAATCAGTTGATTTTGTAGCGCCGGCGCAATCCACGCAAAGCGAAGCTGACCCATGGCCAGAGCAAGGCACTGACCAGTGCCGGCAGGACCAGCGCGAGGGTCGGCTGACGGTTGCCGGTCAAGGCACTGAGCCAAAGCTGTACGAGCTGGGCGAGGCCGAAGATCACCAGGACGACCAGGCTCTGCTGCCACATCGGGAACATTCGCAGGCGTTGCTGCAACGACAGCACCAGGAACGTGATCAGTGTCAGGATCAAGGCATTCTGACCGAGCAGATCGCCCTGCAGCACGTCTTCGGCCAGCCCCAGGCAGAAGGCCGTGACCATGCCGACGGTGTGCGGCAGATACAACGCCCAGAAAGTCAGGAGCAAGGCCAGCCACAGCGGGCGCAGGATTTCCATGAAAATGGGCAATGGCGACACACTGAGCAGAATGCCGACGATAAACGTCAGCCATACAATCCAGCCGTTACGCGATGCGGTAGCGCCGACCATTATTCTTGCCTCCCGGTGGTCGCCGGCGCAGTGACTGGCGGTTTGGCCGCTGGTCGAGCCGCCGGCTGATTCGCCGGCGGTTTGCTGGCCGCTGGTGTGGCTGCAGGCGGTTTGCTTGCAGCGGGTTTGGCCGGCGTGGTGCTGGCGGCAGGCGCAGCCGGCGGCGTCGCCGTGGCTGGAGTTGCTGCTGCGGCAGGCGGGGTAACGATTTTCGGTACCGTGGACGGAATCACCGGACCACCACCAAAGGCATCAAGGTTTTCCTGAGCCTGCGCGGCATCATTGGCACGTTCTTCGGCGGTGCGGTTGTCACTGAATACCAGCAGCAGGTAACGGCTGCGGTTCAGTGCGGCGGTCGGCACGGCGCGAACAATGGCGAATGGCTGGCCGGAATCGTGGATCACTTCCTTGACCGTCGCCACCGGATAACCGGCCGGGAAACGCTGACCGAGACCGGAGCTGACCAGCAGATCACCTTCCTTGACGTCGGCGGTGTCCGCCACGTGGCGCAGTTCCAGACGCTCGGGGTTACCGGTGCCGCTGGCAATCGCCCGCAGACCGTTACGGTTCACCTGCACAGGAATGCTGTGGGTAGAGTCGGTCAGCAGCAACACACGGGAGGTGTACGGCATCAGTTCGACCACCTGCCCCATCAGGCCGCGAGCATCGAGCACCGGCTGACCGAGCACCACGCCATCACGCTCACCTTTATTGATGATGATGCGATGGGTGAAGGGGTTGGGGTCCATGCCGATCAGCTCGGCCACTTCGACCTTCTCGTTGACCAGCGCGGAAGAATTGAGCAACTCTCGCAGACGGACGTTCTGCTCGGTGAGGGCGGCAAGCTTCTGCATGCGACCCTGCAACAGCAGGTTCTCCGACTTGAGTTTTTCATTTTCGGCGACGAGCTCGGTGCGACTGCCGAACTGGCTGGCGACACCTTCCCACAACCGTCCGGGCAGGTCAGTGATCCAGTAGGCGTCCATCAGCACCAGCGAGGCCTGGCTGCGTACGGGTTTAAGCAGGCTGAAGCGCGCGTCAACGACCATCAGCGCGACCGACAGTACGGCCAGCACCAACAAGCGCACGCCCAGTGAGGGGCCCTTGGCGAAAAGCGGTTTAATAAGCCGCTCCTCCCAGGCAAATGTTCTGTTTATTCATACGGCATCAAACCGGCCTGGATGAAGACTGACAGAAGATAAACGCCAACAGGCAGCACTGCAAAGTGCTGCCTGTGCGCTCACCCACGTATTGCACCCGGCGATTATTCGCTGGAGAGCAGGTCCATGGTGTGCTTGTCCATCATTTCCAATGCACGGCCACCGCCGCGAGCGACGCAGGTCAGCGGATCTTCGGCAACGATCACCGGCAGACCGGTTTCCTGGGCCAGCAGCTTGTCGAGGTCACGCAGCAGCGCGCCACCACCGGTCAGCACCAGTCCACGCTCGGCGATGTCGGAAGCCAGTTCCGGCGGCGATTGCTCCAAGGCGCTTTTCACGGCCTGAACGATGGTTGCCAGGGACTCTTGCAGAGCTTCCAGCACTTCGTTGGAGTTCAGGGTGAATGCGCGTGGAACGCCTTCGGCCAGGTTGCGACCGCGAACGTCGACTTCGCGAACTTCGCCGCCCGGGTAGGCCGTACCGATTTCCTGCTTGATGCGCTCGGCGGTGGATTCGCCGATCAGGCTGCCGTAGTTGCGGCGCACGTAGGTGATGATCGCTTCGTCGAAGCGGTCGCCGCCAACGCGTACGGATTCGGCATAGACCACACCGTTCAGGGAGATCAGCGCGATTTCGGTGGTACCACCACCGATATCCACGACCATCGAACCGCGAGCTTCTTCAACCGGCAGGCCGGCACCGATCGCAGCAGCCATCGGCTCTTCGATCAGGAACACTTCACGGGCACCGGCACCAAGGGCCGATTCACGGATGGCACGACGCTCAACCTGGGTGGATTTGCATGGAACGCAGATCAGCACACGAGGGCTGGGCTGCAGAAAGCTGTTTTCGTGAACCTTGTTAATAAAGTATTGCAGCATCTTTTCGCAGACGCTGAAGTCGGCGATCACGCCGTCCTTCATCGGACGAATGGCAGCAATGTTGCCCGGCGTACGGCCGAGCATGCGCTTGGCCTCGGTGCCGACAGCGACGACACTTTTCTGGTTACCGTGTGTCCGAATGGCCACAACCGATGGCTCATTCAGGACGATACCGCGCTCGCGCACGTAAATAAGGGTGTTGGCAGTGCCCAGGTCAATGGAAAGATCGCTGGAAAACATGCCACGCAGTTTCTTGAACATGGGAAAGGGACCCTAGGCAACGCGTGGGTAAAAAAGTGCGGCAAACTCTAACAACGACAGGGATTTTGGGCAAGGCGCCAATATGTTAAATTGGCCGCTTTTCTGTGCACCAAGCCCCACAATCGCGGCCTTATGACCGTAGAAGTGCGGTAGTGTTCCGACAATCTAACACACGGACGCCGTCCGTCCTGTTTTCCACTGGAGAAACCCGATGGCGCTAGAACGCTCCGACGTGGAAAAAATCGCTCATCTGGCCAGCCTTGGCCTGAATGACGCCGATCTTCCACACATCACTTCGGCCCTCAACAGCATTCTCGGGCTGGTCGACGAAATGCAGGCGGTCAATACCGACGGTATCGAGCCGCTGGCCCACCCGCTGGAAGCCAGTCAGCGCCTGCGCGCCGACGTCGTGACCGAAAGCAATAACCGCGAGGCTTATCAGTCCATCGCACCAGCGGTCGAAAACGGCCTGTACCTGGTTCCGAAAGTCATCGACTAAAGGGAAAGAGCCTGCAATGCATCAATTGACTCTGGCCGAGATCGCCCGCGGTCTCGCCGATAAAAAGTTTTCCTCCGAAGAGCTGACCAAAGTCCTGCTGGCGCGCATTACCCAGCTCGATCCGCAGCTCAACAGTTTCATCAGCCTCACCGAAGAGCTGGCCCTCGATCAGGCGAAAGCCGCCGACGTGCGCCGGGCCAATGGTGAGAGCGGCGCCCTGCTCGGCGCGCCGATCGCCCACAAAGACCTGTTCTGCACCCAGGGCATTCGCACCAGCTGCGGCTCGAAGATGCTCGACAACTTCAAGGCTCCGTACGACGCCACCGTGGTGTCGAAGCTGGCCGCCGCCGGTACAGTGACCCTGGGCAAGACCAACATGGACGAATTCGCCATGGGTTCGGCCAACGAGTCGAGCTGGTACGGCGCGGTGAAAAACCCGTGGAACCTGGAACACGTACCGGGCGGTTCGTCCGGCGGTTCGGCGGCGGCGGTTGCCGCTCGTCTGTTACCAGCCGCAACGGCCACCGACACCGGTGGTTCGATCCGTCAGCCGGCCGCGTTCACCAACCTCACAGGCCTGAAACCGACCTACGGTCGCGTGTCGCGCTGGGGCATGATCGCTTACGCCTCCAGCCTCGATCAGGGCGGCCCACTGGCTCGCACTGCCGAAGACTGCGCGATTTTGTTGCAAGGCATGGCCGGCTTCGATCCGAACGACTCCACCAGCATCGATGAACCGGTGCCGGACTACGCCGCCGGTCTGAATGGCTCGCTGCAAGGCCTGCGCATCGGCGTGCCGAAGGAATACTTCGGCGCCGGTCTTGACCCGCGCATCGCCGACCTGATCCAGAACAGCATCAAAGAGCTGCAGAAGCTCGGTGCCGTGATCAAGGAAATCAGCCTGCCGAACATGCAGCACGCGATTCCTGCGTACTACGTGATCGCCCCGGCAGAAGCCTCCTCCAACCTCTCGCGTTTTGACGGCGTGCGCTTCGGCCACCGCTGCGAAGATCCGAAGAACCTGGAAGACCTGTACAAGCGCTCCCGTGGCGAAGGCTTTGGTGCCGAAGTGCAGCGCCGGATCATGGTCGGTGCCTACGCACTGTCCGCCGGTTACTACGACGCCTACTACCTGAAAGCGCAGAAGATCCGTCGCCTGGTGAAGAACGACTTCATGGCTGCCTTTAATGAAGTCGACATCATCCTCGGCCCGACCACGCCAAACCCGGCCTGGAAACTCGGCGCCAAGAACAGCGACCCGGTCGCTGCCTACCTGGAAGACGTCTACACCATCACCGCCAACCTCGCGGGCCTGCCGGGCCTGTCGATGCCAGCCGGTTTTGTCGATGGTCTGCCGGTTGGCGTGCAACTGCTCGCTCCGTATTTCCAGGAAGGTCGCCTGTTGAACGTTGCCCACCAGTATCAGTTACACACTGACTGGCACACCCGCACCCCAACCGGCTTCTGAGGAGACACACATGCAATGGGAAGTCGTGATCGGGCTGGAGATTCACACCCAGCTCACCACCCGGTCGAAAATCTTTTCCGGTAGTTCCACCACGTTCGGCTCCGAGCCGAACACCCAGGCCAGCCTGATCGACCTGGGCATGCCCGGCGTGTTGCCGGTGCTGAACCAGGAAGCGGTGCGCATGGCGGTGATGTTCGGTCTGGCGATTGACGCCGAGATCGGTCAGCACAACGTGTTCGCGCGTAAAAACTATTTCTACCCGGATCTGCCGAAGGGCTACCAGATCAGCCAGATGGAATTGCCGATCGTCGGCAAGGGCCACCTGGACATCGCGCTGGAAGACGGCACGGTCAAACGCGTCGGCATTACCCGCGCGCACCTGGAAGAAGACGCCGGCAAGAGCCTGCACGAGGAATTCAGCGGTGCCACCGGCATCGACCTGAACCGTGCCGGCACGCCGCTGCTGGAAATCGTTTCCGAGCCTGACATGCGCAGCGCCAAGGAAGCCGTGGCTTACGTCAAGGCGATCCACGCGCTGGTACGTTACCTGGGCATCTGCGACGGCAACATGGCCGAAGGCTCGCTGCGTTGCGACTGCAACGTGTCGATCCGTCCGAAAGGCCAGGTTGAATTCGGCACCCGCTGCGAGATCAAGAACGTCAACTCGTTCCGTTTCATCGAGAAGGCGATCAACTCCGAAATCCAGCGTCAGATCGACCTGATCGAAGACGGCGGCAAAGTGATCCAGCAGACCCGTCTGTACGATCCGAACAAGGACGAAACCCGTCCGATGCGCAGCAAAGAGGAAGCCAACGACTACCGTTACTTCCCCGATCCGGACCTGCTGCCGGTGGTCATCGAGGACTCGTTCCTTAATGACGTGCGCGCCACCCTGCCGGAACTACCACCGCAAAAACGCGAGCGCTTCCAGAGTGCTTTCGGTCTGTCGGCCTACGACGCCAACGTACTGGCCACCAGCCGTGAGCAGGCGGACTACTTCGAGAAGGTCGCGAGCATCGGCGGCGACGCCAAACTGGCGGCGAACTGGGTGATGGTCGAGTTGGGCAGCCTGCTCAACAAGCAGAACCTGGACATCGAGGATTCGCCGGTTTCGGCCGAGCAACTGGGCGGCATGCTGCAGCGCATCAAGGACAACACCATCTCCGGCAAGATCGCCAAGGTGGTGTTCGAAGCGATGGCCAACGGCGAAGGCAGCGCAGACGAGATCATCGAGAAGCGCGGCCTGAAGCAGGTTACCGACACTGGCGCGATCTCGGCAGTGTTGGACGAAATGCTCGCGGCCAACGCCGAGCAGGTCGAGCAATACCGCGCGGCAGACGAAGCCAAGCGCGGCAAGATGTTCGGCTTCTTCGTCGGTCAGGCCATGAAAGCCTCCAAAGGCAAGGCCAACCCGCAGCAAGTGAACGAACTGCTGAAAAGCAAGCTCGAAGGCTGACCACAATGGAGCCAGATCCAAAGCCTGGCTCCATTCCCTGTGGGAGCGGGCTTGCTCGCGAAAGCGGCGTAACAGTCAGCAGATATGTTGAATGTGAGTCCCCCTTCGCGAGCAAGCCCGCTCCCACATTGTTATTTGGGAGCTTTTGAATGAAACGTCTGCTCGGCGCCTGCGCCCTGCTCTCTTTGCTGGCCGGTTGCGCCAGCACCGACACCATCGACCCGCACGGTTACGACCAGACCGGCGTCGCCTCCTATTACGGTGCCAAGCACCACGGTAAACGCACCGCCAGCGGCGAAGCGTTCAACCAGAATTCCCTGACCGCCGCCCACCGCCAGTTGCCGTTCGGCACGCGGGTGAAGGTCACCAACCTGAAAAACGATGAATCCGTCGTGGTCCGCATCAACGACCGTGGCCCACACACCCGTGGCCGTCTGATCGATGTTTCACGTGCGGCGGCCGAACAGCTCGGTATGCTGCGCAGTGGAACCGCCCGGGTTCGGGTGCAGGCCCTCGACGACTGATGGAGCGTCCACCATTTTCGGACTGACCGACTTACCCCTGATCAGCGTGATCGAATTGCTCAGCGGGCTGTTCCTGCTGATCGCCGGCGCCGAGCTGATGGTGCGCGCCGCCGTGCGCCTGGCCGCGCGCCTGCATGTACGACCGCTGATCATCGGCCTGACCATCGTCGCCCTCGGCAGCAGCGCCCCGCAAATGGCCGTCAGCCTGCAAGCCGTGCAGGCGCACACGCCGGACATCGCCGTCAGCAGCGTGATCGGCAGCAGCATTTTCAACATTCTCGTCACCCTCGGCCTGTCGGCGCTGATCATTCCGCTGCGGGTGTCGCGGCAACTGGTGCGTCTCGACATCCCGTTGATGATCGGCGCCAGCCTGCTGGTGTTCGTGCTGGCGTGGAATGAAGAGCTCGGGCGCTTCGACGGCATTCTGTTGCTCGGTGCCCTGACGCTTTACCTCGGATTGTTGCTGCGCCAGTCGCGGCACTCGGCCCGCCCGCATTCCGATCAACCGCATGATCCGCAGGCGCCGTGGTTCACCAGCCTGCTGATGATTGTCGGCGGTCTGGGCATGCTGGTGTTCGCCGGGCACTTGCTGCTGGGTGCAGCCGTGGTCGTCGCCACTGACCTGGGATTCTCCGAACGGGTGATCGGCCTGACCGTGGTCGCGGTCGGCACCTCGCTGCCGGAGCTCGCCACCTCACTGATCGCAGCGCTGCGCGGTCAGCGGGACATTGCAGTCGGCAACGTGATCGGCGCCAACCTGTTCAACCTGCTCGGGGTGCTGGGCCTCACCGCACTGATCGCGCCGACGCCGTTGTCGGTCTCGCCGAACGCGCTGGATTTCGACCTGCCGGTGATGCTCGGCGTCGCTGCGCTGTGCCTGCCGGTGTTCTATTCCGGTTATCGCGTGACACGGGCCGAAGGTTTGCTGCTGTTGGGTTTGTATCTGGCGTACGGGCTGCATGTGGTGTCGTTCACCACCGGCATGCCACTGGCCGGCAAACTCGAGCGATTGATGCTGTTTTATGTACTGCCGACGCTGCTGACGTTTCTGTTTTTCACGTCCGTGCGCGCCTGGCGCCGCCAACACCACAAGAAGGATGTGCCATGACCGAATCGAAGAAATCCGGGGTTGAAGTCCGCCGTCAGGTAATGGGCGACGCGTTTGTCGACCGCGCGCTGGGCAACGCTACCGAGTTCACCCAACCGTTGCAGGATTTCGTCAACGAACACGCCTGGGGCGGCGTGTGGAATCGCGAAGGTCTGCCACTGAAGACCCGCAGCCTGATCACCCTCGCCGCATTGACAGCACTGAAGTGCCCGCAGGAATTGAAAGGTCACGTGCGCGGTGCGTTGAACAATGGCTGCACGATCGATGAGATCCGCGAAGCGCTGCTGCATTGCGCGGTGTATGCCGGCGTGCCGGCGGCGATCGATGCGTTCCGCGCGGCGCAGGAAGTGATCGACAGTTACCAGAAGCCCGAGTAACCGCCGGCCCTAGATCCACCCGCCCCATTGCAAGAAAAAGATCCCGATGTTGGTGGTGATCGCCGCCATCAACGTGGTCAGCACGATGATCGCCGCCGCCAGTTCATGATTGCCCTGGGCCGCACGGGCCATGACAAAACTGGCGGCGGCGGTCGGGCTGCCGAAGTACAGAAACAGAATCCCCAGCTCCGCCCCGCGAAAGCCCCACAGCCATGCGCCCAGCGTGGCGATCACCGGCAGGCCGACCATCTTCACCAGACTCGAACTGAGCGCCATGTTGCCGCTCTTGCGCAGTGCCGCCAGCGACAGCGTGCCGCCAATGCAAATCAGGGCCAGCGGCAACGTGGTCTGCGCCAGGTACTGACCGGAGGTTTCCAGCCAGCCCGGCAGACCGATCTTGAAATAAGCGAACGGCGCTGCCGCGATCACGCTGATGATCAATGGATTGCTGACCACGCTTTTGCAGATGCTCCACGGGTCGGACTTGATCACCGGGCTGTAGACCGCCAACACGATGGTCGACAGGGTGTTGTAGAAGAGGATCACCAGCGCCGCGAGAATCGCCCCGAGGGAAATCCCGTAGTCGCCATACATGCTCGCCGCCAGCGCCAGGCCGATCACCCCGTTGTTGCCGCGAAACGCGCCCTGGGTGTAGATACCGCGATCTTCACGCGGACAACGGAAAATCGCCCAGCCCCAGGCCACGGCAAAACTGACCAGCGTGGCCAGTGCGAAATAGATCAGCAGCGCCGGTTGCAGCGCGGCGTGCAGGTCAGCGTGCAGAATGCCGAGAAACAGCAGCGCCGGCATGGTGACGTTGAACACCAGCGACGATGCCGTGTGGATGAAGTTGTCGTTGATCCAGTCGATGCGCTTGAGCAGCACACCGAGAAACAGCATGGCAAACACCGGCGCGGTGATGTTCAGGGTTTCGAGGAAAATTGCCAGCATGCCGGGGAGCCTTGGAGGTGAGCGTCGTTAGGGGGCTAATGATAAGCCACTTTCACCCTGATCGTTCCCACGCTCTGCGTGGTAACGTCTCCTGTGACGCTCCGCGTCACGCTGTTGGGACGCGGAGCGTCCCCGGCTGCATTCCCACGCGGAGCGTGGGAACGATCAACGGGGTGGTCTCAGGTGATAGGCGCCGGATTGAACAACGTAATGTCGTTATGCAGCTTGTGCTTCTCCGCCCACGTCTGCTGCTTGCCGCTCGCCACATCCAGGTAGTAGTGGAACAACTCCCAGCCCAGTTCCTCGATGGACGCACGCCCGGTAGCAATCCGCCCGGCATCGATGTCGATCAGATCCGGCCAGCGCTGCGCCAGCTCCGTACGGGTCGAAACCTTCACCACCGGCGCCATGGCCAAGCCGTAAGGCGTGCCACGACCGGTAGTGAACACATGCAGGTTCATCCCCGCCGCCAGTTGCAACGTACCGCAGACAAAATCACTCGCCGGCGTTGCACAGAAAATCAAACCCTTCTGCTTGAACCGCTCACCCGGGCCGAGCACACCGCTGATCGCGCTGCTACCGGACTTCACGATCGAGCCCAACGACTTCTCGACAATGTTCGACAACCCGCCCTTCTTGTTGCCCGGCGTGGTGTTGGCGCTGCGATCCGCTTCACCCTTGGCCAGATAACGGTCGTACCAGTCCATCTCGCGCACCAGTTCCTCGGCAACGGTTTTGGTCTGGGCCCGTGAGGTCAGCAGGTAGATCGCGTCGCGCACTTCGGTGACTTCGGAGAACATCACCGTCGCCCCCGCCCGCAGCAGCAAGTCCGAGGCGTAACCGAGCGCCGGGTTGGCGGTGATCCCGGAAAACGCATCGCTGCCGCCGCACTGCATGCCGAGGATCAGCTCGGACGCTGGCACGGTTTCCCGGCGGCGCTGGTCGAGTTTCTTCAGGCGGACTTCGGCCAGTTCCATGATCTGCTCGATCATCTCGGTGAAACCGTGACTGGAATCCTGCAAGCGATACAGCCACGGCTCGCTCAGATCTACAGAAGCATCGTCCTCGTGCATCACCTGCCCGGCCTGCAATTTCTCGCAGCCCAGACTGATCACCAACGCCTCGCCACCGAGGTTCGGATTGCGCGCCAGATTGCGCACGGTGCGGATCGGGATGTAGGCGTCGGTGGCCGTGATGGCCACGCCGCAACCATAACTGTGGGTCAGCGCCACCACGTCATCGACGTGCGGGTACTTCGGCAACAGCTCATCCTTGATCCGCTTCACCGCGTGATCCAGCACCCCGGTGACGCATTGCACGGTGGTGGTGATCCCGAGGATGTTGCGCGTGCCGACGGTGCCGTCGGCATTGCGATAACCCTCGAACGTGAAGCCTTCCAGCGGTGTCTGGGCGGCCGGCACATCGGTGGACAGCGGCAGGCTGTCCAGCGGTGGCGCGGTCGGCATGCGCAGTTGATCTTCCTTGACCCAACTGCCACGGGGAATCGGCTGCAGCGCGTAGCCAATGATCTGGCCGTAGCGAATCACCGTGCCGCCCTCGGGGATGTCCACGAGGCTGACCTTGTGACTCTGCGGTACGAAATCCACCGTCAACAGGCCATCGGCAAATGCGGTGCCGGCCGGCACGCCCTGGTCATTGACCACAACCACTACGTTGTCCCGCTCGTGCAGGCGGATGTAGCGCGGCGAGTCGGAATGTTCAATCAACTGCATGACGCCGCTCCTCAGGAATGCGCTTGAGACAATTTACCAGCTGCTTCGGAACCACCGTTGGTTGGCGGCTCTTTGAGGACCACACGCTTGATCGGGCCGACGATCACCAGATAGCTGAACACCGCCACCAGCGCGTTGGCGCCGACGAACACCAGTGCCCATTTGAACGAACCGGTGGAGCTGATGATGTAGCCGATGACGATCGGCGTGGTGATCGAGGCGATGTTGCCGAAGGTGTTGAACAGGCCGCCACTCAGACCGGCGATCTGTTTTGGCGAAGTGTCGGAGACCACCGCCCAGCCCAGCGCGCCCACGCCTTTGCCGAAGAATGCCAGAGCCATGAAGCCCACCACCATCCATTCAACGTCCACATAGTTGCACGCCACGATGCTGCTCGAAACCAGCAGACCGGCAATGATCGGCGCCTTGCGGGCGAAGGTCAGCGAATGGCCCTTGCGCAGCAGGTAATCGGAAATCACCCCGCCGAGGACACCGCCGATAAAGCCGCAGATCGCCGGCAACGAGGCAATGAAACCGGCCTTGAGGATGGTCATGCCGCGCTCCTGCACCAGGTAAACCGGGAACCAGGTCAGGAAGAAATAGGTGATGCCGTTGATGCAGTACTGGCCCAGATAAACGCCGAGCATCATGCGGTTGGTCAGCAGCTGGCGGATGTAATCCCATTTCGGGCCGTCAGCCTTTTTGCCTTGCTTCTGGTCCATGTCGACCATGCCGCCGTTGTCGGCGATGAACTTCACTTCTGCTTCGTTGGCCATCGGGTGTTGGCGCGGGCTGTGGATAACCTTCAGCCAGACCAGCGAGAACACGATGCCGAGCAGGCCCATGACGATGAACACGTGCTCCCAGCCAAAGGAGAACACGATCCAGCCCATCAGCGGTGCGAACAGCACGGTCGCGAAGTATTGCGCGGAGTTGAAGATCGCCGAAGCGGTACCGCGTTCAGCGGTCGGGAACCATGCCGCGACGATACGGGCGTTGCCGGGGAACGATGGCGCCTCGGCCAGACCGACCAGGAAGCGCAACATGAACAGCGCGACGATGGCCGTGGACATGCCGAACTCACCGACGAAGCCTTGCAGCACGGTGAACAGCGACCAGGTGAAAATGCTCAGGGCATAGACTTTTTTCGAGCCGAAGCGATCGAGCAGCCAGCCGCCGGGAATTTGCCCGGCCACGTAGGCCCAACCGAAAGCAGAGAAGATGTAGCCGAGGGTGACCGCGTCGATGCCGAGGTCTTTTTGCAAACTGGAACCGGCGATCGCGATGGTGGCGCGGTCGGCGTAGTTGATCGTGGTCACCAAAAACAGCATGAGCAGGATCAAATAGCGGACGTGAGTCGGCTTGGACGATTGCATGTAGATGTACTCCCACTGATTATTTTTATGCGGGTAAAACATTCTTTGGTCTTGTGCCGCGCAGGGCCTCAGGCGAAGACCCGGCGCGGGTGCAGCGATTTACGAACCGATGTAGCTGGTCTTCACGACCGTGTAGAACTCTTGCGCATAGCGGCCTTGCTCACGTGAGCCATAGGATGAACCCTTACGGCCACCGAACGGAACGTGGTAATCGACACCGGCGGTCGGCAGGTTGACCATCACCATCCCGGCCTGGGAATGACGCTTGAAGTGGTTGGCGTACTTCAGCGATGTGGTGGCGATGCCCGCCGACAGACCGAATTCGGTGTCGTTGGCCATGGCCAGTGCGGCCTCGTAATCGGCCACGCGGACGATGTTGGCCACCGGGCCGAAGATCTCTTCGCGGCTGATGCGCATCGACGCTTCGCTGTCGGCAAACAGGGTCGGCGCGAGGAAGTAACCCTCGGTGTCGCAGGTCACCAGACCACCGCCGCTAACCACACGGGCACCTTCGGACTGACCGATGTCGATGTATTTCAGGTCCTGTTCAAGCTGCGCTTGCGAGACCACCGGACCGATGTCGGTACCGGCCTTCAGCGCGTGGCCGACCTTGATCGACTTCATGCGCTCGGCCATGGCTTCGACGAACTTGTCGTGAATCCCGGCGGTAACGATCAAGCGGCTCGAAGCCGTGCAACGCTGGCCGGTGGAGTAGAACGCGCTCTGCACCGACAGCTCGACCGCCTGCTTGAGGTCGGCGTCGTCAAGAATGATCTGCGGGTTCTTGCCGCCCATTTCCAGCTGAACCTTGGCCTGGCGCGACACGCAGTTGACGGCGATCTGACGGCCCACACCGACGGAGCCAGTGAAGCTGATGCCATCGACTTTCGGGCTGTTGACCAGCGCTTCACCGACCACGCGACCGCTGCCCATGACCAGGTTGAACACGCCGGCAGGGAAACCTGCGCGGGAGATGATTTCAGCCAGGGCCCAGGCGCAACCCGGTACCAGATCTGCTGGCTTCAATACCACGCAGTTGCCGTAGGCCAGGGCCGGGGCGATTTTCCACGACGGGATGGCAATCGGGAAGTTCCACGGGGTGATCAAGCCGACCACACCGAGCGCTTCGCGAGTGACTTCAACGTTGACGCCCGGGCGCACCGACGGCACGTAGTCGCCGGACAGACGCAGGCATTCACCGGCGAAGAACTTGAAGATGTTGCCGGCGCGGGTCACTTCGCCGATGGCTTCGGGCAGGGTCTTGCCCTCTTCCCGGGCCAGCAGGGTGCCGAGTTCTTCGCGGCGGGCGAGGATTTCAGTACCGACTTTGTCCAGCGAGTCGTGACGGGCCTGAATGCCCGAAGTCGACCACGCCGGGAACGCGGCGCGCGCGGCGTCGATGGCGGCGTTGACCTGAGCCAGGTCAGCCTTGGCGTAATCGCCGATGGTGTCGCTCAGCTCGGACGGGTTGATGTTGACCGAGTAATCGTTGCCGGCGACCCATTCACCGTTGATGTAGTTGTCATAGCGCTTGGTCACGAATCATTCTCCTGACGCAAAAGGCCGCTGATCGCTCAGCGGCCTTGTTTATAGAGTTGTGTTACTGCGCACCTTGCTTGTCGATCAGCGCGGCGAGCATTTCGTACTCTTCGCGGGTCAGGTCGGTCAGCGGCGCCCGCACCGGGCCTGCGTCATAGCCGGCGATCTTGGCGCCTGCCTTGACGATGCTCACGGCGTAACCGGCCTTGCGGTTGCGGATGTCCAGGTACGGCAGGAAGAAGTCGTCGATGATCTTGCCGACAGTGGCGTGATCTTCGCGGGCAATCGCGTGGTAGAAGTCCATCGCGGTTTTCGGGATGAAGTTGAACACCGCCGACGAGTAGACCGGCACGCCCAGGGCCTTGTAGGCCGCGGCGTAGACTTCGGCGGTCGGCAGACCACCGAGGTAGCTGAAGCGATCGCCGAGACGACGACGGATCGACACCATCAGTTCGATGTCGCCCAGACCGTCCTTGTAACCGATCAGGTTCGGGCAGCGCTCGGCCAAACGTTCCAGCAGCGGCGCGGTCAGGCGGCAGACGTTGCGGTTGTAGACCACCACGCCGATGTTGACCGATTTGCACACCGCTTCAACGTGGGCGGCAACGCCGTCCTGGCTGGCTTCGGTCAGGTAGTGCGGCAGCAGCAACAGACCTTTGGCGCCCAGACGCTCGGCTTCCTGAGCGTATTCGATGGCCTGGCGGGTCGAACCGCCGACACCGGCGAGGATCGGCACGCTGCTGGCGCAGGTGTCGACGGCAGTCTTGATGATTTCCGAGTATTCGCTGGCAGCCAGGGAGAAGAATTCACCGGTGCCACCGGCGGCGAACAGGGCTGAAGCACCGTACGGGGCCAGCCATTCCAGGCGTTTGATGTAGCCAGCGCGGTTGAAATCGCCCTGAGCATTGAAATCGGTCACCGGGAACGACAGCAGGCCGGCGGAGAGGATGGACTTCAGTTCTTGTGGATTCATTATTCGAACACCCTGGTAGCAACGTTTTTTTGTGAGTGGACCGTTCAGCCTTCGCCGAAGTTGTAGGTCATCGTACAACTTAAAAGATAACCGTCAACTGCATTTCATCGCTGGAGGGCATTTTTTGTCGGACAAGATTTCTTTTTGACGTAGGAGATTTCTCGACTAGGCTCGATTTAACTGTATATGCATACAGCTAAATAAGAATCCACCGACGACATATCAAGGAGAAAGAAATGTCCGGTCTACAAACAAAATGCCTTGAAAAACCCTCACCGGTCATCGCCCGATTCGATGATCTTTTTACTCCCGGCGGCATCACCTTCAGCGCCGAAAATCCACACCTGTTGCTGCACATCGCCGACTCGCACAGCGATGTCGAACCCGTGACCACTCCGCCCGCTCAAGCCTTGAAAGGCAAACCGCAGTTACGCTTCGAGGGCGCGGAACACACGGCTATCGGCGATAACACCCGGCTGCGCTTTGTTGAAAATGCCGAGCCGGTGCTTGCGCAAAACGTAGCGCTGCATCTGCCGAACGGGTTGGCGCTGACCTACGGTCAGGTGCTGGCGCTGGGCGGTGATTTCTACGGAGTCGTCGACCGTCCGATCAACGAAGGTGCGACTCCGACTGATCGCCTTCAGCGCTTCACGGCGGCCTTCGACAGCCTCGCCGTACTGCCCGCTTCAAAGGCCGAAGCACCACAGATTCTCGCGATCATGCAGAAGGAGATCGACGCGGTTAAACAGGCGATCAAGGACGGCAAGAAACCCCATGAGGCTTATGACGCTTTGGGAGATACGTTGTCGGAAGAGTGGAACAAGATTACCGGCGGCGGCAGTTTTGTCTCGGCGCTGTTCCCGCTCGGTCGCTATCTGAAACTGGCGGCGAACAACGCCGACCACTTCGGCGAATGGGCCCGACAGGCCTACATCGCCGGGCACACCGCCGCCCTGCAAACCGCCGCTGCCGCCCACGCCAGTCAGGACGAACTGCAACTGGAACGGGCCTACGCGATGAACGCGTTCGCCGACCACTACCTCACCGATCTGTTCTCCTCCGGGCATCTGCGGGTGCCGCGCAAGGCCATGGCCGCAGCGGTGACACCGAGCGACCTGGGCTCGCTGATCACTCGCTTCATGCATGACGAAGACAGCAAGTTCGGCCTTAAGGTGCGTAACGGACATGGCGAGCAATGGCGGGCGTTCGGTGACAAGCGCTACTCCGACGCCACGGACGCCGACAACCGAAATCAGGTGAATCTGGCGGTGCAGGACTCGGCGGACGAGGTGTATGCCGCCTATTCAAGCGGCAACGTGCCGGCCACCTTCAACGCACTGCAACGGCTGCCGGACCTGACTTTCGTGATGAGTCTGGCCAACAACTTCTCGCCACTGTTCCGCGTTCAAGGCAACAAAGTCCTGCGGCGCAAGGACGTCAACAACCTCAACGACACCGCCACCGTCGACGACTGGTGGGGCTGGAGCACTTACCTGCTGCTCAAGGACTATCACCCAACCGGCAACACGAATTAAGGAGCGATTCGATGACGATTAAATTGAAACTGGAACTGGCCTCGGGCCAATCGTTGAAAGGTGCGCCGCTGCAACTGCTGCGTGACGGCGTGGCCATCGCCCGGGCGTCGGTGGATGCTCAGGGCCAGGCAACGTTCGACGTCAGGCCCGGCCCGGGCAAACTGGCGATCAGGGTGGATCGATCGATTCTGCCCCGCAGCTGAAATGCCCGGACAAGATTGCCCCGGCGCGCCTCACCGATTCGCCGGGTAAAGTGCGACGACTGCCGCGAAGGATCGCGGCAGATCTTTCAAGGAGAACGAAGCATGACGTTTGCCGCTGCACACCTTCCGCAATTCCCCGACCACGCCAGCGACTCGATCATCCTGCGGTTATCGACTCTGGATGACGACCTGACCGTTCAGGTACCCGATGGCCAGAACACACCGCCGAACTGGGATGTGTACCCGATCCTCGGCGATGATCCGGAAGAGCCTGAATGGCAGGGTTTGTCGGAGCCGACCGGCGCCTGGGATGACGCACTGGATGACATGGTCGGCATGACGGGAATTGAACTGAGCATCCCCAGATTCGAACTGGAAAAGTACCTGAACAGTACCGTTGAGCTGCGCTACAAGTTCGCCGATGAGTCCAGTCTGGAGCCGTGTTCCGAACCGTTGAAACTGTACATCGAAGCTTGATCGTCACGCATGACGGGATCAATGACGACCGTTTGTCGCCACTGTCATTTCTGACAGTGGCGCACCGGCACACAAAGAAGCTCAACTGGCGGGGTGCAATAAGATTGCACTCACCCCGACTCAAGGAGAGTTTGTCATGCAGACACTGCAAGTATCACCTTTAAATCTACTTGCCCCAGCGGAAGCACCTCAGGCGCCAAATGGAGTGCTGGACACCCAAAAACTGAATGGCGTTTTTCTGCTCGATTTCTTTTATGAGGGGAAAGCAGCAAACCAACAGATCGACATAACAATTGAAGTCAAGCCCGACCGCTTTAGCCCCCCTATTCCATGGGGCACCAGATTTACGACCTCGACAGCCGGAAAGGAACAGGTCTCTCTGAATTCAAGAAGCCTTTTCGGCTATCAATTCAAAAGTGGGTCCGTAGTAATCAGCTACCTCGCAACGATAGACGGCCCCCCGCAACCATCAGAGGCATTACCGTTATCTATCGTCGACACCGCATGACGTTTTCCCGCCCTTCCAGAGTTCAACCCTGCGCCTGCGCCTCTTCATGCGCCTGACGCAGCCGTTCGCGGCTGTTGGTCAGGTGCAGGCGCATGGCCGCGCGGGCGGCATCGGAATCCTGGCGGGCGATGGCCTCGTAGATTTCCTCGTGCTCGCGGCTCAGGCGATTCATGTAGTGCTGCTGATCGTCATGGGCCAGACGCGCCGAGTTCAGGCGCGTGCGCGGAATGATGCTGGTGCCCAGGTGGGTCATGATGTCGGTGAAGTAGCGGTTGCCGGTGGACAGCGCGATTTGCAGGTGGAACTGGAAGTCCGACGCCACCGCATCACTGGCGTGGGCCACGCTTTCGTTCAGCGCATCGAGGGCAGCACGCATGGCGGCCAGTTGTTCGGCACTGCGACGCTGCGCGGCGAGGCCGGCGGATTCGGTTTCGAGGCTGATGCGGAGTTCGAGAATCGCCAGCACGTCACGCAGGGTGACCACGGTGGCGGGGTCGATCCGGAAGCCACTCGGGCTCGGTGTATCGAGCACGAAAGTGCCGATGCCGTGGCGGGTTTCAACCTGACCTGCGGCCTGTAGCCGGGAGATTGCCTCGCGCACCACGGTGCGGCTGACGCCATGGGCTTCCATGATTGCCGACTCGGTGGGCAATTTGTCGCCACGCTTGAGCAGACCATCGCGGATCTGCTCGGTCAGCACCGTCACCAGTTCCTGAGCCAGGCTGCGGCGCTTGCGAGGGAGGCGCGGGGTGTCGATCGGGTTTTCCATGGTCTGCGTTTGTCTCGAAATATCGGCTTGAGGGGCATCATAGCGCAAGCGGGTTGTACGATCACCGTCCTCTGTGGGAGCAAACTCCCACAGAGTCAGAGCCTGTCACGCGGTCACGGTCTGTTCCACCAAGTGCCCGCCATCGATCCGCACATGCCGAGGATGGAAGCGCTTGAGGCTGCTGCGATGGCCGACGCTGACGATGCTCAGGCCCGGCAACTGGTCGATCAGCGCCTGATAAAGCGTGGCTTCGTCTTCTTCATCCATCGCCGATGTCGCTTCGTCCATGTACAGCCATTGCGGTGCATAGAGCAGCGCGCGGGCGAAGGCCAGACGTTGCTGTTCTCCCGGCGAGAGCATGCGCTGCCAGTGGTTGGCCTCGTCCAGTCGAGCCACCAGATGCGGCAGACGGCAGGTTTCCAGCACTTGTGCATAACGCTCAGGCGCGTAGGTGTCGCCCGGTTGTGGATAACTCAAGGCGTCGCGCAGGGTGCCGATCGGCAGATACGGTTTTTGTGGCAGGAACAGATAACGCGAGGCCGGCAAGCGAATACTGCCGTGCCCGGCTGGCCACAAATGGCCCATCGCCCGCAGCAGCGTGGATTTACCGCTGCCGGAGCGGCCACTGAGCATCACGCGGTCGCCCTGCTCCACGGTCATGTCGGCGCTGGTCAGCAGATGACGACCGTCGGCTAGATCTAGGCCCAGGTTATGAACCTTCAACTCATCGCCCTGATTCTGCACGTCGATGGCCGGTGCACGTTCTTCGTTGTCGGTCATGGCCTGGCGGAAACTCAGCAGACGATCACACGTGGCGCGCCACGCGGCGAGATCCGAATAGGCGTTGATGAACCAGCTGAAGTTCTCCTGCACGTTGCCGAATGCCGAGTTGATCTGCATCAGCTCACCCAGTTCGATCTTGCCGGTCAGATAACGCGGGGCCGCGACGATGAACGGGAAGATGATTGCGATCTGGCCGTAACCCGAGGTGAAGAACGTCAGGCGCTTGGACACCCGCATGATGTCCCAGAAGTTGTGCCAGACCAGACCGAAGCGATTGCTCAGGCGACGGTTTTCGTTCGGTTCGCCGTTGTACAACGCAATGCTCTCGGCGTTCTCACGTACTCGCACCATGGAGAAACGCAGGTCCGCTTCGAAACGTTGTTGTTGGTTGTTCAGGCCGATCAGGCGTCGACCGATCAGGTGCGTCAGCCAGCTGCCGACCGCCGCGTACAGCAGCGCACACCAGAACATGTAGCCGGGAATCTCGATGCCGAACACCTCGATGCTGCCGGACACGCCCCACAGAATGATCGAGAACGACACCAGGCTGACCACCGTGCGAATCAGGCCCAACGCAAGACTCAAGGTGTTGCTGGTGAAGGTATTGAGGTCTTCGGAAATCCGCTGGTCAGGGTTGTCGGTGTAGCCGCCCTGCTCCAGCTGGTAATAGTTTTTGTGCCCGAGCCAGCGCTTGAAATGGTTCTCGGTGAGCCATGCCCGCCAACGGATGGTCAGCATCTGCGTCAGGTACAGGCGATACACGGCGCCGAGGATTGCCACCGCCGCAATGCCGCAGAAATACAGGATCAACTGCCAGAACGCCGCCTCGTCCTTCTTTTGCAGGGCGTTATAGAAATCCTTGTACCAACTGTTGATCCACACCGAGATCGCCACACTGAACAACGTCAGCGCGATCACGGCAATCAGCAACGTCCAGGCCTTGCCCTTCTCTTCGCTGCGCCAGTAAGGCGTGGTCATGGCCCACACCTTGCGAAAAAACTGCCCGCGCACAGTATCGTTGACCGCGGAATATTCAGCGTTCTGATTCATGGAAAAGGCTCGATAAAGAAAAGAACAGACACGCACCGATCATAGATGATCGGTGCGCTTTATCGCGAGGGCTGGCGATGGTCGTTCAGCGCAGGTTCAGCGACGAACCGGGCGCTTCTGCAGTTTGCGCTGCAGGGTGCGACGGTGCATGCCCAGGGCGCGGGCAGTGGCGGAGATGTTGCCTTCGTGCTCGGTCAGCACACGCTGGATGTGCTCCCACTGCAGGCGATCCACCGACATCGGGTTTTCCGGCACCAGGCTGTCGAGGTCGGCGTGTTCGGACAGCAGCGCTGCCAGCACATCGTCGGCGTCGGCCGGTTTGCACAGGTAATTGCAGGCGCCGCGCTTGATCGCTTCGACTGCGGTAGCAATGCTCGAGTAACCGGTGAGGATCACCACGCGCATTTCCGGGTCCAGCTCCAGCAGCTTCGGCAGCAGGACCAGACCGGAATCGCCGTCCATTTTCAGGTCCAGCGCGGCGTAGTCCGGTAGATCGGCCTGGGCAATGGTCAGACCTTCTTCGGCGGAACCGGCGGTGCTGACGCGGAAACCACGGCGAGCCATGGCGCGGGCCATCACCCGGGTGAAGGTCGCGTCGTCATCGACCAGCAGCAAATGCGGCAGTTCTTCGCCTTCGACTTGGATTTCGTCACTCATGTTGCTCTCCTCGGGCGCCGTGGGGGAGGCGCAGCTCGGTGAGCGTGCCGCCTTCCTCATGACTATAGAGTTTCACTGAGCCGCCGGCGCGTGTCACGCTGGCCTTGCTCAAAAACAGGCCCAGGCCGAAACCTTTGCCCTTGGTGGTAAAAAACGGTTTGCCGATCTGCTCGGCGATGGCCAGCGGCACACCGGCGCCATGATCGCGAATGCTGATTGTCAGGTCTTCGGCGGTCCAGTCCAGGGTCACCTGAAGATTTTCCGGGCAGGCGTCGGCGGCGTTGTTCAACAGATTCAACAAGGCCTGGGTCAGATCCGGCGGCGGCGCCACACGTGGCAGCGGGCCCTGGCCCAGACGCAGGAAGCGATAACTGGCCTCCGGGCGCATCAGGTGCCAGCGGTTGAGCGCCTCGTCGAGCCACTCGGTGACGTCCTGCATCTCCACCGCCATCCGGCGATTGGCTTCGGCGGCGCGCACCAGTTGTTGCAGGGTCTCCTTGCAGAGCTTCACCTGATCCTTCAGCACCTTCAGGTCTTCCTGAAGCATCGGGTCGTGATGATCCTGCTGCATTTCGTTGAGCAACACGCTCATGGTCGCCAGCGGCGTACCCAATTCATGTGCGGCGCCCGCAGCCTGAGTCGCGACGGCCAGCAATTGCTGATCGCGCAGTCCTTCTTCACGACGGATCGCGCGCAACTCTTCCTGCCGGCGCAGCTCTTCAGCCATGCGCGCGGCGAAGAAGGTGATCACCGCTGCCGCGAGGGCAAAACTCAGCCACATGCCGTAGATCTGCAGGTTCTCCCGGGCGACCGGCAGGGTTTCCAGCGGATAGAAATGCGTCAGCATCAGCGTGTACAAGGCCAGCGCAATGCCCGACAGCACCACCGAATAACGCCATGGCAGCGTCACCGCAGCGATGGTCAGCGGCACCAGATAATACGAAACGAACGGGTTGGTCGAACCACCGGAGAAATACAGCAAGGCACTGTGGATAACCAGATCGCAGGCCAGTTGCAGCGCGTATTCGAGCTCGGTGACCGGCCACGAAGTGCGCAGGCGCACGGCGGTGAACACACACAGCAGAATCGAACAGCCGAGGGTCATCACCAGTTGCACCCACGGCAACGGCAACAGATCCAGCCAGTAGGCCAGGCCCACGGAACCGGCCTGCGCGGCGAGCACCAGGGTGCGAATGAAAGTCAGCCGCCAGAGGTTCTGGCGAGTGGCGGAAGTCAGTTGTACGGGGGCGAGCATGAGCTCTCCTGATGAGCGCTCCAGGCGGATCGCACGGAGTATAACCAAGGCGCGGGCTTGAGAGGCGAAAGTGCGGCAAACGACCACATGGCAAAAAGCTTCGCGGCGGCTATAAGACCCATCTGTATAGAAGTTGTAACTGGGCGAACCGGATCATAAAAGCTAGAGTCTGATGGTTTCACGCAGGCCCCCGAACCATCACCTGCGCCCTCATCAAGGAGCTTTCATGCACACATTTCGCCGCAGCGCCGCCCTTCTCGCCCTGACCGTCGGCAGCATCGCCAGCCTTCCGGCCCTGGCCGCCGACGAGCTGCACTACAACCAGATTTCCCTGCGCGCCGAAGTCAGCCAGGAAGTGGCCCGCGACCTGATGATCGTGACCCTCTACACCGAAGAACAAAACACTGACCCGGCCAAACTCGCTGCCGACGTCAGCACCACCATGAACAAGGCACTGGCCCAGGCCAAGCAAGTCAAAGACATCACCCTGCGTCAGGGCAGCCGCAACAGCTACCCGATCTACGACACCAAAGGCCAGAAAATCACCGGCTGGCGCGAACGCGCCGAACTGCGCCTGGAAAGCGCCGACTTCGCCGCCCTGTCCAAACTCACCGGCGAACTGCTGACCGACCTGAAAATGGGCGGCATGGACTTCGCCATCGCCGACCCGACCCGCAAGGCCAGCGAAGACAAACTGCTGAAAGAAGCCGTCACCGCCTTCAAGGCCCGCGCACAACTGGCCACCGATGCCCTGGGCGGCAAGGGTTACAAAATCGTCAACCTGAACCTCAACAGCAACGGCTTCCCACAACCGTACATGCGCGCCCCGATGATGATGAAAGCCGCCGGCATGGACGCAGCACCGGTCACGCCTGAAGTCGAAGCCGGCACCAGCCAGGTCAGCCTGACCGCTGATGGCTCGATTGAAGTGTTGATGCAGTGATTGAATGACGGCTGAATGAAAAACCGGCGATCAGAAAATGATCGCCGGTTTTTTTATGCCCGGAATTTGTGGTGAATCATCCACCGCCATCGCTGGCAAGCCAGCTCCCACAGGAACTCCAAATTTACTGAAAGGGCGCAGGAGCCTGTGGGAGCGGGCTTGCCCGCGATGAACGATAACGCGGTCGTCAGGTTTGCGGGTCAACTCGATCCAGCGCGCGGTTCACTGCGAGCTCGGCCAGCATGATGATCTGCTGTATGCCGAGCGCCGTACTGCGCTGCGGGCCGCTGAGTTCGTTGGCGAAATTGCTGGCGATGGTACTGGCCGACGCCAGGGACTCGCAGGCATTGGCCAGCAGGCTTTCGGTGTCGACGTTGGGCGTGACCATATACATCGTGCTCGGGCGCGGTTTGGAAGGGTTGGGGCAAAGATAGAAATCGAGGGTGCGTTTGATGGCTTCGCGGTTGCGAGCGAGGTCTTCGGCGCGCATGGCTTCTTCGAGGGGCGTGGGTGATTCGAGGGGTGGGTCGGGGACAACCTTGTTCATTGATTAACTCCTTGCTGACTTGAAGCCACCAAATGCCGTTCTCACGCGGCGAAGAGGTGGCAGCTATGTGCGGGGTGAGAAACCGGGCAAGGAGATTCCGGCCAGACCGAGGTCTGCCCGCACACGGCCGCCATAAATCAATTACAGGCAGCAAAAGCTGGCGGCAATTATGGTCGGACTGACGTTTTAATAACACTCACTTGCCAGGGTTCTCACACCCAATCACAGAGTTTTCTGCGACAACCAAAGACTAGGGATCGTGCTTCCGACGGACAACCTGAAAACCTTGTGGGAAGGTTCGGTGAATCCCACACATCTTTAAACATTCGAAAATGGAACGCGGAGCGTCCCGGGCTGCATTCCCACGCGGAGCGTGGGAACGATCAAACAGTCCGTAGTTGCCTTCAGCTTTCTGCTTTCCGCTTCTCGCTTCCCACCACTCAACACGATGAGCGTTAGCTCGAGTACCGCTATTGACGTGCCGGCCCCATCGGAAGGCTGAGTGGAGGGATTTATCCGGGGGTGGGAGCGCAGCGACCGTGCGGCGCAGCCGCATGCATCGAGAGGAGGTGCAGCGAAGCAAACCGTAGGCGATGCCCCCGGATGAATACCGGAACGAAGGAACCCCGAGCCCCAGCGAGGGGCCGAACGCCGGGGCCCAAGACCTTTGGTTACTTTGGGGCGTTTGCCAAAGTGACCCGCCGTAAGGGCGGAACCCTAAGAAGCCGTTACCGCAGCAACGGATATGCCCCCAACCACCCCAGATATACCGAGACAGACACCTCACCTAGAAAAACGATATTTCCGCGTCCCCCAGCACCCCAGCTACCCTCCCCCACCACAACCACCTCAAAACCCACGGGCCAGACATGCAAAGACTCACCCTGAAACCACTCCTGATCACCCTCGCCCTGGCAACTACCGCACCCTTCGCAAACGCAGCAACAACCCTGGTGTACTGCTCCGAAGCCAGCCCCGCAGGCTTCGACCCCAGCCAATACACCAGCGGCACCGACTTCGACGCCTCCGCCGAAACCGTCTTCAACCGCCTAACCCAATTCAAACGCGGCGGCACCGAAATCGAACCCGGCTTGGCGACCAATTGGGACGTAAGCCCCGACGGTCTCCAGTACACCTTCCACCTACGCCAAAACGTAAAATTCCACACCACCGACTACTTCACCCCGACCCGAACCTTCAACGCCGACGACGTCCTGTTCACCTTCCAGCGCCTGCTCGACCCGGAGAACGCCTTCCGCAAGGCCTACCCCGCCGAATCCCCGTACTTCACCGACATGGGCCTCAACACCACGATCAAATCCGTCGAAAAGCTCGACGAAAACACCGTGCGTTTCAACCTGAACAACGTCGACGCCGCGTTCGTGCAAAACCTCGCCATGAGCTTCGCCTCGGTGCAATCGGCCGAATACGCCGCCCAACTGTTGAAGGAAGGCCACGTCGCCGACCTCAACCAGAAACCGGTCGGCACCGGCCCGTTCGTGTTCAAGCGCTACCAGAAAGACGCGCAGATCCGCTACGCGGCGAACAGGGACTACTGGAAACCCGAGGACGTGAAGCTCGACAACCTGGTGTTCTCGATCACCCCGGACGCCGCCGTACGCCTGCAAAAGCTCAAGACCGGCGAATGCCAGGTCAGCGGCTACCCGCGCCCGGCCGACATCGAAGTGATGGAAAAAGACCCGAACCTGCGGGTGTTGAAGCAGGCCGGTTTCAACCTCGGCTTCCTCGCCTACAACACCACCCACCCGCCGCTGGACCAGCTCAAAGTGCGCCAGGCACTCGACATGGCCATCGACAAACCGGCGATCATCAAGGCGGTTTACCAAAGTGCCGGGCAGCTGGCGCAAAACGCTTTGCCGCCAGCGCAATGGTCGTTCGATCCGAACATAAAAGACGCGCCGCACGACCCGGTAAAAGCCAAGGCGCTACTCAAGGAAGCCGGGGTTGCACCCGGTACAACCATCAACCTCTGGGCCATGACCGTGCAACGCGCCTCGAACCCGAATGCGCGAATGTCGGCACAGATGATCCAGCAGGATTGGGAGAAGATCGGCATCAAGGCCAACATCGTCAGCTATGAATGGGGCGAGTACATCAAGCGCGCCAAAAACGGCGAACACGACGCGATGATCTACGGCTGGACCGGCGACAACGGCGACCCGGACAACTGGCTGGGCGTGCTTTACAGCTGCGCGGCGGTGAACGGCAGCAACTACGCCAAATGGTGCGACCCGGCCTACGACAAGCTGATACAGCAGGCCAAGGTGTCCACCGATAAATCGCAACGGGTAAAACTGTATCAACAGGCGCAACTGATCCTTAAACAGCAGGTGCCAATCACGCCGATCGCCAACTCCACGGTGTTCCAGCCGCTGCGCAAGGAAGTCACCGACTTCAAGATCAGCCCGTTCGGTCTAACCCCCTTCTATGGCGTGGGTATAAATAAGTAACACCCGGCCCCAATCCGGCGCGTACAACGTGACCAATGCACCGTTTTGGGGCTTCGTTTGCACCGTAAAAACCGTCCGCAAACGGTCAAATGCGTCAGAAGTTATACGGATGCGACATTAAGGTACGTTCGTGCCACGCTTTGACGCCGCCGAGCGCTCTGGATCTTGCATTGGGTATGGGCCCTGCATAAGTATCCGCAGGCACGACTCACGAGGTCGTACCTCACAACTAAAAAATGACAACAAATCATGAGGCCAACATGCTTAAACACGCGGTCATTCCGTTTTTAGTCGGCGCAGGCTTGTTAGCCTCCGCACCTTTCGCCACCGCTGCGACTAACCTGGTGTTCTGCTCCGAAGGCAGCCCGGCCGGTTTCGATCCAGGCCAATACACCACCGGAACCGACTTCGACGCCTCAGCCGAAACCATGTTCAACCGTCTGACCCAGTTCGAGCGTGGCGGTACCGCCGTGATTCCTGGTCTGGCGACCAAGTGGGACATCTCGGATGACGGCCTGACTTACACCTTCCACCTGCGTGAAGGCGTCAAGTTCCACACCACCCCGTATTTCAAGCCGACTCGTGAGTTCAACGCCGACGACGTGCTGTTCACCTTTAATCGCATGATTAACAAGGATGACCCGTTCCGTAAGGCGTACCCGACCGAATTCCCGTACTTCACCGACATGGGGATGGATACCAACATCACCAAGATCGATAAAGTCGACGACCACACCGTCAAGTTCACCCTGAAAGAAGTCGACGCCGCGTTCATCCAGAACATGGCCATGAGCTTCGCTTCGGTACAGTCCGCCGAGTACGCAGCCCAGCTGCTGAAGCAAGGCAAGGCTGCCGACATCAACCAGAAGCCGATCGGCACTGGTCCGTTCGTGTTCAAGAGCTACCAGAAAGACTCCAACATCCGCTACACCGGGAACAAGGACTACTGGAAGCCTGAAGACGTGAAGATCGACAACCTGATCTTCGCCATCACCACCGACCCGTCGGTACGTATCCAGAAGCTGAAAAAGAACGAATGCCAGGTCACCCTGTTCCCTCGTCCGGCCGACCTCGCGGCACTGAAAGCCGATCCTACGCTGAAGATGCCTGACCAGGCTGGTTTCAACCTGGGCTACATCGCCTACAACGTGATGGACAAGGTCAAGGGCAGCAACGAGCCTAACCCGTTGGCCGACCTGCGCGTTCGCCAGGCGCTGGACATGGCTGTGAACAAACCACAGATCATCGACTCGGTTTACCAGGGCGCAGGCCAACTGGCTGTCAACGCCATGCCGCCGACCCAGTGGTCCTACGACACCACCATCAAGGACGCCAAGTACGATCCTGAGAAAGCCAAGCAGCTGCTCAAGGAAGCCGGCGTCAAGGAAGGTACCGAGATCGTCCTGTGGGCGATGCCGGTTCAACGTCCGTACAACCCGAACGCCAAACTGATGGCTGAAATGCTTCAGTCCGACTGGGCGAAGATCGGCCTGAAAGTGAAGATTCAAAGCTACGAATGGGGCGAGTACATCAAGCGCTCCAAAGGTGGCGAGAACCAGGGCATGCTGATTGGCTGGAGCGGTGACAATGGTGATCCGGACAACTGGCTCAACGTGTTGTTTGGTTGCGACTCCCTGAGTGGCAACAACTTCTCCAAATGGTGCGACAAGAAATTCGACGGCCTCGTGAAAGAAGCCAAGCGCACCACTGACCAGGCCAAGCGCACCGAACTCTACAAAGAGGCGCAACACGTCCTCAAAGATGCAGTCCCTATGACACCTATCGCTCACTCGACGGTGTATCAACCCATGCGCGCCAACGTGCAGGACTTCAAGATCAGCCCATTCGGCTTGAACTCCTTCTACGGCGTCAGCGTCAGCAAATAAAGAAGCAGCGGCGACGTTTTCAGCGTCGCCGCTGTTTTTTTGCCGAGAAGTCAGGAATTTGCCTACAGCCTTTTCCAACCGGTCTTACCAGGTTGGTTTAGGACGTGTTGCCTTTTCCTACGAGTCTTTAGGACTCAGCGCATTTACTGCCAGACCCACGGCCCCTACCGTCGGGTTCTGACCAGTGACTGCGTGGGCTATCGGTTTTGCTGCCGTATTGGTTTGAGCTCAATGTCGCCACAACTTCCCTGGACGGGATCGCGGCGCATTGAAAAACACTAAGAAAAGAGGGAGCGTCATGCGCCATACCTTGGTTTTTTCCGCATTGCTGGGCGCCGGCCTGTTGGCCGCCACGTCCGCCAGTTACGCCGCCAGCAACAGCCTGGTGTTCTGCTCCGAAGGCAGTCCGGCCGGTTTCGATACCGCGCAGTACACGACGGCGACCGATAACGACGCCGCCGAGCCGCTGTACAACCGACTGGCCGAGTTCGAAAAAGGCGCGACCAATGTCGTACCGGGCCTGGCAACCAGCTGGGATATTTCCGAGGATGGTCTCAAGTACACCTTTCACCTGCGTGAAGGTGTGAAGTTTCATACCACGCCGTACTTCAAACCTACGCGCGATCTCAACGCCGACGACGTGCTGTTCACGTTTAACCGCATGCTCGATCCGCAACAGCCTTTCCGTAAGGCTTACCCGACCGAGTTTCCGTATTTCAACGGGATGAGCCTCAACAAGAACATCGCCAAGGTCGAAAAGACCGGGCCGCTGACCGTGCAGTTCACGCTCAACAGCGTCGACGCCGCGTTCATCCAGAACATCGCCATGAGCTTCGCCGCCATCCTGTCTGCCGAATACGCCGACAAGCTGCTGGCCGAAGGCAAGCCGAGCGACATCAACCAGAAGCCGATCGGCACTGGTCCGTTCGTGTTCAAGAGCTACCAGAAAGACTCGAACATCCGTTACACCGGCAACCCGCACTACTGGGATCAGAGCCGGGTGAAGCTGAAGAACCTGATTTTCGCGATCAATACCGACGCTTCGGTACGTGTGCAGAAGCTCAAGGCCGGCGAATGCCAGATCACCCTGCACCCGCGCCCTGCCGATGTGCCGGCACTGAAGAACGATCCGACACTGCAATTGATCGAGAAGCCGGGCTTCAACCTCGGCTACATCGCCTACAACGTGCGCCACAAGCCGTTCGATCAGCTCGAAGTGCGTCAGGCGCTGGACATGGCAGTGAATAAACAGGGGATTCTCAACGCTGTTTATCAAGGCGCCGGCCAACTGGCCGTCAACGCCATGCCGCCAACCCAATGGTCCTACGACGACACGATCAAGGACGCCGCCTACAACCCGGAAAAAGCCAAAGAGCTGCTCAAGGCTGCCGGCGTCAAGGAAGGCACCGAGATCACCCTGTGGGCGATGCCGGTACAACGGCCGTACAACCCGAACGCCAAACTGATGGCCGAGATGCTCCAGGCGGACTGGGCCAAGATCGGTCTGAAAGTGAAGATCGTCAGCTACGAATGGGGCGAGTACATCAAGCGCACCAAAAATGGCGAGCACGACATCAGCCTGATCGGCTGGACCGGTGACAACGGGGATCCGGACAACTGGCTCGGCACGCTGTACAGCTGCGACGCCATCGGCGGCAACAACTACTCCATGTGGTGCGATCCGGCTTACGACAAGCTGATCAAACAGGCCAAGGTCGTCACCGACCGTGACCAGCGCACCGTGCTCTACAAACAGGCCCAGCAACTGCTCAAGCAGCAAGTGCCGATCACGCCTGTCGCTCACTCGACGGTCAACCAGCCACTGAGCACCAAAGTCGAAGGGTTCAAAGTGAGCCCGTTTGGTCGCAACGTGTTTTCGGGTGTCAGCATCGATTAAACACAAAACCGATTAGCCGCAATGCTGAGGGGGCCGTCTACCCCCTCACGCAAGCGCTTTGCCGAAATTCGCCAATCAGGCCTTTTGCAAACGTTTGCGATGTGTGAATGAGTTCTAAACCAATAACCGGCCAACCCAAAAAAGCCGGCATAAAAAGAAAGTAAAGGAGCTTCACCCATGAAACTGAGCAATACCGCGATATTGGCCTTGGCCATCAGCAGCATCACCGCCACGGCTTACGCGGAAACCCAAAGCCAGGCGTTCACCCCGGTGACCGTCAACGAGAAGAGCGCCCAGGCTGAAGCCACCGGCTTCCTCGAAGGTCAGTCGATCAGCGGCTCGACCCGTAACTGGTACGCCAACGAACAACTGAAACGCGGCGGCAAGTTCACCTATCGCAAGGATGGCGTGGCCACCCCGACCGACCGCCGTATCAACTGGGTGCAAGGCACCATCGTCAAGTACAACTCGGGCTTCACCGAAGGCACCGTCGGTTTCAGCACCGAAGTGGCGGCGTACAATGCCATCGCGCTGGAGCGTGATCGCGAGAACCTGGCGTCCAACAACGGTGGCGCACCGGGCACCCGTCCAGGCGCGGGCAACAACCGTACCCTGACCCGTGAAGGCGGCGAAGCCCAGGGCCAGTGGAGCAAAGTCGGCTTGGCCAACGTCAAGGCGCGCATCTCCAACACCACCCTGACCGCCGGCCGCATGAACTTCAGCAGCCCGCAGGTCGACGTGATCGGCAACCGTCCGCTGCCATCGAGCTTCGAAGGTGTTGCGATCCACAGCGAAGAGCTGAACAACCTGTCCTTCGACCTGGCCTCGTTCGACCGCGTTTCGCCGCGTACCGAAGAAAGCCTGAGCAAGTTCCGCTCCGAATACGGCGCGATCGATGCCGAAGCCGACCACGTCCACACCGGCGGCATCTCGTACCAGCCGTTCGCCAGCCTGACCACCAGCCTGTGGGGCACCCAGGCCGAAGACCTGTGGAACCAGTACTACTTCGGCGCCACCCACGTGCTGGGTGACAGCTCGGTTCTGGCTCTGACCACCGGTCTGAACTACTACAAGACCGTGGACGAAGGTAAGAAAAAACTGGGTGAAATCGACAACGATACCTACTCCCTGTCGTTCGGTCTGACCCACCAGGCTCACACCCTGACCTTCTCCTACCAGGAAGTGAACGGTAACGAGTACTTCGACTACCTGCACGAAACCAACGGTATCTACCTGGCCAACTCCCTGCTGTCGGACTTCAACGGCCCGAACGAGAAATCCTTCCAGGTGGCCTACGGTCTGAACATGGCCGAATACGGCGTGCCAGGCCTGAAGTTCAACATCTACCAGGCCCGCGGCTGGGGCATCGACGGCACTCACTACAAGGGTGGCGGCTACGACGGCGTGCAGTCGATGGACGGCGAGCACCACTATGAATACGGCATCGGTGCCGCTTATGCGGTACAGAGCGGTCCTCTGAAAGCCACCACCGTTCGTGCGACCTACACCGCGCACCGTGCGAGCGAGAACCAGGCTGACGGCAGCATCAACGAGTTCCGTCTCGTAACCACCGTTCCATTCAACATCCTGTAAAAACGCCAGCCGACGGCTGACTCAGTGACGAGTCGGCCGTTCGGCTTTTTGTCTTCAACCGATTGCAGAGGGTTCTTGATGAAAATGCTTCCCCTACGTGCGGCCATCGCGGCTGCGTTGCTGAGTGTCGCTGTCGGCGTCTCGGCCAAACCCTTGGTGGTCTGCACCGAAGCCAGCCCGGAAGGCTTCGATATGGTCCAGTACACGACTGCAGTCACTGCCGACGCGGTGGCCGAAACCATCTTCAACCGTCTGGCGGACTTCAAGCCCGGCACCACCGAAGTGATTCCGGCGCTGGCCGAGTCCTGGGACATCAGCGAAGACGGCCTGACCTACACGTTCCACCTGCGCAAAGGCGTCAAGTTTCACACCACCGAATATTTCAAGCCGACCCGCGACATGAATGCCGACGACGTGGTCTGGAGTTTCCAGCGTCAGCTGGACCCGAATCACCCGTGGCACAAGCTGTCGAGCGTGGGCTTCCCGTACTTTGAAAGCATGGGCTTCAAGGAACTGCTGAAAAGCGTCGAGAAAGTCGACGACAATACCGTCAAGTTCACCCTGACCCGTCGCGAAGCTCCGTTCCTGGCCGACATCGCCATGGCGTTCTCCTCGATCTACCCGGCCGAATACGCCGACCAGTTGCTCAAGGCCAACAAGACCGGCGACCTGAACAACAAACCGGTCGGCACCGGCCCGTTCATCTTCCAGCGTTACGCCAAGGACGCCCAGGTACGCTTCAAGGCCAACCCGGACTACTTCCGTGGCAAGGCGCCAGCTGACGCGCTGATCCTGGCGATAGCCACCGACAACAACGTGCGTTTGCAGAAGCTCAAGGCCAATGAGTGCCAGATCGCGTTGTATCCGAAACCGGATGACATCCCGAGCATCAAGAAAGACAGCAACCTGAAAGTCGATGAAATGGACGCAATGACCGTCTCGTACATCGCCATGAACACCACGCACAAGTACATCAGCGACGTGCGGGTGCGCAAAGCGATCGACATCGCCTTCGACAAGGAAGCCTACGTCAACGCCCTGTTCGGCAAAGGCAACGCCTCGGTCGCGGTCAACCCGTACCCGCCGACCCTGCTGGGCTACAACCACGACCTGAAGAACCCGCCACGTGACCTCGACGCCGCCCGCAAGCTGCTCAAGGAAGCCGGCGTACCGGAAGGCACCGTGTTTACCCTGTTTACCCGCAACGGCGGCGGCCCGACCAACCCGAACCCGATGCTCGGCGCGCAGATGATGCAGGCTGACCTGGCGAAAGTCGGGATCAAGATCGACATCCGCGTCATGGAATGGGGCGAGATGCTTAAACGCGCCAAGGCCGGCGAACACGACATGGTTTCGGCCGGATGGGCGGGCGACAACGGCGACCCGGATAACTTCCTGACGCCTATGCTCAGTTGCGAAGCCGCCAAGAACGGCGAAAACTACGCTCGCTGGTGCAACGAGAAATTCCAGGCCCTGCTCGACGAAGCACGGGCTAAAGTAGATCCGGCCGAACGCGCCAAACTGTATGAAGAAGCGCAAGTCATCTTCAATCAGGACCAACCGTGGATCAGCATGGCCCACACCCGCATGTTCACCGCAATGCGCAACAACGTAGAGGGTTATCACATCAGCCCTCTGACAACCAATAACTTCGCCACCACCCAGGTGAAGTAGATAAGAAACTCCCGGCGCCCCTGACCCCAGGGTCGCCGGGCACGCCTAACCGGCTGATGAGGTACCACACACGATGTTTAGTTTTATTGCCCGCCGACTGGGGTTATTGATCCCCACGTTTTTCGGCATCACCTTGCTGACTTTCGCGTTGATTCGCATGATTCCCGGCGACCCCGTGGAAGTGATGATGGGCGAACGTCGGGTCGACCCCGAAATGCACGCTCAGGCAATGGAACGCCTCGGTCTGAACAAACCGCTGTACGCCCAGTACCTGGACTACATCGGCAAACTGGCCCATGGCGACCTCGGCGAATCCCTGCGCACCCGTGAGAGCGTATGGACCGAGTTCACCTCCCTCTTCCCGGCGACCCTGGAACTGTCCATGGCCGCCCTGCTGTTCGCCGGCATCCTGGGCCTTCTGGCCGGGGTGATCGCGGCACTCAAGCGAGGATCCCTGTTCGACCACGGGGTGATGGGCATCTCCCTCGCGGGTTATTCGATGCCGATCTTCTGGTGGGGCCTGATCCTCATCATGTTCTTCTCGGTGAGCCTGGGCTGGACCCCGGTGTCCGGGCGGATCGACCTGCTTTACGACATCGAGCCGCGCACCGGCTTCATGCTGATCGACACCCTGCTGGCCGATGACATGGGCGCGTTCCTCGATGCCCTGCACCACCTGATCCTGCCGGCCATCGTGCTCGGCACCATCCCGCTGGCGGTGATCGCGCGGATGACCCGGTCGTCGATGCTCGAAGTACTGCGTGAAGACTACATCCGCACCGCCAAGGCCAAAGGCCTGTCGCCGTCGCGCGTGGTGTTCGTACACGGCCTGCGCAACGCGCTGATCCCGGTACTGACCGTGGTCGGCCTGCAAGTCGGCACCCTGCTGGCCGGTGCGGTCCTGACCGAAACCATCTTCTCCTGGCCCGGCATCGGTAAATGGCTGATCGAAGCCATTGGCGCCCGGGACTACCCGGTTGTGCAAAACGGCATCCTGTTAATCGCCTGCCTGGTGATTCTGGTCAACTTCGTGGTGGATATCCTCTACGGCTTTGCCAACCCACGCATCCGTCATCAGCGCTGAGGTCAATACCCATGAGCACTCCAACTTCCTCAGTAGTCACCGCCGCCACCGCCGTGGATCAAAGTCTGCTGTACCCGTCACCGTACAAAGAGTTCTGGCAGGCTTTCGCCAAGAACAAGGGCGCCGTCGCCGGCCTGCTGTTCATGCTGCTGGTAATTTTCTGCGCGATCTTCGCGCCGTGGGTCGCCCCGCATAACCCGAGCGAGCAATACCGCGACTTCCTGCTGACGCCGCCGGCGTGGCTCGAAGGCGGGCAGATGCAATTCCTGCTCGGCACCGATGAACTGGGTCGCGACCTGCTGTCGCGTCTGATCCAGGGTTCGCGCCTGTCGCTGCTGATCGGTCTGTCGTCGGTGGTGATGTCGCTGATCCCGGGGATCCTGCTGGGTCTGTTTGCCGGTTTCTTCCCGAAAATGGTCGGCCCGACCATCATGCGTCTGATGGACATCATGCTGGCCCTGCCATCGCTGCTGCTGGCCGTGGCGATCGTCGCCATCCTCGGCCCTGGCCTGATCAACACCGTGATCGCGATTGCCGTGGTTTCGCTGCCGTCCTACGTGCGTCTGACCCGTGCCGCCGTGATGGGTGAGCTGAACCGCGACTACGTGACCGCCGCGCGCCTGGCCGGTGCCGGTCTGCCGCGCCTGATGTTCATCACCGTGCTGCCGAACTGCATGGCACCGCTGATCGTTCAGGCGACCCTGAGCTTCTCCTCGGCGATCCTCGATGCCGCCGCCCTGGGCTTCCTCGGCCTCGGCGTCCAGCCGCCAACCCCTGAGTGGGGCACCATGCTGGCTTCGGCCCGCGACTACATCGAACGCGCCTGGTGGGTGGTGAGTCTGCCTGGTTTGACCATTTTGCTCAGCGTGCTGGCAATCAACTTGATGGGCGACGGCCTGCGCGATGCGCTGGACCCGAAACTCAAGAACGCCGCCTGAGGAGATTCCCATGTCACTGTTAGAAATCAAGAATCTCAACGTTCGCTTCGGCGACAAGAACGCCACCCCGGTCGTCGACGGCCTCGACCTGAAAGTCGACAAGGGCGAAGTTCTGGCGATCGTGGGCGAGTCGGGTTCCGGCAAGTCCGTGACCATGATGGCGCTGATGGGCCTGATCGAGCACCCGGGGATCGTCACCGCCGACTCGCTGAGCTTCGACGGCAAGAACATGCTCAAGCTGAACAACCGCCAGCGTCGGCAGATCGTCGGCAAAGACCTGGCGATGGTGTTCCAGGACCCGATGACCGCGCTGAACCCGAGCTACACCGTCGGCTTCCAGATCGAAGAAGTGCTGCGCCTGCACCTGAAAATGTCCGGCAAGCAAGCGCGCAAGCGTGCAATCGAACTGCTGGAAAAAGTCGAAATCCCGGGCGCCGCCAGCCGTATGGACGCCTACCCGCACCAACTGTCCGGCGGCATGAGCCAGCGTGTGGCGATTGCCATGGCGATTGCCGGCGAACCGAAACTGCTGATCGCGGACGAGCCGACCACTGCACTCGACGTGACGATTCAGGCACAGATCATGGACCTGCTGCTGGCGTTGCAGAAAGAGCAGAACATGGGCCTGGTGCTGATCACCCACGACCTCGCCGTCGTGGCCGAAACCGCCCAGCGCGTGTGCGTGATGTACGCAGGTCAAGCCGTTGAAGTCGGTCAGGTGCCGCAACTGTTCGACATCCCGGCCCACCCGTACAGCGAAGCGCTGCTCAAGGCGATTCCGGAACACAGCCAGGGTGCCGAGCGTCTGGCCACTCTGCCGGGCATCGTTCCCGGCCGTTACGACCGCCCGCAAGGCTGTCTGCTGTCGCCGCGCTGCCCGTACGTGCAGGACAGCTGCCGCGCGCAGCGTCCGACCCTTGACCCGAAAAGCAACAGCCTCGCCCGCTGCTTCTATCCGTTGAACCAGGAGGTGGCGTAATGGCCGTCGTACTTACCGCCCGCGACCTGACCCGTCACTACGAAGTCTCCCGTGGCCTGTTCAAGGGCCATGCGACCGTACGCGCCCTGAACGGCGTGTCGTTCGAGCTGGAAGCCGGCAAGACCCTCGCCGTCGTCGGTGAATCGGGCTGCGGCAAATCCACCCTCGCCCGCGCCCTGACCCTGATCGAGGAGCCATCGTCCGGTTCCCTGAAAATCGCAGGCCAGGAAGTGGCCGGCGCCGACAAGGCTCAGCGCAAACAACTGCGCAAAGACGTGCAGATGGTGTTCCAGAGCCCGTACGCTTCGTTGAACCCACGGCAGAAAATCGGCGATCAACTGGCCGAACCGCTGTTGATCAACACCAACCTGTCGGCCGCCGAGCGTCGCGAGAAAGTCCAGGCGATGATGAAGCAGGTCGGCTTGCGTCCCGAGCACTACCAGCGTTATCCGCACATGTTCTCCGGCGGTCAGCGTCAGCGTATCGCGCTGGCCCGCGCCATGATGTTGCAACCGAAAGTGCTGGTGGCGGACGAACCTACTTCCGCACTGGACGTGTCGATCCAGGCGCAGGTGCTGAACCTGTTCATGGACATGCAGCAGGAGTTCAACACCGGTTACGTGTTCATCTCGCACAACCTGGCGGTGGTGCAGCACGTGGCGGATGACGTGATGGTGATGTACCTCGGTCGCCCGGTAGAAATCGGTCCGAAGCACGACATCTACGCCCGTCCTCTGCACCCGTACACCCAGGCGCTGCTGTCGGCGACTCCGACCATCCATCCGGATCCGGACAAGCCGAAAATCAAGATCGTCGGCGAGCTGCCCAACCCGCTGAACCCGCCGCCTGGCTGCGCGTTCCACAAGCGCTGCCCGTACGCCACCGCGCGTTGCAGCAGCGAAGAGCCGGCCCTGCGCCAGCTCGATACGCGTCAGGTCGCGTGCCACTACGCCGAGCAGTTCCTCGACGGCGCGGCATGAAAAAACCCGCCCCGTTTCCCGGGGCGGGTTGTTGATGAGTTGACCAAACCCCTTCTGCCCCGATTGCGCATCGATCGGGAAAGAAGGGGTTTTCTTTTGCCCGGAATCTACGTCTGGCTGTCGCCTTCGTCCGCATCGTCGGAGTCCGGCTCATCGGTGGTCGAATCGTCATCGTCGGCGCTGCCACCCTGGCCCTGATCGCCGGGCTCGGATTCGGACTTGGCCAGCATCAGCGCGCTGTGCCCCACCTGCCCGCTGGAGGCCTGGGTATCGTGATCCTCGCACTCGGCCCAGGCCGTCGCGGTGCCGAGGGACAGCATCACCATCACTTTCAACAGCAGCAAAACGCGTAGCAACCTGTTTTTCATAGCCGAGTCCATCCTGTTCCAGGTGAGAAATTCATGCTGACCTGACGCTGATTGAAATCTAGTTCCGATCCGCCGGGTTCACCAGATAGGACGCTAACCAATGCCCGGAAATGCCATGCGTGGACAGACCGCTTTCGAATAACGCTCATAACCGGATCGGCTAAGCGAGGTCGTCTATCTGGAGCGCTTGATGAGCAGCCACTAAAAAGCCCCCGAGGCTTACGCAACGGGGGCTTTGGAGGGAACAGCTCAATGCTTAGTGATGCTCACGGGTCGCACGGAATTTCACGTCCGGCCAGCGCTCTTCCATCAGGGCCAGGTTGACCCGGGTTGGCGCGAGGTAGGTCAGGTGACCGCCGCCGTCCAGTGCCAGGTTTTCCACGGCCTTGTTGGAGAATTCCTCGAGCTTCTTCTTGTCGCTGCATTCGATCCAGCGCGCGGAGTACACGGTGATCGGCTCGTAGGAGCACTCGACCTTGTATTCCTCTTTCAGGCGGCTGGCGACCACATCGAACTGCAGCACACCGACGGCGCCGAGGATGATGTCGTTGCTGCGCTCCGGGAAGAACACCTGGGTCGCGCCTTCTTCGGCCAGCTGTTGCAGGCCCTGGCGCAGTTGCTTGGATTTCAGCGGATCGCGCAGGCGTACGCGGCGGAACAGCTCCGGGGCGAAGTGCGGGATACCGGTGAAGCCCAGGGTTTCGCCTTCGCTGAAGGTGTCGCCGATCTGGATCGTGCCGTGGTTGTGCAGACCGATGATGTCGCCGGCGTACGCCTCTTCCAGCTGTTCACGCTCGGAGGAGAAGAACGTCAGGGCGTCGCCGATGCGCACGTCCTTGCCGGTACGTACGTGGCGCATCTTCATGCCTTTCTCGTACTTGCCGGAGCAGATACGCATGAAGGCGATGCGGTCGCGGTGTTTCGGGTCCATGTTCGCCTGGATCTTGAAGATGAAGCCCGAGAACTTCTCTTCCACCGGCTCCACGGTGCGCTCGTTGGCTACGCGCGGCAGCGGGCGCGGGGCCCAGTCGACCACGGCGTCGAGTACGTGATCGACACCGAAGTTGCCCAGTGCCGTACCGAAGAACACCGGAGTCAGTTGACCGTCGATGAATTCCTGCTGGTTGAACTCGTGGCAGGCGCCCTGCACCAGTTCCAGCTGCTCGAGGAATCGGTCGTACTCGTCACCCAGGTGGGCGCGGGCTTCATCGGAATCGAGCTTCTCGATGATCTTGGTTTCGGTGCGTTCGTGACCGTGACCGGCGGTGTAGACAATGATGTAGTCGTCGGCCAGGTGGTACACGCCCTTGAAGTCGCGGTAGCAACCGATCGGCCAGGTGATCGGCGCAGCCTTGATCTTCAAGACGGCTTCGATTTCGTCGAGCAGTTCGATCGGGTCGCGGATGTCACGGTCGAGTTTGTTGATGAAGCTGACGATCGGCGTATCACGCAGACGGCAGACGTCCATCAGCGCGATGGTACGTGGCTCAACACCTTTACCGCCGTCGAGAACCATCAATGCCGAGTCCACCGCCGTCAGGGTGCGATAGGTATCTTCGGAGAAGTCTTCGTGGCCCGGGGTGTCGAGCAGGTTGATCATGTGTTCGCGATACGGGAACTGCATGACCGACGTTGTAATCGAGATGCCCCGCTGCTTTTCCATCTCCATCCAGTCGGATGTCGCGTGGCGGTCGGATTTACGGGATTTCACCGTACCGGCCACGGCAATCGCCTTGCCCATCAGCAAGAGCTTTTCGGTGATGGTGGTTTTACCGGCATCGGGGTGGGAAATAATGGCGAAAGTGCGGCGTTTCGCGACTTCGGCGGCCTGTCTGGTCATGGGAAATCGCCTGGCGGTGATTCAAAAAAGGGCGGCGATTATAGCCCAACTCGATTCAATAACCGAACCGTTGAGCACATTAAGGGTGGCCAAATGCTGCCTCAGATGGGAACCTTTTAAAGCACGGAGACGTCCATCCCCTGTTACGACAATTCGTCAGGGGCTGAAAAATCAGCAAGTTAGCCTGACGAGGCTGCGCTCATGGCTCGCTTTCAGACCGCTTTTGCCGGGCTGAAAAAAAGCTGCTTCTCGCGAACGCTGACTTCGGCAGCCAGGAATGGCCTTGCCACACGGAGCAGCGCTCGCCGACTAAAAAAAAGGAGTCCGCCTGTGGCTATCCGCTATGGCAAAGGGCTGTTGGGAGGTGCGGTGGTGATCGCGCTCCTGGCCCTGCTGGTCCACTGGATCGGCATCAACACGATCGAACACTACCGCGACGATTTGTTGTTTTACCTGCAAGCTCATCTGATTCTCGTCCTCGCTTCAATGCTGGCCGCCCTGGTCGTGGGCATTCCCGCCGGTATCTTCCTGAGCCGTCCGACCATGGTCGGCCGCGCCGAACGCTTCATGCAGATCTTCAACATCGGCAACACTGTGCCGCCGCTGGCCGTGCTCGCAATTGCCCTGGGGATTCTCGGCATCGGCAGCGGTCCGGCGATCTTCGCTTTGTTCCTCGCCTCGCTTTTGCCGATTGTGCGCAACACCTATGAAGGCCTGAAAAACGTCCAGGGTTCGCTGAAAGAAGCCGCCGTCGGCATCGGCATGACCCCGCGTCAGGTGCTGTGGAAAGTCGAATTGCCCAACGCCGTGCCGATCATCGTCGGCGGTGTGCGGGTGGCGCTGGCGATCAACGTCGGTACGGCGCCGCTGGCCTTCCTGATCGGCGCCAACAGCCTCGGCAGCCTGATTTTCCCCGGCATCGCCCTGAACAATCAGCCGCAACTGCTGCTCGGCGCCGCGTGCACCGCGCTGCTGGCCCTGCTGCTCGATGGCGTGGTCACCCTCGCCAGCCGCCTCTGGCTGGAACGCGGTTTGCGCCCGTCTTAAGGCTTTTGCGAAGGAATGAACATGAAACGACTTAGCTTGATCTTAGGCTGCGCCCTGCTTTTCGCAGGATTGGCCCAGGCGGCGGAAAAGCCGCTCATTCGTCTCGGCGCCCGGGTGTTCACCGAGCAGACCCTGCTCGCGGAAATTACCGCGCAATACCTGCGCAGCAAAGGCTACGACGCGCAAATCACCGGCGGTCTGGGCAGCAACCTGGCCCGCAGCGCCCACGAAAGCGGGCAGCTGGACATGCTCTGGGAATACACCGGCGTGTCGCTGGTGGCCTACAACCATGTCACTGAAAAACTCGACAGCGAACAGTCCTACGCCCGGGTGAAAGAACTCGACGCGAAAAAAGGCCTGGTCTGGCTCACACCGTCGAAATTCAGCAACACCTACGCCCTCGCCCTGCCGAAAAAAGTGGCCGAGGAATATCCGCAGATCAGCAACATCAGCCAGTTGAACGACGTGCTGAAGGCTGAAGCCAAGACCAATCACCTGGTGGCGCTGGACACCGAGTTCGCCAACCGCTCCGACGGCCTGGACGGCATGGTCAAGCTCTACGACATGAACCTGACCCGCAAGAACATCCGGCAGATGGACGCAGGTTTGGTCTACACCGCCCTGCGCAACGGTCAGGTGTTTGCCGGTCTGGTCTACACCACCGACGGTCGCCTCAACGCGTTCGGGCTGAAGCTGCTGCAAGACGACAAGCATTACTTCCCGGACTACACCGCCGCGCCGGTGGTGCGTCAGGCCTATCTCGACGCGCACCCGCAACTGGCGGAGCAACTCAAGCCACTGGCCGAACTGTTCGACGACGAAACCATGCGCCAGCTCAACGCGCGGGTCGATGTCGATCACGAAAGCCCGTCGAAAGTCGCTGCCGATTTCCTGCGCCAGCATCCACTGAATTAAAGGAGGAAAAGTCATGGAATTTTTGAACGCCTTTTCCCACCTCGACTGGCAGCAGGTGATGCACCTGACCTGGCAGCACATCACGCTGGTCGGCATTGCCGTCAGCCTGGCGATTCTCATCGGCGTGCCGCTGGGCATCCTGATGACGCGCTTCCCGAGCCTCGCCGGTCCCTTGCAGGCCAGTGCCACGGTGCTGCTGACCGTGCCGTCGATTGCGCTGTTCGGCCTGCTGCTGCCGTTCTACTCGAAATTCGGCCAGGGCCTCGGCCCGATGCCGGCGATCACCGCCGTGTTCCTTTATTCACTGCTGCCGATCATGCGTAACACCTACCTCGCCCTGACCGGCGTCGAACCGGGCATCCGTGAAGCCGCACGCGGCATCGGCATGACCTTCGGCCAGCGCCTGCGCATGGTCGAGTTGCCGATTGCAGTGCCGGTGATCCTCGCCGGCGTGCGCACCGCCGTGGTGATGAACATCGGCGTGATGACCATCGCCGCGACCATCGGCGCCGGCGGCCTCGGTGTGCTGATCCTCGCCTCCATCAGCCGCAGTGACATGTCGATGCTCATTGTCGGCGCGCTGCTGGTCAGTCTTCTGGCGATCTTCGCCGACCTCATTTTGCAGTGGCTGCAACGTTCGCTGACTCCAAAAGGACTCCTCAAATGATCGAACTTCAAAACCTCAGCAAGACCTTCCAAAGCAACGGCAAAGATGTGAAAGCCGTGGACTCGGTAAGCCTGACCGTCAATGAAGGCGAAATCTGTGTGTTCCTCGGGCCATCGGGTTGCGGCAAAAGCACCACGCTGAAAATGATCAACCGCCTGATCAAGCCGACCTCGGGCAAGATCCTGATCAACGGCGAAGACACCACCGACCTCGACGAAGTGACCCTGCGCCGCAACATCGGTTACGTGATCCAGCAGATCGGTCTGTTCCCGAACATGACCATCGAAGAAAACATCGTCGTGGTGCCGAAACTGCTCGGCTGGGACAAACAGAAATGCCACGACCGCGCCCGCGAACTGATGAGCATGATCAAGCTTGAACCCAAGCAGTATCTGCATCGTTACCCGCGTGAACTGTCCGGCGGCCAGCAGCAACGGATCGGCGTGATCCGCGCGCTGGCGGCAGATGCACCGCTGCTGCTGATGGACGAGCCGTTCGGCGCGGTCGACCCGATCAACCGCGAGATGATCCAGAACGAATTCTTCGAGATGCAGCGTGCGCTGAACAAGACCGTGATCATGGTCAGCCACGACATCGACGAAGCGATCAAGCTGGGCGACAAGATCGCAATCTTCCGCGCCGGCAAACTGTTGCAGATCGACCATCCGGACACCCTGCTCGCCCATCCGGCGGACGATTTTGTCAGCAACTTCGTCGGCCAGGACAGCACCCTCAAACGCCTGTTGCTGGTAAAAGCCGAAGACGCCGCGGACAACGCGCCGTCGGTGAGCCCGGAAACCCCGGTGGCCGATGCGCTGGAGTTGATGGACGAGCATGACCGCCGTTATGTCGTGGTGACTGACGCTGAGAACAAGGCACTGGGTTATGTGCGCCGTCGTGACCTGCATCGTCAGACCGGCACCTGTGCGCAATTCCTGCGCGAGTTCAACGCCACGGCGGCGTACGACGAGCATTTGCGCATTCTGTTGTCGCGCATGTACGAGTTCAATCGGGCATGGTTGCCGGTGATGGATGCCGAGCGAGTGTTCCTCGGCGAGGTCACGCAAGAGTCGATTGCGGCGTACCTGAGTTCGGGTCGTTCACGCGGAATGAAGACCAATATTGTGTCGCCAGCCGAGGCGGTGGCCTGATCAAAAGCAAAAGGGCTGTTCGACAGCCCTTTTTTTCGACCGCCGGAACCTGAAAGTCGTGATTTTTTTGCCGACGATGAGCCGGCAAGAAATATCAACACATCAGAAGGCTGAATCCGTCCGAAGATATCAGCCTTGACCGGCAACTTCCCCCTCACCTCCCCTTCTCGCCGCCAACGTCGCCGATGTTGAAGTGATCGTACTTATCTGAGACTTGGCACACATCAGCGTCGAACGTGCAGGTATTTTTAACACCTGAAAATTATTGCGGAACATCTGACCGTCATCTCGGTCGGCTACAAAGAGTGATATCCGCGACGCACGTCAGAAGCGTGCAAAAACGCGACATTTTTAGTTGATCTCAGGCCCCTCACGCCCTAAAGTTCGCGCCGAACGTCCATGCTGGAAACGATCCATCCGGCTCAAGTACTGACGACGAGACAGCAAGGCCAAGGGAAAGAAAGCTTCATTTCCCATGGCCTTTTTGCTTTCGGCGACATGCCTTGGGAAGTAGGCGAACCAAAGTGGGGATACGGAGGGCGTTCAGGAGGGTGTGTCATCAATGAATTCACGAGTGCGCCGGGTCTGCTTTTGCGCAGGGCAAGGCGCGAGGCCCGCAGTTTGGTTGTTCCAAATAAGGGACGAGCAACGCAGCCCTGCGCAAAAGCAGGCCCGGCCCTTCGGGTTGTGCCTGAGCGCGCGCCATGCTGCGTTGCAGGCCTTGCGAAGGGAGCGACCATTAGCGGCGGCCTGCGCCTTGCCTGGCACGCGCTCAGGCGCAACGCACTCGCGAATTCATTGATGACACACCCTCGCACCCATTGATTTCACGAGTTTGCCCATAGGAGCTCCCAGCATGTCGATCCAGGTCGAAGACTATTTCGCGCGCGAAACCTTTCAGAAAATGAAGGCGTTCGCCGACAAACAGGAAACCCCGTTCGTGGTGATCGACACCGCGATGATCGCCCAGGCCTACGATGACCTGCGCGCCGGTTTCGAATTCGCCAAGGTCTACTACGCGGTCAAGGCCAACCCGGCCGTCGAGATCATCGACCTGCTCAAAGAGAAAGGTTCGAGCTTCGACATCGCCTCGATCTATGAGCTGGACAAAGTGCTGAGCCGTGGCGTCAGCGCGGACCAGATCAGCTACGGCAACACCATCAAGAAATCCAAGGACATTCGCTACTTCTACGAGAAGGGCGTGCGTCTGTTTGCCACCGACTCGGAAGCCGACCTGCGCAACATCGCCAAGGCCGCACCGGGCGCCAAAGTCTATGTGCGCATCCTGACCGAAGGCTCGACCACGGCCGACTGGCCACTGTCGCGCAAATTTGGCTGCCAGACCGACATGGCCATGGACCTGCTGATCCTCGCCCGCGACCTGGGCCTGGTGCCATACGGCATCTCGTTCCACGTCGGGTCGCAACAGCGCGACATCAGTGTCTGGGACGCGGCGATCGCCAAGGTCAAAGTGATTTTCGAACGTCTGAAGGAAGAAGACGGCATCCACCTCAAGCTGATCAACATGGGCGGTGGCTTCCCGGCCAACTACATCACCCGTACCAACAGCCTGGAAACTTACGCCGAAGAAATCATCCGCTTCCTGAAGGAAGACTTCGGTGATGACCTGCCGGAAATCATTCTGGAGCCGGGCCGTTCGCTGATCGCCAATGCCGGCATCCTGGTCAGTGAAGTGGTGCTGGTTGCGCGTAAATCCCGCACCGCCGTCGAGCGTTGGGTTTATACCGATGTGGGCAAATTCTCGGGCCTGATCGAAACCATGGACGAAGCGATCAAGTTCCCGATCTGGACCGAGAAGAAAGGCGAGATGGAAGAAGTCGTGATCGCCGGCCCGACCTGCGACAGCGCCGACATCATGTACGAAAACTACAAGTACGGCCTGCCGCTGAACCTGGCGATCGGTGATCGTCTGTACTGGCTGTCGACCGGTGCGTACACCACCAGTTACAGCGCCGTAGAGTTCAACGGCTTCCCGCCGCTGAAATCGTTCTACGTGTAAGCGACGCTTCAACTGAAAAGGCCCATGCGTGCATGGGCCTTTTTTATTTGCGCAGCCAGATCTCAAGATGGTTGAGCATTGTCATGAATTCATCGGCGCCCTCTTGCGTGGCGGCCAGGTGGAAATTCAACTCGCCGAGTTTCGACGCGCGCTCTGCCCTCAATAAGTCATTGAACAGCACGTCGATGCGCAAGCCGGTTTCTTCGAGAAACACGCTGATGGACGAACTCACGGAAGCCAATCCGCTAAACAACCCGGCAATATCAACTTTGTATTCTGCGGCTCTGACAAGCGGATCCGCTGACGAATAAGCCACGTCCCAAACCGGCGTCGTGCGCACTTCACGAAACAACTCCTCGACCACCGTCGGCTGGGTATGACACTGGCACGAGCGATGATCCATTGCTCTGCCAAATACCGACTTGAGACCGAACGACTCGTCATGCACCTCGGCGATGGTGTATTTCAATTGGCGAACCACCGCCCTCAGCGAGGAAAAACGAAGCGCCAGTTCGTGAACGAGGTCCGGGACATCGGTTGGGGGAAACAACTTCCAGGTCGGCGACCTGGATAAGCTGTACAACTTGAAATCCACCTGACTGAGAGGCTCGTTCCTTGAAGTATTGCGGGTGATTTCCAGCGTTTCGGCGGTGAACGTAGCGAGATCCGCGACGTAAGTACTGCACAGGCGCCGAGCCTCTTCGGTGCGCTGCCAGAACGCCTGCAAGTAGCGTGCATTGAAACTGGCGTTGTTCAAACGCGAATCACTGGCCAGTACCGCCAATTGATGACCGCTGGCTCTGCGACGCTCAAACACCAAAGGAATATTGTTGAAGGTGGGGTGAAGAGAACCAAGGAAACTTGTGTATCGATCCAGCACGCGTCGTTGCGCTGTGGAGAATTCATAGGCAAGTGTTTTCATGAGTGGCAGGGAAGCGGTGGACATGTCGTCCACCGCCTCGACTCCTTATTGCTGAACAGTTTTCAGGTACTGCCTGAAGTCGGCAATTCGGGTGATTGCTTCAGCTGTTCGCTGCTCGACCGGCTGCGACATGTCTTGCTTGAAGTCCCGGGCGAGAGACTCAATCCGGGTTACCAGATTCGAGAACTCATTCACGTATCCCCAGCGCTCGTCGTCGAGTTGGTCGAGGACTCGCACCAGCTGAATCTTTCCATCGATCTGTTCAATCTCGTTGATGAGCTTCTTCAACTGCGCCCTTAGATCAGCCGCTTTTTCCTTGAGCTTGTTGTAAGCCGCCAGCATGTTCAGATAGGAAATGGCCTCACCGATGCCAGAGATCATTTTTTTCAAGGTATCAATGGCGAACAGTGCAATCTGGACCTGCGGTGGCGCCAGCCCCAGGGCTTTCAGGTTATCCAGGGTCAATCGGGCCTCCTGACCGATTTTCTCTACCCCGGCTTTCGCGATCAGCTCAAGCGCTTCAGACACCGATTTCATCTGCTTCTCGAAATCGACGACTTTTTCTTCAGACTTTACCTTCAGTGCCTCCGTGAAAGCCCGATCCTGTTGCAGGGTTACGATCCATTGCGCCGAAGCCGACCGGTCATAGGCGGTACTCAAGCCGTTGTGGGTCATCTTCAAATCGGCCGAGTATTCGGCGACTTTCATCGAAACATTCTTGAGGTCGCTTTCCATTTCCTCGTGGATTTCATTCGCGTCTTCCGGGTAATCGATCAGTTCGATTTGAGCTGTCTTCAGTTTGTTCTGCGCACGTTCCAGATTGATCCCTGTCGTCTGGGCCTGATTACGAATTTCAAATGTGGCTTTCTGGATAGCGACTGTCAGCCCATTCATTGTGCGGACGGTACCCGGCAGATAATTGAACTGTTCGCCCAGCATTTGAGCAGTGACATTACTTGTTTGAACAGCCGCAGCGTAAGCGCGTAACGCAGCGCCATCAAAATCCGAAACGGCTGGATTATTATTTAGCGAGAACATCACTGCTTTACTCCTGAACATCGTGAAACTGCTTCCATACTCTTTATCTGCCGCCGCGAACACGCCCAGCAGTTGATCGGAACTCGCCCTGATCTGCTCCCACGGATCAATAATGCCGAGAATCTGGTTCTTGAACCTCCTCAGGGACGTTGCCTCCTGAAGCAGATCAACTTCTTTGACAGAGGCATATATATAGGTGCTCAGCGCATTCCATACCAGCATCAGGTTTTGCGTAGCGACTTCAGCCTCGATCGCTACATAGCTGAGGTTCTGCAAATCATCGCGCACTTTGTTCAGGGAACTCAGCGTCTGGTTTTTGCTGGCCATTACCTGGTTGGAGGTCTGTTGTTCCGCCTTCAACCGGTTTCGCTCCTTACGGATCTTTTCAGCCTTGACTCCCTGATAAATACCGAGAATCAAACCACCGATATTCAGGGTCGCTGCCGACCTGATCGCTTCTTGAACCAACTGATCATATTGTTTGTTCAGTTCATCGATTTCTTTCGAGCGCTGATCGATTTCGCCCTGCAGGACCTGGATGTCTGCCTGATAGGTATTGCGCGACACGAACTCCAGTCGCAGCTTGATTTCCGGCAACACGATCTCGCGCATGTCAGCGCCGAAACTGTCGATTTCTGACCTGACATCCTCGGCCTTCGCGTGGCACTTCATGACTTTGTCCAGCATGTCATTGAGGTAGGCCTTGATTTCCGGAACATCGCCGGACGGCAAGCCCAGGTCGGGAAGCCCCGGAATCGTGCGCTTCAGCTGCAGATACTCTTCCGGCGTATTGATATCGAATTCTTCCAGGTATCTGGAGGCTTTCAGGTCATCGTAGATTGCTACGATGCCCTTACCCGTACGAATGATGTTGCCGGCAAAAATCTTCAGATCGGTACCCGTGAGCATGATTTTTTCACGCAGCGGGGACCAGCGCTTCGCGTGGTCGTAGGTGTAGGTGAATGTCCGCAGGAAGTCTGTTGCCTTGAGACCAACGCCCCCTGCATCCCCGGCGCCATAGTTCAGATAAGCAACGACGTCCGCCAGCCGAACCGGAAGCGACAGCCCCAGAACCTCATACTTGCGCAGGCTGATAATCTGCTCTTTGGTTAATTGAATACCGGTTTCCCGATTGTATTCTTCACCCTCGCCGAGCGAAGCACTTACAAACATCCGAGGCGCTTTTGCGGCGGCCTCGACAATCTTGCTGTCCATCCTGAATTCCATAAGAGACTCCTTGTCTTCTTCGGATATTTAATAAAAGTCATTTTAGATACGACATCATCGTTCGACTCATTTCAACTTGAGCGCCGACATCGCAAAACAACCTTAGGACAGCAAGACAACAATCAACAAGCATTCAAATATTAGCAATCAAGACAAACAAGCCACTCACCCGAATACTTATCCGAGAACAGCCATATCAACTTGATAAAACCAACTAACCGCAGAATAAATAATTACAAAGCAACTAACTCTGCCAGTCGAAATTTATAAGCGTCGGCCATGGCGCGGATTTGCGGATGTTGTGCATTCAACAAGGACACACTGGCGACTCGCAGGAAATTCACATTGCCCGCGTCCAGTGCCTTGCGTAGCCAGCCAAGTGCGTCATCGATGCGCCCCTCGTCGGCAAGCACCGCGGCGTGGCTGAACTGCCCCCGGAAATCGCCGCCCTCGGCCGAGCGACGATACCAGTCACGTGCCGTTGGCAGATCTTGCGGACAGTGACGCCCCTCTTCCAGATACCGGCCCAACAGGTTCATCGACTTGGCATGTCCCGACTCGGCAGCGCGGCGGTACAGGGCGAGGGCCTGCGCCTGATTCTCGGGTATTCCACGCCCGGTGGCATGCAGGTTTGCCAGGTTGTACATCGCCCAATCCAGCCCTGCTTCGGCGGCCGTCTGGTAATGGCGCGCAGCAAGTTCGGCGCTGGCCACACAGCCCCATCCGTGCTCATGGCAGCGACCGAGCATGTTGCGCGCCATCAGATGACCTTGCCCTGCGGCGATTTCAAACCAGCGCAATGCCAACGGCTGATCCTGAGCGATCCCGTGACCATCGAGCAGGATCTGCCCGAGCAGCGCCTGCGCTTCCAGCACGCCCTCACCCGCTGCCAGCAGAATTGCCTGAGCCGCGCGAGCCGGGCTTTCTTCGAGCATGGCGGTGAGGCGTTCACCGTCGAGGACTTCTTCGCGGCGTAACCGAAAGTCCGCCACTTACACCTCGACCCAGCGACGCAACAAGTTGTGATAGGTGCCGGTGAGGCGGATCAGCGACGAGTGATCGGGCATGTCGTGGGTGAGTTGCTGGATCGCACCGTCCATCTCGAACAGCAAGGCACGCTGGCTGTCTTCGCGCACCAGACTTTGCGTCCAGAAGAACGAGGCATAACGCGCCCCGCGAGTGACCGCATTGACCTTGTGCAGGCTGGTGCCGGGGTACAGCACCATGTCGCCGGCGGGCAGTTTCACCCGTTGGGTGCCGAAGGTGTCCTGGATTTCCAACTCGCCGCCGTCGTAGTCCTCCGGCTCGCTGAAAAACAGCGTGGCCGACAGATCCGTACGTACGCGCTCGATGCTGCCCTTTGGCTGGCGCACCGCGTTGTCGATGTGGAAATCGAAACTGCCGCCCGCCGTGTAGCAGTTGAGTAACGGCGGGAACACTTTGTGTGGCAGCGCGGCCGACATGAACAGCGGATTTTTCCACAGGCGTTCAAGCATCGCGGCGCCGATTTCCTTGGCCAGCGGATGGCCTTCCGGAAGCTGCAGATTGTGCTTGGCCTTGGCCGATTGATAGCCGGCGGTGATCTTGCCATCGGCCCAGTCAGCCTGTTCCAGAGCCTCGCGGATGCGCTGCACTTCTTCTTTCGCGAACAGCCCGGGGATGTGCAGCAGCATGGCAATGTCACCTGATGGCAAAGAGGCGGCAATGGTATTGATTCTTATTGGCTGTGTAAAACCCGCTAGACGAATGAACTGGCAAAAACCGTAAGGTTAAATTGTAAAGAATGTAAATTCAGTGCGAATAACAATGTTTCGCAATTGATACGAATACCTGTTTACCCTATATTCCGCCGCCTCAAATCCTTGGGGAGGGGAATAAAAATGGCACGTCAACAAGCACAATTACCGGTCAGCTCACCACGTCTGCTCGCTTCCGCCATCGGCGTGGCAATCACCGCCGGCTCCGCAGGCCACATGGTGTTCGCCGCCGAAAAAACCGACAGCAAAGCCACCGGCAATGCCATCGCCCTGGACGCCACCGCCATCACCGGCGAAGCCCAGGACTCGACGTCCTACCAGGTCGAGAAAGCCTCCTCGCCCAAGTACACCGCACCGCTGGTTGATACGCCGCGCTCGGTCACCGTTATCCCGCAACAAGTTCTGAAAGACACCGGCGCCCTGAACATGCAGGACGCGCTGCGCACCGTACCGGGCATCACCTTCGGTGCCGGTGAAGGCGGCAACCCGCAGGGCGACCGTCCGTTCATCCGTGGTTTCGACGCCCAGGGCGACACCTACCTCGACGGCGTGCGCGACACCGGTTCGCAGAGCCGCGAAATCTTCGCCGTGGAAAACATCGAAGTCAGCAAGGGCCCGAACTCCGCCATCGGCGGTCGCGGCGCGGCTGGCGGCAGCATCAACCTGGTGAGCAAGAAAGCCCACCTGGGCAACTCCTTCGACGGTGGCTTCACCTGGGGCTCCGACCAGACCCAGCGCTACACCATGGATGGCAACTACCAGTTCAGCGACACCGCTGCCGGCCGTCTGAACCTGATGAGCCACGAGAGCAACGTCGCCGGTCGCGACAAGGTTGATTACGACCGTTGGGGCATCGCGCCGTCCCTGGCCTTCGGCCTGGGCACCGACACCCGCGTCAACCTCGACTACTACCATCTCGAAAGCAACGACACCCCGGATTCGGGCATCCCTTACACCATTCCGGCCGGTGGCTCGGCGGCGCGTACCAAGTCCAACCCGGACAAGCCGTACGCCGGCGGCGATCACAGCAACTTCTACGGTCTGGACCGCGACTTCCGCAAGGGCCGCACCGACACCGCGACCTTCGCCATCGAGCATGACCTGAGCGACTCGCTGACGATCAAGAACACCCTGCGTCACGGCACCAGCATGCAGGATTACATCCTGACCCAGCCGGACGACAGCAAGGGCAACGTGAACAACGGCAGCGTCTGGCGTCGTGCGAACACTCGCGTGAGCAACACCGAGACCACCACCAACCAGACCGACCTGTTCGGCAACTTCTACGTCGCCGGCTTCAAGAACAGCTTCTCCACCGGTGTCGAATACACCCGTGAGGAAAGCAGCAAATCCTCGTACAACGTCAACACCGACACCACGCCGCGTACCTCGGCCGTGACCACCAACTGCAACCCGGGCCTGATCGGCGCCGCCAGCGGCTACAACTGCACCTCGCTGTCGAACCCGACCCCGAACGATCCGTGGAACGGTGCGATTTCGCGCAACTACGCCGGCACCGACACCCAGTCCGATACCTACGCGCTGTATGCTTTCGACACCCTGGAGCTGTCCGAGCAATGGCTGGTGAACATGGGCCTGCGTTACGACCACTTCGAAACCGGCTACAAGACGTACACCAACGCTGGCCGCACCACCTCCAAGGGTTCGGACACCAGCGAGTTCGTCACCGGCCAGTTCGGCGTCGTCTACAAACCGGCAGAGAACGGCAGCATCTATGCGTCCTACGCCACCTCCGCCACACCGCCGGGCAACACCCTGGGTGAAGGTCAGGAAGGCAACCCGCTGGGCGGCACGCCAGATCGTAACGGCAACCTGCTCAAGAGCGACATGGAGCCGGAAACCACCAAGAACTACGAAATCGGTACCAAGTGGGATCTGCTGAACGATCGCCTGTCGCTGACCGCCGATATCTTCCGCACCGAGAAAGAAAACGCGCGTGTCCAGGTTGATACCACCTCGTACGAAAACGCCGGCAAGACTCGTGTACAAGGTATCGAGTTGTCCGCCAGCGGCAAGATCACCGACAAGTGGCAAGTGTTCGCCGGTTACGCCTACATGGACAGCGAACAGGTTGACGGCGGTGACCTGCCGGCCAACAAGGCCAACAACGGCAACGAGCTGCCTAACACGCCGAAAAACAGCGCCAGCCTGTGGACCACTTACCAGGTCACGCCGAAGCTGACCATCGGTGGCGGTGCGTTCTACGTGGATGACGTGTTCGGCAGCGTGGCCAACACCACCATGGTCGATTCCTATGTTCGCTACGACGCGATGGCGGCGTACAAGCTGAGCAAGAACGTCGACCTGCAACTGAACGTGCAGAACCTGACCAACGAGACCTACTACGACAAGGCCTTCTCGACTCACTTCGCCAACCAGGCGGCGGGCCGTACGGCATTGCTGAGCACCAACTTCCACTTCTGACAGAAGCCGGAAGCACCGGGCCCCGTTCATTCATTTGAGCGGGGCTTTTGTGCGTAATAAAGAACGTTTCTCGATAAGCCACGGCATAATGCACGCCGTGAACACAATTTCCGAACGGACAAGGCAAGCGACGTGTTGAAGAAAACCCTGTTCCAGTTGCACTGGTTTTTTGGCATCACTGCCGGGCTGGTGCTGGCCCTGATGGGCATCACCGGCGCTGCCTATTCGTTTCAGGACGAAATTCTCAAAGCCCTCAACCCCTCCGTGTTGCAGGTGGAGAAACAGGTCGCCGGCGTCCTGCCGCCCGCCGATCTGGTGGCGCAGATCGAAGCAGCCTCGGGCAAGAAAGTCTCGATGCTCTCGGTCGAGACCGAAAGCGGCAGCGCCGGGCGCGTCTGGTTCACCCCACCGAAAGGTGAACGCCGTGGCGAGATGCGCTACTTCGATCCCTACACCGCCGAGTTCAAGGGCGACGCTACCGGCCAGGACTTCTTCGGCCTGATGCTGCAACTGCACCGGTTCCTCGCCATGGGCGATACCGGCCGCAACATCACCGGTGCCTGCACCCTGATGCTGCTGTTCTTCTGCCTGTCCGGCCTGTACCTGCGCTGGCCACGTCAGTGGAACAGCTGGCGCGTATGGCTGACCCTCGACTGGAAGAAAAAGGGCCGCAGCTTCAACTGGGACCTGCACTCGGTGTTCGGCACCTGGTGCATGCTGGTTTACCTGCTGCTGGCACTGACCGGACTGTCCTGGTCCTACGAGTGGTACAACAAGGGCCTGACCAGATTGCTTTCCGATGCGCCGCAAAACGAACGCGTGCGCGGCGGTCGCGGCCCGGCCCCTGAAGGTCCGGCGCCGACCGCCGATTACGCCGCCATGTGGGTCAGCATCTACAGCGCCGCAGGCCCGGGCCTCGCCTCCTACAACATTCGCATGCCGCCAGTGGCCGGCCAACCGGCGACCGTGTTCTATCTGCTCGACAGCTCGCCCCACGACCGCGCGCTGAACCAGATCACCCTCGACCCGGCCACCGGCGTCGTCAAACGCGTCGACCGCTACGCCGACAAAAGCTTCAAGGCGCAATTGCTGACCAGCATTTATGCGTTGCACGTAGGCAGCTATTTCGGACTGGTCGGGCGGATCATCGTCACCGTCGCGGCCGTCTTGATGCCGCTGTTCTTCATCACCGGCTGGTTGCTGTACCTGGATCGCCGACGCAAGAAAAAGCAGATCAAGGATGCCCGCAAAGGCCTCGACCAACCGGCCGGCGATACACCGGCGTGGCTGATTGGTTTCGCCAGTCAGAGCGGTTTTGCCGAGCAACTGGCGTGGCAGACCGCCGGCCAGTTGCAGGCAGCCGGATTGCCGGTGAAGGTGCAGCCGCTGGCGAATGTCAGCGAGCAGGATCTGCGCGAATCGAACAACGCGTTGTTCGTGGTCAGCACCTTCGGCGACGGCGAAGCGCCGGACAGCGCTCGCGGTTTCGAGCGCAAGGTATTGAAGAACGCGTCGACCCTCGACAGCCTCAACTACGCCGTACTCGGCCTCGGCGATCGTCAGTATCAACACTTCTGCGGTTTCGCCCGACGCCTGCATCAATGGCTGGGCGAGCACGGCGGCAAAACCCTGTTCGCCCCGGTGGAAGTCGACAGCGGCGATCCTTACGCCCTGCGTCACTGGCAGACCCAACTCGGCCTGATCACCGGGCAAGCGCCGGTCGATACCTGGCAGGCGCCGAGCTACGAGAACTGGACACTGGTGCGCCGCGAGCTGATGAACCCGGAAAGCAGCGGCTCTCCGGTCTTCCTGCTCGGCCTGACCGCGCCGACCTCCCGCAGCTGGCTGGCCGGCGATCTGGTGGAAGTGCTGCCACGCAACTGCCCGTGGGCGATCGAGCATTTCCTCGACGGCCTCGGCATCCGTGGCGAAACCAGCGTCAAGGTCAACGGCCTGGAAGAGTCGCTGGAAGTCGCCCTCGCCACCCGCCAGTTGCCCGAGCATCGCGCCCATCTGGTGGGCCTGCACGCCCAGGCGCTGGTCGATGCGATGGTGCCGCTGGCGATGCGCGAATACTCGATCGCCTCGATTGCCGCCGACGGCGTGCTGGAGCTGATCGTGCGTCAGGAACAGCATGCCGACGGTAGCCTCGGCATCGGCTCCGGCTGGCTGACCGAGCATGCTCCGGTCGGCGGCAGCATCAGCCTGCGGGTCCGCCGCAACAGCGGTTTCCATCTGCCGAACGCGCCGGTGCCGATGATCCTGCTGGGCAACGGCACCGGCCTCGCCGGGCTGCGCAGCTTGCTCAAGGCACGGATCGCCGACAATCAACAGCGTCACTGGCTGCTGTTTGGCGAACGCAATCGCGAGCACGATTTCCTCTGCCGTGCGGAGCTGGAAGAGTGGTTGATCAATGGCGATCTGGAACGCCTCGATCTGGCGTTCTCACGGGATCAGGCCGAGAAGATTTACGTGCAGGATCGCCTGCGCGAATCGGCCGGCGAGTTGAAGAAATGGCTGGCGGACGGTGCGGTAATCTACATCTGCGGCAGCCTTCAAGGCATGGCGTCAGGGGTGGATCAGGTGCTCAATGAAGTGCTGGGCGCCGCTGAAGTCGAACGCTTGATCGAACAGGGTCGCTATCGCCGCGACGTTTACTGACATCACAATCCCTGTAGGAGCGAGCCTGCTCGCGATTCGGTTTTACATTCAACACAATTGTTGCCTGTGACACCGTCATCGCGAGCAGGCTCGCTCCCACCGTTTGTTTCGCGGTGAACTCAAGTCGGTTGCAGCTTTTGCTCGAAAACCGCAACCCCCTCCAGATCCCGCAACACCACGCTCATCTCCCCGCTCTGCCCGTCAATGTTCACCTCACCGAAAAACTGAAACCCGGCAAACGGCGAGGCGTTCTGTACCGCCGGCGCCTTCTCGAATACCACCTGCGGGCCAAAGGTCTTGTCCAGCGGATTGGGGCCGAAACTGCCGGCGTTCAACGGCCCCGCGACAAACTCCCAGAACGGTTCGAAATCCTGGAACGCCGCGCGATCAGGGTGATAGTGATGCGCCGCGCAGTAATGCACGTCCGCCGTCAGGAACACGAAATTGCGCACCTGCTGCGCGCGCAAAAAGCCCAGCAGTTCGGCGATTTCCAGTTCACGTCCCTGCGCCGGGCCTGGGTCGCCGTTGGCCACCGCTTCCCAGCGCGCAACACCGGGACTGACCTCGCCATCCGGCACGCCGAGACCGATCGGCATGTCGGCGGCGATGACTTTCCACTGGGCTTTCGAGGCCTTCAATCCGCGCTTGAGCCAGTTCAATTGCTCCCGCCCGAGGAACGGTTTTTCCGCCCCGAGATTGTCGTCGTTGGCGCCGCGATAACTGCGCATGTCGAGCACGAACACGTCGAGCATCGGCCCGTAGCTCAGCTTGCGATAGATGCGCCCGCCGCCATCGGCGGCCTGCAAACGCATCGGCGAATATTCGAGCCAGGCCTGACGCGCTCGGCCGACCAGGGTGTGGATATTTTTTTCCTGATAGCGCTCGTCGAGCTGCTTGCCCGGCGACCAGTTGTTGACCACCTCATGGTCGTCCCACTGCCAGATCTGCGGCACTTCGGCGTTGAAGCGGCGGACGTTTTCGTCCATCAGGTTGTAGCGATAATTGCCGCGATAATCGTCGAGGGTCTGGGCGACCTTGCTCTTGGCTTCGGTGGTGAGGTTGCGCCAGATCCGGCCACCTTCCGTGGTCAGTTGCGCCGGCACTGGGCCGTCGGCGTAGATGGTGTCGCCGCTGTGGATAAAGAAGTCCGGCAGGCGCATGCGCATGGCTTCATAGATGCGCATGCCGCCGATATCGGGGTTGATGCCGAAGCCCTGGCCGACGGTGTCACCGCTCCACACGAAGCGGATATTGCGCCGCGCCGTCGGTGCGCTGCGCAAATGGCCAAGCCACGGTTCACTGGCGACACCGGTGCGGGCGTCCTTGAAATACACACGGTAGAAAATCGCCTGATCGGCGGGCAAACCAGTGAGTTCGACGCGGGCGGTGAAATCGCTGCGGGCATCGGCCAGCGCCGAGACGACCCGGCGCGGATGGCGGAACTGACTGCGGGTGTCCCACTCCACCACCATCTGCGCCGGGCGGTCGGCACGGCTCCAGATCATCGCGCGGTCGCCCTGCAAGTCGCCGGATTGCACGCCGTCAGTCAGTTGCGGTCGATCCTTGACCGACGCGATCACGGCCGGCGCCAGCCCCGGCATCAGCAGTCCGGCGCCGACGGCTTGCATCACGCGCCGGCGACCGGGATTGAAATCGCTCATGGTGTTCTCCCTGAAAAAAGGAAAACTTAAGCACGGGATCATGAATTGGGGATGACAACCTGTTTCCTGTGGGAGCGGGCTTGCTCGCGAAAGCGTCGTGTCAGCCGACATCGACTGCGCAGATACACCGCATTCGCGAGCAAGCTCGCTCCCACAAGTTTTCGCAGTGTCACGCTTTCGCGGGCTCCAACGCCAGTTCCACGGCCTCCGGCCGCTTGACCAGCGCATACGCCACCGCGGTCAGCAGACTGCCCGCGACAATCGCCAGCAGGTACAACAGCGCATGGTTGATCGCGTTCGGAATCGCCAGCACGAACAGCCCACCGTGCGGCGCCATCAGCTTGCAGCCGAAGTACATCGACAACGCACCGGTCAGCGCACCGCCGGCAATGCTTGCCGGGATCACCCGCAACGGGTCTTTCGCAGCAAACGGAATCGCCCCTTCAGAGATGAAGCACAACCCGAGCACCAGCGCCGCTTTACCCGCCTCGCGTTCAGTCTGGGCGAACTTGCGTCGCGCGATGAACGTGGCGATGCCCAGACCAATCGGCGGCACCATGCCGGCGGCCATGGTCGCGGCCATCGGTGCATAACTCTGCGAGGCCAGCAGCCCCACCGAGAACGCATAAGCAGCCTTGTTGATCGGCCCGCCGAGGTCGACGCACATCATGCCGCCCAGCAGCACACCGAGCAGGATCGCGTTGGTGGTCCCCATGCTGTCGAGGAAATGCGTCAGCGCCGCAAGCATCCCGGCCACCGGTTTGCCGACCACGTAAATCATCACCAGCCCGGTGAACAGACTGGCGAACAACGGAATGATCAGAATCGGTTTCAGTGCTTCCAGACTTTGCGGCAGCGCCACATACCGACTGATCGCCTTGGCCGCGTAGCCTGCGATAAAACCGGCAACGATCCCGCCGATGAAGCCGGCGCCCAGGGTGCTCGCCAGCAAACCGCCGATCATGCCCGGCGCGAGTCCGGGGCGGTCGGCAATCGACCAGGCGATGTAACCGGCCAGCAGCGGCACCATCAATTTGAACGCAGTCTCGCCACCGATCTGCATCAGCGCCGCCGCCAGCGTGCCTTCTTCCTTGAACGCAGTGATACCGAACACGAACGACAAGGCGATCATCAGACCGCCCGCCACCACCATCGGCAGCATGAACGACACACCGGTCAGCAGGTGTTTGTAGACGCCGCTTTTCTCCTGCTTGGCCGGCGCTTTGCCGTCGCTCGCAGCACTTTCCTGCTTGCCTTCGGCCAGGGCTTTTTTCAGCGTGGCTTCGGACTGTTTCAACGCAATCCCGGTGCCGCAGCGGTAGATTTTCTTGCCGGCGAAACGCTCGGTGGCGACTTCGATATCGGCCGCCAGCAGCACCACGTCAGCTTCGGCGATGGCTGCCGCACTCAGCGGATTTCGCGCGCCGACCGAGCCCTGGGTTTCGACTTGCAGGTCGTAGCCCAGCCGCTTGGCAGCTTGCTGCAACGCTTCGGCGGCCATGAAGGTGTGGGCGACACCGGTCGGGCAGGCGGTGACCGCGACCAGTCGCGGCGCTTGAGCACTGGCAACCACGGGCGGCGTTTCGTCAGCGACGTAAACTTCCGCCTCGACGGCGCCACGCCGCAGTACTTCTTCGACATCCTGAAGGGCTTGCGCCGGCGCGATCCGAAAGACTTTCTTGCCGATGAACCGGGTCATGTCCACAGATCCAGTGGCGACCAGCAATACCCACTCGGCGGCCTCGATGGTGGCTGCCGACAACTCGCGTTCCGGGTGCGCCGCATCCACCACTTCGACGCTGGTGCTCCAGCCCTGACGCTGGGCCGCGGCATCCAGCAGCCGGGCGCACAGCACACTGGTGACCATGCCGTTCGGGCAGGCCGTGACAATGGCTAACTTCATGACAAACCCTCTTATTGTTCTGTCAGGGGGCGCACGCGCACGCCCTGTTCGAGCTGCGCCAGTTGCGCGGCATCGTGAATACCGAAACCGATCTGGGTCACCGCCTGCGCCGCAATCGCGGTGGCCGTGCGCAGGGTTTGTTCCGGCGTGTCGGCGCTGAGCAGACCGTGCAGCATGCCGGCCAGCAACGAATCGCCGGCACCGACCGTGCTGGCGACGCTGACCTTCGGCGGCGTCGCATGCAGCGCCGAGCCGACGCTGAACCAGTTCACACCGTCGGCACCGTGGGAGATCACCACATGCTCGATGCCTTGGGCGTGCAGCCGATTGGCTGCCTCGGCCTGAGACGCATGGGACACCACTTCACAGCCCAGCGCATCGGCCAGCTCTTCGGTATTCGGCTTGATCAGCCACGGGCCGGCCTTGAGCGCCGCGCGCAAGGCGTCGCCGCTGGTGTCCAGGGCGACTTTCAGGCCCAACGCCTTCAAGCGCTCGACCAGTTCGCGCAACCACTGTGCAGTGACTCCGCGCGGCAAACTGCCGGCGACCACCACCGCGTCATGCCCCGGCGCGATCTGCACCAGACGCTCCAGCAACGCCTGTTGCGCCACCGCGCCGACCACCGGCCCCGGGCCGTTGATGTCGGTGATGCGTCCATCCTGTTCCGCAACCTTGATGTTGCTGCGGGTCTCGCCGGGCACCCGGATAAACGCATCGGTGAAGCCACGTTTGGCGAACAGGGTTTGGAAGGCTTGCAGATTGTCTTCGCCGAGAAAGCCGCTGACCGTCAGTTGATGACCGAGGTCGGCCAGCACCTGTGCGACGTTGACGCCCTTGCCGGCGGCGTGGGTGTGCATTTCGTCGCTGCGGTTGACCTGACCGGCCTCAAGACGTGGCAACTGCACCGTAAGGTCCAGCGCCGGGTTGAGGGTCAGGGTGAGAATCTTGGCCATTACAGGGCCTCCACTAATGCGCGCACTTCGTTGGCGCTGCCCACGGCCAGGGCTTGTTGAGCAAGGTTTTGCGTTTGCGTCAGGCTGAGTTCGCGGATGCGCGCCTTGACCTCGGCGATGCTGCGCCCGGAGACGCTCAGTTCATCCACACCAAGGCCAACCAGCACCGGCACCGCCAGCGGATCCGCCGCCAGCTCGCCGCACACACCGACCCATTTGCCATGGGCATGGGCCGCGCGCACGGTGATGTCGATCAGTTGCAGCACTGCCGGGTGCAGGCCGTCAGCCTGGGCGGACAGGGTCGGATGACCACGGTCGATCGCCAGCGTGTACTGGGTCAGGTCGTTGGTGCCGACGCTGAAGAAGTCGACTTCCTTGGCCAGCACTGGCGCCAGCAAGGCAGCGGACGGCACTTCGATCATGATCCCCAGTTGCAGATCGGCCACCGGGATTTCCAGGCGCAGCCGTTCGGTCATGTCGCGAGCCTGACGCCACTCTTCGACGCTGCCGACCATCGGGAACATGATCCGCAATGGACGGTTGTCCGCCGAACGCAGCAAGGCGCGCAACTGCGCTTCCATGATCTGCGGTCTCTGCAAGGTTAAGCGAATGCCGCGCACGCCGAGGAACGGGTTTTCTTCCTTGGCGATCGGCCAATACGGCAGAGGTTTGTCGCCGCCGACATCGAGGGTGCGCACCACCAGCGGCCGACCGGCGAGGCCGTCGAGGACGCGGCGGTATTCGGCTTCCTGAGTCGCCTCGTCCGGCGCTTGCGGATGGGCCATGAAAATCAGTTCGGTGCGCAGCAGGCCGATGCCTTCGGCGCCCTGCTCCACCGCGCTGATCACACCGGCGCTTTCGCCGATGTTGGCGAACACTTCCACCGCGTGGCCGTCGGTGGTGTGCGCCGGTTGATGGCGTTGTTCGGCGGCGGCTTTCAGGCGTTGTTCGCGGGTGTCACGTTCTTCGCTGGCGCGTTGCAGGGTCGCGGCATCCGCGTCCACATGCAGGCGACCGCGCTGGCCGTCAAGCAGCAACGGCGTGCCCGGTTTCAGCATCAACACCGCAGCGCCCGCGCCGACCAGCGCCGGAATCCCCAGTGCGCGAGCCACAATTGCGCTGTGTGCGGTGGCGCCACCACGGGCGGTGAGAATCCCCGCGACCCGCGCCGGATCCAGCCGCGCCACGTCGGACGGACCGACCTCGTCCATCACCAGAATGTACGGTTGCTCAGGCTCGGCGGGCGTCTGCACGCCACACAGTTGCGCCAGCACCCGACGACCGATGTCGCGCAGGTCGGCGGCACGTTCAGCGAGCAACGCGTCCTGCAACGATTCCTGTTGTTTTGCGGCGGCTTCGATCACGGCCATCCAGGCTGCTTCGGCGCTTTCGCCCTGCTTGAGACGGGTATCGACTTCGTCGGTGAGTTCCGGGTCGTCGAGCATTTCCTGGTGAGTGATGAAAATCTCGCGGATCGCCTTGGCCTTGCTGCGTTCGATCAGGCCCTGAATGTCCTGACGCACGTCGGCCAGCGCTTGCTTGAGACGCTCGCGCTCGATGGCGGCAGACTCGCCGCGCAACGGGTAATCGATGGCTTGCTGGACCTGAATGTGCGCCGGGCCGATGGCGATGCCGGGGGCAGCGGGAATCGCTTGCAGCAGGCTGCCGGAGGCCGGCGCGGTCAGCACTTCGGCGATGTCGGCGATCACTTCACGCTGCTGACTGACTGCTGGCAGCGGCTCGACTTCTTCGCCAAGGCCTTCTTCGATGGCGGCCAGCAAGGCCGGCAACGCATCGGCGGCGATGCTCGGTTCGGCGATGATTTCCAGCACCTGGCCGCGACGGGCGCCGAGGCTCAGCAGTTTGCTCAGGCTCTTCACCGATACGGCGCTGTCCTGACCGTCGACGATGCGCACACGGATTTCACCGTCAAAACTTTTCGCCAGTTGCGCGAGGATTTTCGCCGGCCGCGCGTGCAGACCATGGGCGTTGGCCAATGCGATACGTGCGCTTGGCCAGTCGGCCGGCAACTCACCGCCAAGCACTTCGAGGACTTTGCGGCTGCTGGTGGCGCGGCCCAGTTCATTGCCGCGACCTTCGATCAGCAACGCGCACAAACGCTCGAGCAGCGCCTGATGCGCTTCACCGAGGCTGGCCAGACAGAACAGACCGCTGAGCGGCTGGCCGAGGTAGCGCATCGGTTTGTCCGGCGTGACGAACGCCAGGCCCGGACGCTTCACGGTCTGCTCGCTGTGCAGCCACCACAGGCCATCGCCCAGCGGCAGCGCTTCGACCTGCTGCAATACACCGGCGAAACCATTGCTCACGCAATCGGCCTGGCGCAGCAGACGCGCACCGCGCCAGACCAGCTCTTCGAAATCGTCGGCGGAAACCCCGAGGCCGATCATCTGCGCATCCAGCGCCAGCTCTTGCGGCGCACCTTGCAGCAGTTTCAGCAGCGCTTCGGGCGAACTCGCGCGGCGCAGGGCCTGGCCCAGATCGGTCTCGCCGAGGGCGCGGGTCAGCAGTTGCAGCAGGCGCAAATGTTCGTCGGATTTGGCGGCGATGCCGATGGCCAGATAAACGATCTGGCCGTCGCCCCAGTCCACGCCGTCGGGAAACTGCATCAGGCGCACGCCGGTGGCGAACACCTGATCGCGGGTTTCGGGCGTGCCGTGGGGGATCGCAATGCCTTGCCCGAGGAAGGTCGAGCCCTGAGCCTCCCGGGCCTGCAGGCCAGCGAGGTAGCCGTCGGCGACCAGACCATCGGCGACCAGATGACTGGCCAGCAATTGCAAAGCGGCGGGTTTATCCACAGCCGACTGGCCCATGGATATCTGCTCTACAGTGAGCTCGAGCATGCGATCTCCTTTTTGGCGCGGTGGCGCGCCAGGTATTGTTTTGAATGGTTGCAGCTTAGGCGCTATGGGCCATCCTTTTCAGGAGGCAGTTTTGGCGGTTTCACGGCAGAACCGGCCAAAGGCGTCTAAAGCGTAGAAAATACGCTTGCTGAAACGTTTAATCTAGATTGATCGGCACGTTACTCGATAATGTCCCATCCTTGAAGTCCAACTTGTCGGATGCGCTGAGACAATGGTCGCCTGCCTGAATCGGGTAGGATTGGCGAAAATGTCGCGGCAAGCTCGAAAAAACAAGGAAATCCCGGGTTGAAACTCAGTGATATCGCGCGGTTGGCCGGAGTGTCCGTGACCACCGCCAGCTACGTCATCAACGGCAAGGCCGAACAGCAACGCATCAGCACCGCGACCGTCGAGCGAGTGCGGGCGGTGGTTGATCTGCACGGCTTTACCCCCAATCCACAGGCGGCCGGGCTGCGCAGTCGGCACACCCGGACCCTGGGTTTTATCCTGCCGGATCTGGAAAACCCCAGTTACGCGCGGATCGCAAAACTGCTGGAGCAAGGCGCCCGGGCACGCGGCTATCAATTGCTGATCGCCAGCTCCGACGATGCACCGGACAGCGAGCGGCAACTGCTGCAACTGTTCCGCGCCCGGCGCTGCGATGCGTTGATCGTCGCCAGTTGCCTGCCGGCCGGCGACGACAGTTATCGTCAGTTGCAGGCCAAGGGTTTGCCGATCATTGCCATCGACCGGGTGATGGATGCCGAGCATTTCTGCTCGGTGGTCAGCGACGACCGCGAAGCCAGCCTGCACCTGACCGAAAGCCTGCTCGACCCGCAGCCGAAACAGATCGTGCTGCTGGGCGCCCGCCCGGAACTGAGCATCAGCCAGGAACGTGCGGCCGGTTTCAAGCAGGCCTTGGCCGGGTTCAAGGGCGAAGTGCTGATCGAGCACGCCGAGTCCTTCAGCCGCGAGTGCGGCAAGCAGTTGATGGAAGAACTCCTGCAACGCCTCGGACATTTACCGGACGCGCTGGTGACCACGTCCTACGTGCTGTTGCAGGGCGTGTTTGACGCGCTGCATGACTTCCCGCTCAAAAACCGCCCGTTGCGCCTCGGCACATTCGGCGACACCCAGTTGCTGGACTTCCTGCCGCTGCCGGTCAACGCCATGGCCCAGCAGCACCAGTTGATCGCCGACAAGGCGCTGGAACTGGCGCTGGCCGCGGTCGAACAATCGGATTACCAGCCTGGCGTGCAGGCCATCGCCCGTACCTTCAAGCAGCGTATTCACCGGGACTGAGCCGTGGAGCTGATCGACAGCCACACCCATCTGGACTTCCCCGACTTCGACGCCGACCGCGCGGCGCTGCTGAGCGAAAGCCGCGCCCTCGGGGTGCGGCGAATGGTGGTGCTCGGGGTCTACGAGGGGAACTGGCAACGGGTGTGGGATCTGGTGCAAAGCGACGCCGATCTGTACGCGGCGTTCGGTTTGCACCCGGTCTACCTCGATCAGCATCGGCCTGAAGACCTGAATGCACTGGGCGATTGGCTGACACGGCTAAAAGGTCATCGGCAGCTGTGCGCGGTCGGCGAAATCGGCCTGGATTACTTCATCGAAACCCTCGACCGCGAGCGCCAGCAAGCGCTGTTCGAAGCGCAACTGCAACTGGCGGCGGACTTCCAGTTGCCGGCGCTGATCCACGTGCGGCGCAGCCATGCGGCGGTGATTGCCACGCTCAAGCGCTTCAAGCTCAAGCGTGCCGGGATCATCCATGCGTTCGCCGGCAGCCGTGAAGAAGCGCGGGAATACATCAAGCTCGGTTTCAAACTGGGTCTTGGCGGTGCGCCAACCTGGCCGCAGGCGTTGCGCATGCACCGGGTGCTGGCCGATTTGCCGCTGGACGCGGTGGTGCTGGAAACCGACTCTCCGGACATGGCGCCCGCCATGTACCCCGGCATTCGCAATACGCCGGCGCATCTGCCGGCGATTTGCACATCACTCGCCGCATTGATGAACATCGATCAGGAACAACTGGCCGCCGCCAGTACCGCTAACGCTTGCCAACTGTTTCACTGGTAAACAGTCGGCAGGACACGTCAAACCCGGAACGCGCTGATCAACTGCTTCAACTCGACCACCTGCGCCGACAACGCGCGACTGGCATCTTCGGTCTGATGCGCGCCTTCTGCGGTGCGCTCGCCGGCACGGTTGATCTCGACGATGTTCTGGTCGATATCGTGGGCGACGGCGGTCTGCTGCTCGACGGCGGCGGCAATCTGCTGGTTCTGGTCGACGATCATGCCGACAGCACCGAGGATGTTTTCCAGCGCCTGCTGGACTTTTTCCGACTGCCCCACCGTGCCGTTGGCCATCTGATGGCTGACGCCCATGGCCTTCACTGCCGCGCCGACGCCACCGTGGAGTTTGGCGATCATCTGCTCGATTTCTTCGGTCGATTGCTGAGTGCGTTTGGCTAGCGTGCGGACTTCGTCAGCGACCACGGCAAAACCACGCCCCTGCTCACCGGCCCGCGCGGCCTCGATCGCGGCGTTGAGCGCCAGCAGATTGGTCTGTTCGGCAATGCTCTTGATCACTTCCAGAACGCGGCTGATCGACTGGCTGTCACTGGCCAACTGGTTGATCACCAGCACCGATTGATCAATTTCGCTCGCCAGCGCCGCGATGCTGCCCTGCTGCGATTCCACCAGTCCGCGACCACTGATGGTTTCGTCGTTCACGCTGTGGGCGCTGCTGACCGCTGCCGCTGCACTGCGTGCCACCTCCAGTGAGGTCGCCGACATCTGGTTCATCGCGGTGGCCACTTGCTCGATCTGCGTACGTTGCCCGGCGACCGCCTGATTGCTTTGCGCCGAGACGTTTTCCACCTGCCCCGCCTGCCGCTCGACCTCGCCAACGGTGTGGCCGACCCGCTCGATCAGATCATGGATTTTCCTCACCGTACCGTTGAACACTTCGCCCAACTCGCCGAGTTCATCACGGCTGTTGGCTCGGAAATTCACCGTCATGTCGCCCGCCGCGACTTTATCCATCATGGCGCCGAGGTTTTTCAGGGTGGCGCGGGTCGACGCGTAGAAGCCGCCGTAGAGATAGAAAATCAACACGAACACCACCGACAACGCCACGGCTTGCAGCACCATGTGCGTGCGGTTTTGCCCCAGACGCTGCTGCAACTGGGTGTCGAGGAATTTCAGGGTGGCGTCGTTGAGCTGATAGGTCTGGTCCATCAGCCCGGTGACCTGGTCATAAAACGCCTGCCACGGGGCGTCGAGCGTTTCGGCCATCACCACTTGTTCTTCGATCAGGGTGCTGGCCTGTTTCAGCGTGGCCTTGCTGGCCTCCGCCGGGGTGCTCAGGGAGTCACGGGCAGCTTTGCTGGAGCCCAGCGCATCCTGCAATTTCAGGCCATATTCGGCCTGAAGTTTTTCGATCTGCACCAACAACTCGTCGAAGCGGGTGCTCGACGAACTGTTGAGAAAGCCCTGGCCCAATGAATACGAGCCCATCGCCCGACCTTCGCCCAAGGCCTGGGTGACGGCCGGCGTAGTCGCAGTGATCAGCTCGCTGAGCTGGCGTATGTCGCCCTGATTGTCGCGACTCAACCCGGCCTGGCTGGCCACGATCTGGCTGAAAACCTGCGCATTGCCCAGCAGTTTGCCGATCAGCGCACTTTTGCTTTGCAGGGAGTTTTCCGCTTGCTGGTTCTTGAACGCAGCGATCATTTCATCGCGCTTGGTCTCGAAGAATTTGATCTGCTCAGGATCCTCGGTCATGGGCGTCAGCCCTTGCAGGCGGGCCAGGACGTTTTGCTCAAGGCTGGTGATCTGCGCCTCGACATTGCCGGCCTTGCCGGACTGACCGAGGGTGACGTTGATCTGCACCAGATTGTTGAGGGTTTCCAGATCCCGGCGCAGGGTCAGGCTGCTGCCCAGCAGGTCGAGGCTCTGCAGCTCCACCCGGGTGCCCTGGAATTCGCGATAGGAATCGCGCACCAGGTAGAAATTGGTCACCAGCATCGGCACCAGGAACAGCACGCTGATCAGGCTGAACTTCATGCCGAAGCTCAAGCGGTTCATCAGCGAGACGGCGGGATAGAGCAAGCTCTTCACTGGAAGTCTCCCTTGGTTTTTTCTTGTTTTTATTGGCAGGCGCGGGGCGACAGCAGATAGCCACTATCGGGCGCCATCTCTGTATAGCTCAAATCGAAGGGAGGTTTTGTAACTTAAGGTTAACGAGGGGGATTGCCCCCCTCGTCACGCGTTCGGCCTATGCGAGTACCGTCCACAGGGCAAAGCCGGCATACCACAGCACCGCCGCCCGCAGCAGCAATTCCCAGAGGCAGTCGAGGGTGTTGATGCCTTCGGGACCGACAGCGGCCGGCGGGATTTCCCCGGCAGCCAGCCCGACCTTGTTGATCAGTTGCGCAGCGCTGATGTTCCAGTTCAGCAGCTCGTGCAGCATCACCCGGCTGACCGCGACGAAATTGCCGACCAGGGCAAGGCTCGCCGCCAGCAGCCGCACCGGCACCCAGTCGAAGGCATGACGCAATTGCCCGGCGCGTTCGGCCACCGCCGGGTTCTGGGCGTTTTCTTCCGCCAGCGCCAGCAGGCGATAGCTCAGCGCCGCGACCGGGCCGAGCAGGAAGTACCAGAAAATCACCGCAAAGAAACTCTGGTAGGCCTGCCACAACAGATGCCGTTGCACTTGCTCCAGCAATTGTTCGCCGCTTTCAGCGCAGATGTTCAGATCACGCTTGGCCACATGGGCGGCGGCCTGTAGATCCTCACGGCGCCAGGCGTCGCGAAACGGCCCGAGTTCGCCGAGCAGATCACCGCGCCCCAGGCTGTAAATCACCACCAGCAAATGCACCGGCAACGCCAGCAGACCGTAGGCCACCGGGTCCAGCACCACCAGCAGCAATCCCAGCAGCGCCACCGGAAGCAACACCAGGACGGTCAGCACCAGCCACGGCTGTTTGGCCAGCCCGCCGGTTTCCAGCTTGTGCAGTTCGCGGATCCATCCGCCATCGCGTTGAACCCGTTGGCGCAGGGCCGAGAACTTCTCGATCCATACCGCCAGCAGTAACACCAGAAAACTCATTGTCCTTCCTCTTGTGCCAGGGCGGCGCGGTAGCGTGCCCAGTCGAATGCGGGTCCGGGGTCGGTCTTGCGTCCGGGGGCGATGTCGCTGTGCCCGCAGATGCGCTCGACAGTGATCGCCGGAAACGCTTTTTGCAAATGGCGGGTCAGCAGGATCAACGCCTGATACTGCGCATCGGTGAACGGCAGATCATCGGTGCCTTCCAGCTCGATGCCCACGGAAAAATCGTTACAGGTTTCCCGTCCCTCGAACACCGAAACACCGGCATGCCAGGCACGCTCAAGACAGGAGACAAACTGGGTGACCTTGCCGTCACGTTCGATCAGAAAATGCGCAGACACGCGCAGGTCGGCGATCCCGGCAAAGTAGGGATGTTCCGTGACATCCAGACGATTCTGGAAAAATTCCTGCACCTTGCCGGTGGCGAACTGCGCCGGTGGCAGGCTGATGTTGTGGATGACCAACAGGGAGACTTCGCCCGCCGGGCGTTCATTGAAGTTGGGCGAAGGGCAGACCTGCACCCCATGACACCACCCGCTTGCGGGATCCAACTGCATACCGATTCCTTCAACGCCGACTGTGTTGGCGACCAGTATGCCGTGATCGGCCCCCGGCGCGCGATCACTTGCCGCGATTGAGCCGTCGCAGATTGCCGATTACCGACTCCAGCGCACGGTCGAACAGCAAGGTGTCGTCCAGCGTCCGCACCGCGCCGCGACGGAACGCCAGGGCCAGTTCCGTGCGGTCGCGCTCCAGCACTTTCATCCCGGTGCGGTCGACAAACACGTACTTGTTGGTGGCCTCGATGATCGCCGCCAGTTTGCAGCGCAGCGTGTGTTCTTCGTCTTCTTCGAACGCCACCCAACTGCCCAGGCGCAGCTGATCGACCTGACGCAAACCTGCGTCGTCGGCCGGCAAACGCGCCGGCGTGCGAGACTGAAGGCCGTCGTCGGCCATCTGCAAGACAATCGCCTGCGATACTTCGATCATTTCCGGCAGCGCGGTCTGATCCGGCTCGCTGGACGGTTCGAGCAGGCGCACATGCAGCGCTTCCAGCTCACTGAAAAAGCCGCTGGTGGCAAACGGATCGAAGGCCGAACTGCTCAGGCCGTCGCGCAATGACTTGAGCAACCCCGGCACCAGCGCCAGCAGACGCAGGCCGGCTTCTGCGTCGTCGTGGCGCTGCACGCTCCAGATCAATTGCTCCATGGTCTGCACGTCGGCCTGCCATTCGGCAGACTGATCGCCGTGCTTGAGGCAGGTCAGCAGCAACACCTTGCTCCAGGCCTCCTGCACGAACGTCACCACCGACGGTGGCAGGACTTTGCCCAGCAACGCCTGATTCAGCGCCTGCTCGACCCGCTGGCGGGCCAGTTCGGTTTTCGCCCGACCCTCTTCGGCATCGCGCAAACGCTGTTCAAGCAATTCGCTGCGACGGCGCTCGTCACTGGTGAACGCGAGAAAGTCCGCCAGCAATTCGGAAAAAATCGCCGGGTCATCGACGAAGTCTGTCAGCAGGCGCTGCACCACTTGCTCGATGCGCAAGTACAGGCTGTCGCGTGCATTGCCGTCGCACTCGCCCCAGCCCATCGCCGCTTCGGCGATTTCATTGAGCAGGCGACGCGCCGGGTGGCTGCTGCGGCTGAAGAAGCTTTTGTCGATCACCGCGACCTTCAACATCGGGATCTGCAACCGGGCGATCAGCGCCTTGAGCGAATCCGGCAGGTTGCGATCATCGAGGATGCAGTCGAAGACCATGGCCACCAGATTGATCACGTCCTCGTCGGCCCCGCCGACGATTCGTGATTTGCCGCTGCGCACGCTCACTCGGGTCAACAGCTGTTCAAGTTGATGGCGCAGATCGAAGTCGTCCTGCACCGCCAGCGCCGGTACATATTGCTGCAAGTGCGAGAGCAGGCGCAGCAAGTCGCGGGTGGAAATCGGCTGCGCCGGGGCGCTGGGTTCAAGGGTCGGCGCAACGGTGCCGCGCACGTGCAGCAGCAACTCCTGCAACGCGGCGAAGACCTCCTGCACGCCGGCATCGGTCTGGGTTTTGTCGACGCCCTCGAATTCGCTCTGCACGCTGGCCACGGCCTGATCGATGGCGCGACGGGCCGGTGCCGGCTTGAGCTCGGGCAACACGCCCGTGGCGATCAGCAGTTGATTGGCTTCGGCGTAGAGTTGATCGGTATCGGCCAGCACATAGCGCTCGAACAGTTTGAGCAGGATCAGTTTGACCTTGATCTCCACCCCCAGATTGCGCCCCGCCTGCAGGAAGTATTCGCAAAGCATCGCCGGGCCCAGCGGGTTGTATTGATCGTCCAGGGTCTTGCCCAACAGCGCATTGAATCGCGCGGTCAGTTGGTCGAGGGCGAACCCGTCGCGATTCAGCACGCGGCCGACCATGGTTTCGACCGCGACATTGCGCTCCATGTCATCGGTTCGCGCGGTTGTGTCCTCATGCTGCAAGGCGTGAGAAAGCACGGTGGGGACGGGATCGAATTGAGTGAGGCCGACAAAGGCTTCAAAGAATTGCTCGAGAAACCCGCGCTCGATGTTCTTGCGCTTGAGGCGCAGGTCGCGCATGGCTTCGAAAAAGATGTTCTGCTCGACGTCGTTACGCGCCCGGTCGGCCATTTCGAACAGGGTGTCGTCGGCGTTATCGAACAGCTCCTGCAAACCGTTGCGCAGGCGCTGGGCAGCCTTGTCGCGAACCTGAAGCAGAATCACAGGCAGGCGGGCGAGCGGCGAGTGAGTCGCCTGATCGGTAGTGGCCTTGTGCAGAGGCACTACATTCCCGTCGTTGTGCATCCAAGCCTCCTGAAACGGTGATTTGCCGACGTCAAACTCATGGCGTCAAATGCAAGGCGGATTATCTTGCAAAAGATGTCCCCGGCGCCAGAGCCGTCAGGGTTTCCCCTATGCGCCGACACCTTGCAGTGACCACGACAGAAACGGGTTTGCTCAAAGAAAATCGACCGGATGCAGCGCTGCGTGGCTGTTCTCGCCTTGGGTTGGCCGACGCCATGCCCCTATAATCGGGCCACTTAGTTTGTGGAGCCCGTTATGCCGAATCTACGTCTCGCCGATTTGACCGCCGAAATCGAAGCCAACGTGCGCCGTGCGTTGCTCGAAGACATCGGCAGCGGCGACATCACCGCGCAACTGATCCCGGCCGAACGCCTGGCCAAAGCCACCATCATCACCCGCGACGCCGCCGTCATCAGTGGCACGGCGTGGGTCGATGCGGTGTTCCGCCAGCTCGATCCACGGGTGGCGGTGCATTGGCAGGTGCGCGATGGCGAACGGGTTTCGCCGAACCAGCCGCTGTTTCATCTGGAAGGCCCTGCCCGTTCACTGCTGACCGGTGAACGCAGCGCACTGAACTTCCTGCAATTGCTGTCGGGCGTGGCGACCCGCGCGCAGTACCTGGCGGACTTCGTTGCCGAGACTTCGGTGAAACTGCTCGACACCCGCAAGACCCTGCCGGGCCTGCGTCTGGCGCAGAAATACGCGGTCACCTGCGGCGGTTGCCATAACCATCGCATCGGTCTCTACGACGCGTTCCTGATCAAGGAAAACCACATCGCTGCCAGCGGCGGCATCCCGCAGGCCATTGCCGCTGCACACAAGATCGCCCCGGGCAAACCGGTGGAAATCGAAGTGGAAAGTCTGGAGGAGTTGAAAGAAGCGCTGGCCGCCGGTGCCGACATCATCATGCTCGACGAACTGAGCCTCGATGACATGCGCGAAGCCGTACGCCTGAACGGCGGCAAGGCGAAACTGGAAGCCAGTGGTGGCATCAACGAAAGCACGCTGCTGCCGATCGCCCAGACCGGGGTGGATTACATCTCGATCGGCGCGATGACCAAGGATGTGAAAGCCGTGGACCTGTCGATGCGCCTGAGCATCTGAGTCGTCCACACAATAAAAAACGCCAGCCCTTTCGAGGCTGGCGTTTTTGTTTCAGACCACCAGATTGTTCATCTCGCAGTATTCATCCCACTCGACGCCCAACACTTCGGCCGCTTCCTTGTGCAGATCCAGGCGCTTGGCCTCGAACTCCTCAGGCGTGCTGGTGTACTTGAGGGTCAACTCCCAAGGTTGCAGGCCCTGGGCTTCGGCTTCGTCTTCGAACGCCCACTGGATCTGGTCTTTCTGATCATCGGGACTCAGGTCCTTGATCTCTTCCTTCAGATCCGGAACATCCAGGATGTATTTTCTAAGCGCTTCTTCGTGACGTTGCTCTTGAGTTAATTCGGTCATGGCGTTCTCGCTGATCATAGGAATGGAGGATGGATCTGGATCATCAAGGATCTCTCTGACGCGGACTGTCCGGCCTTCGGAACCATTCGGGATCATCTGAAAACTGCTGGGCGATGCTCATGCAGACAACGAATATAGGACGTTTGGCGAGCGAATTACACGGGACTTTACATCTCTCCCACAAAAAGTTGACCTGCGGAACATAAACCGGATTTTCAAGTCATAGCGATGTGCCATATCGGCACTCACCTTCGCTGTTCACAAGGAAACCCAGTGATGCGCAGCTTTTCGAAGATTTCTTCTGTTGTGTCCGCCACCACTTTGACCGCCCTGCTGGGCACCCTGGCCCTGCCGGCCAGCGCAATGGCAGTTGAATTGAGTAGCAGCAGCCCTTCCTATGGCGACCAGATCTCCGCCATTCACAACGATTTCGGCAAAGACGTCGTGATCAAGAGCGGCATCGGAGTCGAGGAGCTGAAAAAGATGCGCGACACCATCAACGAGCAGTCGCGTCAGATTGAAGAATTCAAGCGCAGCAGCGGTTCCAGTTCGAGCTCGAGTGGCAGGGAGATTGAAGATCTGAAGAACAAGGTCAAGGAACAGGATCGTCAGCTCGATACGCTCGGCCGTCAGGTTGAAGACCTCAAACGCAATAGCGGTTCCAGCTCCAGCTCGAACAACAGCGAAATCTCCAGCCTGAAGCAGAAACTCAACGATCAGGATCGCGCGATGGATCAACTCAAGCGCACCGTCGAGGAGTTGAGCCGCAAGGTGAAATAAGGGAAGTGGTGCCCGAGACAGGAATCGAACCTGCGACCTTCGCGTTACGAGTGCGCTGCTCTACCGGCTGAGCTACACGGGCGGTGGGCTAAACCTAGCACCGGTCTTGAAGGTCGGCAACTTTGCAGAATGACTCGATATTTCACGGACAAAAAAATGCCCCGCCGTTTTCACGGCGGGGCATTTTTATTGGGCTAACGCTGCGGGGTGATTAAACGCCCGAAGCCTTGGCCGCTGCCACGTCTTTGATGGACAGCTTGATACGGCCGCGGTTGTCCACGTCCAGTACCAGCACTTCCACTTCCTGGCCTTCTTTCAGGATGTCGGTCACTTTCTCTACGCGAGCGTCGCTCAGCATCGAGATGTGAACCAGACCGTCCTTGCCCGGCAGGATGTTGACGAATGCGCCGAAGTCGACGATGCGCTCAACCTTGCCGACGTAGATCTTGCCGATCTCGGCCTCTGCGGTGATGCCCAGAACGCGCTGACGTGCTGCTTCAGCCGCTTCCTTGGTTTCGCCGAAGATCTTGATCGAACCGTCGTCTTCGATGTCGATCGAAGCCTTGGTTTCTTCGCAGATCGCACGGATGGTCGCGCCACCTTTACCGATAACGTCACGGATCTTGTCGGTGTCGATCTTCATCGCGATCATGGTCGGAGCGTTGGCCGACAGTTCGGTACGCGACTGGCCGATGATCTGGTTCATCTGGCCGAGGATGTTCAGGCGCGCTTCCAGGGCTTGGCCCAGAGCGATTTCCATGATCTCTTCGGTGATGCCCTTGATCTTGATGTCCATCTGCAGCGCGGTCACACCTTTGGCGGTACCGGCAACTTTGAAGTCCATGTCGCCCAGGTGGTCTTCGTCACCCAAGATGTCGGTCAGAACAGCGAATTTCTCGCCTTCTTTAACCAGACCCATGGCGATACCGGCAACCGGCGCCTTCATCGGAACGCCAGCGTCCATCAGGGCCAGGGAAGCGCCGCAAACGGAAGCCATCGAGCTCGAACCGTTGGATTCGGTGATTTCCGATACCACACGGATGGTGTAAGGGAACACGTCAGCGGCTGGCAGCATGGCCGAAACCGAACGACGGGCCAGACGGCCGTGACCGATTTCACGACGACCGGCGCCACCCATGCGACCACACTCGCCCACCGAGAACGGAGGGAAGTTGTAGTGCAGCATGAACGGGTCTTTTTTCTCGCCTTCCAGAGTGTCCAGCAGTTGTGCGTCACGGGCGGTGCCCAGAGTCGCGACTACCAGAGCCTGGGTTTCGCCACGGGTGAACAGTGCCGAACCGTGGGTCTTCGGCAGAACGCCGACTTCGATGTTCAGCGGACGTACGGTGCGGGTGTCGCGACCGTCGATACGTGGCTTGCCGTTAACGATGTTTTCGCGAACGGTGCGGTATTCGATTTCGCCGAAAGCAGCTTTGACGTCGGCAGCCGAAGGTTGGCCTTCTTCACCGGACAGCTTGGCAACAACCTGATCACGCAGCTCGCCCAGACGCGCATAACGGTCGGCCTTGATGGTGATGGTGTAAGCCTGGGAGATCGCTTCGCCGAACTCGGAACGGATAGCAGCCAGCAGCTCGGTGGCTTCTGGAGCAGGTGCCCAGGTCCAGGTTGGCTTGGCAGCTTCGGCAGCCAGTTCTTTAACGGCGTTGATTACGACCTGGAACTCGTCGTGAGCAAACAGTACTGCGCCCAGCATCTGGTCTTCGGTCAGCTCTTTGGCTTCCGATTCAACCATCAGCACGGCGTCCGAAGTACCGGCAACAACCATGTCCAGGCTCGAGGCAGCTTGCTGCTCGTAGGTCGGGTTCAGCAGGTAGCCGGTGCTTTCGTGGAAAGCAACGCGAGCGGCGCCGATCGGGCCGTCGAAAGGAATGCCGGAGATCGCCAGGGCTGCCGAGGTACCGATCATCGCAGCGATGTCCGGATCGGTCTTTTTGCTGGTGGAAACGACGGTGCAGACAACCTGCACTTCGTTCATGAAACCTTCCGGGAACAGCGGACGGATCGGACGGTCGATCAGTCGGGAAGTCAGGGTTTCTTTCTCGGAAGGACGGCCTTCACGCTTGAAGAAACCGCCAGGGATCTTACCGGCAGCGTAAGTCTTTTCCTGGTAGTGAACGGACAGAGGGAAGAAGCCCTTGCCCGGATCGGCTTGCTTGGCACCGACTACGGTCACCAATACGCTGACGTCGTCGTCAACGGTGACCAATACTGCGCCGGAGGCCTGACGGGCGATACGGCCAGTCTCGAGGGTAACGGTCGACTGACCGAACTGGAATTTTTTGATTACCGGGTTCACGGTGTCCTACCTTCTTTGTGGCTCTTGGGGGAACTGGTTTCTTGCGAAATTCTTGGGCAATGTCGGGAATCGGCCCAACGCCTGTCCAGGGTAAAACGTGTATCCAGATAAAACTTGAGGCTGGGAGCCTGCCGGACGCCGGCGGAAACCCGCTGACGTCTGACAGACAACCAACCTCATAGCGCAATCGCTGATTAGCGACGCAGACCCAGGCGAGCGATCAGAGCGCTGTAACGGCTCACGTCCTTGCCTTTCAGGTAGTCCAGCAGCTTGCGACGCTGGTTAACCATGCGGATCAGACCACGACGGGAGTGGTGGTCTTTACCGTTGGCCTTGAAGTGACCTTGCAGTTTGTTGATGTTGGCGGTCAGCAGTGCAACTTGCACTTCTGGCGAACCAGTGTCACCAACAGCTTGCTGGTAGTCGGCAACGATTTGAGCTTTTTCTTGAACGTCGAGAGCCATGAGGCAATCCTTTTATCAGGAAACTGTTTCAAAAACAGTTTCAACAGGCCAGGGACAAATCCCTGTATCTATAAATGAGTAGTGACCGTGCCTGTTGACAGCCACACTCGCCGGCCTGCTGTTACACAGACCGGTTTCCGGTCATTCTGACCGAATCAGTCGACGCGGCGCGATGCGCCCGTCTTCGCTCACTTCACCGATTCCGATGAAGCGACCGTTGTGATCCTGTACCCGCACCATGCCAAACTTCGGAGCATCCGGGGCACGTACCGGCTGGCCGTTGAGCCAGTAGAACGCGCTCGCTTCCGAGAACTGCAGCAACGGCCAATCCTGCAGGCCGCTGTCCGATGGCATCAGGAAGCGGTCGACCGCTTCGTTGCCGCCTTCGGCATGTACCGCTTCCAGCTCTTCGAGGGTCACGGTCTGCGCCAGGGTGAAAGGCCCGGCCTGGGTACGACGCAGTTCAGCGACGTACGCACCACAACCGAGTTGCTCACCGATATCCTCCACCAGGGTGCGAATATAGGTGCCCTTGCTGCAATCCACCGCAAGACGCGCAGTATCGCCTTCGAAGGCCAGCAATTCCAAGCGCGCAATAGTAACAGAACGCGGTTCGCGCTCCACTACTTCGCCTGCACGGGCCAACTTGTACAGTGGCTGGCCATCACGCTTGAGAGCGGAGTACATCGGCGGTATCTGACTGATTTGCCCACGAAATTTCGGCAGAACCGCTTCAATGTCGGCCTGACCAACGGTCACCGTACGCTCCTGCAAAACCTCACCTTCGGCGTCCGCCGTGGTGGTGGTCTTGCCCAGTTGCGCCAGGGTTTCGTAACCCTTGTCGGAATCGAGCAGATACTGCGAGAACTTGGTCGCCTCGCCAAAGCACAGCGGCAGAACGCCGGTGGCCAGGGGATCGAGACTGCCGGTGTGACCGGCCTTCTCGGCGTTGAGCAACCAGCGGACCTTCTGCAACGCGGCGTTGGAGGTGAACCCCAGCGGCTTGTCGAGCAGGATGATGCCGCTGACGTTACGACGGATACGTTTGACCTGAGCCACCGAGTTACTCCTTGGTGTCTTCGGGTTCTGCCGCAGCCACGTGCTGATTGTCCTCAGCCACGGCGCGCTCGATCAGGGCCGACAGGTGCGCACCCCGCACGACGCTTTCGTCGTAGTGGAAGTGCAATTGCGGCACGCTGCGCAGCTTCATTTCGCGGGCCAGCTGCATGCGCAGGAAACCGGCGGCAGCGTTGAGCACCTTGATGCTTTGCGCGATGTCTTCGGCGTTGTCCTGTCCCATCACAGTGATGAAGATCTTCGCGTGACCGACGTCACGGCTGACTTCCACAGCGGTAATGGTGACCAGGCCGACGCGCGGGTCTTTGACTTCACGACGGATCAGTTGGGCCAGCTCACGCTGCATCTGATCGCCGATACGTTGGGTACGGCTGTATTCTTTTGCCATGATTTGTTACCTGTTACTGCCCCGCGGTGAAACCCGCAAGGTCTGAAAGCGGCAAACGCCCGGCCTGACAAAAGCCAGACCGGGCGTTGCGTTTAGAGTCCTGACGCCGTGCCGCGCACTTGCATGCGGCGGCCCGACGTGGCCCTTGAAGTGCGCGAGTCAGAGGCTGCGAGCAACCTGAACCTTCTCGAAGACTTCGATCTTGTCGCCGACTTTGACGTCGTTGTAGCTCTTCACGCCGATACCGCATTCCATGCCGGCACGTACTTCGGAAGCGTCATCCTTGAAGCGGCGCAGGGATTCCAGCTCGCCTTCAAAGATAACGATGTCTTCACGCAGTACACGGATCGGACGGTTACGGTGAACAGTACCCTCGATCACCATGCAGCCGGCGATGGCGCCGAACTTAGGCGAACGGAATACGTCACGGACTTCGGCCACACCGAGGATGTTCTCGCGAACATCGCTGCCAAGCATACCGGTCAGGGCTTTCTTGACGTCTTCGATGATGTCGTAGATCACGTTGTAGTAACGCATGTCCAGACCTTCCTGCTCGACGATCTTCCGTGCGCCGGCATCGGCACGCACGTTGAAGCCGAACAGTACAGCGTTGGAAGCCAGTGCCAGGTTGGCATCGGATTCGGTGATACCACCGACGCCGCCACCGACCACGCGCACTTGCACTTCGTCGTTGCCCAGGCCGTTTAGAGCGCCCTGCAAAGCTTCCAGCGAACCACGGACGTCGGATTTGAGGACGATGTTGAGCGTCTTCTTCTCTTCCTGACCCATGCTTTCGAAGATGTTTTCCAGCTTGCCGGCGTGAGCGCGAGCCAGTTTGACTTCGCGGAACTTGCCTTGACGGAACAGAGCCACTTCACGGGCTTTCTTCTCGTCGGCAACCACGCTCATCTCGTCGCCAGCGTCAGGCGTACCGTCCAGGCCGAGGATCTCGACCGGAATGGCCGGGCCCGCTTCCTTGATCGGCTTGCCGTTCTCGTCGAGCATGGCGCGCACGCGGCCATAGTTCGAGCCGACCAGCACCATGTCGCCTTGACGCAGCGTACCGTCCTGAACCAGAACAGTCGCCACCGGGCCACGGCCCTTGTCCAGACGCGATTCAACCACGACACCACGGCCAGGAGCCGAAGGAGTGGCGGTCAGTTCGAGAACTTCAGCCTGCAGCAATACAGCTTCAAGCAGTTCGTCGACGCCGGTACCCATCTTCGCGGAGACCGGAACGAATGGAGTGTCGCCACCCCAGTCTTCAGAGGTCACGCCGTGGGCCGACAGTTCGCTACGGATGCGATCGAGATCTGCACCCGGCTTGTCGATCTTGTTCACCGCAACCACCAGCGGAACGCCAGCAGCAACAGCGTGCTGAACGGCTTCGATGGTTTGTGGCATCACACCGTCGTCCGCCGCAACCACGAGGATCACGATGTCGGTCGCCTTGGCACCACGGGCACGCATGGCGGTAAACGCGGCGTGACCAGGGGTGTCGAGGAAGGTGACCATGCCGCGTTCGGTTTCAACGTGGTATGCACCGATGTGCTGGGTGATACCGCCGGCTTCGCCAGCAGCTACCTTGGCACGACGGATGTAGTCGAGCAGCGAGGTCTTACCGTGGTCAACGTGGCCCATTACGGTCACAACCGGCGCACGAGGAACCGCTTCACCTTCGAACTTCAGGGATTCGGCCAGGGAATCTTCCAGGGCGGTGTCGCTGACCAGGGTCACTTTGTGGCCCAGTTCTTCGGCTACCAGTTGAGCAGTTTCCTGATCAAGCACCTGGTTGATGGTCGCTGGAGTACCCAGTTTGAACATGAACTTGATGATTTCGGCAGCCTTCACCGACATCTGCTGAGCGAGATCGCCAACAGTGATGGTTTCGCCGATCTTCACTTCACGCACGACAGGGCCGGTAGGGCTCTGGAAACCGTGGGCGTTGCGTTTTTTCAGCTTGGCCTTGCCGCGACCGCCGCGACGGAAGCCATCGCTTTCTTCGTCGGTAGTGCGTGGCGCCACACGTGGAGCCGGAGCCTTTTCCTTGACCGATGCGCGATGCGGAGCGTTTTTGCGCTCGCCATCACCACCGCCACGACGGTTGTTGTCGTCGGCACGTGGTTTGTCCGGACGGCGCTGTTCGTCACGCTTGCGAGTGTCGGCAGCTGGGGCAGCAGCCACAACCGGCGCGGCTTCGCGCACAGGTTCGGCCACTGGCGCAGGTGCAGCGACGGCTTCGGCAGGAGCGGACGGCGCAGCAGGCTGGCGACGCGCTTCTTCTTCGGCGCGAACGCGAGCTTCTTCTTCAGCCTTCTGACGGGCAGCATTTTCTACTGCGCGACGTTCATCCAGTTCACGCTTGCGCTCGGCTTCGATTTCTTCCGGGCTACGCTGTACGAAAACTTTCTTCTTGCGGACTTCAACGCTGATGCTTTTGCTGCCAGCCACACGCAGGGTGCTGGTGGTTTTACGCTGCAGCGTGATCTTGCGTGGTTCTTCCACTTTCGCCTTGTGGCTGCTTTTCAAGTGGGTCAGCAGGGATTGCTTCTCACTGTCAGTCACATTTTCTTCGGCGGCGGTGTGCGGCAGACCTGCCTCACGCATCTGCTGCAACAGGCGCTCTACCGGTGTTTTGACCTCATCGGCCAGTTGTTTCACCGTGACTTGCGTCATGCACTTCTCTCCTCAGGCCGCGCCTAATTACTCGAACCAGTGGGCTCGGGCGGCCATGATCAACTTGCCGGCACGATCATCGTCAATGCCGTCGATGTCGAGCAGGTCGTCAATAGACTGCTCGGCCAGGTCTTCGCGGGTAATTACGCCGCGCACCGCCAGTTCCATCGCCAAATCCTTGTCCATACCCTCAAGCGAGAGCAGGTCTTCGGCCGGATGGGCGTCTGCCAGCTTTTCCTCAGTAGCGATGGCTTTGGTCAACAAGCGATCCTTGGCACGAGCGCGAAGCTCGTTGACGATGTCTTCGTCAAAGCCGTCGATGTTGAGCATTTCTTCCAACGGTACGTAGGCAATCTCTTCCAGGCTGGTGAAGCCTTCGTCTACCAGCACCTGAGCCAGTTCTTCGTCGACTTCCAGCTCGTCGATGAAGTTGCGCAGGATGTCGCCGGTTTCCGCTTGCTGCTTAGCCTGGATGTCCGATTCGGTCATCACGTTCAGGGTCCAGCCAGTCAGCTGGCTCGCCAGACGCACGTTCTGACCACCACGACCAATGGCCTGAGCCAGATTGTCTGCGCCAACGGCGATGTCCATGGCGTGGGCATCTTCGTCAACGATGATGGCCGCCACTTCTGCCGGCGACATGGCATTGATCACGAACTGGGCCGGGTTGTCGTCCCACAGGACGATGTCGACACGCTCGCCACCCAACTCGCCCGACACGGCCTGGACGCGCGAACCGCGCATACCGATACACGCGCCTTGCGGGTCGATGCGTTTGTCCTTGGAGCGGACAGCGATCTTGGCCCGCGAACCCGGATCACGGGATGCGGCCATGACTTCGATCAGGCCTTCAGCGATTTCCGGCACTTCGATACGGAACAGCTCGATCAGCATTTCCGGCGCGGTACGCGACAGGATCAGCTGAGGGCCGCGGTTCTCGGTGCGGATTTCCTTGAGCAGCGCACGCAGACGCACGCCAACACGGAAGGTTTCGCGAGAGATGATGTCTTCACGGGCCAGCAACGCTTCAGCGTTATTACCCAGGTCGACGATCACGTTGTCGCGGGTCACTTTCTTCACGGTGCCGGAGATGATTTCTCCCAGGCGCTCGCGATAAGCGTCAACCACTTGAGCGCGCTCGGCTTCGCGCACTTTCTGCACGATGACCTGCTTGGCGGTCTGCGCAGCGATGCGGCCGAACTCGATGGACTCGATCTTTTCTTCAACGACGTCGCCAACCTTGGCGCCAGGGTGCGTTTCAGCAACCTTGCTCGGCCAGGTTTCGATGGCCGGATCATCGAGATCATTCTCTTCGACGACCGTCCAGCGACGGAAAGTTTCGTAAGAACCGGTGTGGCGGTTGATTTCCACACGCAGATCAACTTCGTCTTCAAAACGCTTTTTGGTAGCAGTGGCCAGAGCCAGCTCCAGCGCTTCAAAAATTACGCTTGCCGGTACACCCTTTTCATTGGATACCGACTCAACAACCAGCAGTACTTCTTTGCTCATCGTACGCCTCGCCTTTCGCAAGCCATTGGATCCGCGGGATCCGCGTCTCAGTCAAAACTGGGAATAATGTTGGCCTTGTCGATCATATCGATCGGCAACAGGAACTCATGGTCATCTACCTGCACCACGACGTCCTGCTCTTCTACACCGCGCAGAAGGCCCTGAAAGTTGCGTCGACCTTCAAAAGGCGAGCGCAGCTTGATCTTCACTTGTTCACCGACATATTTGGCAAACTGCTCAAGAGTGAACAGTGGGCGTTCCATGCCTGGCGAGGAAACTTCAAGGGTGTATTCAACGGAGATCGGATCTTCAACATCCAGCACACCGCTGATCTGACGGCTGACGATGGCGCAATCGTCCACCAGTACGCCGCCTTCCTTATCGATATAAACGCGCAACATTGAGTGGCGACCTTGAGCCGAAAACTCAATACCCCAGCATTCATAGCCTAGGGCCACGACCACCGGGGCCAGCAAGGCCTGCAACTCTTCTAGCTTGCTCGACACCTGAACCCCCTCGTGCATGTATGTGCATGCTATGCAAAATAAAAAAATGGGCGAAACGCCCATCCTTGAAACGCCGTCGAATAGCGGCGTTGAAAGTGTCCAGCTAACAAAAAGCCCCTTAAAAGGGGCTCCTTAAACTGGTTGCGGGGGCCGGATTTGAACCGACGACCTTCGGGTTATGAGCCCGACGAGCTACCAGACTGCTCCACCCCGCGACAAAGCTGGGGCGGAAGTATACGACCGATCCCTTATAGGGTCAATGTAACCTTCCACCTGCAAGAAAGCCCGCAACAGCGGGCTCTCCTGACTAATTGGTACCGAGAAGGGGACTCGAACCCCTACACCCTATGGGCACAACCACCTCAAGGTTGCGTGTCTACCAATTCCACCACCTCGGCAATACTACGTTTGAAACCCTTCTTACTTCTGCTCTTGAGCTGGAGGTACGTCAGTCGCTGGAGTAGCCGACTTTTGCTCTTGAAGCACCGGGACATCATCAGAAGCCGGTTGTTGCTTTGGAACTTCCAACACTGCCGGGTTTGGCAAACCTGCCTGAGTCAGCTGATGAGCCTTCTCTTTAGCAAAGTAACCTAACCCCAAGCTGGTTATGAAGAAACCGGCGGCAAGTATAGCAGTAAACTTACTAAGAAAGGTAGAGGAACCTTGGCTTCCGAACACAGTATTTGAAGCACCTGCTCCGAAAGACGCGCCAGCGTCCGCACCCTTACCCTGCTGCAGCAAAACCAGAGCAACTACGCCCAATGCACCCAGCAGATGAAAAACGACTACGACTGTTTCCAGCATTTTTTCAGTTTCCCGCGGCGCGACAAATCGCACCGAACTCATCTGCATTCAGGGAAGCTCCACCAATGAGCCCCCCATCGATATCCGGCATGCCGAACAGTTCGACCGCATTGGCCGCCTTCACGCTGCCGCCGTATAGAAGCCGCACACCTCGTGCCACTTCAGAATTCTCTGCCGCCAACTGCTCGCGAATGGCCTTATGCACATCCTGAGCCTGTTGCGGCGTTGCAGTCAGCCCGGTGCCAATCGCCCAGACCGGCTCGTAAGCGATCACTGCGTTGGCAAAAGCACCGACACCCAGCTCCTCGATGATGCTGCCCAGCTGACGCCCGACAACTTCAAGAGTTTTTCCGGCTTCACGTTGCTCCAGGGTCTCCCCTACACACAACACCGGAATCAAGCCACACGCCTGTGCCGCTGCGAACTTGCGATTCAGCATTCCGTCTCGCTCGCCCATGATCTGGCGGCGCTCGGAGTGCCCGACAAGCACCAGGGAACAACCTGCATCCACCAACTGACTCGGCGCAATCTCGCCCGTCAACGCACCTTGCATGGATTCCACCGCAGAGTTCTGCGCACCGACCGAAATCGATTTACCTTTCAAGCCATCAATCACTTGATTGATATACAAGCAAGGCGGGAATACCGCGACATCAACACCGCTTGGCAAGGCCAGATGACGAAGGCCGTTGATCAGCTCAGCGACGCTGGCGCGGGTACCGTGCATCTTCCAGTTACCAGCTACCATAGGGCGACGCATGCTGTACCTCGTCGGTCAAAGTGGGCGCAGATGTTACCCAACACAATCATGGCTGGCAAGCCGAATCAGGCAGAAACTTCAGTTACCAGTTTTGCCAGTTCTTCGGCATAGCCACGAACCTGAGTTTCGTCCTCGCCTTCGACCATCACACGCACCAGAGGCTCTGTCCCGGACTTGCGCAAAAGCACACGACCACGACCCGCCATCGCCTCGGTCACACGCTTGCTGGCTTCCTTGACAGCCGGATGTTCAAGCGGGCTGTCGCCACCACCGAAACGCACATTGATAAGCACCTGAGGACACTTGCGCAGGGCCTGGCGAGTTTGCGCCAAACCTTCGTTACGGGTTTTCAACGCCATCAAAACCTGCAACGCCGCGATGATCGCATCGCCAGTCGTCGTGTGATTGAAGCAGACAACATGTCCGGAGTTCTCGCCCCCGATCAGCCAATCGCGCTCCAGCAATTCGGCAATCACATAGCGGTCGCCGACATTTGCCCGGACAAAAGGAATCCCCAGATCCGCAAGAGCCAGCTCCAGCCCCAGATTACTCATCAGCGTACCGACCACACCGCCCTGCAACTTGCCTCGCTCATGCAGATCGCGCGCAATAATGAAGATCAGCTCATCGCCGTCAACAATCGCACCCGTGTGATCAACCATCAACACCCGGTCGCCGTCGCCATCGAATGCGATCCCAAGGTCAGCGTGCTCGGACAGCACCGCCGCCTGCAACTGCCCCATATGAGTGGAGCCACAGTTATCGTTGATGTTCAGACCGTTAGGCTGCGCAGACAGCACCACGACTTCGGCGCCCAGCTCGCGAAAAACGCTAGGTGCGACCTTGTAGGTTGCTCCATGCGCACAGTCGATGACGATCTTGAGACCGGCAAAACTGGTGTTGGTCGGTACGCTGCTTTTGCAGAATTCAATATATCGACCGGAAGCATCGTTGATTCGCGAGACCTTGCCGATCTTGCTCGACTCGACGACCGTCATAGGGGTGTCGAGCAGCTCTTCGATCATCAACTCCAACTCATCCGGCAGCTTGGTACCTCTGCCGGAGAAAAACTTGATGCCGTTATCGTCATGCGGGTTGTGCGATGCGCTGATCACGATTCCGGCCTCGGCCTGAAATGTACGCGACAGGTAGGCAATTGCCGGAGTCGGCATCGGGCCCAACAGCATCACATCGGCACCTGCGGATGTCAGGCCAGCTTCAAGGGCCGATTCGAACATGTAGCCGGAAATCCGCGTGTCCTTCCCGACCAGCACCTTGCAGGCACCCATCTTGCGAAAGGCCATACCGGCAGCCCAGCCGAGTTTGAGCATGAAGTCAGGAGTAATCGGATATTCCCCGACGCGACCACGAATGCCGTCAGTACCAAAATATTTCTTGCTCATAAGTGCTCCATCATTCTTATTCGGCTGATTCCACGGCTGCGAGCATTCGCACCACGTCCACCGTTTCCGCCACATCATGGACGCGCAATATACGCGCACCTTTCACCGACGCCAGTGCAGCCAGTGCCAAACCACCGTATAGACGCTCACCCACCGGGCGATTCAATGCATGACCGATCATGCTTTTGCGCGAAACGCCCACCAACAGTGGCCGCCCCAGCGCATGCAGGGCTTCCATATGCTTGAACAAGCTTAGATTGTGCTGCAGGGTTTTGGCGAAGCCGAAACCCGGATCAAGAATGATCCGCTCGGTCGGAATACCTGCCAACTCACACTGAGCCATGCGTTCGGCAAGAAACTCACCCACTTCCCGGGTGACATCCTGGTAACGCGGATCATCCTGCATGTCGCCAGGCTCGCCGAGCATATGCATCAGGCATACAGGCAACCCGGTGGCAGCAGCAGCATCCAGCGCGCCATCCCGCCGTAGCGAACGAACGTCGTTGATCAAACCGGCACCCAACCGCGCCGTTTCGCGCATGACCGCCGGAGTGGACGTATCGACCGATATGACCACATCCAGTTCGCGGTTGATCAGCTCGACGACGGGAGCGACACGCTCCAGTTCCTCCAATGGAGAAACCGCCCGCGCGCCGGGCCGGGTTGACTCCCCGCCCACATCGATCAGCGTTGCACCCGCCGCAACCATGGCTTCGGCATGACGCAAGGCCGCATCGAGCTGGCTGTATCGGCCACCGTCGGAAAAAGAATCGGGAGTGACATTGAGAATGCCCATGACATGCGTCCGGGCCAAATCAAGAACCCGGTTGCCGCAAGGCAACCGGGTCAGGGACTGTACAGAAGTCATTTCAAACCTTAAACGTCGGCAGCCGGGCCGCCAATCGGTGTTTCCGGACGCTCGCCCTGAATGACAGGAGGCGTGCCAGTACCGGTACCGCCCGACCAGTCGCGAGGCTCGCGAGGTGTACGACCGGCCATGATGTCGTCGATCTGCTCGGCATCGATCGTCTCGTACTTCATCAGGGCATCCGCCATCGCATCGAGCTTGTCGCGATTGTCCGTAAGGATCTGCTTGGCGGTGCCGTAGCACTGATCGATGATGCTGCGTACTTCGGAGTCGATCAGCTTGGCTGTCTCACCGGAGAAGCTGGCATTCTGACCGCCACCACCGCGACCGAGGAATACTTCACCCTCTTCTTCGGCGTACATCAACGGACCGAGTTTTTCCGACAGGCCCCACTTGGTCACCATGTTCCGCGCAATCTGACTCGCACGCATGATGTCGTTGGAGGCACCAGTCGTCACACCATCAAAGCCCAAAGTCATTTCTTCGGCAATGCGGCCGCCGTACAGCGAGCAGATCTGACTGATCAACGCACGCTTGGACAGGCTGTAGCGATCTTCTTCCGGCAGGAACATGGTCACACCCAGCGCACGACCGCGCGGGATAATCGACACCTTGTAGACCGGATCATGCTCGGGCACGACGCGACCAACAATGGCGTGGCCAGCCTCGTGATAAGCGGTGTTCTGCTTTTCCTTCTCGGACATGACCATGGATTTGCGCTCGGCGCCCATCATAATCTTGTCTTTGGCCAGTTCGAATTCCTTCATTTCGACGATTCGCTTGCCGGCACGGGCAGCGAACAGCGAAGCCTCGTTGACCAGGTTCGCCAGATCGGCACCGGAGAAGCCCGGAGTACCACGCGCGATAACGGCCGGAGCAACATCGTCACCCATTGGCACCTTACGCATGTGAACCTTGAGGATCTGCTCGCGACCACGGATGTCCGGCAAGCCGACCACCACCTGACGGTCGAAACGACCCGGACGCAGCAGAGCCGGGTCCAGTACATCAGGACGGTTGGTTGCAGCGATGACGATGATGCCGTCATTCATTTCGAAACCGTCCATCTCGACCAGCAACTGGTTGAGAGTCTGTTCGCGCTCGTCGTGACCGCCACCCATGCCGGCGCCACGATGGCGACCAACGGCGTCGATCTCGTCGATGAAGATGATGCATGGAGCGTGTTTCTTGGCCTGTTCGAACATGTCACGAACGCGGCTGGCACCGACACCGACAAACATTTCGACGAAGTCGGAACCGGAAATGGTGAAGAACGGCACCTTGGCTTCGCCGGCAATCGCCTTGGCCAGCAAGGTTTTACCGGTACCCGGAGGACCGACCATCAGCACGCCGCGAGGAATACGACCGCCCAGACGCTGGAACTTGCCCGGATCACGCAGGAACTCGACCAACTCGCCCACTTCTTCCTTGGCTTCGTCGCAACCGGCAACGTCAGCCAGGGTGGTTTTCACCTGATCTTCGGACAGCAGACGCGCCTTGCTCTTGCCAAAGCTCATCGGCCCGCCCTTGCCGCCCGCACCGCCCTGCATCTGGCGCATGAAGAACATGAACACCGCGATGATCACCAGGATCGGGAAGCTGGCCACCAGAAGCTGGGTCCAGATGCTTTGCTGCTCAGGCTGCTTGCCTTCGACAACAACGTGGTTGTCGACCAGATCGCCGATCAGGCCATTGTCCTGGATTGCCGGACGAATGGTCTTGAAGCTGTCGCCATCGTTGCGTTTGCCGGTAATCACATAGCCGTCGACGGCCACGCGTTCGACCTTGCCATCCTTGACCTGCTGGATGAAGTCGGAATAGTTGAGGGTCTGCGGCTCGTTAGGGCTGGAGAAGTTGTTCATCACCGTCACCAGGACAGCCGCGATGATCAACCACAGGATCAGATTCTTTGCCATATCGTTCAATTAACTACCCTCTGAAGCAAGCTCCGCTACTGGCGCGCGCTTCGCATGATATTCACCGGCCTAACTTACTACATTACCTACAGCTCTGGCAGGCGCCGTCTGTAACCCTTTGTGAAACACTTTCTACACAATATTCGCTTATGCGCGCGGGGCGAAATACGAAAAACCTATCACCCCGCCAAAAAACCTCGTTTTACTCGCTACGACCGCGGTAGCCCCAAGCCAGCATGTACTGCTCGCGAGAGCTGCCACGAGAGGAGTCCGGCTTGATCATCTGGATCTTGTCGAACTTCTTGCGAGCGTCCTTCAGGTAAACATCGAACCCTTCGCCCTGAAAAATCTTGATCACGAAATTGCCACCCGGCTTGAGTATCCGCTCCGCCAGATCGAGCGCCAGCTCGCAAAGGAACATGGCTTTTGGCATGTCCACTTCAGGCGTACCACTCATATTGGGGGCCATATCGGAAATCACAAGGTCTACCTGCGAATTACCCACAGCCTCAAGGATCTGAGCGAGCACTGCATCCTCGGTGAAGTCACCCTGAATGAAAGTCACGTCCGGAATGCTGTCCATTTCCAGGATGTCCGAGGCGATCAATCGCCCCTGACCACCGATCAGCCGGCTGGTGACCTGCGACCAGCCGCCAGGCGCCGCGCCGAGGTCGACGACGTTCATGCCCGGACGGATCAGTTTGTATTTCTCCTGGATCTCCAGAAGCTTGTAACTCGCACGCGAGCGGTAGCCATCCTTCTGCGCTTGCTTCACATAGGGATCATTGACATGTCTTTTCAGCCAACCAAGGCTTGTCTTGGAACGCGCCATTGGGCACCTCGTTGATTAGGGTCGTGATTAATTGGGCGGATCCACGAGCCCTCGGGTAAAATGGCCGCCATTTTACAGAATCCAGACGAAAGGGTCAGATTATGCCGCTCACTCCAGAGCAGAAGAAACAGTACAAATCCATTGGCCACCACCTGAAACCAGTTCTGACTGTGGCTGACAACGGTTTGACTGAGGGTGTTTTAGCCGAACTCGAACGCGCATTGGCAGATCACGAACTGATCAAGATCAAGCTCAACATCCTCGATCGCGAGGCGCGCCTGGCGTCCGTTGCAGAGCTGTGCAAGACCGGCAAGGCCGATCTGGTTCAAGTCATCGGCAAGATGGCACTGATTTACCGCAAGAACTTCAGCGTCAACAAGCAGCTGTCGAACGTCCATCGCTTCAAGTGATGGCAAGGGTCAAGGGTGTGCTTCGCGCACCCTGCCACTCCATCCCGGCACCGGCTGCAATACCAGCACCAACCCGGAAAAACCCAACACAAGAAAGCTGAACACCTGCCAGCGCTGCGCATCCGGCCAGCCGACACGCACTGCGACAAACATCGCACACGCATACAACGCCATCAGCAACACCTGCCCGCGAAAATCCCGCCATAGACTGGCAAGGCCCTCGGCCTGTAACAGCACCAAAGCCTGAAATATCACGCACGCGACGGCAAAACCCACCACCGCCAGTTCAAACGTACTTGCAACCTCATCGATCAGCAGCGGCGCCAGGCCAATTTGACCCAGCACCGGCCGCAGACCGAGATGTACCAACCACAGGCCACCGACCCACAACATCTGGGCCAGTTGCCAGAGCATCGCGCCCGCATGCAGCGGGCGCCCACCCTCAGATGTGACGGACTTCGACAATCTCGTACTCGATATCGCCACCTGGCGTTTTCACGACGACCGTATCGCCCTCTTCCTTGGCAATCAAGGCGCGAGCGATCGGCGAGCCGACCGAAATCTTGCCGAGTTTGATGTCCGCCTCATCCTCACCCACGATCTGGTAAGTGACGCTTTCATCAGTCTCGACGTTGGCGATTTCGACGGTAGTGCCGAAAATCACTTTGCCGGTGTGCGGAATGGTCGTCACATCGATGATCACCGCGTTCTGCAGGCGACCTTCGATATCACGGATCCGCGCCTCGACCATGCCTTGCTGTTCGCGCGCGGCATGGTATTCAGCGTTTTCTTTCAAGTCACCCAACTCGCGGGCCGTACCGATGTCCTGGCTGAGCTTCGGACGAACGACCTTGGTCAGGTGAGCATGCTCTTCTTCCAGGGCTTTGGAGCCCTGGACGGTCATTGGGTATTTATTCATGCCTTCAATCCTGCGTGTAGATCCTGCAAGCGGCGCACGGTCTTCTCGGGACCGAACTTCAGCGCTTCACAGATAGCTTCGCCAGCAGCAATGGTGGTGGTGCAGTAAATCTTGTGCTGCAAGGCGTTACGGCGAATGGAATAGGAATCGGCGATCGACTGGCGACCTTCGGTGGTGTTGATGATCAGGGTGACTTCGTCATTCTTGATCATGTCGACCACGTGCGGACGACCCTCGGTCACCTTGTTCACGCGACGCACTTTCAGACCTGCGGCTTCGATCAGCTTGGCAGTGCCGGCAGTGGCGACGACTTCGAAGCCCAAGTTGATCAGATCACGAGCCACGCCTGCAACCAGCGGCTTGTCATCGTCGCGTACGCTGATGAATGCGGTACCGCCGGTCGGCAGCACTTCGCTGGCACCCATCTGGGCTTTGGCAAAGGCTTCGCCGAAGGTGTCGCCGACGCCCATCACTTCACCGGTGGACTTCATCTCTGGGCCGAGGATCGGGTCAACGCCAGGGAATTTGGCGAATGGGAACACCGCCTCTTTCACGCTGTAGAAGTTCGGAATGATTTCCTTGGTGAAGCCGATTTCCTTCAGGGTTTTACCGGCCATCACGCGAGCCGCGATCATCGCCAGGGAAACACCGATGCACTTCGACACGAACGGTACGGTACGGGAAGCACGCGGGTTGACTTCGATGACGTAGATGTCTTCGCCTTGCAGCGCCAACTGAACGTTCATCAGGCCGACCACGCCCAGTTCCAGGGCCATTTTCTTGACCTGTTCGCGCATCTCGTCCTGGATGTGCGCCGGCAGCGAGTACGGCGGCAGCGAGCACGCGGAGTCACCGGAGTGAACGCCCGCCTGTTCGATGTGCTGCATGATCGCGCCGATCACTACGTCCTTGCCGTCGCAGACCGCGTCCACGTCCATCTCGATGGCACAGTTGAGGAAGTGGTCGAGCAGCACCGGGCTGTCGTTCGACACTTGCACCGCGTCACGCAGGTAACGCTTGAGTTCTTCTTCCTTGTAGACGATTTCCATCGCCCGGCCGCCCAATACGTAGGACGGACGCACCACCAGCGGGTAACCGATCTTCGCGGCAGCGCGAACGGCTTCGTCTTCGCTGCGCACGGTGGCGTTTGGCGGCTGACGCAGGTTCAGGCGCTCAACCATTTGCTGGAAGCGCTCACGGTCTTCGGCACGGTCGATGGCGTCAGGGCTGGTGCCGATAATCGGCACGCCGGCTGCTTCCAGGGCGCGAGCCAGTTTCAGAGGAGTCTGGCCACCGTACTGCACGATCACGCCTTTCGGCTTCTCGACGCGGCAGATTTCCAGCACGTCTTCCAGGGTCACTGGTTCGAAGTACAGACGGTCGGAAGTGTCGTAGTCAGTGGAAACGGTTTCCGGGTTGCAGTTGACCATGATGGTCTCGTAACCGTCATCGCGCAGCGCCAGTGCCGCGTGTACGCAGCAGTAGTCGAACTCGATGCCCTGACCGATACGGTTCGGGCCACCGCCGAGGATGATGATCTTGTCGCGACCGGACGGCGCAGCTTCGCACTCTTCCTCGTAGGTCGAGTACAGGTAGGCGGTGTCGGTGGCGAACTCGGCCGCGCAGGTGTCGACGCGCTTGTAGACCGGGAACACTTCCAGCTTGTGGCGGTGAGTGCGCAGGTTTTTCTCGGTGACGCCCAGCAGCTTGGCCAGACGCTGGTCGGAGAAACCTTTGCGCTTGAGCTTGTACATCAGGTCGCGGTCGATAGCGGACAGACCCAGGGTCTTGACCTTCTCTTCGTCCTTGATCAGATCTTCGATCTGTACCAGGAACCACGGATCGATCATGTTCATGCCGAAGATTTCTTCGACGGTCATGCCGGCGCGGAAAGCGTCCGCCACGTACCAGATACGCTCGGCGCCCGGCACGGTCAGCTCGCGCTTGAGCACGCTCATGCTTTCCGGGTTGCTCAGGTCGACTTTCTCGTCCAGACCGCAAACGCCCACTTCCAGACCGCGCAGGGCTTTCTGCAGGGATTCCTGGAAGGTACGGCCGATGGCCATGACTTCACCGACCGACTTCATCTGAGTGGTCAGGCGCGCGTCAGCGTTGGCGAACTTCTCGAAAGCGAAGCGCGGGAGCTTGGTCACGACGTAGTCGATGGACGGCTCGAAGGACGCCGGGGTACGGCCGCCGGTGATGTCGTTCTGCAGTTCGTCGAGGGTGTAACCGACGGCCAGCTTGGCCGCGATCTTGGCGATCGGGAAACCGGTGGCTTTCGAGGCCAGAGCCGACGAGCGGGATACACGCGGGTTCATTTCGATCACGACCATGCGGCCGGTGTCCGGGCAGATACCGAACTGAACGTTGGAACCGCCGGTCTCGACGCCGATCTCGCGCAGTACCGCCAGCGAGGCGTTGCGCAGGATCTGGTATTCCTTGTCGGTCAGGGTCTGAGCCGGGGCAACAGTGATCGAGTCACCGGTGTGCACGCCCATCGGGTCGAAGTTTTCGATCGAGCAGACGATGATGCAGTTGTCCTTTTTGTCGCGGACAACTTCCATTTCATATTCTTTCCAGCCGATCAGGGATTCGTCGATCAGCAGTTCCTTGGTTGGCGACAGGTCCAGACCACGGGCACAGATTTCTTCGAACTCTTCACGGTTGTAAGCGATACCGCCACCGGTGCCGCCCATGGTGAAGGACGGACGGATGATGCATGGGAAGCCCAGGCGCTCGAGCACCGCGTTGGCTTCTTCCATGCTGTGGGCGATACCGGAACGCGGGCATTCCAGGCCGATGGCTTTCATCGCCTTGTCGAAACGCGAACGGTCTTCAGCCTTGTCGATGGTGTCGGCGTTAGCACCGATCATCTCTACGCCGAACTTCTCCAGAACGCCTTCGCGCTCCAGGTCCAGGGCGCAGTTCAGAGCAGTCTGGCCGCCCATGGTTGGCAGCACGGCATCCGGACGCTCTTTTTCGATGATCTTGGCAACGGTCTGCCACTTGATCGGCTCGATGTAGGTCGCGTCGGCCATGTCCGGGTCGGTCATGATGGTGGCCGGGTTGGAGTTCACCAGGATGACGCGGTAACCCTCTTCGCGCAGGGCTTTACAGGCCTGGGCGCCGGAGTAGTCGAATTCGCAGGCCTGGCCGATAACGATCGGGCCAGCGCCGAGAATCAGGATGCTTTTAATGTCTGTACGTTTTGGCATGGGTTTGTCACTCAAATCCGCAGGTCAGTCGGCAAGCCGTCTTGATCGATTTCTGAAGTCCCGAGGGGGCCGCCGGATCCGGGGCCGCCCTCGAGGGGCTTCTCGCTACAGTCTCAAGGCGAGCGCTTAGCGTCGCTTGGCCATCTCGTTGATGAAGCGGTCAAACAGAGGGGCCACATCGTTCGGGCCCGGGCTCGCTTCAGGGTGACCCTGGAAGCTGAACGCGCTCTTGTCGGTGCGTTCGATACCTTGCAGGGTGCCGTCGAACAGCGATTTGTGGATCGCGCGGACGTTGGCTGGCAGGGTTTCTTCGTCTACCGCAAAACCGTGGTTCTGGCTGGTGATCATCACGACGCCAGTGTCCAGATCCTGAACCGGGTGGTTGGCACCGTGGTGACCGTGGCCCATTTTCAGGGTCTTGGCGCCGGAGGCCAGAGCCAGCAGCTGGTGACCGAGGCAGATGCCGAAGACCGGAATTTCGGTTTCCAGCACTTCCTTGATTGCCTTGATCGCGTAGTCACATGGCTCCGGATCACCAGGGCCGTTGGACAGGAACACGCCGTCCGGTTTCAGAGCCAGTACGTCGGCAGCCGGGGTTTGTGCCGGAACGACAGTGACGCGGCAGCCGCGCTCGACCAGCATGCGCAGGATGTTGACCTTGACGCCGTAGTCGTAGGCAACCACGTGGTATGGCAGCTCGGAGGCTTCGATGGTCGCGTGGCTATCGGTTTTCAGATCCCAGACAGTGGAGCGCCATTCGTATTGGGTCTTGGTGCTGACGACTTTCGCCAGGTCCATGCCCTTCAGGCCCGGGAAGCCTTGCGCCGCGGCGATGGCCGCTTCTTCGGAGATGTTGTCGCCGGCCATGATGCAGCCGTTCTGTGCGCCTTTTTCACGCAGGATGCGGGTCAGGCGGCGGGTGTCGATACCGGCGATCGCCACAACATTGTTGGCTTTCAGGTAATCGGACAGGGACATCGTGTTACGCCAGTTGCTCGCTACCAGCGGCAGGTCACGGATGACCAGGCCAGCGGACCAGACGCGGTCGGACTCGGCGTCTTCCGGCGTGGTGCCGGTGTTGCCGATGTGCGGGTAAGTCAGGGTAACGATCTGTTGGGCGTAGGAAGGATCGGTAAGGATTTCCTGATAGCCGGTCATTGCGGTGTTGAACACCACCTCACCAACGGTCTGACCGTCGGCTCCAATGGCTTCGCCGCGAAAAATGCTGCCATCAGCAAGGGCGAGTATGGCTGGCTTAGTCAAGAAGACCTCCCGTAAATAACGCATGAAAGGGCAATCGCAGGTTGTAAAAAAGCGGAGTGACGTATGGACACGTCACCCCGCTTCTTCACTGAATTATTCTGCGCGCTTTTAGTGGACACACTAAAGCTGTAGCTTACAGAAAAAGGGATTTTTGGTCTACCGCCAATGAGGCCGAAAGGCCGGAGAATGCGACAGGGCGTCGCTCGGCGGAGCAAAACCGGCACAAACAGGGCGTTTGCGCCGGCTTCAGAACATCTCAATGCAGGTCGAGCACGTCCTGCATGTCGTACAAACCAGGCTCGCGAGCATCCAGCCACAACGCCGCACGCACCGCGCCCTTGGCGAACGTCATGCGGCTCGAAGCCTTGTGCGTGATCTCCAGACGCTCACCTTCACAGGCGAACAGCACCGTGTGATCGCCCACCACATCACCGCCGCGAACAGTGGCGAAGCCGATGGTTTCACGCTCACGAGCACCGGTGTGGCCTTCACGACCATAGACCGCGACTTTCTGCAGATCACGATCCAGCGCATTGGCGATCACTTCACCCATGCGCAGGGCCGTACCCGACGGCGCATCGATCTTGTGCCGGTGATGAGCTTCGATGATTTCGATGTCCGCATCTTCCGCCAACACCCGCGCCGCCATATCGAGCAGCTTCAGCGACAGGTTGACGCCGACACTGAAGTTGGCCGCGAACACGATCGGAATATCCTTGCCCGCCTCGGCCAGCAGCTGCTTCTGCGCAGCGTCCAGCCCGGTCGTGCCGATCACCATCGCCTTGCCGGCCTTGCGGCAGAAGGCCAGGTTTTTCAGCATGACTTCTGGCAGGGTGAAGTCGATCAACACATCGAACTCTTCCGCCACCGATTCCAGATTCCCGGACAGCGGCACGCCGATTCGACCCAGCGAAGCCAGCTCACCGGCATCCACACCGATCAGCGTACTGCCAGGGCGGACAATCGCGGCCGTCAGACCGGTCAGTGGCGCGCGTTGCTGCACCGCCTCGACCAGAATCTTGCCCATGCGCCCGGCAGCGCCCATCACAGCTATACGTCGCATGCCGTCTCCTTACAGATCGCCGAAGAAGCGTTTCACACCGTCGAACCAACCGGTGGTTTTCGGGGAATGGCTGTTGTCATCCGCCAGGGAGCTGCGGAACTCTTCCAGCAGTTCACGCTGACGACGGTTCAGATTGACCGGCGTCTCGACGGCCACACGGCACATCAGGTCGCCCGCGCCACCGCCACGCACTGGCGCAACGCCTTTGCCGCGTACGCGGAACTGCTTGCCGGTCTGAGTCCCTTCCGGAATCTTCAGTTTGACGCGACCGTCGAGGGTCGGAATTTCCAGCTCGCCACCCAGGGCTGCGTCGACGAAGCTGATCGGCACTTCGCAGAACAGGTGCTTACCGTCACGCTGAAAGATGTCGTGCTCGCGGACGTTGATAACCACGTACAGGTCGCCGGTCGGGCCACCCTGAGTGCCCGCTTCGCCCTCGCCGGACAGACGAATGCGGTCGCCAGTGTCGACACCGGCCGGCACTTTGACGGAAAGGGTTTTGTACTCTTCAACGCGACCGTCACCGCGGCAGGAATCGCACGGATCGGAAATGATCTTGCCCTGGCCATGGCAACGCGGGCAGGTCTGCTGCACCGAAAAGAAGCCTTGCTGCATGCGCACCTGACCGATGCCGCCGCAAGTCGGGCAAGTCGAAGGCGACGAGCCTTTCTTCGCGCCCGAGCCATCGCATGGCTTGCAGTTGACCAGTGTCGGAACGCGGATATTCACGGTAGTACCGCGCACCGCTTCTTCCAGGTTCAGCTCCAGGGTGTAGCGCAAATCGCTGCCACGCTGGGCGCCGCCACGGGAACCGCCGCGACCGCCACCGAAGAAGTCACTGAAGACATCACCGAAGATGTCGGAGAAGTTCTGACCGCCGAAGCCTGCACCGCCACCACCCATGCTCGGATCGACACCGGCATGACCGTACTGGTCGTACGCTGCACGCTTGCTGGAATCGGACAGCACTTCGTAGGCTTCGTTGGCCTCTTTGAACAGCTCTTCCGACGCTTTGTCATCGGGATTACGGTCCGGGTGATGCTTCATCGCCAGACGGCGATAGGCCTTTTTCAGGTCTGCTTCGCTTGAGCCGCGCTCAACACCCAACACTTCGTAATAGTCACGCTTAGCCATAAGTTCTTCATACTCTTGAGGACGTTCGGCAAACCCCTCCTGAGCTTCGCCAAACTCGTTGAGCCCCAATACAGGCCCGGACCCAACTCACGTCAATTCAACGATCCTGGTCTTTGATTCATGCGGTACTTTCGGCGCGAAAAGCAGGAGCATCTTCGGCCATACCACCAGCATCCGAACCTTGTCGCATGCTGTAAAAATTCGCGTATTCCAGATACGCCAACGCGGGAGCAAGCTCCCGCGCGGCGACATCCTACCAGTCAGTGCCCAAAGGCAGTCAACCGGCCGACCAACAACTTACTTGTGGTCTTTGACTTCTTCGAACTCGGCATCGACAACATCGTCAGCCTTTTCAGCTTTCTCGTCGTGCGGTGCCGCGCCTTCAGCAGGCTGAGCCTGTTCGGCGTACATCTTCTGGGCAACCGGCGCAGAGACTTTCGACAGCTCTTCAACCTTGGCGTCGATGGCAGCCTTGTCGTCGCCTTTGACGGCAGCTTCCAGGGCAACCACGGCCGCTTCGATTGCAGCCTTCTCTTCTGCAGTCACTTTGTCGCCAGCGTCAGCGATCATCTTGCGAGTCGAGTGAACCAGTGCATCACCCTGGTTACGGGCAGCGGCCAGCTCTTCGAACTTGCGGTCCTCTTCGGCGTTCAGCTCGGCGTCGCGCACCATCTTCTGGATTTCTTCATCCGACAGACCGGAGTTGGCCTTGATGGTGATCTTCTGCTCTTTACCGGTCGCCTTGTCTTTCGCGCCGACATGCAGGATGCCGTTGGCGTCGATGTCGAAGGTCACTTCGATCTGTGGCACACCGCGTGGAGCTGGTGGAATTTCGGCCAGGTCGAACTTGCCCAGGGACTTGTTCTGTGCGGCTTGCTTGCGCTCGCCTTGCAGGACGTGAATGGTCACGGCGCCCTGGTTGTCGTCGGCAGTCGAGAACACTTGCGATTTCTTGGTAGGAATCGTGGTGTTTTTCTCGATCAGCGCGGTCATCACACCACCCATGGTTTCGATACCCAGGGTCAGCGGGCTGACGTCGAGCAGCAGAACGTCTTTCACGTCACCGGCCAGAACGGCGCCCTGGATAGCAGCACCCATGGCAACGGCTTCGTCCGGGTTCACGTCTTTACGTGCTTCTTTACCGAAGAAATCGGTAACTGCCTTCTGCACCAGTGGCATACGAGTCTGACCACCAACCAGAATCACGTCGTCAATTTTGCTGGCGTCGATACCGGCGTCCTTCAGAGCAATACGGCATGGCTCGATGGTACGGTTCACCAGATCTTCGACCAGCGACTCGAGCTTGGCACGAGAGATCTTCACGTTCAGGTGCTTAGGACCAGTCGCATCTGCTGTGATGTACGGCAGGTTGACGTCGGTCGACTGAGAAGAAGACAGCTCGATCTTGGCTTTCTCAGCGGCTTCTTTCAGACGCTGCAGGGCCAGAGGGTCGTTCTTCAGGTCCATGCCGGACTCTTTCTTGAACTCGTCGACGAGGTAGTCGATCAGACGCATGTCGAAGTCTTCACCACCCAGGAAGGTATCACCGTTGGTGGCCAGTACTTCGAACTGGTGCTCGCCGTCAACTTCAGCGATTTCGATCACGGAAACGTCGAAGGTACCACCACCCAGGTCGTAAACGATCACGGTGTGATCGCCCTTGGCCTTGTCCATGCCGTAAGCCAGAGCAGCTGCGGTTGGTTCGTTGATAATACGTTTTACGTCCAGACCGGCGATGCGGCCAGCATCTTTAGTTGCCTGACGCTGACTGTCGTTGAAGTAGGCCGGAACGGTGATCACCGCTTCGGTCACCGCTTCGCCGAGGTAGTCTTCGGCGGTCTTCTTCATCTTCTTCAGGACTTCGGCGCTGATTTGCGGCGGAGCCATCTGCTTGCCGGAGGCCTCGACCCAAGCGTCACCATTGTTGGCCTTGACGATTTTGTAAGGCACCAGCTTGATGTCTTTCTGCACGACTTCTTCGTCGAAGCGGCGGCCGATCAGGCGCTTCACCGCGAACAGTGTGTTGTGCGGGTTGGTCACAGCCTGACGCTTGGCGGACTGACCCACCAGGATTTCACCATCGTTGGCGTAAGCGATGATTGACGGCGTGGTACGCGCGCCTTCAGCGTTCTCAATAACTTTGGCTACGCCGTTTTCCAGCACGGAGACGCAGGAGTTGGTAGTCCCCAGGTCGATACCGATAATTTTGCCCATGTTCACTCTCCCGAAACTTTGGATTTTTTTGCCGCAGCAGTGGTGGCTAACTGCGGTAATACTTAAACGCTTGACTTCTAAATGGGGGCCTTACGGCTAATTTCAAGCCTTCTCGTCAATCGAAGGCGAAACTGGCGCCGGCGCCTTGCTGACCACGACCATCGCCGGACGCAGCAAGCGACCGTTGAGCTGGTAGCCCTTCTGGAACACCTTCAGAATGCTGTTCGGTTCCAGGACATCACTTTCCTGCGTGGCCATTGCCTGATGTTCCACGGGGTTGAACTGCTCACCTTCCTGCGGGGCTACAGCGACAAGCTGATAGCGCGTGAGGGTGTCGTGAAACATTTTCAGGGTCAGCTCGATGCCTTCGCGCATCGGACGGATGCTCTCGTCATCCGGGTTCGACAGCTCGAGGCCGCGCTCCAGGCTGTCGACGATCGGCAGCAGGTCGCCGGCGAATTTTTCCAGCGCAAACTTGTGCGCCTTCTCGACATCCTGCTCGGCACGGCGGCGGACGTTCTGCAGATCGGCAGCTACGCGCAGCGATTGATCCTGCGCGGCGGCCAATTGCTCTTCGAGCACTTGTACACGGGTCGCCAGGTCATCACCCGAAGTCTCGGGCGCCTGATTGGCTTCTGGATTTTGCGTATCTACTGTCTGTTCGTCAGCCATAGAATTCTCCTTTCAATATCGTCCGCGAGTTCGATTCGCGCTTCTGCCCCGGTATATGGGGCCGCAAAATCAGGCTTCAAGGGCTGACAACGATTAACCCTACAAAAAAGTGCTGCATTGTCATTCCCGGGCGCGATAAGCATTTGATCGGATCATCCCCATCGACCTGAGCGAGGGCATTGTCAGTCCGAAACAAAACACTGTATAAATAACCAGACCTGAAGCCTGGGAGCGGCCTTTATGCTGGTGCACCTGTCCGTACACAACTACGCCATCGTTGAACATCTCGATCTCGAACTCGATCGCGGCATGAGCGTGATTACCGGGGAAACCGGCGCCGGCAAGTCGATCATGCTCGACGCCCTGGGCCTGACGCTCGGTGATCGCGCCGACAGCGGCGTGGTTCGACCGGGTGCCGACAAGGCCGACATCCTGGCGACCTTCGATCTGGCCGACATCCCCGAGGCCAGTGCCTGGCTGGCGGAACGCGACCTGGAAATCGACGGCCCGTGCATCCTGCGCCGGGTCATCACTTCCGAAGGTCGCTCACGTGGCTATATAAATGGCACGCCCTGCCCGCTCGGCGATCTCAAGGCGCTCGGCGAGCTGCTGATCGACATCCACAGTCAGCACGAACACCAATCCCTGCTCAAGACCGACACCCACCGGCGCCTGCTCGACGAGTACGCCGGGGCCACCGATCTGGCGCGACAGGTGCATCTGGCCGCCCAGCGCTGGCGCCAGACTCGTCAGGAGCTGGAACGCCTATCCAACTCCGGCGACGAACAGCGCGCGCGCCATCAACTGCTCAGCTACCAGCTCGAAGAACTGGAAAACCTTGGACTCGGTGAAAACGAGCTGGAAGAACTGGAGCAGGAACACAAGAACCTGACCAACGCCGAAACCCTGCTCGGTATTTGCCGACAAGTGGTCGAGCAATGCAGTGAAAGCGATTCCGGCAACGTGCTGAATGCCCTGACGGCCAGCCTCAATCGCCTGTCGAGCGTGAACAACTCGGTCGGCGCGCTGGGTGAGGCGAGCAGCCTGCTGACCAGCGCGCAGATCCAGGTCGAAGAAGCCGTTGGCGAACTCAATCGCTTTCTCGACAACTTCGATGCCGATCCGGCGCGCCTTCAATATTTGGAAGAACGTCTGGACTCCATCTACACACTGGCACGCAAACACCGTATTCAGCCGACCGAAGTGGCGGAGATGCAGCAGAAACTGCTCGACGAAATCGAAGCCCTGGACGCCAACGATGAATCCATCGAACGCCTCGCCGAAGAACTCGCATCCTATGCCCGCCACTATCAGGAAAAGGCCCGGGAGCTGAGCGAGCTGCGCCATCAGGCGGCCGGCAGTCTGGCCAGCGCGGTGGAGCAAGAGATTCAGCGTCTGGGCATGCCCGGCGGTCGTTTCACCATCGAATTGCGCGCCAACAACAGCAGCGAACTGCAACCCAATGGCCTGGAACAGGTCGAGCTGCTGGTCAGCGCCAACCCGGGTCAACCCTTGAAGGCACTGGCCAAAGTGGCGTCCGGCGGTGAGCTGTCACGGATCAGCCTGGCCATCCAGGTGATTACCGCCCAGACCTCTCGCGTACCGACGCTGGTGTTCGACGAAGTGGACGTGGGCATTGGCGGTCCGACGGCCGAAATCGTCGGCCAGTTGTTGCGTCGCCTCGGAGATCGCGGACAGGTACTGACGGTCACGCACTTGCCACAAGTCGCGGCTCAGGGGCATCAACATCTGTTCGTGCACAAGGTGCGAGGCGAGCAGGCGACTCACACAGCCGTTTCGAAGCTGAGCAAGAATGACCGTATAGAAGAAGTCGCGCGGATGCTTGGCGGCATCGATCTGACCAAAGAGTCCTTGGCGCACGCGAAAAAGATGGTCGTTACCGCAAAAGTTTAAGCACCGCAGAAAGCACGAAGGCGACCCTTGGGTCGCCTTCGCTCGTTTCGCGAACCTGAAATTCGCGCGACATGCTTACTTTTTCTTGCGTACGTACAGCACCAGGTTGTGATCCACCAACTCGACACCGTGCTCCTCGGCGATTGCCTTCTGGAGTTTTTCGATTTCGGTGCTGACGAATTCGATAACCTCACCGGATTCCACGTTGACCATATGGTCGTGGTGGCCACCGTCGGCCAATTCGAATACCGCGTGGCCGCCGTCGAAGTTGTGACGGACCACGAGGCCAGCCGCTTCGAACTGGGTCAGAACACGGTAAACCGTGGCCAGACCGACGTCCTCGCCAGCTTCCATCAACGCCTTGTAGACGTCCTCGGCACTCATGTGACGCTGCTCTGTAGAGTCGAGCATTTGCAGGATCTTGACCCGTGGCAGGGTCACTTTGAGGCCGGCTTTGCGTAGTTCGCTATTTTCAACCATGGTCAGCTTTCTCGCGATGCTGCTTCGCAGCTTCTCTTAATGCGGGTATGATCGGCGTTTACGTTGTCCCAGCCAAGATAGTGGAAGTCGCCCACCGATGCAAAACACCAAGCTCTTGCTAACCAGTTTCACCTTTGTGGGACTGCTCGCACTCGCCGGTTGTTCATTCCCCGGGGTTTACAAAATCGACATCCAGCAGGGCAATGTCGTCACGCAGGACATGATAGACCAGTTACGCCCGGGAATGACCCGGCCGCAAGTACGGTTTATCATGGGCAACCCTCTGCTTGCCGACACGTTCCATGCCAACCGCTGGGATTATCTGTACAGCCTGCAACCTGGTGGCGGTGAACGCCAGCAGGAACGCATGAGTGTCATTTTCGACTCGAATGACCGCCTTGTCAGCCTGTCCGGTGACTTCATGCCGGGCGTCAGCCGTGACGAAGCCATTCTCGGCAAGGACAGTGGCACCAGCGTGACCGCTCCTGCTGAAAACGTCGAGCAGCCGAAACCGGAAAAACCGGCCAAGCCAGGCTCCTTGCTGGATCAGATCCAGAAGGACGTCGATGGTGTGGAAACCGTTCCGGTTCCGACGCCAGAACCGCTGGACACCTCGCCGCAATAATTTGCGACGCAATAAAAAACCCGGAAATACCGGGTTTTTTATTGCCTGCCGTTTGGCCAGCTTACTGATTTCGCGCCTTGGCCTCGGCAGCTTTGGCGGCACGCAGACGGCGCACTTCTTTCGGATCAGCCAACAGTGGCCGATAGATCTCGATGCGATCGCCCTCCTGAACCCGTCGAGCATCCGGATCAGCAATCACTTTGCCGAAGATCCCCAAAGGACAGCTCTTCAGATCCAGCTCCGGAAATTCAGCATCAATCCCGGACGCCATCAGCGCCGCACGCACCGTCGTACCCTCGGCGACGCTGATTACACGCAACACCTGACGATCAACGGCGGCATACACCACTTCGATTTCGATCACCGGCTCAACCATGCATTTGCTTGGCACGCTGGCAGAACGCATCCACTAATGTATTGGCCGCCTGATTGAACAAAGGACCGAGCGTCGCGCGGACCAGCGGCCCGGCATAGTCGAAGGACAGATCCAGACTGATCTTGCAGGCCTTCTCGTTCAGCGCCTTGAACACCCAGACGCCGTGCAGCTGATTGAACGGCCCCTCCTCCAGGTTCATCTCGATCGACTGCCCCGGCACCAGCGTGTTGCGCGTCACGAAGTGCTGACTGAGGCCACCCTTGGCCACGCCGACACTGGCGCGCATATGCTCAGGCGAGCTTTCCAGGACTTCAGCAGACGAACACCACGGCAAAAACTCGGGGTAGCGCGCCACGTCATTGACCAGGTCGTAGAGAAATTGCGCCGGGTAAGGCAGCAGCGCCGATCGTTGAATATGTGTCGTCATGTAAGCGTCACTTCCAGAGCTGGGCGGCAAACACTACAAGAATGCCGATGGGCGCCACATAGCGCATCAAGAACAGAGACAGGGCGAACAGCGCCGGGCTGCGAATCGACAATTCGTCACGCACCGCTTCACGCCCCATCACCCAACCGGCAAACAGCACGAAGCACAGTCCGCCGAGTGGCAACATGATCCGCGAGGTGAAGAAGTCGATCACGCCAAAGAAGTCCAGGCCACCGGCCGCACCCCATTGGTAGAGATGGAACACCCCGCCATCGTTCACGAAAAATTTGGCTTCCTTCCAGATATTGAAGGAAAACACCGTGCCCAGGCCGACGAACCAGCAGGTGAACGCCAACCAGAATGTCACCCAGGCACGACTGATTTTAGTCCGCTCGACCAGATAGGCGACCATCGGCTCCAGCAGGGAAATCGCCGAGCTCCAGGCGGCAATGGCCACCAGAACGAAGAACACCACGCCCATCAACTGGCCGAAAAGCACGTTACCGAAAGCAAATGGCAGACTGACGAACATCAGCCCCGGGCCTTCGCTCGGGTTCAAACCGCCGGCGAACACAATCGGAAACAAGGCCAGACCGGCCACCAGCGAAACGAAGGTATCAAGCAGCGCCACTCCCACGACCGTGCCGGACAGCGAGGCTTCCTTGGTCATGTAGGCGCCGTAGATCATGATCGACCCCACGCCCACGCTCAGCGAGAAGAACGCGTGGCCCATGGCCGGCAGCAAGCCGTCGAGGACTTTTTCCGGGTGGAAGTCGAACATGAAGTGCACGCCTTCCATGAAATGCCCGGTGGTCATGCTGTAACCCAGCAGGACAAGGACCATCACGAACAGCAGCGGCATCATGATCCGCAAGCTGCGCTCGAGCCCGGCAACCACGCCTTTGGCGATCACCACCGCCGACAACAGCATGAAAACCGTGTGCCACAGCGTGATGCGCCAAGGATCGGCGATGACATTACCGAAGTACGCCCCGACCTGATCGGCCGTCGCGCCCTGGAAGTCCCCGCGCCCCATATCAATGATGTAATCCAGCGACCAGCCGCCGACCACACTATAGAAAGACAGGATCAGCAACGCCGTGATCATCCCGGCGAACGCGCCCCATGACCATTTGCCAGAGTGCCCGGCTTCCAGCGCCAGCACCTTCAGGGCATTCGCCGGACTCTGACGGGCACGCCGGCCGATCAGGGTTTCGGCGAGCATCACCGGGATGCCGATCAGCGCGATACACGCCAGAAACATCAGCACGAAGGCGCCGCCACCGTAGACCCCGACCATGTAGGGGAATTTCCAGATGCTGCCCAATCCCACGGCCGAACCGGTCGCGGCGAATATGAAAACCCAGCGGCTAGCCCAACTGCCGTGGACAGAAACCTTGTCTGTCGACATCGTTTATCACGCCCAAGCGTTAGAAAAAGAGGCCGCATTGTCCGGGATTCACTCAACCTGCTCAAGCACGCAGCATCACCGTAGCCGACAGCCGTTTATCTCCATATAATGCCGCCCCTATGGCTAAACAGAAGAAACACCCAACAGGGACCATCGCGCAAAACAAAAAGGCGCGACACGATTACTTCATCGAGCACAAGTTCGAGGCTGGTCTGGTCCTGGCCGGCTGGGAAGTAAAAAGTCTGCGGGCAAGCAAACTGCAACTGGTCGACAGTTACGTGTTGCTCAAGGATGGCGAAGCCTGGTTGCTCGGCAGCCACATCACGCCTCTGATGACCGCCAGCACCCACGTCATTGCCGACCCGGTGCGTACCCGCAAGCTGCTGCTCAACCGCCGCGAGCTGGACAAGCTCGCCGCCGCCGTGCAGCAAAAGGGTTACGCCTGCGTGTGCCTGTCCTGGTACTGGAGCAAGCACATGGTCAAGTGCGAGATCGCGCTGGGCAAGGGCAAGAAGGAATACGACAAGCGTGATACCGAACGCGAACGCGACGCCGGTCGCGAGTTGCAGCGTGCGGTGCGCAACAAGGGCAAGGAAGACTGATTCTTCTGCCCGAATGACCGTTCCCGCGCCCGGCACGGGAACGGTCATGCCTACATCCCTTTGCGCCGCTCGGCGCGAGCCATGCGTTGCACTTCCTGCCGCACCTCTTCCAGCACTTCCTGCACATACAGTATGTGTCGGCTGGACACCTCACGCGCCTGTTCCGCGCGCCCCTCGATAATCGCCAAATACAATTCCCGATGCTGCGTGATCAGCATGTCGCGGGTTTCCGTGCGCTGCTTGTACATGCCGCCGATGTTGGTCACCACATTGCGCTTGAGCAGGTCGAACAGCCCGCGAATGGTGTGCAGCAACACCGCGTTATGACTGGCTTCGGCAATCGCCAGATGGAATTTCGCATCCGCCGCGCCCTCTTCCGCCCGGCTCACTTCATCATGACGCGAATAGCAGTCCTGTAACTCTTCAAACGCAGCCGTCAGTCGTTCGCGATCCACATCCGTGGCGCGCAATGCTGCGTAATAGGCACACGATGCCTCCAGCGTGTGACGAAATTCCAGCAAATCGCGCTGCGCCTCGGGATTGCTTTCCAGCAATTGCAGCAGCGGATCACTGAACGTCGAGCCGAGGCTTTCCACGACATAGTTGCCGCCGCCCTGCTTGCTGACCAGCAAGCCCTTGGCCGCAAGCTTCTGAATCGCCTCACGCAACGAGGGCCGGGAAACGCCGAACTGCTCCGCCAGTGCCCGCTCGGCCGGCAGACGTTCGCCGGACTTCAGCGTGCCTTCGAGAATCATCCCCTCCAGTCGCTCGACAATGTCGTCAGACAAACGGCGCTGACGTATCTGATCAAACCCCATCACTCAACTCTCCACCATCCCGACCGCTCGCCGGGCTCTCTATTCTGGCCTATCGGCGCGTTGCCGACACCTGCCAGATGACACTTGGGCGACCGGATCAGATCGAACTCTGCACCGGTGATTCGACAAAAGTTTTAGGGCGGCAAATTGACACACCGATATCAAGGCTTTTACCCTAGCCAACAGCGATTGTAAATTGGTCTTACCAATTAACCAAGAACGCTGACAGTGCCTGACCAACAACAATTAGGGGCCACCCCATATGCAAACCTGGCAACAGCTCTACAGCCCGCTCGGCAGTCTCGGCGTGTCCGCACTCGCGGCCGTCATCCCCATCGTTTTCTTCTTCCTCGCCCTGGCGGTGTTCCGCCTCAAAGGTCATGTGGCCGGCAGCATCACGCTCGCCCTGGCCATCGCCGTAGCGATCTTCGCGTTCCAGATGCCGGTCGACATGGCGTTCGCCGCCGCCGGATATGGTTTCGCCTATGGTCTGTGGCCGATTGCCTGGATCATTGTGGCGGCGGTGTTCCTGTACAAACTGACGGTCAAGAGTGGTCAGTTCGAGGTCATCCGCAGCTCGGTGCTGTCGATCACTGACGACCAGCGCCTGCAGGTGCTGCTGATCGGTTTCTGCTTCGGTGCATTCCTGGAAGGTGCCGCCGGTTTCGGCGCGCCAGTGGCGATTACCGCTGCGCTGCTGGTAGGCCTGGGCTTCAACCCGCTGTACGCCGCCGGCCTGTGCCTGATTGCCAACACCGCACCGGTTGCGTTTGGCGCATTGGGGATTCCGATCATCGTGGCCGGGCAAGTCACCGGCATCGACGCGTTCAAGATCGGCGCCATGACCGGCCGCCAGCTGCCGCTGCTGTCGCTGTTCGTGCCGTTCTGGCTGGTGTTCATGATGGACGGCCTGCGTGGCGTCCGTGAAACCTGGCCAGCGGCGCTGGTCGCAGGCTTGAGCTTTGCCGTCACCCAATACTTCACCTCGAACTTCATCGGTCCGGAACTGCCGGACATCACGTCGGCCTTGGCCAGCCTGATTTCGCTGACTCTGTTCCTGAAAATCTGGCAGCCGAAACGTGCCGCCGGCCAGCACATTGCCGGCGCTGTTTCCGCTTCGGTGGTAACTGCCAGCGTCGGTGGTTTCGGCCAGAAGCGCACCACCGTCGCTTCGCCTTACAGCCTCGGGGAAATTTTCAAGGCGTGGTCGCCGTTCCTGATCCTCACCGTGCTGGTGACCATCTGGACCCTCAAGCCCTTCAAGGCCATGTTCGCCGCCGGCGGTTCGATGTACGCCTGGGTGTTCAACTTCGCGATTCCGCACCTCGATCAACTGGTGATCAAAACCGCACCGATTGTTGCTGCTCCGACCGCGATTCCGGCCGTGTTCAAACTCGACCCGATTTCCGCGACCGGCACGGCGATTTTCTTCTCCGCGCTGATCTCGATGCTGGTGCTGAAGATCAATTTCAAAACTGGTCTGACCACTTTGAAAGAGACCTTCTACGAACTGCGCTGGCCGATCCTGTCGATCGGCATGGTGCTGGCGTTTGCCTTCGTCACCAACTATTCCGGCATGTCCTCGACCATGGCTCTGGTGCTGGCCGGTACTGGCGCAGCGTTCCCGTTCTTCTCGCCGTTTCTCGGCTGGCTCGGCGTGTTCCTGACCGGCTCCGATACTTCGTCCAACGCCCTGTTCAGTTCGCTGCAAGCGACCACCGCGCACCAGATCGGGGTCAACGACACCTTGCTGGTGGCGGCCAATACCAGCGGCGGCGTGACCGGCAAGATGATCTCGCCACAATCGATCGCCGTGGCCTGCGCCGCGACCGGTCTGGTGGGCAAGGAATCCGATCTGTTCCGCTTCACCCTCAAGCACAGCCTATTCTTTGCCACGATCGTCGGCCTGATCACTTTGGCTCAGGCCTACTGGTTCACCGGCATGTTGGTGCATTAAGACTACAAGCGACATGGAAATAACCGACGCCGGTTCGTGATTCCGGCGTCAGCAATTCACAACCCGGTCTGTAAGGCTGCTGAAAGCAACGCGCTCTATATTCGGCAGCCTCAACAGACGGATAACCGGGCCCACCCGGAGACACGCCTGATGAGCGAGCTTTTTTACAACGCTGTGCCCAACGCCACTCGCGTCGCACCGCCACTGCCCGAACCCCGGCAATACCCCGGCGAGAAACCGTCGCGGGTCTACCTGTTCGGCACGTGCGTGGTCGACCTGTTCTACCCGGAAGCCGGGATGGACGCGATCCACTTGCTGGAACGCGAAGGCATCCGGGTCGACTACCCGCAAGGGCAGAGCTGCTGCGGACAACCGGCCTACACCTCGGGTTACACCGAGCAGGCACGGACGGTGGCGCGCTCGCAACTGGCGCTGTTTGCCGGGGATTATCCGGTGGTGGTGCCGTCGGGTTCCTGCGCCGGAATGATCCGCGAGCATTACGCCGACTTGTTCAAGGACGAGCCGGAAACGCTGAAACAGGTTCAGGCCCTCGCGGCCCGCACCTATGAATTGGCCGAGTTTCTGCTGTTCGTCTGCAAGGTGCAGCTCAAGGACAGCGGCGAGCCGGTAAAAGTGGCGCTGCACACCTCGTGTTCGGCGCGACGGGAAATGAACACCCACCTGCATGGCCGCGAGTTGTTGGCGCAGTTGAGCAACGTGGAACGGGTCAACCACGATCACGAAAGCGAATGCTGTGGCTTCGGTGGGACATTCAGCGTCCGTATGCCAGACATTTCCGGCGCGATGGTGGCTGACAAGACCCGGGCGTTGAAGGAATCCGGCGCGCATCAGGTACTCAGTGCCGACTGCGGCTGCTTGATGAACATCAACGGCTCGCTGGAAAAACAGAAGGAAGCGCTGCGCGGGCAACACCTGGCGAGCTTCCTCTGGCAACGAACCGGAGGTGCGCGATGAGCACTTCCACGATTATTCCTACGGTTGCCGTAGAAGAAGATTTCCGCATCCGGGCACACAACGCCCTGGGCGATTCGCAATTGCGGAACAACTTCCGCACCGCGATGGATTCATTGATGACCAAGCGGGCAGCGGCTTTCAGCGATGCCCACGAAAGAGAACACCTGCGTGAACTGGGCAATGCAATCCGTGCCCGCGCGCTCTCCAAGTTGCCCGACCTGCTCGAGCAACTGGAACAGAACCTGACCCGCAACGGTGTGACAGTGCACTGGGCGGAAACGGTGGACGAGGCCAATGGCATCGTCCTTTCGATCATCCGCGCTCACGAGGCGCGGCAAGTGATCAAGGGCAAATCGATGGTCAGCGAAGAGATGGAGATGAACCATTTCCTCGAGGCTCGGGACATTGAATGTCTGGAGTCCGACATGGGGGAGTACATCGTCCAGCTCGACCACGAGAAGCCTTCACACATAATCATGCCGGCAATCCACAAGAATGCCGGTCAGGTCGCGTCCTTGTTCCACGACAAACTTGGCGTGGAATACACCAAGGACGTTGACCAACTCATTCAGATCGGTCGCAGGGTCCTGCGGCAGAAATTCTTCGAAGCGGACATCGGCGTCTCCGGTGTCAACTTCGCCGTGGCCGAAACCGGCACCCTGCTGCTGGTGGAAAACGAAGGCAACGGGCGCATGACCACCACCGTGCCGCCGGTGCACATCGCCGTCACCGGCATCGAAAAAGTCGTGGAAAACCTGCGCGACGTGGTGCCGCTGCTGTCATTGCTGACCCGCTCGGCGCTGGGCATTCCGATCACCACCTACGTCAACATGATCTCCGGCCCGCGCAAGGAACACGAACTCGACGGCCCACAGGAAGTGCATCTGGTGTTGCTCGACAACGGTCGCAGCCAGGCCTTCGCCGACAGTGAATTGCGCCAGACGCTGAACTGCATCCGATGCGGCGCCTGCATGAATCATTGCCCGGTCTATACCCGCGTCGGCGGCCATACCTACGGCGAGGTTTACCCCGGCCCGATCGGCAAAATCATCACCCCGCACATGGTCGGTCTGGCGAAAGTCCCGGATCACCCGAGTGCGTCCTCGTTATGCGGCGCCTGCGGTGAAGTGTGCCCGGTAAAAATTCCTATCCCCGCACTGCTGCGCCGCCTACGCGAAGAGAACGTCAAAGCGCCGGACACACCGCATCAGGTGATGCGCGGCCAGGGCAGCAAATATTCGCGCAAGGAACGCTTCATCTGGAATGCCTGGGCGAAGCTCAACAGCTCGCCGACCCTGTATCGACTGTTTGCGTTTTTCGCCACGCGCCTGCGCGCATTGGCGCCTAACAATGTCGGCCCGTGGACGCAGAATCACAGCGCGCCGAAACCCGCCGCCCGCTCACTGCATGACATGGCTCGCGAACACCTGGCCAAACAAGGAGACCGTTGATGAGCGCCAAGCAAAACATCCTCGGCAAGTTACGGAAAAGTCTGACAGGCACCACACCGATTGCCGACAACTTCGATGTCGATCTGGTGACCCAGCCTTACACCTACAGTACCGAACAACGGATCCCGCAACTGCGCAAACTGATGGAAGCGGTGCACACCGAAATCCACCTGACTTCCGCTGATGCGTGGCCGGCGCTGCTGGCGCAATTGCTGCGTGACCGCCAGTTGCCGAGCTTGCTGATCGCACCGACTACACCTCACGGGCAGCGCATCACACAACACTGGGCGAACAATCCTGACCTGCCGGCGCTGAAGTCCTACGACCGGCCGATGGAAGAGTGGAAAGCCGAGTTGTTCAACGACACCCCGGCCAGCCTGACCGGCACCCTCGGCGCGATTGCCGCGACCGGCAGCCTGATTCTCTGGCCGACCCGCGAAGAACCACGGCTGATGAGCCTGGTACCGCCGGTGCATTTCGCCCTGCTCAAGGCCAGCCAGATCCGCGACAACTTCTATCAGGTGCAGCAGGAATTCGAGTGGGCGCAAGGTATGCCGACCAATGCATTGCTGGTGTCCGGCCCGTCGAAGACCGCCGACATCGAACAAGTCCTGGCTTACGGCGCCCACGGCCCGAAAGACCTGGTGGTGTTGATCCTGGAGGACCAATGACCTTACCGGCGACTTTCCTGCGCGATGCGCAGCAGCTGATTCCTTCCGAGCGCCGCTTCGACGATCCGCTGTCGACCCTAGCCTTCGGCACCGATGCCAGCTTCTACCGGTTGATTCCGCAACTGGTGATCCGCGTCGAGTCCGAAGATGAAGTGGTGGCTCTATTGAAGCTGGCACAGCGCGATCAGGTCCCGGTGACCTTCCGCGCCGCTGGCACCAGCCTGTCCGGCCAGGCGATCAGTGATTCGGTGCTGATCGTGCTTGGGGATAACTGGAACGCGCGGGAGATCCGCGGGCAAGGCACGCAAATCCGCCTGCAACCGGGCGTGATCGGCGCCCAGGCCAACGCATGGCTGGCGCCATTCGGACGCAAGATCGGCCCGGATCCGGCCTCGATCAACGCCTGCAAGATCGGCGGCATCGTCGCCAACAACGCCAGCGGCATGTGCTGCGGCACTGCGCAAAACACCTATCACACACTGGCGGGAATTCGTCTGGTGCTGGCCGACGGCACACGTCTGGATACCGAAGATGCTTCCAGCGTCGAGGCGTTTCGAGTCAGCCACGGTCAATTGCTGGAACGTCTGGCGACTTTGGGCCGCGAGACCCGCGCCAATGCCGAACTCGCCGCGCGAATCCGCCACAAATATCGTCTGAAAAATACCACCGGCCTGTCGCTCAACGCCTTGGTGGATTTCGATGAGCCTGTGGATATCTTGAGCCACTTGCTGGTCGGTTCCGAAGGCACCCTCGGCTTCATCAGCGCGGTGACCTACGACACGGTGATCGACCACCCGAACAAAGCCTCGGCGCTGATCGTTTTCCCGGATGTGGAAACCTGCTGCAACGCCGTCACCGTGCTGAAAAGCCAACCGGTCTCCGCCGTGGAACTGCTAGACCGCCGCAGCCTGCGCTCGGTGCAGGACAAACCCGGCATGCCGGCTTTCGTACAGCAGCTGTCGAACAATGCCTGCGCGTTGTTGATCGAATCCCGCGCCGCCTCTTCCACTTTGCTGCAGGAGCAACTGGCGCAAATCATGGCGTCGCTCAGCACCTTCCCGGTGGAAAAGCAGGTCGACTTCACCGAAGACCCGGTCGAAAACGCCCGCCTCTGGGCGATCCGCAAAGACACCTTCCCCGCCGTCGGCGCCGTGCGCAAGACCGGCACCACGGTGATCATCGAAGACGTCACCTTCCCGGTGGAGCAACTGGCCATCGGCGTGAACCGTCTGATCGAGCTGTTCGACAAACATCACTACGACGAAGCGATCCTTTTCGGACACGCGCTGGAAGGCAATCTGCACTTCGTCTTCACCCAAGGCTTCAACAGCGCGGAAGAAGTCGCACGCTATCAGGCGTTCATGGACGACGTGGCGCAACTGGTGGCCGTGGAGTTCGGCGGTTCGCTGAAGGCGGAACACGGCACCGGACGCAACATGGCGCCCTTCGTCGAACTCGAATGGGGCACCGACGCCTATCAATTGATGTGGCAGCTCAAACGCCTGCTCGACCCCAACGGCATTCTCAATCCGGACGTGGTGCTGAGCGAAGACCCGCAGATCCACCTCAAGCACCTGAAACCGCTGCCGGCGGCGGACGAAATTGTGGATAAATGCATCGAGTGCGGTTTCTGCGAGCCGGTCTGCCCCTCGAAAGGCCTGACCCTGAGCCCGCGCCAGCGCATCGTGATCTGGCGCGATATTCAGGCGCGAAAGCGCGCCGGAATCGACACCACCGAACTGGAAAAAGCCTACGACTACCAAGGCATCGATACCTGCGCCGCGACCGGCTTATGTGCGCAACGCTGCCCTGTAGGCATCAACACCGGCGAGCTGGTGAAAAAGCTTCGCGGCCGTCACGCCACCCATACGAAAACCGCCAACTTGATCGAAGGAAATTTCGCCACCACCCTGCAAGGTGCGCGTTTCACCCTGCATGTGGCCAACGGTGCGCGGATGCTGTTGGGTGCACCGCGTCTGGCGAAGCTGTCGGCCACCCTGACGAGGCTGTCCAAAGGTCAGGTGCCGCTGTGGACCCACGCGATGCCGCAGCCGGAAAAAGCCATTCGCTTCAGTCTGGCTGTGTCGGACGAACGCCCGCGCGTCGTGTATCTGGCGGCCTGTGTATCGCGGGTGATGGGGCCGGCGGCGGGCGACAAGGAGCAGATGTCGCTGTACGACAAAACCCGCGGTCTGCTGGAAAAGGCCGGTTATCAGGTGGTGTTCCCGGACAATCTGGACAACCTCTGCTGCGGTCAGCCCTTCGCGTCCAAGGGCTATGCCGAACAGGCCGAACACAAGCGTCAGGAGCTGATCGGCGCATTGCTCCAGGCCAGTCGTGGCGGGCTCGATCCGATCTATTGCGATACCAGCCCCTGCACGTTGCGGCTGTTGCAGGATGTGGGAAATGTTCGCCTGGATCTGTATGACCCTGTGCGATTCATCCGTACGCACCTGATGGATCGTCTGGATTTCACGCCGCAGGAAGCACCGATTGCCGTTCACGTGACCTGCAGCACTCAGCACCTTGGGGAAAGCCAGGCGCTGATCGACCTGGCGCGCAAATGCAGCAAGAACGTTGTGATCCCGGAAGGCATTCACTGCTGTGGTTTCGCCGGCGACAAGGGTTTCACCACGCCGGAGCTCAACAGCCACTCACTGCGAACGCTCAAGGATGCGGTGCAACAATGCAGCGAAGGGATTTCCACCAGCCGCACCTGCGAGATCGGTCTGACGCAACACGGCGGAATCGACTACCACGGCCTGGTATATCTGGTGGACCGGGTGACCCGGGCCAAAGCCCCCGCAACCGCCCTCTGAAGAAAAATAGAACCCTTGCGAGCGACCGCAGTCCACAGAACAGGCCCCGAACAATCGGGGCTTGTCCTCCATTCGGTTGCCCGTCCTGACGGCCAGCGAAGTCTGGATCCCTCAGTTCAAGGAGATTCATATGAAACGTTCTGTACTGTTAGGTCTGTTCGTTACTGCCTCGATGATGGCGTCTGCTTCGTTCGCCGCCGACAAGCCCGCCGATTTGTGCGATGCCAATCTGCAAACCATCAACAACGCCAAGGCCCAGGCAATGGCCTCACCCGACCTGAATCAACGGGTAGAAGCCAGTGTGCAAAAGGCCCAGGCACTCAAGGCCCAGGGCAAGATCGACGAATGCGTGGCGGAAACCCAGCAAACCATTCTGGAAATCCGCAAAACCAGCGGAACCAACAACTGATCGAAGCTCAGGCCAACCTTCGGGTTGGCCTTGTGAGCCGTTTGGCGTACACTGCGCAGGCTTGTTGCTCACAAGATACACAGAGCACCAGGCTCGGGGCCGTTTAGGATTCGACGCCGGTTGCGAAACTCTAGGTGCATGCCGACTTGGTAACAGAAGTCGTAAATCCACTGTTGCAACTTCTTATAGTTGCCAATGACGACCAATACGGTGCTGCTCTCGCTGCTTAATTGCAGCTGACATGCACTCCTGGTACCTTCGGGTCCAGCAATCATCAGGGGATGTCTGTAAACCCAAAATGATTGTCATATAGAACAGAATCGCCGTGCAGTACGTTGTGGACGAAGCGGCTAAAACTTACACAACTCGCCCAAAGCACCCTGCCCGTCGGGTCGCTGAGGGTTAACTTAATAGACACGGCTACGCATGTAGTACCGACAGCGGAGTACTGGCGGACGGGGGTTCAAATCCCCCCGGCTCCACCACTTCAACATCTAAAGACGTCCACGGACGTCTTTTTTTGTGTCTAAAATCCAGTAAATACAGGGGTTTCAGCGCTTTTGGGAGCTTTGCAGGGTTTCTGAGTTCCAGGCGCCTTGGTATCCCAGGTGGTATCCCGGACTGCCAAATGCTATTTTCAGGATACCAAAACGGTGCTGGAGGTAGCCCCCATGCCTACTAACGCAACCCGCCTTTCCGATCGCCAGCTGAAGGCAGTCAAGGCAACTGGTAAAGACTTCGTCCTCAGCGACGGCGATGGCTTGCAACTTCGAGTACGCCCAGCGGCTCGATGATGTGGAATTTCAATTACCGCGAGCCGTTGATCAGAAGCCGTATCAACATGGCGCTTGGTCCATACCCCGACCTATCGCTAGCCAACGCTCGAAAGAAAGCCGCAGAGGCGCGTGAGTTGCTCGCTTTGGGCATTGATCCCAAAACCCAGCGTGATGAGGTAAGGCGAGCCAAACTTGCTGAGAGTGAACACACTTTCGAGAAGGTGGCCACGGCCTGGTTCGAGCTGAAGAAAGACTCCGTAACCAAAGCCTACGCCGAAGACATTTGGAGATCGCTGACGCTTCATGTTTTCCCAAGCATGAAAACAACGCCACTCTCTCAAATCACTGCTCCGATGGTTATCAAGATCCTTCGTCCAATCGAGGCCAAAGGGAGCCTCGAAACCGTGAAACGATTGAGCCAACGACTCAACGAGATCATGACCTACGGGGTCAACTCCGGGCTGATACTTGCGAACCCCCTCAATGGAATTCGGGCGGTATTCAAGAAACCCAAGAAAGAGAACATGGCTGCGCTACCACCTGAGGAGCTTCCCGAGCTCATGATGGAAATCGCGAATGCCAGCATCAAGCGCACGACCCGCTGCCTGATCGAATGGCAACTGCACACGATGACCCGCCCTGCCGAAGCAGCCACCACACGATGGGCAGATATCGACTTCGACAAGCGCATTTGGACCATTCCGCCAGAGCGTATGAAAAAGCGTCGGCCGCACACAATCCCTCTTACCGATCAGGCACTTTCGTTACTGGAGACGCTCAAGCAACTCAGTAGTAACAGAGAGTACGTGTTCCCCTCAGATAGAAATCCCCGCACCCATGCCAATAGCCAGACCGCCAACATGGCGTTGAAGCGCATGGGCTTTCAGGACCGTCTAGTCAGCCACGGCTTGCGCTCGATGGCGAGCACCATCCTGAATGAGCATGGCTGGGATCCGGAGCTGATCGAGGTCGCACTGGCGCATGTCGACAAGGACGAAGTTCGTAGCGCCTACAACCGGACGGATTACATCGAACGCCGGCGTCCGATGATGGCTTGGTGGAGTGAACATATCCAGAAGGCGGCCACCGGCAGCCTGTCGGCATCGGCCATCAATCAAACTAGAGATCGCAACGTCGTACCGATTCGCTGAATATCCAAAAGGGGTGCGCCACCGGCTACGATCCGTGTCGTGTAGTAGGGCGAGAAGAGTGACGACAGTTGCCAGATCTCTGGTATGCCTGCGCTTTTTCAGCCAAGCCTCTGAGTATGGGAAGGCTCCGCATTCCCATACTCAGGGGCTCACGCTTAAAGATCTATCAGGCAACCACGACTTTTGCCTTTCTACGACGAATCAACCCTGCTGTTAACTCGTAGTAGTAGATGGTAGCTGGAGCTGAGCGCCGCAAATAGTGCTCCAGAAACCATCTCACGTGCTTTTCTCTCCAGGACCAGGGCGTCGCGCAACCCCAGCGTTCACGAATCACCTCGTGCATCCTTTCTGCTTGCCTGATGTGCCGCTGCCGCGTGGCATGCGCACCTTTGAGCACAGGGCTCAGAAACAACGCTATGTCGAACTCGGACGTCATCGCCGACCTCCGATGTAGGCACTCACTACATCGATGCGGTTATGTCCCAGCTCGTGGCTGATCTGCTGTCGTGCATGCTGATCAAGCTCTCGATCGTCTCGATGAACACGACCGCCATTGAGGGGTGTATTCAAGCCAGTCAGTTGCTCATAGCGCTCACAGGCGTAAGCCGCCCGCAGCTCATGAAAGCCTTTCAATCCATGCTCGTGCAAGATGTCCCGTGCCGGTCGCACAACTGACTGCATAAACTCTTTGTAGCTCTCATTGGGGGTCAACAGGTTCCGACTGCGACTGGGTGAAGCCTCCCAGGCCCTATCCAAGGCGCCACGGATTTGATCAGTGACCGCGATCCAACGCGGCGCTGACGCGCCTGATCGACCGCCTTTGGTGCCGTCCTGGATGTTGATCTTGCCCAGTTGCTCGGCCTCACGTTGCAGTCGGGGCAGGTCCGCCAAGATCGCTTCACGCAGACGCATACCAGTCTCCCGGGCCAGGTGCACAATTGCGGCCACTCGTTGCTGACCCCGCTCTGACAGTGCGCGTGCGATCAACTCAATCTGAGCACGATCTTGGCCTTGCGGGAACTCCCCGCGCACGCTTGAGCGCTGCAAACCCAGCGCCTTGCTCGGACTGGGGATTTTGACGTACTGATCACCGCGCAGCGCAGCCATCGTTCGGTTCACACTGGACAGTCGGTTCTGCGCGGTGGCGATGCCAACGTTGCCCTGGTCCACTTGCTCCCGCATATAGGCGGCGTACCGCATGAGGATCTCGCGGTCGATCTGTCGCGCGTCATTTAGCCTCGGCCCTTCCTCGAATCGACACCAATGCACGAATGCTTGCCAGCGATCGCTATGGGCTTTGACGGTAGCAAAATGGCCGTCGCCAAATAGATCTTTCAAGGCTTGCGGTCCGGCATAGCTGAGCTGGCGACCGAAGCCGAAATTGCGCCCCGCTCGCTTACCGACGCGAGCCATTTTTCTGTTCCTGATCGACTGCAGCGAGCTCATGTTGAAGCGCTCGCCAGTGTGCGCCTACGATGGCGAACTGGGCCCAATCAGTAGGGCGAAAACACAGCGTGTTGTCGACGACGTAGAGATGCGCCCCCTCCTTTTCTAACCACTGGATAATGGCTGTCGTCGAGGTGATAGTTTTACGATCGGTGGCGACATCGGCGACAGCGGCGACAACCCTTGTCCTACCTGGTTTTGAGCGTGGCGACAAAGTGGCGACACTCGCGGCGACAAACCGCACTTTCGGCTCATTGTGACGTTGAGCTAAGTGGTTGCGCAGTGCTTCATCAAGATTAAACATGGCGCACCTCGAAGGTGTGGCCGTCGGTGATCAGCCACTGATGATCAAGCAACTCGACTAACAGCTTGGTGGCATGGCGACTGCTTTTACGGGCAAAGCGGGGGCCGTTGCGGTTCAGGTCTCGAATACTAAAGCGCTTCCAATCTTTGACCTGCAGCCAGCGCAGCAGCCTGTCTGCCTCCTCTTTTACCCTGCACATCGGTTCCTGCTCGGTCAGGCGCTGGATCTCGGTGAGGTAGTAGCCGACTAAGGCCGAGGCCCGTTGGATATGATCGACCTCCACGACGCTGCTCTCCTCCACTACTGCCAGATTGCCGGCGACGCGCAGCAGGTTGTCGGCGGCCTTCGATCCGCTAGGCCGTACGCTTGCCAACTCGCCAAACTCACCCAACTGGGCCTCGATGGCATCATGCAGATCAATCCAGCGACGACGAGCCAATGGACTGAGGCTCAGCGGTGACAGCCGCAAGGCACCGTCAGCGGAAAGCGACCAAGGCTGATGAAACAGGGCCGAAAGACGGTGGTGATATCGCTTTAGAGCGGGGTCTTTTGACAAGTCGACAGCCTGGTAACTGCGTTGTCCGGCCAGGCTGGTGGGCCAGGTCATGAGGCAGCGACCGAGAATGCCTTGCCCCTGCAGCAACGGGTCACTGAGTAACTGCATGGCTAGATACGGTTGCAGCATCAGGTGCAGGCTTAAGCGTCGATCGTAAGCTCGCAAGCTTTCACCCACCATGGACCGCGCGCGATCTATCGGACTGCCGTCCCAGAGTGACGACAAGGTCGTAACCGCTTTCAAACGGTTATCCCGACTCATGGTGCTGCTACCGAGGAATTGTCCCCCCTCGTCACAGAACAGGCCCATGCTCGGCAAGTCATGGCAGAGTCCCTTGATCAGGGCCTCGATAGTCGGATCCGTGGTGATCAGCCTAGGTGCTGAGGGCTCCGCTTCAAGCGGTACGCCGTTTGTGGGGTTGGGATCGCCAGGGTTGATACGCTGCGCCTGTCGCTGCGCGACACGGTACCGGGCGAGTTGTTCGCGATAGCGCTGCCACTGCTCACGCTCCCATTGCCGTGCGGGCAGCAATGCAAATCGATCTGCCGCCGTTTTGCGATCGCCGGATGCGGCCACGGTGATCAGGTACAGCGACAGCGGATAATTTCTCCCATCGAGCTGTAAGCCCGCATGACCTTGAGTGGCCAGCGCCGAAGCAGCCAGCACCGATTGTGCAGCCAATGCCTGGGGCACCCCGATGACCTCAGCCATGCGTTCGACTGCAGGCCCAAGAATCCCACCCAGTGCCTGCACCGGATAAGGCTGGGCCACGGGATTCGACTCAATCAGCGGTCGAGGTAGTTGTGGTAGCTCAAGCTTCGGATCTAACTGCTGCATGGGCCGTCTCCTCGTCATTGCTGGTTGTCCTCACGTAGTCCCGCCACGGCTGTTGAGTGTTATCAGGGATCAAGGCCCCTGCGGCCTGTGAGGTGTTCACTGACGCGGAACGAACGGCTCATTACGACCGAGAGCAAGGGCATAAACCCATGAATCTGGCCTCCTAAACGCATCCGAAGATGCGGGCGGGTGGAGGCTGTGCCGACTGACGAGTTCGGCACCTGGATATCCTGGGTGAGAGAAGGCAACAACATCGACACCTGGGGCATGCCTGACTGTCAGTCAGGTGCAGCCTTTCCATAGGCTGCGGCACCGGTGCCTGTGTTGTTGTGGATGGCGACGAATCGGATTTGTCAGGCCGATTGTCACGCGGAGAGTTGCGGCAACGCCTTGTACGTCGTGGCTTGCAGCAGTGGTATGAGCGCCCGTCTCTTTCCTGGAGAAAGAGACGGGCGAGGTCTGGCGCAGCGAAGTGTGCCAAGAGGTGAGGTTGCTGCAATGCAGCGACGTAGGTCCATCGTCTGCCGCAGTGGGCAGATTGGTCGAGTAGGCATCCATCACTCTTGGGGAGTGACCGTGCGAGCCGCCGGACGCTAATCGCACTTGGGGAAGAACCACCACGCGAGTGGCGTAGCCTTCAAGGTTCTGGCTACCTGGGCTGGTGCTGTCAACGACAGCGATCCGTGCGCCAATTTTTATACCTACTCGAAAAGGCGGTCAAGCGTCACGGCCAATGCGCTCAGAAAGTGGCGACTGTCGCCACTTTTGTCGCCATGCTCCAGTCCGCGCTCTACGTGCGTTGTCGCCGTTGTCGCCGGTGTCGCCACCCCTATAGCCATAGCCGCACGAGAAGATCAGCTCTGACATTTGAGCAGCACTTCGATTACTAGAGATAGAGGACAATTGCTGACGGGAACTGAAGGCGCGGCGCTAATTAGACATGGGATGAGAACGTGGAACGCGGTGGCCCTGAGCAAATCAGTTGAACCCTCCGATCAGCGCGATCAAAGATCGCTTGATCGGAGGGTTTGGCGGGAAAAGCAAAATCCTAAACTTCAATAGTGCCTCAAGTATCAATGCCGGTTGATTGGGAAGAAGAAGCCTCACGCAGCATGATCAGCGTCTGCTGCAGCCGCAGTAAAAAACCGGCCTCGAACGCTTCTTGGGGATCCTCCGGGCGATGACGTTATCGGTTCTGCGCCAGGGCTCACCATAACGGTAGTGACGAGCATCGAGCTAAACCTCAGCACAATGAACGCCGTCCGCAATCATTGGGCCAAACTCGTTGCCCCAGGGCGTTCACATACCCGGACAACCTTTAGCGGAAGGCACTGCATAGTACTCAGTGATCGGCTGCAGACCTCGGTGGCGACGGACAGGATTCGGCCATTAGCTGAAGCTCGACCTACGACGCCAACCGGCCAAAAGACTGAGGCTGATAACTGTCTACGAAACCAGGAACGATTCACTTACTTTTTTGTTTCGTGGGCGATGAGCAGGGCACGACCAGTTGTGTAAAAGCTTTCTATTAAGCTCTTGATCATGGACGTACCAGTCCCCTGAGTCCCAATCCACCCCGCATGAACCAACGAGGAAAACTCAGTGTTGGTCAGGTACCTTGGGGCATTCTCGAAGGTGATCTGGCTTCCCCCTCGAGGACCTTTGGGGCCGGCAGTGCTGATCAAGAAGTTCATGTACTCTCGTGAGAGATACATCCCCTTTATAAGCTCGCCAGAAGCTGGCATCAGTCCCGTGTTGGGCACCATCTTCACCATGAAACCGTCGTCGCTTAGTCTATGGGCTTCATGAGACGCCAACGGGGCCGTATTTTTGGCCACATCCCTGAACGTATCCATTCGTGCCAACTCTTCCGAAAGTTGCCCATCGGGTCGGTAGACCATCACGCCGCCTTCGTCCTTCATGATCTTGTATTGAACGAGTACGAATAGGTCAAACAGCTCGTTGTAATAAATCAGGTCAACACCTAGCGTATGCTCGAGCGCATTCCGATTAGCGTAAATAACGGAAAGCTTTCGGCCTCCTTGCTCAAAGACCGAGATACCTCCGGCATGAACAGGCGCATCGCCTGGCCATGTGAAAAGATCGTGCTGGATCGCAGATTCTTCCTGAATATACCGGGTCGAAATTCCACTGAGGAACGACGGACTAGACGTGGGCAATGCCAACAAAATTGCCGACTGGTTTTCCTCGTCAAGATCAGACACCGCCTCGGCAGGCGGGGCCCACTCGCTGAGTACGCGATTTCGAAGCTTGTTGCTACCCGAGAAGATATCCAACGATATACCCAGCGCCTCTCGCTCCTGAATCTGGATCTCGGCGACGCTGCCATGAAAACGCATACCCGAAAACCGTTGCAGGGAAAGGATTCGCTCTATTTCTGGTACAAGGTGAGGCCGTAGCTCTTTCACGACGTCGATTGCTGCCCCCCACGTTTTGGGCGGTATCGCCCCACCGATGCCTTGGGAAGCCTTAATGAAATATCGATGTACGACCGTGGGTAAAACAGCTTCGATCTCTGAAATTCTTATCGACTCAAGATCCAGTACCGATGAAAACTCCACACGACTTTTCGAGGTGACAACCTGATTACCCTTTTTGGCCAGACATATGTAATCAATGGTGGCTTCCGAAAACGAAAGCAGCGCGGTGCTGAATTGGCCAACGTCCCAGTCAGTCACACTCAGCGCATCGGAGAATGATTCAAAGCCTTCTCCGATTTTCCATTTGATTACATCCGCCCGACGCGACTCATCGAAGCGAACCAGCAATCCGGTATTTTTTCGTGTCATTGAGAAACCATTAGCAGTTGGACTCATACGGAGCAGAGCGTCTTCCGTGATTGCGCGACGCAGCCTTCCCTACCCTACCGCACAAAACTGCAATATTCGATCTCTGTAATGGCGCATTGCCTCTGACCTTTGTATGCTCAGACGAGCATCACCCGTGCCCGGTCCAGAACATGCGGTACACCAATTAGAAGCTAGCACTACTGCTGACTCCCGAAAGCTTGTTATTGACATGGCAATGAGGTCGCGATGGATCGTGAGGAAAAGAACACCAAGAGCCAAACGAATGTGCGGTTGAATGAGATCGGCACCGCGCGATCCCTAATCGAACTGGACAACGTCTTAACCCAGAGCATGGCGCGGCAACAGATACAGGCCATGATCAAAGAGGGAGGGCTGGACCTCATTCTGCAGAAAGTTGAACAGCTCGCTAAAACTGAAGATGAAAGCCCGGAATCCGGTCTCCTTGTTCTGGCGTTACTCGGCAGACTTTCAGCTGTTGCCCGCGGCCGCGAGAGCAGTATCTTCAAGATGCTGGCAAGCACCATCCATGCAGCCACACTTCCTGCCCTTGAGTCATCCACCCTGGACGGCGATGGCAAGTTCTACGCAGCACACAGCCTCGCGCAACTTCGCACCTCTGATCGGGCAGACTATGTACTGGCCGAATCCGTTGCCCTGGAGACTGCTGAAAAGGCACGCAAGCAGCTCATCGAACTGGTGCTCAACAGCCATTCAACAGCAGCAAAAGCTCTAACGGCACACACCACCGCACTCGATAGCCTTATGGAAATTGCAAACTCGGAGTCGAGACTTCGCAAAGCCCGAAGGATCAGTTCCGGCTGGGTTGAGGTGATGCGTAGCAGAAGCTTCGAACTGGGCGACCAGCCCGGTGAAGCATTAGCCAAATGGATAAGTGCCCTTCTTATCGGTGACCTGAGAGAAGTCGAAGAGTCACTGCTGTTCAACATCGTCGATGACGGCGTAGACATCCTGCTCAGAATTATCGAGCTGCGCTTTTCTCACGCCATGCTAGCTGATACCTACCAACTACTGCCGCGTGCAAAAGCATTGCTGGGCCGCGCGCGCTGGATCCACTACCTGTCCTCATCCAGGATGCGCCCGGCATTGAACATGTGCTTGCGAGAAGCTGCTCTGGTCCTCGCCGGCCAAGGTAAAACCGACAGTACGCTTTTGGATCTGATCCACACGATGTACCAGTCGAAAGCTCAAATGCTCAAAGAGCTAACCAACCACTTTGGAGAAGCCTTAGAGCTGGACCCGGATGTACGCCAATGGTGGATCACCGGTGGCTCGGTCAGTAGCAGTCGCCGGACAGTTCACAAGGTCGGCAATACCGAAGACCAGATGATTGGTGAACTGCTCATTGAAGTCTTAAACACTGAACCTTCAATGCACGCATTGAGGCGCACTGTTGCGCCCATGTTGGAAATCTCTGACCCAGTTACTGCTTCCAATGTCATCAGCGCCGCCGCCGGCTACGCCGAAATCGCGCAAACGGCGTTGCTATTGGCGCGCATGCGAAAGCTAAAAAAGACTGAATTGAAGGGAATGGTTGTCGAATTCAATCCTTTGCAGCATGAGCTCCTCAGCGACACCAGCCAAGGGGTAAGAGAAGTGCGCGTGGTTCGTGACGGCGTGCAGAAAGATTTTGGTGGAAGCATCAAAACGCTAGTAAAGCCCAGGGTCGAGCCATTGGCCTAATCAACAGGAAGGGGAACATCGATGGACCGGATCGAAGCTAAGATTCTCATCAACAATCTATTAAAGCGCATCAAACAGATAGATGCTGAGCAGTATGAATTACCTGGAGTTTTAACGACCGGCGAACTCGACGCCCTCAATCTAGCACTGGCAGTTCTTGGAGGGGCAACTTCTCCTACTTTAAAACTTACGGCAACTCCTCCGCCTGCTGCTACTGTTTCCTCACCGCCTTCCATCGTCCTCAACCTCAGTATCTTCGAACTCCCACAACCCTCCCTCAAAGAGCGTCTTTGCCTCGATTTCGGCACGGCCATGTCCAAGGCAGCCCTTGTCTTGAGCGGCATAGACGAAGATGACGTCGAGGAAATTCATGTTCTTGAGCTGGGGAAACCTGGAGACCAGCGCGAAGTCAGCGACACCATGCTCATATCCTCTTTGTACATTGATAACAGCGGACTGATCTGGTTTGGGAAGAAAGCACTGGATCGCTCGTTAGTTGAAGGTGGTAACGGCGAAAGAATGCGCATCGACAACGTGAAACGATTTTTGTCTGAGCGCGCAATGCAGACGGATGTATCTGCAATCTACAACCCCACTCAGACACAACTGAAGATGGGAGACCTATTACTGGCATATCTGATGTTCATGACCTGGGCTGCCAACTCGGACGCTGCAAAATATGGTGTTCCCAGAAACATCAAACGCCGCTTCGCGATGCCTTGTTTCAGCGCTGAACAAAGTCGAGAGGTTGAGGGGACGCTTCGAACACTGCTGGGACAGGCTCAGGTTCTGGCCGACACCTTCGGGGATTCGCTGCATCAGGGGCTTCGCGTAGAAGACTTCGAGGAGGCTACGAAACAGCTTCGCTCGGTATCTCGCCAGTACGACTTCGTAACCGAAGCCCTCACTGAACCCTTGGGCGTTGCGAACGCGATATTGAGCACCGACAGCAATACCCGACGCCTTACCCTTATCGTTGACGTCGGAGCTGGCACGAGCGACGTGAGTCTGTATCGGTTGCATGTGGACTCTGACAGCGGAGTACGCCAGGCCTTGGAAGCCAAAGGCGCTGCCAGGGGAATTCCGCTGGCAGGCAACCATCTTGATCGAGCCCTTACTGAGCTGATCCTTAGAAAGGCAGGCGTGGGTTCAGACAATCCGCGGAACGTAAATATACGCAGCAACCTAGCGCTGAATATCCGCGACTACAAAGAGGCGCTGTTCATCGGTGAAACCCTCACCGTCAGATTACTGGATGGTCAGGTCGTTGATATCGAAATCAATGAGCTCATTGAGCTGGCAGCAGTCCAAACATTCCGAAATGAACTAAGACAATGCCTGGTGGACACGCTCGAAACAGTCGATGAGAGCTGGGTCGGTGTTGCCAGCAGAGAAGGCTTAGCCGTCATTCTCACTGGTGGGGGATCGAAACTGGCAATGGTTCAGGAGCTCACCTCCGGCCAACTTGAGGTCAAAGGAAGGACCATTCGCCTGCTGCCAACCGCCGCCTTTCCGGATTGGCTGAGAAGAGAATATCCCGCTCTAGAGGATGACTTCCCTCGAATTGCCGTCTCTCTCGGAGGAGGCCGTGAATCGCTAATTCATCATCAACTGGCGCAAGTCACCGCTGGTGATGTCCTCAGTGCTCCGGTGCTCGATAGATTCTGATTGAACCCGGGCAGCACTGAGTAGCTTCAACGAAGCAATCAATTGAAAGGCGGTATCAGGAAATCACATGGAAACGACTCAATACACGTTGCATGTCACAGCTCTGGAAGAGCGGCGCTTGGCGATAGCGCAACGAATCACAGAAGCGCTTGTTCGCAATAACGTGCGAAAAGAGTACAAATTCAGAAACGGCAACGAAGATTTACCAGTCATATCATTGCCTGAAGACTTTCTGATTTACCGCCTGGAGAACTATCGTACTCGCGATACCCAGTTGAGCTTGATCGCTGCCGGTGAGCAGGAAGTAGGATTTTTCGAACCTGCAAGACGGGAAGACCCATCAGTCCAAGCAAGGCAGCATCGGATCCTCTACCAGCAAGCGCAAACCGGAAGCGGCGAATCCGTAACCCCGATTCACTCAGAGTTGGGGCGAGTCGGAATTCAAACTGAAGATCTCATTATTTCATCTGACGGCATCGTGGTTAATGGCAACAGGCGCCTCAGCGCTATGCGCGAACTATGGACCAGCGATCCTGCGAAATTCGCGACGTTTCAAGAAATAAAATGTTCGGTTCTCCCGACGTCTGCCAGCCCAACAGAAATCCTCAAGCTGGAAATCGGGCTGCAAATGCAACCCGAAACAAAGCTACCTTACGAATGGACGGCTTTAGGTCGAGCCGTACGGGATTTGCGAGAATCACTGATACCCGACGATGAAATCGCAAACCTGATGAATCGCGACAGATCCGACATCGTCCGAGCAGCAAAGATGATCGACAACGCCGACCTGTACCTGGACGAGTGGCTTTCCAGGCCTCAGAGTTACGACCAATTAGGAGAAACCGAACAGGCATTCAAACAAATCGCATTAAAAAACAACGTCAAAGGAGATGACTCCGGCGTTCGGGATATCACCCGGCAATTCGACTTCTTGCTGATTGAGCAACGTAAAGACCTCACGGACCGGGCGTACGTTTTTATAAACGCAATCGAGCAGAATGCTGAACTCTTTCTAGAGAACCTGGCCAATGCTCTCGAGATTGAGTTGCCGGCGGCTGAGCCAAGAAAGCCTTCCCAAATCAAGATTTCGTTTGAACCGTCTGGACCAGCTGCAAAAAGCTATGAGCCGCTCGTGGATTATCTGCACGCTCAAAGAGAAAGCGTTGAGGCTGTGAAAAAACTGACTGCCACGATCCAACAAGTGAGCTTGATTGCAGCAGAGCAGGGCAAAAAGAAAGAGGCAGCCGCACTCGACTTCGCGATTCAGGCAGAGAAAAAGCTTGCTGCTGTAGATATACAAACGGCTGGGCCAGCCACGCACGAAGACCTAAGAAGCTGCCTGGAGCGCTGCATCAGCCGCAGCGAAATGCTGTTGACGGAGCTGTCTGATCGCCAAGCTCAAGGAAGAAGCAAATGACCCCAACCATCGTTCTTTCATACGAAGAACGTTCGTCTGCTGGAGTTTTCACGCGAGGAGCTGGCGTCAGCGATAACATCTGGATTCGTATGAAGCAGTACGCTCAAGACGCAGAATCCGCGCCACGCATTTCCTCTCACCGACTTGAACTTACTTGGCCGGCGGCTTTGAATGTGCTGCGCGAGTCTTCGTCACTACAGCACAAACACAATTTCATATTCGACGTTGACGAAAGCTCGGCCGAGCGGATTCAACGTTTTATGGAACAGTTTGCGAGCGTAAGTAGCGTTTCAGGCTCGATCGCTTTGCAGATGCCAGAAACGGATATCCTTACGCGCTTGGAAGCTGCTGGCTGGCAAATGGATAGCCATCAGTTGAAGGACTACCAGCTGACAAACTTGCGGCACCTCCTGTCACTGGCAAATGGAGCCAACTTCTCAGTTCCCGGGGCTGGCAAAACTACTGTCACCTTTGCACTACATCTACTTTCACGCGAAAAGATCGACGCGCTCATTGTCGTTGCGCCGAATAATGCCTTTCCAGCTTGGGAAGGTGTGGTAGATGAGTGCCTCTACTCTTCTGCCTCTCAGGACCTACGCGCTGATTTTGTTCCCCTGACTGGAGGAGAAAACAAGATTGCATCGCTCCTGGCGTCGGGTTCACGCCGCTTCATAATCTCTTATGAGCAACTCGTTCGGGTTGATCAACACATCAGCAATTTCATGGCGACGAACAAGGTGCATCTGATCCTGGATGAATCACATCGCATGAAATCTGGTCACTCCAGCCAGCGAGGCTCAGTCCTGCTTCGCATGGGTTACCTCGCTGTAAGGCGTGACATCTTGTCAGGTACCCCGATGCCTCAGGGTCGGCAGGACATCGCCTCACAACTCGATTTTTTATGGCCTGGCCATGGTTACGGATCAAAAATTTCTGCAGGCCATGAGCCACGCGACCTGATTGGTGACATCTACGTCCGCACCACAAAGAAAGACTTACAACTACCCAAGCGCACCATAAAGACCGTACCCGTCACATTGACCGATGCGCATCTGGCGCTTTACAGCATATTGAAAAGCGATTTGACCGCCCGCTCCAGTGAGCTTCGAAGCGGTAAAGGCGGTGTGGCACTGATCAACGCTCGTAAATGCGTTATGCGCATACTGCAAGCAGCCACAAACCCTCTTCTTGTGATACCTCACCTGCAGCAGCACCACGAAACAGGTGAGAACGCGGCAATCTTGGAGGCCGTTAAATCAGAAGGGCCTTCAGCAAGGATACATAAGACGGTAGCGCTCGCGCAGGAACTCATAGCAGCGGGCAAAAAAGTCCTTATCTGGACTATTTTCACAGAAACCCTTCACCAGCTTGCACACGCGCTAGCCGGCTACAACCCGGCCACTATTCACGGTGCCGTTTTACTGGGCGATGTTTCCGACACTGCATCCAGGCAAGGCCAGCTTAAACGCTTCAAGGATGACCCAAATTGCCACGTGATGATCGCAAACCCTGCGGCGGCATCTGAAGGCATCAGCCTACATACGCACTGCCACGATGCGATCTACGTAGATCGCAGTTATAACGCAACGCACTATCTTCAATCCATCGACAGGATTCATCGACTTGGCTTGAAGCCAGACGCTGTCACTACGATCTACATCATGCAAAACGCACTTCCTAGAGATGTCGGCTCAATCGATCGAGCGGTGGCCCGTCGGCTGATGACGAAAATTGGAAACATGCAGGAGTTGCTGGATGATCCCGATCTCCAGGAACTCACTCTTGATGAGGAAGAAGCAACCTCGGTAGAAAACTCCATTGATCGCAGGGACATCATAGAGTTGATCGAAGAGATCGAAAGACCGATGACATCTGCTCCAAATGAGCAAACAGATTGACCAGGCAAGTTTGGTAGCGGCGTTCCTGCGAATGCTAAAAAGACAGGGGTGGCTCATGGCCCCCCGATTCTTTGTACCTGCCTCGTTGAACAATCAAACGCGGCTTTGTCGCTCAGGCCAAAGATCAGGGCGCCTGGTGAAGGCTGAACGCTCATCCGGCTTGATCACTTCAGTATCAGCGCCAACACAGTAAAACATCCAGCGATAAAAACCTGACGCATTTCGCCCATTACTTGCTCTAACTTATAACGCGCGGTCTTAACCTTGTGTTAACAATTAATTCCTTACTCGCGGTCAAACTTATAAATAACGAGCGGAAAAAGATCTGTATATTTAATTGAGATCACTCTGCCAGACAAAGAAGAACCATCTACGCAATACTACTTGACGGAAAATATAAACCCAGAAAGAGCTCAACCATAACTTTAATAAATCCGATACCGACTAAAATAAAACAAAGAAAATAACAATGTAGACCCTCCGAAAACTATAATCCGTACAGAAAATTCACAGAGCAACACACAAGAGTGCATTTGACTACATACGGACACCAATATACAATAAATTGCACCCATCATTCAAAACACCATGAGCTCAGCTTAATGAAACTATTAAATACTTATGAAGACCATGATGACGCAAAACACGCCGAAGGTCTGCTGAGGGGGCAAAAGCGATTAGCAAGCGAGCGAGACGACACTAGCACCATTTATAACTTATTTGGCATACCCTCATGGAAGAATTTTCATGCTTTAAAAATGTACAATCTTGAAGAACTTCAAAATCTTTTACAAGAGAGAAACACTTGGGGTGAAACCCAACAGAGAAAACACAAAGAAATCATAGAAGCACTCAGCATAATTTCGAAAAACTATGAATTAGCAATACCCCCGCATTGGTTGTAGGAGAAGGCGTAAATACATCCGGACTGGTAACCATTACGCCTGAATCCAGTAATTAAAAGTCAATTAGAAAAAAACTTTTCGTACAAATCAGTTCCCAACTGATTCCAATGGCTAGACCTGTAAGGAGAAAAGTCAAAGTTCTTAACGCCAGTCAACTTACGTCTATACTGATCGAATCCTCGCGCATCACCTTCTTCCAAAATAATCCGAAGGCACTTTATAAATCCGTTAATAGCAGTCGGGGTAAGAATCTTGCTCTCGTGACCTATTTGCCAGCCATCAGGATATGAAGCTTTCACTGCATTTAGAAGGTCATTAATTTGTGCCACGCAATAATCAATATACGCTTCTAATGACAACCTACTTTTTTTCGCCAAAATTTCTGACTTTTTAGCAGCCTCAGGCCAAGCAGTAAACAGTGAATCCCCACCTTCCCATTTCACCAGAGGTTTCAACCCATAACTAACAATGGACGAGATCTTCAGCTTTTTCGCATCATCAAAGACATGCTCCTCCAACTTGTCCTTCAATGCGCCTTTCCGCGCGAGCTTGATTAGTATTGCTTTAGCAACAGCTGTACCTGAGAACGGATTAACTATAAGCTCAATTTCTTGAGTTAAAGCAGACTTAACTTTAGTTTGCCGACTATTTATCTCTAGAAATAGCTTAGCTTCAAAAAGCGTTTTATCTTCCTCTGATACACTCGCCGGATAAATAATGCCGGTAACTAATAAATTCTGTTTAACTCTCAGACGCCCAATTTGAGGCTCATAGCTGTCGACACCCTCATGATAGGAGTAAATTCTATGCTGGCCATCAATCAGACCTACAACGTTATATTCATCCGGCAATGATATGCTTACAGGCTTCACATTCAGCTGATCATTAGACGCTAGCTGATTGGCTGTTTTAATATCATTTATTTTGGTCGACGAGGGCAAAGTGGCGATTATATTGCCCAAATAAACTCTTCGATTTTCTGAAAGATACTGCCTCATAGATCTTATTTTTGGCATATCTAAAATTCGCTGATAGGACAAATTAGGTTCAACCCAACCATTTTTGCGCAACACAAAGCTTTTTTTCAAAAGTGACGCAGGATCCGCATAGAATGAAACAACTTTGTATCCATCCGGATAACTACTGTTAGCTTCAGGCAGTAAAAAACCCTGAAAAGAACTTAGCGCACCAGAGCTGCCACCTGATAACTTAGCAGCACCCAGATCTTTGTAATCAACTTTGAGAAATTTTAGGATTTCATATTTCGCGGAAACAGAAACATTTTTGACAAGAGCATGGAAATAATTCGTCAGCGCTCTCTCCACGACTTGAACACCTATACGCGCCGCACTTTCAACGTACTCGGACTCAACTGAATGCATACTGAAGTATACAATTCTAAGTTCATAGTCAACTGGCTCATAAGGCTGAGACGTAAAATACTTGTCAAAATCAGGAAGATTTTGCTTAAGACACTCTACAAAATCTACTTTATTTTTCAGGGCTAAATCGAACACGATTTGTTTTTTTGCTATATGGGGCCCTGGCGTTGCAATACATGTATCCTCAATAACCACCAAGACATTTTCATACACAAAGACCCCATCTAACTCGGTAGTCCTTGATCCTACTGAGGTATGCAAAACAAATTCTTTATTCTCAGAAGAAATGAATTCAAATCCTGACTTAGTAAATATCTCTTTAGCTGAATTACGAAACTTTGACTCATCTCTTTTTTTCTTAGCCAATGCCCGAACTACAATCTTTTCCGCCGCAGTCAATTTCTTGCGTACTTTTTTTGTCGCTCCTGGCTTGGCCACTTTCATCGAACACTCCTATAAATTTCTTCATTAATATTCAATGCAATCGAACTGAATATAAATTCATCCTTGCGAATTTGGCTCTTTACATCGGTTTTTTTGTATTGATGTGTATTGCTTGCGGTATAAGTGTACATTTCGGACGTCGGCAGAATATCAACAAAGTCTTTCAAATCAACTAATTGTTCAAAGTCAGCACAAATACCAAACTTTGATAAAGGCGGGTGTGAAATAATTTCTTTAACCGAACTTAAAAACCAATCCTCTGATACGGTCTTATCAGTTAAAAAGATATACTTTGCTGAAACAATGTCATATTTACCACGAACAGGACGACTGAGGGGTTCAACCCAAATTTTATCGACAATGATCCCCACAGACTTTAACTTTCTGGCAAGCAACCTTGCAAACTTTAGAACTCTCAACTGAATAATGGTTTCTCTAAAGACATCAGCGTCTATGGATACCTTCGAGGCCAAGTATGCGGCTGAACGCTGCTCTATATTATCGGAAAGATACGATTTAAACATATCCAGATAATCAGGATTCAATTCAAACCCAAAGTATTTTCTTGCCATGAACGCGGCTTGCGCAGGTACGGTACCCGACCCTGAAAATGGGTCGAAAACAGTATCCCCCTCATCAGTCGTGAGTGTCAAAATCCTCTTGACGAGATCCTCCGGAAGAGGACAGAAATGTTTAATATATCCCTCCCCCCAAGCCCCCTGAGTGGGAATACTAAACTCCCATATTTCCTCAAGAGCTTTCCCATGTGGGCTATAGCGCTCAGGATAACGCACCCACCATTCCTTCAAGTCTTTTATTTCTCTTGCTCGTTCAGAGTAATACTTAAAGTCTTGCCCCTTAGAGAAGAAGAGTACATATTCAAATATTTTTCTAGTGGCGCCCTTTTTACTCCACGGGACAGTCTTATCTTTTTTCCAAATAATAACGTCTTGAAGCTTCCAGCCTACCGAACTGATCTCTCTAGCGAAATCGAACGGGAGAGTAACGACTGCACCATCACGTTTAAAGGAGTCGATGACCACCCAAAGAGAACCTGTCTCTTTAGTAACGTGATAGACATCCTTGAATATCTTCCTTAGATCCGCCAGATAATTATCATACGTCTGACCAAATCCAATTTGCCCAGAATGGCCATAATCCTTCATATCAAAATATGGTGGCGATGTAACCGTAACGTCAACAGAGTTCTTCTTTACTCTTTTTCTTAAGTTTCGCGCGTCATCTAAAAAAACTTCGGACATCTTTTATTCTCTGGCGCTACCGCCATTCGGTAAATATTTTCATTATATACTCCTCCTTTGCAATTTTCCAGCACAACCTAACAGAAATATATTCATTAAAAACCAGATACAGCGGAAAAATTAACGAACATCTTAAAAGCTCGGCTTAAACAATATTGAAAATACATTCCGCTATTTTGTCTGCTCACGCAGCGCTAAAAACACGAGCCCGATATCTACCCTTCAGCTTTAAAATTAGAAGAAATTAAAACCCAACCCCTGTATTTGGAAGAGGCATGCAAATATGGGTTAGAAAGCTCCGCTGCCGCTAACTTTGCTATAGTACCGGAACCAGCCGCAGATTTACGGCATGATCACTCATTTCCGTCTGCAACCACAGCCCGACTGGATCAGTTTTCAATTACTGCGGGCAGCTATAAGAAGGTGAGTTAAACGACTAAACTGTACGCTATCAAAGCGTATCCATAGTTATCGCAATATTGGGGACTACGCTGACCAGCATCTTTAAATAAAAAATAAGTATCTGCCAACCCGTCTCCCGGAGATACGTATTTCTAATACTACCCGAAGAGGCAATGACTGTTTTCTATCTTGAAACTGAGGCAAGTTTTGGCACTTGTCGTCAACGCTTTCACCATTCAGCCGCGCGCTTGGCCACAGTTCGATTACTACTCAAAATGAAGATGACAGGGACATCGATAGACAGAGGAACCAACTCCTATCCGTGGCCGAATCAGATGCGCTCGGCACTATTGCGCCGGTCAAAAGTGGTGTAAGTGCGGACGTCCGTGGAAGATCTGGATCAACTAACTATGGATATCACATGGAGACATCCGCCGACGAGCTGCTCTCAATGGCGGAAAAGGTTTGCTTGAGCGGAACACCAACGCCGGAACGGACTACATTCGTGCGCGTGAGATCGAAACGTTGAGGAGGCTCGCAAGCCTGCAATAACGGAATTTTTTATCACATATTCTACAAAGCCTCATTCGGTCGATCGACCATTATTTTGCCGGGCATCGTTCTGCGTGATATCATGCGGCCACTCTCCGAGCATAAGCCACACGATGCAACTCATCGTGCTGCAACCGGCCAGTTGGGTATCTGCCGCCATCCTCCTGGAAATCCCGCGAGAGCGGAAAAAGGAAATGGGCAGAAATAGTCTGAACCTCCCTGCCAGCTGCTTTATGAGACTGGGAGAACAGCAAGGGAGGATTGCCATGGGCATTTCTGAACAAGCTGGTTCAGCAGCTCTACACCTTCGCCTCACGGCGTTAGGCAGCTTCGTCGGGGTGCTTTGCACCTACGGCGCCGCCCCGGTACTCGCTGTTGGACTAGGGCTTATCGCTGCTTTTGTTTTAACAAGGATGTAAAGCTAGGGTGGTCATGGGCGCGAACATGGCCATTCGAACCTTACTCCAAACCCATTCCCCGGCTTCCTGCCGCACGATCTCAATCCTGCGTTAGGTAACGAGTGTTAAGCTTTTCACTCCAAATAGCATTATCTCACCTGCTCCCCTCTCTGCAGTCCACCATCAATGAAAACCTGCTCGATATTTAAGCGGCAACTATTGAGTTTACCATCCAGTCGGTACTGAGATCGCCGACAACGCGCTGGGAGCTGTGGACACACTCTGACGGAAAAAAGAGTTCATCAACTCACATTGGCGTCTTTCATAACGTCTGAACGATCGAGCGTCAGCGAGCTACTGTCCCGAAATCTGCATGGCCTGCACATAGCGCAACAGATCCCTAGATCTAATTTAAAATAACCTTCAGCGCTTTCATAAAACTTCGAGCAGTGATCGGGCCGATTGATCCGGCCATAGGTCGGCTGATCATCTCGTCTAACAAGGTGATACTACGTTTTTCAGGCCCGACCTCGTTCAAAATAGTCGACCAGATGCTCGTTACTCAGATCGAGGGGCCCACCTCATCTTGGACAGGAAGCGAATGAGCAAAGCAAGGTTTTCACATTGAATACAAGCGGCGGATCAACGGAGCGCTATTTCATGCGGTATTCCAAATGGTATTCCAATCAAGATAAGAAATTAGTATTACTTATAATTATCAAAGAGATAAAAGACCAGTTCAGATTACCCCGGCTCAACGACAAGGCCCGCCAAGTGCAGTTTTTGTTGCATCTGGTAGATTGATAGCCGAAAAACAAGTCTCCCCCACCAACGTCCTAGGAAATTTCCCGCAACCCGCGTCGACTTTCATGAACTGGTTCAAGATGCTTCCAAACGCTAGTCTTCGCGCTCCGCTGCAACCCGGCAGATGGTTTACCAAAGGAATTCGCCGGGAGCCTGAAACCATGGAGCCTTGTCATGAAAAAAGACACCCGAAGCCTGCCTGATCAAACACCGCCTCACGAGTCCGAATCGAAGGAACCCGCTGTGCTTGCCCAGCCTCAGGAATACGTGAGAAAGCCGCGTCGCACCCTGCCGTTTAACGAGATTTTTTCCGTGCGCACCGACGTGGATACGGCCACTCTGCTGACCCATGCCTGCGAGACCTTGGCAGCGCTCAACATGGTGACGGCCAACATCGCCGATGATTTCACGGGCTCTCAACGCAGTCGGTTGCTGGCGATCCGGCAGCTGTCGATCATGACCGAAATGCTGGTCAATCGCGCCGTGGAAAACCTTGATCCGGTGAATCTGGTGCCTCGTACGACGGCGCCTGTCGTGCACTGACAATGACCGCTCGTCGATGACGCAAGTCGTTCATCGACATGAACTTTTCTTCACCCCGGCGGCGGTGATGGCCGTGTACATTGCCTTCGCTCATTCAAGAAACTACGGTTCGCCCGCGCTCCTGCGGGCTTTTTTTCGCCCGAAATCTGGCGGCGATTTGTGTTTTCCTGCCTGCCGGGCAATTCTGGTGATCAATCCCGAGACCCGGAGCACCCGATGCCGCTGCTGACCCTGCCCTGTCAACGCCTGACGCTCGCGGTGCTCGACCCGGATCAGGCGCCGCTGGAAAGCGCGTTCTACCAGCGCAATCAACGTCACCTCGCGCCGTGGTCGCCGATTCGTACCACCGATTACTTTTCCACTGAGCAGATCCGCCGACGCCTTGAAATACAAGCCAGCGCCTTCGAAGCCGGGCTCGCGGTGCATATGGCGTTACTGACCCAGGATGGCGAGCAGATGATCGGCGCCTGCAATTTCAGCGGAATAATCCGCGGTGCGTTCCAAGCCTGTTATCTGGGTTATCACATCGACGAAGCGCATCAGGGCAAGGGTTTGATGCAGGAAGCGCTGGAGGCGGCCATCGCCTACATGTTCGACATTCAGAACCTGCACCGGATCATGGCCAACTACATTCCCGGCAATGAACGCAGCGGCCGGTTGCTTGAGCGCCTTGGATTTGAACGTGAAGGTTATGCCAAGGCCTATCTGAACATTGCCGGGCGCTGGCAGGATCATGTGCTGACGGCGCGGGTCAATCCGCGTTTTGAAACGCCGGAGCAACGCTGGTCACGACCGCTGTCCTGACGTTCACAAATTATTAAGGATTGGCCGCGTAAGCTCGGGTTTCCGCTCACTTCCGGTTGCCTGAACCCATGTCGCGTGCCGCCTCTTCCCTGCTTCTGCTTGCCGCTCTGCTGTTCTTTTTCGCCCTTGGCAACCATCAACTGCAAGGTTCCACCGAGGCCCGGGTTGCGGGTATTGCGATGGAGATGCACCTGGACAACGACTGGGTGACGCCGCGTCTGTTCGGCGAACCCTTTCTGGAAAAACCGCCACTGAGCCTGTGGCTGGACGCCGGCGCCCTGCGTATTTTCGGCGTCTCGCCCTGGGCGGTGCGACTGGCGTCGGCGGTGGCCGGGTTGCTCAGCGTGATGCTGCTGTACGCCATGTTGCGCCGCTTCGAACGTCCGAAGGCCATCGCCTGGTCGGCGGGGATTCTGCTGGCGACCATGGCCAGTTACTGGAGCAACGTGCGTGGCGTCGGCGAGGATGCGTTGCTCGCACTTGGCGTGACTACAGCACTGTTGGCGTTCTTCCAGGCGCAGCGAGCACCGACTCCAGGCAATTCGTTGCTGTTTGTAGCCGGGATTGCCATCGCCACGCTGAGCAAAGGCGTGCTCGGGCTGGCGATGCCGGGCGTGGTGATTTTCGCTTTTCTGCTGGCTGACAACCTGATGGACAAGCGCTTCAAACTGTCGGACTGGCTGCGTCCGGGTTTGCTGACCCTTGTCGGTCTGATCCCGCTGATGATCTGGCTCGCCGTGCTCTATCAGCGCGGCGGCGTCCAGGCAGTCAGCGAAGTGTTGCTGACCAACAGCGTAGGACGTTTCAGCGGATCGTTCGTCGAAGCCGGCCACTACGAGCCGTTTTACTACTACCTCGCCAAGCTGCCGCAGGCGTTCCTGCCCTGGAACATTCTGGTGTACCTGGGCCTGTGGCATTTTCGCAAGGAGCTGAAGGCCAACCGTTACCTGCTGTTTTTCAGCCTGTGGATCATCGCGCAGTTCATTCTGCTGACCCTGGCTTCGAGCAAACGCACGGTTTACCTGATGTCGATGACGCCCGCAGCGGCAGTGATTGCAGCGGAATATGCGGGCGTGCTGTTCGACAGGTTGAAGGATCACAAGAATGGTTTTGTCGGACGAATCGCCCGTCACCGTCAGACAGTGGCGGCGGGGATATTGACGGTGATCATCGCCAGCTACCTGGGCGCCGCGCAATGGGCACTGCCAAATGCCGATAAACACCTGTCGTTCCTGCCGCTGACCGAACACATCCAGTCGCTGCAAGAGAGCGGCAGTCAGGTCGCACTGTTTCAAGCCAACGAACGGGTCGGCGGCGCCAGCGTGTTCTATACCCGGAGTGTCCTCAAGGGCCTGGATACCGATGCGCAGCTACGAGAATTTCTCAGTGCATCGCCATCGAACATCGCCGTGATGTCGGGAGACAGCGAACCCGCCGCGCCGCTGAAAGTCCACAAGACCATGATGGTCGGGCGCCAGGCGTATTACTTCGTGGGTTATTGAAGCCACGACAGCAAAAACAAAAAACCCGCCGGTGATGGCGGGTTTTTCATTTCAGCGGCGAGGACTCAGAGAGAAACCTCAGGCTGTGTGCCGAACACCTTCCGCTCACGCTTGCTCAATACCGGCAATTCCAGACGAGCCCGACCGTAGAACGCCAGCGCCGTCAGCAAACACGCCAGCCACACGAAGATCCCGGCCCAGAACGTATGGGACATGTAGTGCCAGCCCTGTAGGACTCGCGTAGTGCCGTAGACAAAACCGAGCAGCAGCGAGCCCCACAGCAACGCGCTGGAGAAACGCCACTGATAACGACGCGCCACGAAATACAGCGCCAACATGGTGAAGCCCCCGGAAGCATGGCCGCCCGGCCAGCAACGCCCTTCACCCGCTTCGTGGAACAGCTGGAAATTGTTGTACCACTCGATGTGCGGCATCTTTCCGCCGTACAGCGTGGTCTCGATCGGGCAGTAGACGCTGGTGTGCGCCTTGAGGAAATGGATTACCCCGGTGCAGACCGCAAAAGCCACCACCACAAACAGAAAATCCCTACGGTGATTGGCGGCAAAACGCAGCACCGGCGCGACTTTGCAGCGCTCGAGAAAACCGCCCAGACGCTGATGTTTTTGCGGCTTCACCAGCGGCCAGACAAACGACAACATCGCGCCGATCAAGGCGATTTCCGCCGTCCAGTTCGGAATGATCCGCGCCCACTTGTGGGTCAGTTTTTCGAAAAAGTGAATCTTGTCGAGCGGAAACGTCTGGCTCAGTGGATCGAACAGCAGATTGCTGAAGGCGATGTCGATACGGGTCATGTCGAACATCAGGAACACCAGCGCGGCACACAGCAGCGGGATGCCGAAGTTGTAAGCGTAAAAGCGTGATTTCATTGGGTCGTCACCGTGCGCCAGTCGGAGGCTTCAATGAAGCCGAGCATCTGTGGGGCCGCCGGGCTGGCGGCGGAAACAAACAGCGATGCGCCGTAGCCGAGGGTCGAGGCCGGCACCTTGAGGTCTTTTTCCAGCTGCGCCATGCATTCGCTGTGGGTCACCAGAATCAGGTTGCGCCCCGGGACTTTGTGCGCGAGCGCGTCCTGCAGCATCCGGCCCTTGCAACTGATCAGCCAGTCTTCGCCGGTCGCCGCCTTGTTGAACATGTAGCCGGCGGTCTGCACGGTGCGCATCATCGGGCTGTTGTAGACATCGGCCTTGTCTAGGCCCAACTGCTCGAACTGCGCGCCGACGCTCACCGCGACACTGCGCGAACGGTCGGTGATCCCATCATTGCCACTCAGGCACGGGGCTTTCGAGTGATCGCAGCGCTCGACATGGCGTACCAGCACGATCATCTCGCCCTTGTCCCAGCCGTCCTTCAGCGCCTGTGCCCCGGACACATTGCCGTGGGCAAGGTCAGGCACCGCCGCCGGGGCGAGCAGCCAGAGAGTCAGCGGAATCACCAGCGCCGACGCTGCCAAGACCACCCAGGTGTTTCGAAAACGGGCCAGACCGCTCAGATCAATCGAGCGCTTGACGCCGAACAGACTCAGTCGCAATTCCACAAAAAGCCGCCATCACTTGTCATTCGATGCGGCGAGGTTAAAGAGCACGGCGTGGGCAGGCAGTGAAACCCATGTGAAAAAAGTCTTGGGGGCGCTTGTTACAAATTCCGTAGGACAAAATCCTTTCAGCTATCGGATTTGCGGCCGATACAGTCCTGCTAACACCCTTGCTGGCTCAAAAAAACAACAATCTTCCAGCCTGACCGACGATCAAGACGCACAACGTTTCCTGGAGGATTTGTGATGAATAGCTGGTTCGGCAACATCAGCGTTAACCTGAAACTGGGGCTCGGATTCGGCCTCGTCCTGGCCCTGACCTGCATCCTGGCGCTCACCGGCTGGACCAGCCTGGGCGGCCTGATTGACCGCAGCAACTGGATGAGCGACATCACCCAGCTCAACGCTGGCCTGACCAAACTGCGCGTGGTGCGCCTGCAATACATGCTGACCAACGGCGACGAAACCGCCGCGCAGAACGTGCAGACCACCCTCGACGGTTTCGCCGCACAACAGCAAGCGCTGATCGGCAAATTCAAGAGCCCGGAAAACGTCAAACTGCTCAAGGAGCAGGCGGCGACCATCGCCGAATACCAGACGTCCCTGAACAAGATGCGTAACGCCTACCGCACCGGCAACACGGCGCGCGACACCATGGCCGCCAATGCCGAGACCGCCTACAACCTGATCGAATCGATCAGCGCCCGCGTCCAGCAGATGGACATGAGCGAACAGCGTTTCGAGCAGTTCCAGGCCATCACCGCCGCCAAGGAAGCCTTCATCCTGGCGCGTTACGAAGTGCGCGGCTACACCGCCACCACCAACGCCGAGACCGAGCAGAAAGCCGTCGGCCAACTGGACGTGGCCATCGCCAGCCTCAAGCAACTGAACGTGCATTTCGCCAGCTCGCAGCAGGACGCCCTGCGTCAGCTGGAGACCGCACTGACCAACTACCGCAGCGCCTTGCAGGCCTTCAAGAACGCCAACACCGATGCGGTGCAGGCGCGCAAGGAAATGACCGATCAGGGCGCGACCATCGTGACCCTGAGCGAGCAGCTGTATCAGATCCAGCTTGACCGTCGTGACGTGGAAAGCGCCCAGGCCCGCACCCTGCAACTGATCAGCACCCTGCTGGCCTTGCTGGTGGGTGTCATCGCAGCGTTCATCATCACCCGTCAGATCACCCGTCCGCTGCAGGAAACCATGGCCGTGGTCGACCGCATCGCCAGCGGCGACCTGAGCCACAACGTGATCGTCACCCGCCGCGACGAACTCGGCGTGCTGCAACAAGGCATCGCGCGCATGGGCGTGACCCTGCGCGACCTGATCAGCGGCATCCGCGACGGCGTGACTCAGATCGCCAGCGCCGCCGAAGAATTGTCGGCCGTGACCGAGCAAACCAGCGCCGGCGTGAACAGCCAGAAGGTCGAGACCGATCAGGTGGCTACCGCCATGCACGAGATGACCGCCACCGTGCAGGAAGTCGCGCACAACGCCGAAGAAGCTTCGCAAGCCGCAGCCGCCGCTGACGGCGAAGCCCGCGAAGGCGACAAAGTGGTGAACGAAGCCATCGCCCAGATCGAGCGTCTGGCCAGCGAAGTGGTGCGTTCCACCGAAGCCATGAGCGTGCTGCAACAGGAAAGCGACAAGATCGGCAGCGTCATGGACGTGATCAAGGCCGTCGCCGAACAGACCAACCTGCTGGCCCTCAACGCCGCCATCGAAGCCGCCCGTGCCGGTGAGGCCGGTCGTGGTTTTGCCGTGGTCGCCGACGAAGTCCGTGGCCTGGCCCAGCGCACCCAGAAATCCACCGAGGAAATCGAAGGTCTGGTGGCCGGTCTGCAGAACGGCACGCAGCAGGTCTCCGCCGTGATGAACAACAGCCGCGCCCTGACCGACAGCAGCGTGGCCCTGACCCGCAAGGCCGGCGACTCCCTGGAAAACATCACCCGCACGGTGTCGAACATCCAGTCGATGAACCAGCAGATCGCCGCAGCCGCCGAACAGCAAAGCGCCGTGGCCGAAGAAATCAGCCGCAGCATCATCAATGTTCGCGACGTGTCGGAACAGACGGCTGCGGCGAGTGATGAGACCGCCAAGTCCAGCGTTGAACTGGCGCGGTTGGGTGGGCAGTTGCAGCAGATGGTTAGCCACTTCCGCGTGTAAACCTGCACACGAAAGCCGATGTACAAAGAAGGGCAGCTGAAAAGCTGCCCTTCTTTTTTGTCCTGAAATTGCCATTTTCAGGAATTGGATGACGGGTTCTGGATCGCTATTACACAAGCGTGCGCTCGCCATTTTTTGTCTGAGCCAACAAAAAAGCCCCGCGCACACTACGTGTGGCGGGGCCCTGGAAATCAACCGTCCTTTACAGGCGTCTCAAACGACACCATGCATGAAAAACTCGACCGGAACCTTGAAGAACTCAGCAAAGCCTTTGATCTGAGCGACGGTCATCTTGCGCTTGTTATTCAATATCTCTGAAACGGCACTCTGAGTTGCGATCCCGGCCAAATCCTTCTGCTTCACTCCTCTTTCGGAGATCAGAAACGCAAGCGCTTCCGATTGCGTGGAGTAAGGAATCAAAACGGTTTCAGTCTCGTACTCATACACACGATCAGCCACCAACTCTGCAAATCGTGCCGCTGCATGATCCTCACTGTCAGCATGAGAGTAGAGCTCATCGATTAATGCCATCCGCCCTTGCAAGTCAGCATCGCTCTTTATCGGATCGTGGCAGGCAGACAGCAATTTGGACAACGTAGCGATCTGATCGCCCAAACCATCAAGCATGGGTGAAATGTCAGCTATGAAGGAGTCCAGTCCAGAGGCTTCGACCTTATTGCGCTTCATGTTGCCACCCTTCATCTCATTAAACATAAATAGTACGGTTCATTCTGACCCACTACTTAACATCACCCTTCCACCACTTGTCATATCCGGCATGGGGCAAAATCTCCTTTATATAAATGGTGCCGATCTTGGGGTTAATCCATGTAATGACCCGGCACTCATTTTTCTTGATATCGAAAACATAAATATCAAGAGGTCCTTTTTTACTCTTAATCCTCAGCTTCGAGTGAGGGATTCGATCAACGTTCCAGCCTGATGCCATAGCCCAGTCTTTTCGAAGCTTCTCGAAAGACTCGAACCGCAGGGATGCCCTGTCGAAGATGGTTAACCATAAGGTGAGAGGATCTCTCCACTGGCTATGGGTTTCGATAGCCCGCGCAACCGCCGCTTTTGTGATCACTCTCATAGATTTTTCGGTTCTGGCGTCCCTACACGCAGAGCAACTTATCTCGGATTCAGATATCTGTAAAGCAGATATTTTTTTGTGGATCTTTGCCCTGTCAGTCAAAGGCGGGAAGCGCTGTACTCATCGCAAGAGTCCTCCCTCACCCCAAATTGGGCTTGGGAGGAAAGGAGCTGATTAGGTCTCACCGCGTCCCCCGCTGCCGCAACGCCGACGGCATGAAATACGAATCCTCCGGCACCGGTTGCGAGAAGTCGACGGTGGAGGCTTCTTCGTTATCCAGGTTCTGCACGTAGTACCGACGCGCCTGCAAGTCGTGGAAGACGTCGAGTGCGCTCCAGGTGGTGGGCAGGTCGTAGAAGTTTTTCAGGTAGGCCATCGACACGCGCCACAGCTCGCCTCGCCCGTCGTATTGGTCCACGAGGGCCGCGCCCCAGCTGTCTTCGTCGAGGAACAGCACGCGTTTGGAATAGATATGCCGCGACCCTGGTTTGAGGGTGCCTTCGACCACCCAGACCCGGTGCAGCTCGTAGCGGGTGTATTGCGGGTTGAGGTGGCCGGGGGTGAGCAGTTGGGCGTATTTGACGTCGGGGCTGCCGACTTTGTAGTTGTTGTAGGGGATGTAGATTTCCTGTTTGCCCTTGAGCTTCCAGTCGAAGCGATCCGGCGAGCCGTTGAACAGGTCGGTGTCGTCTGCAGTGCGCAGGCCATCGGAGGAGGCAATCGGCGTGTCGTACGCGAGGTTCGGTGCGCGGCGGACGCGGCGTTGGCCGGCGTCATAGATCCAGGCCTGGCGGGCGTCCTTGAGCTGGTCCAGCGTCTCGTGCACCAGCGCGGCACCACCGGCGAGGCGCGCCGGGCTTTTCACGAAGGCGAGGTAGTAGAACAGGATGTTTTTCAGGTCAGCGAACTGGCCGCCCGGGCGGTAGTAGTTGAAGAAGCCTTCCTGTTGCGAGGTCACCAGCGCGAAGCTGCCGTTGCGCTGCACCGGTGCTTCGGAGGCGCGACGAACCACGTAGATGCCGCGATAGCGAGTGATGTGATTCCACAGCACTTCGACCCCATCCTTGGGCACCGGAAACGGCACGCCGCCATAGGCATCGGCGAATCCGCTGCCGCCCTCCAGCAGTTTGGCCGAGGTCGCATTTTTCAGGGTGTTGTCATACAGCCACTGCGGCGCCGAGCCGGAGCGGCGCGAGGGGTAGACCGGCATCTGGAAGGTGTCGGGGTAGCTGTTGAACAGGGCGATCTGACCCGGCGTGAGATGCGCTTTGTACTGGTCGAGATTGGCCTTGGTGATGGTGAACAGCGGTTTGTCCGCCGCGTACGGATCGGGGTGATGCTGGCCGGGTTTGTAGCCGGCCGGCGCTTGGGTGATGCCGCCGGTCCAGGCCGGGATTGTGCCGGCAGCATTGCCGGCGCGCTCGGCGCCCATGGGGGTGAGCGAGGTTTTCAGCTGTTCGGCTTGCTGGGGCGAGATGGCGGCCAGCGTGCTGGCGGCGGTGAGGCTCAAGAGCAACGCCAGTGTGGTCTTGGTCAGTCGTGATGCTGGAAACATGTTCGTTCTCCGAAAATAAAACCAGGTCTGCATAGCCAGCAAATCCCCTGTGGGAGCCAGCCTGCTGGCGATGGCGGTGAGTCAGGCAACACAACGTCTGGATGTGCCGTCCTCATCGCGAGCAGGCTCGCTCCCACAGGGGGGCACCGGTGTTCTGGATATCAAAGGAAATACTTGAGGTTGAAACCGACGTTGTCGCGGTCGCGAATGCCGTTGTTCTGCCCACCGCCGTAGAACTCGGTGTACTGCAACTCGGCTTCGAGCCTGTTCTGGTAGTTGGCCTTGATCCCCAGCGTGTAGGCCTTGCGGCCCTCGATGGTGTTGCCGGCCTGGTAGCTGTTGCCTTTGAAGTCGTCCTTGTAGACGACGTAAGGCGAGACGTTGACCCCGGCGTACACGTCGTTCCAGGTGCCGTTGAACATCACCGTGTAGCTGTAGGAATCGCGGTTGACCTGATCGTCACGATCGCCGCCGGACACATATGAAGTGTTGCCGGTGCCGGCGTAGTAACGGTTGCTGCCGTCGTAAGCGGTGTATTGCAGGCTGCTGCCGCGCAGATGCTCGGAGGCCAGTTCGAAGATGCCGAACATCGAGTCGAACGACAGCGTCGGGCCGAAGTTGTAGATACTGCCCAGCGAAGTGTTGAACGCTTCGACCCGCTCGGCGTTGTTGATCTGGCTGTCGAGCGTGACCATTTGCCCGCCGACGTTGATGGTCTTGCCGGACACCGCTGCGGCAGCGCCATTAGCCAGGTCGCCGATCAAGTCGTTGGTGGCCGCGACGCCGATGGGCAGGTTCGGTCGGTAGGCCACTTCACCGAACACCGAGGCCTCGCCCAGCGTGGTGTTGAAGCTGAAACCGTACATGCGGATGTCTTCGGCATACCGCCGATGGGCCTGGATATTGCCCATCACATCGGCAGTCGCCAGACCGTTGGCGAGGGCCCCGGCCTGACTGCCGGCAACGCTGGCGAGCATGTTGGTCAGGGCATTCATGTCGATGCCGTTGTAACCGCCCAGGTCGGCAGCGATGGTCGGCTCCTTGGCGTGGTAATTGACCATGTACAGGCCGAACTCGGTGCTGTTGAGTTCTTCGGCGATGTAGCGGAAGGCGAAGCCGAACTGGCCGTCATTGCGCGCGTTGTAGTCCTTGCCGATCGACGCCACTTTCAGTGTGTTGCCATAGGCCGGAGTCACGCCGTTGGCGTAGAGGCCGGTGGATTTCAGGGCCGGGCCGAGCAACGGATTGTTGCCCAGTGCGCTGTACAGGCCGATGACATTGCCGAACCCCGGCACCGGCGTATCAAGCGCGGTGCCGCTGAAGTTGTTGTAGGCGGTGTTGCCGCCGTCGGCAAACAGGTCGGTCTGCGAGTAGAACGTGCCGACCGGATCGATGCGGGTTTCTTTCCAGTTGGTCTGGTAGAAACTCTCCATCGTCAGGCTGTCGGTCAGGCCGATGTTGAAGCTGACCGCCTCCACTGGCATCAGCACTTCCTTGACCTCGGCGCCGGGCAAGCGATATTTCGCGGCGTCCACCGGGTTGGTGGTGTTGACCCCGCCGCGATAGAAAATCCCCTCGCCCCAGTTGAACACCTGCCGCCCCACTCGCGCGGTGACCGGCATTGATGCGACGTCCCAGGTGCCATGAACGTAGGCGTCGAGCATCTCGATCCGGCTGCCGGCGATGTCGCGGGTCTGGCCGGTGAAACGGTCCTCCTGGGGATAACTCTGGCTCGGCTGCGACGGGCTGTTGTTGTGGTAGTAGTCGTTGCGCTTGTCCATCAACTGGGTGTCGTAGAACGCGGTGCCGCGCAGGAACATCCCGTAGTTCTGGTAGTTGGCTTCGAGCTCCGAAGTGATCTTGTACACCTCGGAAACCAGACCGGTGTCGAAGTTGCGATTGCCGTCGTTGGTGTTGACGTCATCGTTGGTCTTGTCCCGGCCCTGGACCCGCCACAAGCGGCCATAGGACAAGGTCGTGTCGAGCGAGCCGGTGACCTGATTGTCCAGCACGCTGAACTCGGCGGCCTGCACCGCATCGACTGCGCAGAGTTGCAGCAGCCCTGCCAAACCGACACCGGGGAGCGCTACGCCAGACAGGCGCAATCGATTGTTGATCATCTGTTCCTCCTTCCCTGTTCTTATTGTTGTGTGTTGCCGCGATGCTTAGGGCGCCAGCCCCGCACGGACATAAATCCGGCTGTGGGCGCCGAAATGGCCGAGCAGTCTGAGCAGTTGCTGATTGAGTTGCGGATGCTCGAAGGTCTCGCGCTGCAACTGATTGCCTGCGCTGAAATCACTGGTAACGGGCGCCGTTTCCAGCCACTGGCCGATGGCTTCATCGAAGGCGGCAGAGTCGTCGACGGACTCGGCGCTCACCACTTCGCGCAGGTAGTCCACGGAGTACGGCGGGTAATGCGCGTCCCCGGCGGCATCGGTGTAGGCGTCGAGCATCGGATGCGGCTGACCGGCGCGCAGCACGCGACGCAGCCAGGTCGACTGGTATTTCTCGACTTCCATGTGGCGGGTCGCGACCCGTTCGATGGACGCCTGTTTGTCCTCCGCAAAACCGGCCAGCGCCTTGCCCTCCAGCAGCAGAAGGCTCGGCAATTCGACGCCCGGCAACGGCTTGGCGTGATACGGCTGGGTCAGGTCCTGAACGTGGTGCAGGCCCCAGCCGAGAAAGCGATAACCCCAGTAAGAATGACCGCTGGCAAACGCCAGTCGCGCCAGCCCCATGTACTGATACGCGCGCCAGTCCGGCCAGCTGCGCTCGAGAAATCCGGCAGCCGCGTACACCACCGGGCTCTCATGGAAGAAGCCCATGTGGAACGGCGCCTGGGAGCTGTACTGGAAGCGCGCATCGCCAAACGGCTGCGGGCCGAAGCCATACAGCGCGGCGACTTTGCCGGGGTTGTCGCTGAAGAGGTTGATGTCGTGGCCGTAATCCGGCTCATCGGCGGCGCTGGCCAGCACGGCAAGGGGTGCGACTTTTTCGTGGTCGCTCACACGAATGAAACGCTGGCGATTCCACGGTGAAAGAGTCTGCTCGACCATCACCTGATCAGCCTGCAAGTGTTCGCGCTCGGGCAGGTCCTTGCCCGGCAGCGGCTGGATGACCATCGCCAGAAAAATCTGCGGATTGATCCGTAACGCCGTGAGGAAGTCGTGGCGCAGATTGTCGCTCGGCTCGACGGGCAATTTGAGGTTGTCGGGGCGCGGCGGGTATTGATTGAAATGCTCGCGGGCGAAGCGTTCCTGCTCATCGAGCAACGCGACGATGGCCGGGTATTGCTCGGAGAGAAACTGCTCCAGCGGTTCGACTTCGACGGGCGACGCATCGCGCAACGCTGGCAGGTCCTGCAACGCCAGGTAACTGCCCACCGTATGGTTCGACCAGCCCCACGCCGTGGGGGCCATTGCGCAAAGCAGCAGGAGGGAGATCAGCTTCATTGCTTCTGGTTCTTGTTATGTGTGCCGTGGGGATCGAGCCTAACAACCGACCCCGCCTCTGACACTGTCCGATCTCACCAGAAAAGTTCTCCGATAGCGCCACGCGCGATGTTCTTTCAGGCCGGGTAACCGGTGATCTTGCGGATGCTCTGGTACAACGGTTTGAGCTGTCGATACATGCGCAGATAGACGTCCCTGTACAGTCGCTCATAAACCTGCTGCGCCTCGGGTTGCGGCTGAAACACCGCGCCAACCCGGGTCATCGCGGCTATCGCCGTGGGGAAATCCGCATGCAACCCCAGCCCCACCGCGCAGCAAATCGCCGCGCCCAGACCGGACGCTTCATAGACGTGTGGACGCTCCGCCGGCAGACCGAAAATGTTCGCCGTGAGTTGCATCGCCGCATCACTTTGCGAGCCACCGCCAGCGACTCGCAAACGGGTGACGGAGATATTCGAACGCTTCTCGATTTTCTCCATGCCCTGACGCAATGCGTAGGCCAGGCCCTCAAGGATCGCCCGGTAGATGTGCGCGCGGGTGTGCACGTCGCCGAAGCCGATCATCGCGCCTTTGGCTTCCACACCCGGCTCGCGAATCCCCGGTGACCAGTACGGTTGCAACATCAATCCCATCGAGCCCGGCGGCACCGCCTCGACCAATGCATCGAACAGTTGCTCGGGCTCGATGCCCTGCTCTTTGGCCTGCTGCATTTCCCGCAGGCCGAACTCGTTCTTGAACCAGCTGACCATCCAGTAGCCGCGATAAATCATCACTTCGCAGTTGTACTGATCCGGCACCGCCGACGGGTACGGCGGAATCAACGGGACGATTTCCAGATAGCGCGAACGGGTGCTGGTGATGGTCGCGGTGGTGCCGTAGGACAGGCACACCGTGCTCGAGTCGACGACGCCGGAACCGAGCACTTCGCAGGCCTTGTCAGCGCCCGCCGCGATCAGCGGAATGCCTTCGGGAATGCCGGTGTGGCGACTGGCTTCGGCGCTGATGTGGCCAAGGGTTTCACCGGGTTTGTGCAAGGTCGGCAATTGCTCGGGACGCACCGCCAGCGCCTGCCATTTCCAGTCACGCGGCCCGGCCCAGCGCAGGCGTTTGAAGTCGAACGGCAAGTAGCCGACGCAACAGCCCACCGAGTCGACGAAACGTCCGCACAGGCGATGCGTGAGAAACCCCGAAAGCAACAGAAACTTGTCGGTCGCCGCCCACACGTCAGGTTGATGGCGAGCGATCCAGTTGGCCTCGGCCTGGGCGCGAAAGTAATCCACCGTAGCCTGCGCGCCAGCCAGTTTGAACAGCCAGCCCCACGGCCCCTTGATCCCGGCTTCGACTTCGCTCTGACGTTGATCGAGCCAGAGAATCGCCGGGCGCAACGGCTTGCCCTGCGCGTCGACGTTGATCACCGTGCCGCGCTGCGTCGTGAGGGAAACCCCGGCAATCTGCGAACGATCGATGCCGGTTTGCGCCCACACCTGCTGGCAGGCTTCGCCCAGTTTCGCCCAGTAATATTCCGGGTCCTGCTCGGCCCAGCCCGGTTGCGTCGAGTAATAGGCCTGCAATTCAACCTTGCCCTTGCCGAGCAGATTGCCCTGCAAATCGAAGAGCAGCGCGCGCACGCTCTGGGTGCCATTGTCGATGGCCAGCAGGTAACGCTTGTTCGGGTGGTTGTCCATGGAGCTCTCTTCGAGGGGCATCACTGCGCGATATCCGGCAGGCCGTGATGGCGTTGCCATAACGCCTGATAGCGTTGCTGTTCCTGTTGCCAGTGTTCGTCGTCCCAGCCCAGCCGTGGTTGGCAGAGTTGGCGAATATCCGGGAAATAATCCGCGCCGCCATGGGGCAGCAACAGGCCGAGACGGGTGCGGCGCAGCAGCAGGTCATCCAGGTGTAAAACCATTTCCGCTTCGCAGGCGAAGGCCAGTTCGGCCCACAAGGTGTCGGTGGCGCCCACCGTTTCATGGCCCAGTTCGGTGAGCATTTGCGCCAGCCTTGGCAGGTCCCGGCCATGTCGCCCGGCCAGACGTCGCCAATGACCGGGGCTGAGGCCGGGGATTGTCAGTGGCGGCACGGCGGCAAATACCGGCGCGGCATCGTCATCGAAGGAACGGCCGAGCATGTCGGCGCAGGCCTTGAGCACTTCGATGGCTTGCGGGCGGAACGTCGTGAGCTTGCCGCCGGCCAGGGTGACGCAACCCGGCTCCTGCCACAGCACATGTTCACGGGTTTCGTTCGACGGTTTGTCCTGATGCTCACCCGCCGCACTGCCCACCACCGGGCGTACGCCTGACCAGGTTGAAAGCACGTCGGTCGCTGTCACTTCAGCGCCGGGAAACTGCTGTCGGCAGGCTGCCAGAAGATAGTTGAGCTCGTCGGTGCTGATGCTCGCGCTCTGGTCCAGATTCTCGCGGTGATCGAGGTCGGTGGTGCCGACCACCGTGGCGCCTTCCCACGGGAAAACGAACACTGGCCGACGATCCCGCTCATGCAGAAACGTGAAAGCCTGCGCCACCGGCAAGCGCCAGCCCGGCAGCAACAAATGACTGCCGCGCAACGGGCGCAACTGACGGGGCGCCTCGGGTGGACGCAGGCGTTCGGCCCAGGCCCCGGTGGCCACTGCCAATACACCACAACGTAATTGCAGTGACGTGCCGGCTTCGCAATCCTCGACCTGAACCCCGCACACCCGCCCGCTTTCCCGCAGCAGATGTTCGACACGCACACCGTTGAGCACCACTGCGCCGTCGGCCCGTGCTTCGCTCAACACGCGCATTACCAGCCGCGCGTCATCGGTCAGCGCATCGACAAAACAGGTGCCGCCCAGCAGGTCATTTTCTTTCACGCCCGGCGCCAGATAACGCAGTTGCTGCGCATCATGGAAACGATGATCGCGGCGCCCGGCCAATGCGTCATAGATCGACAGCAGACCACCCAACACTCGCGGCCCGGGAAAGCCGCCGCGATAGTGCGGCATCATGAAACTCATCGGTTCCACCAGCCCCGGCGCTTCGTCGAGCAGACGCTGGCGTTCGCGCACTGAATCTCGGGTCAGGCGCCACTGGCCCTTGGCGATGTAGCGCAAACCGCCATGGACCATTTTCGAAGACCGACTGGAGGTGCCCCAGGCGAAATCACGCTGTTCCAGCAGCAGGCAACGCCAGCCACGGCGCGCGGCTTCACGCAGGATGCCGGCGCCGCTGATACCGCCGCCGATGACGATCAGATCCCAGGTTTCACCTGCCAAAGTCGGCAGGATTTGCTGGCGCCATTCGGCGTTCCAGTCCGCGCTCATCGCCGTCACTCCTGCAACAGCGTGCCGGGGTTCAAACGCCCGGCCGGGTCGAAGTGCCGGCTCAGCGCCTGCAAGGTGTCCATCGCCAGTGCGCCCTTTTCGCGCGGCAGGTAAGGCGCGTGATCCTTGCCCACGCCGTGCTGGTGGCTGATGGTGCCGTGGTTGTCGACGATAGTCTGGCTGGCCGCGTGTTTGAGGGCTTTCCAGCGGGCCAGTGTCGCGGGATAGTCCGCCGCCGGGCGAAACACGTAGGTGGTGTAGATGCTCGAGCCTTCGCCGTAGACGTGGGACAAGTGCGTGAACACGTGCACTCGCTCACCCTCCGCCGCCAACGCATCGCGCAGGCTGTTTTCGATCCGGTTGAGCAGGTTGTCGACGTTGCTCCAGTCGGTGGCTGTTTCGAGGGTGTCGACCACGTAACCGGCGTTCCACAGGTTCTCCCGCAGGTAAGGAAAACGGAAGCGGTTCTGCGCCCATTTCTTGCCCAGCAGCGTGCCGGTGAACACACCGCCGAACGCTTTCAAATGCTGACGGGCCTGACTCAGGGACAGCGCATTCTGCTTGCGATTGCCGGTCACGCCGAAGGTCAGCAGGCACTTGCCCTGCCCCGCGCCGCGCAGGTTCAAGTATTTTTCCAGCCAGGCGATCTGTTGCGGATGGCCGGCCAGCGCCAATTGGGTTTCGGTCTCTACTGCATTGGAAAGACGCAGCATCGACAGCGGTACCCGCGCTTGCGCCAGTTGCTGAATGGCTTGCAGCGCCTTGCTCCAACTGGGCAGAAACACGCCGTAGAAACGCTCATCGGCCGGCAACGCACTGACCCGCACCTTGACCTCGGAAATGATCCCGAAACGCCCCTCGCAACCCAGCACCACTTCGCGCAGATCCGGGCCGGCCGCCGAGGCCGGGAAGGTCGGGATTTGCAGCGGCCCGGCAAAGGTTTCCAGGGTTCCGCCGGCGAACAGTTGCTCAATCCGCCCATAGCGCAGCGACTGCTGACCGCTGGAACGACTGGCCACCCAACCGCCCAGCGTCGACAGCTCCCACGACTGCGGAAAATGCCCCAGCGTGTAGCCACGGGCGCGCAATTGGCTTTCCACCTGCGGGCCGCTGGCGCCGGGGCCGAAAGTCGCCAGCAGGCTTTGTTCGTCGAGGTCGATCAGGCGGCTCATCCGCGCCAGGGACACCGTCACCACGGGCCGCGCAGAGTCTGGCGGGTTGATGTGCCCGGCCACCGACGTGCCGCCGCCGTAGGGGATCAGGCACAGGTCCTGCGCCTGGGCGAGCGCCAGCAATTGGCGGATGTGTTCGGCGGTTTCCGGGAACGCCACGGCGTCGGGGTAATTGCCCAGCGCGCCTTCGCGCAACGCCAGCCAGTCCGGCAGGCTCTGGCCTCGAGCATGCAGCAGACGATCATGGGCATCGATGCTGTACAACGCGTGTTCCGCCAGCCGCGAGACCGGCACGCGGGCCAGCGCCGCTTCGAGCGTCGCATCGGGCAGCGCGCGCCCCTTCCCCAGTCGTTCATGGAGAAAACTTGCGCCCTGGGCCGGCAGTTCGACCACCGTGGTTGCATCTCCCCAGCCGTTCCAGCGTCGCATGCGTGTGTCCTTCTGTGCAGTCTGATCAGTGAGATTTCAGGCCCTCATACTAGTCAGCCGGCCGAAAGTGTCACGGTCGCATCCGGCCAGTTCGAGTAGCCAATTGAGTCAAACGTCGCGCAAGCGTCAGCCATTTACTTTAGTCGTGGATTCAAATTACCTTTCAGGGCGCTCATCCGCCCGTGGCGGCCTCGATCAAGGGAATTCGGTCATGCAATCGCTCGGCTTCACCTCCGTTCCGCCGCTGCTCAAGTACCTGCGCCATGCCGAACATCTGGGCCTGGCCATCGAGCCTGCGTTGGCGGCGGCCGGGTTGCAGGCGCAGCAGTTGAGCGACAACAGCCTGCGCCTGCCGGGTGAAACCCATGAGCGGTTGCTCGATTACTTTTGCGAGCACTCGGGCGATCCGTTGTTCGGTCTCAACGCCGCGAATTTCGTCCTGCCCAACTCCTGGAGCGTGCTGGGCTACATCACCATGAACTGCGCGACACTGGGCGACGCCATGAGCCGCATCATGCCGTTCGAAAAACTGGTGGGCGATATGGGCGTCAGCCGCGCCGAGGTGCACGACAGCCACGTTCACCTGATCTGGAGCTGCCGCTTTGAACGCCCGCGGATCCGCCGGCATCTTGTGGAAAACGTGCTCGGTTCCTGGCTGCAATACGCACGCTGGATCGCCGACACCCAACTCTCGCCGGCCGCCGTGTGGCTGGAACACTCGATCCCGGCGGACACCACGCAGGCGCAGTACGAACAGTTTTTCGAATGCCCGGTGCAGTTCGATCAGCCGTATTCCGCGCTGATCGTGCCGCTGCCGTATTTGCAGTTGCCGTTGCGCCAGGCCGATGCGCATTTGCTGCGCACCCTGGAAGAACACGCTCAGAGTTTGATGGCGACGCTGGAGGATGCATCGCTCGAACAGCGGGTGAAAAGCATCCTGCGCCAGTTGCTCAAGGAGGGCCTGCCGCGCAAGGAGCAGGTGGCCGAACTTCTCGCCGTCTCGGTGCGCACGCTGCAACGCCAGCTGCATCAGGCTGGCACCTCGTATCAGCAGATCCTCGATGAACTGCGCCAGGAACTGGCCGAGCATTACCTGCTCAACAGCACTTTGCCGATTCAGGACATCGCCCAGTATCTGGGCTTCACCGAACCGCGCTCGTTTCACCGCACCTTCAAGAGCCGACGCGGCATGCCGCCCGGTGAGTTTCGGCAGACTCACCGGGTAGCGAACGACAGCTAGAGACTGATCGCGTTGGTGAACACCAGACGATTGCCGAACGGATCGGCGATGGTCATGTCCTGGCTGCCCCACGGCATGGCCTGGATGCCCGGGTGCGAGAACTTGTAGTTCTTGGCGACCAACTGCTGCTGAAACGCCTCCAGCTCATCGGTCTCGATCCGCAGGGCCGAACCCGGTGTCGCATCGCCGTGGTGTTCGGACAAATGCAGCACACATTCGCCGCGCGAAACCTGCAGGTACAACGGGAAACCGGGTTCGAAACGATGCTGCCAATCGATCTTGAAGCCGAGGAAGTCGACGTAGAATTCCACGGCCTTGGCTTCATCGAAAATCCGCAGGATCGGGGTGGTTTTGCCGAAGCTCATGGGTTGCTCCCTGACTGATTGGCCCCAGAGTGTAGCCGGGGTGGATGTCAGCAATTCGGCTTGGTGATGGCTTTCTTTAATTGCAATGTGCCATCACCGTGACGCAGTCAGCAAAATTCAACGAAAGCCGTCGCGCAGATCGCCCTGGCGCGCCAGGAACCGCCCTGGTCTCTGGCCATTGGCCTGACCGTCGCGGTAACTCAACACGCCATTGATCCACACGCCATCAATGCCTTGGGCGGCACGTTGCGGCTCGTTGAAATCCGCCACGTCACGCACGGTCGCCGGGTCGAACAACACCAGATCCGCCCAGTGCCCTTCACGAATCTCGCCCCTTTCCTTCAAGCCGAAACGCGCGGCCGACAGACCGGTCATCTTGTGCACGGCGGTGTGCAGCGGAAACAGCCCGACATCACGACTGAAATGTCCGAGCACCCGTGGGAAAGCTCCCCACAGGCGCGGATGGGGGAACGGGTCTTCCGGCAGGCCGTCGGAGCCGACCATCGACAGCGGATGAGCAAGGATCCGTCGCACGTCGTTCTCGTCCATCCCGTAATACACCGCACCCGCCGGTTGCAGACGTTTGGCGGCATCGAGTAACGACAGGTTCCATTCGGCGGCGATGTCCGTCAGGTCGCGGCCGCCCATTTCAGGATGCGGCGTCGACCAGGTGATGGTGATGCGGTGGGCGTCGGTGACCTGCTTCAGATCCAGCGTCGAAGAACTCGCCGCATACGGGTAGCAATCGCAGCCGACCGGGTGAGTTTTCGCCGCCTCTTCCAGCGAAGCAAGCAACTGCGGACTGCGGCCCCAGTTACCGGCACCGGCGCATTTGAGGTGGGAAATGATCACTGGCGACTGGGCGTGACGTCCGATACGGAAAGCCTCGTCCATTGCTTCCAGCACCGGTTCGAATTCGCTGCGCAGGTGGGTGGTGTACACGGCGCCGAATGCTTTCAGTTCTTCGGTCAGTTGCATGACTTCGTCGGTGGATGCCGAGAACGCGCTCGCATACGCCAGACCTGTGGATAAACCGAGGGCACCCGCCTCCAGGCTTTCACGCAACTGCTCGCGCATCGCGGCGATTTCATCGTCAGTCGCGGTGCGAAACAGATCATCAAGATGATTGCTGCGCAGCGCCGTGTGGCCGACCAGCGCCGCCACGTTCAGTGTGGTGTTGGCCGCCTCGACCGCCGCGCGGTAATCGCTAAAACGTGGATAGACGAATGCTGCCGCCGAGCCGAGCAGGTTCATCGGATCCGGCGGATCGCCGCGCAAACTGACCGGCGCCGCACTGATCCCGCAGTTGCCGACAATCACCGTGGTCACGCCCTGGCTGAGCTTGGGCAGCATCTGCGGCTGGCGGATCACCACGGTGTCGTCGTGGGTGTGCACGTCGATGAAACCCGGTGCCAGCACACGGCCGGCGGCGTCGATTTCCTCGGTGGCGCGGGCCTCGTGCAAGTCGCCGATGCGCGCGATGCGGCCATCGAGGATCGCCACGTCGGCGGCGTAACCGGGGCTGTTGCTGCCGTCGATGACCAGGGCGTTGCGAATCAGGGTGTCGTACAGCATGTCAGTCTCCCAGCGGCAGGTGATCGTCGCCGCCACGGTATTCGTCGAGGGCGAGTTTGATCCGCCGCAGACGCTCTTGATTGTCTTCAGGATTGGCCAGCGCCAGCTCGGTGGCCAGCACGTCGATGGCGAGCAGCATGCCGTAGCGCGCCGCCGTCGGTTTGTAGATGAACGAGGTCTCGGCGCCTTGCAGCGGCAGGACGATGTCGGCGAGTTCCGCCAGCGGCGATTCGGCGCGGGTGATGGCAAGAATCCGTGCGCCGTAGTTGCGCGCCAGCGCCACGGTCTCCAGCAACTCCGGGGTGATGCCGGTCAGCGAACAGACGATCACCACCTGCTCGGCGCTGAGGCTGGCGGCGGTGACGCGCATCATCACCGCGTCGTGGCACACCGCAATCGGGTAGCCGAGACGCACCAGCCGCACTTGCAACTCATCGCTGCACAGGGTCGAGCAACCGCCGATGCCGAAGGCGTGAATCATCCGCGCCTGGCCCAGCAACTTCACCGCATCGGCGAAGCGCGACTCGTCGAACGCCGCCAGATGCTGGCGCAAGGTGGTTTCAATATCGCCGACGATCTGCCCGTAAAACGCCGACTGCTCGGGCGTGCCCGCCGGGTCGAGGAAACGGCTGCCAACACCACTGGCCTGAGCCAGTTGCAGGCGCAGGTCGCGCAAGTCGCGGCAACCGACCGTGCGGGCAAAACGCGACAGCGTGGCGGTGCTGACTTCGGCGCGCTGGGCCAGCTCTTCGAGGCTGGCGGAGGCGGCAAATCCTACGTCGTCGAGCATCAGACGGGCGATGCGTCCTTCACCGGCGCTGAAGGAATCCTGACGGGCGCGGATCTGATAGAGGATGTCCATGGCGGATAACTCCGACTACAGCAGGTAAGAAAGACCGACGGTCAGGGCAAAAGCGACAACCGAGATCAGGGTTTCCAGCACCGTCCAGGTCTTGAACGTCTGGGCCACCGTCATGTTGAAGTATTCCTTGATCAACCAGAAGCCGCCGTCGTTGACGTGGGAAAAGATAACCGAGCCCGCGCCGGTCGCCAGCACCAGCAGTTCCGGGTGTGGATAACCCAGACCGATGGCCACCGGCGCGACCACGCCAGAAGCCGTGGTCATGGCAACGGTGGCCGAACCGGTGGCGATGCGCATCAACGCGGCGAACAGCCAGCCCATGATCAGCGGGGACAGGTGAAATTCGTGGGCCAGGCCGACGATCTGATCGGTGACGCCGGCGTCCACCAGAATCCGGTTCAGACCGCCACCGGCGCCCACCAGCAAGGTGATGCTGGCGGTCGGTGCCAGGCATTCGTTGGTGAATTTGAGGATCGATTCCCGATTGAAACCCTGCGCAATGCCGAGCGTCCAGAAACTCAACAGCGTCGCCAGCAACAGCGCGATCACCGAATTGCCGATGAACAACAGGAACTGATTGAAACCGCTGCCCGGCGTGGAAATCAGGTTGGCCCAGCCGCCGATCAGCATCAGTACCACCGGCAACAGAATGGTCGCCATGGTGATGCCGAAACCCGGCAGGCTGTCGCGGGGTTCGCGTTCGAGGAATTGCTTTTCCAGCGGGTTATCCGCCGGCAACTGAATGCGCGGCACGATGAATTTGGCGTACAGGGGGCCGGCAATGATCGCCGTCGGAATACCGATGGCAATCGCATACAGCAAGGTCTGCCCGACCGACGCCTGATAGGCCTGCACCGCCAGCATCGCCGCCGGGTGCGGCGGCACCAGCGCATGCACCACCGACAGCCCGGCGACCATCGGCAGACCGACCATCAGAATCGACACGCCCACCCGCCGCGCCACGGTAAAGGCAATCGGCACCAGCAACACGAAACCGACTTCGAAAAACAGCGGCAGCCCCACCAGAAACGCAATGCACACCATCGCCCAGTGCGCGTTCTTCTCGCCAAAGCGTTCGATCAGCGTGCGCGCCATCTGCTCGGCACCGCCGGACTCGGCCATCATCTTGCCGAGCATCGTCCCCAGCGCCACCACCAGCGCAATATGCCCCAGCGTCTTGCCCACCCCGGCCTCATACGCCCCCACCACGCCGGACGGCGGCATCCCCGCCACCAGCGCCAGGCCGATGGAAATCAGGGTGATGACAATGAACGGATTGAGCCGGTAACGGGCGATCAGAACGATCAGGGCGATGATGGCAACGGCGGCGTAGACCAGCAGCCAATAGCCGAAGGACGGTGTCATGCGGTACTCCTCGAAAGGGTCACGTTCGAATGGGTTGTGAAACTCATAAATCATTTCGAGATCGAGTTTTCAAACGAAGTGAAAGTAATTTTCGTGGAGGGATAAGGGTTGTCGTTTTTGGATATGTCTTGTCGCGAATAATGAAAATCGAGGGGTGGGATTTTCATAATCCTCGGGCACAAAAAAACCGGTGAAAACAAGCAAGCTTGCTTCCACCGGTCTCGGGAACGTCACCTTTTCAGCGTGGACTCACACCATTTCGTTACGAATCCATTCAACCACCGACGTACGCTTCGGCGCCCAGCCCAGCAGTTCGCGGGCGTGTTTGCCGCGTACGCGGCTGTTGGAGCCGAGGCCGTAGTTGGCCATTTCGTAGCCCCACTCGGCTTCGGCGTCTTTCAGCGGCCAGTCTTGTGGCTCGCCGAGGTTCAGGGCTTCGGCCATGGCGGTGGTCATGTCGATGAACGACGCTTCGCCGCTTTCGACGAAGTAGAAGGTGCCCGGGACGTTTTTGGTCAGGGCCAGCAGGTACAGCGCCACCACGTCTTCGATGTGCACGTTGGACCAGATGTTCTGCCCAGTGCCGACGTGACGCACCACGCCGCTTTTGCGCGCCTGTTTCAGCAGGCGCGGCAGTTGCACGCTGTCGCGATTGACGCCCAGGCTGTGGCCGTAGATCAGGGTGTTGCAGATGACGGCCGAGTTCACGCCGTCCTTCGCTGCGTCGAGGATCAGGTTGTCGATGGCCACGCGTGCGGCCTTGTCGACGGTCGGCTCCGGCAGGTTGTCTTCGAAGTAGATGACGTCGCTGGATTTGCCGCCCGAGGCGTCGCCGACGATGCTCGAACCGCTGGTGTGCAGGAACACTTTGTTCGAGCCGCGCAGGGCATCGAGCAAGGCTTCGACCGCGCCGCGTTGATCGCTGCTGGCGGCGTTGATCACGGCATCGGCGGCGCGGGCCTGTTCGGCCAGCAATGCGCTGTCGTCGAGAGTGCCGATCACCGGGGTGATGCCCAGTGCTTTCAACTCATCGGCCTGTTCCGCGCTGCGTACAAGACCGGTGACGGTGTGGCCGGCCTGAACCAGACCGGTGGCGATGGAGCCGCCGATAAAACCGGCAGCGCCGGTGACGAATACGTTCATGGAGAAACTCCCTGCGTGAGTAAGTGATGCAACGAGTATCGACCGGCGAGCTCGGTGGAAAAACCCGCCGACAACCAAATCACTGTTGCGCAGGGGTCACGAATCAGCCTTTGAAATCGGCACTGGCGTAAGCCGCCAGTTTGCTCTGGATGAAGTCGAGGAAGCACTGGATGCGCAGCGCCAGCTGCGAGTTGCGGTAGTACACCGCGTTGATCGGCTGGCGATAACCGCTGTTGAATTCCGCCAGCAACACCTTGAGGCGCCCTGCGCGAATGTCGTCGATGGTCATGAAGTGCGAGAGGCAGGCAATGCCCTGGCCTTCCAGCGCCAGATGGCGAACCGTCTCGCCGCTGGAGGCGCTGATTGCCGGAGTGATCGGCCAGCGGTCGCCGTGCACGTAACGCAGCGGCCATTGGTTGAGGCCTTCGTTCTGGGTGAATCCAAGCAAGGTGTGTTCGCTGAGATCGGCCACTTGGAGCGGTGCGCCATGTTTTTCCAGATAGGCCGGACTGGCGACGATCAGCAACGGACTGCAACCCAACGAGCGGGCATGCAACGTCGAATCGGCGAGGGTGCCGATGCGGATGGCGACGTCTGTGCTTTGTTCCAGCAGGTCAATGATCAAGTCATTGCTGTTGAGTTCGAGCTGGATGTCCGGGTACAGCCGACGAAACTCGTCGATGTACGGCACGATGGCGTGGAGCATGAACGGCGATGCGGCGTTGATGCGCAACCGTCCTGATGGCGTCTGCTGACGCGAAGAGAGGCGCTCTTCGAGTTGATCCATCTGGTCGAGGATCAGCTTGGCCTGTTCGAAGAAATACTTGCCCTCCTCGGTCAGGTCCATGCGCCGTGTGGTGCGGTTGATCAGCGTCGTGTCGAGCTTGGCTTCCAGCCGCGACAGCGTGCGGCTGACGGCCGACGGCGTCTGTCCGACCTGCTCGGCGGCGGCGGAGATCGAACCGCATTCGATCACGCAGACGAAAATCTGCAACTCATCGGATCTGGCTTTCACGGGTGTCCTCGAATCGAAAGGCCTGCTACGCAAGCTCAGGCCTTCGATAGTAGCCGAGCGTCAGGCCTTGAGGCCAAACACCTCGGCCAGATGCTGCTCGTAACGCGCCACATCCGCTTCGATGTTCGGGCGTTTCATCACGTCCACACACAGGAACGTCGGCAGGCCGGTCATGCCAAGAAACTCGTTGGCCTTGTGGAACGGGAAGTACACGGCGTCCACGCCTTTGGCTTCGAAGAAGTCGGTCGGGTCATCGAACGCCTGCTGCGGTGCGTTCCAGGTCAGCGACAGCATGTATTGCTTGCCCTGGATCAGACCACCGCTGCCGTACTTCTGCGACGCATCCGAACGGGTGCGGCCATCGCTGGCGTAGAGGCTGCCGTGGCCTTCGGTGAACACTTCGTCGATGTACTTTTTCACGGTCCACGGCGCGCCCATCCACCAGCCCGGCATCTGATAAATGATCACGTCGGCCCAGAGGAATTTGGCGACTTCTTCGGCGATGTCGTAACCCTCGTCAATGAAGGTGGTCTTGACGTCGACACCGCCACGATCCAGCACGCTCAGCGCCGCTTCATGCAGGGTGGTGTTGTAGCGACCGTCGGAGTGGGCGAATTTTTTACCGCCATTGAGCAACAGCACTTTTTTCATGGGAGAGCCTCGATCGGATTCCGATGCGCAGCGCAGAGCGCTGGATGGAGAAGGGGAAAAATTGAATGGCGGCAGATTAGCGATCCGCCTCGCGCGGAATAAGCACCGATTGCGCAAAATTCATTTGAGTAAAACGCACGAATCGAATGCCGATTGTTGCCGTAGGATTGGCCGCCATCTGAATCTGAATGGAGTTTTTTGCGATGAGCGAACGCCAGGGTTTCATCCTGCACGCCAAGACCCGCCCGGAAAAAGCCGAGGCTTTCGAAGCGTTTTTCCGCGCCTACGTCGAGCCGAGCCGCGCCGAACCCGGCTGCATCGAGTACCACATGCTGCGCGACAAGGAAGACCCGAGCCTGTTCATCTTCTACGAGATCTGGGAAAGCCAGGCGCATCTGGACGTGCACTCGAACCTGCCGCACATGCAGCAGTTTCTGGCCCAGCGCATGGAGTATCTGGAGCGGGATTTCGATATCCGCCCGATTGAAATGCTCAGCGATTCGTCCGCTAGCCGCTGATCAGCAGATGGGCGCCGAGCGCGCCCAGACCGATGAAAAACACCCGCTTGAACAGCACGGCTCTGATGCGCTGGCGCAGCCATTGGCCGAGCAGCATGCCGAGCACCGCCGGGATCAGTGCCAGCAGCGAGGCGCTCAATTCAGCGCCGCCGAGCGAGCCACGCCAGAGCAATCCACCGGCCAGCGCCAGGGTCGACACGGTGAAGGACAGGCCCAACGCCTGAACCAGTTCATCGCGGCTCAAACCCAGTGCCTGCATGTACGGGACGGCGGGAATCACGAACACGCCCGTGGCCGAAGTGATGACGCCGGTGATCACGCCACACAGCGGACCAAGCCACGGTTCATGGCGGCGACTGACACTCAGCGTCGGCAAAAACAATCCACTCAGCGCATAGAGCAACAACGCCGCGCCGAGCCCACGCACCACCCAATGCCCGCCGGCCATGCCGATCCACAAAGTGCCGACGGCCGTGCCGAGAAAGATCGCCAGCAGCATCGGCCACAAGCGTTTCACCAGCCCCTGCAAATGCCCGCCGAATGCCAGTTGCCAGACGTTGGTGAGGGTCGCCGGAATGATCAGCAATGCCGCAGCCTGCGATGGTGCCATAGCCAGACCGAGCAAACCCATAGCGACAGTGGGCAGGCCGAGACCGATCACACCTTTGATCATGCCGGCGACGACGAAGGTCGAAATCACCAGCAATGAAAGGGCCAGACCGAGGTTTTGATAGAAATCTGCGAGTGCGTTCATGGCGATACTGTGCGCCTGCGCGGGTGAACTGAAAATCTGTCATACACTGAGGCAGCCTCTACCTGTACAAGAGGCTTGTAAATTCTTCGCGGCCACTGGCCTCTTCGCGGGCTTGCCCGCGAAGGCGTCAGGACTGACACCACTGATATTGAGGCTGCCCCATGCACTTCGACCTCACCGACCTGCGCTTGTACCTGCACATTCTCGACAGCGGCAACATCACCGCCGGTGCCGCTCGCAGTCATCTGTCGCTGGCGGCAGCCAGTGCGCGGATCCGGGCGATGGAAGCGTCGCTGGGCACCGAGTTCCTTGAGCGCGGACGCCGTGGCGTTACGCCTACACCGGCCGGCAAAGCCCTGGCGCAACATGCGCGGGTGTTGCTGCAACAGGCCGAACGCCTGCAACAGGATCTGGCCGAATACGCGCGCGGCGTCAAAGGCCAGGTGCGTCTGCTGTGCAACACCACGGCGCTCAGCGAATACCTGCCGGAGGTGCTGGCGGATTTCCTGCGCGAGCACCCCAACCTCGACATCGATCTGCAGGAATTGCCCAGTGCCCGCATCACCCATGCCTTGCGTCAGGGCGCGGCGGATCTGGGCATTGTGTCCGACGCGATCGACACCAGCGACTTGCAGACCCGAGCCTTTCGCGATGATCCGCTGGTGCTGATTCTGCCGCTGGAACACCCACTGTCTGACGCGACCGAAGTCGGCTTCAGCGACGCCCTGCGTTACGACTTCGTAGGGTTGCATGCCGACAGCGCGCTGGCGGTGTACCTGGAAGAACAGGCCCTGCACAGCGGCTCGCGGATGCAGATCCGTATCCGTGCCGATGGTTTCGACGGGGTGATGCGCATGGTGGCCCGAGGTGCCGGTCTGGGCATCGTGCCGCTGGCGGCGGTTCAGCGCGCTGCGCCGCAAGCCTTCAAGACCCTGCCGATGAATGAAGGCTGGGCCAGGCGCAAACTGTTGCTGTGCGCCCGCGATTTCACCGCCCTCCCCGCTTATGCCCGCGCCGTGCTCGACGCCTTGACTCTGCCCTGAGGGGCAGACTTTACCCTTGGGGTTTCTTCCTCAGGGGCAGTCATGATGGGCAAGCGGATTTTGTTGATTCTCGGCCATCCATCCAGCGAAAGTTTCTGCGCGGCACTGGCCGGACGCTACACAAAATCGGCCCGCGAGGCCGGGCACGAAGTGCGGGAAATCGCCCTCGGCCAACTCGATTTCGATCCGATCCTGCGCAAAGGTTACCGTCAGGTTCAGACCCTTGAACCGGATCTGCTCCAGGCCCAAGCCGACCTGTTGTGGGCGGAACACCTGACGCTGGTGTACCCGATCTGGTGGGGCGGGATTCCGGCGCTGCTCAAAGGTTTTTTCGACCGGGTCCTGCTCCCCGGCTTCGCGTTCAAATACCGCCAGGGCAAAGCGTTTCCCGACAAACTCCTGCAAGGTCGCAGCGCCCACCTGCTGGTCACCATGGACACCCCGCCCTGGTATTACCGCTGGATCTATCGCATGCCCGGCCTGCACGAGGTGCGCAAGAACACGTTGGCGTTCTGCGGGATCGAACCGCGCCGGACACTGACCTTCGGGCCGGTACTCGGCGCCAGCGACCATCAGCGTGAAACCTGGCTGAAGCAGGCCGGATCGATTGCCCGCCATTGAGTTTTCCGCTATTGGTGCGCATGCCCGCTGACGGAGAAAAGGGATTTGCACATGTACATCGGCCAGGCCGCACAGCGTTCGGGAACCACGATCAAGACCATCCGCCATTACGAGTCGATCGGCCTGCTGCCCGAGGCCCCGCGCCAGGGCAAATACCGGGTCTACGACCCGCAGACGGTCGAACTGCTGAGCTTTATCAAATGCGCGCAGGCGCTGGGATTTCGCCTCAGGGAATTGCAGGCGATCTTTGCTGGCCAACCCGAACTGTCGCCCTATGAAAAGGCCCGCCGCGCGATTGCCGACAAGCAAAGAGAGATCGCGGCGCAGCTGCTGAAACTCAGCCGACAGCAAGAGGAATTGAGCGCGCTGGAGGCCAGTCTTGAACACGCGCAACAGCAATGCCTGTCGAGCGTATCGACCGCAAAATAAGCACAAGGAATAGCTTGCAAGGTACGTATACATACGTACTATATCGCCAGAGCGAACGTGTTGCCCGATACCCGTTTTCGCACAACGACAACGGACAAGGAAGAACGGATCGGCTCCATTAAACCTACATGGAATGAGGTGACGCGATGGTTGATTCAACGGAGTTTCGTAATGCGATGGCGATGCTGGGGAGTGCCGTCACCATCGTCACGACCGATGGCCCTGCGGGGCGTTTCGGCTTTACCGCGTCGGCGGTGTGCAGCGTGACGGATTCACCGCCCACGCTGCTGGTGTGCGTCAATCGCTCGTCGTCCAATCACGAGCATTTCAAGACCAATGGCGTGCTGTGCGTGAACGTCCTGACCGGTGATCACCAGTCGACATCAGGGGCGTTCGCCAATCGGCAGTTGAGCATGCAGGAGCGTTTTTCCAGCGTGAACTGCCAGACCCTCAAGACCGGTTCGCCGGTGATCGAAGAGGCGCTGGTCAGCCTCGATTGCCGGGTCAGCAAGGTCGACGAGGTCGGCACCCACAGCATCTTCTACTGTGAAATCCTCGAACTGCAGCAACACAGCGAGGCCACGGAAGGCCTGGTCTACTTCAACCGCAGTTACTACCGTCTGAACGACGAACTGCGCCTGGCACCCGAGCAGTGATCCAGACACCCGCCGGCATCGCAGATTGCTAGCCGGCGGGCCATGACAGGGATGTAACCATGCTATTCAATGAAGACAACTTCGCGGATATCGACCTGAACCTGATCATCATTTTCCTGGTGCTGTTCCGCGAACGCAGCGTGTCACGCACGGCCGAGCGCCTGCACGTCAAACAACCCGCCATCAGCGGATCGCTGGCACGACTGCGCAAGCGGTTCGATGATCCTCTGTTCCTACGGTCATCCAGAACCATGCGCCCGACCTCGAAAGCCGAGCAACTGGCGCAAGCGCTGACGCCGGCCATCAAGCAGATCGAAGCGGTGATCCGGCTCTGAAAAACCGGCGAAAAAAACCTGCGGGCGTGAACGCCCGCAGGTTTTTTTCATCAGGCCGACTTGAGCGCCTGAGCGTATTCAACCCGTGCCCAGAAGGCAGGCAAAAAGCACTCGCTGACCAGCAGCGCCGAACCATTGCGGGTGAAACGCGAACGCCGGGCCAGCAGACGTTTGGCCTGTGGCGCGAAGCGATAGGACAGCGCCGCCAGCGGTGCGCCGGGGGACAGCAAGGCGCACTGGAAAGGCTCGCGCAGGGTCTGCTCCGACGTGTAGAGAATCTCGGCCAGCGGTCGACGGCCATAGCCGTTCAGATCCGCCCAGTCGCCATTCAGTGCCGGCACGCTGGTCAGGCTGCGCGCGGTGACGCAGGCTTCGCCATCGAGTTTCATCACCACTTCACGCACCCAGCCGATAGTGGCCGGCGGCACGTTCAGCGCTTGCGCTTCTTCAGGATTGAGCGGGCCATGGGACTGCTCGACGACTTCGATTGAATAATCGCCCATGGCTTTCAGACGTGGGGTCAGTGCCCCGGGCAAAAACAGCCAGTGATGCTCGGAGCCGGTCAATTCCGACAGCGGTCGCGATGACCAGTAATGACTTGTATCCATACCCGCTCACACCTTCCTGGTGATGGTGAATTGTTGGTTGCCGTGGAAGGCCAACCCTTCACCGGCGGTGTCTGTCACTCGGCTCCGTTTTCTTCGGTCACTTCGTGTTTGCTGATGACGGCGATGGTCTGTTCATCGGTCTTGACCGCCGACAGCAGCGAGTCGAGCAATCCCGGAAAACGCACGTCCATGTCTTCACGACGCAGGGACAGCAGGTTTTCCCGACCGTAAGGGCGCTGCCAAATCAGACCGCTGTCGCGCAGAACCCGCCAGTGGTGGGTCATGGTCGACTTCGATGCGCCCTTGAGGATCCGGCCGCATGGATGTTCCTGGCCATCGGACAACACTTTCAACACGGTCAGGCGTAGCGGGCTTCCCAATGCGTTCAGCACATTTTCCAGAAGGATCTGATCCTGATTGGGATGATTCGGGACGTTCATAGGTAGGTACCCTTGATGATATAGGCGGGAAAAATCCGGCTTGTATTCGTCTATACGAGAACAGTAAGACTATACACAAGATGCTTTTTCCCCGCGACAGCCGCCCCGAGGGCGGCGTCCCGGAAAACACTACAAATTGCTGCTCTGCGCTGTCTCCAGCGCGGGCGCCTGGAAGCCGCCGCCCAGCGCCGCCATCAACGAAACCGAACTGTCGATGTGCTTGCTGTTGAGGAAGGCCAGGCGCATTTCGTCCTGGATCAATTGCTGCTCGATGTTCAGCGCATCGAGGAACGTGTCCTCCCCGGCCTTGTAGCGCGACTGCGACAGATCGTAAGACGACTGCGCAATCGAACAGGCATCGCGCTGCACGACGATCTGCTGCTCGAACGAACGCAACTGCGTCACCGAAATCGCCACCTCGTGCAGGGCCGAATTCAACACCCGATTGTACTGCGCAATCGAACTGTCGAGTTCGGCATTGCCGGCCTTCAGATCCGAGCGCAGACGACCCGCATCGAAGATCGGCAGCGACACCGTTGGCGCCACATTCCAGAACTTGCTGACCCCGGCGAACAACGCATCACCGGTCAGCGCATGGGAACCCGCCGCTGCCACCAGATTGATGTTCGGGTAGAACGTGGTCTTCACTGCCTCGACGTTCTTGGTCTCGGCCTCCACGCGCCAACGCGCAGCGACGATGTCCGGACGACGGCCCAATAGTTGAGCCGGCAACTGCGCCGGCAATGCCACCACGCTCGCTTGCAGATTCGATGGCCGCTCAAGCGTGTGCGCACGATCAACGCCCTTGCCGATCAGCGCCGACAGTTGAAGACGAGCAATTTCGATGTCTTCGTTGGCGCCGATCAGGGTCGATTCCGAACGCGCCTTGAGGCTCTGCACCTGCTTGAGTTGCGACAAGTTGTCGAGCCCCGAGCCATAGCGTGAATCCGTCAGATCCACCAGTTTGCTCAGGCGTTCGAGATCCCGTTGATTGAGCTCCGAGACCTGCCACGCATACGCCAATTGGTTGTAAGCCTTGACCACGTTGGTCGCCAGAATCAGCCGCGAGGATTGCAGGTCGACTTCCGCCGCTCGTGCGCTGTTGAGCGCCGATTCCCAGGCGGCACGCTGGCCGCCCCAGAGGTCGAAGGTGTAGCTGAAATTCACCGCCAGATTGCGCGCGGTGAAGTACTTGTGTCCCTCGCCGCTGTAGTCCTCGAATCGCGACAGGCGACCGCGAGTGACACCCGCCGACGCGTCCATTTCGGGATAGCGTTCGGCATCGCGCAGGTCGAGAAATGCGTTGGCCTTTGCGACCCGCGCAGCGACTTCCTGCAGGTCCGGATTGCTCGCGTACGCTTCTTCGATCAGCGCGCCCAGACGTGGATCACCCAGCGATGTCCACCAGTCCGCACGCGGCCATTGGGCCGGCGGCAGTTTGTCTTTCAGGCTGTCGGACGGCGCATCGGCGACCGCCAGCAATTTGCCCTGATGATCGATCCCGGCGTAGTTCACACAACCCGCCGCCAACAGGATGGACGCCGCCAGCGGCGCCAGCATCAAACGTGTAATCGAATGCATGTCACGTCCTCACAGGATGGGTTGCGGCACACCGGCCGGTTCGGCTTCGGGTGCGTGGCTCGGTTGCTTGATCGAACTGAGCAGCGTGTACACCGACGGCAGAATGAACAGGGTGAACAAGGTGCCGATCAGCATCCCCACCACAATCACCAGGCCCAGGCCGAAGCGGCTGTTGGCGCCGGCACCGCTGGCGAACAACAGGGGCGCGAGGCCGACCACCATCGCCGCAGTCGTCATCAGGATCGGCCGCAGACGCACCTGCGCGGCGTGCTGGATCGCTCGCACGCGGTCCATGCCTTGCTGGCGCTGCAACTCGTTGGCGAATGCAACCATCAGGATGCCGTGCTTACTGATCAGACCGATCAGCGTGATCAGGCCGATCTGGGTGTAGATGTTCATCGAGGTCATGCCCAGCGCCAGCGGCACCAGGGCCCCGCAGATCGACAGCGGCACGCTGATCAGAATGATGAACGGGTCGCGGAAGCTCTCGTACTGCACGCTCAGCACCAGGTAGATGATCACCAGGGCCAGGCCGAAGGTGAACGCCAGGCTGTTGCCTTCCTGCACGTATTGGCGGGCGTCGGACTGCCAGTCGAAACTGAAGCCGGCCGGGAAGCCTTCCGATTGTTTTTGCAGGAAGCCCACGGCATCACCCAGGGTCACGCCCGGCGCCGGAATGGCCTGGAACGTGGCGGAGTTCTGCTGGTTGAACTGGGTCAGGCGATTCGGCTCGACCTTGACGCTGAGGGTGGCCAGCGTCGACAGCGGCACCGGGTTTCCCTTCTGATCCTTCACGTAATACAGCTTCAGGGTTTCCGGGGTCAGGCGATCCGCCGACACCGATTGCGGAATCACGTCATAGGAACGGCCGTGGAACGAGAACCGGTTGACGTACTTCTCGCCGATCAGGCTGTTGAGCGTCTCGCCGATGTCCTGCATGCGGATGCCCAGGGCGTTGGCCTTGGCGCGGTCAACCTGGATTTCCACCACCGGGTTGTTGAAGTCCAGATCACTGTCGACCACCGCGAACAGACCGCTGGCTTGCGCCGCCTGTTTGAGCTGATCCATCACGTTGTACAGCGCCAGGTATTCCTGATCGCTGCGGATCACCATCTGCACCGGCAGGCCACCGGTGGAGCCCGGCAGCGGCGGCATCTGGAACACGAAAATGCTCGTGCCTTCGATCTGGTTCACCCGCGCCTGCAAGTCAGGCTGGATGGTGTTGGCATCGCGGCCGCGTTTTTCCCAGTCCACCAGGTTGATCCCGCCGACGCTGTTGGACAGACCGTCGGAGCCGTTCGCCACCCAGTTGCTGTAGCCCTCGGGGATTTCGTTGAAGGTCTTGTACAGCTCGTGGGCGTAGGCCTCGAGGTAATTCAGGTTGGCGTGCTGCGGTGCCTTGATCGCGGTCAGCAGGATGTTCTGGTCTTCCAGCGGCGCCAGTTCGGTCTGCGCCGAGCGATAGAGGAACGGCAGGCTGAAGAAGATCACCAGCGCCACGCTCAGGCTGATCCAGCGACGCGACAATGAACCGCCGAGCAGCGCGCCATAACGACGGGACAGGTACTGGAAGAAACGGTCCGCCTTTACGGCCATGAAACCTTCGCTGGTTTTCGCGTCCAGCAGGCGAGTACTCATGATCGGCGACAGGGTCAGGGCGACGATGCCGGAAATCACCACGGCACCGGCCAGGGTCAGTGCGAACTCCTTGAACAGCGTGCCAGTGAGGCCGCCCATCAAGCCAATTGGCGCGTACACCGCCGCCAGAGTGAAGGTCATCGCCACCACCGGACCGGCCACTTCACGGGCGCCGATCAGTGCAGCGTCGAACGGCGTCTTGCCCTCTTCGATGTGACGGTGAACGTTTTCCACCACAACGATGGCGTCGTCCACCACCAGCCCGATGGCGAGCACCATGGCGAGCAGGGTCAGCAGGTTGAGGCTGAAGCCGAACATCTGCATCAGCATCGCCGCGCCGAGCATCGACAGCGGAATGGTCACCAGCGGAATCAGCACGGTGCGGAACGTGCCCAGGCACAGGTAAATCACCAGCACCACGATCACCAGCGCTTCGAGCAGGGTGTAGCTCACCTCGTCGATCGACGACTGAATGAAGTGCGCCACTTCGAACGGGATCTGCACGGTCACGCCCGGTGGCAGGGTTTCCTGAATCTGCGGCAGCAATTCACGCACACGTTTGACGATGACCAGCGGGTTGCCGGTCGGCGCCGCGTCCAGACCGAGGAACAGCGCGGGTACATCGCTCATCGCGCCGCTGGTGTCGGTGGAGGCTGCGTTCAGTTCCACAGTACCGACGTCACGCACACGGATGATGTGGCCGTTGTCGTTGCGCAGCACCATGTCGCGGAAATCTTCGACGCTGTTCAGGTCGGTGTTGACCCGCAGGTTGCTGACCACGTACAGGCCTTTGACCTGACCGGGAGCCGCCTGGAAGTTGTTGCCCTCGATGGCCGCCGACACGTCCTGCCCGGTCATGCCGTATCCGGCCAGACGCTGCGGGTCGAGCCAAAGGCGCATGGACAGTTTCTGCTCGCCCATGATGTTGATCTTGGCCACGCCTTCGATGCCGGCGAACATCGGCTCGACGACGCGGGAGATGTAATCCGACATCTCCGGAATGGTCAGGTTGGAGCTGGCGAACGCGACGTAGGCCACGCTGGTGAAGCCGCCGGAAGTGCGCTCCACCACCGGGTCGTACGCGTCCTTCGGCAAGCGGTATTTGATCTGGTTGACCTTGGCCATGACCTCGGTCAGCGCCGCGATCGAGTCGCTGTTGAGCGCCATGCGGATCGTCACCTGGCTGCGACCCTGGGTCGAAGTCGACGACAGATAGTCGATGCCCTCGACCGAGGCCACGGCCTGGCTGATCGGCTGCGTGACGAAGCCTTGCATCAGTTCCGAAGAAGCGCCGGGATACTGGGTCGTGACCGTGATGGTCGATGTTTCCAGCATCGGGTACTGGCGGATCGGCAGGTTCATCAGCGCGCGCACCCCGAACAGCAGGATCAGCGTGCTGACCACCACGGCCAGCACCGGGCGGCGAAGAAAGAGGTCGGTGAAATTCATTTTTCCAGCCCACTGAGTTTAAGAGCAATCGTGTCCGGCACGCCTTCCACCGCCACGCCGTCGTGGAGCTTGAGCTGGCCGGACGTCACCACTTGCACGCCTTCGGTCAGGCCCTTGTCGACCACCGCCCAGCCATCGCGGCGCTCGCCGACCTTGATGCTTTCGCGCTTGACCTTCTGCACGCCGGCCTCGTCGGTGTAGACCGAGAACACGCTTTCGCCGTAGGCGTTGTAGGTGATCGCGGTTTCCGGAATCAGCAGCTCGGCGGTCTGCGGCAGGGTCACCGAGACCCGTGCGTACATGCCGGGACGCAGGCGTTTTTGCGTGTCGGTGATGACCGCTTGAACGTTGATGGTGTGGGACTGGTTGATCTGTGGATCGACCGCCACGATCTTGCCGGCGAAGGTCACATCACCCCAGGCATCGACCTTGGCCTGCACGGTCTGGCCCAGTTGCACTTGCGAGCCATCGCGCTCGGCGAGGGTGAAGTTGACGCGCAGCACGCCCGGATCGGTCAGGGTCGCCACCGCGCTGCCGGCTTGCAGGTATTGGCCCAGATGCGCCTGGCGAATGCCGAGGGTGCCGGCGAACGGCGCACGAATGTGCCGTTGGGCGATCTGCGCCTGCATGCGCTCCATGTCGCCTTTGGCCGCGTCGTATTGAGCGCGGGCACTGTCGAAGGCGCGACGGCTTTCAGCGCCGGTCTTGGCCAGTTCCTGGACACGGGCAAACTGCGCCTTGGCCGATTCGTACTCGCCTTTCAGGCGCACCAGTTCGCCTTGCTCCGGCGCATCGTTGAGCTTGAGCAGCACCTGCCCCGCCTTCACTTCATCACCGGACTCGAAATCGATGTCCACCACTTTGCCGCTGACTTCAGCCGACACCAGCACCTGACGCTGGGCTTCGAGTTTGCCGATGGCCTCGAGGTAGTAGGTGTAAGGCTGCTTTTTGACCACGGCCAGACCGACCCGGGTGCTGGGGATCCGTTGCTCGGCCGCCGCCGGTGGCGGCGACCAGAAACGCCAGCCCAGTGCAGCGGATAACACCACCACAAGAATAATAAAGATCAGCGACTTGATAATGTTTCGAGCAAGCATGTGGCACTCCCTTGACTCTTTGCTGCGAGCACAAAAGTTTGAGTTTTAAGAAAATAAAGGTGCAACTTAAGGCGGGCGCGTTATCGATCCCTGTGAATTTTCACTTGTAAACGCGCCCGCTTTATTTATCCGCTGTTACGCCGCGGCCAGTACGTTGGTTTTATCCAGGTAGTACTTGCCGATACCGTGCAAGTTCAAAGGCGACAACGTGAAGTGCTTCGATCCGGTGTGAATATCGCGGAAGCAACGCTCCAGGAAGTGCGACTTGTAGACGGCTTTGGAACCGGCCATCGAGTAGATCTGGTTGACCGCATTGACCGAGTTCTCGGTCAGCACCGAGGCTGCCAGGCCGACGCGGGCGCTGACCGGTTCGCCGACGGTTTCACCACGGTTGATGACCTGGTGGATCGCATCTTCCAGCAGCAGTTGTGCGGTATGCACCGAGGAGATGGCTCGACCGGTCTTCTCGAAGATCACCCCTTCCAGACCCGGATCGGTGTTCACGGCGCGGTCATTGCGGAAATGATCGACCGCAGCGCGGGCCACGCCCAGTACGGTGGACATCGCCGCCAGGGTGCCGAACTCGTAGTAACCGGTGGCATAGGCCCGGGAGCTGCGTGCTTCGGGGGATTGCTTGAGGGTCTCGACGTCCAGCGAGAAGGACTTGTGGACGATCACGCTGGAGCACTGGAAGTGATGGCTGCCGGTGCCGCGCATGCCCAGGGTGTCCCAGGTCGGCAGGATGGTGCATTGGCTGGCGGGCACGAAGAACATCCGCACTTCCGGAGTGGTGTTGTTTTCGGTGCCTTTGACCGTGGCGGTGCAGACCAGCCAGTCGGCGTGGGCCGAGCCACTGGCGAACGCCCATTTGCCGCTCAGCAGGTACTCGTCGCCCATCGGCAGCGCTTCGCCGCCGGAGTGGATGGCGCCGATCACGAAACCGTCGCAGTGGTTGTAGATCGCTTCGGAGGTGGCTTCCGGCAAGTAATCCGACAGGCGCCCCATCGCCACTTGCACCGCCAGCTGCCAGGACAGCGAAGCGTCAAACCGGGCGAATTCCAGCAGCAGCGCCGAGGTGGTCTGGATATCGACCTGGGACCCGCCGAACGCTTTGGACACCGAGGTGCGGCCAAAACCCTCCTTGAAGAATCGGGACATCACATCCTTGTGCGTCGCATTGGTCTGCTCGCTGTAATCGCGGTGCTGAATAATCAGCGGATTGAGTGCACGCACCTTCTCGAGCCATTCATTGGATTCGGAGGGAAGGCTGTTCCATTGCATTAGATTTTTCATAACGGCTCCTAGCTATTATTTATTTACGATCAGCAGACGAAAAAACAGACAGAACTTTTTATTGTTGTTAAACCCCGATAAAAATGTACGTCTACAGTCGTACATTTGACAAGCACTATTATCAGACTTCTTTCATTTCCCAATAAAAGAGCAATCACTGTCCGACAATTACGCAAGGCGCAAGAGGCCAACGTAACTTGCGAACAAGTTACGTTGCTTGAATCTTTTTGCTTACTTCACGCCGGCGCGCCGGTCACTGACTTTTGACAGTGAGGCCCAGTCCTGATCGGCCTGACCATGGGCCATGCCGTCCAGCAGGTTGTCCTTCAACACGCTGGCAAACGGCAGCGGCACCTGCGCCGCCTCACCGGCCTCCAGCGCCAGGCGAACATCCTTGAGGCCCAGCGATAATTTGAAACCGGCCGGCTCGAATTTTTCATCGACCATCAGCTTGCCGTAGCCCTGATAGACCGGCACGGCAAACAGGGTCGAGGTGATCATTTCGATGAACGCCTCGCGACTGATGCCGTAACCGCCGGCCAGGGTCGAGGCTTCGGCCATGGATTCGATCGCCGAGGCAATCATCAGGTTAGCCGACAGTTTGGCGGCGCAGGCCACTTCAGCCGTGTCGCCGAACGTCCAGGTCTTGCGCCCCAGCACATCGAACAGCGGCTGCACCCGGGCCAGTGCTTCGGCGGGCCCGGAGGCGAGAATGTTCAGATTGCCGGCAGCCGCCACATCGACCCGCCCCAGCACCGGTGCCGACACGTAACCGACGCCACGTGCTTGATGCACGGCCGCCAGTTCCCTGGCCAGCGCCACCGATACGGTGGACATGTTGACGTGAACGCTGCCGGCCCGCAGACCGTCCAGCGCCTTGGCATCGAAGAACACCGAGCGGATTGCCGTGTCATCGCCGAGCATCGAAATCAGCACCTCGGCCTGGGCCGCCAGTGCCGGTGTCTCGACAGCTTCGGCGCCGGCCGCAGCCAGTGCTTCCAGCGGTGCCGACGAACGATTCCACACGCGGACCCGATGCCCGGCTTTCAGCAGGTTCAGCACCATCGGTGCGCCCATCGTGCCCAGACCGATAAATCCCAGTTCCATGTCGCGCTCCTCTCTCGATGAGGTCTTCAAATCCGTTTGTGCAATGACCCATGTTTGCGATTGTACGTGTACAGGCGTACATTTCAAGTGCCGCGATGATTCATTGTTCGCGGCAAGGGTTTCAAACACACCTTTACCCAAGGCAAGGAGGCTTTATGCAATTCGGGATCTACACCGTTGGCGACGTCACACAAGACCCTACCAACGCCCGTACCCCCAGCGAATCCGAGCGCATCCAGGCCACCCTGCAAATTGCGCAGAAGGCTGAAGACATCGGACTGGACGTGTTCGCCACCGGCGAGCACCACAATCCCCCGTTCATCACCTCCTCTCCCACCACGCTGCTGGCCTACATCGCAGCCAAGACCCAACGCATCATTCTCTCGACGTCCACCACCCTGATCAGCACCAACGATCCGGTGCGTCTGGCCGAAGAATATTCGCTGCTGCAAAACCTCTGCGGCGGCCGCATGGACCTGATGCTCGGCCGGGGCAACACCGCGCCGGTCTACCCCTGGTTCGGCAAGAGCATCGCCGACGGTCTGCCACTGGCGATGGAAAACTACCGCCTGCTGCACCGGCTCTGGCGCGAAGAAGACCTCAACTGGAGCGGACGCTTTCGCACCCCGCTGAAAAACTTCACCTCGATCCCGCGGCCCCTCGATGACCTGCCGCCCTTCGTCTGGCACGGCTCGATCCGCACCCCGGAAATCGCCGAACAGGCGGCGTATTACGGCGACGGTTTTTTTGCCAGCCACATCCTCTGGCCCCGTGAGCACTTCATGGCGCTGGTCGAGTTCTACCGCGCGCGGTTTGCCCATTACGGTCACGGCACGCCGGAGCAGGCGATCGTCGGTCTCGGCGGGCATATTTTCATGCGTCGCAACTCGCAGGATGCGCGCCGTGAATTCCGTCCCTACTTCGACAACGCCCCGGTGTACGGCCACGGTCCATCCCTGGAAGAATTCATGGAAATGACCCCGCTGGCCGTCGGCAGCCCTCAGGAAATCATCGACAAGACCCTGACCTTCCGCGAGTACTTCGGCGACTATCAGCGCCAGCTGTTCCTGTTCGACCATGGCGGCATTCCGCTGAAAACCGTGCTGGAACAACTCGACATGTTCGGCAAGGAAGTGTTGCCGGTGCTGCGTGAAGAAACCCGCAAACGCCGCTCCCCGCTGGCGGCCGAAGCGCCGACTCACGCCAATCGCCTGGCCCGTTTGCAAACCCCGTCGGCCGAACCGCACTCGACGGTCAAAGCTGCCCAACTCGACAGCGTGACCGGCCACTGACCCTGTGGGAGCGAGCAGGCTCGCTCCCACACTTGATCAGGCAGCGCCTTTCAACGGGCGCTGCGCATCCATCGCAACCACCACGTCATCGTTGATCAGTCGCGCCAGATACTGACCGTAACCGGTCTTGCTCATGCTGCCCGCGTGCACCAGCAATTGCGCGTCGTCGATCCAGCCCTTGTTGTAGGCGATCTCTTCGAGGCAGGCGATTTTCAAGCCCTGGCGTTTCTCGATGGCCTGCACGAAATTGCCGGCCTCAATCAACGCATCGTGGGTTCCGGTATCCAGCCAGGCCATCCCACGACCCATCACCGATACGTTCAATTTCCCGCGTTGCAGATAGACGTTGTTGACATCGGTAATCTCCAGTTCACCTCGCGGCGATGGCTTGATGTCGGCGGCAATCTTCAGCACTTCGTTGTCGTAGAAATACAGGCCTGTGACGGCATAGTTGGACTTCGGATCGCTCGGTTTTTCGCAGATGCTCAAGGCCTTGCCGGCAGCATCGAATTCCACCACGCCAAAGCGCTCGGGATCGGCCACGTAGTAGCCGAACACTGTCGCGCCTTCATCACGCGCCGCCGCTTGCAGCAGGGTTTCACCGAAACCGGCGCCGTAGAAAATATTGTCGCCGAGCACCAGGCACACGTTGTCTTCACCGACGAATTCGCGACCGATGATGAACGCCTGCGCGAGGCCGTCCGGGCTCGGTTGTACCGCGTAGCTCAGGCTCAGGCCCAACTGGCTGCCGTCGCCGAGCATGCGCTGGAAGCCCGGCAGATCTTCCGGCGTGGAGATGATCAGGATCTCGCGGATTTCCGCCAGCATCAGCACCGACAGCGGGTAGTAGATCATCGGTTTGTCATACACCGGCAGCGACTGTTTCGAGACGCCCAGGGTGATCGGGTGCAGACGCGAACCGGCGCCGCCTGCCAGCAGAATTCCTTTGTACTTGGCCATGCTTTTTTCCTTTCAAGCAGTGAGATTTGAATGACTGAATGGTCAGGCCACGAGGGCTTCGTCGCGTTGCTCGCCGAGGCGCTCCAGCGCGTAGGCACCGGACATCACCCGCACCCACCAGGCGCGGTTGTCCAGATACCAGTCGACGGTTTTCTTCATGCCGCTTTCGAAGGTTTCCTGCGGCGTCCAGCCCAGCGTCGCGTGGATTTTTCCGGCATCGACCGCGTAGCGTTTGTCGTGGCCCGGACGATCCTTGACGAAGGTGATCAGGTCGCGGAAGTGCGCAACACCCGCCGGTTTCTCCGCACCGCGCGCTTCGAGCAGGTCGCACAGGGTGTGCACCACTTCCAGGTTGGTCTTCTCGTTGTGGCCGCCGATGTTGTAGGTCTGCCCGACCTCACCGCGCGTGACCACCGCATACAAGGCGCGGGCGTGATCCTCGACGAACAGCCAGTCGCGAATCTGCGCACCATCGCCGTACACCGGCAACGGCTTGCCTTGCAGCGCATTGAGAATGACGTGTGGAATCAGTTTTTCCGGGAAGTGATACGGCCCGTAATTGTTTGAGCAATTGCTCATCACCACCGGCAGGCCGAAGGTGCGATGCCAGGCGCGGACCAGATGATCGGAACCGGCCTTGGTCGCCGAGTACGGCGAACTTGGCGCATACGGCGTACGCTCGGTGAACGCCGGATCTTCGGGCTCCAGGTCGCCATACACTTCATCGGTGGAAATGTGATGGAAACGGAACGCCGCCTGACGCTTAGCGTCCAGTCGGTTCCAGTAACCACGCGCCGCTTCGAGCATCGTGTAGGTGCCGACGATGTTGGTTTCGATGAAGGCTTGCGGGCCATCGATCGAGCGGTCCACATGGGACTCGGCGGCCAGGTGCATCACCGCATCCGGTTGCAGGCGCGTGAACAGTTCGTCCAGCGCTGGCTTGTCGCAGATGTCGACCTGGCAGAAACGGTAACGCGGCGAATCGGACACATCGGCCAGCGATTCAAGGTTGCCGGCGTAGGTCAGTTTGTCGACGTTGATCACTTCACATTCGGTCTCTTCAATCAGAAACCGCACCACGGCCGAGCCAATGAAGCCCGCGCCCCCTGTCACTAAAATTTTCATCAGCGCCTCCCCTGGCAAAATGATGACTTAACGTCCTTCGATGCTGTGTGCGGGTCAGTTCAACAACGCCACCCAGTATTGCGACAGCCCTTGTTCGAGAATCAGCAGTGTCTGGATGCAGACGAAGCTTTCGTCGGTGGTCGCCGAGGTCGCATTGAGCGGGCCGAATCCACCGTCCTGCTTCTGATGGGAAGCGATCCAGTCTTTCGATGCCTGCAAATACGTCGGCTGCGCGTCGAGCAGATACATCGCTGCGATGGCCATGTAAGTGCCCACCAGGCTGACCGCTTTGCCTGGCCGGTAATGGAACGAGCCGTTGGCCAGTTGCAGCTTTTGCAGCCAGGCGACGGTCTGTTCGGCATCGACGATGCGTCGGTTGAGAATGAACAGCGTCGACACCACGCGGTACACCGAAAACGCGTCCGGCGGATATCCGGGCTTGTTGGCGAAACCGCCATCGGCCGAGCGGCAGCGCAAGGCAAACGCCATCACGCCCTGCTCGTCCGGCGCCTTGGCTTCAAGGGCATGCAGCGACAACACTGCCAGATTGGTGTGCCAGATGTCCGAGCCGAAACCCGGCACATCGCCGAACCCGCCATCGGGGTTTTGGCACGCCTGCAGGTAACGCACACAACCGCCGATATCGTTCGGCAACGCGCCCAGCACCCGCAGCGACAACACCGCGCAGTAAGTGGCGAACACATCGCTCAGATGCCCCGGCTGCTCGGCGAATCCGCCATCGGTGTTTTGCGAAGCCCTGATGCAATCGATCAGGCTGGCCTTGTTTTCGATTTGCAGACCCAGCGCGTGCAAGTCCGAGATCACGTGCAACCCGGAAAACACCTGCCAGGTCTTGTCGGCACGGAAACCCAATGGCGCGGTTTCGGCGGTCAGCCCGTAAGGTGTTTCATTCGACGCCCGGGCCTTGGCCAACCACGCCAGATAACGCTGCAGATCGACATTGATGGTCGGCACGCCATTCGGGTGAATGCGCTGCACATCACCACCGCCATCGATCACTTGCAGTTCACGGTTTACCAACGCCGCATCGTCATGATGAGCGACGGCAGCGGCCGGCTCGATGGACTGCAAGGCGTGGGCCGCGGCGAGTTGGGTTTTCAGGCTTTTCAGGTGCAACGGCAGGTACGTCAGGTTACCGATGCTGAAGATCCCCGGCTGACGCGGCGGCGCCCAGAACTGCCGAATGAACGGCACGGTCGGGTCATCCGGCGTCGACCAGAAATAGCCCTTGCCCATGAACAGCCCGCCATTGCGGGCGTCGTGAAACTCCAGCAACGCCGCCGTCACCGAAGCCCGATCCGTTTCGCTCGCGCCGGACGGCAAGGCTTGAATCGCCTGCAACAGCAACGCCACGTCGTAGGCAGTCTTGATCGGGAATGGCGACTCGTGATGCTTGTACGAGGTGTGCCAGTCGCAACGCACTTTGCCGTTGATCCCGACCCGGTCCCAATACCCGCCGTACGCCGGATCGCGGAACAGCGCCAGGGTTTGCAGCAGGAACGAGCGGGCCACATTCGACAACGCATTGTCGTCGCGCGCATCAGCCAGTTGCGCCAGCACCAGGCTGACCTCAGCACGCACGCCGCAACGGGTCAGCGCCACATCGACACAGGACTGGCTGTCGCTGCCGGCCACCCGGCCGATCAGGGTTTCTGCATGAATCTGCAGATGCCCGACCAAGCCGAGACCCAACGGCTGATTGTCGATACGCGCCAGCAAGGCCGTGGCGCTGATGTCGAGATCGATCGAAGTCGCGAGTTCCAGCGGCGTCGACCAGTCGCTGCTGTACAGGCCGGCGACCGTGGAGCGGGCATAGAGCGCTTCAACCTTTTCCAGCAAGCCGTGGATCGCGGCATCGTTCGCCGCGTCCTGCGGCACCCTACGCTGATAGGCAATCAATGCCGCCAGCGCGTCCAGTTGCAGCGCCAGCGTGCGGCAGCGCCCGGAGCCGTGCGGCGTCCAGTAGCGATCAGCGAGCTCGTGGAAACCGCCATTCGACGCATCATGCAAACGCATCAGCCCGTCATGGGCAAAACGCAGTTCGACATCGTCGCCGTGCTCGGCCTGATAGAGCGTCGCGGCGACCTGATCCTGCAACTGCTTGTCGCTGGAAATCGCAACCTCGCCACTGGCATCGGTCACGGCGAAAAAGCCGCCGTGGTCGATGTCTTTGAGGCCTTGATCAAATAGAAACTGCGGATGCAGTGACATGGTGAATCCCTCTTCCTTGAGGTTAAGCGGCTTTGCTTTCGGTCAGCGACACAACGCTGCCCTGGCACAACTCGATGATGCGCGTCGCGGCGCGGGCGGCACCTTCGCCATCCGGCGCGGCCACTTGCTGATGCGGCGCGTAGTAGGTCGAAGCGTCGGTGTCTTTTTCCAGTTCACCCTGGATCAGCTCGACGATCGCATCGCGGTCGTGGCCCAGATGCGTCGGGAAACCCAGCAGCTCCAGGCGACGCAGCGCCTCGAGTTCGTGGTACTCGGATTTGGACGGCAGCACGAACAGCGTCGGAATCTGCAGTGCGGCGATTTCCGTCACGGTGATCCAGCCCGGCGCCGAAATCAGCAGGCTGGCTTCGCGCAGCAGGCCCATCCAGTCCGGGTAGTACGGCACGCAGACGACGCCGTCCTGAGCCTGGATATCCTGACGGCCCAGCAACACCAGTTTCAGTTCCGGATTGCGCTCGCGCAGGATCTTGAAGCTGTCCAGATAGGCGGCAAGCAGCGCGTCTTTGTTCTGGGCAAACATCGTGGTGCCGCTGATCGAAGCCACAATGAACGGCGAGTCGCCGAGGTTCAGTTGCTCGCGCACGTTCAAGCCGGTCTGCACATTGATGTCGCGGATCATCGGGCCGACGAAATGCGCCTTGCCACTGACCAGCGCTTCGGCCACCGGTGTGCCCTGATCGAGAGAGGCCACATACGGTTTGTCGGTCAGCACCAGTTGGCTCTGATTGATCATCCAGTTGAACTGACTGTGCAGCGCGGTACGGGCCCGGGCCATTTCCAGCGCGTTGACTTCGAAACCGCCGTCAGCCAGATCATGGTCTTCGAGCTGGCACAGGGTGAAGTCGTAGCGCTCGGTGACGAACACCAGCGGCGTACCGCTGAAGATCGCGGCCAGGCAGGCGGCCATGTTGTAGTCCGACACCAGAGCGGTGGGCTTGTATTCGGCGATCAGGGCCAGGTAAGACAGAATTCGCTCACCGGACAGGAAGGTATTGGCGATATATCCGCCAATGTAATTATTCCAGTCGAGCTCTTTCGACAAGTTGCTCTTTTTCGAGTAATCGACCAAACGGCCGGCAATATCCACAACTTCAACGCCAGACTTTTCGAACATCGGCGTAAAGGTCGGCTGCAGGGAAGCCAGGGCCACGGTCAATGGCATGTCCGGACGCTGTTTCTTGATCGCCTGAGCGATGGACAGCGCGCGCATGTTGTGACCGGAACCGGTTGGATTGGGGGCAAATAAAATCATTCTTGAATCTCCATTAGTTGAACAACGCCATGAACCACAGTGTTTTCCAATACATCCCTTATAACCACCGAGTACGGTTTGATAACGGCACCGTCACCAATATTCAGTGGACCTACCAAGATGGCGCCCTCGCCAATAACGCAACGACTTCCAATGCGCACCGGTGCCTCCTCCCAGGGCAGTGAGCGGAACGAATGATCATGGGTGGAGGCAACGATCGTGACCCCCTCGGACAACTCGCTGAAGGCACCGACGGACACCCCGCCGGCCGCCTCGATAACCACACCGGCAGCCAGTCGCACGCCGGTGCCCAATTCGATGCCGCCCAGTTGCGACATGCCGCCCTGACGGTTGCTGCGCCCGATCAGAATGCAGTCCCGGGCGATTTCCACCGACGCTCCGCCGCGCAATTCGGCATCGATCAGGGCGTCGTCGCTGATGTCCCAGGTCTGGGTGTCGGGGTTCAGCGACTTGAGCCGCGCGACCGACTGCGTGGACCGATCGAGCATCGACGGCAAGCCCTGGCGCGCCCGCTCCCGGACTTTGGCCAGCACCGGTTCCGGGCTCGGCCGGCCGTCCTCGACCACGGTGCGCCGGGCAATGACCCGCGCCGGACGACCGACGACGATTGCGTCCGGCGGCACATCCGCTGTCACCAACGCGCCAGCCGCCACCACGGCCCCGGCACCGATGGAGACACCGGCAGCCACGGTGGACTTGGCGCCCAACCAGACGTTTTCGGCAATCCGAACGGGCGATTGCGCCGTCCCCAGGCACCGGGCCCCGGTGGCGAACATGCTGGATTTACCGATGGACGCGTGCTGCAAATCGCACCTGAAGCCGATGAAGCAGTCATCGCTGATCTGCGCATTTGTCAGGCGACTGCCGGCACGCACCCAGACGTGCCGGCCAAGTTCACTCGCACTATCAACAATCGTCGAAACTTCAATTACGTTTATGTCGTCCACAATAAAGCCTCATTCCATTGATGCCGGGCACATAAAAATTCGATAGGCGTGCGTATCCCGCAGATATAAATCCGCCAGTACACAAATAATAATTAACTGTTTATTTAAGGCCTCTACTCAAAGCACGCGAGACATTGCGTCCGCGCCACTTATTAACTGACCGGTTCATTCAACTGTCATTATTCATTAACAACAGATAGAAGTTCACACTTGAGCCGAAGACCAAGTCAGTTATCGAGATGAGAAAAAGCCGATTCAAGTCTGTCCGTGACTCAGTTGGAGCTCCCTTCCGAGGAATAGTCCTTTAGTACGAATGTTATAGTACAGACGATTTTGTTTTGCAATAGGTGTCAGAATGGTTATCTCGTTTTAGTCTAAAAATTGATTGAACTTTTACGGTGCATGCTTGTATTAAAACCGTCATATATGCACAGCGATGGTGCAAATCCAGTTTTTACGCAGGTCTGCGCCAGCGCTTACAGGCATCTGGAGGTCGACCCCAGACATTCCGACAGCACCCGCGAAGGCTACGGTGACGGCTCTAACTCCCTCTGGCCTGGAGCCGTCATGCCCGCACCTATCACCGTTTTGCGCGACACCCATCCCCTGCCCGTACTCGACGCCTGCAAATGGGAAAAGCTCGAGGGCGACCCGCACACCGTCAACCTCAACGCCTACACCAGCGAAGACGGCAGCAAGATCATGGGCACCTGGATCTGCACACCGGGCAAGTGGCGAGTGGATTACGTGAAGTGGGAGTACTGCCATTTCCAGGAAGGCTACTGCGTGATTACCCCGGACGGCATGGAGCCGATCCACCTGCGCGCCGGCGACATCTTCGTGGTCGAGCCAGGCATGAAGGGCACCTGGGAAGTGGTCGAGACCGTGCGCAAATATTTCGTGTTCGCCTGATACAAAAAAGCCGGGAAACCACCCGACGTGATTTCCCGGCAACACCTACTGCATCTGAATTGCAGGCCTGTGACGAGCACAGGTCTGACGACGATTACTGCGGCTTGCGATAGCTGTTGATGATCGCCGAGAAGTCCTTGCCACCTTCCCCGCGCTGACTCATCGCCTGATACAACTGCTGCGCCACCGCGCCCAGCACCACCGGCTGATGGGCCTGACGTGCCGCTTCGGTGGCCAGCCCCAGATCCTTGAGCATCAACTCGGCGCCGAAGCCACCGGTGTAGCCGCGCGAGGCCGGCGCCGTTTCGACGATGCCCGGCCACGGGTTGTACATTTCCGAACTCCAGCAACGCCCGGTCGAGCTGTTGATGATCCCGGCGAGCACCGTGGTGTCGATGCCCAGCGCATCGCCCAGCGCCATCGCCTCGCTGACGCCGACCATCGAAATGGCGAGCAACAGGTTGTTGCAGATCTTGGCGATCTGCCCGGTGCCGACTTCACCGCAATGCACGATGTTGCGGCCCATCTGCGCCAGCACCGGTTGCAGGGTGGCGAACAGTTCCGGGGTGGCGCCGACCATGAAGGTCAGCGTCCCGGCCGTGGCGCCACCAGTACCACCGGACACCGGTGCATCGGCCATGGCCACGCCTTGTTTGGCGGCCGCCGCCGCCACATCGCGCGCAGTCTGCGGGTCGATGGTGCTGCAATCCACTGCCGGCACACCTTTGCCGATTCCGGCCAGCACGCCATCTTCACCGAGCCAGACACTGCGTACATGCACCGCCGCCGGCAGCATGGTGATCACCAGTTCTGCATCTTCAGCAGCTTCGCGAGCCGAAGCGCGGATGGTGCCGCCCAGCTGCTCGAGCTCCGCCAGCACGGTTTTGTTCAGGTCCACCAGATTCAGCGAATGCCCGGCCTTGATCAGGTTGCGCGCCATCGGCGCGCCCATGTTGCCCAGACCGATAAATGCGATTTTCATGGCCATTCCTCAGCGCAGGTTGATGGTGGTGTTCACGCCGTCGTTGACGCTGTCGTCATCGAACCAGCGCGCCGTGACCGTTTTGGTCTGGGTGTAGAACTGCACCACTTGCTTGCCGTACGGGCCGAGGTCGCCGAGTTTCGAACCACGCGAACCGGTGAAGCTGAAGAACGGGACTGGCACCGGAATCGGGATGTTGATGCCGACCTGGCCGACATCGATTTCAGTCTGGAATTTACGCGCCGCCGCACCGCTCTGGGTGAACAGGCCAGTGCCGTTGCCGAACGGGTTGGCATTGACCAGCGCGATGGCCTGATCGAGAGTGTCGACTTCCAGCACCACCAGCACCGGGCCGAAGATTTCCTGGGTGTAGATCTGCATGTCGGTGGTTACCCCGGAAAACAGGGTCGGGCCGACGAAGTTGCCTTTCTCGTAGCCCGGCACGCTGATGTCGCGACCGTCCAGCTCGAGTTTGGCACCTTCCTTGATGCCGCTTTCGATCAGATCGAGAATCCGCGCCTTGGCCTTTTTCGAAATGACCGGGCCGACATCGGTACCCGGCTCGTTGCCGGCGTTGACCTTGAGTTTCTGCGCCAGCGCTTTCAGATCCGGCAGCCACTGCTTGGCCGCGCCCACCAGCACCACCACCGAGGTGGCCATGCAACGCTGACCGGCCGCACCGAAACCGGCGCCGACCAGCGCGTTGAGCGCTTGCTCACGATTGGCGTCCGGCAGCACCACCGCGTGGTTCTTCGCGCCCATCATCGATTGCACGCGCTTGCCGTGTTTGCCGGCCAAGTCGTAAACGTGGGTGCCGACGGCGGTCGAACCGACGAACGAAACCGCCTTGATGTCCTTGTGGGTGCACAGGCCATCGACCACGTCCTTGCCACCATGGACGACGTTCAGAACACCGGCCGGAATGCCCGCTTCAATCGCCAGTTCCACCAGCAGCATGGTCGACAGCGGATCCTGTTCGGATGGCTTGAGGACGAAGGTGTTGCCGCAGGCGATGGCCATCGGGAACATCCACAGCGGAATCATTGCCGGGAAGTTGAACGGGGTGATGCCGGCGCAAACGCCGATCGGCTGGCGCAGGGTGTAGGTGTCGACGCCGCCGGCCACGTTCTCGGCGAACTCGCCCATTTGCAGGCTGCCGATGGAACAGGCGTGCTCGACCACTTCCAGGCCACGGAAAATATCACCTTCAGCGTCAGCGATGGTCTTGCCCTGCTCGGCGCTCAGCACCACGGCGATGCGTTTGGAATGCTCGCGGATCAGCGCTTGCAGCTTGAGCATGATGCGCATGCGCGCGCCGATCGGGGTCAGCTTCCAGGTCTGGAAGGCGCGCTGTGCGGCGCTGACGGCGGCGTCAACTTCAGCGGCGGTGGCGAACGGGACTTTAGCCAGCACTTGCTGGGTCGCCGGGTTGACGATGTCGTGCCATTCGGTGGTCTGCGACTCGACCCACTCGCCGTCGATCAGCAGCTTGACCTTCTGGACCGTGGTTTCGTTGGGCGTAAGCGATGCGTTCATGCTGGTCTCCAGAAATTGTTTTTATCTTGGGAGCCAAGGCGAAAGGTTCGCCTTGAGATGAGGCGTGTGTCGCGAATTGGTTGTCGGACTGTTTTTGGAGTATAGATGTGCAAACTTCTAATAAGAACGCACATATAAGCCCGTCCATCATGCAAAAAAACATCACCTCTCTAGGCTCGCTGAACTGGGACGACCTCAAGTTTTTCCTCGAAGTCGCCCGTACCCGCAAGGCCAGCACGGCGGCCAAACGCCTGGCGGTAGACTACACCACCGTGTCGCGGCGGATCAGTTCGCTGGAATCGGCGCTCGGCACTTTGCTGTTCGAAAAGTCCCGCACCAGCGGTTTTGTGCTGACTGCCGAAGGCCAGCGCCTGCTGAGTTATGCTGAGTCGATCGAAAGCACGCTGCACATGGCCTGCGAGCAGGTGTCCGGCTCCGGCGTCGCGCTGTCCGGGCATGTGCGCATGGGCTGCACCGAAGGTTTCGGCAGCTTCTTCATCACCCCGCAACTGAGCCACTTCGTCGACGCCTACCCGGCGATTTCGGTGGATATCCTGCCGCTGCCGCACTTCATCAGCCTGTCCAAACGCGAGGCCGACATCGTCATCGCCCTCGAGCGTCCGGAACACGGGCCGTACGTGTGCTGCAAACTCTGCGACTACCGCTTGCAGCTGTACGCGACCCAGGAATATCTCGACAAACACCCGCCGATCCGCCGCCCCGCCGACCTGGGCAAGCATCAATTCATCAGTTATGTGGATGACCTGGCGTTCAGCTCGGAGCTGCTGTATCTGGCGAACGTGTTGCCCGGCGCCAGCGCCAATTTGCGCAGCACCAGCGTGATCGCGCAATTCGTGGCGGCGCAGCAGGGGCGCTCATTGGCGATTCTGCCGTGCTTCCTCGCGGCCCAGGATCCGCGCCTGTTGCCGGTGTTACCTGAGGAAATCGACATCACCCGGCAGTTCTGGATGTACTGCCGGGAGGATCTTCGGAAGTTGAAACGGATCACCCTGTTGTGGGATTACATCCGTGAGGTGACCGAGCGCAATCAGGGTCTGTTGATGGGTGAGACCCGCGAAATGCAGTTCGCCGATTAATCGGCGCTGACCACGATCGACACCCGGCGGTTTTCGGTGCGGCCGGCGGCAGTGTCGTTGGAGGCGACCGGTTCGCGGCTGCCGAGGCCTTGCAGCTGGATATTCTCTTCTTTCATGCCAACCGACGTCAGCACTTTGCCGACGCTTTTCGCGCGACGCAGAGACAGCTGCTGGTTGTAGGTTTCCTTGCCCGAGGCATCGGTGTGGCCATCGACCCGCACCCGCTCAATGCCGACACCCAGCAACGCCTTGCCGATACGCTCGACGATTTCGGTACTTTGCTTGTTCAGGCTTTCGACATCGCTGCCAAACAGCACTTTGCCCGACAGGCCGAACTCCCAGCCGTCATCGGTCAACTCGAAGCCTTGCTGCTTGAGGACCGCGACTTGGGCAGGCGTCAGACCCTTTTGTGGAGCGGTCTGGCAACCGGTCAGGGCCAGCATGGCCGTCAGCAACAGGGTGGAAAACAGTCGAAAGGAAAGTGAGAACACGGGCATCAGCTCCTGGTTTGAACGGGATCGACCGGGTGCTCCGACCCGGCCGTGAATTGGGCGCCGCGCGACAAACGCTTGGCTTGATACATCGCGGCATCCGCCGCATCGAGCAAGGTGCCGGGCGTGGCGCCATGATCGGGGTAAACGGCGATGCCGATACTGAGCGAAGTCACGACACTGCTGTCGCCGGGCAGTGCAATCGGGATGTCCATGCTGGCGAGGATCTTGTCGGCAATGCGCTCGGCGTCTTCGGTCTTGTGCAGGGGCGTCAGCAGAACGGCAAATTCATCACCGCCCAGACGCGCCACCAGATCCTCTTCACGCAACTGCGCCCGCACCCGATTGGCTACCGCCACCAGCACTGCGTCGCCGGCGGCATGACCGAAGCTGTCGTTGATGTCCTTGAATCGATCGCTGTCGAGAAACAGCACCGCCACGCGCTCGTTCAGTTTGTGGGCGCTGCGTAGCGCACGAATCAGGCGGCCTTCGAAAAAGGCCCGGTTCGGCAATCCGGTGAGGCTGTCGTGACTGGCCTGGTGGGCGAGGGTTTCGTTCTCGCTTTGCAGGTGGGTTTGCCAGTCTTCGAGCTCATCGAGCAAGGCATTGAAGTCATTGCCCAGATTATCGAGCTCGGCAATCTTTGCCCGAGGTACGCGTCGGTCCAGTGCCCGCTCGCTGCGGGCCGCATGCGCGACCGCCGCCAGGCTGTGCAACGGACCGATGATCCTGCGCAACTGACGCTGCGCCAGGTACAGCGCGACCCAGGCGCTGATCGCCGTGCAGAGAATGATGCCCGCCAAACCGCTCAACAGAAAACGCATCAGGCTGCCGCCGTGGCCGATCAGCAAAATGCGCCCGATTTCGCGATCCTGATGCAGGATCGGCAGGCTGATGGGTTTTTCCAGAATGACCCGCGCGACCTGCATCTCCAGTTCGGAAAACAAGCCGTTCTCCGGACGCTGCCAGCGCGCGAGCAACTGGCCCTGAGTGTCCAGCACCTGGGCATCCGCCACTTCTTCGGTCGAGGCGATCAGCGCCAGCGCTTCGGTCGCGGCGGCCTTGTCGTTGAACACCACGGCGGCTTCCACGGTGTAACTGATCGAGCGGGCGATCAAGTGCAGGTTGTGATCGGCATACACCCGCAGCGCCAGCACCCCAAGCAGCGTCAGCGACACACTGGCCATTGCCACGGCGACCAGCGCCACAATCAGGTTGCCACGGCCGATGACCGAGCCGAGTGTCGGGCGCCCTGTGGATTTGTCGCGTCTCATGGCACCGCCGGTTTGCGGCGCGACAACTGCAGCACGCTGGGATGAATGCGCACGCCGCTGCGGGCGACGGAGTCGAGATTGACCTCGAACGACACTTGTTCATCGCCGACCCGCAGGCAGAACAGGCTGCCGACCGTGCACTGATCGCCGCCTTCACTGATGCTCAGCACCGGATGGCCGATCAGGGATGCGAACAGCCGGCTGCGTTCGTCGGTCGTGAGTTTGCCGATGTAGACCGCGTCGCACTCGCTGACGATGGCCGGATTGTCAGCCAACAGTCGACGCACGATGACCGGACGCCCCGTGGCCTGGGTCGTACCCTTGACCAGGTCGTCGGTGTATTCGGTTGGACCGACGATGCACAGGCGCAATTGCGCCGGCTCTACCGGCCAGCGCGCATAACTGAGGATACCGAGGACAACCTGGGTGACGGATTTGGCCCGCTGCTCGGCCATGCCCGCCGGGGGTTGAGTCTGGGCAGCGGCCACACCCGAGAGCAAACAGAGCACACCGGCAAGCAACGCCCGCTTGCAGCCAACTACGCGCTCTGTCGCCCAGACAGCCACCTTCATGCAGGGATTCTCTTGGATCGTTACGAAATGATGCCGCAACGATAGCACAGCGTTGGAACGCCAGCGATACAGCGGCCTCTGACCGGTCGGTCAATTATCGGCGGCAATTGAAAGCTCCTTCATCCTTTATGCGGCGTCCCGTCTTCCAGTTCCAGCATCAGTCCACTCAAGCGCTTCACCTTGCGCTGCACCGCTTCTTCAAACACGCCGCTCCGAGGCTCGATCAAGGTGAACCAGTCCTTGGCCCGGGTAATTCCGGTGTAGATCAGTTCCTTGGTCAACACGGGATTCAGGGCGTCCGGCAGGATCAACGCGGTATGGGCAAACTCCGAGCCCTGCGACTTGTGCACAGTCATCGCATAGACGGTCTCGACATCATTAAGCCGGCTCGGCAGCACGAAACGCACCCCGCCGCGCCCGTCGTTACGCGGGAACGCCACTCGCAACACCGATTTACCGGCATCCGGCCCATCGCGCTCGGGCAGTTTCAGGGCGATACCGATGTCACCGTTCATCAGCCCCAGACCGTAGTCATTTCGGGTCATCAGCACCGGCCGACCTTCGTACCATTGCTGGTCGCTCTCGATCAGTCGCGCCTTGAGCAAAGCGTCGGTGATGCGCCGGTTCAGCCCCTCGACACCCCACGGCCCTTTGCGCACTGCGCACAACAACTGGAAGGTATCGAAGGCTCGCAGGACGTCACGCGCCCATTCGATCCAGCCCGGGCTCTCGAGCGGCGTTCCGCTCGCCGGACGTCGATCACGCAAGACGCTCAGATAGTGTCGATATCCGTGAGGGCCTACGCCGTGCCCATCGAGTACCAGGTGCTCAAGGTTCCGGTCGTGCTCGTTCTGAAGCGGCAACGAAAACACATCGCCATGAGTCTTGGCTTCCAGCAACTGCCGAGCCTCGTCCGGGAGCTGCTGATTCACCCGCCGCGCCAGTTGGCCGATGCCGCTGCCCTCGCCGAAACGCCGCGAGTAACGCAGCATCACTACCTGCTGGGCCAACGGATGCGAACCGTCAGTGCCTTCGTGCAAGCCGCTGTCCTGCAGGGATTCGCCGCTCACCTGCTCCAGCCACTGACGGGTCTGCGGACTGTACCAACCGGCTTCGGCATCGCGGCACAAATCCCCCAGCACCGCGCCGGCCTCCACGGAGGCCAGTTGATCCTTGTCGCCCAGCAACACCAATCGGGCATGAGGCGGCAAGGCATTGAGCAGGTTGGCCATCATTTCCAGGTCGATCATGGACGCTTCATCGACCACCAGAACGTCCAGGGGCAGACGGTTACCGGCATGGTGGCGAAAGTGCCGCGTGCCGGGACGGCTGCCAAGCAGGCGGTGCACCGTGGTCACCTCGGTCGGGATTTTTTCCCGGACACTGTCAGCAACTTTCAGCGACTGCACCTGCTGACTGATGGACTCGGTCAGACGCGCCGCCGCCTTCCCGGTAGGCGCCGCGAGGCGAATGCGCAATGGCTGATGCGCCTCGACCGCAGGTGCCTGGAGCAACGCCAGCAGACGGACCACCGTCGTCGTCTTGCCGGTGCCCGGGCCACCCGTGATGATGCTGAAAGCACTTCGGGTGGCCAGGGCGCAGGCGAGTTTCTGCCAGTCGATGACATCCGCACGCTGCGCTGGATCGAACAGCTCGTCCAGCCGCCGTGCAAGATCGGACGGTGTCGCTTCCTGCTCCGCGAGCCGCTGACGCAATGCGCTGTCGATGCGCCGCTCGTAGGCCCAATAGCGCCGCAAGTACAAGCGTTTGCCGGACAGCACCAGCGGGCGCTCCTGAGCCGATGCACCTTCGTCGGCGGCCAGTGCCACCAGCGAACTGCCGGCCAGCACTTTGCACCAATGCGCTCCATCGAGGGTTTCGAGCAACTGCGAGGGCAACAGCAATACGCCGGGTTGTGCGTCCCCCTCCGGAGGCAGAGACAGCGCGAAATCCGGCGCCTTGAGGGTTTCGAACAGATCCAGGCAGACATGACCATGGCCGAGCTGATGACTGGTCAATGCGGCGGCGAGCAACACCAGCGGATCGACATCGGGTGCCAACTCATGAAGGAAGGCCACGAATGCCTTGTCCAGCGCCCGCAACCAGCCACGCTCGACCCATTGGGTCAGCAACAGCAACAGATCATCGGCCCGGGTCAGGGGCGTCAGTTGCGCGAGGCTGTCGGCGGTCAGCGGCGATGGCAGCAGGTCGGCGAATGTCCGGTTCATAGCAGTACTCCCTGTTCCCACGCGGGCTCGGCCTTGGGTTGCGGTTTGCCCTGGAACATGAGGTCCAGACGTTCGATCAGCTCCCTTGGTGGCCTCGCGAAATAAACGCCACCGCCAGGGGCCCGTGTCCCGCGCAGGAACAGATACAACGCGCCGCCGATATGCCGGTCGTAGTCGTAATCGGTAAGCCGCGCCTTGAGCTGACGATGCAGTGCCAACAGGTACAGCACGTATTGCAGGTCATAACGGTTGTCGAGGATCGACTGCTCCATGGCTCGCTCGGTGTACGCGGCGTCATCGACACCCAGCCAGTTGGATTTGTAATCGGCCACGTAGTAGCGACCCTGGTGCTCGAACGTCAGGTCGATAAAGCCTTTGAACATGCCATTGAGCTGCACCGCTTCGGCGCCGACCCGGGCAACACCGTTGTGGGTGAACTGACGCACCTGTTCGTCGAGCTTGAGCACGTCGACTTTGTGGCTGGCAAACCAGAACTCCATCTCGACCCGATATTGCTTCAATTGCTCAAGCACCACTGGCGGTTGGTCGAGGCCCGCAGGCAGCGGCAGTTTGAGCAAGTGTTGCAGCCAGTCGCCGAGGGTGGTGATCCAGCCTTCCCAGCCCCGTCGATTGCAACGCCGGGCAATCGCATCATCCAGCGATTCGCGGGTGACCGCGAACCCTTCCTCCCCTGCCCATTCCAGCAAACCGTGAAGAAACGTTCCCGGATTCGGGCCACGAGGGAAGCGGTGAATGTCAGCCCCGCCGGCAATGATCTCGCGCGGAGCTTCAGGGTCGAGGCGTTCGTCATCGAACAGCTTTTGCGCTTGCGGACTGTCGGGAGCTTCGTCATTGCCGACGCTCAAAACGTCACTGATGCGCAAGGCACTGTATGACGCGATCCACCAGTTTTCGCTGGCCCTGCGGCTCGGCAAAAGGGTGGCACGTAGCGTGGCTTCGTTACGCGGAGGCTGGTACTCCTCGCTTGTGGCCTCCGGCATTTCAACAACGCTCAGCGCCGAACAATCCTGTTGCAGATCGTCCAGCCAGCGGGCCAATCCGCTGGACTCGTTCAACGTTGCGCCACCGCCCAACAGATAGCCCAGCGCAGAAAGATGCAGCACCGAGCTGCTGTGGTTACCGCGTTTGAGATCCGTCACCCCGAGCCAGCACGCATGTTGTGCGCGGGTCAGCGCGACGTAGAGCAAACGCAGATCCTCCGCCAGGCGCTCATTGTCCGCCAGGGCGATCAGTTCAGCGTCGGGCTTCAGACTGATTCGGGCCTTGCCGGACTCATCGTGGTAATGCAGCGGCAATCGACTGCCATCCACGGGTTTGGCCGAGCAGATGAACGGCAGGAACACCAAAGGGTATTCAAGCCCCTTGGACTTGTGAATGGTCACGACCTTGACCAGTTGTTCGTCGCTTTCAAGACGCAGGATCTGCTCTTCACCGGCCTGCCCGGACAGCGCCAGATGCTCGGCCAGATGACGGATCAGCGCCTGCTCGCCATCGAGTTCCGACGCGGCCTGCTGCAACAACTCCGACAGGTGCAACAGGTTGGTCAGCACCCGTTCACCATCACTGCGGGCAATGAGCATCTGCGGCAGTTGAAAGTCGTGCAGCAGGCGCCGCAACATCGGCAGCACCCCTTGCTTGCGCCAGAGCTCGCGATAACCGCGAAACTGCATGACCCGGGTTTCCCAGACCAGTTCGTCCTGATTCAGACGCTCCAGCTCAGCCAGCGGCAGGTTCAGTGTGATGCACGCCAGCGCCGCTTTCAGGGAGCGTTCGACATCCGGCTCGGCGCACGCCTTGAGCCACGACAGCAGGTCATGGGCTTCCTGAGCGGCAAAGACCGAGTCCTTGTCCGACAGATAAACGCTGCGGACTCCGCGCGCTGCGAGCTCACCGCGTATCGCCTGCGCCTCTTTACCGTCGCGAACCAGGATCGCAATGTCCGCTGGCCGCAGCCCACGCCAATCCTTGCCCTCCTGCGCAAACCCGGCACGATCGGTTTGCCCGCCATTGAGCAGGGTCGTGATCTCACTGGCGCAGGCTGCCGCCAACTGCTGACGATAAACCGCCCCCGACAGTGGCTTGTCGGTGGATAAATGCCAGATGTTCAGCGCTGGCACGTCCAGCCCGGATACCTGCAAACGTTCTTTACGACCCTGAGCCTCTACAGGCTGGAATGGCACCGGGTTATCGCCGTTTTTCTCTCGGAACAGAAATGCTCCGCGCCCTTGCTCACGGGACTCGGCACGTTCGAAAACATGGTTGACCGCACTGACCATCCCGTGACTGGAACGGAAGTTCGTGCCCAGGGTATGCAGGCGTCCGGTTGTGGCCTGCCGGGCTCGCAGATAGGTGTAGATGTCCGCGCCACGGAAGGCATAGATCGCCTGCTTGGGGTCGCCAATCAGGAACAGCCCGGTCTCGGGATTATTCTCTTCAATGCGATAGATGCTTTCGAAGATCCGGTACTGCACCGGATCGGTGTCCTGGAACTCATCGATCAGGGCGACCGGGAACTGCTCGCGGATTAGCGTGGCGAGACGTTCCCCACCATCGGATTGCAGGGCAGCATCCAGACGCAACAGCATGTCGTCGAAACCCATTTCGGCCCGACGGCGCTTCTCGTCTTCAAAGCGAGCACCAACCCATTTGGCAGCATGCTGCAGCACGGCCGCATCGGGCGTCGGCAAATTGTCGAGGCTCGACTTGAGCACAGGCATGGCATCCAGGCCCGGGTGACTCGGCGGCTCGCCCTTCCAGGCTTCAGCCATGCCCTCCGGCGTGAGCCTGGCGAACCCGGTGCCGATATCCAGTTGCTCGAGCGACTCGTCCTCGGCCCAGGCCTTGAGCTTTTCGAACCAGGGTTCGAAATAGCGGGCCTGCATCTTGCGCCCGTCCACGGTTTTGTTGGCGACGCCCTGATGGCAGATGGCGAGTAACTCATCAGCCCACTGCCGCCATGGCCCCTTCAACTCCACCAATGCCGCACGGCGTTCCTGCAGGCAGTCTTCGATCAGCTCGGATGGCGTCTTTTCTGAATCCCCTTCGCGCTCGGTGCCAAACAGCCCACGCACACGCGGCAACAGGGCCGCCGGCCCTCCCCAGTGGCTGCGAACCCAGTTCAAGGCATCGCCCTGCATCGGATAGCAAAACAGCCGCCAATAATCGCGCAGCACTTCGCCGAGCAGGTCGCTGTGATCGGTTTCCAGGGTCTGGGTAAACAGACTGCCGCTGTCGAACGCATGCTCGCGCAACATTCGCTGACACCAGCTGTGGATCGTCGAGACCGCAGCTTCATCCATCCATTGCGCGGCGATATCCAGGCGGTTCGCGCAGCCGGGCCATTGTTGCGGATCGAACTGTGCACGCAGTTCATCAATCAACGCATCAGGGGGCGGTGACTCGTCACGGAAGAAACGGGCGGCCTCGGCCAGACGTGTGCGTATACGTTCGCGCAGTTCTTTGGTGGCTGCGTCGGTGAAGGTCACCACGAGAATCTGCGGGGGCAACAGCTCTCGAGCGAAACCACTCGCCTCGCCTCCGTGGCCGAGGATCAACCGCAGATACAACGCCGAAATGGTAAACGTCTTGCCAGTGCCCGCACTGGCTTCAATCAGTTGGCTGCCCTTTAACGGGAATGCCAGGGCGAGAGGCTGCTGGTTACTCATGCGCCTGCCTCCTCGTGGGTCCATGAACGCCAAGGTGCCTCAAGCAGAGGGCGATACAGTGCATCACACCAACCGGAGAAAGTTTCATCCGCCTGCAGTGCATCGAAGTCGGCGAATTGTCGGGACAGAGCCGGACTTTCACGCCGCTCGCCTTCGCTGGTCTGACCATCGCCCTCATAGGCTTTACGGGCAGCCGCTTCAGCCTTGATTGGATCGGTCTGCCCCAGCCATGCGAAAGCTGTTTTCACCGCAACTGGAAGTGGCTGGCGCATGCCCGTCTGCCAGGCACGCAGCAGATCCTCGAGAATTCGCCCCGCTCGAGTCTGTTCCAGAGGTTCAAGAAGGAGCGTGTCATCACTCGCCACCAGTGCGGTCGTCAGGGAGAGTCCACTGGCGCACGCGACGAGATGGCTGACCCAGGGCTTGGTCATGCGATGCCATTTGCGGCTCTTGATCGAGCCTATGCTGTTGGGGATCGTCGTGATCGACAGTACGCCGCCATCGGCACGCCGGTGCAAACCGCCCAACCATCCTTCAAGGCGCAGTTCCTGCCATTCAAAATTGATCGGTAGCGCGTTGGTTAGCGGTGTTGGCCATAACGCCAACAGCTGTTGATATCGTTGCAACAAGTCTGGCAAAGGCTCGATCAACTCTCGTTGAAGGCATTCACCGAACCCGGCCATGGGCAGCAGTCCGCTGTTCTGCAGGCGTCGGGCTTGAGACTCGAGCGCCTGATCAACATTGTTCGGGTGTCTCAAGGCTGCCCCGAGCAAGCTGTCGCTGAGCATGTATCGCTGCAACGCATCCAGCACAAAGGGTTCCTCGTCAGCCTGAGGTACCTGCGCCGCTTCAAAGTAAACCTTGAGTCGCTGAATGAAAAAGTGTCGAACCGGATTGCGCAGGAAGTCCTGCAGCAGCTCCAGACTCAACGGTTCCTCCTGAACATGGGGGGCAAGCATTGTTGCGACGTCATTCTGCTCGTGATGCTGATGCAGCACTTGCCATTCGCTGGCATAGCTGAACAGTTTGTCTTCCTCATGGAAGTAGCGCGAACTGAATGGCTGCAACGGATGCTCCTGAGTCATGGCAATCAGAAGATCTTCGTTGTCGTCGACCGATCGCCATCCATTGGCGAGATGATCGCGCAACTGGCCGATCAACACAGAGGCTGGCCGCTCGCTGTTGTCGCGAATGCTGCGGCCCACCCAACTGATGTAGAGCTGGTGACGGGCGGACAAGAGCGCTTCGAGCAGAAGATAGCGATCATCCTCCCGACGGGATCGATCTCCCGGCCGGTAGTCGCAGCCCATGAGATCGAAGTCCAGCGGCGGTTGAGCGCGTGGATAATCGCCATCGTTCATGCCCAACAGGCAAACCAGCCTGAACGGGATCGCGCGCATCGGCATCAGCGTGCAAAAGTTCACGGCTCCCGCCAGGAAGCGCTGCGACAGACGCCCCTGATCCAGCCCCGCCAGCCAGGCCTCACGGACGACGGTCAGTGGCAGCTCGTCCAGCAGACCGACGGCCTCGCAGGTTTCCAGCCAGGTTTCGCGCAACTCCTCGAGCTGAGCCAGCAGGTAGTCGTCATGCTCATCTTCGGGTTTGAAAAACAGCTGCATCAACGCCTGAAGCCGATATCCCCATTCCTGTGGTTGCGCGGGTTTCATCAGTTGCTGATGCGAAAGCTCCAGTGCATCCAGCAACGCTACCAACGGGCCGATCAACGCGGCATCGAGACCACCGATTTCATCGTAGGGTTCGATATCCCCACAGGCTCCGGAACTGCCGACGGCATAGCCGAGCAGCATCCGACGCAGGCCGAAGCGCCAACTGTTTTGCTCCAGTTCGTCGGGCAACCCCAGTTCGGCCCGTTGCCCGGCATCGATGCCCCAACGTACGCCGGCCCCTTCGATCCAGCGATGCAGAGTCGGCAAGTCTCGCTCCTGCACACCAAACCTGGCGCGTAACGCAGGAACGTCGAGCAGGTCGAGAATTTCACTGACGGGGAAACGACTGTCCGGCAGCTTGAGCAAATGCTCGACAGCGATCAGTAATGGATCCCGTCCGCGCTGCCCCTGATCGGCCATGGTGAAAGGAATGAAGCGTGGATCCTGACGATCCAGTTGGCCAAATACGGCGCGGATATGCGGCGCATAACTATCGATGTCAGGCACCATCACGATCACATCGCGAGGGCGTAATTGAGGGTTGGCACTGAAACGGGCCAGGAGCTGGTCGTGGAGAATCTCCACTTCGCGCTGGGCGCTATGAGCTATGTGAAAGCGGATCGAATCGTCTTGAGTCAGATCGACTGCCGGCCAGAGCGTTCGAGTCTCGCTGAGCGGCCGCAGCTCCAGAATGTCGTCCTGTAACTGATTCAGCATGTTCTTCGGCTGGTTTTCGCTGAACAGATCGATACGTCCGTTGCGAAATGCTGCGCGATAGCTGTCCGGCTCGTCGTAGCTGTCGAGAAGGTTGATGTAATCGCGACCTTGCTTACCCCACGCTGCGAGGAGCGGGTGAGCATGTTGGTGGAGCGATTCCGAATCCAGCACCACAGGCATGCCGTTTTTTCGGGCCTGCCGCTTGTACTGATGACGCAAGAGATCCTTGTCGGCAACGATATCGGCCCAGTGATAACGACAGGGGTTATGGACGCACAATAAAACCTGGCTGAAACGAGACAACCCGGCCAATGCTTCCAGTACCTGGGCGGGCAACGAGGAAATTCCGAAAACGATCACTCGCTGGGGAAGTCCGGTCGGTGCGCGTTCAAGACTGTTGATGCGCTCCATGAACCGCTGGTGCACGCCCGCGCGACTCTGGGCCATGCCTTGCTCGCCCACATCGTCCAGCAGAGCGCGCCACAATTCTGCCTGCCAGCAACTGGTCGGTGAGAGCGGCTTCGCTTCACCTCTTACATTTCGGAGTTGATGATGCCCCTCTGCCCAGTCCTCAAGCCAATCAGCGCGGTAAACCTGGTATTGGTCGAAGAGGTCTGCCAGACGTTCGGACAACTGGTAGCGTTTGCGTAGATCGGTGTCATGGGTGAGGAAGCGCTGTAGCGGTTCGAAATGCGGTCGGGTGATGACCTGTGGCAACAGGCGCATCAGACGCCAGGTCAACGGTGCCTTATCGAGCAGCGACTTTGCCGGAATGTCCTCTCGTCCCAGAACCATCCGGTAAAGCTGCCACATGAAACTGCCCGGCAGTTGCACATCAATAGCGGCGGCGATACCACAGCCGCCGGAGTCGTCCTCTTCAGGATCCTCAGCCAGTGCCAGCTTGAGCCATTGAGCGATGCCGTTGCTCTGTACAAGCGCGATTTCGTTCTCCAGGGGAGCCAGTGGATAGCGCCGCATGATGCTGATCACAAGGCTGCGCAGTTCATCCAGGCTGTTGCTCTGAACGACCATGAATGCAGCGTTGAGGGACTGGGTGTCCGGCATGAAGGCTTCCTTGGAAAAGTACAAAAGCTAGGGCTGAACCTTAGCATTGTCGGCAGGCGACGACAGCCGCAAGGCGGCTGAGAATGCTGTAAGAACTTTCCCGCGGGCAAAACAAAACCCCAACTGCTTTCGCAATTGGGGTTTCGGAATTTAATCTTGACGATGACCTACTCTCACATGGGGAAACCCCACACTACCATCGGCGAT
>NZ_NEIX01000006.1:0-406246 GCF_002112885.1 Pseudomonas sp. B37(2017) | reverse complement strand
TTGCTCCCACTCGTGCTTAAAGCACCGCGGACTCACAGCTTGCCATTCACCCCTCTCACCCCAGAGTCTATTCCCTTACCTAGACACAAGCGGGCTTGCTCGCGAAGGCGAAGTAACATTCAGCAAATCTGTTAGCTGACACACCGCATTCGTCGGATCGCCGCCCGGAGCAAGCCCGCTCCCACAGGGGATTTATATTCCACCAGGGATTTTGTGTTTGGCTGAAGGATCAGCGCAGGTTGAGTTTCGCCGCCGCGCGCTCGGTGATTTCAGTGCGCAGCTTCAACGACGGCGCTGCACGCTTGCGGGCTTCTTCAACAACCGCACCCGGCGCCGTCTCCGGGCTGCCGGAATCAAACGGCGGCGCCGGCGCATATTCCAGCTGCAACTGCACCAGTTGCGCCGTATCGACACCTACCAGTTCTTGCGCCAGTGTCAGGGCAAAATCGATCCCCGCCGTGATGCCGCCCCCGGTAAACAGATTGCCGTCACGCACCACCCGATCCTTCACCGCAATCGCGCCCAGTGTCGGCAGCAGATCGTGATAAGCCCAGTGCGTGGTCGCCCGCTTGCCCTGCAACAGACCCGCCGCCCCAAGCACCAGCGAACCGGTGCACACCGACGTCACGTAACGCGCCTGAGCCGCTTGCGACCTGATGAACGCCAGCGTCTGCTCGTCCTCCATCAACGGCCCGACCCCGGCGCCTCCGGGTACGCAGATCACATCCAGATCCGGGCAGTCCTCGAACGTGGTGGTCGGTTTCAGCACCAGCCCGGTGCTGGCGGTGACCGGCACCAGATCCTTCCAGATCAGGTGCACCTGCACGTCCGGCAACGAGGCCAGCACGTCATACGGGCCGGTCAGGTCGAGTTGCTGCACTTGTGGAAACAACAGAAAACCGATCTGCAACGCCATGGTTCTTCTCCGTGAAAAGGGGGGTAGACGGCTTCACTGTAGGCGCGTAGGTTTTGGCGCATACGCCAATCAGCCCACGAATTACGCCAAATGCCGAAAACCATCCACGTACTCGCGTTCGCCAATGTGCAATTGCTCGATGTCACCGGGCCGTTGCAGGTCTTCGCCTCGGCCAACGACATCGCCCGCCAGCAAGGTTTGCCTGCGCCCTATGCGCCAACGGTGATTGCCAGCGGTGGCGGGGCGGTCAACTCTTCCGCCGGGTTGGCGATGCTGGCCGAGCCGCTGCCGGAACAGCCCAGCGACACGCTGATCATCGCCGGCGGCTGGGGCGTTTACGCCGCTGCCGAAGATGTCGAATTGGTGGGTTGGGTGCGTGAACACGCAAATGACTGCCGGCGTGTGGCTTCGGTCTGTACGGGCGCATTTCTACTGGCGGCCAGCGGCTGGCTCGACGGTCGCCGGGTCGTCACCCATTGGACCCGCTGCGAACAACTGGCGCAGCAACACCCGCAATTGCAGGTCGAGCCCAATCCGATCTTCATCAACGACGGCCCGGTCTGGACCTCGGCAGGCGTCACCGCCGGCATCGACCTGGCGCTGGCCATGGTCGAAGACGACCTCGGTCGTGACATGGCCCTGGACGTCGCCCGGCAGCTGGTGGTGTTCCTCAAGCGACCGGGCGGGCAGTCGCAATTCAGCGTGACGCTGTCGCTGCAAAAGCAGGGCAACCGCTTCGACGATTTGCACGCGTGGATTGCCGAACACCTGACTTGCGATCTGGGTATTCCAACCCTCGCCGAACAGGCCGGCATGAGCGAACGCAGTTTCGTGCGCCACTACCGCGCCGACACCGGCCAGACCCCGGCCCGGGCGATTGAACTGATTCGCGTTGAAACCGCCCGCCGGTTGTTGAGCGATACCGGTTTGCCAATCAAACGGGTCGCGGCCAATTGTGGATTTGGCAGTGAAGAGACGTTAAGACGCAGCTTCCTGCGGGCCATGGGTGTGACGCCGCAGGCTTATCGGGAGCGGTTTTCGGTCAGCGCTGGAGCAGATCCAGTAATGCCTTGAGCGTCTCGCCCGGCGCTTCCTCGGGAATGTTATGCCCGACTCCCGCCAGCACTCGCCGCTCGTAAACCCCGGTGAAGTGAGGTGCATCTTCATCCTCCACCGGCGCTGGACCGACGCCATCATCCGCACCGCACAGCGAAATCGTCGGAACGCCGATCGCCGGTAGTTTCTCCAGCGCCTGCTCCATCCCTTCCCGCGCCGGATCGCCCGGCGCATACATGTAGCGATGGCGGTAGGAGTGAATCACCACCTCGACGAAATCCCGGTTGTCGAAGGCCGATGCACTCAGCGGATAACGCTCGGCGTTCCGCGCCCAGGTCGGCGACCACAACTGCCACAGCAACTCGCACAGTGCCCGACGATTCTGCGTCAACCCTTCAACGCCACGGGGTGTGTGAAAGTAATACTGATACCAGTAGCGATGCTCGCTTTGCGGATCCAGCGGCTGGACCGAATTCGGAATGTCTTGCAGGTTGTAGCCATCGCCCGTCACCAAACCGCGCACCCTCTCGGGGAACAACGCCGCAACGATGCAAGCCGCCCGACCGCCCCAGTCGTAACCGCACAAAGTCGCTTGCTCGATGCCCAGTGCATCCATCAGGTCCAGCAGATCCTGCGCCAACGCCGCTTGCTGGCCGGAGCGCAGCGTGTCCGGGCTGTTGAAACGGGTCGGGCCGTAACCACGCAGGTACGGCACGATCACCCGGTAACCCTTGGCGGCGAGGTGCGGGGCGATTTCATCGTAGGCGCGGGGAGAGTAGGGGAAGCCGTGAAGGAGGATGACCGGCGTGCCATTTTCCGGGCCGTGATGCTCATACGCGATGGTCAGGCTTTCAGTCTTGCAAAACTGCATCACGGCTTGGGTCATCTCACTCTCCCGTTATCCGAATAGCACCTTCTGCCAATGGTCTTCGCTGATGATGGCAATCGGCACGCCACTGTCGCGAAGCTCAACGGCTTTCTTGATCTTGGTGCCGTAGCTGCTGTGAAGCCATTGATCATTACCGATGCTGCCCACCACCAGATAATGAATCTTTTTGCTGACCGAGCCGCCGATCAGTCCACCGCGCTCGACAATCAGCGCTTCACAGTTCTTGCGGGGGCCGTAGGCCATAACGCCAGTGAACAGAAAGACACGATCAGCGCAGCTCAATGCCGGAGCAGGGTTGTCCAGAGGCAGAGAGGTTGAGGCAACGAAGGGTTGCTGTACGCCGACTGGAAGACCTGCGAACTGGTGAAGCATTTCCAGCAGTTCGGCTGACTCTTCTGCATCAAGAACGCCGTCACTGAGCATGTCGGCGAGACGCTTATAAAGGATGTTGACGACCGGATCATTCAGATGGATCAAGTGCGATTCGATCCAGTTTTTGAGAAATTCGGCTTCCTGCTGATTGATCTTGCCGTCTGCTGCAAGCCCGGCGGCGATTCCAGTCAGCGCGTCGACGGAGCGACGGTCGATTCGGGCCTGATGAAAGAAACTGCTGTTCTGATACTCCTGATGCAGATCGACCATTGCGCTTCTCCTTAAGCTTCAGCTTCCGCCACCTGATTGAGATACTTGCTGCGATCCGGCGTAAACGTCACCACCATTTTCGTCCGCGAGCAGGTCATGACCCGTTCGGCACTCAGATCAATATCCAGATCTTCCCCACGCAAACCCTGCCACTGGGCCAGGTATTTCAGTGATCCGTATTTTTCATTCTTCTTCAGGCTGCGACTGACCCCGCCTTTCCAGCCCAGCACCGGTAGTTCATCGGCGATGCAGCGTTGAGCGAGGTCGGGGAAGCGGGTGGCGCGCTGGCGGCCGATTTCCCAGCATTTGATCAGGCCCTTGTCGGCGGCGTCCCACAGTTCATCGCGCTTGAGGCCGGTGCGCAGTGGGGTGTCGATCTGGCGGTGGATGCGTTGGCTCATTCTGGTTCCTTGAATCGGGTTTTTATTGGACAGCTCCGCTGTGCCCGTTGCGGTGGATGGTAGGGGGGGATGTAACAGCTGGCAACAAGGTATTTCGGGGTGTAAGTGCGAGTTGCGGGCCAAGCGTTACACGGGGTTGGCAGGTTTCTGTAGGCCGTGCCATCAACCAGTTGTATCGAAAGGAATCGATTGTGTGGGCGAGCCCTTCAACTACAAGGCTCGGGGGTGTTTACCGCTCGTAGGTAGCCTTCCTACAAGCGGCGATTGAAGTTGAGATCTTTCCTACAGGCTCTGGCGAAGATGGATGACTACGGCTGCCAGTAATTCTTCTCCCCACTCAACTTGCGATCCAGAAAACTCGCTGCACTGATCAGTGCCAGATGCGTCAGCGCCTGTGGTGTGTTGCCCAGATGCCGGCCACGGTTGTCGAATTCCTCCGCGTACAGCCCCAACGGATTGGCGTAACGCAGCAGTTGTTCGAATTCCAGGTGAGCCTTTTCCACTTGTCCGGCGCGGGCAAGACATTCCACGTACCAGAACGAGCACGCGGCGAAGGCGCCTTCAGTGCCGGACAAACCGTCGATACCCGCATCGTCGTTGCGATAGCGGTAAACCATGCCGTCACGCACCAGATTTTTTTCGATGGCCTCCAGCGTCGCCAGCCACTTCGGATCCTTGGCACTGACAAAGCGCACCAGCGGCATCAGCAACATCGAGCCATCCAGCGCCGTGCCGCCCTGGTATTGCACAAAATGCCCGCGCTCTTCGTTCCAGAAGTTGTCCCAGATGTCGGCATGAATCGCCTGACGGGTCTGGTCCCAGCGGGCAAAGGGCGCCGGCAGCGAGCGTTTCGAGGCCAGGCGGATGGCGCGGTCCAGCGCCACCCAGCACATCAGCCGTGAGTGCAGGAAGTGATGTTGCTCACCGCGCATTTCCCAGATGCCTACATCCTTGGTCTGCCAGGTCTCACAGACCTGATCGACCACTTCCATCACATGTTTCCAGCCTTCGTGGGAAATCGCGTCGCCGTATTTGTTGACCAGATAAACGGCGTCCATCAGTTCGCCGAAGATATCCAGTTGAATCTGGTCGTAGGCGCCATTGCCGATCCGCACCGGTTTCGCGCCGCCGTGGCCGGATAAATGCGCCAGTTCGGTTTCCGGCAGTTCCTGGCGGCCGTCGATGGCGTAAAGGATGTTCAGTTTCATCGATTGGCCGCTGCAATCGCTGACCCGCCCGCGCAGCCAGCGCATGTAGCCGTTGGCTTCGTCGACAAAACCCAGGCGCATGAAGGCGTAAACGGTAAAGGAAGCGTCGCGGATCCAGGTGTAGCGATAGTCCCAGTTGCGTTCGCCGCCGGGGGTTTCCGGCAGGCCGAAGGTGGCGGCGGCGAGGATTGCCCCGTGCTGGCGCGAGGTCAGCAGCTTCAGGGCCAGGGCCGAGCGGTTGACCATTTCGCGCCAGCGACCGCGATAGTTGGACTGGCCGATCCAGTCGCGCCAGAACTTCAGGGTGCGCTCGATGCACAGTTGCGCGGCGCCTTCGGCGAAGCGCGGATCGTCGCTGGCGCCGAGCATGAAGGCGGCGGTTTGATCCTGCTTGAGGGTGAACTGTGCGACTGCCGCATCGTCATCAACGCTCAAGGTTTGATCCGAGGCCAGCCGCAATGTCGGCTGCCCGCTGGCGCTGAACAGCACATCCTTTTTGTCGATGACAGCGCGGGTTTCAGCGCGGGCATAGTCATGCCGAACGGCGCAGCGCAGATGAAACGTCGCCTGCCCGCTGACCACCCGCACCCGGCGCATCAACAGCGGCAGGGCATCGTCGTTGTCGCCAATCGGCAGCAGATCGGTGATTTCCACCACGGCTTGATCGCTGAGCCAGCGGGTTTGCAGGACGTTGGTATCGGGCAGGTAAATCTGTTCGCGCCGGGCATCGGGCAGGTCCGGCGCGAGCTGAAAAATCCCCGCGTCGGGGGTATCGAGCAGCGAACAGAAGATCGACGGGCTGTCGAACTCCGGCCAGCAGAAGAAATCCACGCTGCCCTTGTCATTAACCAGCGCCGCGCTGCGCATGTCGCCGATGATGCCGTGGGCGTCGATGGGGCTTTGTCGTTCGGGATGATGCTCAGCCATTGCCACGGAACTCCGGATAGAGGCTCATGCCGCCGTCGATGAACAGGGTGGTGCCGACGATGTAGTCGGAGGCATCGGAGGCGAGAAACACCACCGCGTTGGCCACGTCCTCGACATCGCCGATACGCCCGTAAGGGATGAGTTTGAGCAGGGCTTGCCCGGCGTCGCCTTCGGTGGCGTCCTTATTGATGGCCGTGCGGATCGCCCCCGGCGCGATGCCGTTGATGCGGATGCGCTGGTGGCTGACTTCCTGGGCCAGGGTCTGCATCAACTGATCGACGCCGCCCTTGGACGCTGCGTAGTTCACGTGCCCGGCCCAGGGAATACGTTGATGCACCGAACTCATGTGGATGATCTTGCCCGCAGCCCGGGACACGCCTTCGCGCACGCCCTGGCGATTGAAGATTCGCAGGGCGGCGCGGGCGCAGAGGAACTGGCCGGTGAGGTTGACGCCGATCACCGCGTTCCAGTCGGCCAGCGACATATCCACAGCCGCCGCGTCTTTTTGCAGGCCGGAATTGGCTACCAGAATGTCCAGCGTGCCGAAGGTGTCGAGCGTGTGCTGGAACAGTCGCTCTACGTCTTCTTCCTTCGAGACATCCGCGCCAATGGCGATGGCCTGTCCACCGTCGGCGACAATCTGCCGGGCCAGCGCTTCGGCCGGCTCGGCCTGACGGTTGTAGTTGATGACCACGGCAGCACCGGCAGCGGCCAGGGCTTTGGCGGCACCGTGGCCGATACCGGAACTGGCGCCGGTGACGAGCGCTACTTGGCGGGCGAGGGAAATCTGCATGCAGGGTCGCGCCTTGGGTTGAGGGCTTATTTAGCTGACTGATGGGCGGCGGCGAGAGTTCATCGGGGTTCATGAAAAGATCGACAGGTTCTTCGGCGTTCCCGAGTTCGCATGGGACGCGGAGCGTCCCGGGCTGCATTCCCACGCGGAGCGTGGGAACGATCAACGCGCGGACGGTTCGACGCCTCGGCGTGGGAGCGATCATCATGCGGCAGCGATGGCCTTGCGGGCATTGGGGACTTCACATTCCACCAACAATTCCTCGCTTCCCCGGCCCTCAGGCTTTGTGGCAACTTGGCCGCCCCTGATGAGGCTGCATCCGATGGCAAACCCTTACCGCGAACTGTTCAACGCCCCCGGCGCCCGAGCTTTTGTGATTGCCGCGATGATCGCGCGCATGCCGATTTCCATGACTGGCATCGGCGTGATCACCATGCTTTCGCAATTGACCGGCGGCTATGCGTTGGCGGGCGGGGTGGCGGCGACGTTTGCGCTGGCGACGGCGTTTTGCGCGCCGCAGGTGTCACGGCTGGTGGACCGTTTCGGCCAGGGGCGAGTGTTGCCGGTGGCGGCGCTGATCGGCGGGGGCGCGCTGCTGATGTTGCTGTTGTGCACCCGTTTGCAGGCGCCGATCTGGACCCTGTTTGTCTGCGCCGCACTGTCCGGTTGCATGCCGAGCATGTCGGCGATGGCGCGGGCGCGCTGGACCGAAATCTATCGTGGCCAGCCGCAATTGCAGACCGCTTATGCGCTGGAGTCGGTGCTCGACGAAGTCTGCTTCATCGTCGGCCCGCCGTTGTCGGTGGGCTTGTGCGTCGGCGTGTTTCCCGAGGCCGGGCCGCTGGCGGCGCTGTTGATGTTGGCCATCGGCGTCACGGCGTTCGTCGCCCAGCGCAGCACCGAGCCGCCGGTGCATCCGCACGAATCGCAGCATCAAGGCTCGATCATTCGTTCGACCGACGTGCAATGGCTGCTGGCGTTGATGCTCGCCATGGGCGTGATTGTCGGCGTGGTGGATGTGGTCAGTGTCGCGTTCGCCCAGCAGCAGGGGCAGCCGGCGGCGGCGAGCATCGTGCTGTCGGTGTACGCCATCGGTTCCTGTCTGGCCGGCATTGCCTTTGGCGCAATGCGCTCGAAATTGCCGTTGCCGCGGCTGTTTCTCTACGGCGGTCTGGCCACAGCGGTAACCACGCTGCCGTTGTTGCTGGCGACCAACATTTTCGGTTTGGCCGTCGCGGTGTTCATCGCCGGGCTGTTCTTCTCGCCAACCCTGATCGTGGCGATGGCGTTGATCGAGCGCATCGTGCCGCCGGCCAAACTCACCGAAGGCCTGACCTGGCTGGTGACCGGCCTGAGCATCGGCGTGGCCATCGGCGCCGCCGGTTCCGGCGCACTGGTGGATGCGTTCGGCGCCCGCAGCGGCTTCTGGCTGGCGATTGCCGCCGGGGCGGTGGTGCTGGGCTCGGCGGTGCAGAGCTTTCGTCACCTCAAATAATGCCGGTTACCAGCCCCGGCCCGAGTTCACCCAGAAGTTGACCGACAGCGACGTCGAGACCGACTCCACCTGATGGAACCAGCCTTCTGGCAGGAACAGCAGGTCGCCGGCCTCCAGCGTCACGCGCAGGAACGTCACGTCGCGTGCGGCGGGGAAGCGCTCATAGTCCGGCGCATCCGGGTTGAAATCGCAGCCGTCCAGCCCACCTTCCGGCGCAGTGGACCAGGTGCCCAGCGCTTCGCGATGGTGGGGCGCAGCGAGGGTGAATTTCTTCTGGCCCCAGACCTGGGCGAACAGGTTGTCGGAGTCGTCGCGGTGCAGCGGCGTCAGCGTGCCCTTGGGGCCGATCCAGATCCGTGGCGGGATGAACAGCGAGCCATCGAAGTAGGGCGGGTATTTAATCTGCTGCATCAGCGCGGCCGGCAGGATGTTGTTGCCCATATACGCCGGCGGCTCGCCGTCCGCGCCCTTGACCGCCGGGCTGTCCAGCGAGGCGATGAAATCGGCCATCGAGGTGGAGCGGAAATCCCGTTCGGTGGAGAAGGTTTTCTTCACGTAGTCGCCGTGGCGGGTGATGCCTTGCAGTTCGGCGAAATGCACCAGCGACTCTTCGCGGCTCAGCTTGAACAGCGGCCAGTCATGCAGGGCATTGCTGATGACCACCGGCGTGCCGAAGGGCAGGTAGCGTTCCTTGAACTCCTGAAGTGACAACTCGCTGCGCGGCCGGCGCTCGACGACGGTCTGCACCGGTCGTGTGGCGGTGATGGTTTCACTGCGGCGCGGCGGGGTCGGGTAGCGTTTGTTCATGTCGACCTTTTGCGCCGGCGCACCACCGTAGCGGGCCTGGTCGATGATCTGCGGCAGCATCGTCGCCAGGCCCATGTTGCCGCCGATCTTCAGCCGCCCGCTGGCGAACAGTTCTTCGACGTTGGCGGTGCCGCTCATGATCCCGGCGAAATCGTTCGGCGCCACTTCAATGGTCACGTCCGGGTTCGGGTGTCGACCCGCCTCGGTACGGGTGCTGGCCTTGACCTCGGACCAGCACGCCAGCTGTGGACCCAGCACGAATTGGAAAACGCCTTCGATGCCGACGGCACCGGCATTGGCGAACAGCTTGCCCAGGATGGTCTGCAGGTCCACGGTGAATCCTCGTTGTTGTTTTGGCCTGAACGGTTAACGAGGGTTTGTGGGGGAAATTTAGCCACCGCCGACTAATTCTCCGGGTCGTTGATCCGTACCCTCTTGAAGAGACATTTTTTCGAGGGAAGCGTGGTGACCAAGTTGACCCTGCTGTGCCTGCCGTACTCCGGCGCCAGTGCCATGGTCTACAGCCGCTGGCGGCCGAAGCTGCCGCAATGGCTGCAACTGCAACCGGTGGAGCTGCCGGGGCGCGGCGCACGGTTCGACGAACCGCTGCACACCGACATGCGCGTATTGGCGATGCAACTGGCCAGGGAATTGCGCCCGACGCTCAAGACCCCTTATGCGCTGTTCGGCCACAGCCTGGGCGCGCTGATGGCCTGCGAAATCGCTCATGCACTGCGGGCGCTGGGTTGCCCGGAGCCGGTGGCACTATTTGCTTCGGGCACCGCTGCGCCGACCATGCGCGCCGATTACGACCGTGGTTTCGCCGACCCGAAGACCGACGCCGAGCTGATCGATCAGTTGCGCACGCTCAACGGCACCAGCGAAGAAGTGCTGGCCAACGAAGAGTTGATGAGCCTGACCCTGCCGATCCTGCGCGCGGATTTCCTGCTCTGTGGCAAGTTCCAGCCGTTGCAGCGCCCGTTGCTCAAGTGCCCGGTGCATGTGCTCGGCGGCAAGGCCGACAAGGCCACCACCGAGCAATTGATCGGCTGGAGCAAGGAAACCTCAGGCAGCTTCTCGGTGGACATGCTGGCCGGCGGGCACTTCTTCATTCATGAGCACGAAGCCCGAGTGCTCAAGGTGATCAAGGATCAACTTGAGGTGCATCACCGGCGGCATGCGCTGGCCGTCTCGGCCTGAGGCTTTACCTGTGGGAGCGAGCAAGCTCGCTCCCACAGGGGTATTTGGAAAACCAGAAAATCCGCGCTTTACCTCCTTTCTGACACTTCTTCTCAATCGCTAATTTTTCCGGTCTGCATTCGTTTTATAGGGACGACGTGCCTTTGTGCTGCCTGCCTACTGATCCGGATGCCAAGAAATGAATGCAGAAGACTCCCTGAAACTCGCTCGCCGGTTTATCGGGTTGCCCCTGGAAAAGCGCCAGATGTTCCTGGCTGCCCTGGCGAAAGAAGGGGTGGATTTTTCCCGGTTCCCGATTCCCGCAGGCGTCGAGGCCGAGGATCGGCAGGCGCTGTCTTATGCCCAGCAACGCATGTGGTTCCTCTGGCATCTGGACCCGCAGAGCGGCGCCTACAACCTGCCGGCGGCGGTGCGCCTGACCGGTCGCCTGAACCAGGCGGCGCTGGAACAAGCCTTCGCCAGCCTGATCGAGCGTCACGAAACCCTGCGCACGGTGTTCCAGCAGCAGCCCGACGACAGCCTGCTGCAAGTGCCGCTGCAACAACCGCTGGACATCCAGCGCATCGATCTCAGCGATTTGCCCGCCGCCGAACGTGAAGCCCGAGTAGCCGCCGCTGCGCAGGAGCAATCGCTGCTGCCGTTCGACCTGGCCAACGGCCCGCTGCTGCGGGTGCGCCTGTTGCAACTGGCCGAGCAGGAACATGTGTTGCTGCTGACCCTGCATCACATCGTCTCCGATGGTTGGTCGATGAACGTGTTGATCGACGAATTCTGCCGTTTCTATGACGCCTACGATCAGGGCCGCGCTGCCGAATTGCCGCCGCTGGCGGTGCAATACAGCGACTACGCCCTGTGGCAGCGCCGCTGGCTGGAGGCGGGCGAGCAACAACGTCAACTCGACTACTGGCTGGCGCAGATGGGCGACGAACACCCGGTGCTGGAATTGCCGGTGGACCACCCGCGTCCGGTGCTGCCGAGCAATCAGGGGCAGCGTCTGGAAAGCGTGGTGGACGCTGCACTGGTCGAGCAATTGCGCGGCATCGCCCGTCAGCACGGGGTGACGCTGTTCATGCTGTTGCTCGGCACCTTCAATATTCTGCTGCACCGTTACACCGGGCAGACCGACCTGCGCGTCGGCGTGCCGATCGCCAACCGCAACCGCCGGGAAATCGAAGGGTTGATCGGCTTCTTCGTCAACACCCAGGTGCTGCGCGTCGAACTGGACGGCCAGACCTCCATTGCCGATCTGCTGCGTGACCTCAAGGAAACCGCTCTCGGTGCCCAGGCGCATCAGGACTTGCCGTTCGAGCGTCTGGTCGAGGCGCTGAAACTGGAGCGCAGCCTCAGCTACAACCCGCTGTTCCAGGTGATGTACAACCACCAGCCGGAAGTCGCCGACGTCACCACACTCAAGGTCGGCAGCGGTCTGGAACTGGGCGTCATCGAGTGGGAAAGCCGCAGCACCCAGTTCGACCTGAGTCTGGATACCTACGAGAAGGGCGGGCAACTGCACGCGGCGTTCACCTACGCCACGGATCTGTTCGAGCCTGAAACCATCGAGCGCATGGCGCGTCACTGGACGAACTTGCTGCGCAGCCTCGTCAGCGATCCGCAGCAGCGCGTCGGTGACATCGCGTTGTTGGAAACGGCCGAGCTGGAACAACTGACTCAGAAGTGGGGCCGCCACGACACCCAGTGGCCGAGCGAGCGCCCGGTGCATCAACTGTTCGAAGCTCAGGCTGAACTGACACCCGATGCCGTCGCGCTGATTTTCGACGGCCAGCGCCTGACCTATGCCCAGCTCAACGCCCGGGCCAATCGCCTGGCGCGCACGCTGCTGGCGCAAGGTGTAGGCCCGGACGTGCTGGTGGGCGTTGCGGTGGATCGCGGACTGGAGCTGATCGTCGCGATTCTCGCCGTGCTCAAGGCCGGCGGCGCTTATGTGCCGCTGGACCCGCAATACCCGCGTGATCGCCTGCTGTGCATGATCGAAGACAGCGGCAGCCGTTTGCTGCTGACCCAAAGCCATTTGCTCGGCCGTTTGCCGGTGCCGCAGAACGTCCAGAGCCTGTGCCTGGACCAGGCCGAAGTCTGGGCCCACACCGATGAAAGCAATCCGCAACGCACCGTGTGGGCTGACAACCTGGCCTACGTGATGTTCACCTCGGGCTCCACCGGTCGCCCGAAAGGCGTCGGCATCAGCCACGGTGCCCTGAGCAAACACGCATTCGCCTCGCAGCATTACTACGACCTGAGCGCCGCCGATTGCGCGCTGCAATTTGCGACCTTCAACTTCGATGCCTTCGGCGAGCAACTGTTCGGCCCGCTGACCTGCGGCGCTTCGGTGGTGCTGCGCGGCAACGAAGTGTGGGACAGCGAAACCCTGTACCGGAACATTGTTGAACACGGCATCACGGTCATGGACCTGACCACCGCTTACTGGAACATGATCGCCAAGGAATTCGCCGCCGCCGGCCCGCGTGATTACGCGGCGCTGCGTCAGGTGCACAGCGGCGGTGAAGCGATGCCGCCGGAAGGCGTGCAGGCCTGGCGTCAGGCCGGGCTGGAACACGTCAAATTGCTCAACACCTACGGCCCGACCGAAGCCACCGTCACAGCGACCACCCTCGATTGCAGCGACTACGTGTTCGGTCGTCAGCCGTTGCCGCTGACCCTGCCGATCGGCCAGCCGCTGCCGGGCCGTCACACTTATCTGCTGGATGCTGACGGCCAACCGACCCCGGTCGGTGTGGTCGGTGAACTGTTGATCGGTGGTGAATTGCTCGCACGCGGTTACTTCCAGCGCGCCGATCTGACTGCCGAACGCTTCATTCCCGATCCGTTTTCCACCAGCGGCGCGCGCCTGTACCGCACCGGCGACCTGGCGCGTTACAACGCCCTCGGCCAGATCGAATACGTCGGCCGCGTTGACCATCAAGTGAAGATCCGTGGTTTCCGTATCGAGCTGGGCGAAGTCGAAGCGCGCCTGCTGGAACTGAACGACGTCAGCGAAGCCGTGGTGCTGGCGGTGCAGGGCGGCAGTAGCCTGCAACTGGTGGCTTATGTGGTGCCGAAGGATGCGTCCGTGGTCGCGGCGTCCGCCGACGAACAAGGCGCGGCGCGGGAAGCGATCAAGGCGCAGCTCAAGGACAGCCTGCCGGACTACATGGTGCCGACGCAGCTGTTGTTCCTCGCCGAACTGCCCCTGAGCCCGAACGGCAAACTGGACCGCAAGGCCCTGCCAGCGCCGGACGCCAGCCAGATGCAGCAGGCGTTCGTCGCGCCGCGCAGCGAGCTGGAACAGAAAATCGCCGGCATCTGGCAGGACGTGCTCAAGCTCGAACAGGTCGGCCTCACCGATAACTTCTTCGAGCTGGGCGGCGACTCGATCATCTCGATTCAGGTGGTCAGCCGCTCGCGTCAGGCCGGGATTCATTTCAGCCCCCGCGACCTGTTCCAGCACCAGACCGTGCAAGGTCTGGCCAGCGTGGCGCAGCAGGGCAGTGGTGGCGTGAGCATCGATCAGGGCCCGGTCACCGGCGAGCTGCCGTTGCTGCCGATCCAGCAAGTGTTCTTCGAAGACCCGATTCCCCAGCGCCACCACTGGAACCAGGCGGTGCTGCTGCGCAGCCATCAAACCCTGAACGCCGAGGCACTGTTGCAAGCGCTGAACGCGTTGATCGCGCATCACGACGGCCTGCGTTCGCGCTTCGTCGAAAGCGCCGAAGGCTGGCGTGGCGAAGTCGCGCCAATTGCGCACGATCCGGAACTGTTGTGGACCGCCGACAAGCTGGCCGACAGCGAACTGCAAGCGCTGTACGCCAAGGCCCAGCAAAGCCTGAACCTGCAAAACGGCCCGCTGCTGCGCGCGGTGCTGGCGACCGTCGCCGATGGCAGTCAGCGTCTGCTGCTGGCGGTGCATCACCTGGTGGTGGACGGTGTTTCGTGGCGGATTCTGCTGGAAGACCTGCAACTGGCTTATCAACAGGCTGCGCAAAAAACCGCCATCAAGCTGCCGGCGAAAACCAGCGCCTACAAGGCCTGGGGCGAGCATCTGCAAGCCTATGCCGCGACCGAAGCGCTGCAGGCCGAACTCGGATTCTGGAAGCAACAACTCGATGGCGCGGCACTGGATCTGCCCTGCGACAACCCGCAAGGCAGTCTGCAAAGTCGTCACGCCCTGGTGCTGCACAGCCGCCTCGACAAGACTTTCACCCAGCAATTGCTGCAACAGGCCCCGGCGGCTTACCGCACGCAGGTCAACGATCTGTTGCTGACCGCGCTGGCGCGAGTCATCAGCCGCTGGACCGGCCACGCCGACACCCTGATTCAGCTGGAAGGCCACGGCCGCGAAGACCTGTTCGACGACGTCGACCTGACCCGCACCGTCGGCTGGTTCACCAGCCTGTTCCCGGTGCGCCTGACCCCGGCGGATTCCGTCGCGGCAGCGATCAAGCAGATCAAGGAACAACTGCGCGCCATTCCGAACAAAGGCATCGGTTTCGGTGTGCTGCGCCATCTCGGCGACGCGTCCACCCAGGCCAGCCTCAAGGCGCTGGCGATGCCGCGTATCACCTTCAACTACCTCGGCCAGTTCGACGGCAGCTTCGATGCCGAGGACGGTGCACTGTTCAGCCCGGCCGGTGAAAGCGCCGGGCTCGAGCAAAGCCTCGACGCGCCGCTGGACAACTGGCTGGGCGTCGAAGGCCAGGTCTACGACGGCGAACTCGACCTGCGCTGGACCTTCAGCCGCGAGCAATTCAACGAGGCGACCATCGCCCGTCTGGCAGAAGACTACGAGCGTGAACTGCAAGCGTTGATCAGCCATTGCTGCGACGCGGATTCGATGGGCGTGACGCCGTCGGACTTCCCGCTGGCGCATATCGATCAGGCGCAACTGGACGCGATCCCGGTGCCGGCCGCCGGCATCGAAGACATCTATCCGCTGTCGCCGATGCAGCAGGGCATGCTGTTCCACACCTTGTACGAACAGGGCACCGGCACTTACATCAACCAGTTGTGCGTCGATGTCGACGGCCTCGATCCCGAGCGTTTCCGCGCGGCATGGCAAGCGACCATGGACGCCCATGACATCCTGCGCAGCGGGTTCATCTGGCAGGGCGAATTGCAGGAGCAACTGCAAATCATCCATCGCCAACTGGCGCTGCCGTACACGCTGCTCGACTGGCGCGAGCGCAGCGACATCGCCCAGGCGCTCAAGGATTTCACCGCTGCCGATCTGGCCGAAGGGTTCGACCTGACCCGGGCCGGACTGCTGCGCGTGACCCTGATTCGCATCAGCGACCAGCGTCATCACCTGATCTTCACCAACCACCACATCCTGATGGACGGGTGGAGCAGCGCGCAGATGCTCGGCGAAGTCCTGCAACGTTATGCCGGCCAGCAACCACCGCGTCCGGTCAGCCGTTACTCGGATTACATCCAGTGGCTGCAACGTCAGGACGCGGCGGTCAGCGAGGCGTTCTGGCTGCAACAACTGGCGGACTTCCACGAGCCGACCGTGCTGGCGCAGGCCGCTGCCGGCGGTGGCGAGGTGCGCAGTGAAGTCGGTCATCTGCTCAAACATTACGACCTCGATGCGTCGCGCACCCGTCGCTTGAACGCGTTTGCCCGTGAGCAGAAAGTCACCGTCAACACACTGGTGCAAGCCGCGTGGCTGTTGCTGTTGCAGCGCTACACCGGCAGCGCCTGCGTGGCGTTCGGCACCACCGTGGCCGGGCGTCCGGCGGAACTGGTGGGGATCGAGCAGCAGGTCGGTCTGTTCATCAACACCTTGCCGGTGATCGCCGGCAGTCGTCCGGACCAGACCGTGGCCGCGTGGCTGGCGGCGGTGCAGGCGCAGAACCTGTCGCTGCGCGAGTTCGAACACACGCCGCTGGCGAGCATTCAGCGCTGGGCCGGGCAGGGCGGCGAGTCGCTGTTCGACACGCTGCTGGTGTTCGAGAACTTCCCGATTTCCGAAGCGCTGCAACACGGCACCGCCCAGGGCGTGATGTTCGGCGAAGTCGCCAACCAGGATCAGACCCACTATCCGCTGACCCTCGGCGTGACGCTGGGCGAAACCCTGGCTCTGCACATGAGCTTCGACCAGGCGCATTTCAGTGTCGCCACCGTCGAACGCCTGAGCGCGCAACTGCTGCATCTGCTGGAACAGTTCGCCGAATCCGCCGAGCGTCGTCTCGGTGAAATCGCTTTGGCCACGGCCGACGAACATGCGCGGCAACAGGCGCAGAACCATCCGCAGGCGTACCCGACCGGTATCGCCGTGCACCAGCGTTATTCCCGCTTGGCCGCGCGGCAACCGGATCGCACGGCGGTCATCTTCGATGGCAAGCATTACAGCTACGGCGAACTCGATGCCCGGGCCAACCGTCTGGCCCATGAGCTGGTGGCCCGTGGCGTGCGCGCCGAAGTGCGGGTCGGCGTAGCGATGCCGCGCGGCGAAGGGCTGATCGTTGCCTTGCTGGCGGTGCTCAAGTCCGGCGGCGCCTATGTGCCGCTGGACACCAGCTACCCGCGCGAGCGTCTGGCGTACCTGATGCAGGATTCCGGGCTGGCGCTGCTGCTGACCGATTCCCGCGTGTCGGCGCAACTGCCGATCGACGACGCCATGAGCGTGCTGGAACTGGATCGACTCGACCTCAGCGGCCATTCGGCGCAGGCGCCGGTGGTGACGATCGATCCGGACAATCTGGCCTACGTGATTTACACCTCCGGCTCCACCGGCAATCCGAAAGGCGTCAGTGTCACCCACGGGCCACTGGCGATGCACTGCCTGGCCATCGGTGAGCGCTATGAGATGCGCGACAGCGATTGCGAATTCCACTTCATGTCGTTCGCCTTCGACGGCGCCCATGAACGCTGGCTGACCAGCTTGACCCACGGCGGCTCGCTGCTGATCCGCGACGACAGCCTGTGGACGCCGGAGCAGACCTACAACGCGATGATCGAGCACGGCGTGACCGTGGTCGCGTTCCCGCCGGTGTACCTGCAACAACTGGCCGAGCACGCCGAACGCGTGGGCAATCCGCCGAAGGTGCGCATCTACTGCTTCGGCGGCGATGCGGTACCGAATGCGAGTTTCGAGCGAGTCAAACGTGCGCTGAATCCGGAATACATCATCAACGGCTACGGCCCGACCGAAACGGTAGTCACGCCGCTGATCTGGAAGGCCGGTCGCGATGTGCCGTGCGGCGCCGCCTATGCGCCGATCGGCAGCCGCATCGGCGACCGCAGCGCCTACGTGCTCGACGCCGATCTGAACCTGCTGCCGCAAGGCATGGCCGGCGAGCTGTATCTGGGTGGCAGCGGCGTGGCCCGTGGTTACCTGAATCGTCCGGCGATGACCGCCGAGCGCTTTGTCGCGGACCCGTTCAGCACAACCGGTGGCGTGCTGTACCGCACCGGCGACCTGGTGCGCCAGCGTGCCGACGGCACTTTCGACTACCTGGAGCGCATCGACAACCAGGTGAAGATCCGTGGTTTCCGCATCGAACTGGGTGAAATCGAAGCCAGCCTGCAAGCCCTCGACGGCGTGCGCGAAGCGGTGGTCGTGGCCCAGGAAAGCGCCGGCAGCAAACGGCTGGTGGCGTACGTGGTCGGTGATTCGCAACAGGCGGATTTCGCCGAGCAATTGCGGGCGCAACTCAAGGCCAGCTTGCCGGCGCACATGGTGCCGGCTTACGTGCTGACCCTTGAGCGCATGCCGCTGACGCCGAACGGCAAGCTCGATCGCAAGAACCTGCCCAAACCTGACGTCAGTCAGTTGCAGCAAACCTACGTGGCACCGCAAAGCGCATTGGAGCAGCAACTGGCGACGATCTGGCAGGACGTGCTGAAGCTGGAACGCGTCGGCCTGACCGACAACTTCTTCGAGCTGGGCGGCGATTCGATCATTTCGATCCAGGTGGTCAGCCGCGCCCGTCAGGCCGGTTTGCGCTTCACCCCGAAAGACCTGTTCCAGCACCAGACCATTCAGGCGTTGGCGAATGTGGTGCAGACCGGCGAGCCGGTGCAGCAGATCGATCAGCAACCGGTGACCGGTGAGACCGCGTTGTTGCCGATTCATCAGTGGTTCTTCGCTCAGCCGATTCCCGACCGTCATCACTGGAACCAGTCGGTGATGCTCAAGACGGCTCAGCCGTTGGATGCTGTTGTGCTTGAGCAGGCACTGAATGCGCTGGTCGTGCATCACGACAGCCTGCGCCTGGACTTTGCCGAGCAAACGCAGGGCTGGACGGCGCAGTACCGCGACGTCGAAACCCAGGCCGGCGAAACCGTGCTGTGGCAAGTCGAGGTCGCTGATCTGGCGGCACTCGAAGCGCTCGGCAATCAGGCCCAGCGCAGCCTGCAACTGAGCGGCGGTTCGCTGATCCGTGCAGTGCTGGCGAATCTGGCCGATGGCAGCCAGCGCCTGCTGCTGGTGGTCCATCACCTGGTGGTGGACGGCGTGTCGTGGCGGATTCTGTTCGAAGACCTGCAAAGCGCTTATCGGCAGATCCAGTCGGGGGCGGCGGTGCAACTGCCAGCCAAGACCAGCGCCGTGAAAGCCTGGACCGAAGCGTTGCAGGACTACGCCGGCAGCGCCCCATTGCAAGCCGAACTGGACTTCTGGCAGCAACAACTGCAAGGTGCGTCGAACGCATTGCCGTGCGACAACCCTCAGGGTGGCCAGCAACATTGCCAGGCACTGGCGATCCGCACGCCGCTGGACAAGACCCTGACCCGCCAACTGCTGCAAGAGGCCCCGGCGGCCTACCGCACCCAGGTCAACGATCTGCTGCTGACCGCCCTGGCGCGGGTGATGGTGCGCTGGACCGGTGACGACAATGTGCTGGTGCAACTGGAAGGGCACGGTCGTGAAGACCTGTTCGATCACGTCGACCTGACCCGCACCGTGGGCTGGTTCACCAGCCTGTTCCCGGCAAAACTGACCCCGACCGCCGACCTCGGCGCCTCGCTGAAACAGATCAAGGAACAGCTGCGGGCGATCCCGAACAAAGGCATCGGTTTTGGTGCGCTGGCGCACCTGGGCGACGACCACGCCCGGGCCACCCTGCAAGCGCTGCCGACGCCGCGCCTGACCTTCAACTATTTGGGCCAGTTCGACGGCAGTTTCGATGCCGGCGACGCAGCGCTGTTCGTGCCGACCAGCGAATCCGGCGGCGAAGAAGTCAACCTGCAGGGCCCGCTGGGCAGCCCGCTGGCCCTCGATGGCAAGGTGTTCAATGGTGAGCTGGACCTGAGCTGGACCTACAGCCGCGAGATGTTCGAACCGGCGACCATTCAGCGTCTGGCCGACGACTACCTGCAAGAACTGACCGCGCTGATCGCCCATTGCTGCGACTGCACCAACCGTGGCGTGACCCCGTCGGACTTCCCGCTGGCCAACCTGACCCAGGCCCAGCTCGACGTGCTGGCGCCGCAACCGCAGACCATCGACGACATCTACCCGCTGTCGCCGATGCAGCAGGGCATGCTGTTCCACACCTTGCTCGAACACGGCAACGGCGACTACATCAACCAGATGCGTCTGGACGTCGATGGCGTCGACCCGCAGCGTTTCCGCGCCGCGTGGCAAGCGGTGGTGGATGCCCATGACATCCTGCGTACCGGTTTCGTCTGGCAGGGCGATCTGGAGCAGCCGGTGCAAGTGGTGCAGCGTCAGCTCGACGTGCCGTTCCGCGTACTCGACTGGAACGGCCAGCCCGACCTCGATGCCGCGCTGAAAAAACTTGCCGATGAAGAACGTGCCCAAGGCCTGGATCTGACCCGCGCACCGTTGCTGCGGCTGGTGCTGGTACGCATCGCTGAAAACCGTCATCACCTGATCTACACCAACCATCACATCCTGATGGATGGCTGGAGCAGCGCGCAGTTGCTCGGCGAAGTGTTGCAGCATTACAGCGGCGAAGCAGTGCCGCGTCCGACCGGGCGTTACCGCGATTACATCGCCTGGCTGCAGCGTCAGGACGCCGCGACCGCCGAAGCCTACTGGCTGGCGGCGCTGGGCAATTTGCAAGAGCCGACGCGTCTGGCCGATGCCATCGCGCGGCCGAGTGCCGGTTTGCCGAGCGTCGGTTACGGCGATCATTTCCAGGTGCTCGATGCCGGTCTGACCCAGCGTCTGGGCGAGTTTGCCCGGGCCTCGAAAGTCACCGTCAACACCCTGGTGCAAGCCGCGTGGCTGCTGCTGTTGCAGCGCTACACCGGCAAGGATTGCGTGGCGTTCGGCGCCACCGTCGCCGGGCGTCCGGCGGATCTGCCGGGGGCCGAGCAGCAGGTCGGTCTGTTCATCAACACCTTGCCGGTGATCGCCGCGCCACAAGCGCAGCAGAGCCTGGCCAGTTGGCTGCAAGGCGTGCAGGCGCAGAACCTGGCGCTGCGCGAGTTCGAGCACACGCCGCTGGCGCAGATCCAGCGGTGGGCCGGGCAGGGCGGTGATGCGCTGTTCGACAGCCTGATGGTGTTCGAGAACTACCCGATTGCCGAGGCATTGGAGCAAGGCGCGCCGCAGGGCCTGCGATTCGGTCCGGTGGAGAACCACGAGCAGACCAACTATCCGTTGACGTTGCTGGTGCATCTGGGCGCCGAGCTGTCGGTGCACTTCAGCTATCAGCGCGACCGTTTTGCCGACGTCGGTGTGGCGCAACTGGGCGCGCATTTGCAGCGCTTGCTTGAGCAGATGACCGAGGCGGGTGAGCGTTCGCTCAGCCAATTGCACCTGATCGAGACGGCGCCGGTTCACACCGATTTCGTCACCGAACTGTGCGTCCACCAGAGCATCGCCCGTCAAGTGGCGACAACTCCGGATGCACGGGCCGTGACCTTCGCCGATACGAAGCTGACCTACGCCGAACTGGATGCCCGGGCCAACCGTCTGGCGCACAAGTTGATCGAACTCGGCGTCGGCCCGGAAGTGCGGGTAGGCGTGGCGTTGCCGCGTTCCGAGCAGTTGCTGATTGCGCTGCTGGCGGTGCTCAAGGCCGGTGGCGCCTACGTGCCGCTGGACCCGGATTACCCGGCCGATCGCGTGGCCTACATGCTCGAAGACAGCCGTGCGCGAGTGTTGCTGACTGAGCAGGAACTGGCTGTCACGTTGACCGTGCCGTCCGAGACTCAAGTGTTGTTGCTGGATCAGATCGCGCTGGATGCCTATCCGGTTCAGGCACCGCAAACCGCCGTGACCCCGGACAACCTCGCCTACGTGATCTACACCTCCGGTTCCACCGGCAAGCCGAAAGGCGTGGCGATTGCCCATCGCAACGTCATGGCGTTGATCGACTGGTCGGCGAAGGTCTACCGCCGCGAAGACATTCAAGGCGTGCTGGCCTCGACCTCGGTGTGCTTCGACCTGTCGGTGTGGGAGCTGTTTGTGACCCTGGCCAACGGCGGTTCGCTGATCATCGCCCGCAACGCGCTGGAACTGCCGCAACTACCGGCCCGCGATCAGGTGCGCCTGATCAACACCGTGCCGTCGGCGATCAACGCGTTGCAGCGCGCCGGGCAGATTCCGCCGGGTGTGCGGATCATCAACCTGGCGGGCGAGCCGCTCAAGCAAGGGCTGGTGGACGCGCTTTATCAGCAGTCGACGGTCGAGCATGTCTACGACCTGTACGGCCCGTCGGAAGACACCACTTACTCGACCTGGACCCGCCGCACCGCCGGTGGTCAGGCGCGTATTGGTCGGGCGCTGGATCACTCCGGCAGTCACTTGCTCGATGCCGATCTGCAAGCGGTGCCGCACGGCGTGTCGGCCGAGTTGTACCTGTCCGGTGCCGGTGTCACTCGCGGTTACCTGGGCAAAGCGGCGATGACCGCCGAGAAGTTCGTGCCCAATCCGTTCGCCCGCAACGGCGAGCGTCTCTACCGCACCGGCGACTTGATTCGTCAGCGCGAGGACGGCGAGTTGGAGTACATGGGCCGGATCGACCATCAGGTGAAAATCCGTGGTTTCCGTATCGAACTCGGCGAAATCGAAGCGCGACTGCTGGCGCAACCGGGCATCAGCGAGGCGGCCGTGCTGGCTGTCGAGGCCGAGGGCGGCGCGCAACTGGTGGCCTACGTGGTCGCTCCACAACTGGACGTGTACGACGGTGAAGCGCAGCGCCAACTGCGCGACGGACTAAAGACTGGCCTCAAGTCTTCGTTACCTGACTACATGATTCCCGCGCACCTGCTGTTCCTTGAGCAGTTGCCCCTGACCCCCAACGGCAAGCTCGACCGCAAGGCGCTGCCGGCGGTGGATGCCAGCCAGATGCAGGCCGCGTATGTCGCGCCGCAATCGGAGCTCGAGCAACAGGTCGCGGCAATCTGGCAGCAAGTGCTCACCGTGGAACGCATCGGTCTGAACGATCACTTCTTCGAACTCGGCGGGCACTCGCTGCTGGCGGTCAATGTCGTGTCGCGCATCGCCCTGGAACTGGGCCTGACGCTGACGCCGCAACTGCTATTCCAGCACCCCGTCCTGAGCGACTTTGTCGCTCACCTCCATACAGGAGGCGGGGCAATCAACGAACAGAAACTGAACAAGCTGGAAGCCCTGCTTGACGATATGGAGGAGTTCTGATGGACACGAGTGTTGCTTTGAGGATTGCCAAGCGCTTTATCACTCTGCCGCTGGACAAACGTAAGCTCTACCTGGAAAAGATGCTCGAAGAGGGCGTCTCGCCGGCCAACCTGCCGATTCCGGAAACTCGCTCAAGCTTCGAGGCGATCCCGCTGTCCTACGCCCAGGAACGCCAGTTGTTCCTGTGGCAGATGGACCCGCACAGCACCGCGTACCACATTCCCAGCGCCCTGCGGTTGAAGGGCCGGCTGGATGTCGCGGCGCTGGAGCGCAGTTTCAACGCCGTGGTCGCCCGCCACGAAAGCCTGCGCACCACGTTCGTCGAGCAGGGTGAAACCTTCTGCCAGAAGGTTCACGCGCAGATGCCGTTGAGCATCACGGTCGAGACGCTGGCGTCCGGTCTGGACGCCGACGCTGCGATCAAGGCTTTCGTCGAACAGGAAACCGCGCGTCCGTTCAATCTGCAACAGGGCCCGTTGCTGCGGGTGTCGTTGCTCAAGGTCGGCGAAGACGACCACGTGCTGGCGCTGATCCAGCACCACATCATCTCCGATGGCTGGTCGATGCAAGTGCTGGTCGGCGAGCTGATCAAGCATTACGCCGCCGACACCAGCGGTCAGTCCCTGAGCCTGCCGCCGCTGGACGTGCAATACGCCGACTACGCGATCTGGCAGCGCCACTGGCTGGAGGCCGGCGAGCGTGAGCGGCAGCTGAAGTACTGGATCGACACCCTCGGCGGCGAACAGCCGGTGCTGGAGTTGCCGATCGATCATCCGCGCCCGGCGGTGCAAAGCTTCCGTGGCGCGCGCCTCGATCTGAACCTGCCGACCGCACTGGGCGATGCCCTCAAGCAACTGGCCCAGCGCGAGGGCGCGAGCCTGTTCATGGTGCTGCTGGCATCGTTCCAGGCTTTGCTGCACCGCTACAGCGGCCAGTCACAGATCCGCGTCGGTGTGCCGACCGCCAACCGTAACCGGGTGGAAACCGAAGGCCTGATCGGCTTCTTCGTCAACACCCAGGTGCTGAGCGCGGACGTCCACGGGCAACTGCCGTTCAATCAATTGCTGGCCCAGGTCAAGCAATCGGCGATGGCCGCCCAGGCCCATCAGGATCTGCCGTTCGAGCAACTGATCGAAGCCCTGCAACCGGAACGCAGCCTGAGCCACAGCCCGGTGTTCCAGGTGATGTACAACCACCAGGCGGTCAACGACCAGACCCAGCGTCAGAGCCAGGTGCAACTGCCGCAACTGAGCGTCGAGGACATCGTCTGGGAAGGCCGCACTGCGCAGTTCGACCTGACCCTCGGCACCTACGAATCCAGCGAAGGCGTGGCGGCGGAACTGACTTACGCCACCGACCTGTTCAAGCCCGAAACCATCGAGCGTCTGGCACGCCACTGGCTGAACCTGCTGCACGGCATCGTTGCCGCGCCGAGCCAGCGTGTCGGCGAACTACCGCTGCTGGAAACCACCGAACATCAAGTGCTGTTGCAGGACTGGAAACGCGTGGTCGATCACGCAGCGCCGGCGCCGTGCATGCAGCAACGCATCGCCTTGCAGGCCGAGAAAACGCCTGACGCCACCGCGTTGATCATCGGCGAGAACGTGCTGACTTACGGCCAGTTGAATGCGCGCGCCAACCAGCTCGCGCACAAGCTGATCGAGCTGGGCGTCGGCCCGGATCGATTGGTCGGCATCGCCGTCGAGCGCAGCGTCGAAATGATTGTCGGCTTGCTGGCGATCCTCAAGGCCGGCGGCGCTTATGTGCCGCTGGACCCGGCGTATCCGGAAGATCGTCTGGCCTACATGATCGAGGACAGCGGCATCGCGTTGCTGCTGACTCAAGCGCACTTGCAGACGCTGTTGCCGATTCCGTCCGGCCTTGCCACGGTGCTGCTGGATCAGCCGCAGGACTGGCTGGCGGCGTACCCGACCACCGCGCCTGACGTGGCCGTGAACGGCGAGCATCTGGCCTACACGATTTACACCTCCGGCTCGACCGGCAAGCCTAAAGGCGTGATGGTCCGTCACGCAGCCCTGAGCAACTTCGTCGCGAGCATGGTCGAGCAACCGGGCATCGCTGCGGCGGATCGCATGCTGTCGCTGACCACCTTCTCGTTCGATATTTTCGGCCTGGAAATCTACGGCCCGTTGCTGGCCGGCGCCGCTGTGGTGTTGACCGGCAAGGACGTGCATCAGGACCCGCAAGCGGTGCTCGAACTGATCGACCGCCACGGCGTGACCATGCTGCAAGCCACACCTTCGACCTGGCGCATGCTGCTGGACAACGAACACGCCGCGATTCTCGACGGCCGCACCTTCCTGTGTGGCGGTGAAGCGCTGACTCAGGAACTGGCGCAACGCATGCTGGCGCGCTCGCCGAAAGTCTGGAACCTTTACGGCCCGACCGAAACCACGATCTGGTCGGCGCTGCATCCGCTGAGCGTGGACAACAGCCGTCCATTCCTCGGCAAACCGATCGATAACACGGCGTTGTACATCCTCGGCAGCGATCTGGAACTCAATCCGCTCGGCGCGCCGGGCGAGCTGCTGATCGGTGGCGATGGTCTGGCGCGGGGTTACTTCCAGCGGCCTGCACTGACCGCCGAACGCTTTGTGCCGGATCCGTTCTCGACCACCGGCGAGCGTCTGTATCGCACCGGCGACCTGACCCGTTACCGCGCCGAAGGCGTGATCGAATACATCGGGCGGATCGACCATCAGGTGAAAATCCGTGGTTTCCGCATCGAGCTGGGCGAAATCGAAGCGCGCTTGCTGGCGCTCGACAGCGTGCGCGAAACCGTTGTCGTCGCCCAGGACGGCCCGACCGGCCCGCAACTGGTGGGCTTCGTGGTGCCGGCGTCCGGCGAAGCGCTGGATGCCGATGGTGAAGCCGCGTTGCGCGCAGCGCTCAAGGCCAGCCTCAAGGCTGAATTGCCGGAGTACATGGTGCCGGCGCACTTGCTGTTCCTTGCGCAACTGCCGCTGACCCCCAATGGCAAAGTCGACCGAAAGGCCTTGCCGGCGCCCGACGCCAGCCAACTGCAATCGACCTATATCGCACCGCAGACCGCCACCCAGCACACCGTCGCCGAAATCTGGCAAGCGGTGCTGAAACTGGAGCAGGTGGGGCTGGGCGACAACTTCTTCGAACTCGGCGGCCATTCGTTGCTGGTGACCCAGGTCGTCTCGCGAGTGCGTCAGGCGCTCAATGTTCAGGTGCCGCTGCGCACCCTGTTCGAACACAGCACGCTGGTGGATTTCGTCGCCGCCCTCGGCGTCGAGCAGGCACATCAAGAGCCGCCGATTGTTGCGTTGCCGCGTCTGCAACCGCTGACGCTGTCTTACGCTCAGGAACGTCAGTGGTTCCTCTGGCAACTGGAGCCGACCAGCACCGCTTACCACGTGCCGGCCGCACTGCGCCTGCGCGGTGAACTGGACCTGCCGGCGTTGCAGCGCAGCTTTGATGCGCTGATCGCCCGCCACGAATCCCTGCGCACCTGCTTTGTCGAGGAGCAGGGCCAGACCCTGCAAGTGATCCAGGCTCAAGCATCGCTGGACATCGCCGTCGAAAGCATCGACAGCCAGCTGGATGACTCCGCGCTGCAAGCCCTGGTCGCTGCCGAAACCCTGCACCTGTTCGATTTGCAGAAAGGCCCGCTGCTGCGGGTCAAACTGCTGCGTCTGGCGGCCGATGACCACGCGCTGATCATCACCTTGCACCACATCGTCTCCGACGGCTGGTCGATGGGCATCATGGTCAACGAGCTGGTGGCGTTGTATGCCGCGCACAGCGAAGGCAAGACCGCGCCGTTGCCGGCATTGCCGGTGCAGTACGCCGACTACGCCGTGTGGCAGCGCCAGTGGATGGATGCCGGTGAGCGCGAGCGTCAACTGAGTTACTGGACTGCGCAACTGGGCGACGGCGACCAGCCGTTGCTGGAGCTGCCGACCGACCGTCCGCGTCCGCCGGAGCAAAGCTACCGGGGCGCGCGTCAGGACATCCCGCTGAGCGCCGAACTGGCCGCCGGCCTCAAGCAGGTCGCACAGCGGGAAAACGTCACCCTGTTCGCGCTGCTGCTGGCGTCGTTCCAGACCCTGCTGCACCGCTACAGCGGTCAGGCCGACATTCGTGTCGGCGTGCCGGTGGCCAACCGCAACCGGGTCGAGACCGAAGGCCTGATCGGCTTCTTCGTCAACACTCAAGTGCTGAAGGCCGAGTTCGACAGCCAGCAGACGTTCCGCAGCCTGTTGCAGCAAGTGAAAAACACCGTGCTCGGTGCTCAGGCCCATCAAGACCTGCCGTTCGAGCAACTGGTCGATGCGCTGCAACCGGAACGCAGCCTGAGCCACAGCCCACTGTTCCAGGTGCTGCACAACCACCAGAGCCAGGCCCGTCAGGCCGAAGGCGCGACGCGTCTGTCGAAGATCGAGATCGAAGGCCTGAGCTGGGTGTCGCACACCGCGCAGTTCGACCTGACCCTCGACACGTTCGAATCGGCGGACAACGTCTGGGCCGAACTGACCTACGCCACCGACCTGTTCGACGCGGTGACCATGGAACGTCTGGCGCAACACTGGACGAATCTGCTGCACGGTATCGTCGCCGATTGCGCCCAGCGCATCGCCGAGCTGCCGTTGCACGAGGCGGCCGAACGTGAGGCCACGCTGTTGCAATGGAACCCGGCTGTGGCCGATTTCCCGAGCGAGGCGTGCCTGCATCAATTGATCGAAGCGCAGGCCGCGCGTGCGCCGCAAGCGGTGGCTGTGACCTACGGCGAACAGAGCCTGAGCTACTTTGAGCTCAACAGCCGCGCCAACCAGTTGGCCCACAAGCTGATTGCCAGCGGTGTCGGGCCGGACGTACGTGTCGGTCTGGCGGTGGAGCGCAGCCTGGAAATGCTCGTCGGCCTGCTGGCGATTCTCAAGGCCGGCGGCGCCTATGTGCCGCTCGACCCGACGTATCCGGAAGATCGTCTGGCCTACATGATCGGCGACAGCGGTATCGGCCTGCTGCTGACCCAGAGTCATCTGCTCGGCCGTCTGCCGGTGCCGGATTCGGTGCGCAGCGTGATGCTCGATCAGGAGCGCGACGGCCTCGAAGGTTACAGCGACGCCAACCCGCAGGTGTGCATGAGCCCGGACAACCTGGCTTACGTGATTTACACCTCCGGTTCAACCGGCCAGCCAAAAGGCACCTTGCTCGCCCATCACAACGTGCTGCGCCTGTTCAAGGCCACCGATGCCTGGTTCGATTTCGGCCCGCAGGATGTCTGGAGCCTGTTCCATTCCTACGCGTTCGACTTCTCGGTCTGGGAGATCTTCGGAGCGCTGCTGTACGGCGGCAAACTGGTGGTCGTGCCGTACGAGACCAGCCGGTCGCCGGAAGATTTCTACGGCCTGCTGTGCCGTGAAGGGATCACCGTCCTCAACCAGACGCCGTCGGCGTTCAAGCAACTGATGCAAGTGGCGTGCGCCCCGGAACACGCGGCGGCGCAACCGGCCCTGCGTTACGTGGTGTTCGGCGGCGAGGCGCTGGAGGTCAAGAGCCTGCGCCCATGGTTCGAGCGCTTCGGCGATCAGGCCCCGCAACTGATCAACATGTACGGCATCACCGAAACCACGGTCCACGTGACCTACCGGCCGATCTCACTGGCCGATCTGCAACGCGACGCCAGCAGCCCGATCGGCGAGCCGATTCCGGACTTGTCCTGGTACTTGCTCGACGGCAACCTGAATCCGGTGGCCAAGGGTTGTATCGGCGAGCTGTACGTCGGTCGCGCCGGTCTGGCCCGGGGTTATCTGAACCGTCCGGACCTGACCACGCTGCGCTTCATTCCCGATCCGTTTGCCGCCGATGGCGGGCGTCTGTACCGCACCGGTGACCTGGCGCGCTATCGCGCCGACGGCGTGATCGAATACATCGGCCGGATCGACCATCAAGTGAAGATTCGCGGCTTCCGCATCGAACTCGGCGAGATCGAAGCGCAGTTGCTCGAACAGTCCGCCGTGCGTCAGGCCGTGGTGTTGGCGCAACCTGGCCTCAGTGGTCAGCAACTGGTGGCGTACCTGGTGCCGAGCGAGGCTGCATTGCTCGATGCCGACGCTGCCGAACAGGGCCAGTGGCGTGACAGCGTGCGGGCCGCGCTCAAGGAAAACCTGCCGGATCACATGATCCCGGCGCACTTGCTGTTGCTCGAACAATTGCCGCTGACCGCCAATGGCAAACTCAACCGCAGTGCGTTGCCGTCGCCGGATGCGAGTCAGGCGCAGCAGGCTTATCAGGCACCGCAAAGCGAACTGGAACAGCGTCTGGCCGAGATCTGGCAGGACGTGCTGAAGCTGCCGCAAGTCGGTCTGAACGACAACTTCTTCGAGCTGGGCGGCGATTCGATCATCTCGATTCAAGTGGTCAGCCGCGCCCGTCAGGCCGGCATCCGTCTGAACCCCAAAGACCTGTTCCAGCACCAGACCGTGCAGCGTCTGGCGCTGGTCGCGCAGATCGGTGACAGCGAGTCGACCATCGATCAACAACCGGTCACCGGCGAGGCATTGCTGCTGCCGATCCAGCAGCAGTTCTTCGAAGACGAAATCCCCGAGCGTCATCACTGGAACCAGTCGGTGCTGCTCAAACCGCGTCAGCCGCTGGTGGCCGAAAAGGTCGAGCAAGCGTTGCGCGCGCTGGTCATCCATCACGATGCCTTGCGCCTGAGTTTCAGCCAGCAGGGCAACGTCTGGCAGGCCGAACATCTGGCGGTCGACGCCTTGTCGCAAGACCTGCTTTGGCAGGAAACCATTGCCGACATCGCGGATCTTGAAGCCTTGGGCAACCGCGCCCAGCGCAGCCTCGACCTGCAGAACGGCCCGTTGCTGCGTGCGGTGCTGGCGAATCTGGCCGATGGCAGCCAACGCCTGTTGCTGGTGATTCATCACCTGGCGGTGGACGGCGTGTCGTGGCGGATTCTGCTGGAAGACCTGCAAACCGCGTATCAGCAAGCCATCAACGGTCAGGCCCTGAGCCTGCCGGCCAAGACCAGTGCCTTCAAGGACTGGAGCGAACACTTGCAACGCTACGCCAACAGCCCGGCGTTGCAGGAAGAGTTGGCGTACTGGCAGGCGTGCCTGAGCGACGTCAGCACCGATCTGCCGTGCAAGCGTCTCGACGCCGGCCAGCAGAACCGTCTGGCGCAAACCGTGCAGACTCGCCTCAGCGCGGAGCTGACCCGGCAACTGCTGCAGGAAGCCCCGGCGGCCTATCGCACCCAGGTCAACGACCTGCTGCTGACCGCGCTGGCCCGGGTAATCGGGCGCTGGAGCGGGCAGCCGTCGACGCTGATTCAACTGGAAGGTCATGGTCGCGAAGAGCTGTTCGACGGCGTCGACCTGACCCGCACTGTGGGCTGGTTCACCAGCCTGTTCCCGGTGCGTCTGACCCCGGCCGAAGGCGCGGGCGATTCGATCAAGCGGATCAAGGAACAGCTGCGCTCGATCCCGAACAAGGGCATCGGTTTCGGCGCGCTGCGTCACCTCGGTGATGCCGACGCGCAAAGCAGCCTGAAGGCGTTGCCGACCCCGCGCATCACCTTCAACTACCTCGGTCAGTTCGACGGCAGTTTCGAAGCCGATGACGGCGCGCTGTTCGCGCCGGCCCCGGACAACGCTGGTCTGGAGCAAAGCCCGGACGCGCCGCTGGGCAACTGGCTGACCCTCAATGGTCAGGTGTATGGCGGTGAGTTGAGCGTCGGCTGGACCTTCAGCGAAGAACGCTTCGACAGCGCCACCATTGAAGCGCTGGCCCGCGACTACGCCGATGAGCTCGCCGCGCTGATCGCTCACTGCCTGACGCCGGGCGTGGAAGGCCTGACCCCGTCGGACTTCCCGCTGGCGGGTCTGACTCAGGCTCAGCTCGACGGTTTGCCGACTGCGCCGCGTCTGGTCGAAGACATTTATCCACTGTCGCCGATGCAGCAGGGCATGTTGTTCCACACCCTCTACGCGCAGCAGTCGGGCGATTACATCAACCAGATGTGCGTGGCCGTGGACGGTTTGCAGGTCGAGCGTTTCCGCGAGGCCTGGCAAGCGGCGATGGACAGCCATGACGTGCTGCGCAGCGGTTTCGTCTGGGAAGGTGATCTGCCCCATGCGCTGCAAGTGGTGCACAAGGGGTTGCAGGTGCCGTTCAGCGTGCTCGACTGGCGTGAGCGCAGCGACCTGGAACAGGCCCTGAGCGAGCTGGAACGTGCGCAGCGTCAGCAGGGTTTTGACCTGCACGCGGCCCCGTTGCTGCGGTTGGTGGTGGTGCGGGTGGCAGCCGAGCGCTTCCATCTGATTTACACCTCGCACCACATTCTGATGGACGGCTGGAGCAACTCGCAGTTGCTCGGCGAAGTCCTGCAGCGCTACCACGGCCAGGCGCCGGTGAGCGGGGCCGGGCGCTATCGCGATTACATCCAGTGGCTGGCGCAGCAGGACGCGCAGGTCACGGAGCACTTCTGGAAGGGCCAACTGGCCGATTTCGACATGCCGACCTATCTGGCCGATGCGGTGCCGCACAGCGCGGACAGCTCGGTGGCAGGCCAGGGCGAGCACCTGCTCACGCTCGACAGTCGCGCGACCGCTGAACTCAACCGTTTTGCCCGCGTGCAAAAGGTCACGGTCAACACCCTGGTGCAGGCCGCGTGGCTGTTGCTGTTGCAGCGCTACACCGGGCAGGCCACGGTCGCGTTCGGCGCCACGGTCTCGGGTCGTCCGGCGCAGTTGAGCGGCGTCGAAGGTCAGATCGGCCTGTTCATCAACACCTTGCCGATCATCGCCAGCCCCCGTGCCGAACAACCGTTGTCGCAATGGCTGCAACAGGTGCAGGCGCAGAACCTGTTGCTGCGCGAGCAGGAACACACGCCGCTGTTCGACATTCAGCGCTGGGCCGGGCAGAGCGGGGAGGCGTTGTTCGACAACATTCTGGTATTCGAGAACTACCCGATTGCCGAAGCCTTGCAACAGGCCGCATCGGATGACCTGCGTTTCGGCGAGGTCGACCGCTATGAGCAGACCAACTATCCGCTGACGTTGATGGTCAACCTCGACCAGCAACTGACCGTGCATTTCAGCTATCAGCGCACAAGCTTTGCCGCCGAGACCGTGGTCAAACTGGCCGCGCAGCTGCAACAGCTGCTGACGCGCCTCGACCTCAGCGTCGAAGGCTGCCTGGGCGAATGGAACCTGCTGGAAGCGGCGGACGAGCAACGGATCGTGCATGACTGGAATCCGGTCGAGGCCAACCCCCTCGAGGCGCTGTGCATCCACCAGGCCATCGAGCGTCAGGTGGCTGCCCAGCCGGACGCGCGGGCCGTGACCTTCGGTCATCAGTCATTTACTTATGCCGACATCGACACCCGGGCCAATCGCCTGGCTCACCGTTTGATCGACTGCGGGGTCGGCCCGGAAGTGCGGGTCGGCGTGGCCATGCAGCGTTCCGATCAACTGTTGGTGGCGCTGCTGGCGGTGCTCAAGGCCGGCGGCACCTACGTGCCGCTGGACCCTGATTACCCGGCGGATCGCGTCGCTTACATGCTCGAAGACAGCCGCGCCCGGGTGCTGCTGACTGAAACCGAGGTGGCCGCGATTCTGACGGTCGGTGGCGATACGCAAGTGTTGCTTCTGGATCAACTCGACCTGTCGACCAACAGCGCAATTGCGCCGGTCACGGACGTGTGCGCGGACAATCTCGCTTACGTGATCTACACCTCCGGTTCTACCGGCAAGCCGAAGGGCGTTTCGATCACCCACAGCAACGTGATGGCGCTGAGCGACTGGTCGAAAAACACCTACAGCCGCGATGACATTCAAGGCGTACTGGCTTCGACCTCGGTGTGCTTCGACCTGTCGGTTTGGGAGCTGTTTGTCACCCTGGCCAACGGCGGCTCGCTGATCATCGCCCGCAACGCCCTTGAGCTGCCGCAGTTGCCGGCCCGCGATCAGGTGCGCCTGATCAATACCGTGCCGTCGGCGATCAATGCCTTGCAGGACGCCGGCGACATTCCGGCGGGTGTGCGGCTCATCAACCTGTGCGGCGAAGCGCTGAAGCAGAATCTGGTGGACCTGCTTTACAAACAGGCGAGTATCGAAGACGTCATCGACCTGTATGGCCCGTCGGAAGACACCGTTTATTCCACCTGGACCCGTCGTGAGGCGGGTGGCACGGCCAACATTGGCCGGGCGATGGCGCGCACCGCGAGTTACGTGCTGGGCGGCGATCTGCAACCGGCGCCACTGGGCGTGTCGGCCGAGCTTTACCTGGCCGGTGCCGGTCTCAGCCGAGGCTATCTGGGCCGGGCGGCGATGACCGCCGAGAAGTTCGTGCCCAACCCGTTCGCCGGCCATGGCGAGCGCATGTACCGCACCGGCGACCTGACCCGTTATCAGGCCGACGGCACCTTGCAGTACGTCGGGCGTATCGACCATCAGGTGAAGGTGCGCGGTTTCCGTATCGAGCTGGGTGAAATCGAGGCCCGTCTGTTACAGATCGAGCGTGTCAGCCAGGCATTGGTGGTGGCGCAACCGATCGCCTCCAGCCATCAACTGGTGGCGTACGTGGTGATGGACGATGCGGCCGTGGCGAACGCCGATGCCGCCGCGCAAACGTTACTGCGCGAAGACTTGAAGACGCAGCTCAAGGCGAACCTGCCGGACTATATGATCCCGGCGCACCTGTTGTTCCTCGCCAGCCTGCCGCTGACGCCGAACGGCAAGATCGATCGCAAGGCCTTGCCGAGTGTCGAGAGTGTGGTTTCGGCCGGAGACTTTGTGGCACCGATCGGTGAGCTGGAACAGCAGATCGCAGCGATCTGGCAGAACGTGCTGGAGCTCGATCAGGTAAGCCGCGAAGACCACTTCTTCGAGCTGGGCGGGCATTCGTTGCTGGCCACGCAGGCGGTGTCGCGTTTGCGCCAGTTGACCACCGGCACGCTGGGTCTGCGGGATCTGTTCAACCATCCGCGCCTCAAGGATCTGGCGGCGTGGATGAGTCAGGCTCAGGCGCCGACGGCTACCGACGCTGGCAGCCAGGCCTTGCCGCTCAAGGCCTTTGGCGCCAAGTCGACGGCACCGTTGTCGCTGGTGCAGCGCCGCTTGTGGGTCGCCGAGCAGTTGTCCGGCGGCAGTTCGGCGTACGGCATGCCGCTGGCTTTGCGCTTGCGCGGCGAGCTGTCTACCGAGCGGTTCATCAGCAGCTTCGCCGATGTGGTGCGCCGTCATGAGGTGCTGCGTACCGCGTATTCCCAGGACGATGAAGGTGATCCGATCGCCTTGATCGCCGAGCAGGTCGACGTCGATTTTCCGGTGCTCGATCTGTCCGGTCTGTCGCGCAGTGCCCAGGAAGAGCAGGTGGCGCAGGCGGTGCTGGACAATGCGCACACGCCGATCGACCTGGAGCAGGCGCCGCTGTGGCGCGGGCGCATCCTGCACCTCTCGCCGACCGAGCATGTGCTGCTGTTCTCGATGCACCACATCATCTCCGACGGCTGGTCGATGGGCGTGCTGGTCAACGAGCTGGTGCAAATCTACGAGCTGAGCAAGGCGGGCGACCACACGCCGTTGCCGGCGCTGGACGTGCAGTACTCCGACTTCGCCCTGTGGCAACAGGAACTGGAGCGCGCAGGCGTTCTCGGTCAGCAGGCGGCTTACTGGAAAGACCGGCTCGACGGTTACAGCGGGCAGCTGAACCTGCCACTGGACAAGCCGCGCGGGGCGGTGGCGTCGTACGACGGCGATGCCGTGCAGTTCCGCCTGCCGGCGGATCTGAGCCAGGGCTTGCGCAAGGTGGCCACCGACGCCGGGGTGACGCTGTACAGCACGCTGCTGGCGTCGTTCCAGGTGCTGTTGCATCAGTTCAGCGGCGGTGACGATGTGCTGGTCGGCGCGGACGTTGCCGGGCGTGAGCAGCCGGCGCTGGAGCGTCTGATCGGCTTCTTCGTCAACGTGTTGCCGCTGCGTTCGCGCTTCGAGGCGGACAGCGCGTTTTCGAACTTCCTCGCCCGCACGCAGGACAACCTGCTCGGTGCGCTGGAGCATCAGGACCTGCCGCTGGACATGATCGTCGAAAGCTGCGGCGTGCCGCGTCACAAGGGCATGAACCCGCTGGTGCAGGTGTTGTTCGTGATGAACAACCTGCCGGGGCGCACGCAATCGATGGGTGGCTTGAGCGTTGAACCGCTGGCGGCGTTGCAGACCCATTCTAAATTCGACATGGCATTGTTCGTTGACGAAGAAGAAGGGCAATTGATGGGTAATTGGCAATTCGCCACAACCTTGTTCGGACACGAGCGCATTCAGTACCTGGTGAAGGCCTGGATAGCCCTGTTGGAACAGATCGTCGCTGATCAGGACATTCAATTGGGAGCTATCAGCATGCCAGTCGACAATTTCGCAGTGGCCGCCAAACCCGCTGCGCCCGGACCCAAGGCCGACAAACTGGGCAAGTTCCTCAAGCGCGGCGCAGCGCCGGTGGCCAAGGTTCGCCCGGCCCCGGTACGCGAATCGCTGATCGCCGCACCCCAGCCGTTCCCGCTGCTGGTGGAGCCGAACGAGCCGCAACTGGACTTGATCGAATGGATCAAGAACAACCGGCCGCTGATCGAAGAAAAACTCGCCACCCACGCCGGCATCCTGTTCCGTGGTTTCGAACTCGATGGCATTCAGGGTTTCGAGGCGTTCGCCGAAGCGATTCAACCGGGCCTGTACGGCCAGTACGGCGACCTGCCGAAGAAGGAGGGCGGCAAGAACACCTACCGCTCAACGCCGTACCCGGAACGCAAGATGATCCTGTTCCACAACGAGAGCTCCCACCAGGACCGCTGGCCGCGCAAGCAGATGTTCTATTGCGAGGTGGCCGCGCCGGTTGGCGGTGCGACGCCGGTGGTGGATTGCCGGTTGATGTACGAAAAACTGCCGGCCGACCTGCGTGACAAGTTCGAGTCCAAGGGCCTGCTGTACGTGCGTACGTTCACCGACAACCTCGATGTGTCGTGGCAGCACTTCTTCAAAACCGAGGACCGCGCCGAAGTCGAAGCCCGTTGCCGGGCCGGCGGTATCGAGTGGCGCTGGCTGGAGAACAACGAACTGCAAACCCGCACACCGGGGCCGGCGATCATTCGTCACCCGATCACGGGCGCCAAGTCGTTCTTCAATCAGGTGCAGTTGCACCACATCTACTGGCTGGAGCCGGATGTGCGTGAGGACCTGTTGTCGATGTTCGGGCCCGAGCGCATGCCGCGTCACGTGTACTACGGCGACGGTACCCCGATCGAAGACGAAGTGATGCAGCGCATCGGCGATCTGTACGAAGAGTGCGCCGTGCGTTTCGACTGGCAGAAAGGCGACGCGATCCTGCTCGACAACATGCTGGTGGCCCACGCCCGCGATCCGTTCGAGGGGCCGCGCAAGATTGTCGTGGCGATGGGCGACATGTACGACCACAGCAGTCTTGAACGTGCGCCGGCCGCCGGGCAAACCGCCCCGGGCGCAGTGAACACCGAGGAAACCGGAGCATGAACGAAGTCATGATGGACACGCAGGAAAGCGGATTCGCCCTGACGCCCGAGCAACAGGCGCTGCTGGAGCAACTGTCGAACACGGCGACCTGCGGTGAGGCCTTGCGCTGGTTGAGCGTGACCCTGGAGGGCGACCTCGATCCGCAACGCTTGCAGGCCGCTTTCGATACGCTGCTGGCGCAACAGCCTATGTTGCTGGCGCAATTGAACAAGGTCGCCGGTTTCCATGGCTTGCGCCAGAGCGCGATCCCGGCCGCCCGTTTTCCGCTGACGATTCAGGCAACCGAGCAGGGTGCCGAGGACGTTCAGGCTCAGATCGACGAATCGATGGGCCGCGCTTTTGTGGTCGGCGAATCGGCGGGTGTCCAGGCGATGCTTTATCGACTGGCGCCGCAGCAATGGCAGTGCCTGATCGGTATCGCTCGCCACAGCGCCGATGCGCAATCGCTGAATCTGCTGCTGGAGCAGGTGCAGCAAGCCTACGCCGGTGCCGAGTCTGCCGAAGATGAGGCGCCGGGCGAGTTCAGCCAATACCTGGAATGGCGCAGCGAAGTGGTGCTCGACGAAGACGCGACCACGGCGCGGGCTTATTGGCAGCAACAGCTGCAAGGTGCTCAGGTCGACATCGCCACGCCCTGGCTGGCCGCCCGCAGCGTCAGCCAGACGACGGCCGGCGCCGACTCGCGCCTGTCACTGGTGCTGCAACCGGCGCAACGCGCAGGTTTGCAGGCCCTGGCCGAGCAGCTCGGCCAGCCTGTCGCCACGCTGTTGCAAGGTGCCTGGTGGGTGTTGCTGGGCCGCTTGAGTGGGCTTGAGCAGGTGCTGGTCGGTGTACGCCACGACAGCCGCAGCGACTATGAATACTTCGCCAGCGCCGTGGGTGTTTTCGAGAAAACCTTGCCGCTGTCGGTGTCGTTGCCGGCCGGCGCAGCCTTCAGCGACTGGCTGGTGGAACTGGCCGCAGGCCTCGAAGAACACCGCACCTGGCAGGAATACTGGACCCCGGATCTGGCTCCCGACGCGGCGCGCCCGGCCTACGGCTTTACGCTTGGCCAGGCCGGTCGCAGCGGCAACAGCGGCGGTTTGCGCTGGACGATGTCGGATGCCTTGCCGGTGCAGCCCGATGCCTTTGAATGCTTGTTGCAGGTGCAACTGGACGACGCACAGCAACCGGCGGCGGTGGAACTGCGGTACGCGAGCTCGCGTTATTCGCCGGCAGCCGCGAACGTGGTGCTGGAGCAGTTCGGCGTTCTGCTGGATTCGATCCTCGCCGCACCGCACACCCCGCTGACGCAGCTCAACCTGCTCGGTCATGCCGAAGAGCAGCGTTTGCTGGCCATCAATCCGTCAGCGCAGCCATTGGCCGACAGCCGTTTTCTGCCGCAGCGCATCGCCGATCTGATGCTGCGCACCCCGGATGCCATCGCCCTGACCGATGCCGGGCAGTCATTGAGCTACGGCCAGTTGCAAGTCCGCGTGGACAGCGTCGCGCAAGGTCTCAAGGTGCAGGGGCTGGGTGAAGGTTCGATTGTCGCGCTGGCGCTGCCGCGCTCGGCGGATCTGGTGATCGTCATGCTGGCGAGCTGGCGCATCGGTGCGGCCTATCTGCCGCTGGATGTGCAATGGCCGCAGGCACGTCAGGCCTTGATGCTGGAACAGGCTGGCGCCGCACTGTTGCTGACCGACGCCGCGCATCTGCCGGCCTGGCAGGGGCAGCCGCACAAGGCGTTGACCCTGGCAGATGTCAGCCAGTCGAGTGCAGAATTGCCGGCGCTCGCCACCCAAGGCCACGACATCGCGTATGTACTGTTTACCTCCGGCTCCACCGGTGTGCCGAAAGGCGTGGTGATCGAGCATCGGCAATTGCTGAACTACACGGCTCAGGCCAGTCAGGCCCTGGGGCTGGAACAGTGCCGCAACGTCGGTTTCAGTTCGACGGTGGCGGCGGACCTGGGCAACACCGCGTTGTTCGGTGCGTTGTTCAACGGGGCCACGCTGCACGTTGCCAGCGATGAGCAGATGCAGGACGGCGCGCTGTTCGCCGAGTACCTGCAACAGCAGCAGATCGACTGCCTGAAGATCGTGCCGTCGCACCTCGCCGCGCTGCTCGACAGCGAGCGGGCAACCTTGCCGCGCACGCTGGTGCTCGGCGGCGAGCCGATTGCCAAGACGCTGATCGAGCGCATTGCGCGGTTGCGCAGTGACTGCCGCGTGTTCAACCACTACGGTCCTACCGAAGCGACGGTCGGGGTCATGGTTCATCCGCTGGATCTGCACGGTACTGCCGGCGACTGTTCGGCGCTGACGCAGGTGCTGGGCAACAACCAGGTTTACGTGCTGGACGCGCAGTTGCGTCTGGCGCCGGTCGGTGTGCTGGGCGAGCTGTTCCTGGGCGGTGCGCAGTTGTGCCGTGGCTACCTGAATGCCGAAGCTGATGAGCAGACGTTCATTCAGAGCCCGTTTGATCCGGCGCAGCGTCTGTATCGCAGCGGCGACCTGGCGCGCTATCGCGTGGACGGCGGCATTCAGTTGCACGGTCGGCGCGATCAGCAGGTCAAGGTGCGTGGCTTCCGCATTGAACTGGCGGAGATCGAAGCCGAGCTGCTGCGCCTTGCGCCGGTGGCCGAAGCGCTGGTGCTGCCGGCCGCGTCCGCCGAGCAGGGATTGCTGGCCTTTGTCGTCGCGCATCAGGGCCTGTCGGCGGGGTTGCTGGACGCTGCACGCGCCGAACTGAGCGCTCGTCTGCCCGGCGTGATGGTGCCGCAGCATCTGCAATTGATCGACCGTTTCCCACGGTTGGCCAACGGCAAGATCGACCGCAAGGCATTGCAGCAGCTGGCGGGCAGGGCGGCGGATGACGAAGGTGTCGCGCCGCGCGATGCACTCGAGCAATTGCTGGCCTCGCGCATGGCGCAGTTGCTCGGGCTCGAGCGGCTGGGCGTTGATCGCGATTTCTTTGCCGTCGGTGGCCATTCGTTGCTGGTGATCAAGCTGGTGGCCGGGATTCGCAAGTTGCTGCAGTGCGAAGTTCATCCGGGGCTGGTCTTCGATCATCCGACCGTGGCATCGCTTGCAATGGCGTTGCGGGCGGTGGAAAGCACCCCGGGCCAGTTGGAAAAAATGGCCCAGGTACGCCTGCGCATGGACGCGATGAGCCCCGAGGAAAAGGCCCGCCTGGCCGAGCAGGCGCGGCAGCTGCAAGCCGCCAAGGCTGCGCAAGGCAGCTGACATGGCATGAAACAAAAGGCCGTCGCCCAACAGCGTCGGCCTTTTTTTTAACTTTTCGCGCTAATGATAAATAAACTCATTCCGGTTTTTTGGAGGTGCTGCGTCTTACTAAGGTATGTGGGCAAATCGGGTCGGGCAGGGCAGCCAGGTCACCGGATTTGTTCAGCGAAAAATTTCGCCGTTGTCCAGCCAGATGACCGTGCCCGGGGAGGGGCCGGTCGACCGCGCACTGACAGATCGCCCGAGGGCCATCGAGTGCGCGGCTCACTTGTGCAGACAGCGGCGGGCCCTTCGGCCCAATGGATTTCCACTTCTACCAATAATAGAGAGCACGATGTCAGCAATTCATGAGTTGAAACCTCTGTTCAAGGCACTCGTCATGTCCCGCGGCCTGCGTTCGCGCCGAGTGTTGACCGGTCTGGGGCTGGTCTGCGTATTGCCGCTCAGCGCTCAAGTGATGGCTGAAGACGTCAGCATCAATATCCCGGCCCAATCGCTGCCGCAGGCATTGCAGGCGTTCGGTCAGCAGACCAACCAGCAAGTGATCTACAACGCTGACGACATGGCCGGACTCAAGAGCCACGCGGTCAGCGGCAAGATGAGTCCGCAGGCGGCCATCGCCGAATTGCTCCGCGGCACCGGCGTGCGTTACAGCATCGAGGGCAACACCCTGATGCTGGTGCGCGGCACGGCCACACAGGGTCTGGAACTGGGCGCGACCAACATCAGTGCGCAGCAGGTCGGGGCAACCACCGAAGGCAGCAACTCGTACACCTCCAACGCCGTCACGATCGGCAAGGGCACTCACACCCTCAAGGAAATTCCGCAGTCGGTCACCGTGATGACCCGCAAGCAGATGGATGATCAGGACCTGGTCGACCTCAAGGACGCGCTGAACCAGACCACCGGCATTGTCGGCCTGCAGGGCGTCGGCAAGGGCATCATCGTGTCGTCGCGCGGTTTCCAGATCGACGACTGGCAGTACGACGGCGTGCCGATTCCACGTAACACCTACTCGCTGGGCAACTGGGCGACCCAGGACCTGATCTTCTTCGACCGTCTGGAAATCCTGCGCGGTGCATCCGGCCTGTTGCAAGGGACCGGCAGCCCTGGCGGTGCCATCAACCTGGTGCGCAAACGCGGTCAGGCGGCACCGACCGTGAGCATTACCGGCAAGGCCGGCTCGTGGGATCACTACGGTCTGCAACTGGACGCGGGCGGCCCGCTGAACCAGGCCGGCACGATCCGTGGCCGTCTCGTTGCCGATGAAGACCAGAGCGATTCCTTCGTCGACTACGAATGGAGCAAGACCCACTCGCTGTACGGCTCGCTGGACTTCGACCTGAGTGAAGACACCACCCTGGGCCTGGCGGCCAGCCGCACCGAGGCCGAGTCGCGCCCGATGATCCGTGGCCTGCCGCGTTACGCCGACGGCAGAATGCCGGACATTTCGCGCTCGACCTACGGCGGTGCCAAATGGAACCACTCGCAGATCAACGTCACCACGCTTTACGCTGACCTCGAACACCGTTTCAACGACGACTGGGCGTTCAAGGTCGGTGCCGTGCAGATGACCGAAACCAACGAGTCGAAAAGCCAGCGTCTGCAAAGCTCCGGTGCCGGTCTGAAGCCGGATGGCAGCGGTATTCAGTACGCCGACTTCATCACCGACTTCGACTCCACCAAGGTCGGTCTCGACATGAACCTGACCGGCAAGTTCGAAGCCTTGTCGATGCAGCAGGAAGTCATGATCGGCGGCAACTACTCCCAGCTGGAGACGGATGACCAGCTCGCCCGTACCTTCAACAACAACGCCACCGACACGATCTTCAACGTCAATAACGATCGTCCGGACATCAGCTACGACAGTCTGCTCAACACCGCCGGCGGCCGTGCCACCGACAGCAAGTACGATATTCGTCAGAAAGGTCTGTATGGCACCTGGCGCGTCAAACCGGTCGATGACCTGACGCTGGTGCTGGGTTCGCGTGTCAGCTGGTATGACTTCAGCTACAAATCCAAGAACCGCGCGGCCTTCAGCGATGAATACGTCACCGCCGACCCGAGCAAATCGAACGAAACCGGGGAAGTCACCCCTTACGCCGGTATCGTCTATGACCTGAGCCGCGAGTGGGCGGTGTATGCCAGCTACACCGACGTGTTCCAGCCGCAGACGGTGCGCGATGCCAATGGCTCGATGCTCAAGCCGATCATCGGCAGCAACTACGAAATCGGCCTCAAGGGCGAGCTGATGGACGGCCGGGTCAACACCTCCCTGGCGCTGTTCCGCTACGACCAGAAAAACCGTGCGGTCGATGATGTTTCCGGCGGTATGGAATGTGACGGCTGGTACTGCTCCACGGCGGCGGGCAAAGTGCGCAGCCAGGGTCTGGACGCCGAGATCAGTGGTGCTGTGACCGACAACCTGCAACTGTTTGCCGGTTACACCTACAACACCACCAAGTACCTCGACGACCCGGACATGGAAGGTCGCACGTTCAGCACCTGGACGCCGAAACACATGCTGCGCGTGTGGGGTAACTACCAGTTCACCGGTGATTTGAACCGTCTGAGCACCGGGCTTGGTTTCACCGCTCAAAACCACACCCTGGGCTACGAAGGCAATTACGAGGTGGCGGGTTACACCGTGTGGAACGCCCGTATCGCTTACCAGCTGACGCCGGAGATCGGTCTGGCGGTCAACGCGAATAACCTGTTCGACAAGAACTACGTAAACGCGGCGTACAACCAGCTCAGTGGTAACAACAACTTCGGTGATCCACGCAACGTGATGTTCTCCGTGAAGTACACCCCGCAGTTCTGATGCACTGACGGGACACCGAACCGGCCCACGCTCCTGAACAAGGAGGGTGGGCCGGTTTTTTTATGCCCGGACTTTCTCGCCGGCACCTTGCTGAAACAAGGCACACCCGAACAAAACAGCAGGCATGAAAAAACGCAGAGGCCGAAGCGTCTGCGTTTTTTGTGTTGCCGAAGGATCAGTCCCGCGTCACGCCCTCGCAGGCGAGGAGCACGGATTCAAACGAGTCCAGCAGGCTTTCGCCATAGATCATGCTGCGGTGCGGCAATGGCGAATGGACGGAACCTTGCAACTGTCCGCTGAGGTTGTACTGGCGCAGCACCTGCTCCGAGTGCAGCACTTGCTCCAGGGTCTTGTGCTGCAACGACCACCAGCAGCTGGCCTTGACCTTGAGAGTTGGCAGCGAGAACGCATCGAAACTCTTGACCAGCCGCTCGTGGATGTCGAACGCCTGGGCGTTCATGATTTCCTGCTTGATGGCCTCCAGCGTGGCGATCATTTCCTGTTCGTCGGTGGCGGCTTGCTGGCTGGCCCACTGATAAAAGGCCTTGAGGCTGGTTGTCGGGTTCTCGGCGATGTAACGCGCCGCCGGCTCTTCCAGATGGGCAAACATCAGGCTGAACATTTCCACGGCAACGGACAGTTCGTTGTCTGCGCTGAGGTACTCGGGGTTGTCTTCCTCCAGCGGTTTGCGTGGCAGGTCCGCAGGGAAGATGCTTTCCGGCAGGGTGGTGTCGACCAGGCCCAGGAACGTCACCTGTTTGCCCTGGCGCTCCAGTGCAGCAGCCACGTCCATGGCGATCGCGCCACCCAGCGACCAGCCCATCAGGCGGTAAGGGCCGTCGGGATGCTTTTCGACAATCTGTTCGGTGTATTCGGCAATCATCTCGGGCCAGGTCTGGGTGCTGGCGTCCTTGTCGGCGAAGCCTTTGTGCATGATGCCGAAGGTGCGAGCGTGCTTGCTCAGACGCTTGGCCAGCGGCTGGTAACAGAAGACGATGCCGCCGCTCGGGTGCAGGCAGAACAGCGGTGTAGCGGTTGACGTGGCGCCGGTCAGCTCGACCACGCATTGCACCTGCTGTTGATGTTCCATGCCGATGAACCGGGCCAGTACTTCGACCGTGGGGTGCGCGAGCATTTGTTGCAGGGCCAGTTTGATCCCCAGGCGCGCGTTCAAGGCGGAAATGAACTGAATGGCCAGAATCGAATGGCCGCCCAGTTCGAAGAAATTGTCGTCCAGGCTCACGCGCTCGACGTGCAGCGCCTCGTGCCAGAGTTCGGCCAGCGCTGTTTCGAGGGGCGTTTGCGGCGCACGAAACGGCCGGTGTGCCTGATGCAGATCGGGCAGTGGCAGGGCTTTGCGATCCAGTTTGCCGTTGGGGCTCAGTGGCAATGCACTCAGCACCACCAGGTGAGCAGGGACCATGTAGTTGGGCAGGCGCACCTTCAATTCTGCCTTGAGGGCTTCGCGCAGTTCGTCCTCGGGTGGCTCGCTTGCATGCGGCACGACATAGCCGATCAACTGCGTGCCGGTCACGCCTTCGTGGGCGACGACCACGGCTTCACGTACGGCGGGCCATTGCAGCAGGCAGGACTCGATTTCGCCGAGTTCGATGCGGAAACCACGAATTTTCACCTGGTGGTCGAGGCGCCCGACATATTCGATCACGCCGTCGGCGCCATAGCGTGCCAGATCACCGGTGCGATAGAGGCGTCCGCCCCGGGTGCTGAACGGGTCCGGGATGAAGCGTTCGGCGGTCAGCTCCGGTCGATTGAAATAGCCCCGCGCGAGCAGGTCGCCGGCAATCATCAGTTCGCCCACGGTGCCGACGGGCACCGGCTGACCGCCGCTGTCGAGCAGGTACACGGCACGACCGGCCAGCGGTCGACCAATCGGCATGGCTTTGGGCAGGGGCGTGCGCCCGGTGACGTAGTCGCTGCAATCGAGCAGCGTGGAGTCGACGGTCGCTTCCGTCGGGCCGTAGACATTGAGCAGACGCACGTGACCGAGACCGGCCTGGCCCCAGGCCGCGACCGCTTCCGGTGGCATGGCTTCGCCGCCGACCACCACCTGACGCAGCGATCCGTAGTCCCGTGGGCCGGCGGCCGCGAAGTCCTTGGCCAGCAAGTTCCAGTACGTCGTGGTCAGTTCGCTGACGGTGAATTTTTTCTCCAGCAGCTGCTGATACCAGGTTTCGCTGTCCCAGATGTCCTGCCCGCGCAGCACCACCGAAGCGCCGCAAATCAGCGCCGGGTAGAGCTGATCGACAAACGCATCGAAATTGAACGTGCCGTACTGCAGCAAACGGTCGGCAGGCGTCAGACCGTGGAACTCCCGACCGATTTGCGCGTGACGGGTCAGGGCGCCGTGAGTGATGCCCACGCCTTTCGGGCGACCGGTGGAGCCCGAGGTGAACATCACGTACGCCAGATTGCTGGCGAAGGTGCGGCAGGGCGGGTTGTCGACAGGTCGGTCATCGAGAGGATCAACCTCATCGACGCACATCACCTTGACCGACGGCGGCGAGGGCAGGCGCTCAAGCAGCGAATCCTGCGTCAGCAATACATCCAGGCCGCTGTCTTCGATCATCCAGGTCAGGCGTTCCTGCGGGTAGTCGGGGTCGAGCGGGACATAGACCCCGCCGGCCTTGAGCACCGCCAGCAGGCTGATGATCATGTGCGCCGAGCGCTCGACGGCGATGCCCACGCGGACTTCCGGGCCGACGACGCACGCGATCAGGGTGTTTGCCAGTCGATTGGCCGCCGAATTGAGCCGGGCATAACTCACGTGCAGGTCATTGACGATCAGCGCTACCGCGTCCGGTGTGGCCAGCGCCTGACGCTCGAACAACTGGTGCACGCCTTCGTCGGGCAAGGCCGAGGCGGGCGGGTTCCATTGTTCGAGCTGCACGTGGCGTTCATCGCGGCTCAGCAGCGGCAGTTCGCTCAGCGCGCGGCCCGGATCTTCGGTGATGGCGTGCAGCAGGTTCTGCCAGTGACCCGCCAGGCGTTGGAGGGTCGCGGGGGTGTACAGGTCGCGGCTGTATTCGAGGCTGGCGTCGATGCGCTCCAGCGAATAGGCGATGTCCAGCGACAGGTCGAATTTGGCCTGGGTCGTGTCCGCCGGGAGGAAGTCCAGCGCCAGGTCGCCCAACATCAGCGGGCCCTCGCCGGAGGCTTCGGTGCGCCAGTTGAACAGCGTTTGAAACAGCGGGTTGATCTGCCCGTTCGCCCGCAGTTGCAGGTCGTCGAAGCTCAGCTCCAGCGGGTAGTCGGCATGATCCAGCGCGGCGAGGGTTTCGCGGCGCAGGCGCTGGAGAAAATCCTGGCACGGCAGCTGTGGATCGATGCGCACGCGGTAGACCTGGGCGCTGACAAAGAAGCCCACCAGTTCCTGGGTTTCGCTGCGATTGCGGCTCGCATTCGGCACGCCGACCGTGAAGTCCTGCTGGTTGCTGTAGCGGCTCAGCAGCAATTGCCAGGCGCCGAGCGCCACCACAAACGGCGTCAGTCCCCACTGTTGGCAGAAGCGGTTCAAATTCTGTGTCAGCGCCGTCGGCAGGCTGAAGTCGTGTTTGCCGGCCGGGTGAGTCTGCTGCTCGTGACGAGGAAAGTCGGTCGGCAGTTCCAGCGGCGGCAGGGTCTGCCCGAGGTAGTTGCGCCAATAGTCGGCACTGGCGGCACACGCGGCGCTGCCGAGGTATTCGCCGCGTTGCCAGTCGGCGTAGTCGGCGTACTGGATGGCCGGTCGGCGCAGCGGCGAAGGATCGCCCGCCATGACCTGTTCATAGGCCTGCATCAGATCCTGCATGAGAATGGCGTTGGACCAGGCATCGGAGGCGATGTGGTGCATGTTCATCAGCAGCAGGTGTTGATCGTCAGCGGTCTGCAGCAGCGTCGCGCGCATCAGCGGCGCGGTTTTCAGATCGAAGGGCAGACCGGCCTCGACGGCGATGCGTCGGGCAAGTTCGGGGTCGCGTGTTTCGGCGCTCAGGTGGCGCAGGTCTTCGAAGGCCAGTTTGAGTGTCGCGTGTTCATCGACGACCTGCATCGCCACGCCGTCGATCTCGACGATCGCGCTGCGCAGCACGTCGTGACGTGCGATGACTTTGTTCAGCGCCGCTTGCAGATGCCGGGCTTGCACAACGCCGTTCAGGCGCACAGCGCGGGGCAGGTTGTAGGCGGCACTGTCGGGCGTCAGCTGTTGCACGAACCACAAGCGTTGCTGGGCGAAGGAGAGCGGCGCCGGCACTGGGTGAGGGCGGGCCGGGATGCCTTGAAGTTGCACGCCGGCATCAGCCATCAGCAGCGCCAGCACTTCATCATCGAGTAAGTCGTTCATCGGTCTCTCGTGGTTGGCAGCGCCGTGGTCGCTGACGGCGTTGCCGACAGTCGGGTCCACGGCGATAAACATTCAGGTTGAAGGCCGACAGCGCACAGGCGCTGGCGGCTGAAAGGGCGCTTTCGCTCAGGCGGTTTCGAGGGGCTTTTTGTGGGTGACGACCCGGCCACCCTCCATGCGCACCAGTTGATCGGCGACGTCGAAATAGCGGTCGTCGTGGGAGATCACGATGATGGTCTTGCCCATCTGTTTCAGTTCCGGCAGCAACTCGGTGTAGAAGATCCGCCGGAATGCCGGGTCCTGGTCGGCGGCCCATTCGTCGAACACCAGCACCGGACGTTCCTCCAGCCAGGCGTTGATCAGGGCCAGACGCTTGCGCTGGCCGGTGGACAGATCGGTGGTGCTGAACACGCCGTCCTGAATGCTCACCTTGTGCGCGATTTCCAGGCGCTCCAGATAACGGCCGGCATCGGCAGGAACCTGTTGATCGCCCTGTACCAGCTCATCGAACAGGTAGTAGTCGGCAAAAATCGTGGTGAACAGCTGGCGGTAGTCATCGCGGGCCCGGGCATCGACCACCTGACCGTTGAGCAGGACTTCACCGCGCTGTGGCGCATACAGCCCCAGCAGCAGTTTGATCAGGGTGGTCTTGCCGCCGCCGTTCTCGCCGACGATGAACACGATGTCGCCCTGAGCGATGTTCAGATTGACCGGGCCCAGTTCGAAGGCGGCGCTGCCTTTGACCGGTGGAAAGGCGTAATGCACGTTGTGCATTTGCAACTGCTGGACCGGGGTTTTGCTCACCGGCGCGGATTCGCTCAACAGCAGGTGCGGCTCCGGCGAGGAAAATTGCTCCGCCAGATCGTTGATGCGCTTGAACGCGATGTTCGCGCGGCTGATCACCGGCAGGGTGGTTATCAGGTATTCCAGCGGGCCTTTCATGTACAGCAGCACCAGCACGAAACCGCTGAGCACCGCTTTGTCAGTGCCCAGCCACAAGGACTGGAGCGCCAGCACCAGGCCGATGACCACGAAAAACAGCATCGAGCCGAACGTCTTGGCCATCACGAAAATGTTGACCGAACGAATGTGGGTCCGGCAGATGAAATCGGCGGTGCCTTCGATGCGCTGGCTGAACATGCGCTGGCGACGCGGCCGATGAATGCGCAACTCCTTGGCGCCGGCGGCAATCGCGCTGTAGTGCTTTTGCAGCTCATCTTCGGCTTCGCGAGCGGTTTCGAAGCCTTTGATGCCTTTGTTGCGGGCGACGTATTGCACCGCGATACCGACCACCAGGGCCACCAGCAGCAGGATGAACATCGGCAGCGACAGGAACGCCAGATAGCCCAGGCAACCGAGCGTCACGGTAAAGGCGATGGCCAGCGGCGCGAAGGAAAAGGCGAAATCGCTGACCGTGTCGACGTCGTGGGTCAGCACCGGAATCAGGCGGTGGCTGCGGAACCGTTCAATCTGTTCGATGGGCGCCAGCAGGACCTTTTCACCCAGGGATTTACGCAGCCCGGCAATGATGTGCTGGCCGACGTGGTTGGTGCCGATGTCCGACAGAATCGAGGTCAACAGGGCAAAGGCGCAGAGGCCGGCAAACGTCGCCAATACCGTGGCCGAAGGGCTGCCGGCGCCGTTCAGGGCTTTGTTGATGGTCGCCAGCAGGGCGGTGACGCTGACGCCACCGAGCATGCCGAGCAGGATCGACAGCGCCACGACGACCCGGTAAGGCTTGAGCAGGCCGAGGACTTCACTGATGGCTCCGCGCGATTTTGTGGTCATGGAGGTTTCCGCTTTTGGTGCCGGTCAAGGCATTGGTTCAAGGGTAGGGCTGGTTAAAAGACGAAACCCGCGGGCAGCGATTTAGCCGCCCGCGGGTTTATCGAGGACTCAAGCGACGAGCGAGCGGCGGGTGCCGCTGCGGTGCTCGCGGTTAGAGGTCGCGCGCCACGCGAAAACCGATCCAGTCGCCACGCTCGGTCGGCACCAGCGCATTGCGGTTGCCGGAGCGGGAGAACACCGGCGCTTCGCCCCAGTCGTTGCCGCGAATGCGCTTGAACTGGCACTTGCCGGTCTCCCACGCACTGCCGTCACTCGGCGCGCCTTCGTAGTTTTCGTTGTAGCAATCGGCGGTCCATTCGTAGACGTTGCCGTGCATGTCGTACACACCGAAGGCGTTGGGCGGGAAGCTGCCGGCCGGCGCGGTGAAGTTGTAGCCATCGGCCGCACCGTAGGTATTGGCGTGCTTGGCGATGCTGTATTCCTTGCCCTCATCGAACGGGAAGGGGAACGGCCCGATGGTGCCGCCACGGGCGGCGTATTCGCGCAGGGACTCACTGACCAGGCGGTACTGCTTGCCGGTCTTTTTCGACAGCCAGGCCACGTAGGCGTTGGCCTCGGCGAAGTCCATGCACACTGCCGGGTGCTTGTCGGTGTACTGCTTGCGCGGGTCGCTGCCGGCGTAATCCGGGATCCCGGCCTTGCACGCGCGGCCCGGGCGGGTATCGCCGTCGGGCATGACGTAACCGGTGTCCTTGAGGTAGGCAAACCATTCGCCCTTGAGCACCTGGAAACGGCTGATTGCCAGCGGTTTGGCGAACGTCACCGGGTGCATCGGGCCTTCGTCGGGCTCGCGGCCGACTTCGTCTTCAGGCGTGCCCATGGTGAACGTGCCGGTGGGCAGCACGACCATTTCCGGACAGTCCTTGCAGTCCTTGAACACCTTGCCCGGTGCCGGTGGGGTGGCAGCCTGGGCGGTGGTCGGCAGCAGGTAGGCGGCGAGGGCGGCGAGCGTCAGCGCCGACAGGCTTTTCAAGGCAAAACGAGGCAGTTCACTGTTCATTTCGAGTCTCGTCAAAAGGAAAAAGGTTCGGCTCACAGCGCCTGATCCAGCACGGCCAGCAGGCGGTCGATCTGGGCTTCATCGTTGAGCAGGCCCGGCGCGGTGCGGATCACTGGCCCGACATCGCGCTCGACGGCGTCAGCCACGACTTTGTTGGCCATCAGGTGCGCGGCGATCTTGTCGCTGTTCTTGCCAGTGACCCGGAAGAAGGTGAAGCCGGCGGAAAACTCAGGGCTCAACGGCGTGACCAGCTCAATCTGCGGGCGTTGCAGCAGGCGTTTTTTCAGGTAGCTGTTGAGTTCATGAATGCGCGCCTGCACGTCGGCCTTGCCCAGTTGCAGGTGCAACTTGAACGCCTCGGTCAGCGCCCAGCGGTGTTCGAAAGCGTGATAACCGCCAGGGGTCATGGTGGTGGAGAAGTGCTCGGCCTCGGAAAAGGTCGGAATGATCGGCGTAACGTATTTCACTTCCGGCGTACGGCTGACCACGATCCCGGTGCCGCGCGGGCCGAACATCCACTTGTGGGTGCCGGCGATGAAGAAGTCGCAGTTCATGGCCGGGAAGCTCAGGTCTTCCACGCCGAAACCGTGCACGCCGTCCACCACGTAGATGATGCGATCGGCTTCGCTGCGCCCGCGGTTGTGTTTGTCGACCAGCGCACCGATTTCGGCGAGCGGCAGTTTCACGCCGCTGCCCGAATGCACCCAGCACATGCCCAGCACGCGGGTTTCGGGGCGGATGGCACGATCGATGCTGGTCAGGATTTCATCTTTGCTGATCCGGTAAGGATCCTTGAACAGACGGATCTTGCGCACCTTGGTGCCGTCACGCTGGGTGCGCAGCTCGAGGATGGTGTGCATTGCGTAATGCTCGTGGGCCGTGGTGAGGATTTCCTGATCGGCGCGTACCTGCACGCCACCGTAAATCATCGCCAGACCTTCGGTGGTGCTGCCGGTGAGCGCAATCTGCCGGGCATCGGCCTGCACGTATTGGCCGGCCAGCACGCGCACGGCTTCCTCGCGTTTTTCGGTGACGCCGTGGTCCCAGTCCATCGCCAGCCCGGGGTTCTTGTCGAGGGCGGCGCGGTGCATTTCGATCGCCTCGCGCACCGGGCGCGGGTGGGTGGTGATCAGGAAGTTGGAGAAGTGCAGCCACGACGGATCCTGATCGAACAATTGCTGCAACTGCGCCCACTTGTTGCGTGGCAGCGAGGCGGCGGCGGTCGAAGCGTTGGCGATGTTCGGCAGGCTCGCACCCAATGGCAATGCGGCGGCGAGGATCCCGGCCTGCTTGAGAAAGTCGCGACGGTTGCTCATGGCTTGGCGGCTTCCCGGGCAGTGGCCAGTGTCGGTTTGGCGGATTTTTCCACCTGGTCCCAGACCCGCAGGAAATTGCCGCCCCAGAGCTTGGCGATATCGGCTTCGGTGTAACCGCGCGACAGCAGTTCAGCGGTCACGTTGCGAATCTCACTGACGTTCTCCCAGCCTTTGACGCCGCCACCTTCATTGAAGTCCGAGCTGATGCCGACGTGGTCGATACCGATCTTTCTGACCGTGTAATCGATGGCGTCGCCCAGATCCTTGAGGCTGGCCTTGGGTTCGCCTTCGAGGATCGCGTAGAGCTGGCCGGCGTACTCGCCGAACTTCTGCTCCGACCACGCCGAGATGATCGGATCGCCCGGCATCAGGGCCACGGCCAGGTTCGGCAGCGGCGGCAGATCGTAGCGTTTGCGCAGTTCATTCAGCTTGTCCTGAGTGCCCTGGGTCAGTGGGCGCAGGTATTGCGAGAAGCCGACGATCTGCACCACGCCGCCGCTGTTCTTGATCAGCTGCATTTCCTTGTCGCTGAGGTTGCGCGGGATATCGACCATGGCGCGCGGCGCCGAGTGCGACGCCACCAGCGGGGTGCGGCTCAGTTGCGCGACCTGCTCCAGGGCCTTGGTCGACATCTGCGACACGTCGATGATTACGCCCAGGTCGTTCAAGCGTTTCACCGCTTGCTTGCCCAGGTCCGAAAGACCGTCGAGGGCGTCCGGCGAATCATTGAAGAACGGCAGCGGGCGCGACGAGTCGGCCCAGTCGTTATTGCCGATGTAACTGAAGCCGAACATGCGCATGCCGCGCGCCGTCCACAGGTCCAGCAGGTTCAGGTCGTGGCCCAGCGGGTAGGCGTTGAGCATGCTGATGAAGATCGCGAACTTGCCTTCGCCGTGCAGGCGCCGGAAGTCGTCGGCGGTGTAGGCAATGCCGACCTGGTTGGGGAAGTCGCGGACCATTCCGGAAATGATCTTGTAGCGGATTTCCTGCTGGTTGCGCGCCTCGTCGACGAAGCCGGCGGTGGGCTTGTGCGGGGCATTGGCGCCGTTCCAGATTTCCGGCCAGCCGAAGATCGTCAGCGCCGCGCCGGACAGGCGTCCGCGATTGGCCTTGACCAGGTCGAACTGGTCACTGCCGTCCTTGTCGACTTCGTGGCCGGTGGTGCCGAAGTTCTGGGTGATGGTGATGTGGCTGTCGAACGAGAGCATGTGTTCGTGCAGCTCTTCGGCCTGCTGCATGACTTTGCGAGGGTAGCCGGGATTGTCCTTGAACCAGATATCCCAGACCGCGAAACCGGCACCGGCGCTGATCGCCAGGGCCAGCGGCAGGCCGATGTAAAGAGCCTTTTTCGAACGTGGTTTTGTCATTGCCATCTCAGTCAGGTTCGCCGTCGAGGTGCAGGCACAGAGGCCTTTGCTATCTGGGAAGAACGAGCGGGCGCGGGAGAAAATTAGTCCGCCCCGAGGGCGCTTAAATTTGTTCGCTCAGCAAACGTTCTAGCTTGGATAAAGCCTGCTTCAGGGCTGAACACAGGTAGGGCAATGAGGATTTCTCGACGATGGTTCATGGCAGGCCTGGCGCTGACCGGCGCTGCCGTACCTGCAGCTTATTTCGGGCATCGCGAATGGACGAAGCCCGACCCGACGATCACCCCCGGTGAGGCGTCTTTCGATGTCGCCGACGTGGCCGGGCAACGCCTGGCGAATGCGTTGCGCGGGGTCTGGAAGATCCGCTTCGTCGGGCGTGATGCGGGCCTGGACGGCTTGCCGGCCCAGGGCCTGGAAGTGTTCATCGACATCGGTCAGAAAGGCCGGGGCGTGTGCGGTTTTCTCGATACGCCGGAGCGTCTGCGCTCTGCCGACACCCCTCGTTACCGAATACTCGGCGATCTTGCCGGGGCCGAGGCTTCGAAGCTCAGCTGGCGCCTGCTGGGCACCGGCGGCAGCGTCGACTACGAACTGAACATGACCCTCGACGAGGTCTGGGCGGATTTCGGCAACGCCGGCAGCGGCACCCTCAGTGGCAGTGTCCAGCGCCTCGATCGCGCGCTGGCCTTGCCGGCGCAGGATCACCGCTTCATCGCGGTCAAATGCCTGTTCCCCGAAGCCCGCCAGCGCACGCCGCTCAATGCGCCTTTGCTGGCCTGGCTGGTGTCACCCGAGCATCGACTGTTCCACCAGGTGTGGCACGCGACGCGGGACAAATGGCACACGCTGTCCGAGGACAAGCGCAACGCCTTGCGCGGCCTCGGCTGGCAGCCCGGCCCTCGGGATCAGGAGCGTGATGCCCGTGGTCCGCGCAAGGATCGCAACGGTTCGGGCATCGATTTCTTTTTCATGCACCGGCACATGCTCGGGACGGCGCGTTCGCTGCAGGATTTGCCGTCGTGGGAGTTCTTCCCGCTGCCGCAGCCGGAACTGGTGCGCGACCGTCAGGGTTTTGCCCGCTACTTCGATAATCACGACGGCACCGCGCTGCCGCCGACCTGGCTGGCCGATGGCGACGATGAATTCAGCCAGTGGGTCAGCGACATCAAGACCGCCGAGACCTATCAGAGCAACTTCGAGGTCTGGGAGTCGCAGTACCGCGATCCACAGTATCTGTCGAAGATGACCCTCGGTCAGTTCGGCTCCGAAGTCGAACTGGGGCTGCACGACTGGCTGCACATGCGCTGGGCTTCGGTGCCGCGCGATCCGTCCAACGGTCAGCCGGTGCCGCTGGCCCGGGATCTGGACGATTTTGCCGCACGCTGGTTCGCCCCGGAAAACGACTTCCTCGGCGATCCGTTTTCATCTCATGTGAACCCGGTGTTCTGGCATTTCCACGGCTGGATCGATGACCGCGTGGAAGACTGGTTCCGCGCCCACGAGCGTTTCCATCCGGGTCAGGTCACGCGGCTTGAAGTCAATGGTGTGAAATGGTTTGCGCCTGGGCGTTGGGTCGAAGTCGCTGACCCGTGGCTCGGCCCGACGACTCACGGTTGCAGCACTACGCCGGGGTTGCAGGTCGGCAAGTCGGTCGAGATGGATCCGGAAGTCATGAAGCTTGCGCTGCGAATCGTGTTCGGTTCGGATGAGAAGAAGCTGGAAGGATTGTTCCGGCGAGTGCCGAAGCGGCCGTGGTATGCGCGCAATCTGAAGGCCAAAACCGACGCGGTCTGAGGATCGCGTTGTCGTTAGCCGGATCGCCCTATGTAGCAAACTCGCTCCCACAGTGATCGTGTCCATTCAGATGGAATGCGGTCGCTGTGGGAGCGAGCTTGCTCGCGAAAGCGGTCTTGAGTTTGCTGCGATTACAGCGCCTGCCACCCGCCGCCCAGTGCCTTGTACAACCCGATACTCGCCTGCAATCGCGACAGGCGCAGTTGCACATTCAGATCCTGCGCCGCATACAGCGTGCGCTGGGTTTCCAGCACCGTCAGCAAGTCTTCGGCGCCTGCCTGATAGCGGCTCTGAGCGATGTCGAACGCGGTCTGCGCCTGATTCAACTCTTCACTTTGCCACTGCCGCTGCGCGTCGAGCCCGCGAATGCTGTTCAGGGCTTTTTCGACGTCGGCGAAACCGTTGATGATGGCGGCGCGATAGGTTTCCAGCAGTTCTTCCTGGCGGGCTCTGGCCTTGTCGCGCTCGGCGCTCAGCCGCCCGTTGTTGAAGACGGGGGCGAGCAGTCCGGCGGTGAGGTTGTAGAACGGGCTGCGGATGATGTCGTCAAACTGGTTGGCGCCGGAGCCGAGCTGGGCAGACAGGGTCACGCTCGGCAGCATGGCGGCGCGGGCGACCTTGACGTCGGCTTCGGCCGCCGCCAGTTGCGCCTCGGCGCGGGCGATGTCCGGACGGTGGCTGAGCAGGTCGCTAGGCACGCCGGCGGAGATGGTCGGCCATTGCAGTCGGTCGAACGGCTCCGCGCCGGTTTGCAGATCCTGCACCGGCCGGCCGAGCAGGGCTGCGAGGCTGATCAAAGCGTCCTGGGCCTGTTGTTGCACCAGCGGCAATTGCCGTTGTTGCGCGGCCACCAGGCTTTTCTGCTGGGCCAGTTCCAGTGCGGTGGCCGAGCCTGAATCGAAGCGGGTCTGCACCAGTTTCAGCACGTTCTGCGCGTTCGCCAGATTCAGCTCGGCGATACGACTTTGCTCGCGCAGGGACAAGGCCTGCGCATAGGTGTTGGCCACGCCGCTGAGCAAGGTCAGTTCCACGGTCGCCCGATCGAACTCGCTGGCTTGCAGGGCAAGCCGGGCACTGTCGCGGGAGGCGCGTTTGCCGCCCCAGAAATCGATTTCGTAAGTAGCGGTCAGGCTGGCGTCGAAATAATCCACCGCCTTGTTGCTGTTGTCGGCGTCGAGCTGGCTGTAGCCGTTACCGCGCAGCAATTTCTGCCGATTGGCATTGGCCCCGGCTTTCACTTCAGGCAACTGCGAGCCGCCGGCAATCACGGTGCCGGCCTGGGCCTGACGTACCCGCGCCATGGCGGCCGCGAGGTCGAAACTGCCGAGGCGGGCCTGTTCGATCAGGCGGTCGAGTTCGGGGCTGCCGAACTGCTTCCACCATTGCGGATCGATGCGGGCGACGCTGGCGCCGTGGGGCGACTGCCAGGTCGCCGGTGGCTGCAAGCCGCTGTCGGGACGCTGGACGGGATTGCCGCAGGCGCTGAGCATCAGGCACACGGTCAACAGGCTGAGGCGCGATTTCATAGATCGATCATTCACTGGTAAGGGCCGTCACCGGGTCGAGTCGGGCGGCTTTGCGGGCCGGCATGAAGCCGAAGACAACACCGGTCACAAGGGCGCAGCCAAAGGCACCGAGCACCGCCATCAAGGAAAACGCCACGGCGACTTCGCTGAGGATCAGCACGCCGCCGACGATCAGTGCCAGGGCGATGCCGGCGATCCCTCCGACCACCGAGAGCATTACCGCTTCGGTGAGGAACTGGCGCAGGATGTCGCGCTGACGGGCACCGGTAGCCATGCGAATCCCGATCTCGCGGGTGCGCTCGCGCACGGTCATCAGCATGATGTTCATCACCCCGATCCCGCCCACCAGCAGCGAAATCGCGGCAATCGAGCCGAGCATCAGCGACAGGGTGTTTTGCGTGCGGGCTTCGGCCTGGATCATCGCGGCGTTGTTGGTCAGTTCGAAATCCTTCTTGCCGTTGTGCAGGCGCAGCATCAGTTGCTCGATGGCGTGTTCGGCTTCCTTGACCTTGCGCGCATCGGCGGCGGCGATCGCCACGTATTCCGGATTGCGCGTGCCGAACAAACGGACGCTGGCGGCGGAGTAGGGCACGGCGATGCGGTTGTCGCTGTCGGAGTCGCCGGAGCTGGCGCCTTTCTCCGCCAACACGCCCACCACCTGGAACGGCACGTTCTCGATCAGGATGTATTGGCCGATGGGGTTGGCGACATCCTTGAGCAGTTTGGTGCGGACCTTGTGGCCGATAACCGCAACTGCGGCGGCATTGCGTTCATCGGCTTCGGTGAAGTAGCTGCCCTGCACCACAGGCCAGTTGAAGATTGCCGGGAAGTTGGTGTCGTTGCCGCCGACGTAACTCAGGTAATCGGCATTGCCAAACCGCACACCGGCTTCGGCGCCGTTGACCGGCATGATTCGCATGACCTGCGGCAGGCTGGCCAGTGCCGCCACGTCATCGAGGGTGACGATGCCTTGCGGTGTGCGCGGGTTGGGTGACGAGCCGCTGAGGTAAATGATGTTCGAGCCGAAGGCGCCCATTTGCGCCATGACCTGGCGCTTGCTGCCTTCGCCGACCGCGAGCATGACCACCACCGAGGCCACGCCAATGATGATCCCCAACAGGGTCAGCGCGGTGCGGAAGCGGTTGATCCACATCACTCGCCAGGCGGCGTGCAGTGCGTCGATCAGTTCGCCTTTCCAGGCGCCTGTCGCTTCGGCGCCTTCAGTCAGGCGCTTGCGCAGATCCACCGCCTGCAAGGCGCCGGGGTTGGCGCTGGTCTGGGCCTCGGGGTTGTGGCGGGCGCTGTCGCTGACGATCAGGCCGTCGCTGATTTCAATGATGCGTTTGGCTCGTGCGGCCACTTCGCGGTCGTGGGTGATCAGAATGACCACGTGGCCCTGGCTCGCCAGTTCGTCGAGCAGCGCCATGACTTCCTTGCCGCTGTGGCTGTCGAGGGCGCCGGTGGGCTCGTCGGCAAGAATGATGTGCCCGCCGTTCATCAAGGCCCGGGCAATCGACACCCGTTGTTGCTGGCCGCCGGAAAGTTGATGTGGACGGTTGCCGGTGCGCGAGGCCAGGCCGAGGCGGTCGAGCAGGGCGGCGGCACGAGCATGGCGCTCGGCGGCGGGTGTGCCGGCGTAGATCGCCGGCATCTCGACGTTTTCCTGGGCCGAGCCGGACGGAATCAGGTGATAACCCTGGAACACGAAACCAAAGGCCTCGCGGCGTAGCCAGGCCAGTTCGTCGGTGTCCAGGCCGGCGACGTTTTCCCCGGCGAAGCGGTACTCGCCGGTGGTCGGCCGGTCGAGGCAGCCGAGAATGTTCATCAGTGTCGATTTGCCGGAGCCGGAGGCGCCGACGATCGCCACGAATTCGCCGGCGTGGATCGACAGGTCGATACCGCGCAGGACATGAACCTCGGGCGCGTCGCCGCCGCCGTAGGATTTGCGGATGTCCTGCAGGTCGATCAGAGGCGTTTGCATTCAACCTCCGCTGCCGGTGGCCGGGCCGATCACCAAATGATCGCCCTCGTTGAGGCCTTCGAGAATCTGCACTTTCAAGCGGTCGCTGATGCCGGTGCGCACTTCGCGGGTTTCGATCTTGCCGTTGGCGGCGATTACCTGCGCGGTCTGCACGTTGGCGGTGGTGCTGCCCTGCAGCGCGGCAACCGGTGCGGTAAGCACGTTTTGCGCCTGGTGGGCGACGAAGAAGACTTGCGTGGTCATTTCCGCCATCAGCGCGTTGTCGGCGTTGTCGACGTCCAGCAACACGGTGTACAGCACCACGCGGGCACTGCCGCTTTTGCTGGTGCTGGCGGGGCTGCCGCCGCCCTGGCTGGTCTGGTCCAGCGGTTTTGGCGGGACCGGCAGGATCTGCCGTACGGTGCTGCTCCAGCGCCGGTTGCCGCCGCTGAGGGTGGTGAAGTAGGCGGTCATGCCGGGTTTGACGTGGCCGATGTCGGCTTCGGAGACCTCGGCCCACACGGTCATCGGCGACAGTTTGGCGATACGCAGGATCAGCGGCGTCTGCTGCTGGGCGTTGAGGGTCTGGCCTTCGCGCGCATCGAGCGCGACCACTGTGCCGGCCATTGGCGCGTAGATGCGGGTGTAGCCGAGTTCGGCCTGATCGCTGCGCAGGCTGGCTTCGGCCTGACGGATCTGGGCCTGGAACATGTCGATGCGCGCCTGGGTGGCTTTCAGTTCGGCGCGGGCGGTCTGCACGTCTTCTTCGCGGGTCGCGCCGCCGGCGGCGAGATTCTGCTGACGCTGATATTTCTGCTGCGCCAGTTCGTGCTGGGCTTTTTGCTCCTGCAATTGGGCCTTGAGGTTTTCGATGGAGAAACGCCCGGCGTCGAGTTTGGCTTTTTGCGTGGACGGGTCGATTTCCACCAGCAACTGGCCTTCCTTGACCACATCACCGACCTCGACGTGGATTTTCTGGATCTGCCCCGACGCCTGGGCGCCGACGTCCACATAGCGCCGCGGCTGGAGCGTGCCCAGCGCGGTGACGCTGCTTTCGATGTCGCCACGGCTGACGGAAACGGTGGCGAACTGATCGCGACCGGGCGGCAGGACTTGCCACGCCGCAACGGCAATCACGGGGATCAGGCAAAGAGCGATGAGCAGGGCGCGTCGGGCGGGGCGGGGACGTTTCATGCGGGGTTCCGGCCAGTGTGAATCGGCCCGTCATCCGGCGGGCACCGCAAGCGGGCACGGCCGAATGCTGTCGCAGGGCACGACAGACACGGGAGGGCTGTTGGTTAAACGAGAGAAGGGGCGGCGAATTTAAGCGCTGAAAAACGCGGTAACAGGTATAGGCGAGAACAATTTGTCGGGCAAACCGAAACAGCGCTTTAAATCTATATGAGAATTACTATAAATTACGCACCTGAAATTGCCACTACCGTGCCACTGCCTGTTTCGACAGTCGCGGATCTGGCTCAAGGATCGAAACCGCACGCTGCGGCGGGGAATCATGTTGGAAAACTACTATCGCGAGTTGGTGTGTTTCCTGAACGCCAGGCTCGGCAACCGTCAGGTGGCCGAAGACGTGGTGCATGACGCTTATCTGCGGGTGCTGGAGCGATCCAGCGAAACGCCGATCGAGCAGCCTCGGGCATTTCTCTATCGCACAGCCTTGAATCTGGTGATCGACGACCATCGGCGCAATGCCCTGCGTCAGGTCGAATCGCTGGAAGTGCTCGACAGCGAAGAGCGCTATTTCACCCCGTCGCCCCACAATACCTTCGATCACGGCCAGCGACTGGAGATGCTCCAGCGTGCCCTGGCTGAACTTTCGCCGCTGTGTCGCGAAAGTTTTCTGTTGCGCAAGATCGAAGGTCTGTCGCATCCCGAGATTGCCGAACACCTAGGGATTTCCAAGGCTCTGGTGGAAAAGCACATCGTCAACGCCATGAAGCATTGCCGCCTGCGCATCAAACAATGGGACGCCCATTGAGCCGTCGTCGTTAAATTTTATTTCACTGTCCTCGTTCCTACTCAACAGACGATCTGCTGTCCTGCTCAAGGCCGGTCAGGTCACTCAGGCTTTTCGTCCAGAGGACACTGGAAATGACACAGGCAATTGCATCGCCCATCGTTCACGACCTGATCGGCGTCGGTTTCGGCCCTTCGAACCTGGCGCTGGCCATCGCTCTGCAAGAGCGCGGCCCGACCCAGGGGGAACTGGATGTTCTGTTTCTCGACAAACAACCCAACTACAGCTGGCACGGCAACACCCTGTCGACCCAGAGCGAGTTGCAGATTTCCTTCCTCAAGGATCTGGTGACCCTGCGCAATCCGACCAGCCCGTACTCGTTCGTCAACTACCTCAAGCACCATGGTCGTCTGGTGGACTTCATCAACCTCGGCACCTTCTACCCGTGCCGCATGGAGTACAACGACTACCTGCGCTGGGTGGCTGCGCAGTTCACCGAGCAAAGCCGTTACGGCGAAGAAGTGCTGACCATCGAGCCGGTGCTGCACAACCATCAGGTCGAAGCGCTGCGGGTGATTTCCCGTGGTACGGACGGCCAGCAGTTCGTGCGTACTGCGCGTTCGGTGGTGGTCAGCGCCGGCGGCACGCCGCGCATTCCCGAGGCCTTCAAGGCGCTGAAAGGCGACGGTCGGGTGTTCCATCACTCGCAGTACCTGGCCGAGATGGCCAAGCAGCCGTGCATCAACAACCAGCCGATGAGCATCGCAATCATCGGTGGCGGCCAGAGCGCGGCGGAAGCCTTCATCGACCTGAACGACTCGTTCCCGTCGGTGCAGGTCGACATGATCCTGCGCGGCTCGGCCCTGAAGCCGGCGGACGACAGCCCGTTCGTCAACGAAGTGTTCTCGCCGGAATTCACCGACCTGATCTTCCAGCAGAAGAGCAGCGAGCGTGAGCGTCTGGTCAACGAGTACCACAACACCAACTACTCGGTGGTCGACATCGACCTGATCGAGCGCATCTACGGCATCTTCTATCGCCAGAAGGTTTCCGGTGTCGCACGCCATGCGTTCCGCACCCTGACCACGGTCGAGAAAGCCACCGCCACCGAACGCGGTATCGAACTGACCGTGCGCAACAACGCCACCGGCGAAGTCACCGTGCGTGCCTACGACGCGGTCGTGCTGGCCACCGGTTACGAGCGCCAGATGCACCGCAAACTGCTGGCGCCGCTGGAAGAGTACCTGGGCGATTTCGAGGTCGATCGCAATTACCGGTTGATCACCGACGAGCGCTGCAAGGCCGGTCTGTACATGCAGGGCTTCTGCCAGGCCAGCCACGGTCTGAGCGATACGCTGCTGTCGATCCTGCCGATCCGCGCGGACGAGATCGCCGGCTCGCTGTATGAGCATGGCAAGAACCGTGGGCACAGCCGTTCGGTGATGGATCTGTTGTTGGCGACTGCCAGCTAAACCAGACCGTTGATCGTTCCCACGCAGAGCGTGGGAACGATCTCGGCGATCTCGGGGGCAATCCTGAACCCTTCCTGAACACCCGCCACATTCCCCGACACACTTCCTTTTGCGGGTTTACTCTCCAGACATCGGGGCGTAAGCTTCGCGCGTTTTCATCAATAGCGGAGACCCACAGTGGGTACTTGTTCGAGTGACAGTTGTCGGCCGGTCCTTGTAACCGGCAGATTCTCGGCAAGATAACGCGCATTCCTTTGTGCCGTTGTCTCGCCGAACAGCGAGCAGCGGCATCCCGATCATGACCGGTCCCGGTCATGTCCCGACGTCCTTCTCATCGACACTGAAAAGCCTGTGAAGTCGACTTCATCGTCGTCATTGCAGCCCTATCGACACGCCTGTCTTTTCTGACCGGCGCGCCACGCCTTGCCGTGCCGGTTTTGCGGTGCCCAGGACGAGGACGTACCTGCTCGACGGTTTCCCGGCTGACCATAGGGGCAACAGCCATGAAACTTACGCTCAAGGAATTTTTCGCAGGCTTCCTGCGGACCCGCCACATCGCCCGGCACTTCCGTCGCCTGGCCTTGCTGGAAACCCTCAGCGACACCACGGTCAGCCGTGAAGTGCCGCCGACTCTCGCCAATACACTGGTGGACGCCGCCCATTGCGACAGCGGCGTGCTGCTGTCGAACCTCGGCACTCACACCGACGGCCTCACCGATTTCGAAGTCGATGTGCTGCGTGCGCAGCATGGCCTCAACGAAGTCGAACACGAGCAACCGCTGCCGTGGTGGACCCACCTGTGGCACTGCTACAAAAACCCGTTCAACCTGCTGCTGACCTTGCTTGCGGTGATCTCGTGGCTGACCGAAGACCTCAAGGCCGCCATCGTGATTTTCTCGATGGTGGTGCTGTCGACGCTGCTGCGCTTCTGGCAGGAAAGCAAATCCAACCAGGCCGCCGACGCGCTCAAAGCGATGGTCAGCAACACCGCCACGGTGCTGCGCCGGGATGCGCCGCGCGCTGAATTGCCGATCAAGCAATTGGTGCCCGGCGATCTGATCGTGCTGTCGGCCGGCGACATGATTCCTGCCGATTGCCGGGTGCTCAGCGCCAAGGACCTGTTCGTCAGCCAGGCGGCGATGACCGGCGAATCGATGCCGGTGGAAAAATTCCCGCGTCAGGCCGATCGCGACACGCGCAATCCGCTGGAACTCGACAACATCCTGTTCATGGGCACCAACGTGGTGTCCGGTACGGCGGTGGCGGTGATTCTCACCACCGGCAACAGCACCTATTTCGGTGCGCTGGCGCAGCGGGTCGGGGCGACTGATCGCGCGGTGACTTCGTTTCAGCAAGGCGTGAACAAAGTCAGCTGGCTGCTGATCCGCTTCATGTTCGTCATGGCGCCGCTGGTGTTGTTCATCAACGGTTTCACCAAGGGCGACTGGACCGAAGCACTGCTGTTCGCGCTGTCGATTGCCGTGGGCCTGACCCCGGAAATGCTGCCGATGATCGTCACCTCGACGCTGGCCAAGGGCGCGGTGTTCCTGTCGCGCAAGAAAGTCATCGTCAAACGTCTGGATGCGATCCAGAACTTCGGCGCCATGGACGTGCTGTGCACCGACAAGACCGGCACTTTGACCCAGGACAAGATCTTCCTGGCGCGTAACGTCGACGTTTGGGGCGAAGACTCCGATGACGTGCTGGAAATGGCCTACCTCAACAGCTACTACCAGACCGGCCTGAAAAACCTGCTCGACGTGGCGGTGCTGGAACACGTGGAAATCCACCGCGAGCTGAAGGTCGGCACGGCGTTTCGCAAGGTCGACGAGATCCCGTTCGACTTCAATCGTCGGCGCATGTCGGTGGTCGTCGAAGGGCGCGGCCAGCCGCATCAACTGATCTGCAAAGGCGCGGTTGAAGAAGTGCTGGCGGTGTGCAGCCGGGTTCGTCACGGTGAAGTCGACGAAGCCTTGAGCGATGAATTGCTGGCGAAAATCCGTCAGGTCACTGCAGCATTCAACGCTGAAGGCTTGCGCGTGGTCGCGGTGGCGGCACGGTCGATGCCTGAAGGACGCGACACTTACAGCCTGGGTGACGAGCAGGAACTGACGCTGATCGGTTATGTGGCGTTCCTCGATCCACCGAAGGAAAGCACCGCACCAGCGCTGAAGGCCCTGGCCGAACACGGCGTGGCCGTGAAAGTGCTGACCGGCGACAACGAGCTGGTGACCGCCAAGATCTGCCGCGAAGTGGGCCTGGCCCAGCAAGGCCTGCTGATGGGCAACGACATCGAACGCATGAGCGACGCCGAACTGGCCGTGGCAGTGGAAACCACCAACGTGTTCGCCAAGCTGACGCCGTCGCACAAGGAACGCATCGTGCGCATCCTCAAGGGCAACGGCCACGTGGTCGGGTTCATGGGCGACGGCATCAACGACGCCCCGGCGCTGCGCACCGCAGACATCGGGATTTCCGTGGACAGCGCGGTGGACATCGCCAAGGAAGCGGCCGACATCATCCTGCTGGAAAAGAGCCTGATGGTGCTGGAGGAGGGTGTGCTGGAAGGGCGCCGGACCTTCGCCAACATGCTCAAGTACATCAAGATGACCGCCAGCTCGAACTTCGGCAACGTGTTCTCGGTGCTGGTGGCCAGCGCGTTCATTCCGTTCCTGCCGATGCTGCCGATGCACCTGCTGGTGCAGAACCTGCTGTATGACATTTCGCAGATCGCGATCCCGTTCGACAACGTCGACGACGAGATGCTGAAACAGCCGCAACGCTGGCAGCCAGGGGACGTCGGGCGCTTCATGCTGTTCTTCGGCCCGATCAGTTCGATCTTCGACATCACAACGTTCGCCTTGATGTGGTACGTGTTCGATGCCAACACCCCGGATCACCAGACCCTGTTCCAGTCCGGCTGGTTCGTGGTGGGGCTGCTGACCCAGACGCTGATCGTGCACATGATCCGCACGCCGAAGATTCCGTTCCTGCAAAGCCGCGCGGCCATGCCGTTGCTGGTGATGACCGGAATCATCATGGCCGTGGGCATCTTCCTGCCGATGGGGCCGCTGGCGCACTACTTCAAATTGCAGGCACTGCCGTCGATGTACTTCGTGTTCCTGCCGGTGATCCTGCTGGCGTACATGGCGCTGACTCAAGCCGTCAAAGGCTTCTACATCCGCCGGTTCGGCTGGCAGTAACAGGCAAGAATTCCCCCCTTGTGGGAGCAAGGGGGGCGGTTTCAAGGAGTTCGACATGCAAGCGATCAACAATCTCAACCTCACCTCATTGCTCGACACTTTGGTCAGCCTCAGCGCGGCGTTCATCCTCGGCGGCCTGATCGGCTTCGAACGCCAATACCGGCAACGCACGGCGGGCTTGCGCACCAATGTTCTGGTGGCGGTCGGCGCGGCGATTTTCGTCGACATGGCCAACCGTCTCGCCGGTGCCGAAGGCGCGGTCCGGGTGGTCGCGTATGTGGTTTCCGGCATCGGTTTTCTCGGTGCCGGCGTGATCATGCGCGAAGAAGGCAACGTGCGCGGGCTCAACACCGCCGCCACGCTCTGGACCTCGGCAGCGGTCGGTGCCTGCGCCGGTGCCGACCTGCTGGCCGAAGCGGTGCTGGGGACCTTGTTCGTACTCGCCGCCAATACCTTGCTGCGGCCGATCGTCAACAACATCAACCGTCAGCCGCTGGATGTGGTCTCGGCGGAAGTCACCAACATCGTCTACGTCATCGCCCGGCGTTCGCAGCAGACCGCCGTGTTCGCCTTGCTTGAAGCCGAGCTCGAACGCAGCAACTACCCGGCCAGTGACGTCGATGTGCACGCCTTCGGGGCCGATGAAATCGAGATCGAAGCGACGCTGGCGACCACTTCGGTGGACGGCGATGAGCTGGATGCACTGGTGAAGCGGATTTCCACTTCAAGCCTGGTGGTGCAGGCGTTCTGGAGTCCGAGCACGACGGAGTAACTTTTTTAATCCGGATGAGTGACGGTTTTTTTCGGAAAAGTCCTACAGAGCGTATCCCGATGCTTGGGTAGTCTTGCCGTCACTTCAAGCGAATACCCGGACTTTCACATTGACCGACAAAACCCTGCGCATTCTGATCGCCGACTTGCAGCATTTTCACCGGATGAAGATCGAGCGGATGTTCAACGGCCTCGATTACTACCGTATTGCACCGGTGCAGAACCTTGCCGAACTGCTGACGCTGGTCGATTACGGCGGTCAGCCGTTCGATGTCCTGGTGATCAATGCCGAACTGGCGGCCGGAATGGCGGATCTTCGCGGTTTTCTGTTTGATCATCCGCAAATCCGGCGGGCGCTGGTCTATGGTGAGCCGGTGGACTCCTCCGGTGTTCCCGGGCATTTCGGGGCAAAGATCATCACCAGCCCTGCGCCTTTGCCTTCAATCCGCGCCATCGAACAGTTGATGACCTCGGTCGAGGCTTCGTTCGGGCGCCCATCGCGTGTTCGATCACAGATCGGTCTGGCGCACAACTGTCAGATCTGACAGGTGATTCAGCGTGCACAGCGTGCAACAGTAGTAGCGCAGCTACCAATAGTCCCGTTCATGCAAGATCGGTGGCGCCATGTCAGGTATTCGCCCCGGGAGTGGTCATGGGTTCAGCATTGATTGTTGATGATCACCCAGTGGTGGTGGGTGCCGTTCGTATGGTTCTGGAGTCCGCAGGTTACGAACCGATCCATGTGACTGGCAAAGGTGTCGATGTGGTGTCGATGCTACGTGAACACGCGCCGGAGCTGGTCGTGCTCGACTTGAAACTCGATGGCTTCGGCGGCCTGGAGGTGTTGGCGCGCATCAGGGCCATCGGGCTGGTCTGCAAAGTGTTGATCTTCACCGCGGCCGACCCTGAACACTATCTGATGCGTTGCCGGCGTGCGGGGGCGATGGCTTTTGTCGCCAAATCCGCCTCGATGCAGCATTTGCAAAATGCAATCAAGGCCGTCCGTTCGGGTTATACCTACTTTCCCGAAATGCCTGTGGTCAATGCCGGGCAATCCGAAGCGCACCGCGATGAGCGAGAGTTGATTGCACTTCTGTCCACCCGCGAAATGGAGATCATGCTGAAGCTGGCCAGAGGTGAATCCAACAAGCATATTGCTCTGAAGATGAACCTCAGTCACAAAACCATCAGCACCTACAAGACCCGCTTGATGCTGAAACTCGGGGTAAGCTCGCTGGTGGTGTTGCGAGAGTTTGTCCAACGCAACGGCCTGTTTCCATAGGCCGCCCCATGATGTGTCTTCTGCGGTTGGTTTCTCTGTCGATACTGATGCTTGCAAGCCTGGTGCACGCGACCGAGGCGCAACGGCTGGAAATCGTCTCCCGCACCCGCTTTGAGGGTGTGCAGATTCAACTGGATGAGCAGGATCGGCAGTGGCTCCGTGCGCATCCGGTATTGCGCATCGGTGCCTCCTGGCCGGATTACCCGCCCTTCGAGCTGACCCGCAAGCGTCATGAACAGGAAGGCCTTACGGCCGATTACGCCAACGCAATTGCACAGATTTTGAACATAGCCGTTGAAGTCTGGTGCTATTCCGACCGCGCAAGCGCCATGGCTGCGCTCAAGGCCGGTGAGGTAGACCTGCTGGGCACGTCGAACAAGTTCGAAGAAGCTGATTCCGACCTCATGCTGTCCCGTGCCTACGCCGAGGATCAGCCGATGTGGGTGACTCGGATCGACGAACCGTTGCCTGGCGATCTGGCTGGCAAACGCATCGCCATGGTGGACGACTACCTGCCAGCCTCGACCATCCAGGAGGCTTACCCGCAAGCCTCCCTGCAGCGTTACAGGTCGATTTTCGATGCCCTCGGCGCCGTGGCGTACGGCACGGATGCGGTTTACGTTGGCGACTTCATCAGCGCCAGCTATCTGCTCAACACGATCTTTCACAACGACCTGCAACTGGCCGGGCCTTCGGGCCTTGACGCCAACCCGTTCGGCTTTGCCCTGGCCCGCAGCAATACGCGTTTGAAAGGTCTGGTCGACAAAGCCCTGCTGGCCATTCCCATGGAACAGCGCCTGGCCATCGAGCTGCGCTGGAGCGCCGGTCGCGCGGACGTGGCTGCGCAGTCGCAGGTGAGCCTGAGCGACAGCGAGCAACAATGGCTGGATCAGCATCCGGTGGTGCGGGTCGGCGCTATCGATGATTTTGCACCGCTGACATTCTTTGACGCCGATGGCCGTTTCAGTGGGCTGGCCGCCCAATTGCTCAATCTGATCAGTCAGCGCAGTGGCCTGACATTCGAGGTGGTGCGCGGTCGGTCGCTGGATCGTCAGGTCGAGCAACTCAAAAGCGGTGCGCTGGATCTGTTGCCGGTGTTGACACCGAGCCGCGAGCGCGAAACCAAAATGCTGTTCACCCGATCGTACGTCAACAGCCCCTTTGTGCTGATTGCCGATTCAAAGGCACACGCGCCGCGCAGCCTTGAAGACATGGCGGGCAAACGTCTGGCGCTTTATGGCGGTAATCCGTTGCACGATTATCTGCTGGAGAACGTACCGCAGATCCGCCTGATCGAGTTGCCAAGCCCGGCCGACGGCACGCAGGCGCTGCTCGACGGCAAGGCCGATGCGACATTGAGCTCGTTGCTGGTGGCGCGCTACCAGATCGATCACCAATACCGCGATCGCTTGCGGATTGTCTCCACGCTGGGCGATTTGCCGGCGCGGGTTGCCATGGCGACAGCGCTCGACGCCCCGCAGTTGCAATCGATTCTGAACAAGGCACTGCTGAGCATCGCCCCCCAGGAAATTGACGGTCTGGTCACGCGTTGGAGTCGTAACGTGGTGCTGCAAGACAGCTATTGGCAGCGTCATCAAACGCAAATACTGCGCGGGTTTGCAGTGGCGGCAGGGCTGTTGCTGTTGGCGTTGGGCTGGATCGGCTTTCAGCGTCGGCAGATCCGCCAGCGCCAGCAATGGCTTCAGCAGTTGCAGGAGGCCAAGGACGCAGCCGATGAAGCCAATCGCGCCAAGAGCACGTTTCTGGCGACCATGAGCCATGAAATCCGCACACCGATGAACGCCCTGATCGGCATGCTCGAACTGGCCCTCAAACGTGCCGATGAAGGCGTGACCGATCGCCAGGCGATCGAGGTGGCGTCCAGCGCCGGGCAGCAACTGCTGGCATTGATCGGCGATATTCTCGACATCGCACGCATCGAGTCCGGGCATCTGTCGCTGGCCCCCGAGCGCGTCAATCTGCATGAAGTGGTGGCGTCGGTGTGTCGGATTTTCGAAGGCCTGGCCCGGCAGAAACAATTGTTGTGGCATGTAGAAATGGATGAGCGCAGCAACGTCGTGGTGATGCTCGATCCCCTGCGGTTCAAACAAGTGCTGTCGAACCTGCTGAGCAATGCAATCAAGTTCACCGAGGACGGCGAGGTGAGCCTGCGCCTGCGCGTGTTCGGCGAACAGGACGGGCTGATTGAAGTGGGCGTGGCCATTGAAGACAGTGGCCGGGGGATCAGCGCCGAGGATCAGCAGCGGTTGTTCAGACCGTTTGTGCAGGTCGGCGATCATCAATCTGTGACGCACGGCGGTTCTGGCCTGGGGCTGGTGATCAGCCGCAATCTGTGCCGGATGATGGGCGGCGATTTGTGGATGAGCAGCGAACCGGGCAGGGGCACTCAGGTCATGCTGCGAATGGAACTGCCGGTGCTGGCGCCGCTGGTGCAAGAGGCTGTACCGGTGCCAGCGGCGACGATGGTTAATTCGCTGAACGTGCTGGTGGTGGATGACCATCCGGTGAATCGCCTGCTGCTGTGTCGGCAGTTGAGTGAGCTCGGGCATCGTGCCGTTGACGCCGGTGGCGGTGAGGAGGGGCTGGCGCTTTGGCGCGGGCACGCCTTCGATGCACTGATCACTGACTGCAACATGCCGGGGCTCAACGGTTACGAGCTGACGCGCGCGGTACGTCAGGAAGAAGCCGCGACGGGTAGAGCGCCCTGTCTGATCCTCGGATTTACCGCCAATGCGCAGATGGAAGAGAAGCAGCGATGCCGGGCAGCCGGGATGGACGATTGTCTGTTCAAACCGGTTCTGCTGCGTGAATTGAGCCAGGCCCTGATGGCCGCAACATCCGAAGGCGCGCAGATCGAAAGCGTGGATGATCCGGCAGTGGCCGAGTTCGATCTGAGCGCACTGTTGCAACTGGCAGGCGCGGACAACCCGCTGATCGGGCAATTGCGTGAGGAAGTACTGAGTAGTCTGCGCATCGACCTGAAGCGTCTGGAGGAATCGGGCCGTAAAAGTGATCGCGCAGATTTACGTGATCTGGCGCATCACGTCACAGGCGGGGCGCACATGATCGGTGCCGAGCGCGTGGTCTCGGCGTGCCGGGTACTCGAACAGGCTTGCCGTGACGATGAGCCCGAAGCGGCATTGACGACCGCCATCGAGTTGCTGCGCGTGGCCATGCACGACCTCGCGCAGCAGCTTCAGGCTTGAGCGGTCAGTCCCACTGCGGCGCGATGCCTTTGGGGCTGGTCAGGCGATGGCCGCGATCCAGCGTGGCGATCAGCGCCATGTCGGCGTCGCTCAGGGTCAGCGCTGTGGCGCCGAGGTTGCCTTGCAGGTTGGCGCGTTTGGTCGACGACGGAATCACCGCGTAACCCGATTGCATCGCCCACGCCAGAGTGACCTGCGCCGGGGTGGCGTGCAGACGCTCGGCGATCTGCACGATCAGCGGATCCTTCAGCACTTCGCCATAGGCCAGGGTCATGTACGACGTGATCTGAATGCCCTGACTTTGCGCGAACTCGACAACCTTGCGGTTTTGCAGGTACGGGTGCAGTTCGATCTGGTTGGTGGCGATGTTTTCCGCGCCGACCGCAGCAATCGCCTGTTTCATCAAGTCGATGGTGAAGTTGGACACGCCGATCTGCCGGGTCAGGCCCAGGCGTTTGGCTTCCAGCAGCGCGCCCATGAATTCTTCGACCGGCACCTGATCTTCCGGCGATGGCCAGTGGATCAGCGTCAGGTCGAGGTAGTCGGTCTGCAGTTTTTGCAGGCTCTCTTTGAGGCTTTCAATCAGCCGGTCTTTGGCGAAGTTGGCGATCCAGATCTTGCTGGTGATGAACAGTTCTTCACGGGCGATGCCGCTGGCAGCGATGGCCTCGCCAACGTCGGCTTCGTTTTCGTAGATCTGCGCGGTGTCGATGACCCGGTAACCGAGCTCAAGGGCAGTGCTCACCGAATCGATGACCACCTGGCCTTGCAGGCGAAACGTACCAAGACCGAAAGCGGGAACAGACATGCAGAGACTCCAGGGTTGCAGTGGGAATGGGCAGGAGTATCCGCGTCTGATTCCTCGGGAAAAACCGCTGTCGGGGCAAAGTACTGTTGACTGGAAGTCACGAATCACCGCGATCGGTATCGTTCCATCAGTAGAACGATGAGGACGGTTTTGGCTGACTAGTACTAAATACGTGGCGAATTTATGATCGGTCCATGATCAATCTGATTGCGGAGTCCACCATGAAAAACCTGATCGGTATCTACACCAGCCCTCGCGGCCACTGGGTCGGCGATGGGTTTCCGGTGCATACCCTGTTTTCCTACGACAATTTGGGCAAGCACATCAGCCCGTTCCTGCTGCTGGATCACGCCGGGCCCGCGCAATTCACTCCGACCACCGAACGCCGTGGCGTGGGTCAGCATCCGCACCGTGGCTTCGAGACCGTGACCATCGTTTACGAAGGAGAAGTGCAGCACCGCGATTCCACCGGCAGCGGCGGCACCATCGGCCCGGGCGATGTGCAGTGGATGACGGCGGCTTCCGGAATCCTGCATGAAGAATTCCACTCGGAAAACTTCGCCCGAACCGGCGGCAACCTGGAAATGGTGCAGTTGTGGGTGAATCTGCCGGCCAAGGACAAAATGGCCGAGCCGGGGTACCAGACCATTCTGGACAGTGATATCCCGCAAATTGCGCTCAAGGACGGTGCCGGCAGCCTGCGTCTGATCGCCGGTGAGTTCGACGGCCACAAGGGCCCGTCCCGCACGTTCACGCCTATCGATGTCTGGGATCTGCGGCTGAACAGCGGCAAGTTGCTTTCGCTGGATCTGCACGAAGGCCGCAACACCGCGCTGGTGGTGTTGAAAGGTTCGGTACAGATCAACGGTGTGGAGTCGATGCGCGAAGGGCAGTTGGCGCTGTTCGAGCGTGATGGCGATCGCATCACCCTCGAAGCCAGCCAGGACGCGGTAGTGCTGCTGCTCAGCGGCGAGCCGATTGACGAGCCGATCGTCGGCCACGGCCCGTTCGTGATGAACACCGAGCAAGAAATCCATCAGGCCTTCGCCGACTTCCAGTCCGGCCGCTTCGGCCAGATGCACAGCTAAAAAAACCGGCAGGCGCCACGTGCGCCTGCCGGTTTTTTTTGAGCGCGCGCCGTGGCGCTCATCCCGCCAAATCAATTCCTCCTACACTGAGCCCAATCTGTGCGATCTTCTCGCGACTGGCCCCTGTCGGAGTTGTTTGATGCTGTCTCTGCTCACCGATCATCCGTTGTTTTGCGCCTTGATCCTGATCCTGATCGATCTCGGTCTGTGGCGTCTGATCAGCTCCCACGGCAGCGCGTGGAAACTGTTGGTGCGGGTGCTGATTTTTGCCCTGTTCAGCATCCTGCTGTTCAACGAAGGGCTCAACCCGATGGAGCCTGCGCCGTGGGCCGACAATGTGCCGTTGCATCTGGCGGCGACCGGTTTGCAGATCGGTTGGTGGCTGTTCGGCGCGCGCACCCTGACGGTGTTGATCGGCGCGGTGATGATGCAGCGGGTCGGGCACACCGGGCGGTTGTTGCAGGATCTGCTGGGTGCGGTGATCTTCCTGATTGCGATCATCGCGGCGCTGGCCTACGTGCTGGATCTTCCGGTCAAAGGCGTGCTGGCGACGTCCGGGGCGTTGGCGATCATCGTCGGTCTGGCGTTGCAGAGCACCTTGAGTGACGTGTTTTCCGGGATCGTGCTCAACACCACCAAGCCTTATCAACTGGATGACTGGATTTCCATCGACGGCACCGAAGGCCGGGTCACCGACATCGACTGGCGCGCCACGCGCCTGCAAACCAGTCAGGGCAGCATGGCGGTGATTCCCAACTCGCTGGCGGCCAAGGCCAAGATCATCAACTTCAGCCGGCCGAGCAATATGTTCGGGGTGGCCGTCAGCGTGCAGGTCAGTCCGCATGCGCGGCCCAGTTCGGTGATCGATGCCCTGGAGCGGGCGATGCAGGGTTGTCGCCAATTGCTGGAGAGCCCCGCGCCGAGTGTCGCACTGAAGAGCTCCAGCAGCGCCGGCGCCGAATATGAAATCAGCGGGTTTGTCGCCTCAATGAGCGAAAAACGTGTGGTGCGCAATCAGCTGTTCGACCTGGCGTACCGGCATCTGCAGGCGTCCGGGGTCAATCTGCTGTCGAGCGATGAGCCGGGTATGCTGAGCAATCTCTCGCGACCGCGGGCGTTGCTCGACAGCTCGCCGATTTTCTCCACGCTGCGTCAGGAGGAGAAGGAAACCTTCAGCCAGAACATGACCCTGCAGACCTTCCGTGCCGGCGAGATGATTCTTGCGGGCGGCGAGGTCAGCGATCATCTGTTCATCATCGAGTCCGGCGTGGTCTCGGTGACGCTCAAGCGCCACGGCACGCCATTCGAGTCCGGGCGGATGGGGCCTGGCGAAGTGATTGGCGAGGCGGGGATTCTGTCCGATACCTCACTGCCGGCCGACTTCTCAGCCAAGACCTTTTGCGCGCTGTACCGCATCGAGAAGTCTTACCTCAAACCGTGCCTGGATGCCCGTCACGACATCAACGATGCGATGCAGGCGTTGCTCGATTTCCGCCTGCACAAGGCGCAATCCCTGACGGAGGAAACGCCGGTAGCGGCGCCGAAGAAAGGCTTCCTGCAATGGCTGCGCAACCGCGTCTGACCGTTCAGCGCAGGCCGTAATCCGCCAGTTTGCGTTCCAGGTTCAGGCGTACTTGCGGCCATTCATCATCGATGATGCTGAAGCGCACCGAGTTGCGCTTGCGGCCGTCCGGCATGATGCGTTCGTGGCGGACGATGCCTTCCTGCTGCGCGCCGAGCCGCAGGATCGCGTTGCGCGACTTCTGGTTGTTTTCGTCGGTGGTGAACTGCACCCGCACGCAATCGAGCACCTCGAAGGCGTGGCGCAGCATCAGGTATTTGGCCTCGGTGTTGACGAAGGTTTTCTGAAAGCGTGCCGAAATCCAGCTGCTGCCGATCTCCAGCTTGCGATTGAGCGGGTCGATCTTCCAGAACCGGGTCGAGCCGATCACTTCGCCGGTTTCCTTCAGCACGATGACAAACGGCATGACCGTGCCTGCCTCACGGCCGTCGAGGGCCTTTTTCAGATAAGCGTCGACGGTGGTAGTCGACGGCACCACGGTGACCGTGAGATTCCACAGTTCACCGTCGGCGGCAGCATGGAGCAGGGCGTCGGCGTCGGTGTATTGAAGCGGGCGCAGGATGATTCCCTGGCCTTGCAGCGTGGTTTGCATGTGGGGATTCTCGGCGGTTCAGGCGAGGGCCTATTACGCCGTACGGGAAGGATCCGACGCAACCGTCGCGGTCGGCGGATGTCACAGTTTTTATCGGTCAATGGCAGGAAATCGGACGATGAAAAAAATGCGCATTGCCACGTTCAACGTCAACGGCCTGCGGGCCCGACTGCCGAACCTGCTGGAATGGCTCAGGCGCGAGCAGCCGGACATCGTCTGCTTGCAGGAGCTGAAACTGGTGGACAGCGCATTTCCTGCCGCCGATCTGGAGGCCGCCGGTTATGGCGCCATCTGGCACGGTCAGGCGTCATGGAACGGCGTGGCGATTCTTGCCCGCGATGCGCAACCGCTGGAGAGCCGGCGCGGTCTGCCCGGCGATCCTGACGACAAACACAGCCGCTACCTCGAAGCGGCGGTGCACGGGGTGTTGGTGGGGTGCCTGTACCTGCCCAATGGCAATCCGCAGCCGGGGCCGAAATTCGACTACAAACTGGCCTGGTTCGAGCGTCTGATCAAATACGCCCAGGATCTGCAAAGCAGCGACCACCCGGTGGTGCTGGCCGGCGATTACAACGTGGTGCCCACCGATCTGGATATCTACAACACCCGTTCGTGGCTCAAGGATGCGCTGTTGCAACCGCAAAGCCGCGAGTGCTATCAGCGCCTGCTGGATCAGGGCTGGACCGATTCGTTGCGGCATCTGTATCCCGAAGATCGGCTGTACACGTTCTGGGATTACTTCCGTCAGCACTGGCAGAAGAACTCCGGGTTGCGGATCGACCATCTGCTGCTCAATCCGCCGCTGAGCCCCTATCTGCACGAGGCCGGTGTGGATGCCTGGGTGCGCAACGAACCGCATGCCAGTGACCACGCGCCGACGTGGATTCGCATCGATTCGCGTAAAAGACGCTAGCAGGTGATTGGTTAATTCAATTGTCGATTCGATGCCCGGATCCCGTATACATGGCGACCATCGGCGGAACAATCCGCGCCCCCATGCAAAAGGACCCAGCCATGAGCGAGCCACGCCTGACGAATCTGAAACAGTACCTGCAACGCCTGGGATTCGATGCGCCCCCGGCACCGACCCTTGAAACCCTGCGCCTGTTGCAACTGCGCCATACCGGCGCCTTTCCATTCGAAAACCTGTCGACGCTCAGTGGCGAACCCGTCCTGATCGATCTGCCGTCCATCGAACGCAAAGTCTTGAACGACGCCCGTGGTGGTTACTGCTACGAGCTGAACAATCTGTTTCTGGCGTTGTTACTGGAGTTGGGGTTCGACGCACGGGGCATCAGCGGGCGAGTGGTCATGAATCAGCCCGAGGGCAGCTGGACGGCGCGCACCCACCGCCTGAGTCTGGTGACCATTGACGACGTGCGCTACATCACCGACGTCGGCTTCGGCGGCATGGTGCCGACTGCGCCGCTGGTGCTCGATACCGACGCCGAGCAATCCACGCCGCACGAACCGTATCGCATCGAAGCGCAGGCCGATGGCTACATGCTGCGGGCCAAAGTCGCCGGCGAATGGCGGCCGATGTACCTGTTCGACCTGCAACGCCAGGAAGACATCGATTACACCCTCGGCAACTGGTATGTCTCGACTCACCCGGACTCGCCATTTGCCCAGCGCCTGATGGTTGCGCGTACCGGCGACGGCTGGCGGCGCACACTGAACAACGGCAGTTTCGCGATCCACCGCATGGGCGCCGAGAGCGAGCGGCGTGAAGTGACGGACGTCGATGAACTGATCGAATTGTTGGAACGGGAATTCGGCCTGCGCTTGCCGCACCAGCCCGGTGCACGTCTGGCGCTGGCGCGCTTGATTCAGCCGGTCTGAAACCTAAGGTTTTGCCTCCGGCTCCAGCACCCGCCGGATCTCGTTCACGGCCGCCGACAGTTTTTTCTCAAGGCTCTTGAGGTCGGTGGCGGTGATGCCTTGCTTGAATTGCCCGCTGGAATGCTCGAGTTCCTCGGTTGCACCACGGCTGTTAAGCAATGCGTGGCGCAGGGTGTTGTTGATTACCGTCTGATAGCCAAACCCTTCCTCTTCGGCGACCGTACGTGCCGCTTCGATGACCGCATCATCAAGCATGATGGTGATGCGCGTTTTACCCTTGTTGGACGCCAATGCGCCGCGTTTTCCCTGAGAAAAGTCGTATTCGTCTTTCATGGGTCAAACCTCCAGAAAATATTCGCGACGTTCACTCGGTGTAGCGATACGTGCGGAAATGATTCGAACCAAATTCGGCTCCCGATAGCTGTACACGACGACCAGCAAACGTCCCTTGCCGTCGTTGCCGAGAGTGATCCAGCGTTGTTCGTCATGGTCGTTATCCTCAATCGTCAATGCTCGCTCATCGTGGAAGACCGGTTCGGCCTCGGCGAGGCTGATCCCTCTGTGCTTGAGTTTGTTGGCAGCATTCTTGCTTTGTCGAACTGAATCTTGAATGACTTCATTATGCATACTTTATATGTATAAAAAAAGGGTGCGGCCGCGCCGTCGGTCGCCATGAACACTTCAGCCTAGGCGGATAAAACGTGGACTCGATTGGGGATGTGTTGCCGGATTTGTGGGGGATGAAAGCAGCGGGATAGAAGGTTGGGTGGCTAGCTAACCATTATGTGACTGATAAGTTGTATACAAGTCTATGGACATTTGTCGTGACTCTTGCATACAGTGTGCGCATAACAAAAACCAGGGAACTCCCCCACCATGAAAACGCCCCATGTTTCACACCAACGGCCCGAGGACGAGAATCTCGGGGTCGGCGCGAATATGGCTTACGGCCTGCAACACGTTCTGACCATGTATGGCGGTATCGTCGCGGTGCCACTGATCATCGGTCAGGCCGCCGGGCTTTCGCCGGCGGACATCGGTCTGTTGATTGCTGCTTCATTGTTTGCGGGGGGGCTGGCCACGTTGCTGCAAACCCTGGGTTTACCGTTTTTCGGCTGTCAGTTGCCGCTGGTACAGGGCGTGTCGTTCTCCGGCGTTGCTACGATGGTGGCGATTGTCAGCAGTGGCGGGGAGGGCGGCTTCCAGTCGGTGCTCGGCGCGGTGATTGCGGCGTCGCTGATCGGCTTGCTGATCACGCCGGTGTTCTCGCGAATCACCAAGTTCTTCCCGCCACTGGTCACCGGCATTGTGATCACCACCATCGGCCTGACGCTGATGCCGGTGGCCGCACGCTGGGCCATGGGCGGCAACAGCCACGCGCCTGACTTCGGCAGCATGCAGAACATCGGTCTGGCGGCGGTCACGCTGGTGCTGGTACTTCTGTTGAGCAAGGTCGGCAGTTCCACCATCTCGCGTCTGTCGATCCTGTTGGCCATGGTGATCGGCACGGTGTTGGCGGTGTTCCTCGGCATGGCAGATTTCTCCAATGTCACCCAGGGCCCGATGTTCGGCTTCCCGACGCCGTTCCATTTCGGCATGCCGACCTTCCACTTCGCTGCGATCCTGTCGATGTGCATCGTGGTCATGGTGACCCTGGTGGAAACCTCGGCGGACATTCTGGCGGTCGGTGAAATCATCGGCACCAAGGTCGACTCCAAGCGTCTGGGCAATGGCCTGCGGGCGGACATGCTGTCGAGCATGTTTGCGCCGATCTTCGGCTCGTTCACCCAAAGCGCTTTCGCCCAGAACGTCGGGCTGGTGGCGGTGACCGGGATCAAGAGCCGCTATGTGGTGGCGACCGGCGGTATCTTCCTGGTGATCCTCGGCCTGCTGCCGTTCATGGGTCGGGTCATCGCAGCCGTGCCGACCTCGGTACTTGGCGGCGCCGGTATCGTGCTGTTCGGCACAGTGGCAGCGAGTGGTATTCGTACGCTGTCCAAGGTCGACTACCGCAACAACGTCAACCTGATCATCGTCGCCACCTCGATCGGCTTCGGCATGATCCCGATTGCCGCGCCGAACTTCTACGATCACTTCCCGAGCTGGTTCGCGACCATTTTCCATTCGGGCATCAGTTCGTCGGCGATCATGGCGATCCTGCTGAACCTGGCGTTCAACCACTTTACGGCGGGTAACTCGGATCAGCAGTCGGTGTTTGCGGCGGCAGAAGAGCGGACCCTGCGTTATCGCGATCTGGCCGCGCTGCGTGAAGGCGACTACTTCAGCGACGGCAAGCTGCACGACTGCGACGGCAACGAAGTGCCGGTGATCGATCCGGATGCGGATCACGGTCACGGCGCACCGAAGGCACATGCCAAGAGCAGCGAGCACGTCTGACCGCTATAGCTGAATGAAAAAGGGCCGATCAGTTGCGAAACTGATCGGCCCTTTTTCTATGGCGTCGCTTTTTTCAGCGCCCACAAAAAAGCCCCTGAATCTTTCGATTCAGGGGCTCTGTATTTGGCTCCACAACCTGGACTCGAACCAGGGACCCAGTGATTAACAGTCACTTGCTCTACCAACTGAGCTATTGCGGAATTGGTGCGTATGTTACTGATTTAAAAAGACTAGTCAAGCGCCAGTTGTAAATTTTCTGGAAATATCAGCACGGACGGCGATCTATCAGCGATTGGCGGTTACCAGAACCGTAGCAGAGGTCTACCATGGCCGCCCGGAAGTGGTCACACGCGCTGCCGGCCATTCGCCGAAAAGGTACGCGCCATGAATAGCCCCATCCTCACCCGTCGTCCTGTCGAGGTGTTCGCATGAGCACCGCACAAATCAGCCTGCCCAAAGGCGTCGGCCCACACGCTGAAAAACTTTTCGACGCGATCACTCAGGCCGCCACGGCTGAAGAGTTGAACCGCGCAGGCGGCAAGGCCGAGGGTTTTGTCCTTGGTCTGGAAAGCACCAAGGCCATCAAGAGCCAGGTCGCCGAATCGCTCTACGTCGTTTATGACGATGCGGCGACTCAGCGTGCAGCGGAACTGGCTTAGCCGCCGAACGTGAAGGTGCCGAGCATCAGTTTGGCGTACAGCATCGTTGCGCCCAGTTGCACCAGCCACAGCGCCAGCCCGCCGAGAAACACCCCGGCCGCGACTTGCAGCACCAGATTATTTCCGCGCTTGGCCGGGGCGCGGGGGATGAAGTCATCCAGATCGTCGCGGTCGGCGCGCAGGTCATCGTTTTTCATGTCGTCTCTCTGAAATATCGTTTGGGTGCAGTCTAGAGGGTGTAGCGGCTTTTCTTCAGACAAATAAAAACGGGAAGCCCGAAGGCTTCCCGTTTTCAGTGCAGCGCCGGATCAGATGACCTGAACGATGGCGTCTGTCACGGCTTCGATGTTGCTCTGGTTCAGCGCAGCGACGCAGATGCGGCCGGTGTCCAGGGCGTAGATGCCGAACTCGTTGCGCAGGCGGTGAACCTGTTCGGTGGTCAGGCCGGAGTAGGAGAACATGCCGCGCTGACGACCGACGAAGCTGAAGTCACGCTGCGGGGCTTTCTTCGCCAGCAGAGCAACCATCTGCTCGCGCATGCCACGAATGCGCAGGCGCATTTCAGCCAGTTCGTCTTCCCACTGCGCGCGCAGCTCCGGGCTGTTCAGCACGGCGGCGACGACGCTTGCACCGTGGGTCGGCGGGTTGGAGTAGTTGGTGCGGATCACGCGTTTGACTTGCGACAGGACGCGGGCGCTTTCTTCTTTCGATTCGCTGATGATCGACAGGGCGCCGACGCGCTCGCCGTACAGCGAGAACGACTTGGAGAACGAGCTCGACACGAAGAAGGTCAGGCCGGATTCAGCGAACAGACGCACGGCAGCGGCGTCTTCGGCGATGCCGTCACCGAAACCCTGGTAAGCCATGTCGAGGAACGGCACGTGACCTTTGGCCTTGACCGCTTCCAGCACGTTGTTCCAGTCCGCCGGGCTCAGGTCGACGCCGGTCGGGTTGTGGCAGCAGGCGTGCAGCACGACGATCGAGCCATTCGGCAGGGCGTTCAGGTCTTCCAGCAGGCCGGCGCGGTTCACGTCGTGGGTGGCGGCGTCGTAGTAACGGTAGTTCTGCACCGGGAAACCGGCGGTTTCGAACAGCGCGCGGTGGTTTTCCCAGCTCGGGTCGCTGATCGCCACAACGGCATTGGGCAGCAGTTGCTTGAGGAAGTCGGCACCGATTTTCAGTGCGCCGGTACCGCCGACGGCCTGAGTGGTGACAACGCGGCCAGCTGCCAGCAATGGCGAATCATTGCCGAACAGCAGCTTTTGCACGGCCTGGTCGTAGGCCGCGATGCCGTCGATTGGCAGGTAGCCGCGCGAGGCGTGCTGAGCGGCGCGAATGGTTTCGGCTTCGATGACGGCGCGCAGGAGTGGAATTCGCCCCTCTTCGTTGCAGTACACACCCACCCCGAGGTTGACCTTATTGGTCCGGGTATCGGCGTTGAATGCTTCGTTGAGGCCCAGGATTGGATCGCGGGGTGCCATTTCGACAGCGGAGAACAGGCTCATTTTTGCGGCAGCTCTAATGGAGAGTGGAGGGACGTGTGGCGCTCCAGCCGAATGCACTAGAGCGGTGCACAAACGGGGAGCTAGTATAGAGGCCATCATCGATCAATGGCGACAGGCGAATCGGCTTTTAAGGTAAGTTTTTCCGATTATTTCTCGACCGTTAGTCGAATGAACCTGTCCGAGACTTTACCGGATGTAGGACGTTTGCCTTGAAAGGCGAGGCAATCGGCTCCACATTCAGCACAATCTTCGTTTTTTCTTGCGCGACATTGGTCGTTTGCGGTCTTTCTCGTGGTGCTGCGGTTTACCCGCAGCGGCGCGATTCCAGAGGTGTTTATGTCTGAATTCCAGCTCGTCACCCGTTTCGACCCCGCCGGCGATCAACCCGAAGCCATTCGCCAGATGGTCGAAGGCATCGAAGCCGGTTTGTCGCACCAGACGCTGCTCGGGGTGACCGGGTCGGGCAAGACCTTCAGCATCGCCAACGTGATCGCCCAGGTGCAGCGTCCGACCCTGGTGCTGGCACCGAACAAGACCCTGGCCGCGCAGTTGTACGGCGAGTTCAAGTCGTTCTTCCCGAACAACGCTGTCGAGTACTTCGTTTCCTACTACGACTACTACCAGCCCGAAGCCTACGTGCCGTCGTCCGACACCTTCATCGAGAAGGATGCGTCGATCAACGACCACATCGAGCAGATGCGTCTGTCAGCGACCAAGGCATTGCTCGAGCGCAAGGACGCGATCATCGTCACCACGGTGTCGTGCATCTACGGTCTGGGCAGCCCGGAAACCTATCTGAAAATGGTCTTGCACGTTGATCGCGGCGACAAGCTCGACCAGCGTGCGCTGGTGCGGCGCCTGGCCGACCTGCAATACACCCGCAACGACATGGATTTCGCCCGTGCGACCTTCCGGGTGCGTGGCGATGTGATCGACATCTACCCGGCGGAATCCGACCTCGAAGCGATCCGTATCGAGCTGTTCGATGACGAAGTGGAGAGCATTTCCGCGTTCGACCCGCTGACCGGCGAAGTCATCCGCAAGCTGCCGCGCTTCACCTTCTACCCGAAGAGTCACTACGTGACGCCCCGGGAAACCTTGCTCGACGCCATCGAGGGGATCAAGGTCGAGTTGCAGGAGCGCCTCGAATACCTGCGCAACAACAACAAACTGGTCGAAGCCCAGCGTCTGGAGCAGCGCACCCGGTTCGACCTGGAGATGATCCTCGAGCTCGGCTACTGCAACGGCATCGAAAACTACTCGCGCTATCTGTCGGGCCGTCCGGCTGGCGCAGCGCCGCCGACGCTCTACGATTACCTGCCGGCGGATGCGCTGCTGGTGATCGACGAATCCCACGTCAGCGTCCCGCAAGTCGGCGCGATGTATAAGGGCGACCGTTCGCGCAAGGAAACCCTGGTGGAGTACGGCTTCCGCTTGCCATCGGCGCTGGATAACCGGCCGATGCGCTTCGACGAGTGGGAAGGGGTGAGTCCGCAGACGATTTTCGTCTCGGCCACACCCGGCAACTACGAAGCCGAACACGCTGGCCGGGTGATCGAGCAGGTGGTGCGCCCGACCGGTCTCGTCGACCCGCAGGTTGAAGTGCGCCCGGCGCTGACCCAGGTCGACGATCTATTGTCGGAAATCACCAAGCGCGTGGCGGTGGAGGAGCGGGTGCTGGTCACCACGCTGACCAAGCGCATGGCCGAAGACTTGACCGATTACCTGGCCGATCACGGCGTGCGTGTGCGTTATCTGCACTCGGACATCGATACCGTCGAGCGGGTCGAAATCATCCGCGACCTACGCCTTGGCACCTTCGACGTGCTGGTGGGGATCAACCTGCTGCGTGAAGGCCTGGACATGCCGGAAGTCTCGCTGGTGGCGATTCTCGACGCGGACAAGGAAGGCTTCCTGCGTTCCGAGCGTTCGCTGATCCAGACCATCGGCCGCGCGGCGCGTAACCTCAATGGCCGGGCGATTCTTTACGCGGATCGCATCACCGGGTCGATGGAGCGGGCGATTGGCGAAACCGAGCGCCGTCGAGACAAGCAGATCGCCTTCAACCTGGCCAACGGCATCACACCGAAGGGCGTGTTCAAGGACGTCGCCGACATCATGGAAGGCGCCACCGTGCCCGGTTCGCGCAGCAAGAAGCGCAAGGGCATGGCCAAGGCCGCCGAAGAGAACGCCAAGTACGAAGCCGAACTGCGCTCGCCGAGCGAGATCACCAAGCGCATCCGCCAACTGGAAGAGAAGATGTACCAGTTGGCCCGCGACCTGGAATTCGAAGCAGCAGCGCAGATGCGCGACGAAATCGCCAAGCTGCGTGAGCGGCTGTTGGCCGTTTAACAGATCGTTCCCACGCTCCGCGTGGGAATGCAGCCCTGGACGCTCTGCGTCCGCTCAAGGTTAATGCGCCTCGCCGGCCTTCAGTCCGGCAGGCAATTTCTTGGTCAGCAAAATCGCCAACATGCTGACCCCCAGCGCAATCCCGACAAAATGAAACGCATCGTTGTAGGCCATGATCAGCGCCTGCTGATGCACGATCTCGCTCAACTTGCCCAACGCCGCCGTGTCATTGCCGAGCCGATCGGTCATCGACGCCAGACGTTCGGCCACCTGCGGGTTGGTCGGTACCACCGCTTCGCGCAGGTAATCGAAGTAGGTTTTGGTGCGCGCGTCCAGCAGGGTGGCGAGCAGGGCGATGCCGATGGCGCCGCCGAGGTTGCGCAAAATGTTGAACAGGCTCGACGCCGAGCCCGCGTCCTGCGGCAGGATGTACGCCGTGGCGATCAGCGAGATGGTCACCATGATCAGCGGCTGACCCAGTGCCCGGATAATCTGGATCTGATTGAACTGCGGCCCGGCGAAATCCGGGTTGAGCACGCCGGATGAAAAACTCGCCAGCCCGAACAGGCCGAAACCGATCGTGCACAGCCATTTTGGCGAGACGAATTTCATCAGCTTCGGCACCAGCGGAATCAGGAACAGCTGCGGCACGCCCATCCACATGATCACTTCGCCGATCTGCAGGGCGTTGTAATTCTGGATCTGCGCCAGGTACAGCGGCAGCAGATAGATCGAACCGTACAGCCCGACGCCCATGCCGAGACTTGAAATACTCGACAGCCCGAAGTTGCGATTGCGCAGGATGCCGAGGTTGATCAGCGGATTGGGCTTTGAAATCTGCACGATCACAAAGGTGATCAGACTCAGCAGGGCGATGCTGCCCAGTGTCACGATCAGGCTCGATTCCAGCCAGTCCTTGCGATGGCCTTCCTCAAGAAAAACCTGCAAGCAACCGAGGCCGACGCCCAGCGTGAGAATGCCGGTGTAATCGGTGCTCTTCAGCAGTTCCCAGTGCGCTTCTTTCTTCTCCAGCCCGTACATCAGCCCGGCGATCATGATCAGCCCCGGCGGGATGTTGATATAGAAGATGTACTCCCAGCCCCAGTTTTCCGTGAGCCAGCCGCCGAGGGTCGGGCCGATGGACGGGGCAAAGGTGGCGGTCATGGCGAACATCGCCATGCCTTTGGCGCGGTGATGTTCGGGGAGTTTGATCAGGGTCAGGGTGAACGCCAGCGGGATCAGCGCACCGCCGGTAAAACCCTGCATGGCGCGAAACACGATCATGCTCTCCAGGCTCCAGGCCATCGAGCACAGCAGCGACGAAATCAGAAACCCCAGCGACACCCACACCGCGAGCCGCCGTGCCGACAGCAACTGCACCAGCCACGCGGTCAGCGGGATCATGATGATTTCCGCCACCAGATAAGAGGTGGAAATCCACGAGCCTTCTTCCAGGGTCGCCGACAGGGCGCCCTGAATATCCTTGAGCGACGAGTTGGTGATCTGGATGTCGAGCACCGCCATGAAGGCGCCGAGCATCACGCTCATCACCGCTATCCAGTCCCGCCGGGTCGGTTCGCCGACCGGGCGGATCAGCGAATCACCGGCCATTGTCAGGGGCGTCTTTGATGTTCACGGTAGCGGTGACGGACATGCCCGGACGGATCTTGCCGTGCAGCGGGTTATCGGCCTTGAACGTCAGTTTCACCGGAATCCGCTGCACGACCTTGGTGAAGTTGCCGGTGGCGTTGTCCGGCGGCAACAGGCTGAATTGCGCGCCGGAGGCGGCGAACAGGCTGTCGACCCGGGCTTCGATCGGCGTATCGCCATAGGCGTCGAAGAGCAGCTCGGCCTTCTGGCCCGGTTGCATGTGACCGATCTGGGTTTCCTTGAAGTTGGCCTGTACCCAGATGTCTTCGTCCGGAACGATCGACAAAAGATAGGCGCCGGCCTGTACCACTTGACCATTACGGGCGGCGCGCTGGCCGATCAAACCGCTGATCGGCGCGTGGATTTCGCTGCGGGTCAGGTTCAGTTCGGCCTGGGCGAGGTCGGCGCGGGCGTTGGCGATCTGCGCATCGAGGCGTTTGATTTCGGCGGTCAGCGCGTTGACCTGCTGGCGCTGGCTCTGGGCATCGGCCTGGGCCTTGGCCACTTGCGAGCGGGCGATGTGGGCGTCGGCGGAGAGGGTAGTGACCCGTTCCTCGGAGACGTAGCCGGGTTTACGCAGGGTTTCTGCCCGCGACAAATCCACCTGCGAGCGGCCGAGCGTCGCCTGGGTAGTGGCGACCTGCGCGTCGCTGGCGGCGATCAGGCTGGCTTGCTGGGTCAGTTTGCTTTGGGCTTGCAGGCGTTCGGCTTCGCGAGTGGCGAGGGCGGCGTTGGCGCGATCGACGGCGAGGCGGAAGTCGTCGCCTTCGAGACGGATCAGCAACTGGCCTTTTTCCACGTGCTGGTTGTCCTGCACCAGGACTTCGTCGATGCGTGCGCTCAACTGGCTCGACACGCGGGTGATTTCACCCTGGACATAGGCGTTGTCGGTGCTTTCATAAAAGCGTCCCTTGAAAAACCAATGAGCAAAAAAGCCCCCGGCTATCAGCAGGACGAGCAGCAGGAAAATGAACAGGCGACGCTTGAGTTGGGCAGGCATGGGCAAACTGTAGTCGAGGAATTGTAAGGAAAGTTATCAGCAGGCGAATCTGGCATACAGCCGATGAACGGTAAATGCCGTCTGTTGATATTCGGCCATTCACCGCGGCCAACGGGCGTTACAGACGCAACCTTGGCTTAAATGCCCTGCCCGCTGGAGCGGGGCGGGTGTCGCCTGTTACCATTCGCCGCTTGATCGTTCTTTGCTTTTCATTCTTTTCGAGACATGCCATGACCACCGTCCGCACTCGCATCGCGCCATCGCCTACCGGGGATCCCCACGTAGGTACCGCTTACATCGCACTGTTCAACTACTGCTTTGCCAAGCAGCACGGCGGTGAGTTCATCCTGCGGATCGAAGACACCGATCAGTTGCGTTCGACCCGCGAGTCCGAACAGCAGATCTTCGACGCCCTGCGCTGGCTGGGCATCGACTGGAGCGAAGGCCCGGACGTCGGCGGCCCGCACGGCCCGTACCGTCAGAGCGAGCGCGGCGACATCTACCAGAAGTACTGCCAGCAACTGGTCGACATGGGCCACGCCTTCCCGTGCTTCTGCACCGCCGAAGAGCTGGACCAGATGCGCGCCGAGCAAATGGCCCGCGGCGAAACCCCGCGTTACGACGGCCGTGCACTGCTGCTGTCCAAGGAAGAAGTCGCCCGTCGACTGGCTGCCGGCGAGCCGCACGTGATCCGCATGAAAGTGCCGAGCGAAGGCGTCTGCGTGGTGCCGGACATGCTGCGTGGCGACGTCGAGATCCCGTGGGATCGCATGGACATGCAAGTGCTGATGAAGACCGACGGCCTGCCGACGTACTTCCTGGCCAACGTGGTCGACGATCACCTGATGGGCATCACCCACGTGCTGCGCGGCGAAGAATGGTTACCGTCGGCGCCGAAACTGATCCTGCTTTATGAGTACTTCGGCTGGGAACAACCGGAGCTGTGCTACATGCCGCTGCTGCGTAACCCGGACAAGAGCAAGCTGTCCAAGCGCAAGAACCCGACCTCGGTGACGTTCTACGAGCGCATGGGTTTCATGCCTGAGGCGATGCTCAACTACCTGGGCCGCATGGGCTGGTCGATGCCGGATGAGCGCGAGAAGTTCTCGCTGCAGGAAATGGTCGACAACTTCGATCTCAAGCGTGTGTCGCTGGGTGGGCCGATTTTCGATATCGAGAAGCTGTCGTGGCTCAACGGCCAGTGGCTGCGTGATCTGCCGGTGGAAGAGTTCGCCGCTCGCGTACAGAAGTGGGCGTTCAATTCCGAATACATGATGAAGATCGCGCCGCACGTTCAGGGCCGCGTTGAGACTTTCAGTCAGGTCGCACCGTTGGCCGGGTTCTTCTTCGCCGGTGGCGTGAATCCGGATGCCAAGCTGTTCGAATCGAAAAAGCTCTCGGGCGATCAGGTTCGTCAGTTGATGCAACTGATCCTGTGGAAGCTGGAAAGTCTGCGTCAGTGGGAGAAGGACAGCATCACCGCGACGATTCAGGCGGTGGTCGAATCCCTCGAGCTGAAGCTGCGTGACGCGATGCCGCTGATGTTTGCCGCGATCACAGGGCAGGCGAGTTCGGTGTCGGTGCTCGATGCGATGGAAATCCTCGGGCCGGACCTGACCCGTTTCCGTCTGCGCCAGGCGATTGACCTGCTGGGCGGCGTGTCGAAGAAAGAAAACAAAGAGTGGGAAAAGCTGTTGGGCGCCATCGCCTGATTGCGTTTGACTCTGCAGGACGCGCCGAAGGTCAGGATCTTTTGATCCTGTCCTTCGGTGTTTTCCCCCGAATTTACGGGGGGAGGGCGGTAAGTGATTGTAATGCCGACAAAAAATTTTGAATTTTTTCAAAAATAAGTTTGACAGCCTTTCGATACGCCCTTAAGATTCGCCCCGTCCTCAGCGATGACATCAACGATGAGGGGCTATAGCTCAGCTGGGAGAGCGCTTGCATGGCATGCAAGAGGTCGACGGTTCGATCCCGTCTAGCTCCACCAATTTACACTTCGAAGCCTGGCCACGCTGGCTTCGAAGCGATCAACACTCAGCGTTGATCAGTTGTATAGAAGGGTTTGCGTCCCCTTCGTCTAGTGGCCTAGGACACCGCCCTTTCACGGCGGTAACAGGGGTTCGAGTCCCCTAGGGGACGCCAGTTTTACAGAAGCGATGTTGCAAGATGTCGCTCCGCCGAGAGGCGAAAAATCCGGGGCTATAGCTCAGCTGGGAGAGCGCCTGCATGGCATGCAGGAGGTCAGCGGTTCGATCCCGCTTAGCTCCACCAATTTACAGTTCAAGGTCTGGCCACACCGGCCTTGAATCGATCAGTACTCAGCACTGATCAGTTGTATAGAAGGTTTGTGTCCCCTTCGTCTAGTGGCCTAGGACACCGCCCTTTCACGGCGGTAACAGGGGTTCGAGTCCCCTAGGGGACGCCACGATTACCCGCTCTGCGGGATTTTATAAGGGTCATTCAATTATTGAATGGCCCTTTTGTTTGTCTGGCGTTTGGCCAAATCCTCTTTTTCCTTAACACTGTGCTTCAGACCAGCGGTCACGCGTGTGACTTGCGGAATATTATTATGAGAATAATATTGCTATCGTAATATTCGGAGGCGACGATGAACGACAAGAAAGCTCAAACCCGCGAACGCATTCTCAAGGCCGCCAGTGCTGCACTGATCCAGCGCGGTCCGGCTGAACCGAGCGTGGGCGAAGTGATGGGGGCGGCCGGCCTGACCGTCGGCGGCTTCTATGCCCACTTCGAAAGCAAGGACGCCATGATGCTTGAGGCGTTCAAGCAATTGCTCGGTCGCCGTCGCGACCTGATTGCCGACATGGACAGCGAGCTGACCGGTGAAGAGCGCCGCGCCCTGGTGGCTGCGTTCTATCTGTCGCGCAAGCATCGCGATTCCAGCGATTCGGCCTGCCCGATTCCGGCCTCCATCGGCGAGCTTGGGCGGTTGCCGGAAGAATTCCGCATAGCGCTGAACGAGCACCTGGAACTGATGATTGCGCAGTTGGCTTCAAGCCCTGAAGACATCGATAAAGCGTTGGCCGACGTGGCCCTGATGGTAGGTGGTCTGGCGCTCTCAAGGGCGTTGGGACCTGGTGATTTATCCGATCGATTGCTGCGCGCCGCCAAGTCGGCGGTGCGTTGACCTGAAGGCTACAAGCCCGGGGAGAGAGCGATGAGCACGTTGAAGTGGGTTCGCGGCGTTAATGGCACCTTGGGCTGGTTCGCACCGAAACTGGTGGCGAGCAAAATGCGGTTGGCGTTCATGACGCCGCGCGCGAATAAACCGAGGGACTGGGAATTGCCGCTGCTGGCGAAATCCGAACGCATCACCTTGCGCTTCGGTCTTTCGGCCCTGCGCTGGGGGCAAGGCCCGACTGTTTTGCTGATGCACGGCTGGGAAGGGCGGCCCACCCAGTTTGCCGCGTTGATCACCGCGCTGGTTGAAGCGGGTTACACCGTTGTCGCGCTTGATGGCCCGGCCCACGGTCGCTCTCCGGGGCGTGAAGCCAATGTGGTGCTGTTCGCCCGGGCGATGCTTGAAGCTGCTGCCGAATTGCCTCCGTTGCAGGCTGTCATCGGTCACTCCATGGGCGGCGCCAGCGCCATGCTGGCTGTGCAATTAGGATTGCGCACCGAAACCCTCGTGAGCATTGCCGCTCCGGCGCGGATTCTCGGGGTGTTGCGCGGGTTTGCCCGTTATGTCGGCATGCCGCCCAGAGCTCGCTCGGCGTTCATTCGGCAAGTCGAGCAGGACGTCGGGATGCGCGCCGCCACCCTTGATGTCGCGCACTATCAACTGGATATGCCAGGCCTGATCGTGCATGCCGAGGACGACACCTTCGTTTCGGTCAAGGAATCCCAACTGATCCACGAATCCTGGTTCGACAGTCGCCTGTTGCGTCTGGAAGCCGGCGGTCACCAGCGCGTACTGGCCGACCCTCGGGTGATTGATGGCGTGTTATCACTGCTGGCCGGGCGCAGCCTTCAGGCGCGGCAATCGGCGTAGTCATCCGTTACACTGCCCCGGTTGAATCATTTGACCGGGAGTAGGGCATGGGCTGGGATCGGGCAACGCCGTTTACCATTGATCTGCAAGTGGGCGCCGAGGACATCGACGGGCTGGGCCACGCGAACAACGCGGTCTACGTGACCTGGCTCGAGCGCTGCGCCTGGCGCCACTCGCAGCGCCTGGGTCTGGATCTGGTCGAGTATCGGCGTCTGGATCGGGCAATGGCCGTTGTGCGCCACGAAATCGATTACCTGGCCGCCGCCTACGAAGGCGACGAGCTGCAATTGGCGACGTGGATCGTTGATTGGGATCAGCGTCTGAAAATGACCCGTCACTTCCAGTTGATTCGCCCCAGCGACAACGCCACGCTGCTGCGCGCCCAGACCACCTTCGTCTGCATCGAACTGTCCACCGGCAGGCCCAAGCGCATGCCCGCCGAGTTCATCGAAGGCTACGGCCCGGCCATACAGACGGCGGACATGGGTTTAACCCGCGAAACCCAGTAAACTGCCGCACGTTTTTCCTTGAGTGTGTGTTTCCCATGCAAATTGCTCTGGCGCCGATGGAAGGGTTGGTCGACGACATCCTGCGCGATGTCCTGACCCGTGTCGGCGGTATTGACTGGTGCGTGACCGAGTTCATTCGGGTCAACGATCAGTTGCTGACCCCGGCCTATTTCCACAAGTTCGGCCCTGAACTGCTCAACGGTGCGCGCACCGCTTCCGGCGTGCCACTGCGCGTGCAGTTGCTGGGTTCCGACCCGGTGTGCCTGGCGGAAAACGCTGCGCTGGCCTGCGAGCTCGGTTCTGAAGTCATCGACCTGAACTTCGGCTGCCCGGCCAAGACCGTCAACAAGTCCCGTGGTGGTGCGGTGCTGCTCAAGGAGCCGGAGCTGCTCAATCAGATTGTCGAACACGTGCGTCGCGCCGTACCTGCACACATTCCGGTCACCGCCAAGATGCGCCTGGGTTTCGACAGCCCGGACGGCTCGCTGGTCTGCGCCACGGCGCTGGCCGAGGGCGGTGCCGAGCACATCGTGGTTCACGCCCGGACCAAGGTCGACGGCTACAAGCCGCCGGCGCATTGGGAGTGGATTCCGCGTGTGCAGGACGTGGTCAAGGTGCCGGTGTTCGCCAACGGCGATATCTGGAGCGTCGAAGACTGGCGCCGCTGCCGGGAAATCAGCGGCGTCGAAGACATCATGCTCGGTCGTGGTCTGGTGTCGCGTCCGGATCTGGCCCGTCAGATCGCCGCCGCTCGTGCCGGCGAGGAAGTCGTCGAGATGACCTGGGCCGAACTGATGCCGCTGATCCAGGACTTCTGGCTGCAGGCCAAAGCGCAGATGACGCCACGCCAATCGCCGGGCCGTTTGAAGCAATGGCTGGCCATGCTGACCCGCAATTATCCCGAAGCTGTCGAGCTGTTTACCGTGCTGCGCCGGGAGACCGAGCCGGATCAGGTCTCGCGTTTGCTGGGTTTGCCGGTCGCCGAAGCCGCCTGAAAAAATCTTCAAACGATCTCTTGAAAACAAAACGCAGGTCCCTATCTAAGGGTTACGCGATGCCGAATTCGGGTCGCGGAGACAAAAAACCTTGCTGATTGTTTTCAGGAGATTTGAACCATGAGTACCGCATTTTCCCTCGCTCCACTGTTCCGTTCCTCGGTAGGTTTCGACCGTTTCAACGACCTGTTCGAAACCGCCCTGCGCAACGAGCCAGGCAGCACCTATCCGCCTTACAACGTCGAAAAACACGGTGACGATCAATACCGCATCGTCGTGGCGGCGGCCGGTTTCCAGGAAGAAGACCTGGACCTGCAAGTCGAGAAAGGCGTGTTGACCATCAGTGGCGGCAAGCGTGATGCCAACGAAGGCGTCACTTTCCTGCACCAGGGCATCGCCCAGCGTGCATTCAAGTTGTCTTTCCGCCTGGCCGATCACATCGAGATCAAGGCCGCCGGCCTGAGCAACGGTCTGTTGAGCATCGACCTGTTGCGTGTAATCCCGGAAGAGGCGAAAGCCAAGCGCATCCCGATTAACGGGGTGCAGAAGCCGGCTCTGCAATAAGCCGACCGAGAAGAAGGGCGCCGAAAGGCGCCCTTTTTTGTGCCCGTCATTCAAGCAAACCTTTTAACACCTCCAACGCAACCGGCCGACTGTGCAGATAGCCCTGATACAAATGGCAACCCAGCCCTTGCAGGAACTCCAGTTGCTCCGGGGTTTCCACGCCTTCGGCGATCACTTCCAGTTCCAGACTGCGGGCCATGGCGACGATGGCGCGGATGATCTCGGCGTCGTTGGGGTCGGTGGTGGCGTCGCGGATGAACGACTGGTCGATCTTCAGCGTGTCCACCGGCAGTCGTTTCAGATAGGTCAGCGATGAATAACCGGTACCGAAATCGTCCATGGCAAAACTCACGCCGAGTTTTTTCAGGCGACGCATTTTGCTGATGGTGTCTTCCAGGTTCTGAATGACGATGCCTTCGGTGATTTCCAGTTTCAGCAAGGAGCAGGGCAGGCCGTGGCTGCTCATGCTGCGCTCGATGCGCTCGACGAAGTCGTTCTGGCGGAACTGCCGGGGACTGATGTTCACGCACAGGCTGAAGGCCAGAGGATCGATCAGCTTTTCGGCGATCAACTGCTTGAAGGCTTCGCACGCTTCATCGAGGATCCAGGTGCCGACCTCCAGAATCAGCCCGCTGTCCTCCAGGACCTTGATGAATTCGGTGGGCGATTGCGCGCCGAGTTCCGGGTGATTCCAGCGCACCAGGGCTTCGGCGCCGATGATGCGGTTGTCCTGGGCGTCGATCTGCGGTTGGTAATGCACGTCGAATTCGCCCCGGGACAGCGCCAGGCGCAGGTCGGTCTCCATACGCAAACGTTCGCTGGCCGCTTTCTGCATGGTGTTGTGATACATCTGCGTGGTGTTGCGCCCGGAATCCTTGGCGCGGTACAGCGCGATGTCGGCGCGTTTGAGCAGGTCGGTCGGGGTCGAGCCGTGATCGGGAATCAGCGCCACGCCGATGCTCGGTGTCACTTGCAGGCGCTGGCCGTCAAGGAACATCGGCTCCGACAGCAACTCGCGAATGGTGTCGGCCAACTCGCGTACTTGCGCGCTGACTTCGTTGCGCGTCCCCTCCAGACCGCTGAGCAACACCACGAACTCATCGCCACCGAGCCGCGCAACCGTGTCTTCCATGCGCACGCTGGCCTCAAGCCGTGCGGTGATGATTTTCAGCACCGTGTCGCCGACCGGGTGACCCAGCGAGTCGTTGATGTGCTTGAAGTGATCCAGATCGAGAAACAGCAGCGCACCGCGCAAATTGTGGCGCTTGAGCAGGGCGATCTGCTGGCTCAGGCGGTCCATCAACAGTGCGCGGTTGGGCAGGTTGGTCAGCGGGTCGTGATAGGCCAGGTGGCGGATCTGCGCTTCGGCGTTCTTCAGCAGGCTGACGTCCCGTGCGGTCAGCAACAGGCACGCGGTTTCGTTGAGGGTGATCGGCTCGACCGAGACTTCCACCGTCAGGATCTCGCCGCGCTTGTTGCGCCCGAGCATTTCCTGATGATGTACGCGGCCCTTGATCTGTAGCTCGGCGAGCAGTGCCGAACGCTGTTTTTCTTCGGCCCAGATGCCGACCTGATACACGGTTTTGCCCACCACTTCGTCGGCGCGATAGCCGGTGAGGCGGCAGAAACCGTCGTTGACCTCCAGATAGCGCCCGGTGTCGCGCTCGGTGATGGTGATCGCGTCGGGGCTGGAGTGAAACGCCTTGGCGAATTTCTCTTCGCTGGCCTTGAGCGCCGCTTCCGAGCGCTGTTGCTGGGTGATATCGCGCAGCGTGGTGACGATGCACGGCTGGTTGCCGACACTGATCTGGCGGCTGGAAATCACGCAGGTCAGCGACTGGCCGTCCTTGTGCTGGACGATGATCGCGACATTGCTCAGGCCCTGTTCGCGGATCACCCGCTCGATGCGTTGCAGGCTTTTCGCCGAAGCGTCCCACAGGCCGATTTCTTCGGCGGTATGGCCGATCACATCGCTGGCGCTCCAGCCGAAGGTCTGGGAAAAACTGGAGTTGATCTCGATGAATTCCCCGGTTTCCTGGCGCGTCACGCAGATCGGGTCGGGACTGACCTGGAACAGCGTGGCGAATTTCTCTTCCGAAGCCACCAGCCGTTGTTCGCGTTCGACCTGATCGGTGATGTCCAGAAGAGTACCGGCCATCCGCAGCGGCACGCCGTTGTCGTCACGATAGAGGCGGGCGCGGCTTTCCAGATAACGCGAGCTGCCGTCCGGCAGTTGCACGCGGTAAGTCAGCTGATAATTGCCGGCCGGGCCTTCGCGCAGGCTGCGATAGGCATCGCGCATGCTGTCGCGCTCTTCGCCGGGGACGCCCTCGAAAAATTCTTCGAACGATTCATGGAACGGTTTCGGCTCCAGGCCGTGTAATTGCGCAGCGCGGGCCGAGCCGTAGAGCATGCCGCTGGGAATGTGCCAGTCCCAGGTGCCGAGCTGCGCCGAATCCAGCGCCAGGTCGAGGCGTTCCTGGCTGTCTTTCAGGGCATGTTCGGCGGCTTTGCGCTCGGTGGTGTCGAGGAAGGTGCTGAGCAGGTACGGCTGGCCTTCGAGTTCGACCTTTTGCGCACTGAGGATGCCGTCGTGGATCTGGCCGTTGCTGGCGCGGAACTGCACCTCCATGCTGATCAGTTCGCCCTTGGCCTTGGTCTTCTTGACCAGCTCCGCCCGTTGCTCGGGATGCACCCACAGGCCCAGTTCCAGGGTGGTGCGACCGATGGCGCTCTGCACCGGCCAGCCGAACAGACTTTCGAAATACTGGTTGGCCTCGCTGATCAGGCCGTCTTCCTGACGGGTCAGCAGCACCATGTTCGGGCACAGGTGAAACAGCGTGGCGAAACGTTTTTCGGAGCTGCTGAGGGCCTGTTCCCGTTGCCGCTGGTGGGTGATTTCGCGGATCACCCCGATCATTCGGGGCCGGCCGTGTTTGTCCGGCAGCAGGCTGCCGTTGATTTCCAGCCAGTGCAGGCTGCCGTCGGGCCAGCGGATGCGGTGGTGCATCGCCTGTTCCAGCGGCGCGCCGGCAATCACCGCGTGAAAGGCGCGGATGGTTTTCGCCCGGTCTTCCGGCGGCAGCAGGTCGAGGTATTCCAGGTCTTCGGGCAGCGGTTGCCGCGGGTCGAAGCCGAACAAGGCCTGAGTGCCCCGCGACCAGCTGATCTGCCCGCGCTCGATGTCCCAATACCAGGCGCCGAGGCGGGCGCCGTTGAGCGCCGCGAGCAATTGCGGCGCGCTCTCCCAGCTCTGCTCGGAACGCCGTGGATCAATGGCCTGAATACGCGGCATCGGCGGAATACGGTCAACAGATTTCGGCATTGTCGAGAAGCCTTGAGCTGATGTGGGCGTTTGGCACAGGGACGGCAGCTCTATAGGAGTAGCACAAGTTAGCCGAGAGTCCCTGGCAGATCGATTTGAGCGTCCAGCAGGGCCATAAACGCCCGTGCAGCATTCGACAGCGTCCTTTCAGTGTGCAGGATATAGCCTAGCTGGCGACTGAGCTGTATGCCCGGTAAAGGTATGCGCGCCACCTGTTCATCGAGCATCGTGCGCGGCAAAACGCTCCAGGCCAGGCCGATCGACACCATCATCTTGATGGTTTCCAGGTAGTTGGTGCTCATGGCGATGTTCGGCGTCAGGCCCTGAGCCTCGAACAGCCGTTGGACAATATGGTGGGTAAAGGTGTTGCCGCCGGGGAAAACCGCCGGATGACCGGCAATGTCCGCCAATGTGACGGCGCCATTGCTGATCAATGAATGTTCCGGGGCGACCACGAAGTCCAGCGGGTCATCCCAGACCGGCGTGGCTTTGACCAGCGTATGCGGCTCCGGCGCCAGAGTGATGACCGCCAGCTCAGCGCGGCCATGGAGAATTTCCTCGTAGGCCACTTCCGAATCGAGGAACTGAATATCCAGCGCCACCTGTGGGTAGCGTCGGGTGTATTCCCTTAATAAGGGCGGCAAACGGTGCAGGCCGATGTGGTGACTGGTGGCCAGGGTCAGGCGGCCCGTGACTTCGCCGGTCAGGTTGGTCAGGGCGCGGCGCGTATCGTCCAGCACGTTGAGAATCTGATAAGCCCGTGGCAGCAGGGCCCGGCCGGCCTCGGTCAGGCCCACTTCACGACCGAGCCGGTCGAACAGCCGCACATTCAATTGCTGCTCCAGCCCGGCGATGCGTTTGCTGATCGCCGGTTGCGTCAGGTGCAGCCGTTCGCCGGCGCCGGAGAAGCTTCCGGTCTCGGCAATCGCGATAAAAGCATTGAGGTTGGCCAGGTCCATGTTCGTATTCCAGTTGGTTATCCAAAGCATAAAAAATATGAATTTGAGTTATTTAATCTAACCCCATAGGATCGGCCTCACAAGCCAAAGGGTTATTGATAAGCCCAGGGCATAGAAACAAGCTGATGAGGAACCGTCTGATGGCCGGCAAAACGCTCTACGACAAGCTCTGGGATTCGCATTTGGTCAAGCAGCGCGACGATGGCTCGGCGCTGATCTATATCGATCGTCACATCATCCACGAAGTGACCTCGCCGCAAGCCTTCGAAGGTCTGCGTCTGGCCGGGCGCAAGCCGTGGCGCATCGATGCCAACATCGCCACCCCGGACCACAACGTACCGACCACCCCGGAGCGCAAGGGCGGCATCGAAGCCATTGCCGACCAGGTCTCGCGTTTGCAGGTTCAGACCCTCGACGACAACTGCGATGAATACGGCATCGTCGAATTCAAGATGAACGACGTGCGTCAGGGCATCGTTCACGTGATCAGCCCGGAGCAGGGCGCGACCTTGCCGGGCATGACCGTGGTCTGCGGCGACTCGCACACCTCGACCCACGGCGCGTTCGGCGCCTTGGCTCACGGGATCGGCACTTCCGAGGTCGAGCACGTGCTCGCCACCCAGTGCCTGGTCGCCAAGAAAATGAAGAACATGCTGGTGCGCGTCGAAGGCCAGTTGCCGTTCGGCGTGACCGCCAAGGACATCGTCCTCGCGGTGATCGGCAAGATCGGCACTGCCGGCGGTAACGGCCATGCCATTGAGTTCGCCGGCAGCGCGATTCGCGATTTGTCGATCGAAGGCCGCATGACCATCTGCAACATGTCCATCGAAGCCGGCGCCCGCGTGGGCCTGGTGGCGGCGGACCAGAAGACTGTGGATTACGTCAACGGTCGTCCGTTCGCTCCGAAAGGCGCCGAGTGGGATCTGGCGGTCGAGTCCTGGAAAGACCTGGTGTCCGACGCCGACGCGCATTTCGACACCGTGGTCGAGCTCGACGCCGCGCAGATCAAGCCGCAAGTCAGCTGGGGCACTTCGCCGGAAATGGTGCTGGCCGTTGATCAGAACGTGCCGGACCCGGCCAAGGAAATGGATCTGGTCAAGCGCGACTCGATCGTCCGTGCCTTGAAATACATGGGTTTGACCGCCAATCAGGCGATCACCGACATTCAGCTCGACCGCGTATTCATCGGTTCCTGCACCAACTCGCGGATCGAAGACTTGCGTGCTGCCGCTGTGATCGCCAAGGGCCGCAAGGTCGCTTCGACCATCAAGCAGGCCATCGTGGTGCCGGGCTCGGGTCTGGTGAAGGCGCAGGCTGAAGCCGAAGGTCTGGACAAGATCTTCCTCGAAGCCGGTTTCGAATGGCGCGAGCCGGGTTGCTCGATGTGTCTGGCGATGAACCCGGACCGTTTGGAGTCCGGCGAGCATTGCGCCTCGACCTCCAACCGTAACTTCGAAGGCCGTCAGGGCGCCGGTGGCCGTACCCACCTCGTCAGCCCGGCCATGGCCGCTGCGGCGGCGGTGAACGGTCGTTTCATCGACGTTCGTGAATTGATCTAAAGGAGCGCAGCATGAAAGCTTTTACCCAGCACACTGGTCTCGTCGCGCCTCTGGATCGTGCCAACGTCGACACTGACCAGATCATTCCGAAGCAGTTTCTGAAGTCGATCAAGCGCACCGGTTTCGGCCCGAACCTGTTCGACGAGTGGCGTTACCTCGATGTGGGTCAGCCGTATCAGGACAACTCCAAGCGTCCGCTGAACAAGGAATTCGTGCTCAACGCCGAGCGTTATCAAGGCGCCAGCGTGTTGCTGGCCCGCGAGAACTTCGGTTGCGGCTCCAGCCGTGAACACGCGCCGTGGGCGCTGGAAGAGTACGGTTTCCGCAGCATCATCGCGCCGAGTTATGCCGACATTTTCTTCAACAACAGCTTCAAGAACGGTTTGCTGCCGATCATCTTGAGCGACGCCGAAGTCGACGAGCTGTTCAAGCAAGTCGAGGCCGCGCCGGGCTATCAGTTGCAGATCGATCTGCACGAGCAGACCGTGACCAGCCCGAACGGCAAGGTCTACCGCTTCGAGATCGACGCGTTCCGCAAGCATTGCCTGCTCAACGGTCTGGACGATATCGGCCTGACCTTGCAGGACGGCGATGCGATTGCCGCGTTCGAAGCCAAGCATCGCGCGAGCCAGCCATGGTTGTTCCGCGACGCGTGAGATTGATGTAGTCAGGGCTGGCCCCTTCGCGAGCAAGCTCGCTCCCACATTTGAAATGCATTCCCTTGTGGGAGCGAGCTTGCTCGCGAAGGGGCAGTTCAAACAACACAGCTATCAGGATGTGACCATGACCAGCACCGCCCACAGTCAGGTTGTACAAAAGCAATTCGGTGAACAGGCCGCCGCCTACCTGAGCAGCGCCGTTCACGCTCAAGGCACTGAATTTGCGCTGCTGCAGGCTGAACTGGCGGGGCAGGGCGAGGCGCGGGTGCTGGATCTGGGTTGCGGCGCCGGGCACGTGAGTTTTCACGTTGCCCCGTTGGTGAAAGAAGTGGTGGCGTACGACCTGTCGCAACAGATGCTCGACGTGGTTGCCGCCGCGGCCGTTGATCGCGGCTTGAGCAATGTGTCCACGGTCAATGGCGCCGCCGAGCGTCTGCCGTTTGCCGATGGCGAATTCGACTTCGTGTTCAGCCGCTATTCGGCGCACCATTGGAGCGATCTCGGCGTGGCCTTGCGCGAAGTGCGCCGGGTGCTGAAACCGGGCGGCGTGGCGGCGTTCATCGATGTGCTGTCGCCGGGCAGTCCGCTGTTCGATACCTATTTGCAGAGCGTCGAAGTGCTGCGTGACACCAGCCATGTGCGCGATTATTCGGCCAGTGAGTGGATGCGCCAGGTCAGCGAATCGGGGCTGCACACCCGCAGCACCACGCGTCAGCGCCTGCGTCTGGAGTACAACAGCTGGGTCGAGCGCATGCGCACACCCGAAGTGATGCGCGCCGCGATCCGCCAGTTGCAGCAATCGATGGGCAACGAAGTGCGCGAATATTTTGAGATTGAGGCCGATGGTTCGTTCAGTACAGATGTACTGGTGCTCTGGGCTGAAAAGTAATTTTGGAACGATAAGTATTTTTCCGGGCGCGCCAGTCGATGGCGCACCGACTGAAGACACGAGGAAAGCATGAGCAAGCAGATTCTGATTCTCCCAGGCGACGGTATTGGTCCGGAAATCATGGCCGAAGCGGTCAAGGTGCTGGAACTGGCCAACGACAAGTACAGCCTGGGCTTCGAGCTGAGCCATGACGTGATCGGTGGCGCCGCCATCGACAAGCACGGCGTGCCGCTGGCCGACGAAACCCTCGAGCGTGCCCGCGCAGCCGACGCTGTGCTGCTGGGCGCCGTGGGCGGCCCGAAATGGGACACCATCGAGCGTGACATCCGCCCTGAGCGCGGCCTGCTGAAAATCCGTGCGCAACTGGGCCTGTTCGGCAACCTGCGTCCGGCGATCCTGTACCCGCAACTGGCTGACGCTTCGAGCCTGAAGCCGGAAATCGTTGCCGGCCTGGACATCCTGATCGTCCGTGAGCTGACCGGCGGCATCTATTTCGGCGCGCCGCGTGGCACCCGTACCCTGGAAAACGGCGAGCGTCAGTCCTACGACACGCTGCCGTACAGCGAAAGCGAAATCCGCCGTATCGCCCGTGTCGGTTTCGACATGGCCCGCGTGCGTGGCAAGAAGCTGTGCTCGGTGGACAAGGCCAACGTACTGGCGTCCAGCCAACTGTGGCGTGAAGTGGTCGAGCAGGTCGCCAAGGATTACCCGGACGTCGAGCTGAGCCACATGTACGTCGACAACGCCGCCATGCAACTGGTGCGTGCGCCGAAGCAGTTCGACGTGATCGTCACCGACAACATGTTCGGCGACATCCTGTCCGACGAAGCGTCGATGCTCACCGGTTCCATCGGCATGCTGCCGTCGGCCTCGCTGGACGCCAACAACAAGGGCATGTACGAGCCTTGCCACGGTTCGGCGCCGGACATCGCCGGCAAAGGCATCGCCAACCCGCTGGCGACCATTCTGTCGGTGTCGATGATGCTGCGTTACAGCTTCAATCTGCACCAAGCGGCGGATGCCATCGAGAAAGCGGTCAGCGTGGTGCTGGATCAAGGTCTGCGCACCGGCGACATCTTTTCGACCGGTTGCACTAAAGTCGGTACGCAGGAAATGGGTGACGCAGTAGTCGCCGCGCTGCGGAATCTGTAATCTCTCGGGCCCGCTGCGAAATTCAATACAAAGCAGCGGCCCACTTTTCAAGAAGGTGTAGTTGCGATGAAACGTGTAGGTCTGATCGGTTGGCGCGGCATGGTCGGTTCCGTGCTCATGCAGCGGATGCTGGAAGAGCAGGATTTCGATCTTATCGAGCCGGTGTTTTTCACCACTTCCAATGTCGGTGGCCAAGGCCCGTCCGTGGGCAAGGACATTGCTCCGCTCAAGGACGCTTACAGCATTGAAGAGCTGAAGACCCTCGACGTGATCCTGACCTGCCAGGGCGGCGACTACACCAGCGAAGTGTTCCCGAAGCTGCGCGAAGCCGGCTGGCAGGGTTACTGGATCGACGCGGCCTCGAGCCTGCGGATGAACGACGACGCCGTCATCATCCTCGATCCGGTCAACCGCAAGGTCATCGACCAGCAGCTCGACGCGGGCACCAAGAACTACATCGGCGGCAACTGCACCGTCAGCCTGATGCTGATGGGCCTGGGCGGTCTGTTCGAGGCCGGTCTGGTGGAGTGGATGAGCGCCATGACCTATCAGGCGGCCTCCGGTGCCGGCGCGCAGAACATGCGTGAACTGATCAAGCAGATGGGTGCGACCCACGCCGCTGTCGCCGATCAACTGGCTGATCCTGCCAGCGCGATCCTCGACATCGACCGTCGTGTGGCCGACGCCATGCGCAGCGACGCGTACCCGACCGAAAACTTCGGCGTACCGCTGGCCGGCAGCCTGATCCCGTGGATCGACAAGGAGCTGCCGAACGGCCAGAGCCGTGAAGAGTGGAAGGCCCAGGCCGAGACCAACAAGATCCTCGGTCGCTTCAAGAGCCCGATCCCGGTCGACGGCATCTGCGTGCGCATCGGCGCCATGCGTTGCCACAGCCAGGCGCTGACCATCAAGCTGAACAAAGACGTGCCGATCGCCGACATCGAAGGGCTGATCAGCCAGCACAACCCTTGGGTCAAACTGGTGCCTAACCAGCGCGAAATCAGCATGCAGGAGCTGAGCCCGACGAAAGTCACCGGCACCCTGAACGTACCGGTCGGTCGTCTGCGCAAGCTGAACATGGGTTCGCAGTTCGTCGGTGCTTTCACCGTCGGCGACCAACTGCTGTGGGGCGCGGCCGAACCGCTGCGCCGCATGCTGCGGATCCTGCTTGAGCGTTGATCGCTTGATGCAATGAAAGAACCCGCGCCTTGCAAGAGGCGCGGGTTTTTTTGTACCTGTTGATCGTTCCCACGCTCTGCGTGGGAATGCAGCCATGGACGCTCCGCGTCCGCTCTTCGTGGCGGGCGCGAATTGCCTGTGTGCGACTCACCCGGTAAAGTGCCGCTCCCCCCGTTTCGCCAGAGGTAGCAACATGACCCAGACCCTTGATATTGCCGTGATCGGCGCCACCGGTACTGTCGGCGAAACCCTCGTGCAGATTCTCGAAGAGCGCGATTTCCCGGTCGGCACGTTGCACCTGCTGGCCAGCAGCGAATCCGCGGGCAGCTCGGTGCTGTTTCGCAACAAGAACGTGCGCGTGCGCGAAGTCGACGAGTTCGATTTCAGCAAGGTCAAGCTTGCGTTCTTTGCCGCCGGCCCTGCCATCACTTTGAGTTACGCCGCCCGTGCGCATGCGGCAGGTTGCTCGCTGGTTGATTTGTCTGGCGCCTTGCCGGCGGATCAGGCGCCGCAAGTGGTGCCGGAAGCCAATGCCGATGTGCTGGCCGGTTTGAAAGTACCGTTCCAGGTCAGCAGCCCGAGCCCGTCGGCTACTACGTTGGCTGTGGTGCTGGCGCCGCTGCTCGATCTGATCGAGCTGCAATACGTGCATGTCACCGCCAATCTGGCGGTTTCCGCCCAAGGCCGCGAAGCCGTGACCGAGCTGGCGCGCCAGACCGCCGAACTGCTGAACATGCGTCCGCTGGAGCCGACATTCTTCGACCGGCAAATGGCTTTCAACCTGCTGGCTCAGGTCGGCACGCCGGACGCGCAAGGCCACACGCTGCTGGAAAAACGTCTGGTTCGCGAGCTGCGTCAGGTGCTGGCCAAGCCTTTATTAAAGATTTCCGCAACTTGCGTTCAAGCCCCGGTGTTTTTTGGCGATAGCTTTAGCGTGACCTTGCAGTCAGCGAGCGCGGTCGACCTGGAAAAGGTCAATGCTGCGCTTGAAGAGGCCGAGGGTATCGAGCTGGTCGAGGCCGGCGATTATCCAACCGCCGTCGGTGACGCGGTGGGGCAGGACGTGGTCTACGTCGGGCGCGTGCGTGCCGGTGTCGACGAACCGTCGGAACTTAATCTGTGGCTGACGTCAGATAACGTACGCAAAGGTGCGGCCCTCAACGCCGTGCAGGTCGCCGAGTTGTTGATAAAAGACCTGCTGTAAAAGATACTTGGCAACAATTTGTCGACTGATTCTAGGCGAGCGCTATGCTTGGCCGGAGCACTCGATGACGTGTCACCCTCCGGGACTTTCCGGGGCATCAAAGAAATGATCGCGCGCGGCATGCTGTCGTCGTCGCGCGCAATGCCTTACGGCAGCGACAATCAATATCTTCTCGCTGGCCGAGGAACGTTCAAACAAAGGAAGAGGCTATGGTTCAAGTTCGCAAACTGGTGTTAGCAATAGCGGCCGCCTCGGCGCTGTCCTCCGGTATGGCGCATGCCCTCGGGCTCGGGGAGCTGACCCTGAAGTCGACCCTGAACCAGCCGCTGGTGGCGGAAATCGAGCTGCTCGATGTCAAGGATCTGACCGCTGCCGAAGTGGTGCCGAACCTGGCCTCGCCCGAAGATTTCGCCAAGGCCGGCGTCGATCGCCAGGCCTTCCTCAATGATCTGACTTTCACCCCGGTGCTCAACGCCAGCGGCAAAAGCGTGCTGCGCGTAACGTCGAGCAAGCCGCTGTCGGAACCGATGGTGAAATTCCTCGTGCAGGTGATGTGGCCGAACGGCCGTCTGCTGCGTGATTACAGCGTGCTGCTGGATCCGTCGAAGTTCTCGCCGCAGACCGCTGACGCCGCCGCTCAACCAGCGCCAGCGCAAACCATCACCGCACCGACCACCGGCGCCACGCATTCGACCCACACCACCACGCCGCGCGACACCCTGTGGGAAATCGCCGCCAAGGCGCGCACTGGCGGTTCGGTGCAGCAGACCATGCTGGCGATCCAGGCTTTGAACCCGGACGCGTTCATCGGCGGCAACATCAACCGCCTGAAAACCGGTCAGGTGCTGCGTCTTCCGGATCAGGTGCAAAGCACCGCACTGCCGCAGTCCAAGGCGATTGCCGAAGTGGCGGCGCAGAACGAAGCCTGGCGTCAGGGCCGTCGTTATGTGGCCAAGCCGGGCACCGGTCAGCAGCAACTCGATGCGACCAATCGTGGTCGCGCCAATACCGCTGCTGCGCAAAACGCCAAGGACAACCTGAGCCTGGTGTCCGCCGAAAGCGCCAAGGCGCGTGGCAAGGGCCCGGCCGGCGATGCCAAGGCCCTGAGCAACAAACTGGCGGTCACTCAGGAAAGTCTCGACACCACCCGTCGTGACAACGAAGAACTGAAAAGCCGCATGGCCGATCTGCAAAGCCAGCTGGACAAGCTGCAACGCCTGATCGAGCTGAAGAACAATCAACTGGCGAAAATGCAGGCCGAAGGTTCGGGCGCTGCTCCAGCCACCGCGACTGCGCCAGTAGTGCCGGCGATCACCGCGGAACTGGCGGCCACGCCGCCGGCTACTCCGGCAGAGGCGGCCCCGGCCGCACCTGCGCCTGAGGCTGCTGCTCCGGCACCGGTCGAGCCGGTTGTCGAGCCTGTGGTTGAAACGACGTCCGCCGCCGATGACGAGAAAACCTTCAACGAACTGCTGACCAATCCGATCCTGCTGGGTCTGGTCGGTGGCGGCGCAGTGGTTCTGCTGCTCCTGCTGTTGCTGCTGGCCCGTCGCCGCAAGGCGCAACAGGAAGCCGAAAAACACCTGCGCATGGCCCGTGCGCTGGAGGAGCAATCCTTCTCCCAGGACCTCGATCTGCCGGAAAGCAGCTTTGAAGGTCTGGAAGTGCCAGCCGCCAGCGTCAAGCTGACCCCGGCCCCGGCCCCGGCCCCGGCTCCGGCGCCTGCCGCCGCTGCTGCTGTAGTTGCTCCAGTCGTGATGGCCGAGCCGATCGCCGCGCCGCTGGTGGCACCTGCCGCCGAGCGTTCCGACGACGTGCTGGACAAGGCGCAGTCGCACATCGATGGCGGTCGTCTGAATCAAGCCGCCGCGTTGCTGGAGGAGGGCGTGAGCCTGGAGCCGCAGCGCAGCGATCTGCGTCTGAAGCTGATGGAAGTCTACGGTCGCCAGGGTGATCGCGATGCCTTCGTCGGTCAGGAGCGTCAACTGGTTGCCAATGGCGACAACTTCGCCAAGGTCGAAGAGCTGAAAAGCCGCTTCCCGGCCATGGCGGTCGTTGCGGCCAGCGGTCTGGCGGCAGCGGCGATTGCCGCCGAGCTGGACGAGGATTACGTCAAGGAGCTGTTGCTCGACGAGCCTGAGGCTCCTGTTGCGGCAGATGACGAACTGGACAGCGCTTTCGACCTGAGCCTCGACGATCTCGACAACATCACGCCGGTTGAGCCTGTGGCGGCTGTCGAGCCGGAAGCACCGGTCGAGCTGGACGCGTTCCCGACTGACGACGACCTGAGCTTCGAGTCGGTGCTGCAACAGCAGACCGACATCAAGGAAAACCTCGACGACCTGTCGGACTTCGACCTGGATCTGGACCTCGGCGCCGATCCGGCGCCTGCGCCGGTCGAGTTGGCAGACGATGACTTCCTGCTGGATCTGGACGAGGGCGTGAAGGATCTGCCGCTGGTCGAAACCCCAACCGTGGCCGACGTGCCGCAGGACGATCTGGAGCTGCCAGCCGATTTCGACCTGTCCCTGGCTGACGAAATGGACGCGGCGCCTGCCGAGCCGGATGCGTTCGCCGCCGAACTGGACGACGTCAACGCCGAACTGGATCGTCTGTCGAGCAGTATCAACGAGCCAAGCTTCACCGAAGCTGATGCCGCGTTGGGCGATGATCTGGGTGAGGATGACTTCGACTTCCTGTCCGGGACCGACGAAGCCGCGACCAAGCTCGATCTGGCTCAGGCCTACATCGACATGGGCGACAACGACGGCGCGCGCGACATCCTCAATGAAGTCATCAGCGAGGGGAACGACAAGCAGAAGAGCGAAGCGAGCGAAATGCTTTCGCATCTGGCCTGAGTCGGCATTCAGCGGTAAACAAAACGGCAGCCCATGAGGCTGCCGTTTTTGTTTGGGTCTGGTTTCCCCGTCCCGCCGCCTTATAATGCCCGCCTTTGTAGATCAGCAGGCTGTACCGACTTGGCAAACATAGATAACCCGGCCGCCGAAATGGCACCCGAAGGCTTTTTCCGCGTCGCGTTGGGCGTTGAATACAAGGGCTCGCGCTACAGCGGCTGGCAGCGCCAGTCCACCGGTGTGCTCACCGTGCAGGAAACCCTGGAAAAAGCCCTGTCGAAGGTCGCCGACTCGCCGATCTCGCTGCAATGTGCCGGGCGCACCGATGCCGGTGTGCATGCCTGCGGGCAAGTGGTGCATTTCGATACTCAGGTCGACCGTTCGCTGAAAGCCTGGGTCATGGGCGCCAACATCAATCTGCCCCACGACATCAGCGTCAGTTGGGCGAAGGTCATGCCGGCGCATTTCCATGCGCGATTCAAGGCGATTGCCCGGCGATATCGCTACGTGATCTACAACGATCAGATCCGCCCGGCGCATCTCAACGAAGAAATCACCTGGAATCACCGTCCGCTGGACGTCGAGCGCATGGCCGAAGCCGCGCAGTACCTGATCGGTACCCATGATTTCAGTGCCTTCCGTGCCGGCCAGTGCCAGGCCAAGTCGCCGATCAAGAAGATGCACCACCTGCGCGTGACCCGGCACGGCAAAATGATCGTTCTGGACATCCGCGCCAACGCGTTCCTGCATCACATGGTGCGCAACATCGCCGGTGTGCTGATGACTATTGGCGCCGGCGAGCGGCCCGTGGAGTGGATGAAAGAAGTGCTGGAGAGCCGCGAGCGGCGTTCCGGCGGGGTCACGGCGCATCCGTTCGGCCTGTATCTGGTGCAGGTCGAGTACCACGACGAGTTCCCGTTGCCCGAGCGTTTCATCGGGCCACATTTCCTTACGGGTTTCTCGGAACTTGACGGCTGACGCCCTCGAACGCATTTGTTACCATCCGGGACTTTCTCGGATTTGCCTTGGGGTTTTTATCGACATGTCAGCCGTTCGCAGCAAGATTTGCGGGATTACCCGCATAGAAGATGCGTTGGCAGCCGTCGAGGCCGGGGCCGATGCCATCGGTTTTGTGTTCTACGCTAAAAGTCCGCGGGCCGTGACCGTGCAGCAGGCGCGGGCGATCATCGCCGCATTGCCGCCGTTCGTGACCACGGTCGGGCTGTTCGTCAATGCCAGCCGCTGCGAACTCGGGGAAATCCTCGATGCCGTGCCGCTGGATCTGCTGCAATTTCACGGCGACGAAACCGCCGCCGACTGCGAAGGCTGGCACCGGCCGTACATCAAGGCCCTGCGGGTCAAGGCCGGCGATGACATCGCCGCCGCTTGCAATGCCTACCCGAGCGCCAGCGGCGTGCTGCTCGACACTTATGTCGAAGGCGTGCCCGGCGGAACCGGCGAGGCGTTCGACTGGTCATTGATTCCGCAAGGCTTGAGCAAACCGTTGATTCTGGCCGGCGGCCTGACGCCGGAGAACGTCGCCGATGCGATCGCCCGGGTGCGGCCGTATGCCGTGGATGTCAGCGGCGGGGTAGAGGCGAGCAAGGGCATCAAGGATCACGCAAAGATTCGTGCATTCATCAACGCCGTACGCTGATGTGACGGCTGGCAGACTGCCGCCGTCCACAGCTCTGTAGAAAAGAGGCTGAGGGTCTTTTCGGGGTGTACGCAGGTCAGTTCCGCTGACCCGGCAGCCCGGCCGATCATCGCCACACATGAATTTAGCTGAAGGGCATACGCGGGGCCGCGAACCAGAGCGTTCGGGCCGCCGGTACTGGAGAAAGAAAGCATGAGCAACTGGTTGGTAGACAAGCTGATCCCTTCGATCATGCGTTCCGAGGTCAAGAAGAGCTCGGTCCCTGAAGGTCTGTGGCACAAATGCCCGTCCTGCGAGGCTGTGCTGTATCGTCCGGAGCTGGAAAAGACCCTGGACGTTTGCCCTAAGTGCAACCACCACATGCGCATCGGTGCACGTGCGCGCATCGACATCTTCCTGGACGCCGAAGGCCGTGCCGAACTGGGCGCCGACCTGGAGCCGGTTGACCGTCTGAAATTCCGCGACGGCAAGAAGTACAAGGACCGTCTGGTCGCTGCCCAGAAGCAGACCGGCGAGAAAGACGCACTGGTTTCCATGAGCGGCACCCTGCTGGGCATGCCTGTCGTGGTTTCGGCGTTCGAATTCAGCTTCATGGGCGGATCCATGGGCGCCATCGTCGGTGAGCGCTTCGTACGCGCCGCCAACTACGCGCTGGAAAACCGTTGCCCGATGGTCTGCTTCTCCGCCTCCGGTGGCGCGCGGATGCAGGAAGCCCTGATCTCGCTGATGCAGATGGCCAAGACTTCGGCTGTGCTGGCGCGTCTGCGTGAAGAAGGCATTCCGTTCATCTCCGTGCTGACCGACCCGGTCTACGGCGGCGTTTCCGCCAGTCTGGCGATGCTGGGCGACGTGATCGTCGGCGAGCCTAAAGCCCTGATCGGCTTCGCCGGTCCACGCGTGATCGAGCAGACCGTGCGCGAAAAACTGCCGGAAGGCTTCCAGCGCAGCGAGTTCCTGCTGGAGCACGGTGCAATCGACCTGATCATCGACCGTCGCGAACTGCGTCCGCGTCTGGGTAACCTGCTGGCGCAACTGACCGGCAAGCCGACCCCGACCTTCGTTGCCGCGCCGATCGAGCCGATCGTCGTTCCGCCGGTGCCTGCCAACGTATGACCGAGCGCACCCTTGGCGAGTGGCTCGCCTACCTTGAACAGTTGCATCCATCGGCCATCGACATGGGGCTGGAGCGTTCGCAACAGGTAGCGTCCCGCATGGGACTGGGCCAGCCGGCGCCTCGGGTGATTACGGTCACCGGCACCAACGGCAAGGGTTCGACCTGCGCTTTCGTGGCTTCATTGCTGCGGGCGCAGGGCCTGAGCGTCGGTGTCTACAATTCTCCGCACCTGCTGCGTTACAACGAGCGGGTGCAGCTCAATGGCGTCGAAGCCACTGACGCGCAGCTGTGCGAAGCCTTCGCGGCGGTCGAAGCGGGGCGCGGCGACACTTCCCTGACTTACTTCGAAATGGGCACCCTGGCGGCGTTCTGGCTGTTTCAACAGGCCGGGCTCGATGCGGTGGTGCTGGAAGTCGGGCTGGGCGGGCGTCTGGACACGGTCAACGTGGTCGATGCCGATATCGCGCTGGTCACCAGCATCGGTGTCGATCACGCCGACTACCTGGGCAATACCCGCGAATCGGTGGCCTTCGAGAAGGCCGGGATTTTCCGTCAGGGCAAACCTGCGCTGTGCGGCGATCTGAATCCTCCACAACCCCTGCTGGACAAGGCGCGCGAGCTTGCTTGCCCGTTCTTCCTGCGCGGGCGTGATTTCGATCTGGGTATCACGGATCAATTCTGGCAGTGGCGCGGCACTGATGCTGACGGTCAGGTCGTCGAGTTGCGTGATTTGCCGCTGCTTGATCTGCCGATGGAGAACGCCGCGCTGGCGTTGCAGGCTTATCTGCTGCTCGGTTTGCCATGGGATGCCAAACAGATTGTTGCGGCGTTGCAGGCGACTCGCGTGGTCGGTCGCCTGGATCGTCGTTTGTTCGAATGGAACGGCAAGCGCTTGAACCTGCTGCTGGACGTTGGCCATAACCCGCATGCGGCGGAGTATCTGGCGCGGCGTCTGGCTGCGCGTCCACCGGTCGGCAAGCGTCTGGCGGTGTTCGGCCTGTTGGCGGACAAGGATCTGGACGGTGTCATCGGTGAATTGAATGCCAGCGTCCAGCATTGGGCGGTGGCGCCGCTGGATTCGCCGCGTGCGCGTCCGGTGGCTGAATTGAATGTTGCACTGCAGAACCTTGGCGCGTCGGTCACGTCTTATGACAGTGTGGCGGCTGCGCTGGAAGGGCAGTGTGCAGTGGCCACCAGCGACGACGAGATCTTGCTGTTCGGATCATTTTATTGTGTCGCCGAGGCCCTCGAATGGCTGTCTCGGCGCTCCACGGAGGAAGCGGCAAATGGCTTTGCTGGATAAAGCGTACAAACAGCGCATGGTCGGTGCCCTGGTGCTGGTGGCGCTGGCGGTGATTTTCCTGCCGATGCTGTTTTCCCGTCAGGATGAGCAGCGTCAGGTAACCGTCGATGCGCCGGCCGCACCGCAGGCGCCTGCCGTGGCGCAGATCCAGATGGAAACCGTGGCCGTGCCCGAGCCGCGGGTTCTGCCGCAAGAGCCAGTGCCGAGCGATGACGAAGTCGCCGAGCAGGCTGCGCCAGCGGCACCGATTGCTTCCACCGCGCCAGCCCCGGCTCCGGCGCCTGTAGCCAAACCGGTTGCACCGACGCCTGCTCCAGCTCCCGTGGTCAAGCCAACCACGGCCCCGGCCCAGCCGATCGCTGCGCTGTCTGCCAAACCCGATACCACTCAAAGCCGCGTCGATGCCAATGGCCTGTCGGTGAGCTGGTCGGTGCAACTGGCCAGTCTGTCGAGCCGTGCCAGCGCTGAAAGCCTGCAGAAAACCCTGCGCAGCCAGGGCTATAACGCTTACATCCGTTCCGCCGATGGCAAGAACCGGGTGTTCGTCGGCCCGCTGATCGAGCGCGCCGAAGCCGATCGTCTGCGCGATCTGTTGAGCCGCCAGCAGAACCTCAAGGGGTTTGTGGTGCGCTTCCAGCCCGAGCGTGGCTGAAATCTATCGCCCCGATTGAAATGCACTGACATTCGCAGCTTACCGACAGCCCTGCGCTCTGCTAAAATGCGCCGCCTTATCCGTCTGTAGGCTGCACTGTGCCATTTACCTGGGTTGACTGGGCGATCGTTGCAATCATCGCCATCTCCGCTTTGATCAGTTTGAGCCGCGGCTTCGTCAAAGAAGCATTGTCGCTGGTGACCTGGATCATCGCAGGAGCCGTTGCCTGGATGTTCGGTGGTTCACTGTCCGAGTACCTCGCCGGATACATTCAAACACCGTCGGCTCGTGTGATCACGGGCTGTGCCATCATGTTTGTCGCCACACTGATCGTGGGCGCAATGATCAATTATCTTATCGGCGAGTTGGTTCGCGTCACCGGGTTGTCCGGGACCGATCGATTCCTCGGCATGGCCTTCGGCGCTGCGCGTGGCGTGTTGCTTGTGGTTGTGGCGGTCGGGCTGTTGAGCCTGGGGCCGGTACAGCAGGACGGGTGGTGGAAAGAATCACAGCTCGTGCCAAAGTTTCTATTGGTCGCAGACTGGTCCAAGAACCTGATTCTCGGGTGGAGCAGTCAGTGGCTTGCCAGCGGAATCAGCGTACCCGCTGATATTCCGTTCAAGGAGCAACTCTTGCCGTCGGCCAAAACGCCTCAGTGAGTGTTGTTCAGTTCAGATCCATTAAGTAGGGGTTGCGTCGCATGTGTGGCATCGTCGGTATCGTCGGTAAGTCGAACGTCAATCAGGCGCTGTATGACGCGCTAACCGTGCTCCAGCACCGCGGCCAGGACGCTGCCGGTATCGTGACCAGCCATGATGGCCGGTTGTTCTTGCGCAAGGACAATGGCCTGGTGCGTGACGTGTTTCAACAGCGTCACATGCAGCGCCTGGTCGGCCACATGGGTATCGGCCACGTCCGTTACCCGACTGCCGGCAGCTCGACCTCGGCCGAGGCTCAGCCGTTCTACGTCAACTCGCCGTACGGCATCACCCTGGCGCACAACGGTAACCTGACCAACGTTGAACAGTTGGCCAAAGAGATCTACGAATCCGATCTGCGTCACGTCAACACCAGTTCCGACTCGGAAGTGCTGCTGAACGTGTTCGCTCACGAGCTGGCCCAGCGCGGCAAGCTGCAACCGACCGAAGAAGACGTGTTTGCCGCCGTGACCGACGTGCATAACCGTTGCGTCGGTGGTTACGCGGTCGTGGCGATGGTGACCGGTTACGGCATCGTCGGTTTCCGTGACCCGCACGGCATCCGCCCGATCGTGTTCGGCCAGCGTCACACCGACGAAGGCGTCGAGTACATGATCGCTTCCGAAAGCGTTTCGCTTGACGTGCTCGGTTTCACCCTGATCCGCGACCTGGCGCCGGGCGAAGCGGTCTACATCACTGAAGACGGCAAGCTGCACACCCGTCAGTGCGCGACCAATCCGTCCCTGACCCCGTGCATTTTCGAACACGTCTACCTGGCGCGTCCGGACTCGATCATCGACGGCGTGTCGGTCTACAAGGCCCGTCTGCGCATGGGTGAGAAGCTGGCGGAGAAGATCCTGCGCGAGCGTCCTGAGCACGACATCGACGTGGTCATCCCGATTCCGGACACCAGCCGCACTGCCGCGCTGGAGCTGGCCAACCATCTGGGCGTGAAATTCCGCGAAGGTTTCGTCAAGAACCGTTATATCGGCCGTACCTTCATCATGCCCGGCCAGGCCGCGCGCAAGAAATCGGTACGCCAGAAGCTCAACGCCATCGAACTGGAATTCCGCGGCAAGAACGTGATGCTGGTGGACGACTCGATCGTTCGCGGCACCACCTGCAAGCAGATCATCCAGATGGCCCGCGAAGCTGGCGCGAAAAACGTCTACTTCTGCTCGGCGGCTCCGGCTGTGCGCTTCCCGAACGTGTACGGCATCGATATGCCGAGCGCTCACGAGCTGATCGCGCACAACCGTTCGACTCAGGATGTCGCTGACCTGATCGGCGCTGACTGGCTGATCTATCAGGACCTGCCTGACTTGATCGAGGCGGTCGGTGGCGGCAAGATCAAGATCGAAAACTTCGATTGCGCAGTGTTTGACGGCAAGTACGTCACCGGCGACGTCGACGAGGCTTACCTGAACAAGATCGAACAGGCACGCAACGATGCCTCGAAGGTCAAGACCCAGGCGGTCAGTGCGATCATCGATCTGTACAACAACTGAGTTTCAACCGGCCCTTAGGGGCCGGTTTTGTATCTGGCAAAAGACTTTTATTTATCGAGAACAGGGCAAGGAGTGACAGCATGAGTCAGGAATGGGATGCCGGTCGGCTGGACAGCGACCTCGAAGGCGTAGCGTTCGATACCCTGGCCGTACGTGCCGGTCAGCACCGTACGCCGGAAGGCGAGCACGGTGATCCGATGTTCTTCACTTCCAGCTACGTGTTCCGTACCGCCGCTGACGCGGCTGCACGGTTTGCCGGGGAAGTGCCGGGCAACGTTTACTCGCGTTACACCAACCCGACCGTTCGCGCCTTCGAAGAGCGCATCGCCGCGCTGGAAAGCGCCGAGCAAGCGGTGGCCACGGCGACCGGCATGGCCGCGATCATGGCGGTGGTGATGAGCCTGTGCAGCGCCGGCGACCATGTGCTGGTGTCGCGCAGCGTGTTCGGCTCGACCATCAGCCTGTTCGAGAAGTACTTCAAGCGTTTTGGCGTGGAAGTCGATTACGTGCCGCTGGCCGATCTGTCGGCCTGGGATGCAGCGATCAAGTCCAGCACCAAATTGCTGTTCGTCGAGTCGCCGTCCAATCCGTTGGCTGAGCTGGTGGATATCACCGCGCTGTCGGAAATCGCGCACGCCAAGGGTGCGATGCTGGTGGTCGACAACTGCTTCTGCACGCCAGCGTTGCAGCAACCGCTGAAACTCGGCGCAGACATCGTCGTGCACTCTGCCACCAAGTTCATCGATGGCCAGGGCCGTTGCATGGGCGGCGTGGTTGCCGGTCGCAGCGAGCAGATGAAAGAAATCGTCGGTTTCCTGCGTACCGCCGGGCCGACCCTGAGCCCGTTCAACGCCTGGATCTTCCTCAAGGGTCTGGAAACCCTGAACCTGCGGATGAAGGCGCACTGCGCCAACGCCCAACAACTGGCCGAATGGCTGGAGCAGCAGGACGGTATCGAGAAGGTGCATTACGCCGGCCTCAAGAGCCATCCGCAGCACGAGCTGGCTCAGCGTCAGCAGAAGGGCTTCGGCGCCGTGGTGAGCTTTGAGGTCAAGGGCGGCAAAGAGGGCGCCTGGCGCTTCATCGATGCGACCCGTTTGATCTCGATCACCGCCAACCTGGGTGACAGCAAAACCACCATCACCCACCCGAGCACCACGTCTCACGGCCGTCTGGCGCCGCAGGAGCGTGAGGCCGCAGGTATTCGTGACAGCCTGATCCGCATTGCGGTCGGTCTGGAAGACGTGGCTGACCTGCAAGCCGACCTGTCGCGCGGTCTGGCGGCGTTGTGATCGAGTTGTCTACGCCAAAGATTGGCACCCATGGCCGCGTTGCATTGGTCACGGGTGCCGCGCGCGGGATCGGTCTGGGTATCGCGGCATGGCTGATCAGCGAAGGCTGGCAGGTGGTGTTGACGGATCTGGACCGTGCGCGGGGTTCGAAAGTGGCGAAAGTGCTGGGCGAAAACGCCTGGTTCATCGCCATGGACGTTGCGGACGAAAGCCAGGTGGCGTTGGGTGTCGCTGAGGTGCTGGGACAGTTCGGTCGTCTGGATGCGTTGGTGTGCAATGCCGCCGTGGCCGATCCGCACAACATCACGCTGGAAAGCCTCGATCTGGCTTACTGGAATCGGGTGCTGGCGGTGAACCTTGGTGGGCCGATGTTGCTGGCCAAGCACTGCGCGCCGTATCTGCGTGCGCACAACGGGGCGATCGTCAATCTGGCCTCGACCCGTGCGGCGCAGTCGGAACCTGATACGGAAGCCTATGCGGCGAGCAAGGGTGGTTTGCTGGCGTTGACTCACGCGCTAGCGATCAGCTTGGGGCCGGAGATTCGCGTCAATGCGGTCAGTCCGGGCTGGATCGATGCGCGGGATCCATCCGCCCGGCGCGCGGAGCCGCTGACCGATACCGATCATGCCCAGCATCCTGCGGGCAGGGTAGGGACGGTCGAGGATGTGGCGGCGATGGTGGCGTGGTTGCTGTCGAAGAATGCAGGGTTTGTGACGGGGCAGGAATTCGTGGTCGATGGCGGCATGACCAAGAAGATGATTTATACGGAATGAAGCAATTTCGTCTTTTTTAGAAAAACTTCAATCCTGCTATTGACTTAGGTTCGCTACCTGCGTAAATTTCGCGGCCTCGGAGATGCAAACGGGTGATTAGCTCAGCTGGGAGAGCGTCTGCCTTACAAGCAGAATGTCGGCGGTTCGATCCCGTCATCACCCACCACTCCCGAGATACTTGCGTAAGCAAGAACGTAGGCTGAAAGTGCCTGCACCGACGCGCAGCGGTAGTTCAGTCGGTTAGAATACCGGCCTGTCACGCCGGGGGTCGCGGGTTCGAGTCCCGTCCGCTGCGCCATATTTAACGAGTCAGACACTGTTTGGTTCGCGATTGAAAAGCACCGAAGCTTTCAGTCAAACGAGTTACTTGAGCGTCAGCTCAAAGCGATACGCAGCGGTAGTTCAGTCGGTTAGAATACCGGCCTGTCACGCCGGGGGTCGCGGGTTCGAGTCCCGTCCGCTGCGCCATATCTGTTTCAAGGACCACTGAACGCCTTGAAACACCGAAAGCAACCTCTGGTTGATTCGGCATCGATAGCAAAGACCCTGGTCGAAAGACCGGGGTTTTTTGTGTCTGAAATTTGACCTTCCCCACATTCCTCCTCTGAAATCCAGCGATGATCGTCAGTCGTGGCTCGTTCGATGCCGCCCGGCAATCTCCCCTGCGTCCATGGGTCGCTGCGATGCGATGCCGCATTGATTTTTGATTCTTTGGTCAAATTTTTGTAACTGGTTGTTTGCTGCGAGCGCAGAAACCTTTAAAGTTAACCTTTCGGTCAGCTTTGCACTGTCATCATGCCCTTTGTTTAGCCAAAAAGGGCTTCTGCAAGACTCGAGATTCCCAGTAGATAACCAGAAGGGCGGATCCATAACCGCCCAGAGGATGATCCATGTCCAACCGTGAAATATCCCGGCGCTCGTTCCTTCAGGGCGGGCTGGTGGCGGGTGTGAGCGTTACGCTCACGCCGCTCAGCAGTCAGGCGCTGGCTGCCTTGATGGAAAACAGCGTGACTGTGCCGTCCGAGCAGTGGCTCGGCAACAACGGCAAGGCGCGCCAGCGTAACGATGCCTTGTCCAAGGTCTGCGGCAGCAAAGTGTTTGCCCGCGACATCCGTTCCAAGGACATGCCGGGCTGGCCCCAGCAGCAAGGCCACGCCATGTTGCTGAAAACCATCAAGGCCGACCGCATCTACGACGGTTACGACCTGTCGTGGCTCGGCGCCGATCTGCAGCCTGATCGTATCGTTACCGCCGCCGACCTGGACAAGGACGGCATCGTGTTCCCTGAAGAGCACGCACCGGATCCTCTGCTGCCGGAAGGCAAAGTGCCGATGTTCATCGGCCACCCGGTCGCGATCCTGATCTGGAACGACTTCGAGCGTTTCCGTCAGGCCAAGAACAAACTCAAATTCAATGACAAAGCGATTCGTTACGGTGCGCAAGTTCCGTTCTACGAAGGCGATCCCTATGGCAGCTTCCGCTACGTGCGCGTCGGTGGCCCGACGTCGGCGGACGAAGACGAGTTCGCCAGCCTCAAGGACTCGATCCTGTTCCCGATGCTGAAGAACCGTCGTCCGGTGTGGAATTCCCAACCGAACCTGCACGGCAACCTGACCGAACGCGGCCTGTTCTACGCCGACCGCATGAAAAAAGAGATCGACACCCCGCCGGACAACTGGCTGGTGTTCGACGAGCGCTACAAAACTCCGTCGATCGAACCTGCTGCGATGGAGCCGGACAACGGCAACGGCTGGTACGACCCGGCGACCAAGACCCTGCATTTCGTCGTCGCCACTCAGTGCCCGCTGGAAACCGCCACCGAGACCGCGAAGATGATCGGGCCGTCGCGTTTCGGCCTGGCGAACCTGAACATGCACCCGGGTTATACCGTCGGTTACGGTTCCAAGGACCACAATATTTTCGTCTACTACGCGGCCCTGGCGGCGTTGTACGGCGCAGGTGTGCCGATTCGCCTGGCCAACGACCGTTACGAGCAATTTCAGAGCGGCATCAAGCGCCACCCGTTCGACATCCGCTATCAGTTGGCGGTGGACAAGACCGATCACAGCTTCAAGATTTTCCGTGCCGAGATGAGCGTCGACGGTGGCGGTCGGATCAACTACAGCCCGTCGGTGGCCGCCGTTGGCGCTACTGCGGCGCAGTCGATCTACTACATGCCGCAGAACGACCTGCAGGTCACCGCTTACCATTCCCGCGCCGTTGAAGCGGGTTCGATGCGCGGCTACGGCACGCTGCAGAGCATGGCATCCACCGAGATGATGGTCGACGAAATCGCCGATCGCCTTGGTGTCGATGCCATCGATCTGCGCCGCAAGAACGCGCTGCGCTCGGGGATGAAAAACACCCAGGGCGCGATCCCGGCCGGTGCGTTGCGCCTGCACGAGATTCTCGACAAGGCTTCGCTGCACGAAGTGTGGAAAAACCGCGACGCGATCAAGAAGCAGCGCGAAGCAGCAGACCCGGACAACTGGTATGGCGTGGGTTTCGCCATTTGCCAGAAAGACTTCGGCACCGGTTCCGAAGCGCCGATGGCCAGCATCGAGTTCACCGCTGACGGGCGCATCTCCCTGCGTCACATCGGCATCGAGATCGGCACCGGCATGTCCACCTCGCAAGCGTTGGTGGTGGCTGATTTCCTCGGCAGCGCGGCTCACGACGTGAAGACCGGCGAAACCGAGTGGGATGAGATGCAGCTGGTGACCGCCGGCAACCCTTACATCATGAGCCAGGCCGAGCAGGACAACTTCCTGCGCAACCCACGCTGGGTCGGCAAGCTGGCATCGGCCTCGTCCGCGACCAACTCCGCCTATTACTTCAGCCACGCCACCCGTGAAGCGGCGCGCGTGTTGTTCAACCACGGTCTGTGGCCGGCGGCGCTGGAGATCTGGCGTCAGGGCCCTTACGGCGGCCAGGCCAACCCTTACGTGGTGCGTCGCGAAGATGCGCATTGGGTCGACGGCAAACTGACCGCCAATGGCATGCAGCCACTGACCTTCGAAGAGCTGGCCAAGCGTGCTCACGACCGCGGTCTGGTCACTGGCGCCACGGTTCACGGTTTTAACCGCTGGAGCTGGGCCGAAGCCGAATACAGCATCGACGGCGTGCGCGAGCGTCTGCCGCTCGACGGTCTGGCGGTGAAGTACGGTGACGGCGCCCCTAAGGCGAAGAAAGCGCAGATGACCAGCGCCGGTTTCCACCTGCTGGATCGGCAGAATATCGCCTATCCGGTAGTTCAGTTGAACAACGCCGCCGTGACTTACTACAGCCCGGTCGCAACGCTGGTCGAGTTGAAGGTCAACAAAGGTTCGGCAGAAGTCGAAGTGCTCAACCATCACTCGTGGCTGGAATGCGGCCGGGTGCTGGTCGAAGAACTGGTTCGTGGCCAGCTCGAAGGCGGAATCGCCATGGGCATCGGTCACGCCTTGATGGAAGAGATGCCGCTGTACGAAGGCGGGCCGGGGGAGGGTGACTGGAACTTCAACCGTTATCGCCTGCCGATGGCGCGGCATGTGGCGGTGTGGAAACAGACGTCGGAAATCCTGCCGCCGCTGTCCCCAAGCGACCCGTCCAAAGGCATCGCCGAAGTGGTGATGATCCCGGTGGTCGGTGCCATCGGTAACGCCGTGGCCCACGCCATCGGTAAACGTGTTCGCGATCTGCCAATCACTGCTGCGCGCATCAAGGAGGCCCTCAATGGCTAACCGTCCGCTTCAACTGACCCTCAACGGTCAATCCGTCGGTCCGGTGGACATCCCTGATGACCTGCCGATGATCGATTACCTGCACGAATACAAGAACCTCACGGGCTCGCGCCTGGGCTGCGGCCAAGGCATCTGCCACGCATGTGTGGTGATCGTCGACAACCCGGACGGCACCAGCGAAGAAGTGCGCACCTGCATCACTGGCGCGCATTACTTCGAGGGCAAGAATGTCCGCACCATCGAAGGCCACGCCAAGCGTGACGAGCAAGGCCAGGTCACCGAGCTGAACCCGATCCAGCAGCGTTTCGTCGACGAATTCGCCTTCCAGTGCAGCTACTGCGCGCCGGGCTTCGTCAACGCCGCGACCGTGCTGGTGGAAAAGCTGCAACGCCAGCCAATCGTCAAAAGCAAACTGGAGCAAGTCATCGAGGACAGCCTCGGCCATCACGTCTGCCGTTGTACCGGGTACGTGCGTTACTACAACGCCACCCGCAACGTGCTGACCGATCTCGGCCTGGTCAAGGAGGGCTAAGCATGAAGCAATTACTGACCCGCCTGACCCTGGCGGTCGGGCTGGCTGCGCCTGTGTTGGCGGTGCACGCGGATGATCAGGTCAAGCGCGGCGAATACCTCGCCCGCGCGGCTGACTGCATGGCGTGCCACACGGCACCAGGCGGCGCGCCGTTTGCCGGCGGCCTGCCGATCGTGTCGCCGTTCGGCACGATCTATGGCACCAACATCACTCCAAGCAAAGAGCACGGCATCGGTTTGTACAACGACGACGAGTTTTTCGCTGCGCTGACTGAAGGCAAGCGTCGTGACGGCGCGAACCTCTATCCGGCGATGCCGTACACCTCGTATCACTTGATGCCGCGTGCGGATTCGGATGCGATTCACGCGTATCTGAAAACCATCGAGCCAATCGAGCGTGCCGCGCCGGTGACGAGCCTGAGCTTTCCGTTCAACGTGCGTCCGGGCCTGATCGGCTGGAACATGATGTACGGCAAAGCCTTGAAGCTCGAATCTGCCGAAGGCAAAAGCGAGGCCTGGAAACGCGGCCAGTACATGGTCGAAGTGCTCGGCCATTGCGGCGAATGCCATACGCCACGCGGCCTGCCGGGCGCGATGCAGTTGGACAAACGCCTGACCGGCGGCATCCTCAACGGCTATCTGGCGCCGAGCCTGCTGGCGACGGATCTGGCGGCGCGCGGCTGGAATCATCAGGACCTGAGCACGTTCCTCAAGCACGGCATGAGCGCCCAGGGCACGATGTTCAACGAGATGTTCCCGGTGTTCCACAACAGCACCCAGGGCCTGAATGATCCGGATCTGGCGGCGATGGCGACTTTCCTGCTGGGCGACAAGCCTCCGGCGGCGAAAGAGCTGACCGAAGTGCCGGTGGAAAAACTCAGTGCCAGCGCTCAACGCGGCCGTCAGGAATACTTGAACGTCTGCGCCGGTTGTCACGCGGCCGGTGGCGAGGGTAAGCCGCACATTGCGGTGGCCATGCGTGGCAACACCACGCTGCGTCTGGAAGACCCGCGCAACCTGTTGCGAGTGATCGAGGATGGCATCGGCGAACAGAAATTCGCCGGGTTCGAACACATGCAGCCGATGCCGGGTTTTGCCGACAAGCTCAGTGCCGAACAACTGACCGATCTGCTGAACTACCTGCGTCAGGGTTGGGGTGGTCAGTCGGCCGAGCTGGCGGTCGGCGATGTGCAGAAGCTTCAGGCTGATGCCCCGTCCATCGAGCACAAGGCGCACTGATCATGCAGCATCTCGATCTGCAAGTGGTTCGGCGGGCATTGGAGTGGTCGACGGCGGGGCAGCGCATCTGGCTCTGCACCGTGCTGACCACCTACGGCTCGGCGCCGCGCGCGCCGGGTTCGCTGCTGGCGGTGAACGATGGCGGGCAGTGGATCGGGTCGCTGTCCGGTGGTTGCGTCGAGGAAGACTTTCTCGAGCGTGTCGCCGAAGGTGCGTTTCTCGATGCGATCAACGTGGTGCGTTATGGCGAAGGTGATGATCCGCGTTCGCGGGTCAGCCTGCCGTGCGGCGGCATTCTCGATGTGCTGGTAGAGAAATTTGACGCCGGCTGCGATGTGCAGGCGCACCTGCGTGAACTCGAATCGGCGTTGCTGGGGCAGCGCCGGTTGATTCGCGAGGTCGATCTGACCACCGGAGCGCGCAGCCTGTTTGCCGATCGCGAACAAGGTGCCCGGATCGAGCGTGAGATCGACCGGGTACGGATTCGCATCGGCGCCGCCCAACGTTTGTTGCTGGCGGGGTATTCCAGCGTGGCGCAGGCCTGTGCGGAATTCGCGGTCGGTCTCGGCTTCGAAGTCATTCTCTGCGACCCGCGCGATGAGGTGCTGGAAGGCGTGGTGCTCAATGGCGTGGAGATCCGCCGGCAATTGCCGTCGGTGTTTATCGCCGATGGCGGTTGCCACCGTGATACGGCGGTGGTGGCGTTGACCCACGATCCGCGTATCGACGATCTGGCGATGATGGAAGCCGTGCGCACCGAGGCGTTCTACATCGGCGTGATGGGGTCGTTACAGACGTCACAGAAGCGCTTCGAGCGTTTGCGTCGGATTGGTGGTCTGGGGGAGAGCGAGCTGGCGCGGATTCATGCACCGATCGGCCTTAACCTGGGCAGCAAGACACCGTCGGAAATTGCTTTGGCAGTGCTCGCGGATATCCTGCGGATTCGCAGCGGGATTGCGCGGGATCAGTTGTGATTGATGCTGGATGTAAAAAGGGCCGCTTTTCAGCGGCCCTTTTTTTCGCTCATCAGAAACCGAGCTTGTCGCGCAGTCCGTAGTACCACGCGCCGAGCGCGGCAAACGGTGTGCGCAGCAGTTGCCCGCCAGGGAACGGGTAGTGCGGCAGGTCGGCAAACGCATCGAAGCGCTCGGCTTGTCCGCGCAGTGCCTCGGCCAATACCTTGCCGGCCAGATGCGTGTAAGTCACGCCGTGGCCGCTGCAGCCCTGGGAGTAATAGATGTTGTCGCCCAGGCGTCCGACCTGAGGCAGGCGCGACAGGGTCAGCAGGAAATTGCCGGTCCAGGCGTAGTCGATTTTCACATCCTTGAGTTGCGGGAAGGCCTTGAGCATTTTCGGGCGGATGATTGCTTCGATGTTTGCCGGATCCCGCGCGCCATACACCACGCCGCCGCCGAAGATCAGACGCTTGTCGCCAGTGAGGCGGTAGTAGTCGAGCAGGTAATTGCAGTCTTCGACGCAGTAGTCCTGCGGCAGCAGGGATTTCGCCAGCTCATCGCCCAGTGGCTCGGTGGTGATGACCTGTGTGCCGCATGGCATCGATTTGGCCGCCAGTTCTGGCACCAGATTGCCGAGATAGGCGTTGCCGGCAACGATGATGAATTTGGCCCTGACCTTGCCCTGCGGCGTATGCACGACCGGGTTGGCGCCGCGTTCGATGCGCACCGCCGGTGACTGTTCATAGATGGTGCCGCCCAGGGATTCCACGGCGGCGGCTTCGCCCAGCGCCAGGTTGAGCGGGTGGATGTGGCCGCCGCTCATGTCGAGCATGCCGCCGACGTATTGATCGCAGGCGACCACTTCGCGGATGCGGCGTTGATCGAGCAGTTCCAGTTGGGTATGGCCGAAGCGCTCCCACAGGCGCTTCTGCGATTCCAGGTGACCCATCTGCCTGGCAGTAATGGCAGCGAATACACCGCCGTCTTTCAAGTCGCACTGAATGTTGTACTTGCTGACGCGCTCACGAATGATCCGGCCGCCCTCGAACGCCATCTGTCCGAGCAGTTGCGCCTGTTTCGGGCCGACGCTGCGTTCGATCACGTCGATGTCACGGCTGTAGCTGTTGACGATCTGCCCGCCATTGCGCCCCGAAGCGCCGAAGCCGACCTTGGCGGCTTCCAGCACGGTCACGCGAAAACCGTTCTCCAGCAGGAACAGGGCCGAGGAAAGTCCCGTATAACCAGCGCCGATCACACAGACATCCGTCTCCACGTCATCCTGAAGGGCAGGGCGTGGTGGTACGGCGTTGGCCGACGCAGCGTAATAAGACTCTGGGTAAGGGGTGTTCGCCATCCTGCAGCCTCTGTTTAATATATTTTACGAGTGCAGCGATCCTACCCCAGTTGAAAAACCTCCGCCAGCCACCGGGAAATCTTCTTGCGTCGGGTCGAAATTAAATATTTTGCATATTCATAGGGTTAGGTGAAAAAAAGGTGTTGACACCCCTCCGGAATTCCGTAGAATGCCGCCTCACAGCAGGCACGTAGCTCAGTTGGTTAGAGCACCACCTTGACATGGTGGGGGTCGTTGGTTCGAGTCCAATCGCGCCTACCAAACAAAATCCGCTCTGCTGGGCGGTCTGGAAGGGCTCACCGAAAGGTGAGCCCTTTTTTGTTGTCTGCGATTTCAGAACCTTTGCAAAATTTCGGTTTGGTCGACCGCAGCTACACTTCGGTACATTTGCAGGGGTGTATTCATGAGGCGCCAATTCAGGCGCGCCGGTCCAGGCGATATCGAAAGCCTGTTGAAGATTGATCCTGTCGCTGAAAAAGATAGCTGCCGTCGCGAGTACATCACGAGGGCCGTTAGGGCAGAGGCGTGCTGGGTTGTCTGCGAGGCGGACGATCCTGGCGCTCCCCTCGGCTACGGATGTCTGGATCGAAGCTTTTTTGGAGAGTGGTTCATACCTCTCGTGGTCGTTTCCAGTGCGAACAGGCGTTCCGGCGTGGGACGGCAGATCGTGAGCGGTCTGGAGCAGCATGCCGGTGCAGAAAAGATCTTCACGTCGACCAATACGTCCAACTCGCCGATGCGACAGATGCTGACCAATCTTGGATATCAGCACAGCGGCATGGTGGAGAATCTTGATCCGGGGGATCCTGAGCTCATTTTTGTAAAATTCTTGAGCCAGGCGCGTATTGATCGTGATGGATTTTGATCCATTCGTCGCCGACCGTCGCGAGCGACCTTTTAAATAGTGTGGATATTTAAGGGGTTACGGATTTTATTAACCATCCGGTTATCAAAAATACGTTGTTACATACTGGAAAAATCAGTAATATCCGCCCCGCGTTCACCACCACGGTTTATGCATTTTTAAATCCCAAGCTTCCATCAGCTGCTTGGGATTTTTTTTGCCCGCGATTTGCCTTTCCCGCACCTCTGCCCACTCTCTCGTCTCGCCCGCTTCTGTTTTACGGGAAGGGTGGCAGGCAACCCCACATTTTTTCGACTACTACTGTTTGGCTGATTTCAACTCTGCCGGACAGGAGTTCATCGATGCTGGTTCATTGGTTTCTTGCAGCGATTCATTTACTGGCGTTTGCCATAGGCTTCTGGGCGGTGTTGACGCGCGGAACGGCCTTCAGCCGCCTGGCGTCCGGCTCCGGTGAGGTCGGGCGCGTATTGCTTGCCGACAATCTTTGGGGGCTTTCGGCGCTGGTCTTGCTCATCACCGGCGGCATGCGCGCCTTCGGAGGCTATGAGAAGGGAACCGACTATTACCTGCATCAGCCACTGTTTCATCTGAAGATGACGCTGTTTGTGTTGATTCTGCTTCTGGAGCTCGTGCCGATGATCACCCTGATCAAGTGGCGCATGGCCAAGGCGCGTGGCGCTGCTCCTGATACAGGACGTGCGAAGGTATTCGCGCGGATCAGTCATGCCGAAGCGCTGCTGTTGATATTGATGGTCGTGGCGGCCACCGGGATGGCGCGTGGCGTTACATTCGGCTAGGCGGGCGAGATTCCCGGCCGCTATTCGGAAACGTCCGACAGCCAGCCCGTTGAATGACGGTTAGTATCGGTTGCGAGAAGGGTTGAGGCAGGAAGGGGCGTGGCACGCGCCGTCACCAGGGAGGTGGGGGAATGGCAATACGGCGCTTGAATCTTTAGCCAGTCATTGCGCGCAGGCAAACGAACTGGCTACTGACTGCGATAGGGCTCAGGGCGTTTGTGGCTTGTCCGGTGCGGTCAGGCCAGCCTGGATGCGCTGGTAGATTTCTTCACGATGCACTGCAACGTTCTTCGGAGCATTGATGCCGATTCGAACTTGCTGGCCGCTGACGCCGAGAATGGTGATCGTGATGTCATCACCAATGTTTATGCTTTCACCGACTTTGCGGGTGAGTATCAGCATGGTCTTCTCCTTGATTGCTTTGTAGGGCACCTGATTCAGACAGTGCAGAGGTCGGTGGTACGTATAGATTAGTGCGAAGTCTTACAGTTTGGGTGCCTCTTTCTGACGCGCAGCAGCGGCATTAATTCCCAGCGCGTAACTATACAGGGGCCGTCGGCATCAATCTCGTAGTTTTATGCCGCAATTTGCGGGGCTCGGAAAGTATTCTCGAATGTTAAGATCGCCGCTTTGAGAATTCAGAGGGAAGCGTTGTGCGCAAATTGGTCTGGGTAGTCGCGGCACTGGCATTGGCAGGATGTGGCGAAGGCAAGAGCGTGGATGCGCAAAAGCCGAAACCGGCGGTGGTAACGGCGCCTGCTGCGGTGGGCCCGCAGTGGGATCTGGAAGTGCGCGGTGAAACCCCTCAGGCCGTCAGCGACCTCAGCGGCTGGCTGATCGAGCATGGTTTTGTGGCCAGTGTCATCAAGGACGCCAGCGGCAAGACCCGGATCCTGCTCGGCCCTTTCAATTCGAAGGCTGACGCCGAGGCGCGTCAGGCGGATGTGAATGCGGCGCTGGTCAAGGCGAAGAAGCAGAACATCGAAACGCTGGTGATCGAGCGCACGGCGACACAATAAGGATCCATTCGGCGGAGCTGACTAAAGGGTGTCCCGCGTGATTCGTTTTTCAAGGAGTCACTGAAGATAGCCAGAAGGAGCTCCGCATGGCCTCCGCCAATCCTTACAAATTGTTCGACGTCGTTTTGCGTCACAAGCAGCAGTTGAGCCCGCATCTCATGCGGATCACGCTCTCAAGCCCCACGGTCACCGAGATGGCGACCTGGGCGCCGGATCAGCGAGTGAAGCTGTTTTTTCCTGCCGCAGACGGCTCACCCGCCAAGCTTTCTCAGGGCGAGGGGTGGTACGCCCGTTTCCGCTCGATGCTGATCGATCGTCGCCCGGCGATGCGCACCTACACCATCCGTCATTTGCGCGCAGAGTCAGGTGAAGTCGATATCGATTTTGTCCTGCATGGCGAAACCGGCCCCGCCTCCCGTTGGGCGTTGCGAGCGCAACCTGGCGAGTCGATGCAGATTCTGGCGCCCGACAGCCGATTCTCTGCACAAGAGGCGGGGGGATTTGAATGGAAACCTCCGCAAACGCTCAAGCAACTTCTTCTGGTCGCCGATGCCACAGCGTTGCCGGCCGCCATGGGAATTCTGGAAGAACTGGCGGCACTGGCTGAACCGCCGCAGGCTCAGGCGTTTTTTGAGGTCGACAGTCGTGAAGACATATTGGCGGTTCCTGACTGGCCCGGGCTTTCGGTGCAATGGCTGATCCGCGATCACGCAGCTGCCGGCACGTTGATGGTGGAAGCCGTGCGGCAGGCGACGTTGCCTGTCGATGCATCGCCGGCGGGGCAGGCGGTCGAGCTGGCGGATGTCGACATTGAAGAAGAGATTCTGTGGGAGATCGCCGAAACGGCCAGCGAGGGATTCTATGGCTGGATCGCTGGAGAATCCACCGCTGTCATGAGTCTGCGCAAGTACTTGATCAAGGAGCGTGGCATCCCGCGCGAGTCGCTCAATCTGATGGGCTACTGGCGTTACAACAAGTCCGGCGGCTGAGCACAAAAAAGGCCTTGAGTTTGTCGCTCAAGGCCTTTTCTTTTGATCAGGATATCAACCGCAGGCTTTCAGGTTCACCGGGCCGACAAATTCGTTGCCGCGTCCCATCACGCACGCCACGCTCTGGTTACGCTGACGTTCCCAGTCTTGCACCGGATAAGTCTTGTCCCAGGCTTCGTACAGTTGCCGATCCTGCTTCGACAAGCGCAAGCCGTATTGTTTGCTCATGTAAAAGTAGGTGCGGGCGATCATGCCGCGGATCGAAGGGCGGGGCATGACCTTCTTCGCCTTGAAGTCGACTTGAGTCAGGCAGGAGCCGTACTGACCCTTTTCGACCGGCAGCCAGCCGTAGCTGAAATTGCTGCGGTCGCCATTCACCTCGCCGATGCTCGGCACCAGGTTGTGAAGGTCGGCTTCGGCTTTCTGATAACTCGGGTCGTAGCGGGTGCAATTCTTGCGACCGCCTTCCTGCCAGCATTGACGCTGATGGCCGAACTGCCACGCGGGAACGATGTGCTCCCATTCGATGCGGGACGCCCGCTTGGCGTTCTTGCGTGGGACATAGCCGCACGCGGCTAGATCGACCTTGTTGCCGGTGTATTTGCACCCGCAATAGAACTCGGTGGATTGTGGTGCGTACAGCTTCCAGGCGACCTTCTTGGCCTCGGTGAATGTACGCGGTGCGCCGGCGTGCGCACCCAGGGAAATGAAAAGCAACAGTACAGCAGCAAAACGCAGAATCATTGAATCAATCTTCCTTCGGCACAACCCAGAAAATCTGTACGCCGCCATCGTCGCGGTAGGCGAGGGTGACGTTGTCGTTCTCGTCGATCTCTTCCAGCAAGCGCTCCCAGTCATCCACCGGCTCGTCCGGAAGGCGGAAGATCAGTGCGGCTTTGGCTTTTTGTGCGGTGGGGGAGTTGATGATTTTTTGAACGCGCATGCCCATGCGTTCGTAAGCGTCAGGAGCATCAGGGGAAGTGGCCACGAGGTTATCCTTATTAAGCTGTACGTGCATACAGTATTTAACTGTAGGCATTTTCGCAACTGCTTAAAATTCAAGAAAATCCTCTGACAGCGGTTTTCCGGTTTTGATGTCACTCAGGTGAAATTTTTCTTTGGAGGAGGCGCAAGCTTCACCCTTCGTCAAGTTGACGAAGGGTGAAGTCAGTGCCCGATCAGGAAAAGATCAGGCGAGGTCAAATCAGTATTCCCAGAACATCCGTTGCAGCTCTTTGCTGTCGTTAGTCTTGGTCAACGCGACCATGGCCAGGATGCGGGCTTTCTGTGGGTTCAAGTCGTGAGCAACCACCCAGTCGTATTTGTCGTCAGGCTGTTCGGCGTTGCGCAGGACAAAACCACCGGCATTGACGTGAGACGAGCGAATGATCTGCACGCCGTCCTTGCGCAGCGCTTGCAGGGTCGGAACCACGCGGGAGGAAACAGAACCGTTGCCGGTACCGGCATGGATGATCGCCTTGGCGCCGGACTGGGCGAGGGCCTTGTAGGCCGTGTCGCTGACATTGCCGTAGGAATAGGCGATTTCTACATCAGGAAGGCTCTTGATGTTTTTGATGTCGAACTCCGAATCCATGGTGTGGCGCTTGGCTGGCAGGCGGAACCAGTAGGATTTGCCTTCTACCACCATGCCGAGCGGGCCCCAGGCGCTTTTGAAGGCTTCGGTCTTGATGTTGATCATCTTGCTGACATCGCGACCCGACTGGATTTCATCGTTCAGGGTGACCAGTACGCCTTTGCCGCGAGCTTCTTTGCTGCTGGCGACGGCCACGGCGTTGTACAGGTTCAGCATGCCGTCCGCCGACATGGCGGTGCCCGGGCGCATGGAGCCGACGACGATGATCGGCTTGTCGGTTTTTTCCACCAGGTTCAGGAAGTACGCGGTCTCTTCCAGGGTGTCGGTGCCGTGGGTAATGACGATGCCATCGACGTCTTTGCTGTCGGCCAGTTCGGAAACACGACGACCCAGTTGCAGGAGGTTTTCGTTGGTGATGCTTTCCGAGGCGATTTGCATGACCTGTTCGCCACGCACATTGGCCAGCGTGCTCAGCTCGGGAATGCCGGCGATCAATTGCTCGATGCCCACTTTCGCGGCCTGATAGGTCGCGCTGTTGGCAGCGCTGGCGCCCGCGCCAGCAATGGTGCCGCCGGTGGCCAAGACCACCACGTTGGCCAGTTTGGCCTGGGTTTCAGCTTCTTTTGCCTGGAGGGCGGTTGGCAGGAGCAGGAGGAGGGCCAAAGCGCCCGGAACGAAACTCTTCAAAGCAGATGTCATTATTTTTCTCTCTAGTAGTGAGACGGTGCTGATGCAGGTTCATCTAGATGCGCCCCGGGCCGATCTGAATGCCAGGGGTGCAGGGAGGGAGCAGGATCTGTACCAGTCGTACTGTGCTTGAGAGAAATGTTTAACCTTATGATTTAAATCAAGATTTATTCGAAGAGTGGCTGTGAGCTTCCCTCGCTCATCCGGGTTTCCGAACACGGGATGTTTTCTCGTTCGGCTCACCGAAAAGGACTACGCACCTCGTCCGTAAACTGAACTGGCCGCTTTCCAGATCTCTGCTAAAGAAAACGGCGCGCTGGCCGATGCGCCTTGATAGGGATCCAATTTTTCAGGAGTTCAAATGTCATTGACTATCGGTTTGCCAAATCCCGGCGCGGTCACTATCGGCGGAAAAACGGCCGCGACGATCAATGCCCTGAGCGAGGCGAACGAGCAAGCATCGGCCGAGGCGCTGGGTAAAGACGCGGGCGAAACCAAGGAAGTCAGAACCGGTGGCGGCCCCGTGCAGGAAGAGGCGCCGGCCGAGAGCAGTGGCAATCAAAGCATCACGATAAAAATACTGCTCAAGCGCATGAAGGAATTGCAGCAGCAATTGCAGGAGCAGCAGCAGCAATTGGCTGCCGCGCAGGCAGCGAGTTATCCGACCGAAGAAGCCAAGACGACTGTTGTGATGTCGATTCAGGGGCAGATCGCAGACACCAACGCAGCCCTCATGGAAGTGGCCGGCAACCTGGTTCGTGAGATGGCCAAGGGTTCTGGCAGCGGCGGTGTGATCAACACGACCGCGTAGGAAAAGGGGCGATGACGGTTATTCGCCCTACAAAAAAAGCAGATCTTCAGTCGTTGACAAATGTCGGCAGGATTCGCATAGTTCGGTCTACGCAAACGTTTGCGCGGCCTTCGCGATAGATTGAATTGTCGTGGGGTGCAGCGAGCTTACGCCAGTGCAAGCGTTGCTCACAATAATCATAAGATCGGAGTGAACCCATGAAGCTGCCATTCGCTGGACGTCTTCTTGCTGTCGCCATGCTGGCTGCCGCATCCGCCGCACTGCCTGTCTCTTCGGCTTTCGCCGAATCCCCTGAAAAACCAAAAGTCGCCCTGGTCATGAAATCCCTGGCCAACGAGTTCTTCCTGACCATGGAAGATGGCGCCAAGGCCTACCAGAAAGAACATTCCGCCGATTTCGACCTGATCTCCAACGGCATCAAGGACGAAACCGACACGGCGGGGCAGACGCGCATCGTCGAGCAGATGATTCTGGCGAAGGTCAACGCACTGGTCATCGCACCGTCTGATTCCAAGGCGATGGTGCCAGTGATCAAGAAGGCGGTCGATGCCGGTATCACCGTGATCAACATCGATAACCAACTCGATCCGGCTGTGATCAAAAGCAAGAACATCAGCGTTCCGTTCGTAGGCCCGGACAACCGCAAAGGCGCGCGTCTGGTGGGTGAGTACCTGGCCAAGCAACTGAAGGCCGGTGACGAAGTCGGCATCATTGAAGGTGTCTCCACGACGACCAACGCCCAGCAGCGTACCGCTGGCTTCAAGGATGCGATGGAGGCTGCACAGATCAAGGTTGTCTCCCTGCAGTCCGGTGACTGGGAAATCGACAAGGGCAACAAGGTGGCCGCTTCGATTCTCAGCGAATACCCGGACGTCAAGGCGCTGCTGGCCGGTAACGACAGCATGGCCGTGGGCGCCGTTTCCGCCGTGCGCGCTGCCGGCAAGGCCGGTCAGGTGAAGGTTGTCGGTTACGACAACATAAATGCCATCAAACCCATGCTGAAGGACGGCCGTGTTCTGGCGACTGCTGACCAGTTCGCCGCGAAGCAAGCGGTGTTTGGCATCGAGACCGCGCTGAAAATCATCAAGGGCGAGAAAGTCGACAGTGGTGCGAACGGTGTGATCGAAACGCCGGTCGAGCTGGTCACCAAGTAAGTCCACTGGCGACACAATGGCGCTCGTCCGTCCGGGCGAGCGCATGGAGATTTTTATGTCAGTTTCCGCTCCGAACGCTGTCCTCTCGGTCAGCGGTATCGGCAAGACCTATGCGCAACCGGTTCTGACCGGCATCGACCTGACGTTGATGCGCGGTGAAGTGCTGGCGCTGACCGGTGAGAACGGTGCCGGCAAAAGCACCCTGTCGAAGATCATCGGCGGGCTGGTCACACCCACCACCGGCCAGATGCAATTCCAGGGCAAGGAGTATCGCCCCGGCAGTCGCACGCAGGCTGAAGAGCTGGGTGTGCGCATGGTCATGCAAGAGCTCAATCTGCTGCCGACGCTGTCGGTGGCCGAGAACCTGTTCCTCGACAATCTGCCGAGCAACGGTGGCTGGATCAGCCGCAAGCAGCTGCGCAAGGCCGCGATCGAAGCCATGGCTCAAGTCGGCCTCGATGCCATCGATCCGGACACACTGGTCGGCGAGCTGGGTATCGGTCACCAGCAAATGGTCGAAATCGCCCGTAACCTGATCGGCGATTGCCACGTGCTGATCCTCGACGAACCGACCGCGATGCTGACCGCCCGTGAGGTCGAGATGCTCTTTGAGCAGATCACCCGGCTGCAGGCGCGTGGCGTCTCGATCATCTACATCTCCCATCGCCTCGAAGAACTGGCCCGGGTCGCTCAGCGCATTGCCGTGCTGCGTGACGGCAACCTAGTGTGCGTCGAGCCGATGGCCAATTACAACAGCGAGCAACTGGTCACCCTGATGGTCGGTCGCGAGCTGGGCGAGCATATCGATCTCGGGGCTCGTAATATCGGCGCGCCGGCCCTGACGGTCAAAGGCCTGACCCGCTCCGACAAGGTGCGCGACGTGTCCTTTGAGGTTCGCGCCGGTGAGATTTTTGGCATCTCGGGTCTGATCGGGGCAGGGCGCACCGAACTTTTGCGGCTGATCTTCGGCGCCGATGTCGCGGACAGCGGCACGGTGGCACTCGGTTCGCCGGCAAAAACGGTGAGCATCCGTTCGCCAGTCGACGCCGTGCGCAACGGCATCGCCTTGATCACCGAGGATCGCAAGGGCGAAGGCCTGCTGCTGAGCCAGTCGATCAGTGCCAACATTGCGTTGGGCAACATGCCGGAAATTTCCAGCGGCGGGTTCGTCAACAACGGCGATGAAACAAAGCTCGCGCAGCGCCAGATCGATGCCATGCGCATCCGCAGTTCCAGCCCGACGCAGTTGGTGTCCGAGCTGTCCGGCGGTAACCAGCAAAAGGTCGTGATCGGTCGCTGGCTCGAGCGCGACTGTTCGGTGCTGCTGTTCGACGAGCCGACTCGCGGTATCGATGTCGGCGCCAAGTTCGATATTTATGCCTTGCTTGGCGAACTGACCCGTCAGGGCAAGGCGCTGGTCGTGGTGTCCAGCGATTTGCGCGAGCTGATGCTGATCTGCGACCGCATCGGTGTGTTGTCGGCAGGGCGCCTGATCGACACGTTCGAGCGCGACAGCTGGACCCAGGATGACTTGCTTGCCGCCGCGTTCGCCGGCTACCAGAAACGTGATGCGTTGCTCAACGAAGCAGCGCCTAGGGACCTCCCATGAAAACTGCATCTTCCGCAGGCAAATCCAGCGGCAATTTCTACGGCCTCGGCACTTACCTGGGCCTGGCCGGCGCGTTGCTGGCAATGATTGCGCTGTTCTCGGTCATGAGCAGCCATTTCCTGTCGTATAACACCTTCAGCACCCTGGCCAACCAGATTCCCGACCTGATGGTTCTGGCGGTGGGCATGACGTTTGTCCTGATCATCGGCGGGATCGACCTGTCGGTAGGCTCGGTACTGGCGCTCGCAGCATCCACTGTCAGCGTTGCAATCCTCGGCTGGGGCTGGAGCGTATTGCCGGCTGCTTTGTTGGGTATGGCCGTTGCCGCGTTGGCCGGCACGGTTACCGGCTCGATTACCGTGGCGTGGCGAATTCCGTCGTTCATCGTGTCTCTGGGTGTGCTGGAGATGGCCCGTGGTCTGGCCTATCAGATGACCGGTTCGCGTACCGCCTACATCGGTGATTCCTTCGCCTGGCTGTCGAACCCGATCGCCTTCGGTATTTCGCCGTCGTTCATCATTGCCTTGCTGGTCATCTTCATTGCCCAGGCCGTTTTGACCCGTACCGTGTTCGGTCGCTACCTGATCGGCATTGGCACCAACGAAGAAGCGGTGCGTCTGGCGGGGATCAATCCAAAGCCCTACAAGATCCTGGTGTTCAGCCTCATGGGTCTGCTTGCCGGCATCGCAGCGCTGTTCCAGATTTCCCGACTGGAAGCGGCCGACCCGAATGCTGGTTCCGGCCTTGAGCTGCAAGTCATCGCTGCCGTGGTGATCGGCGGCACCAGCCTGATGGGGGGGCGTGGTTCGGTGATCAGCACCTTTTTCGGTGTGTTGATCATCTCCGTGCTGGCGGCGGGTCTGGCGCAGATTGGCGCGACCGAGCCGACCAAGCGCATCATCACCGGTGCGGTGATCGTGATCGCCGTGGTGCTCGACACCTATCGCAGTCAACGCGCAAGCCGACGGGGCTGATAAATGGCAACGATCAAGGATGTGGCGGCACTTGCAGGAATTTCCTACACGACCGTGTCCCATGTAGTAAACAAGACCCGACCGGTGAGTGAAGAGGTGCGGCTCAAGGTCGAGGCGGCAATCAAGAGCCTCGACTATGTGCCGAGCGCGGTGGCCCGTTCGCTGAAAGCGAAAACCACCGCCACCATTGGCTTGCTGGTGCCCAACAGCCTCAACCCGTACTTCGCCGAACTGGCGCGCGGGATCGAGGATTACTGCGAGCGTAACGGCTACTGCGTGATTCTCTGCAACTCCGACGACAACCCGGACAAGCAGCGCAGCTACCTGCGGGTCCTGCTGGAAAAGCGCATCGACGGCTTGATCGTTGCCTCGGCGGGTGGCGACAGCGGTCTGGCGCAAGGACTGGCGGGCGTAAAGACGCCGATGGTGATCGTCGACCGTGGACTCGAAGGCGTGGACGCCGACCTGGTGCGCATCGATCACGAATATGGCGCGTACCTCGCGACGCGGCATCTGCTTGAGCTTGGTCATCGCGACATCGCCACGATCGGTGGTCCGGCCAGCACCAGTGTTGCGCAAATGCGTCAGGCCGGTTTTGCTCGAGCGCTGAAAGAGGCGGGTGTTGAAGTGTCCCCGTCGCGCATGCTGGAAAGCGACTTCACCAGCACTGGTGGTTACAACGCTGCTTCCATCCTGCTTGAACGTAACCCTCCGAGCGCGATCTTCGCCGGTAACGACATGATTGGCATAGGTGTGTTGCGGGCCGCTGCGGAACGCAACGTGCGCGTGCCCGCCGAACTGTCGGTGATCGGCTTCGACGATATCCAGATGAGTCGTTACGTGTATCCAGCGCTGACGACTGTGGGCCAGTCGATCCTTCAGTTGGGTGAGATGGCGGCGGAAGTCTTGTTGCGAAGAATTGCTACGCCGGGTCTGGCGACGGATCAGCGGATCGTGACCCCGAGTATTGTCCTGCGCGAATCGACTGCACCGCTGTCCGGCGTGTTCACCGAATACCGCTGAAACGAATTGAAGAGTAGTGATGTATGTCCGCAAATGTAGTGGTAATAGGCAGCCTGAACATGGATCTGGTCACCCGGGCGCCGCGCTTGCCCCGGGGTGGTGAGACGCTGATCGGCCATTCCTTCGCAACCGTGTCCGGTGGCAAGGGTGCCAATCAGGCGGTGGCTGCTGCGCGGCTGGGTGCGAAGGTGTCGATGGTCGGCTGTGTCGGCAACGATGACTATGGCGTGCAGTTGCGCGACGCGTTGCTGGCCGAGCAGATCGATTGTCGGGCGGTCAGCGTGGTGGAGGATTCCAGTGGCGTGGCGCTGATCGTGGTCGATGACAACAGTCAGAACGCGATTGTCATCGTGGCCGGTGCCAATGGTTCGATGACTCCGGCGGTCATCGACCGGTTCGACGCCGTGCTGCAAGCGGCCGACGTGATCATCTGCCAGCTGGAAATCCCCGATGCCACGGTAGGCCATGCGTTGAAACGCGGACGTGAACTGGGCAAGACGGTCATCCTCAACCCGGCGCCGGCCAGTCGCCCGCTGCCGGCGGACTGGTTTGCCTCCATCGATTACCTGATTCCCAACGAGAGCGAGGCCGCCGCCCTAAGCGGTTTGCCGGTGGATTCGCTGGAGAGCGCTGAAAAAGCCGCTGCGCACCTGATTTCACTGGGCGCCGGCAAGGTCATCATCACGCTGGGGGCTCAAGGCTCATTGTTCGCCAACGGCACGGGTTACCAGCATTTTCCTGCACCCAAAGTGAAGGCTGTCGATACCACTGCCGCCGGGGATACCTTTGTCGGCGGATTTGCGGCGGCACTGGCGGCCGGCAAAACCGAGGCCGAGGCCATTCGTTTCGGGCAGGTCGCTGCGGCCCTGTCGGTTACCCGGGCAGGTGCCCAGCCGTCCATTCCCACTACCTCCGACGTACAGGCATTCAAACCCGCATGAAAAAGACTCCTTTGCTCAATGTCGCCCTGTCGCGGCTGATTGCTTCCCTCGGCCACGGCGACATGGTCGTGATCGGCGATGCCGGCCTGCCGGTACCGCCGGGTGTCGAGTTGATCGACCTGGCGTTGACGCACGGCGTTCCGGATTTCGTCAGCACCCTGAAAGTCGTGCTCAGCGAGATGCAGGTGGAAAGCCACGCACTGGCCAAGGAGATTTTCGACAAGCAACCGACCGCGCTTTCCACGCTGGACGAGCTGAATGACGAAGGCTCACTGGGGCGGCGTGACCTGCTCAGTCACGAGCAATTCAAAGTACTCAGTCGACAGGCACGAGCGATTGTTCGTACGGGCGAATGCCAGCCGTACTGCAACATCGTGCTGGTGTCTGGAGTTACGTTCTAAACAGGGTTCGCCCCTTTTGATTTCATCTGCACAAGGAATGCGCCATGCACCGCTATGCTCAAAAAATGCATCAATTGATTCGGAGTCTGCTGCTTTTGTCCGTAATAACCGCGACCGGCGCCCAGGCGGCGGAAAAAATCGACCTGATCATCGACACCGATCCGGGCGCCGACGACGTGGTCGCCCTGTTGTTTGCCCTGGCCTCACCGGAAGAACTGAACATTCGCGCGTTGACCACCGTGGCCGGCAATGTGCGTCTGGACAAGACTTCGCGCAATGCGCGGTTGGCCCGTGAGTGGGCAGGGCGGGAAGAGATTCCGGTGTACGCCGGCGCGCCGAAACCGCTGATGCGCACGCCGATCTACGCCGAAAACATCCATGGCAAGGAAGGCCTGTCGGGTGTCACCGTGCACGAGCCGAAAAAAGGCCTGGCCAAAGGCAATGCGGTCAACTACCTGATCGACACCCTGAAAAAAGCCAAGCCGCACAGCATCACCATCGCGATGCTCGGCCCGCAGACCAATCTGGCTCTGGCGCTGATCCAGGAGCCGGAGATCGTTCAGGGGATCAAGGAAGTGGTGATCATGGGTGGCGCCCACTTCAATGGCGGCAACATCACGCCAGTGGCCGAATTCAACCTGTACGCCGATCCGCAAGCAGCGGAAGTGGTGCTCAAAAGTGGCGTGAAACTGACTTACCTGCCGCTGGACGTGACCCACAAGATCCTGACCAGCGATGCGCGCCTGAAGCAGATTGCGGCGCTGAACAACAATGCGAGCAAGATTGTCGGCGACATCCTCAACGAGTACATCAAAGGCGATATGGAGCACTACGGCATTCCGGGTGGCCCGGTGCATGACGCCACCGTCGTGGCTTATCTGCTCAAGCCTGAGCTGTTCACTGGCCGGTCGGTAAATGTGGTGGTCGACAGCCGCGAAGGCCCGACCTTCGGCCAGACCATTGTCGACTGGTATGACGGCCTCAAGGCGCCGAAGAACGCCTTCTGGGTGGAGAACGGCGATGCCCAGGGCTTCTTCGATCTGCTGACCGAACGTCTCAAACGTCTGAAGTAAGCCATATGCCCGCAGGTGCCAGCTTGCGGGCTTTTACTCCCTCTCGGTGTCCGATGTTCCTTTGAAGTCATCTGGATACTTCTCGAACAACTGGGCGATGAATGACTGCGCGCCTTGCGTTCCCAGCGTCTTCACCAGCAAGTCAATGCTGATCAATGCCAATTCCTCCGGACTGCCCGGACTGTAAGAACTGTGCCCTTGTGGCCAGGTGGCCTTGATGTCGGCGGTAATGCTTACGGTGGTCATGGCAAGGCTCGGTCGCGGGATCGGAGTTTTGAGTTAACCACTTTGCCGAGCGTTTGGCACTGCGACTTAGGCATGAGCGCAGGGCTATGCGACACTTGGTCGTTTCCGCAAAAAAAACAAGGATTGCGCTGTGCAGATCGATTTGAATAGTCCCGACGGCCTGACCCTTGATGCTGTCCGCCGGATGCTGGCGTCGGCCAGTGATGACGAACACACCCAACTGCGCGTGACCAAGGGCGGGATTGCCTATATCTCTTCGGGTGTCACTGGCGGTCAGGACATCGATGGCCTGCTGTTTCGTCTGGAGACCTGGGCAAAAGGCTCGGGATACGTGGGAAATGTCGCAGCCAGCGACGAAGTCTGGGTCATGCAGATTTTTAATGCGCTCAAGGACAACTGGCCGAATCCGCCTTACGACTACATTGATGTCTACTGAGCGTCATTAATATTCAGTGACGTTTTACGGGGTGATGCTTCAGGTGTTGCTCAGGCACACTCGGCGTTTTTCCGATCGTGGGGCAGGGCGATAGCACTCACCGTGAAACCAAACGCCGTATTGGCGGTCGCACGATTTCTGCTCAAAATTGAAATAAGGAGGCTTCAATGCCTTGGAAGTTCGCGTCACTGGGTGCACTGATGGCCGTTGCTCTGTTGGCTGGTTGCTCTACGACCTCCAGCGAGTCGCAGAAGGAACCCGTGGCGACTGAGGCCGGACATGGTCGTTGTGAAGCATCGGCAGCGGAGTTCGCTCTCGGCAAGAAAGCTTCGCCGGAGCTGTTGGAGCAGGCACGCAAGAAAGCCGGTGCGCAGAACGCCCGCTTCCTCAAGCCTAATGACATGATTACTTTGGAGTACCGTTCCGATCGCCTTAACCTGAATACCGATCAGAACCTGGTGATCACCCGCGTCAACTGCGGCTGAGCCTTCGGGCTTTTGTTTCACCCATAAAAAACCCCGTCACATGGACGGGGTTTTTTTAGTGCGCCGGGAAATTACTCTGGGCGAACTTGTGCAGCTTGCATACCCTTTTGGCCTTTCTCAGCCACGAAGGAAACGGTCTGGCCTTCTTTCAGGCTTTTGAAACCGTCAGTTTCGATAGCTTTGAAGTGTACGAACAGGTCGTCACCGCCACCTTGAGGAGTGATGAAGCCGAAGCCTTTTTCATCGTTGAACCATTTAACGGTGCCGGTTTGGCGATTAGACATGGTGTATCTCCAAGAAACATATATTTTCAGTAGTACTGTGCTGCTCAGGCCAACTGGGCACACCGGGGTATCATAGTCGAAATGTTCGCTTTGGTAGCCCCCCGGACGTGCTGTTTGCCAATCAGTCGTGTTTTCTTTACTGCCTGTTTCGGCTGGAGGCCCCGGTTTATAAGGCCTCGAGCGAAAAATAAAGACAACAAAAAAACCTGTAAAACCTGCATAAATCGTACGAAAAGGCCTGATTCAGATGCTTTTCAGCAGTGCTGGGGGCAGTGAAAAGGCCTGTTTCATCATTTTTTCGCCGGGGTATTGGCCTTGCATTTGGCAATTTGCCCCAAGGCTTTCTGTTGCAGTTCAGGCGTGGCCTTGTTGTCCATCAATGCCTGAATGTCGCTGGCCGGGTAGGACTTGATGGCATCGGCACCGCACGCGCAGTGGGATTTTGCGGCAGCGGCACCGATTTGCGGAGTGGCCGCCTGGGTGCACTGAGCCATGTATTTCTCACGCTCGCCCTTTGGCCAGTCAGCGTGGGCGCTCAGCGGCAGCAGCAAAACGAGGGGGACGACTGCAGCAAGCAGGGTATTAAGACGCATGCGAGGATGCTCCTTGTGGGTCAATGTCTTGTTATCTGAGGGCTCAAAGGCCGATCAAGTTCAGCACTCTGGCATAAAACAGACGATTTGCCTCTCGGTAAAAACCAGAGTGCATCGGTGACCGTTCATCTGTGCTAGCATGCCTGGCTCGGGCGTTCGCAGGCTCCGGATGACCTTCAGTCCCGGTAGCGGCAGTGCACGAATTTTCTGATTTGAATCCCAGTCACTCTGGTTCGGTTTTCCGGTTGGCCGCAAGGCTCCTGCCGCTGTAAGGCAGGCGTTCGTCATTGAATGGCCTGGATCGGATCTTGTACTGGCTCATCCCAACCCACGTGACCTTTGGTAGGGGTCACCACTAGGAGAGGAGGCGCCATGCCAACTATTACTCTTCCCGACGGCAGTCAACGTTCATTCGATCACCCGGTTTCCGTAGCCGAGGTCGCCGCATCCATTGGTGCAGGTCTGGCCAAGGCCACCGTGGCCGGCAAGGTCAACGGCAAGCTGGTCGACGCCTGCGACATCATCGACAGCGACGCGACGCTGCAAATCATCACGCCAAAGGATGAAGAGGGGCTGGAGATCATTCGCCACTCTTGCGCCCACCTGGTCGGCCATGCGGTCAAACAGTTGTATCCGACTGCAAAAATGGTCATCGGGCCGGTTATCGACGAAGGCTTCTATTACGACATCGCCTTCGAGCGTCCTTTTACTCCGGACGACATGGCGGCCATCGAACAGCGCATGCAACAGCTGATCGATACAGAATATGACGTCATCAAGAAAGTCACTCCGCGTGCCGAAGTGATCGAAGTGTTCAAGGCCCGTGGCGAAGACTACAAGCTGCGTCTGGTCGAAGACATGCCGAACGAGCAGGCCATGGGCCTGTACTATCACGAAGAATACGTCGACATGTGCCGCGGTCCGCACGTGCCGAACACCCGCTTCCTGAAATCTTTCAAGCTGACCAAGCTGTCCGGTGCCTACTGGCGCGGTGATGCCAAGAACGAGCAATTGCAGCGCGTTTACGGCACCGCGTGGGCGGACAAGAAGCAACTGGCTGCTTACATCCAGCGTATCGAAGAAGCTGAAAAGCGCGATCACCGTAAGATCGGCAAGCGCCTGGGCCTGTTTCACACTCAGGAAGAAGCGCCGGGCATGGTGTTCTGGCACCCGAATGGCTGGACGCTGTACCAGGTACTCGAGCAGTACATGCGCAAGGTGCAGCGCGACAACGGCTATCTCGAGATCAAGACGCCGCAAGTCGTTGACCGCAGCCTGTGGGAGAAATCCGGGCACTGGGCCAACTACGCCGACAACATGTTCACCACTGAGTCGGAAAGTCGCGACTACGCCATCAAGCCGATGAACTGCCCTTGCCACGTGCAAGTGTTCAACCAGGGCCTGAAGAGCTACCGTGAGCTGCCGATGCGTCTGGCTGAGTTCGGTGCCTGCCACCGTAACGAGCCGTCGGGTGCGTTGCACGGCATCATGCGTGTGCGCGCGTTCACTCAGGACGACGCCCACATCTTCTGTACCGAAGAGCAGATGCAGGCTGAATCCGCTGCGTTCATCAAGCTGACCATGGATGTTTACCGCGACTTCGGCTTTACCGATGTCGAGATGAAACTGTCCACTCGTCCGGAAAAGCGCGTCGGTTCCGACGAGCTGTGGGATCGCGCCGAAGCAGCCCTGGCTGCAGCCCTTGATAGCGCTGGCCTGCCGTACGATCTGCAGCCGGGTGAGGGTGCGTTCTACGGTCCGAAGATTGAATTCTCGCTGAAAGATTGCCTCGGCCGCGTGTGGCAGTGTGGTACCTTGCAGCTCGATTTCAACCTGCCTGTGCGTCTGGGGGTCGAATACGTCTCCGAAGACAACAGCCGCAAGCATCCGGTGATGTTGCACCGTGCGATACTCGGTTCGTTCGAGCGTTTCGTCGGGATTCTGATCGAGCACTACGAAGGTGCATTCCCTGCGTGGCTGGCGCCAACCCAGGCAGTGATCATGAATATCACTGATAAACAGGCAGATTTCGTCGCTCAGGTCGAAAAAACTCTCAACGAAAGCGGGTTTCGTGCCAAGTCCGACTTGAGAAATGAAAAGATCGGCTTTAAAATCCGCGAGCATACTTTGCTCAAGGTTCCATATCTCTTGGTTATTGGGGATAAGGAAGTCGAGATGCAGACTGTCGCTGTGCGTACTCGTGAAGGTGCTGACCTGGGCTCGATGCCCGTCGCCCAGTTCGCTGAGTTTCTCGCGCAAGCGGTTTCCCGGCGTGGTCGCCCAGATTCGGAGTAATTATTATTAAGCGTGAAATGAGACAAGATAAACGAGCTGCACCGAAAGCCCCGATCAACGAGAATATCTCGGCACGCGAGGTTCGGTTAATTGGCGCTGATGGCGAGCAGATTGGCATCGTCTCGATTGATGAAGCGCTTCGTATTGCTGAAGAAGCAAAGCTTGATCTGGTAGAAATCTCTGCAGACGCAGTCCCACCGGTTTGCCGGGTGATGGACTACGGCAAATCGATCTTCGAAAAGAAGAAGCAGATTGCTGCGGCGAAGAAAAACCAGAAGCAGATTCAGGTAAAAGAAATCAAGTTTCGTCCAGGGACGGAGGAAGGGGATTACCAGGTAAAACTGCGCAACCTGGTACGTTTCCTGAGTGACGGGGACAGGGCCAAGGTATCCTTGCGATTCCGCGGCCGTGAGATGGCCCACCAGGAGCTGGGGATGGAACTCCTCAAGCGGGTTGAAGCTGACCTGCTCGAGTACGGTTCGGTCGAACAGCATCCTAAGATGGAAGGACGCCAGCTGATCATGGTCATCGCCCCGAAAAAGAAGAAGTAATCAACAGGGCACGGCAGGCCTTCTGATTATGTTTATCAACTGAATGCGGAGTATCCGAACATGCCAAAGATGAAAACCAAAAGTGGTGCTGCTAAGCGGTTTCTGAAAACTGCTAACGGTATCAAGCACAAGCACGCTTTCAAGAGCCACATCCTGACCAAAATGTCGACCAAGCGTAAGCGTCAACTGCGCGGTAGCAGCTTGCTGCATCCGTCTGACGTGGCAAAAGTCGAGCGCATGCTGCGCCTTCGTTAATTTTTGGATCAAGAATAGAGGAAGTAACTCATGGCTCGTGTAAAGCGTGGCGTCATTGCCCGTAAACGTCACAAAAAAATTCTGAAACTTGCTAAAGGCTACTACGGCGCACGCTCCCGCGTATTCCGTGTTGCCAAGCAAGCGGTAATCAAGGCAGGCCAATACGCCTACCGTGACCGTCGTCAGAAAAAACGTCAGTTCCGCGCTCTGTGGATCGCTCGTATCAACGCTGGTGCTCGTGTTAACGGTCTGTCCTACAGCCGTTTCATCGCTGGCCTGAAAAAAGCGTCCATCGAGATCGACCGTAAGGTTCTGGCTGATCTGGCAGTGAACGAAAAAGCGGTGTTTGCTGCGATTGTCGAGAAAGCTAAAGCCACCTTGGCTTAAGTACCCCCGACAATCACCCGGCCCCACCTCCGTGGGGCCAGGTGGTAAACGTCTTAAATAGGGGAAGAGCCTTCAAGCTCTTCCCCTATTTTGTATCTGGAGTCTGTACATGGAAAACCTGGATGCGCTGGTCTCTCAAGCACTAGAGGCTGTGCAAAGCGCTGAAGATATCAATGCCCTGGAGCAAATCCGGGTTCAATACCTTGGCAAAAAGGGTGAATTGACTCAGGTGATGAAGACCCTGGGGAATTTGCCGGCAGAAGAGCGTCCGCAGGTCGGCGCCCTGATCAACGTTGCCAAGGAACGTGTTACAGGCGTTCTCAATGCGCGCATGGCTCTGTTTGAGGAAGCCGAACTGGCTGCCAAACTGTCTGCCGAATCCATTGACGTGACCCTGCCGGGCCGTGGTCAGACCTCCGGTGGTCTGCATCCGGTAACCCGGACTCTGGAACGTATCGAACAGTTCTTCACTCATATCGGCTACGGCATTGCCGAAGGCCCTGAGGTCGAAGACGACTATCACAACTTCGAGGCGCTCAACATCCCAGGCCACCACCCGGCCCGGTCGATGCATGACACCTTCTATTTCAACGCCAACATGTTGCTGCGCACCCATACCTCGCCGGTACAGGTCCGCACCATGGAATCGAAAAAGCCGCCGATCCGCATCGTCTGCCCAGGCCGTGTGTACCGCAGCGACTCCGATATCACCCATTCGCCGATGTTCCACCAGGTCGAAGGCCTGCTGGTCGATCGCGATATCAACTTCGCCGACCTCAAAGGCACGATCGAAGAGTTCCTGCGGGTGTTCTTCGAAAAAGAACTGGCCGTGCGTTTCCGTCCTTCGTACTTCCCGTTCACCGAGCCTTCCGCCGAAGTCGACATGGAATGCGTCATGTGCAGCGGTAAAGGCTGCCGTGTCTGCAAACAGACTGGCTGGCTGGAAGTGATGGGCTGCGGCATGGTTCATCCGAACGTGCTGCGCATGTCCGGGATCGATCCGGAAGAGTTCTCGGGCTTTGCCTTCGGCATGGGCGTTGAGCGTCTGGCCATGCTGCGTTACGGCGTGAACGACTTGCGTCTGTTCTTCGACAACGACTTGCGGTTCCTCGCGCAATTTCGCTAGTCGTAACGAATTCTTAGGAGAGCAGGATGAAATTCAGTGAACAATGGCTGCGTGGCTGGGTCAGCCCGCAGGTAGATCGCGACGCGCTGGTTGCACGTCTGTCGATGGCCGGTCTTGAGGTCGATAGCGTTACGCCGGCCGCCGGTGTTTTCAGTGGCGTGGTCGTGGGCGAGGTGCTGAGCACCGAGCAGCACCCCGATGCCGACAAATTGCGCGTATGCCAGGTCAGCAACGGCGCGGAAACCTTCCAGGTCGTGTGCGGTGCGCCAAACGTGCGTCCGGGCCTGAAGATTCCGTTCGCGATGATCGGTGCCGAGCTGCCGGGCGACTTCAAGATCAAGAAGGCCAAGCTGCGCGGCGTCGAGTCCAACGGCATGCTGTGCTCGCAATCCGAGCTGCAGGTCGGTGAAGGCAATGACGGTCTGATGGAGCTGCCGGCCGATGCGCCGGTAGGTGAAGATTTCCGTGTTTATCTGGACCTGGAAGACGCCAGCATCGAAGTCGATCTGACTCCGAACCGCGGCGATTGCCTGTCCCTGGCCGGTCTGGCCCGTGAAGTCGGCGCGCTGTACGACGCTCCGGTCACTCGCCCGGTAGTGATGACCGTTCCGGCTGTGCACGATGAAGTGCGCTCGGTAGAAGTCCTGGCACCTGCTGCCTGCCCGCGTTACCTGGGCCGTGTCATCCGTAACGTTGACCTGTCCAGGCCGACGCCGCTGTGGATGGTTGAGCGTCTGCGTCGCGCCGAAGTCCGCAGCATCGACGCCGCCGTCGACATCACTAACTACGTGATGCTCGAGCTGGGCCAGCCGCTGCACGCCTTCGATCTCGCCGAAATCAATGGTGGCATCCGTGTGCGCATGGCGGAAGAGGGCGAGAAGCTCGTACTGCTCGACGGTCAGGAAGTCAGCCTGCGTAGCGATACGCTGGTGATCGCCGACCACACTCGCGCTTTGGCCATTGCAGGCGTGATGGGTGGCGAGCACAGCGGTGTTTCCGCGACCACTCGCGACGTATTCCTTGAAAGTGCGTTCTTCGACCAGATCGCTGTCGCGGGCAAGGCTCGTTCCTACGGTCTGCACACCGACGCTTCGCACCGCTACGAGCGTGGCGTGGACTGGCAACTGGCTCGTGAAGCCATGGAGCGCGCCACTGGCCTGCTGCTGGAAATCACCGGCGGCGAAGCCGGCCCGATCATCGAGACCGTCAGCGAGCAGCACTTGCCGTCGATCGCGCCGATCACCCTGCGTGCTCAGCGCATTACCCAGATGCTGGGCATGGAAATGGATTCGGCCGAAGTCGAGCGTCTGCTCAACGCTTTGGGTCTGAAAGTTTCCGCCGACGGAGCAGGACAGTGGCGCGTAGAAGTGCCGAGCCATCGCTTCGATATCAGCCTGGAAGTCGATCTGATCGAAGAGCTGGCACGTCTGTACGGTTACAACCGCTTGCCGGTTCGTTACCCGCAAGCTCGTCTGGCGCCACAGGCCAAGGCCGAAGCGCGCAGCGATCTGCCGGAACTGCGTCGTCTGCTGGTTGCTCGTGGTTACCAGGAAGCGATCACTTACAGTTTCATCGATCCGAAGCAGTTCGAGCTGTTCAACCCGGGCGTGGAGCCGCTGCTGTTGGCGAACCCTATCTCCAATGACATGGCCGCCATGCGTTCGTCGCTGTGGCCGGGTCTGGTCAAGGCGTTGCAGCACAACCTCAACCGTCAGCAGGATCGTGTTCGTCTGTTCGAGAGCGGTCTGCGCTTTGTCGGTCAGCTGGAAGGTCTGAAGCAAGAGCCGATGATCGCCGGTGTGGTATGCGGCAGCCGTCTGCCGGAAGGCTGGGCGCAAGGTCGCGATACCGTGGACTTCTTCGACGTCAAGGCTGACGTAGAAGCGGTGCTGGGCTTTGCCGGTGCGCTGGATCAGTTCACTTTTGCACCGGGCAAACACCCTGCACTGCATCCGGGTCAGACCGCGCGCATCGAACGGGAAGGGCGTGAAGTCGGCTTTATCGGCGCGATTCACCCTGAGCTGTCGAAATCCCTGGGTCTGGACCGTCCGGTCTTCGTCTTTGAGCTGGTCCTGGCTGAAGTCGCTCTGGGTAAAATGCCGAAATTCCACGAGTTGTCGCGCTTTCCTGAAGTGCGTCGTGACCTGGCACTGATTGCGCACAAAGACGTTGCAGCCTCGGCTGTACTGGACGTAATCCGTGAAAATGCAGGCGAATGGCTGACAGACCTCAGGCTATTTGACGTGTATCAGGGTAAAGGCATTGATCCTGATAGAAAAAGCCTCGCAGTCGGCTTGACCTGGCAGCATCCATCGCGCACTCTTAATGACGATGAGGTGAATTCGACGACGCAAAATATCCTCACCTCGCTCGAACAAAGGTTGAACGCCACGTTAAGGAAGTGACGTATGGGGGCTTTGACGAAAGCTGAGATGGCGGAACGTCTGTATGAAGAGCTGGGCCTGAACAAGCGGGAAGCCAAGGAATTGGTTGAACTGTTTTTCGAGGAAATCAGGCACGCTCTTGAAGACAACGAGCAGGTCAAATTGTCGGGTTTCGGCAATTTCGACCTTCGGGACAAACGCCAGCGGCCTGGCCGCAACCCGAAAACGGGGGAAGAAATCCCGATCACGGCTCGCCGTGTGGTCACCTTTCGTCCAGGGCAGAAGTTGAAGGCCCGAGTTGAGGCTTATGCTGGAACCAAGTCATAACGACGAACTACCCGTTATCCCGGGCAAACGCTACTTCACCATCGGTGAAGTCAGCGAGCTGTGTGCGGTAAAACCACACGTGCTGCGCTACTGGGAGCAGGAGTTTCCTCAACTCAACCCCGTCAAACGCCGCGGAAACCGCCGGTATTATCAGCGCCAGGACGTGCTGATGATCCGGCAGATCCGCGCGCTCCTTTACGATCAGGGGTTCACCATCGGCGGCGCGCGCCTGCGCCTGTCCGGCGATGAAGCCAAAGACGACACCACTCAATACAAGCAAATGATCCGCCAGATGATCGCCGAGCTCGAAGATGTTCTGGTGGTTCTCAAGAAATAATTTCCTGCTTTTAAATACTTCCAGTTTTCAAAAGCTTGCGATATATTCTTGAGCGTTCTTCGAGATGGAGAACGAGTTTCAAACCTAGTCGGGGCGTAGCGCAGTCCGGTAGCGCACTAGCATGGGGTGCTAGGGGTCGAGTGTTCGAATCACTCCGTCCCGACCATATAATTCAAAGGGTTGCGAGATTTTATCTCGCGACCCTTTTTTATTTTTCCGCGTTTTTACCCCCACAAAACGGTCAGCGCTGAGTGGATTTTTCGCATGTGTTACCAATATCGAATTTTGCTCTAGGAGCTTTTAGCAGGCGGCTCGCTTCGGTTTACGTAGCGGCCATTCGATGATGAGACGAGAAATCAGTAACGACAAAGGGACATTGCGGCTCTCACTAGAAGAGCTTTCATCCTGCTATCAGCTCGAGAGTGTCCTCCTGGCTTACCAATTCCGGCACTCCATTGGGCATAACGACAAAGGATGGGTGCGCATGGACGACATCGTTCAATCCCTCACGCTCCAAGAAGAAGCCCAGCCCAAAGAAGTAAAAACCTTGCCACCTTAGTGGCGAATTGCAGCTGGTAAATTTCCAGAGCGTCATACCTGTGCTAGGCGAGTTTCGCATCTCGAACGAGAAGATTGGTCATTTCGTTAATCGACTCTTGCACGTAGCTCTGCTTCCAAGGCATTCAAGATTCAAAATCTGGCGGATTGCATAAGCACTGATTGGAGCCGCCTCCATCGTGGTGGAGAGTGTGTGTAGCCTGCCGCATCAGCCTGATGCTAAATCGAAGTAAATAGGATCACGTGGGTGCCTACTAACGGATAGATGTTAAATGGCCACTTTTTAAGTATAAAGGCATTTGATTTGATATCTGGTAGCGATAGTCCTTGATCGTGATGAGGGCCTTCGTTAGCAAAAGGATTTGTTGGAGCCCTGGGATGGTTGCGGTAAAGCATAAGGTTTTGGTCAGTTGGATCGGCGCTAACGATTTGAAAGCGGTGATCGGCGAGGCGGCGGGGCCTGTCCGTTCGGCCCTCGCTACTGTCGATTTCGATGGCGTCGAACTCTTATGTGCGTACCCTGCGGAGCAGGTTGAGCGTTATCTTCGCTGGCTCCGCGAGCAAGTCGATATTCCCGTCACGGCCTATGTCGAGCCGTTATCTTCCCCTGTGCATTTCGGCGAGATTTATCACGCGGCCAATCGGCATCTGCAGCGGTTGGTGGGAGAAGGGGTACAGCTTTCCATCTTGCTGAGCCCCGGAACACCTGCGATGCAGGCGGTGTGGATCCTGTTGGGCAAAACCCGTTACCCCGCAGTGTTCTATCAATCTTCGTTGGAACAAGGTGTCCAGCAGGTTGATATCCCCTTCGAAATCGCTGCCGAGTATATTCCAGCGGCCAGCGCAATCAGCGGCAACCAGTTGGCCAAACTGGCTGAGCAGCAAGTGCCGGTGGATGCCGCGTTTGACAGCATCGTCGCGGAAAGTGGTCGCATGCTGGCCATCAAGGCACAGGCCCACGTGCTTGCTGAGAAAGGCGTGCCGGTCCTTATCTATGGAGAGACGGGTACCGGCAAAGAGTTGTTTGCCCGAGCCATCCACAACGCAGGAACGCGCGCTAGCCAGCCGTTCGTCACTGTCAACTGCGGTGCAATTCCCTCTGAACTGGTTGATTCCGTGCTCTTCGGCCACAAAAAAGGTGCGTTTACCGGCGCGATTGCAGATCGGCTTGGGGTGTTCGAGCAGGCTCATGGCGGGACGCTATTTCTTGATGAGTTCGGTGAACTGACCTTGGCCGTGCAGGTGCGGCTATTGCGTGTACTGCAAGAGGGCACCTTCACGCCGGTCGGTGCCAGTCGTGAAGTGCAGGTGAATGTGCGCCTGATCACCGCCACTCACCGCAATCTGATGGCAGACGTCGCACAGGGCAGTTTCCGTGAGGACCTGTTTTATCGCATCGCTGTAGGTGTCCTGCATCTGCCGGCGCTGCGCGAGCGCGAGGGTGACCTGTGGCTCTTGACCGACGCGCTGCTGGCCGGTATCGGCAGCCAAGATTCCAGCCTGAAGGACAAAAAGGTTTCGCTGGAGGCCAGGGAACTCATCCAACGGCACCCGTGGCGCGGCAACGTTAGGGAGTTACACGCCACCTTGCTGCGCGCTGCGCTCTGGTGCCAGGACTCGCTGATTACCCGGGGCGATATTGACCAGGCGTTGTTCAAACTGCCGGCGCAGGACAACGACCTGATGGCGATGGATGTGTCCCAAGGGGTGGACATCAACCACATCATTTCCAAAGTCGTGAGCCACTACGTGCGTGGCGCATTGGCCGCAACGGGCCAGAACAAAACCAGAGCCGCCTTGCTCCTGGGGCTCAAGAGCCAGCAGACCCTGAGCAAGTGGATCGAAAAGCACTGTGTCGAATAACAAGCGAGGGTAAGAAAAATTACTTTGAAGTAATGAATATTATTTTTTGTCGGGCGTTATTGATCCTTGTATTTCGTAAGTTATTGTTTTTAAACAAATAAATTATTCTGGCACGAAGCTCGCTATAACCAGGACGTCACTTACTGATTACCAAGGAACCGTTGAAATGTCAGAGCTCAAGAAATTCCAGATCCAAGCTGCCCGCCCTTTGCCTGTGATTGTGCTGGCGGACACCAGTGGCAGCATGTCGGAGGGCGGCAAGATCGAGGCGTTGAACAGCGCGCTCCAGGACATGATCGCCACCTTTGCCCATGAAAGCCGCCTGCGCGCTGAAATCCAGGTGAGCGTGATCACCTTTGGCGGTCGCAGCGCAGAGTTGAACCTGCCCTTGACCCCGGCCCATCAAATCCAAAGTTTCAGCCAGCTCACGGCGGATGGCGCCACGCCGTTGGGCGGCGCATTGCGCCTGGCCAGCCAACTGATCGAAGATAAAGACATCGTACCGTCCCGCGCCTACAAACCCGTGATTGTGTTGGTCTCCGATGGTTACCCCAATGACGAGTGGGAGACACCTTTTGCGCAATTGCAAAATGGTGAGCGCTCCTCCAAGGCCACGCGCTTCGCCATGGGCATCGGTGCCGATGCAGATGTGAGCATGCTGGCCGACTTCGCCAATGATCCGGAAGCGCCGCTGTTTCAAGCCTCCGAGGCACGGGATATTCATCGCTTCTTCCGTGCCGTGACCATGAGCGTCAGCGCCCGTAGCCAGTCGTCGACCCCCAATCAAACGCTCCCGTTGGAGCTGCCGCCTGCCGACGATCAAGACTGGGAATTCTGATGCGCCTGGCAGCGTCGGGTGCCAGGGTCATCGGGCCGGGGCACCTGCAGGACGGCGTGGTCAACCAGGATGCCATGGGGGTCTATGGCGTGAGTCAGGGGTGGTGCATCGCGGTCTGCGACGGCCTGGGCAGCCGGCGCCTGAGCCACATCGGCTCCAGCAAGGCGGTACGCCTGGTCAAGCAACATGCCAGGCAGGCCTTCGCCGTGTCTGCACAAACACTGGGCCAGGCCATTCGCTTGTCCTGGCTTGAGCATTTCGGCACCCGCTATCGCGATTACGAAACCACCTGTCTGTGGGCCCGGGTCGATGCCCGCGGCCGCGGGCAGGCCGGGCAGGTAGGGGATGGGCTGCTGCTGCTCAAGAGCCGAGGTGCCTTCCGAGTGGTCAGCGCGGCGCGCCAGGGGTTCGGCAACCAGACCGACACCCTGGCCCAGGCAGGCGAGGGGCTGTGGCAGACCTGCGAATTCGAACTGGTACTGCCCGGCGATGGCGTGTTGCTGATGACGGACGGCATCAGTGACGATCTGATCCCCGAGCAGTTGGAACCTTTTTTCGATGTGGTTTACCGCCGCCTTGCCCGCAGCAACAGACGCCGCATGCGCACCTGGCTGGAGCGAGAAATGCACGCCTGGTCCACGCCACTTCACGGTGATGACAAGAGCATCGCCGGTATCTTTCGAACGGATCACAAACAATGACCGCTACCCAGCGCAGTACCAAGCATGTCCTGGATGAGAAGGGCACTCGCTACGACTTGGTGAGCGAGATGAGCCGTGGCGGGCAAGGTGTGGTGTATCGCACACAATTGCCCACTGTCCTGGTCAAGGGCTTTATCCATACTGACCTCGATGCCAAGCAACGCTGGCATCGTCATATGGAATGGTTGATCCGACAGGACCTCAGCGACCTGAAACTGGCGCGACCGCTGGCACTGCTCAAGCCGCCGCGCTTTGGCTATGTCATGGAGCTGATGGACGGGCTGGTTCCATTGCAAAGCCTGTTGGACAGTTTTGTCGCCGCCGAGGACGATGCCGCCAGTGATTACCTGGCCCAGGGCGGCCTGCGTCGGCGGGTGCGTATTCTGTGCCAGTTGGCCAGGACCTTGAACCAGCTGCATGGGCGCGGCATGCTCTACGGAGACCTGTCCCCGGCCAATATTTTTGTGTCGGATGATCCCGGGTTTGCCGAAATCTGGCTGATCGACTGCGACAACATCAGCCCGCAGGCCCACAGCGGCCTGACCCTTCACACCCCCGACTATGGCGCGCCGGAAGTTGTACGCGGCGAGGCCATGCTGTCGAGCCTGACGGACTGCTGGAGCTTTGCCGTCATCGCCTATCGCGTGTTGACCCACAACCATCCCTTTAAGGGCGAACTGGTCGAACTGGGTGAGCCGGAGGAAGAGGACGCGGCATTGCGGGGGGAACATCCATGGATCAATGATTCGGATAACCCCGACAATGTCTGCTTTGCCAACTTGCCGTTGCAATTGGCCGAACACAGCCGCTTGCCCGCGCTGTTCAGACGCTGCTTCGAGCAGGGCAAGCACGATGCAATCGCCCGCCCGGGTATCGCCGAATGGTTGGAAGCCCTGGTGGAGATCGACGAACGCATGGTTGAGTGCGCCGAATGCACCGCCACCTCGTTAATGCCGGGCACTGGCGTTGACCCTGCGCACATGGCCTGCTTTTTTTGCGATGCACCGGTCGACGCCAACCTGGTGGTGTTCGAGGAGTTCATCTGCCTGTCGCCGGAAGAAAGGGACGCCGAACTGCCTGACCACCGCATCGCTACCGGCCGCCGTGTGTACCTGCAACCGGGGGCAAACCAAGAGCTCAAGCGGTTGTTGCCCTCGTTCAGTTATGACCGTTGGCCCACCGACCATGTACGCCTCGAATACACCGGCAAGGGCCTGGAGATCCACCAGTTGCCAGACGGCGAGCTGTACCTGCAAGGCGAGGGTGATCCCAAGCAACTGGGGAAATTCCAGGGGCTCAAGGCGGCACGTCGTGGCCAGTATGACCAGCCGTACCAGTTGCATATCGGCCCTCCCGGGGAAACTCATGTCGTCTGGCAATTCCGGTGGTGATGAACGATGAACATTCAAGAATTCCCATTGTTTTGCGCGGATGTGTTGAGCCTCTCGACGACTGAGGAAACCCAGTCTTTGCGCGTGAACGAAGCGATCACCGTTCAGCGCTACCAGGATGATTGGCTGGTGGTGCAGGGCGACGAACGTATCGTGGTGACCTGCAATCCGTCGCAAAGCACCCTGTTCGGCCCTTTGGCGTCACGGGACCAGGTGCGCTGGATGCTGGCAGCGTGCAAAAAAAACCAATTGCAGGTGCAGTACTGCGCACCTGCCGATGTATCGGCCATGAACCTGGAGTTCAGGGTCGACGGGCTGATTGCTGACGGCCTGTATACCCATCAGGAAATCGGCCAGAACGATGTCGAACAGGCCTGCCAGTGGATGCAGGAGCAGTTTGTCGTCAAAGGTGCGCTCGAAGGTGATTGGCTGGCCCTTTCGCGTTTCAACAACACCGCAGCCAAGGGCAGCTTCCAGGTGTTGGGCATGGGGTGGCGCGCTGATATCGAGCGCACCGCCGACGGTGCGCTGCTGGTAAAACGCGTGGCTCGCCATGTGCGGCGCAGCGATTCGTTTTCGTTACTGGTGGGTGACTTTGCCTTTCGGGATGCGTCGGTCGCGGCGCAGCTCAATAGCCCCGCCCAGCAAGTGTTGCTCAACGCTATGCTGCGCGACAATGCGGGCTACCTGGAATTGTGGAACCTGTACAACGACAAGGAGTGGCAACGCGCGCTGCAGCAGGCCCAGACCCTCAAGGCGTTGCGGTTCGTGCGCTATGAAAGTTTCCAGAACGGCCGAGAAAACGCCTGGCGCTTGTGGCCCAAGTCCCCAGAGGCTTACCAACTGTTCTGCGAGCGTCACAAGGGCCTGGACTTGTCCCGCGATACCCAGTTCGACCTGGGAGACGCGCCGCCGGACTGGTCGGAAGAATTGAGCAATGAAGCGCCGTCCGCCTCGTTTGCCCCGACACCCCGTGGGCGGATCCGCTTTGAAGCACAGTGTCTGGTGTTCACGCCGGTGTCGACCCATAACGACGTTAAACCCAAGAGCCCCGATGGCTGGCTGTACCTGTCCGTTGCCGGTAACCGCACAGTTGGCAAACGACGCCTTATCGCCAAGCAGTCCATTGATTCCGGCAGGCGCCTGCCGTCACTCAGGTGGTTGCTCGAAGGTTTGGCCATACCGGCGGAGCGGCGCCGCACGCTCAAGGGCCTAACAGCCTACGCCAAGGAGTCGTTTAAAGGTGGTCAACCCACCGACAAACAGATCGATGCGTTGGACAAGGCACTCAATACGCCGGAACTGGCGATCATCATCGGCCCTCCCGGTACCGGCAAAACCCAGGTGATCGCGGCCTTGCAGCGCAGGCTGGCGGAAGAAACGCGCGAGCAGAACATTGCCGGACAGGTGCTGATCAGCAGCTATCAGCATGATGCCGTGGACAACGCCCTGGAGCGCAGCGACGTGTTCAAGTTGCCGGCCACACGCATCGGCGGCAGGCGTCGAGATGTTGAAGAAGACAATCGCATCGATCCCTGGCTTGAACGCCAAGTCGAGCATGTCCAGGGCAAAATTGCCCAGGAGTACGAACGCTATCCGGAATTGGAGCCCGTCAGCCGCTTGTCACAGGCCTTGTTGATGACCCGTGTCTCAAGCCTTTCACCAGCAGAACGGGCCGATGCATTCAAGGGCATGTTGGCGACGGCCCGTTCAATGGCGCAACACGGCCTGCTCCTGCCTGCGCGGCTGGAACAGGCGTTGCAGGACTATATCGATCAGATCAACCCTTTGCCTCCCGGAAGCGGCACCGACGCAGTCGACAGCGCAACCCTGCGCCGCATTCGCGCCCTGCGGGTTAAGCCTGGCGCCTTCAGTGATGACGGTGCCGACCGTGCGTGGGACTTGCTCAGTTGGTTGAAGCGCCACGATGTAGCCCTCGGTGAGGGAATGCGCGAGTTGCTGGAACAAGCCGCCGATTGCCGGCAGGCCTCGCAGGATTTATTGCAGCGCCTGGTCGAGGGCAAGAACCGCTTGTTGGATCGCTTCCTGCCGGATTACCGACCTGCGCAACTCAAGCACCAACTCGATGCCCTGGGCGTCAGCTTGATCGACCAATTGGAACAGCATCTGCAAGACAAGATTTCCCAGCGCAAGCTGGGGGTGGCCTGGGTACTGGAGCAACTGGCTGGCAGTTTGGAAATGGACCGTGCCGCCGCCATGGCGGCGGCCCAGGAATACTCCATGGTGGTGGGCGCCACCTGCCAGCAGGCGGCCGGTCGCCAGATGGCCAGCCTCAAGGCCGTGTCAGACCTGGACAGCATGGACATCGAGTTCGACACCGTCATCGTTGATGAGGCCGCGCGTGCCAACCCGCTGGACCTGTTCGTGCCCATGGCCATGGCCAAGCGGCGCATCGTGCTGGTCGGCGATGACCGCCAGTTGCCGCACATGCTGGAGCCAGAAGTCGAGAGCCAGTTGCAGGAGGAGCATGCACTCACCGCGTTGCAGCTGGAGGCCTTGCACTCGAGTCTTTTCCAGAGGATGCGCCTGATGTTGCAGGACCTGGAGAAAAAAGACGGCATTCGCCGCGTGGTGATGCTCGACACACAGTTTCGCATGCACCGCGTGCTGGGGGATTTTGTCAGTGCACAGTTTTATGAAAAAGTCGGGTTAGAGGCGGTCAAGACCACGCGCAAGGATGATGAGTTTGCGTTTGCGCCGGACTTTATCCGGGCCTTGAGCAACGACAGTGGGCATTACGAAAACAAGGTCTGCCAGTGGATCGATGTGCCGGCCAGCGCGGGCCTTGCGCAACGTCTCGGAGGGACTAGCCCCATGCGCGAGGCCGAAGCCGAGCGGGTCGTGGAAGAGGTTAAGCGTTTGATGATCGCGGGCGGTGAAGCCCTCTCCGTGGGGGTGATCACGTTTTATGCCGCACAGCGTGACCTGATCATGGAAAAACTGACCCAGGTGCAGATCGATGGTGTGCCCTTGATGGAACGCAAGAGCACCGGCATCGAGCCCCATGAGCAATTCAAGTGGGCGAAAAAAGTCCGCAGTGATGGGTCTGAGTACTCAGAAGAGCGGCTACGGGTTGGTTCGGTGGATGCCTTCCAGGGCAAGGAGTTTGATGTGGTGCTGTTGTCCTGTGTACGCACCGGCCCGCAAGGTCGGCGCGGGCCGGCCGGGCGTGCCGAAGATAGCCCGGAGAAGTCCCGGGAGACCCTGCTCAATGAGCGATACGGCTTCCTGCGGTTACCCAACCGGATGAACGTGGCCATGAGTCGCCAGCGCCAGATGCTGATCTGCGTCGGTGATGCGGCGCTGGCGACCCATGTCGATGCAGAGGAAGCCGTGCCTGCCCTGGTGGCACTGCACCAACTCTGTGGAGGTGCGCATGGCAGCCTTCGGTGAATCGGGAACCTACCTCAAGTTCGGCGAAAGGCCCCATGGCAGCGCTCGCGCCGTGTTGTGGCCGGTGTGGGTGCATCGGGTGCTGTACCCCGAAGTCACGCGTGCACGGTTGAACCTGTTCCAACGTGCCGTATTGGGCCTGATCAGGGCCCAAGTGGTGCGGGCAGAGGCGATTGCCGAGCTGACCAACCTGCATGAAGACCTGGTCAAGCTGATCCTCGCCCAAGCTGTCAGCAATGGCTGGCTGGTGACCCGTGCGGATGCCGTTACCCCTAAGGGCTTGCGCATGCTGCTGGACGAGGAGGAGGCCAGTGCCAATCTCAAATCCGGGTACCTCTTCCAGGACGCGCTCGGCGGTGAACTATGGCCGCGCTTCGAGGCACAGCTCAAGGACATCGTCCCGATCGAAACACGTGGACAGTTCCCGGTCTTTGCCCTGAACAGGAAAACCGGTCAAACGACTGCACCTTTTCTGCTTCTGCCCAACCAGTGTGTGCAGCCGGCCTGCAGCACGCCAGCGTTGATGAAAGCCTATCGGGATTATCGCGAGGACTACCGGGCAACGCTGCAGCTGTATGGCAAGGCCGACCTGCCCGAGCAGATCAAGCTGCAAGGGGTGGAGCGCCAGGACGCCCAGGCCCGGCTCGCTCATGTACTGGTGTGGATTACGCCAGACCCGGATGGTGGGCAGTTGTGGGCAATCAGGGACCCGTTCGACCTGCGTGACCAGGCCTGGTGGATGGACAGCCGCTTGTTGCCGTTGGTGAAGGCAAACCAGGGGCTGCTCAAGTACCTGTCCAGCCTGGTGGAGGCACCTCGCGGCGACGAGCAGAGCGTCGAACAGTGGCTGGCCGATCTGCAAAAGCAGGCGGATCTTCGGGTGTTAACCGAGTTTCCCTGGGTCGAGCGCCAGACGGATATCAAACGTTACCTGGCAGCGCTGCTGTCCCGCCAGGAAAAACTGGCCCAGGGCGATACCGCCGAGAATGAGCTTGAAGCAGCCATGACCGAGTGCCAGAAACTGTTGGAGGTGGTGATGCAATGGCTGATCGGCACGTTCCCGGTCGATCCTGCCCTGATGCCCAGGGGAGAGCAGCGTGCTGACTATCGCGTCACTCGCCAAATCCTGACGTCGTTTCGGTTGCCCGCGTTCAACGCCGAGGTCGTTGGGCAATTGGCCCGGCAAAAATTGGATCAGGTCATCTCGGCGTGCTCCAGCCCCAGCAGCTCCCTCAAGGCACTGCTCTTTGCCGCCGGTTGGGGCGCCAGCAGCCATGCCGGGCATCCCTTCAAGACGCTGACCGAAGAGCAGCTGCAACTGGAACAGCTCCTAGCGCTGGCCACCCTGCGTAACCAGGGCAGCCACGCCCACAGCAAATTTACCGGCAAGAAAGTCACCCCCGTGACCGTGCCGATGGCGCAGCAACATATTCAATACGCCCTGGGCTTTACCGAACGTTTCAAGGAATGGATGTAATGGCCAAAAATAATCGCAACGCCCCTTACAGCGCCCCAATAGGCGGCGTATCCGCACCTGCCAAGACTGCCAATCGCGTGCAATTGGAGAAGCAGGTGCCAATGTGGAGCGCCTCCTTCGGGAATGCCTCCAAGCTGTATTCCGGTGTGTCCCTGGCCCCTGATTTTTCGGTGGATGAAGCCTTCTTGAGCAAGCTGGTCGCCCACATCAGCGATGACGACAGCAAGGCGTTTTCGACCTGGATCGAGCGCTTCGCCCAGTTCTGCAAGGACCTGGGCAAGCGCGCAGATACACTGCTCGAAGAGTATGAGGAGCGCTGGGAACTGACCAACCAGGCCGGCCGGGAATGTGATGCGCGGATGCAACAGCTGGATGAACGCCAGGCCGTCCTTGAGGTACAGCATGAGGCCCAGGCTCTTCGCCAGGCCGAGTTTGAACGCGTGCGGCAGCGACAGGCGCAAGCCGATGGCGAATTGGCGCAGCGCGAGCGTGAGGTCAAGCTGCGTGAGGTCAATGCCGAGGCCGGGTTTGCCGAGCAGAACCGCCAGGCGCTGGTGGTCCTCGAAGAGCGCCAGCGCATGTTGGGCGAACAGCATGACAGCGAAATTGGGCTGCTTCAGGAAGAAAAACAGGCCCTGAACCAGGAATTGCGCCAGCTCGCCAGGCAGCTCGCCGATGTGAAATTCCGTTGCACTGAAGCCGAGGCTGCCCGTGCCGATGTGTTGGATACCCGTGAAGATGCGCTTGCACAACGCGAGCAGCAGGTGGAGGACCGCACGCGCCGCCTAGACCGGGAGTGGGCCGCCGTCAAGGAGGCCAAGGCGACCCAGCAGGATCAGGTTGCGCGCGAGATGGAGCAGGAGCGCAACGGCTTCGCACGCGAGGTGGAACGCGTGGAAACGCGCGAGCGCAAGGCCTGGGCAATGGTTGATAAGAGTGCAAACGAGCTGTCCGAGTTGCAGTTGTTGAAAGCTCAGTTGGGGGATCAGCCGGCGACGGTCCTGCTCGACGAACTGAGTGCACTGCGTGAAGACAACAGGGCGCTGCTTACCCGGCTGGAACAATCCGATGTCGCAGAGCTGCAGGGCGAAAACGATAAGCTTCGCCAGCAGGTGGCGGACCTGGGCATGCAGATTGCCGACATCATGCCCAAATACGAGAAGGCCAATCGCGAAGTTGGCATGACGCGTGTCGCGGCCACTGACCTTGAATGGAGCGAGCGAAAAAGACGCGTGCTGGAGACTCATGCAACCGTCCTGGACGCCAGGATCAATGACCTGGCCACCACCGTTGAGCAACTGACCAACGCACAGAAAACCCAGACGCCATTCCCTGCCATGTCCTTGATGGACACTCACAAGGACTACCGTGCTGGCGCTGAGTTGGAGGAGGTGCAGGACCTCGGGCTGTTCGCGGTTGAATTGCAGCACCGCATCGCCACTGCAGAAGCCTCGGTCAAACTGTACTATCCCATTGAAGACATCCGGGTGTTGTTGGGCGGCTTGGCCATGAGCCAGCTTCATGTGTTCCAGGGCATTAGCGGCACAGGCAAGACTAGCTTGGCCAAGGCGTTCGCCAAGGCCATGGGCGGCTTCTGCACGGATATCGCCGTACAAGCGGGTTGGCGTGACCGGGATGACCTGCTGGGCCATTACAACGCCTTTGAGCGGCGTTTCTATGAGAAGGATTGTCTGCAAGCCTTGTACAAGGCGCAGACCCCTCGCTGGGACGACGCCTGCAACGTGGTGCTGTTGGACGAGATGAACCTGTCCAGACCCGAGCAGTATTTCTCCGAGTTCCTTTCGGCGCTGGAGAAGAATGATCCAAGGGAGCGCCTGATCAGCCTGTCGGAAGTCGCGCTGTCGGGTGCGCCGCTCAACCTCAAGAACGGCCGGGAAATACTGGTGCCGAATAACGTCTGGTTTATCGGTACCGCCAACCATGATGAATCCACCAGCGAGTTGGCCGACAAGACCTACGACCGTGCCCACGTGATGACCCTGCCCAAGCAGGATGCGGGGTTTGTCATCCAGCCATACGAGAAGAAGCGGTACTCATTCTTTTCGTTGCAAAAAGCCTTCAATCGGGCGTGCTTGCTCCATGAGATGCCTGTAAAGGACCTGCTCGGTAGGCTGACCCGCGATGAATTTACCCAGCAACTGGCCAGCCATTTTGACCTAGGTTGGGGCAACCGCTTTGAGAAACAGGCACTGCGGTTTATTCCGGTCATGCTGGAGACCGGAGCGAGTGAGGGGCAGGCCCTAGACCATCTGCTGTCCACCCGTGTGATGCGCAAGGGCAAGGTGACTGGGCGCTATGACGTTGGCACCACAGATGTAACGGAGTTGATGAGCGCGCTTGAAAGCTTCTGGATCAAGGCGAACCTCAAGGGCGACCCGGTCAAATCCCTGGACCTGCTGACGGCGGACATCAAACGCCGGGAAGGGCATCGTTGAACTGGTTTGACCGACTGCTGGGCGAGCCCGTGGCCACGCTGCCCGGGCTGGTCGAGCCCGGGCGCTTCTGCTGGGCCGGCAAATCCGGCGTGACGATCAACGGCCACACCCTACTGCGGCAAGACATCCTGGTGCCCGATGGCAGCGACCGCTGCCTGCTGGACGAAGCGCTGCATGGGTTCGTGCCGTCGAACGCCCTGCTGTCTCCTCAGGCCGAGCTGTTTGCCAGTGCGCTTGAGTCCCTAGATGCAGAGTTTTCGCGGCAGGCAACCTTGAGGTCGCCGTTGATGCCGGCCGAGGTGATCAATGAGCAAAGCCATCTGTTGCCGTTCGAGGTGTCGCTGCTGGACGTGATCAGCAAGGGCCACTTGCACCAGGTATCACTGCGCCCGCGCCTGGATCTTCACTACGAAGATGAGGTCACGGATGTAGCCCGAGCCAAGCGCATGGCCAAAGGCGCGCTGGTGCACCTGGCGTCTCACTCGGAGTGCTGGCAGCGGCAGACCTTGAGCGGTGTCATCCCAAGGAAAGTGTTGGCGCGTTTCAGCGAGGACGACTACAACACTTACGAAAACCGTGTGTATGCGCGCCTGCTGGACCGTATCGAGCGGCATCTGTGGCGACGCATCGCGACCTTGGAGCAGATCCAGGGCACCCTGAGCAAGGCGCTGGAATTCTATGGGGCCGATGGCCTTGATCATCGCCTGGCCATTGCCATTTGCGCACTCTGGGGGCAAACCTTCAGTAACCAGGAAATGACCAGCGAAGCTTCACATTTACTGGGTGAAACCCTGCGGCAATTGAAGGCGGCCTCCAAGGCGATAGCCGGGTTGAAACAGACTGGGTTGTATCCGCTGGTGCCTCGGTCGGCGCAAGCCAGCGGTGGCCTGCACTTGACCAATATCCTCAGTCACGACGCGCACTATCGTCATGTGGCGGTCTTGTGGGAGGAACTACGCAAGGTACAGGGGCGTGCAGGCAAGCCCCCCCAGGAGCGCCTTCAGCAAAATCGCCAGTTGGCGAGTGCTTACTCACGCTATGCGGGGCTAATGTTGCGCCACGCCCTGGCCCCTTACCTGGATGGCAAGGATGAGGCGCAATGGGCGGGACGAATCCTGAGCCTTCGCAGTTCAGGCCTGGAGTGGGAACTGGTGAGTTCCATCATGGGTACGGACGCCAAGGTGTTGCTGACGGTGGTGCCCTGGTTCAGCTTTACCGAGCGCCCGGACCATACTCCTGGCCTGCCCCAGAGGGTCATTGCCTGGCCCGCATTGGGGCAGGTGAACAACGAGGCGGCGCTGGAGGCGGGTTGGATAGCGCTTTCGCCCTTTGATCTCTACGGCGTGGAGCGCTTTGGCCATCTGGTTGATGCGATTCTCTGGCAGCCGCTGCTGCAGGCCTATGGCACGCCGATTACCAAGGTGCCGGGCACCGTGATGCGCGGGGCGGGGGGGGCGATGAGCGCCCTCAGCCTGGAGACGGGGTCGGCCCAGATGGTGCTTCGCGAGGTCTTGTCGGAAAAACACCTGGCTCAGTTGCAACAGGCACTGACCGCTGCGAACGCCGGTCAGCAGGCCGAGGCCCTGGGGCTGCGTCAGCAGGAACTCGTGGCGCTGCAGGCCTGCCCGGTCTGCGGGTCGTCCGTGCGGCTGGTATTCCAGCAGCCGGCCGGCTTCAAGGCCAACTGTGGCGACTGTGCAACCGAGCGCTACCTGCGCCACCAGACAAGCCAGTGGGTGTATGAGCAGAAACTCAACGCAGAGATAGATTTCCGCAAGGTCGGGCGCCGGGCGACACACATCCAGGGGCCACGGCGCCCTTGACTTCATTTTGCTCTTCATACGTATAAGGCAATTCAGGCATGGATCTGCAAGGTCATCTCCTTTACATCGACATCACCCAGATATGCGGAATCGGCTGTGCATTCTGCATGTATGCCGACAAGCACAAGACCGGCATCGACATGGAACTTTCGACGCTCGCCCGGGAGAACCTGGCGGCCCTAATCAATGCCCCGCAGGTCAAGCGCATCTCTATCAGCGGGGAAGGCGAGCCGCTCAATAACATCAAGGTATTCCACGAAATCCTGCACCTTTCTAATGGTGGGAAGGCGTTCGAGTTCATCACCAGCGGGTTCTTTCCCCATGACAAAATGCTCGATTTTTATGACACCACCGACCAGATCGTGTTGAGCCACGGCGACACCTGCAACATCCGCTTGAGCGCCGACAGTCACCACATCGAGAAAGTCAAATGGCGCGCCCATGGGCTGAGTCTGGATTACCTGCGCACGCGGCGTCCGGGGGGCTTGAGCTTTTCGTTTCGCTCCATCGACACGGACCGGGTATTCACCCGTGACTTTCTGGTCGCCGAATTGGCGCGCTGGGGTATTCACGCAACCATTGAACCCTGCAATGCGCTGGAGGATGTGTTGAAGGTGGACGGCGAATCATTCGGCATCGACTACAAAAACCTCGTCCATCCCGCGCCAGGCACACCCGAAGGCTATCTGGATCTGCTCGACTACATCCAGGCCATCGAGATCAAGGTCAAAAAGCGCTTTACCTTTGGCAGCCTGAACAAACCGCCGCTTGCCAATGGCATGGACCTGACGGTAAAGCCCAACGGTGATTTATATCTCTACGGTATTGAGAATCAGCGTCTGGGCAACATCCATTTTGATCACGTACGCTGGGAGCACCTGGCCAGCCATATCAGTGAAACCCCTTTGGCCCGGGCGCTGTATACCCAGCCGCTGACCGACCTGCTGGCACGGTTTGATGACCGCGAGTTGGTGCAGGCGATTATGGCGAAAGCGAACAACCCTTACTGGCTGGTCAAGGAGTTGGCGAACCATGATGGCCTGCTTGAACAGATGGTGTGCCCATGATCGACTCCCACAGCCATACCTTCTATTCCAAACATGCCATTGGCACGGTCGACGAACTTGTCCGGGCTTCAATCAAAGCCGGTGTGAGGGTATTGACCATCACCGACCACGCACCTTTTCCGGTGGACTCCGATAACCGTCTGCTGGAGTCCGAACTCGACAGTTACTTTGCCGATATCCAGCGGGCGCAGGCGGCGTACCGGGGTGAAATCAAGATCTTGCGTGGCCTTGAGTTCGACTATATGCCGGGCTCCGATATCTATAACCGGGCCTTGCTGGCGCGCCACGAACTGGACTTTGTGATTGGCTCCATTCACTACGTCGAAGTGCCCGGCGAACCAATGGTAAAGGTGTGGGAGCTGCCGCGCCTGGCTGCCAAAAACTTCCTGGATCGTTATTTCGCGGACCTGGAAGCACTGCTGAGGAGCGGCCTGTTTGATGCCGTGGGGCATGCGGACACCCTGTTGCGCGGTGTCGACGAAGAGGTCGTACTGCGCCATTTCGAGCCTTTACTGCCGCTGTTTGCGCGCAATGGCGTGGCGTATGAGCTAAACGCTTCGGGCATCCGCAAATCGAGCCTGGACAACGCATCGGGGCGTGAGGTGCATGGGCGCTGGTCCTATCCGTCGCGCGCCCTGTTGCCTCACCTGATCGAGCACCAGGCGGCGTTCACCGTCGGCTCTGATACCCATGACCCGCGAGATGCCGGTGCTGGCATCCGTGAACTACTCCAGAGCCTGCAACCGCTTGGCTTACAGAGCATTTGCTACTACGAGAGCCGCCGCCGAGTCGATGTCCCCCTGGGAACCTTGACTGCGACCGTGGCTATTTCCGATGGATTGATTCAACCGTGAACATGATGACCGAAGCACCGCTCCCGACCTGCTGGCGTGAGATAGCCAGCGCTCCCGTAGAAACCCAGTTGGATCAGTTTGAACAGGCGCTGGCATCGACCCGCTTCGAGGATGCGAAACGGGGTTTCCGCGCTTTCGCTGCCGACCTGCTGGCCCGCGGGCTGATCAGCATGCCCCGCTATGTCTCGGTACTTGGCGGTCATGCTTTGCACTGCCTGACGCAGGATGGCGCGGGCTCGTTCCGCGACATGACGACCGGGACGGATGCCTCGGCGCTGGTGGCGATCTACAGCCGCGCCAAGTATGGAAGCATTGAGGATATTCGCCACCTGGCCTGGTTGGTCATTGACTACTGGTGCACGCAATTGGACGACCCCTACTCCCATTGGGCCCGGCTGTTTCTCAGCGCCAAGGCCAGTGGTGACAACGTGGTGTTGATGACCACCGGCTGGCGCAACGTGCCGTCCACGGCGAACGTGCTCTATGAGATCGTGGTCAGCGAGATCAATGTCAAACTGGCTCATATGCATTTGCCCACGATCATCAACGTCAAGCTTCCACGGATCGCGCCGCCTTGTGAGAACTACGCCAGCTTGAGCACCGAAGAACGTGAGCGCGTCAACCTGGTCCAGGACCATGTCATCCCCGCAGAGAACTTCTACCGCTGGAGTGGGGTGCATGTGATCTTTGGCGACGATGTATTGGTAACCGGTTCGACGGCGGACAAGGTGCTCTACGAGTCCATGCTCAGTGGCGCGAAGTCGTTTCAGTCGATTTACCCGGTGGCAATTGACCCACGGGTGGCGCTCGCGGACGCCAAGGTCGAGGAGCGGCTGAATAAAGTCGTGATTACCCACCTGCTCGACGACACCCTCGCTGCGCTGCTTTCCGCGCCGGATTACCAGCCGATCCTGCGTACGCTGCGTCTGGTGTTTTCCAGCGATAATTTCGCTGGTTTGGCCGCATTCTTGCCAAGGGTGCCCGCCCGCAATTGGCTGCGCCTGTACACGTCCGCGCTGGGCAATGAGTTTCTCGCACAGCCCGAGTGCACGCCGTCGTTGCTCATACTCAAACGCTATCTTGTCGACGCCGGGCTATTGAGGCCCGATGGTATGGCGGTCTGGGGTTGAGCGGCAGCGAGGTGGAGGACGTCCGTTATGTGAGCTATTGGGAGACTGCACCGGGGCATTCAATGCCACCTTACACCGCGTTGGCGCTGGTTTCGATCCAGAGGGCCCTGGATGAGAAATTCCTGCTGCTGACGGGCAATTGCTATTCACGCATGACAGTGAAACGGACACCCTGCTGATGACTTTCTCGGAATAGCCGACTTGCACCTAGGGAGTATGGATTAGGCAGCTCATAAACTCCGACGCTTGGACCTCGTACGTACGCGACATAGAGAATACGCCAGCGGTTGGTTCCGTCATGGCGCATCGTTACCGCCGCAGTTACCTGAGAGCGCTCTAAGTCGATGTGTCCTGGATCTGCGACATGCGCCTTAACCTCGTAATGAATGAAGCCTTTCGCGTCCGATACTTTGAAATCGAATCCTTGATCACTTTCTGGCGGAAGCCCTAGATACCTGCGGCCCATCGAAGATACCCAATATTCGGGCCGCATATTTCGATGTTTATTGCGCAAATATTGATAGGCGGCGAGCTCCCCGGCGAAACCGATGAGGTCGCGTTGTTCTTGACTCAAATACTGAGGATCATCACCTCGATTGCTTGTACCGCGCTTAGTCGGTCTAGGGGCAGTTCGGGGGCCAAAGACTTGCAATGCCGCAGGACCGGACCGCGTTTTGAATCCTCCACTCGCAAGTGTCTCTTGCATGGCTTGCGCAACTGCATCATGCCAACCCTGAGCACCACCATCGATTTCTAATTCCCCAAACTGCAGGCTACGACGTTCTGTCTGTCTGCGCGTTTCGCGTTCACGCTCCTCTAATGCTTCGAATGCCAGATCACTGTCCGAAAGGCCGAGCGCAACAGTATTCATGCTTTCCGGCATTTGATTTGGCCAGAGGCTCGCTCGGCGAAGTGCGGGGGGGACTGATCTCTCGTCGAGGGACTCGAAGTCAAGCGTACCGGATGACAGTGCAGCTCGAATCAGGCGTTCAGGTCCTTGCAACCAGAGTTCATCAAGTGGCGCCGAATTGCGCTTCGCCCAAGCTCTGACCAAACGTTGCAAATGTTCCGCAATCCGCGTGAGTAGCTGGCGGTTGTGCTGGCGGACGCCGTCGATGGGACTGCCGTTGGGAAAAGGGCCTGCACCAAGGCGGAGGGTTACTTGTCTATCGATTTCCTCATCTACCTGCTGTGTATCAATATCATCGAATCGTTCAAACCAATCATCTGGCAGGTGGAGCCATTTCAAAGCGACTGCTTCGCGATAGGCCTGAAGGGCTCCGTCTGCTTCAATGGATTGAGTGCACGCATCCCGTACGGCTCGCTCAACTTCAGCACGCCGATGCTCAACGCGGGAGGAGAAACGCTCCGTTAACCTTTTCTTGAACTGCAGTGGAGACCGACCCAGCGCAACTAGGCTCGCGTTCAGTACGTTGAACTCAAGCCCTAGTTCATGCCGTAGGCTGCTAAGTGTGTCGGCGTCTCGGCAGGCGCTGACGATTCTTTCTGCTTGGTCGGAGGGTATACCGTAACCAGAAATAACGGCCATCACGTCGGAATCATCTCTGAATTCGTCGGTCCGCTCGATCAATATTGCAGCCAGGTCGGTATGCCCCATGGCGTGGACGGACGGGATCAAATACTCCAATAAACGCGGTGTGGTCGCACGAAGCGATCGCCTCAGCTCGGTGATCCGAGAGACGGGTCGTCCAAGTGCTCGAGCGAGTTGCAAATCCGAGGGTGCTTTCAGCTCATGACCGTCCCGCGACATCTCGTTTCCAAACGCAGAAAATGTCAGGCGAAAAGCGTCCGTTAATCCCGGTCTGCCTATCGCCGCGGGCACGGCCGACGCGATCATGGACAGGGTAGACCAATTCAAAAACTGCCCCTCACACAGGACTGTTGGATATTCTTCGTTGGCAACCGGAAGTATGCCGTCAAGCTCCTCTGGCAGAGTGCTTGAGCTTCCATCTATCGAGACCGTGATTTCTCGGACAAAACGCAGCCGTACTCGACGGATAGCCCCTCCCAGCGCCTGGCGAGCTCGAAGGGTGTTTTGGTTGCTTAGATTTGAGCTTACTTCCAGTACCAGAACAGCGAGGTCGGCGATCCATTCACAATCTTTGCTTACGAGCAGCTCATCCGCTGCACTCGGAAAAAAAGGAACGCCGTCTGTGGTGACGGATATCGAGTCCTCATGCATTGGCTGGGCCTTACAACCCAGATACGTTGCTAGCGCTCTGATGCAGCTTGCAGTCGCTGTACCGCCCACATCAATTGTGATGCGACCAAAAGAAGCCAAAATTTGTTGAAAAGTTGGCCGCGAACCGTCGTCAATGTAGATCGTTTCAACGAGTGGAGCGCTTTTGTGAAGCGTCACGGCCGTCAAGCCATCAATAGAGTCTTTAGGGATTACGAGTGTCGAAGGCAGAGCCGGGCGCAAGTCGAGCTGAGCGTACTCTGTCCATGCTTCGCGGTAGGCTTTTCGAAAGTCATCAAGAAAGGCCTCTGATATACCGCGCTCTAATAGCTCGCCAAGTGCGGCAATACGTCGGGGTGCACTTTTTGGGTCCGACCAAGCAGGTACATTCAATTTGCCGGACAACATCTCTTGAAGGTAGCGGTTGTTTTCTATCAGCTCTCGAACCATGCGCTCCGGCCGCGGTACGAAACGAGGTATGTCACTCCTGCTGCCTAACCAGCACTGGCCTAAAGTTAACCCTTCGAAATCGTCGCCCGCCGACGCGGGAATCCAAGCAGTCGACTTCAGAAAAGCGGTGATGGCGCTAGGCCAGTTAATGTAGTCGGAACGGGCGCCGCGGCGAGAGAGCGTTGTCACCATAGCTTCTGCTGGGATCTTTGTGAGCGCGTGGATAATCAGTCGCCCGTATGCCAAGCGGGCAGCCCCGTTCATTGTGTCGTAGCTCGCCTGGCCGTATAGGTAGGGTACGCCATTCGTAACGTAGTCACCGCTTTGGTAGCCGAGGTCTCGTGACCGAGCGACGGCTTTGCGCCAGCAAATACCCAGCTCCAGCTCGAAATTCTGTGTTGGTAAAAAACCATACCTCAAGCTTTGCCAGGCTGGTGAGTCCATTCGTACAGCGGCGCCTTTGCTCCAGGGAAGTCCGTCCCGTACGCCAGCGATTTTCAAAAAGTCCCGCCAGTCTTGAGCACTTTGCCCCGGGCCGGTATTCCATTCGTTCCAATCAGGAAGCATCGTCTTTGCGATCCCGGCAATCTGCTTGTCGTGGCTTGCCTCTTTACAGAGGTCAGTGAGCAAATTACCTAGCGTGTCGCGCCATCCTGCTGAGAAATAAGCAAGGCTCGCTTTGCCAATTCCGCCGCTGGCCAAGGGAACCCAGAGTCCCGCAGTCTGAAGGGCCTCGTCGAAGTCCGGGGTGCGATTTTGCTTCCATGTTCTGAATGCCCACGTGAGTACTGACAAAGCGTCGCGTGTGCGAGGTCGTGTTCCGAGGAGCGTCCCCAATCTTGAAACCAAGTTAATGAGGCGAAACTCGGAAGCGAGCCCTGCGTTGACGAACGCCGCGACCACATCAGCGGACCAAGCAAGCGTCGGGTCAGCGAATTCGAGCCCCTTGGTTATGCAGCTCGGAGGAAAAACACCTGCGTCATCCAGGCGTTTTTTCTTCTTGGTGACACGCCCTGGATCGGCATTGATGAAAAACTGAAGCGGTTCGCCTGCTACGGATTTAGCGCCTTCGGCTCGTACGAGTTTGCGAGCTTCGTTTCTAAAAATGGGTTTGCCTCGAAGCTGCTCGAGGATGTCCTTGCGCTCGCTCAGGTCGGTATAGAAATCCTCCCAATTCGCGGCTGTTGCTTTGCGTTGGCGTTCAAGGTCGGCAGCGAGTAACGGTACCCACTTTGCGAGGCGGTCGTTCTCCGGCTCAAGCGGAAGCCCCACATCATCAGCAAGGCTGCGCAAGGCGGCAACTCGCCTGGCTCCCAGTTTGCGTCGCAGCAAAAATTCGCCTGTAACCTTGGCAATCCAAGTCGCACGCAGAGATTTGTATTGGTCGTCTTGCCAGTCAAAAACATGATCAAGGGTTGCCCATCTTGCATCGCTGCCAGGCGCGCTCATCGTTGGAAGTGGGAGCGTTTTATATGCCAGCCCTTTAGCCCGAAATGCAGTCAAGACATGGTCTGCGGGTCCCCATGTGATGGCGTCTACAGCGGCGTGTACGTATGAGGAAAGATTGATATTGGCAGCAGCTACACCATATATCAGGTCAAGGCACATCTCCGCTGCAACCTTGACCAACTCTTGATTGAGGGCGTTATCCAGACTTAAGCCCTTACGGTCGGGGTCTGGAAAAAACGGAGCATCCAAATGACCGTTAAAAGGGCAGGGGGTTTCCATTGGCAAAAAAGCATAGTAGCGACCTTCGGGAACCTCGAACCCTAGGGGAATCGCGATGCTGACCGTGGGCGCTCCCGTCCAATTGCGCCACCTCTCTACCTTGTGGCGTTGTTCGACAGCTGCGTCCACCGCCCTTAAAAACCGCGGCTGATCAACGGCTCGGCTGATGAATAAGTACGAGCGATCGTCAGCAACGATTTCTTCTATCTCAAGATTGTCAATTTTCAGCGGGCGATTCAGAGAGTACCGACGACGTGTCAGCACGCGACGCGAAGCAGTGCCGTCCGGGTCAATTTTTTCGAACACGAGCTTCGTAAGCTTAGGTAAAAAGAGATTTAGCGGGGCGCGCTCATCGAAAAGTGACTGCCATTCCTTTTCCATGCGAGAGACGGCCATATTATTGGTTAACGGCAGTCTTATCACTGTCGCAAACCCGTCCGATGCATAGCTCTGTATGTCGTCGGGGAAGTTATTTATTACGAGTGGGAGTTGCAAGCTGTGAGTCTTGCCGACGGCCCTTTCCGCAAGGTCAGGTTCCGCCAGTTGCAGCAGTCGTTCGCGTTGGGCCTGCTCATCAGCAAATCGAAAACAGAACCCATCGAATTTTGCTGCCGAATTGTCAGCCTGTGAGGAGTAGATGGAGTAGATCTGGGGATCATGGCTGATCAATGTAACACTGCGAAATCCAAGCCCTTTGTGGCCAATGGAGTTTCCCGGTTGCTTTCTGCTTCTTGCCGGATTCACGATTGAATCGACATCGGCCCGGGAGAAACCGCTGCCAGTGTTGCAGACGTCCAGCATAGCGTGCGGCGCGGTGGAAAGATCAAGCTTCACCAGGATATGGGCATCGAGACCTCCACCAGCTCCGTCGTAAGCGTTCTGTATGAGCTCGCGCAGAATGCGGCCATCGTAAAGCGTCGCTGCAGTGTCGGTGAGTTGACGCATGGAGTCATCTCGCTCGGACCCCAGTTCGATGCCGTGGAGCGTGAGCTTGAGCTCTCGATCAAGTATCTGCTCTAGGTAGACGGAGGGTGAAATCTCAATCGTACGCGTGTCGCTTTCTGAAAAAGCCCCCAGCGCTGGCACAGTTACGTCGATACTCATTGTTTAGCTTCCTTGGCCATGTAGATTGTGTCCTCACACGCAGTAATAATATGTCGACTCGCTCTACTGATTTCTAGGCCCTCTGCCCAAGCGGTATCCGGCAATGACATACAACCTTGCCTGCAGGGCGCGACTGACTGCTTTCGGCCGATTTTTTGCCTGTCGCGGCGTCAGCTTTGGGTTGAGAACTTTGGCAGCCCGCCTCCTACTGTGTCGAGTACCATAGCGCTATGTACGTCAGGAGCATTGAGAGTGATGTCTGAGTTGTCGAGCAAGCCGTGGGTTTACGCTGTGAGCTACCACGAGCGTTGGGATGTCATCGCCAACAGAGTTGGGGTTGGAGGGCAAGGATATGGGCATAAAGGCCAGCGCAAGTGCGACCAGAAGATAGCTTTTGTAAAAGTGTTCGAGGGACTCACATCAGAGAGACGTGCGCGATGCTACGGAGAAGCTATGGCTTACGCGTCGCTGGAAGGCCTGAATGTCCCTAGGTTGATCGAATCCAACGCACGCCAACACCGTGACGGTGCCGTAGAGCTTTACATCGCGACGGAGTTCATTGAAGGGAAGAACTTGCGAGACTGGCGTAGCGCTGCTGGTCATGTGAGCCTTGAAGCTGCTATCGATATCACCCTCAAGCTACTGGATACTGTAGCTCAGGCTCACGCAGCAGGTGTTCTGCATAGGGATATCAAGCCAGAAAACATCATTATGCGCGACGGCGATGCACCGTGCCCTGTTCTGGTCGATTTTGGCATTGCCTTCAACCACAATCACGATCTTCCCAAGTCTATCACCAATGACGGGAATCAATTGGGGAACAGATTCCTGAATCTGCCGGAGCTTTATGCGGGAAGTGCGGATAAGCGCAGTCCCGTCGCTGATCTTACCTCGATTGCAGGTATCTTTTTTTACCTCGTGACGAAACTTAATCCAACTCAGCTGCGGGACGGTGATGGCAACCACCCACATCAGAGAGAGAAAGCAAAAACTCGATTGGTCGGTTTTGAACTAAGCGGTCTTCTGAGATTCTTTGACAGGGCTTTCCAAGCGAGAACTCATGACCGGTTTCAGACTCCGCAAAGCATGAGGTCTGAGCTTTTGAAAATCCTGTCCGATCGCTCGCCGCCAGAGGTTACCGATGTGAAGGGGCTTCTCCATGACATGCTTGAAGATCCTATATTCAAAATGCGTGGTGAGCGATCATCTCGAGTGCAAGAGGCGCTGAGCTGGGCCGTGCGGTGGTATGGGAGTGTTCGAGAAAAGACCAATGGAAATGTGCTTGCACAGCAGGTTTTCATTGATAGCGGATCTGAACCTGGGTTCGTTCGGATTCGATGGGACTTATACAGTCAGTACCGCTTGTGCACCTACGTTTGGGTGGAGGAAATTGGCGGCGAGCTGGTTTGGTATACCAGTTTGGGGGAGGTATATCGCACGGCAATCGGTACCAATTTGAGCGAACAATCCGGCACTGCGTTCATCGAGCAGGCTGTAGAGCCTGATATGGTAAGAGTGTTACGCAATGAACCCCTTGATCTCACCCCGGAGTTTTTAGGACGTCATGTGTTGAAGGATCGGCTTACGCATTCTGTGGAAGATGCGCTGGATCTATCGAAAAGCAGCAACCTACCGGTTTATGCCATCATCTACGATCCGAATCAGCCGATCGCTCACAGAGAGAATTTGCTGGACGCAGTATTTGGGGAACGTACAGCTCAGGATGTGATCCTGTCGAGTTTCGTTCTGCTGGTAGCAAAGCGCTCACTTCTCCCGGCAGACCTCAATCTTTCGGAAGTCAGTGATTTCGGTGATTTCAGTGCAGTTATCGAAGACGGTCTGTGGACGCGTGCCCGACACTTATCTGCAAATCGCGAAGCTTCCCGCATTCGTCTTTTGGAGTTGCAGAGAGAATTTGCGGGCAAAGCCTCTGTGCTCGGGTAAAACTTTCAGCCAGCCATTAACGGTACTCACATACTACGGAGAATCTAGGCATTACGCCTTAGGCTGTTATCGCGCCCAGCAGCGCTTTGCTACCCGATATTTTAATGACTCGTTCCATGCTATAGGCGAGCAAACGGACTTCAAGGGAGTAGGTCGTTATTCTTCATGGCCTCATCTTCTCAAGAGTTGAGGCCTCCACGAAGCATGGGACGATTCAGTCGTTACATGGAGAGAAATTTTACCTGACGGGCAGTTATACGTGAGAGAAGTTTAGAAACTGGTCTTTAGTGGGACGTCCTACTGAGAGATACGAGGCTTTAGCCAATCGAGATAGGCATCTATGCGCGTGTCAAATCCATAGGTGCATGCCAGGTCATCTCCTCCGGAGGTGATAGCAGCTAAAACGCGCGATTTGCTGTCCTCTAAAAATGCTGGCCCACCGGAGTCTCCATTGCAGGTGTTTGTCCCAGGTGTGGAGAATGAAACAGCATACTTGTCGTAACCAGAAATTGCCCAAGATGCTCTTCGTTTAATACCGAGTACCTTCTTCTCTCCGGCCAAAGCGTCGTATCCGAATCCTACGAAGACAAGAATCGTTCCTAGCGATTTGATTTGCTGCCAGCTCGGCGTTCCATCATGCAGTTCCGCTGGCAATATCCCTCGGAAGCTCACAGGATTTTTCAAATAGAGTACTGCGATGTCATGGCGCAACGTTACGGGGTCGAAGGCCCGCTCCTCGTCATTGGGATAGGCTGCATGCGTGATCACTATCGTTTGGAACAACGGCTTTGAGTAATCAGAGCCAAACGCTGCGGTTACTTTTTCGGAAGACAGCCTATCTTTGGTCATATAGCCATCTACGCAATGGGCGGCGGTCACAAGGACATTAGGAGATACGAGCGTAGCGGTGCAGTGCGGCAATCCATCAAGCAGTATCACAGCCACATTCAAATAGCTCTCGGTTCTTACTCCTCCTGATATGTATGGTTTCATGAGGCCCGAGTACAACAGCGGTGCTAACTCCACCGAAACGCTCAAGTCTGAACTCACCGACGACAGGTCACTGCGCCAGTCGCCCGTGTTACCAGTAGCGGTGGCAATTCTCGTGCGGAGAAAATAGTCCTGTCCTGGCGTACTCAGGATTACTGGATAAGGGGAGTCCGGATGGCCAAGCGGGATTTTTTTTCCGTCTGGACCTGTAAGCTCGTTGTCGCGAAGCACGCCATTTCTCGATTGCGATATTTTGACGAAGTACGGCACATTAGGCCTGCCTCCGTTGAAGTGGATTCTGACCACTGAGGTTGTAGTCTTCTGAATTGCAGTCTCAATACTATTTCTGGTGAGGTTGATGTGGGGACTATTCAGGCACTTTCCGGATGTATGGGGCGCACCATAACCTGCGGCGAATATGTCTAATCGATAACTCAACGTAGCCAGCGGATTTGCCGTCCATGCCGTGGCGGTAGGGTGGCCACTGCAAGAGCACCACCTGTTGTAAGCCTGACAGGTTTTAATTTGCTTGCTGTCTGTTGCCTGCGCTGGAGGGGAGGGGTTTCCCCAGCGAACAACTATTGCCGACCCAGCTCCAGATTGAGCCGTATCGGATCCGTCTGGTATTAGGTTCAGCTCGACCTGACTCGCCTGTACGACTGCTGAGACTAAACCGAGTATTGAAACCAGAGACGTTGCGCCAGCTGTCATGCACGTGGCCTCCTGGAGCGATGGTCATGATCTATTTGCAGGACTTCGGTCAGCCTTGCATTGAATTAAACGCTGCTGCTGTAGGATCAAATCTGCCTCGTTTTTTACCTCAGCAATTTTTGCAGATGCGGTCTCGCCTTGAACAATCGTGGCAAGCGAGTTGGTCGCTGCTAGAGCACCTGAGGCGCCGGATCCACTGACATACTGGATGCTTGTAAGGGCTCCAGACTCGCTAAATGTTGCACCAAAGGTCTGTTTGCCGAATACAGCAGGCCGTGGGACGGGTAGCTGATACTCATTGCCCAATTGAGCAACCGGTACCCGTCCCTGCCAAAGTTGGCCTCCGCACCCATTTCCAATAGTCGATATGCCAACTTCAAGTTTGAGCAGTGCAGGCTGGCGGGCAGTGATGAGCACATCTCCCTCTTCCGAATCGTATTTGACCGGCAATACCGGATTGTCGACACCTTTCGCCACCACGCAAATGTTTCCGAGCGCACGTTCGAGTTTCTTCGCATATCCGTTACTCGCGGCATCAGGTGCAATCGATTGTGGGTCCGTTGTCGAGGGGTCAACCGGGCCTTCGTATGTAAGGGTTAGCGGCTTGCCTCCTCCTGCATCTTTGATGTAGTCGCATTCCGTAGAGTAGTCCGGAGCTGTGGCGAAAGCGGCCAGCGTAGACGCGAGGACGGTCGCTGCTTTTAATACCGCCTCCCCTTGGCCCGTCTGGGTCGTGTTGACGCCTTTCAATCGACCGTCCTCGTAAAGGTCAAATTTGATATCTGAGTCGGTGAAAGTACCGCGCAAGTCAGCTAGGTCCACCGATTGTGGTTTTGCTAAGTCGGCGCTATGCAACACGTTGGGAGCGACGGTGTTTGCAACGAGCGGCTGCTTCTTCGCATCGCAAAGCACAGTGCGGGTCACCTTAACTGTTACTTGCGATTTAGCCTGGTAGTAAGAAACGTGAGCGTCAGGCAAAGACCCACAGCCAGATAAACTTACGATAAACCCAGCTGTGGCACTGATAAAGAGTCCGCTGCGCGGGTTTCTGACTAAAAAAAGTTGTAGGTTCGATGCTAAAAAAATCATGGGTCCCTCCAGGGCATGCAGGTTTGAGCGCTACGAATCTGTTCATGGGGTGCAGCCCTTTCCAGCGTAGCTTCATTGCTCAGACCTTATATAAATTTCCTTGAACCGTTGTAGGCAGGTCGTGGTGCTGTGTCAGCAGCTGGCCTTTCTCTGAAGCGCTTGTGGCCTCCGTGATCAACAACCGCGATCGCACCTTCACCTGCGGCAAGCTGCAGCGGCGAAGGGAGGAGGTTGAGTCACCCTCGATCAATCAGGCCCGCCAAGGCTTATGCTTTCTGGCCCAGCTGAACATCTGAGTGAGGTCGGCGAAGAAACTGATGGCTTGCCGGTGAGCGCCGCGATTTACCACGTGCCTGTGCCTTGGCGGTTTTCTTTTGCTCGTTGGGATTGATTTGCTGAGCGATGAGCGCCCGAGCTTGGTTACGCGCCTTGCGGATGTCCGTCAGGGATTTGTTTGCCCAGGACCCGCAGGCGTATTCTTTGTTCTGGTCGCCCCACCGATAGCGATAGAAAAAGCTGACCGAAACGCCGTCTCTAAGCACGGAAACTCGACCGGCGAGATTGCCATCCTCCCGGAGAATCCGGCCGGCATCATTGGCGGTCAGCGACTCGAGTTCTTTTATGGTGATTTTGGCCATAAAATCGGTTCCCCGTACTTTTCCCCCCAACAAAAACGTCGGCTCTTATGGACGTTACTGGACCTTTGTGGAGCAGAACTCCGCTGAAATTCAAGTAAATACTAGCTCTGAATATTCCAGAGTAAAATTTTGAAAGCTTTCAAGAAGTACGAAAAAAGAGATGGGGTGCTAGGGGGCGAGTGTTCGAATCACTCCGTCCCGACCATATAATTCAATGACTTAGCCCAACTTTAGCGAGTTGGGCTTTTTCATGCGCAGTGAATTTTGCAGGGGGATCCAGTTTCCTGTGAGTTCACGCCGTTTTTGGCCCTTTTTCGCGCTGCCTTTGGCACCAATCCTGTTTGATATTTATCTTCTTTCTCAGCTTTTTCGCATGTCAGATAGCCTTGCCTAATGCCTTGTTCCCGGGGAATTAGGGCGTTTTCCCTCACCCGCGCCGCGGCGCTAAATCCTGGAAGCTCAGTTCCGATTATTCGTTCTTAAAGGTCACCATCCCAAATCAGCGAAACCGGCTGTAAGTCACGCGGGCCGTGCCTTTGAAGACAAACGGAAGCAGCGAAAGCCGGACTTCCGAATGTGCGCTAGGGAAACGGAACAGAGCGCGGGGAGGGCGCATCTATTCGAATTGATTGCTGACGGGCTGTGGGCCTCCTGAAGACCCGTTGATTACAAGGCCCAGGGGCCGATTTGGAATCAAACCATCGCGTCCGAGAGCTTGCCTCATACCTCCAAATTCGACGTTTTTGGGCCCAAACCGCAGTGCCAAACAGACCGCAAATTCACCCGACTTCTTGCTGTTTTGGTGACAAACCATTTTGCAGGTAGTTGGCACCTTCTTGATTGACCTGGTCCCAGGAAAGGCTCACCAGCCTTGGCTCCAGCGGTCTGATCCCAAACCTTTTACCGTGGCCCGGTTGGTGCCAAATCCGCTGCTAACTCACATTTCCTCTTCAATAAAGTCAGACACTCAAGCCGATCACCCCGATCGGCTTTTTTGCGCCCGCACAAAACTACCCGCTGATTTCACTGACAGACACCCAGCGCCGCTCCTCAGCCGCGACCCGAATCGCCGTCGCCAGCCTCTCAACTTCAAACGCCTCCTCGAAATCAGTCCCCGTTCGCCCGTTCCCGGCCAACGCCATGATCAGCTCATGCGCTTCCAGCGTTTTCAGCTCGTTGTAACCCAGCTGATGTCCCGGCGCCGGGCTGAATGCTGCGTAGCCGGGCAAGTCCGGTCCTGCGAGTAAACGCTGGAAACCACCCTGGCCGGCGCGACACAGGCGTAGCTCGTTCAAACGCTCCTGATCGAACGCCAGGGTGCCTCGGGTGCCGCTGATTTCGAAGCTCAGATGATTCTTGTAGCCATGCTTGAGCCAACTGCTGCTGAAGGTGCCGCGCGCGCCGCTGGCAAAGCGCAGCAACGCATGGGCCTGATCGTCGACCGCAATGCGGCGTTGTTCCTGGCTGCCGGTTGTGGCCGGGCGTTGGCCATGGACGGTCTGGGAGTCGGCACACACCGCTTCGACATCACCCATTAGATAGCGCGCCATGGCGAGCAGGTGACTGCCCAGATCTGCCAGGGCTCCACCGGCATGTTCGGGTTCGCAGCGCCACGACCAGGGGGAGGCTGGATCCGCCATGAAATCTTCGCTGAATTCACCTTGAAAGCTGATGATCTCGCCGAGTTCGCCACTCAGGATCAGCTCGCGTGCCAGGCCGATGAGCGGGTTGTGTTGGTAGTTGTAGCCGACCCGGGTGACGACGCCGGCATGCTTCGCCGCCACGTGCATGGCATGAGCTTGTTCAAGATTCACCGCCAATGGCTTTTCGCAGTAAACCGGTTTGCCGGCAGCAAGAGCGGCCATGGCCATCGGGTAGTGCAGGTGATTGGGTGTGGTGATGGCGATGAGGTTGACCTTGGGGTCATCGATCAATCGCTGCCAGTCGCCATGGGCCTGCTCAAAACCCCAGGCGGTGGCGCAGGCTTGTGCGCGTGCGGGATCGGCGTCAGCCAGGGCGGCCAGGCGAAGGGTGAAGGGCAGTTCGAATGCCCCGCCGACATTGCGAAAGGCCAGGGCGTGGGCGCGCCCCATGAAGCCCGTGCCGATAAGGCCGATTCCGAGTTCACGCATGACAGGATCCTTTGAGTTCTTGTTTTCAGAGATCCTGTTTATAGAATAAATATTCCCTGCGTTCAAATAATGGAATAAATATTTTGAATTGCGCGTTTGCGGGGATGACGGTGTTCCGGTCAGTCCTCGAACCCGACTTGCTCGTGAATCTCGTCCACCTTCAACTCCAGTCGATAGGCCACGGCGATAAACAGCGCCTGGCACAGGCACAAGGTCGCACTCAGAGAACGGAACGCAAACGAACTGCCTTCGTTGACCAGCAGCAGGGTGTTGGCGCGTTTGGCCAAGGGCGAGAGATTGCTGTCAGTGATGATCAGGGTTTTCGCCTGATGGTGTTGGGCGATGCGCAGGCAGTGCTGGGTTTCCTTGCCATACGGCGTGAAGCTGATGGCGATCACCAGGTCATTGGCACGCACGCTGCGCATCTGCTCGCGATAGCTGCCGCCGAGGCCCGAGACCAGGTGGATGCGCTTGTTGGTATGTTGCAGGTTGTAGACCAGATAATCAGCCACCGCGAACGAGCGGCGCACGCCGACCACGTAGATATTGTCGGCATTGACCACCAGATCCACGGCTTTTTCGAAGGCCTGGTCATCCAGTTCCTGGCCCAGGCGTTCGATGCCCGACAGGGTGGCGTCGATGCACTCGCGGGCCAGGTCGCCGCCGCTGGCTTTCTGCGACTTGTTGGCGATCATGCTGCGAATGCGCTGCTGGTAGTTCTGTACCGGCGTGGCTTTGTGGGTATACGCCTCGCGGAACAGCGCCTGCATTTCACTGAATCCGCTGAAACCGAAACGCTGGGAAAACCGCACGATGGCCGACGGATGCACTTCGCACTCGCGGGCGATGTCGCTGATGCGGTCGACCATGATCCGGTCGCTTTGCTGGCTCATGTAACTGGCGATGCGTTTGAGCTGGCGCGGCAGGCTTTCGTATTCAGTGGTGATGAGCTGCAGCAGACGCTCGGCATTGATCGGGGGGCTGGCAAGATCGCTCTCGGGCGTGCTCTCGGCGGTAGCCGGCTGATCGGTGCGGGACATAAATAATCCTTCTGGCTTGTTCTTATAGGAACGGTTACGTCTCGTCCCCTGACAATAGTTTGGCTGTGCGCAGTCTACAGGCTCGGCCCCGACAAAATCTTGGGCTTGCGCCAGCGCGATGCCTGCTGAAACGATGCACTGCGTCTGGAGCGCCCGCACTGAAGCTTATTGGAAAAAATATTCCACGTGAAAAATAATTGGAATATTTATTGATTGTTCGATCCGGCTCGTTTTAGTCTGCATCCACCAAGAGTGTCCGGCGCGGTCATCGCGTTGGGCACGGGCTGATAAAAATAACAGGAGCCAGCATGGGCCAGACTCGTTTTGCCAGTGGACGTCAATTGGATCTGATTTGCCTCGGGCGCCTCGGCGTCGACCTCTATGCGCAGCAAGTCGGGGCACGGCTGGAGGATGTGAGCAGCTTCGCCAAATACCTTGGCGGCTCCTCCGCCAACATCGCGTTCGGCACCGCCCGGCTGGGGCTCAGGTCGGCGATGCTGAGCCGGACCGGCGACGATCACATGGGGCGTTTCCTGATCGAGTCGCTGGCCCGTGAAGGCTGTGATGTCAGCGGCATCAAGGTCGATCCGGAGCGTCTGACCGCCATGGTGCTGCTCGGTCTCAAGGATCGGGAAACCTTTCCCCTGGTTTTCTACCGTGAAAATTGCGCCGACATGGCGTTGCGGGCCGAAGACATCAGCGAAGCCTTTATCGCCTCCAGCAAAGCCTTGCTGATCACCGGCACCCATTTCTCCGCCGACGGCGTCTACAAGGCGAGCACCCAGGCGCTGGACTACGCCGAAAAGCACAACGTCAAACGGGTGCTGGACATCGACTACCGTCCGGTCCTGTGGGGGCTCGCCGGCAAGGCGGACGGCGAAACCCGTTTCGTTGCCGATCAGAACGTCACCCAACATGTGCAACAAATCCTCCCGCGCTTCGACCTTGTGGTCGGGACGGAGGAAGAGTTTCTGATGGCCGGCGGTTCAGAGGATTTGCTCACCGCGCTGCGCAATGTCCGACGATTGAGCGCGGCAACCCTGGTGGTCAAGCTCGGCCCGCAAGGTTGCACAGTGATCCACGGGGAGATTCCACAACGTCTTGAAGACGGCGCGATTTATCCCGGCGTGCGAGTCGAAGTGCTGAACGTGCTGGGCGCCGGCGATGCGTTCATGTCGGGTTTCCTCAGCGGTTGGCTGGAGGACGCAAGCGACGAGCGTTGCTGCCAGTTGGCCAATGCCTGCGGTGGACTGGTGGTGTCGCGTCATGCCTGCGCGCCGGCGATGCCGACCCGTGCCGAACTGGATTACCTGTTCAGCAGCCCGGTGCCGATTACCCGTCCGGATCAGGACGTCACCCTGCAACGCCTGCATCAGGTCAGTGTGCCGCGCAAACAGTGGAAGCAATTGTTCATCTTTGCCTTCGACCATCGCGGGCAATTGGTGGAACTGGCCCAGAAGGGCGGACGCGACCTCGGCGCCATCGGCGAACTCAAGCAACTGTTCATCAAGGCCGTGGAGCGGGTCGAAAGCGATTTGCGCGAGCAGGGCATCGAAGCCGATGTCGGGCTGCTGGCGGATCAGCGTTTCGGCCAGGACTCGCTGAACGCCGCGACCGGCCGTGGCTGGTGGGTGGCGCGGCCGGTCGAGGTGCAGGGTTCGCGGCCGCTGGCCTTCGAACACGGGCGCTCGATCGGCAGCAACCTGATCGCCTGGCCGCAAGAACAAATCATCAAATGCCTGGTGCAATTCCACCCGGACGACGAACCGATGCTGCGGCTGGAGCAGGAAGCGCAGATCAAGGCGCTGTATCAGGCGTCACAAGTCAGCGGTCACGAACTGCTGCTGGAAATCATCCCGCCCAAGGATCACCCCTCACCGCATCCCGACGTGTTGTATCGCGCGCTCAAACGCCTCTACAACCTGGGCATCTATCCGGCGTGGTGGAAGATCGAAGCGCAAAGCGCCGAGGAATGGCAACAGCTCGACGAACTGATCCAGGCACGCGATCCCTATTGCCGAGGCGTGGTGCTTCTGGGCCTGAATGCCCCGGCGTCAGCGTTGGCCGAAGGCTTTCAACAGGCCAGTCAGAGCCAGACCTGCCGCGGGTTCGCCGTGGGCCGGACGATTTTCCAGGAGCCGAGCCGCGCCTGGCTGGCCGGGGAAATCGACGACGAGACGCTGATCCGCCAGGTACAGAGCACCTTTGTCGAACTGATCGATGCCTGGCGTACGGCCCGGGCCTGAGCCGCGGTTGAACATTCTAGAAATAACAATAAAAGGTGCAGCCATGCCCGCTATCCGAATTGGCATCAACCCGATTTCCTGGAGCAACGACGACCTGCCGTCCCTCGGCGGTGAAACACCGCTGAGCACCGCCCTCAGCGAAGGCAAGGCCATCGGTTATGAAGGCTTCGAACTCAACGGCAAGTTTCCCAAGGACGCCAAAGGCGTTGGCGACGTGCTGCGTCCGTATGACCTGGCGCTGGTGTCCGGCTGGTATTCCAGTCGCCTGGCGCGGCGTTCGGTGGCCGAGGAAATCGACGCGATTGCCAGCCATGTCGAGCTGCTGGCGAAGAACGGCGCGAACGTGCTGGTTTACGGTGAAGTGGCCGACTCCATTCAGGGCCAGCGAATTCCGCTGGTCGAGCGCCCGCGTTTTCACACCGAGCAGGCGTGGCAGCAATACGCCGACAAGCTGACCGAACTGGCGCGCTTCACTCTGTCCCAAGGCGTGCGTTTGGCGTATCACCACCATATGGGCGCCTACGTCGAATCGCCGTCGGACATCGACACCCTGATGGCGTTGACCGGTAATGAAGTCGGGCTGTTGTTCGATTCGGGCCATTGCTACATGGGCGGCGGCGAGCCCTTGCAGGTGCTGCGCAAACACCTGTCGCGCATCTGCCACGTGCATTTCAAGGACGTGCGCAAACCGGTGGTGCAACTGGCGCGCAACAACCTGTGGAGCTTCCCCGACTGCATCATCAACGGCACCTTCACCGTGCCAGGGGATGGTGACATCGACTTCGCCGAGTTGCTGGACGTGCTGCTGGCGGCCGACTACCACGGCTGGCTGGTGGTCGAGGCCGAGCAGGATCCAGCAGTGGCGCCGAGTTATGTCTACGCGAAAAAAGGCTTCGACACCTTGCGTGCGTTGCTCGACGAGAGGACTGCGCGATGAGCCTGCTGGTCAAAAGCAATGCCCGTGGCCGGACCATGGTCGAGCTGGCTGAAGGTGAACTGCAATACGTGGGTTTCGCCGCCTACCGATTGAGCCTGGGTGAAACCTTGCCAGTCGCAGCGGGTGACAAAGAGTTGTGCCTGGTGCTGCTCAGCGGTCGGGTCGGCATCCACGGCGAAGCGCCGGGGCAGGGGGCATTCAACTGGGACAACCTCGGTGATCGCCAGTCGGTGTTCGAAGACAAATCCCCGTTCGCCGCGTACCTGCCACCCGGCAGTCAGGCGCAGGTGGTGGCATTGAGTGATGCGCAAGTGGCGGTTTGCGCCGCTCCCGGTTCGACCACCACGGACCTCGGCCCGCGCCTGATCAGGCCTGAAACCATGAAGCGCAGCGTGCGCGGCAAGGGCGCCAACACCCGCTATGTCTGCGACATCCTGCCGGACAGCGAGCCGGCGCATTCGCTGCTGGTGGTGGAAGTGCGCACGCCGTCAGGGCACTCGTCGAGCTACCCGCCGCACAAGCACGACACCGACGACCTGCCGCACCAGAGCTTTCTCGAAGAAACCTACTACCACCAGATCAACCCGCCCCAGGGCTTCGTGTTCCAGCGGGTCTACACCGACGACCGCAGCATCGATCAGGCCATGGCCGTGGAAAACAGCGACCTCGTCGTCGTGCCCAAGGGCTATCACCCGGTCAGCGTGCCGTATGGCTACGAGTCTTATTACCTGAACGTGATGGCCGGGCCGAAACGCGTCTGGCAGTTCCATAACGACCCGCAGCACAGCTGGCTGCTGGATCTCTGAATTCCAACTTTCGCACGGAGAACAAGAACAATGAGCGACGCCCCGGTCATAGGCCACTACATCGATGGTCAGGTGCAGGACAGCGGTAGCGAACGATTCAGCGATGTCTTCAATCCGGCCACTGGCGGCGTTCAGGCGCGGGTCGGGCTGGCCAGTCAGAAGACCGTGGACACTGCCGTCGCATCGGCGTTGAAGGCATTCCCGGCCTGGTCCGAGCAATCGTCCCTGCGCCGTTCGCGGGTGATGTTCAAGTTCAAGGAGTTGCTCGATCGTCATCACGACGAACTGGCTGAAATCATCAGCCGCGAACACGGCAAGGTGTTTTCCGACGCCAAGGGCGAAGTCACCCGAGGCATTGAAATCGTCGAGTACGCCTGTGGTGCGCCGAACCTGTTGAAGACCGAGTTCAGCGACAACATCGGCGGTGGCATCGACAACTGGAACCTGCGTCAGCCACTCGGCGTCTGCGCCGGGGTCACGCCGTTCAACTTCCCGGTGATGGTGCCGCTGTGGATGATTCCGCTGGCGCTGGTCACCGGCAACTGCTTCATCCTCAAACCGTCCGAGCGCGATCCGTCCGCCAGTTTGCTGATGGCTCGCTTGTTGACCGAAGCCGGTTTGCCGGACGGCGTGTTCAACGTGGTGCAGGGTGACAAGACGGCGGTCGACGCCTTGCTGCAGCACCCGGACATCGAGGCGATTTCGTTTGTCGGTTCGACGCCGATTGCCGAGTACATCCACCAGCAGGCCACCGCGCGCGGCAAGCGGGTGCAGGCGCTGGGCGGCGCGAAGAATCACATGATCGTCATGCCTGACGCGGATCTGGATCAGGCGGCGGATGCCTTGATCGGCGCGGCTTACGGTTCGGCCGGTGAGCGCTGCATGGCGATTTCGATTGCGGTCGCGGTCGGTGAAGTCGGCGATCAGTTGATCGCCAAACTGTTGCCGCGCATCGATCAGTTGAAAGTCGGCAACGGTCTGCAAGGCGACAGCGACATGGGGCCGCTGGTCACCGCCGAACACAAGGCCAGGGTGGAAGGCTTTATCGATCAGGGCGTGGCACAGGGCGCGCAGCTGATTGTCGACGGCCGCCACTTCAAGGTGCCGGGGGCCGAGGCGGGCTTTTTCGTCGGCGCGACGCTGTTCGATCACGTCACCACCGACATGAGCATCTATCAGCAGGAAATCTTCGGCCCGGTGCTGGGCATCGTGCGCGTGCCGGATTTCGCCAGTGCCGTGGTGTTGATCAACGCCCATGAATTCGGCAATGGCGTGTCGTGCTTTACCAGCGATGGCGGGATCGCCCGCGCCTTCGCCCGCAGCATCAAGGTCGGCATGGTCGGCATCAACGTGCCGATTCCGGTGCCCATGGCCTGGCATTCGTTCGGAGGCTGGAAGCGCTCGCTGTTCGGCGATCACCACGCCTACGGGGAGGAAGGCATTCGTTTCTACAGTCGCTACAAAAGCGTGATGCAGCGCTGGCCCGACAGCATTGCCAAGGGCCCGGAATTCAGCATGCCGACGGCCAAATAAATCATCTGCGCGGAGAACAACAAGAATGAGTACTCCACTGCGTTTTGCCCTGAACCGAATGGTCGCTCCACGTTTGTCCCTGCCGGCGTTCATCGAATTGGCGGTGACCCTCAAGGCCGACGCCATCGAGATCCGCAACGACCTCAAAGGCATCGAGATCGAGGACGGCACCGCACCCGGACACGTGCGTGAGTTGTGCGCGGCCCACGGGATCAGCGTGCTGTCGATCAACGCGCTGTATCCGTTTGATGTGTGGAATGACGAGCGCCGCGCGCAGGCCTTGAAGCTGGCTGTCTATGCCCGCGATTGTGGTGCGCGGGGGCTGGTGATGTGCCCGTTGAACGATCGCGCCGATCCGCGCAGCGTCGCCGAACGTGCGTCGGGCCTGCGCACCGCGTTGAGTGAGCTGGCGCCGATCCTGCGTGATCACGGCCTTCTCGGATTCATCGAACCGCTGGGTTTCAAAGCCTGCTCGCTGCGCCGCAAACGCACGGCGGTGGAGGCGATCAAGGCGGTCGGCGGGCTGGATGTGTTTCGCCTGGTGCACGACACCTTTCACCACCACCTGGCCGGTGAACAAGAGTTTTTCCCCGAGCTGACCGGGCTGGTGCACATCTCCGGTGTCGAGGAAACCGAAACGCCGCTGGCGACCCTTGGCGACGGCCACCGGGTGCTGGTGGGCGCGGACGACATTCTCGGCAACGCGGCACAAATCAACAGCCTGCTCGCTGGCGGCTATAGCGGATACCTGTCGTTTGAGCCGTTCGCCGACAGCGTCCATGGCCTGGCGGATATCCAGACGGCGATCGGCGCGAGCATGGACCACCTGAGCAAATCCCTGAGTTGACAGTGCCCCTCGCAGGGATCGGATCTGAATTTGAAAGGTGCGGTTATGACCACAACAAGACTGACCATGGCCCAGGCCCTGGTGAAATTCCTCGACAACCAGTACATCGAGGTCGATGGCGTTCAGAGCAAATTCATCGCCGGGATCTTTACCATTTTTGGCCACGGCAACGTGCTGGGTCTGGGGCAGGCGCTGGAGCAGGACAGCGGTGACCTGATCGTCCATCAGGGCCGCAACGAACAAGGCATGGCCCATGCGGCGATCGGTTTCGCCAAGCAGCATCTGCGGCGCAAGATCTACGCCTGCACCTCGTCCGTGGGGCCGGGCGCGGCGAACATGCTGACCGCTGCCGCCACCGCGACCGCCAACCGGATTCCCTTGCTGCTGTTGCCGGGTGACGTCTATGCCTGCCGTCAACCGGACCCGGTGTTGCAACAGATCGAGCAGTTCCACGACCTGAGCATCAGCACCAACGATGCGTTCAAGGCCGTGAGCAAATACTGGGATCGCATCAACCGTCCCGAACAATTGATGACCGCAGCGATCCACGCCATGCGCGTGCTCACCGACCCCGCCGAAACGGGCGCCGTGACCCTGGCCTTGCCGCAGGACGTGCAGGCCGAGGCGTACGACTATCCCGATTACTTCCTGCAAAAACGCGTGCACCGCATCGAGCGTCGCCCGGCCACTGAAGCGATGCTCGGCGATGCCGTGGCGTTGTTCAAAGGCAAACGCAAACCGCTGATCATCTGTGGCGGCGGCGTCAAATACTCGGGCGCCAACGCGGCGTTGCAGGCGTTTGCCGAGCGCTTCGATATTCCCTTCGCCGAAACACAGGCCGGCAAGAGCGCGCTGGTGTCCAGCCATCCGCTGAACGTCGGCGGCATTGGCGAAACCGGTTGCCTGGCGGCAAACCTGCTGGCCAGGGAGGCGGATCTGGTCATCGGGGTCGGCACTCGCTACAGCGATTTCACCACGGCGTCGAAATCCTTGTTCCAGCACCCTGACGTGCAATTTCTCAACCTCAACATCAGCCCGTGCGATGCACTGAAACTCGACGGCGTGCAACTGCTGGCGGATGCCCGGACAGGTTTGTCGGCGCTGGCCGAAGCGCTGGGTGACTACCGTTCCGGCTGGGGCGATCAACCCCGTCAGGCACGGGCGCAACTGGATGAGGAAGTGGATCGCCTGTATCAGATCGACTACCAGGCCCGGGATTTCATCCCGGAAATCAACGACCACCTCGATCCGGCGGTGTTGCGCGAATTCATCGAGCTGACCGGTTCCTGCCTGACCCAGAGTCGCGTGCTCGGCGTGCTCAATGAAACTCTTGCCGATGACGCAGTGATCGTCGCCGCCGCCGGCAGTCTGCCCGGCGACTTGCAGCGCAGCTGGCGCAGCAATGGCGTTAACACCTATCACGTCGAGTACGGCTATTCGTGCATGGGCTATGAGGTGAATGCCGCGCTGGGCGTGAAGCTCGCCGAGCCTGAGCGCGAGGTCTATGCGCTGGTAGGCGACGGCTCTTACATGATGCTGCACTCGGAGCTCGCCACCTCGATCCAGGAGCGACGCAAGATCAACGTGGTGCTGTTCGACAACATGACCTTCGGTTGCATCAACAACCTGCAGATGGGCAACGGCATGGACAGCTTTGCCACGGAGTTCCGCTTCCGCAACCCGCAGAGCGGCAAGCTCGACGGCGCTTTCGTGCCGGTGGATTTCGCCATGAGCGCGGCGGCCTACGGCTGCAAGACCTACAAGGTGAACACCGTTGAAGAGCTGCAGGCGGCGCTGGCCGATGCGCGCTGGCAGACGGTCTCGACCCTGATCGACATCAAGGTTCTGCCCAAGACCATGATTCACGGTTACCTGTCGTGGTGGCGGGTCGGCGTGGCGCAAGTCTCCACCAGCGCCCGCACCGACGCGGTGGCCAAAACCCTGAACGAACGACTGGCCAAGGCCCGTCAGTACTGATTGCCCTGAATTGAACAACCACAAGGAATCCTTTCATGTCACTGCTTTCCCAAGCGTTGCGGCTAGGCGTCATCGGCACCGGGGCCATCGGCCAGGACCACATCCGTCGTTGCAGCCAGACCTTGCTCAACAGTCAGGTCGTGGCGGTCACCGACATCAATCTGCAGCAGGCGGCCAAAGTCGTCGCTGACCTGAAACTGACCGCCGAGGTCTATCCCGACGGCCACGCGCTGATCCAGGCGCCGGACGTCGACGCGATCCTCGTCACCTCCTGGGGCCCGAGCCACGAAGAGTTCGTGCTGGCCGCGATTGCGGCGGGCAAACCGGTGTTCTGCGAGAAACCACTTGCGGTCACCGCCGAAGGCTGCCGCAAGATCGTCGAGGCTGAAGTAGCCCACGGCAAACGGCTGGTGCAGGTCGGTTTCATGCGTCCGTACGATGAAGGTTATCGCGCGTTGAAGTCGGTGATCGACAGCGGCCAGATCGGCGAACCGTTGATGCTGCACTGCGCCCACCGTAATCCGAGCGTGGGTGAAAACTACAAGACCGACATGGCGATCACCGACACGCTGATCCATGAGCTGGACGTGCTGCGCTGGTTGCTCGACGACGATTACGTCTCGGTGCAGGTGGTGTTCCCGCGCAAGAGCAGCAAAGCCCTCGCTCACCTGAAGGATCCGCAGATCGTGCTGTTGGAAACCGCCAAGGGCACGCGCATCGACGTGGAGGTTTTCGTCAATTGCCAGTATGGCTACGACATCCAGTGCGAAGTGGTGGGGGAGACCGGCATCGCCAAACTGCCGGAGCCGTCCCAGGTTCAATTGCGCAGTGGGGCCAAGCTGTCCAACGCGATTTTGATGGACTGGAAGGATCGCTTTATCGCGGCCTATGACGTCGAGTTGCAGGCGTTCATCGATGGCGTGCGGGCAGGGCAGGTCGGTGGGCCTTCGGCGTGGGATGGCTTCGCCGCTGCTGTTGCCGCCGATGCGTGCATCGAAGCGCAGAACAGCGGAGCGATCGTCAACGTTGCACTGCCTGATCGCCCGAGGTTCTACGGTTAACGCTGCTCCCACAACCACCGCTTTTCCCGAGACGCGGTGACATAACAATAAGAAGGAGTTCAAACATGCGCATCGGACTTGTCGGTTACGGCCATGGCGGCCGGTTTTTTCATGCTCCGCAGATCAGCAGCCTGCCGGCGGCGACGTTCGTCGGCGTGGTCACCCGTTCAGCGGAGCGCCGACAGTTGCTGGCGGCGGAGCATCCGGGTGTGCCGGCCTTCGACAGCATCGGCCAGTTGGTGGAAGCCGGAATCGATGTGCTGGTGGTATCGACGCCCCTCAAGGGCCGACCGGCACTGGTGCTCGACGGCATCGAACACGGCGTAGCGGTGGTCAGCGACAAGCCGTTCGCCGCCGACCGGCAGCAGGCGCAAACCCTGATCACCATGGCCGAGCGCCAGAACGTACCGCTCAGCGTCTATCAGAACCGGCGCTGGGACTCGGACTTTTTAACCGTGCGCAAACTCATCGAATCCGGCGCGCTGGGCCAGGTCAGCCGGTTCGAGTCGCGGATCGAGCGTTACTCGCCGTCGTCGGTTAACAACGGCAGCGGTGGTGGCTTCCTGCGTGATCTGGGCAGTCATCTGGTCGACCAGGCGTTGTTGCTGTTCGGCCCGGTGACACGGGTTTACGCCGAACTGGATTACCTGGAAAAAGACCAGACCTTCGATCACGGCTTCTTCATGTCCCTGACCCACGCCAACGGCGTGACCTCGCACCTGGGTGGCAGTTGCCTGCAAAACAGCCCCGGCCCGCGTTTTCGGGTGAGCGGCACGCTGGGTTGTTACAGCGTCGAGGGACTGGACGGGCAAGAGGCCCAGGCACTGGCCGGGCTCTCGCCGAAAACCGAAGGCGAGCGCTGGGGCGTCGAGGAGCATCGCCGTTGGGGCTGGTTCGAACACGGAGACGAGCGTGAGCGGGTTCCGTCTGAGCGCGGCTGCTGGAGTCAGTTCTATTTGCAGCTACAAATCGCGTTGCAAAACGGTGGCCCACTGCCCGTGGACGCCCGTGATGCACTGGCGACAACCCGCGTGCTAGACGCTGCGCGCCTGAGTTTCAAGCGTCATCAGGTGGTGGAGCTGAGCGAGTTTGCAAGTCATGGAATAAAATCATAATAAAATTCTAAAACAGGTTGATATGGAAAATATTTTCCAATAAAGTCGATTCCAGATTCACTGTCTCGGGATACAGTTTCAACGCTTCGACTGCTTGTCCGCTTACTGAAATCGTCATGCCTCATCCATAAAACCAACAAGAATGTGGAGAAAGACTTTTCATGAAGACCAAGACCCGTTTTGCCTCACTGGCCTTGTCCCTGATGTTCGCCAGCGGCGCTGCGCTGGCCGATATGAAGATCGGCGTCAGCATGTCCCAGTTCGATGACACCTGGCTGACCTACCTGCGCGAATCCATGGACAAGAAAGCCAAGTCCTATCCCGACGGCGTCAAGCTGCAGTTCGAAGACGCCCGTAGCGACGTGGTCAAGCAACTGAGCCAGGTCGAAAGCTTCATCAGCCAGAAGGTCGACGCCATCGTGGTCAATCCGGTGGATACCGCCGCCACCAAAAAGATCACCGAAGCCGCAGTGAAGGCAGGCATTCCGCTGGTCTACGTCAACCGCCGCCCCGATGACCTGAACCTGCCCAAAGGCGTGGTAACCGTTGCTTCCAACGACCTGGAAGCCGGCGAGATGCAGATGCAGTACCTCGCCGACAAAATGGGCGGCAAGGGCGACATCGTGATTTTGCTGGGCGATCTGGCGAACAACTCCACCACCAACCGCACCAAGGGCGTCAAAGAGGTGCTGGCCAAATACCCGGACATCAAGGTCGAGCAGGAGCAGAGCGGCGTCTGGCTGCGGGATAAGGGCATGACCCTGGTCAATGACTGGCTGACCCAGGGCCGCAAGTTCGACGCGGTCGTCTCCAACAACGACGAAATGGCCATCGGTGCCGCCATGGCCCTGCAACAGGCCGGCGTCGCCAAAGGCAGCGTGTTGATCGCGGGTGTCGACGGCACGCCGGACGGCTTGAACGCTGTGAAGAAGGGCTCGCTGGCCGCTTCCGTGTTCCAGGACGCCAAGGGTCAGGCCGACGGTTCCATCGATACGGCGGTGAGAATGGCGAAGAACGAGCCGGTCGAGCCGGCGGTCTGGGTGCCGTTCCGCCTGATCACGCCGCAAAACGTTGACCAGTTCAAATAGTCCGTCCGTTCAATAACAACAATAAGCCCGCAAGGTGGCGACCGCGACCTTGCTGATGGAGTACCTGATCATGTTCGCTTCAGCGACTGCTTCGAGCACCCCTGTGACGGGGAGCCCGCCCACTGCACTACCTGTCGAAGAGCCGTACCTGCTGGAGATCCTCAACGTCAGCAAGGGTTTCCCCGGTGTGGTGGCGTTGTCCGATGTGCAACTGCGGGTACGCCCCGGTTCCGTGCTGGCGCTCATGGGCGAGAATGGCGCGGGCAAATCTACCCTGATGAAAATCATCGCCGGCATTTACCAGCCAGACGCCGGCGAGCTGCGCCTGCGGGGCAAGCCGGTGGTGTTCGAAACGCCACTGGCAGCGCTTCAGGCCGGGATCGCGATGATCCACCAGGAACTCAACCTGATGCCGCACATGAGCATCGCCGAAAACATCTGGATCGGCCGCGAGCAGCTCAACGGCTTTCACATGATCGACCACCGGGAAATGCACCGCTGCACGGCGAAACTGCTGGAGCGCCTGCGGATCAACCTTGACCCCGAAGAACTGGTCGGCAACCTGAGTATCGCCGAGCGGCAGATGGTCGAGATCGCCAAAGCCGTGTCTTACGACTCCGACATCCTGATCATGGACGAACCGACGTCGGCCATCACCGACAAGGAAGTCGCCCATCTGTTCTCGATCATTGCCGACCTGAAAAACCAGGGCAAAGGCATCATCTACATCACCCACAAAATGAACGAAGTGTTCGCGATCGCCGATGAAGTGGCGGTGTTTCGCGACGGGGCCTACATCGGCCTGCAGCGGGCCGATTCCATGGACAGCGACAGCCTGATTTCGATGATGGTCGGTCGCGAGTTGAGCCAGTTGTTTCCGGTGCGGGAAAAGCCGATCGGCGATCTGTTGCTGTCGGTGCGCGACCTCAAGCTCGATGGCATTTTCAAGGGTGTGTCCTTCGACCTGCACGCCGGGGAAATCCTGGGCATCGCCGGGTTGATGGGCTCGGGCCGGACCAATGTGGCTGAGGCGATCTTCGGCATCACGCCCAGCGACGGTGGCGAGATCCGCCTCGATGGCGAGGTGGTGCGCATCAGTGATCCGCACATGGCGATCGAGAAGGGCTTCGCGCTGTTGACCGAGGATCGCAAGCTCAGTGGTCTGTTCCCGTGTCTCTCGGTGCTGGAGAACATGGAAATGGCGGTCCTGCCGCATTACGCCGGCCACGGGTTCATCCAGCAAAAAGCCTTGCGCGCCTTGTGCGAAGACATGTGCAAGAAGCTGCGGGTGAAAACCCCGTCGCTGGAGCAGTGCATCGACACCCTGTCGGGTGGCAATCAGCAGAAAGCCTTGCTGGCTCGCTGGCTGATGACCAACCCGCGAATCCTGATTCTCGACGAGCCGACCCGTGGCATCGACGTCGGCGCCAAGGCCGAGATTTACCGGCTCATCGCCTACCTCGCCAGCGAGGGCATGGCGGTGATCATGATTTCTTCGGAGCTGCCGGAAGTGCTCGGCATGAGCGACCGTGTGATGGTCATGCACGAGGGCGACCTGATGGGCACCCTCGACCGCAGCGAGGCGACTCAGGAGCGGGTGATGCAACTGGCTTCGGGCCTGTCCTCGGTTCATTAATGGATACCGCTGGTGGCCGAGGCCGCCGTCGATGATGCGATAGAAAGGTGAGTGGTTATGAACGCGATACTGGAAAACAAACCGGCCACGGCACCGGTCAAGAGTCGCCGGCGCTTTCCGACGGAGCTGAGTATTTTCCTGGTGCTGATCGGCATTGGCCTGGTATTCGAACTGTTCGGCTGGATCGTGCGCGATCAGAGCTTTCTGATGAACTCCCAGCGGCTGGTGTTGATGATCCTGCAAGTGTCGATCATCGGCCTGCTGGCGATTGGCGTGACCCAGGTGATCATCACCACCGGTATCGACCTGTCGTCGGGCTCGGTACTCGCGTTGTCGGCGATGATCGCGGCCAGTCTGGCGCAGACCTCGGATTTCGCCCGGGCGGTGTTCCCGTCACTGACCGATTTGCCGGTCTGGATTCCGGTGATTGCCGGGCTCGGCGTCGGGCTGCTGGCGGGGGCGATCAACGGCAGTATCATCGCCATCACCGGGATTCCGCCGTTCATTGCCACGCTGGGCATGATGGTTTCGGCCCGTGGCCTGGCGCGTTACTACACCGAAGGCCAGCCGGTGAGCATGCTCTCGGATTCCTACACGGCGATCGGCCACGGCGCGATGCCGGTGATCATCTTTCTGGTGGTGGCGGTGATCTTCCACATTGCGCTGCGCTACACCAAGTACGGCAAATACACCTACGCCATCGGCGGCAACATGCAGGCGGCGCGCACCTCAGGCATCAACGTCAAACGCCATCTGGTCATCGTCTACAGCATCGCCGGGTTGCTGGCGGGGCTGGCCGGCGTGGTGGCTTCGGCTCGCGCCGCCACCGGACAGGCCGGGATGGGCATGTCCTATGAGCTGGATGCGATTGCCGCCGCAGTTATCGGTGGTACCAGTCTGGCGGGCGGGGTGGGGCGCATCACCGGCACGGTAATCGGCGCACTGATCCTGGGGGTGATGGCCAGCGGGTTCACGTTTGTCGGGGTCGATGCTTACATCCAGGACATCATCAAGGGACTGATCATCGTGGTCGCGGTGGTGATCGACCAATACCGCAACAAGCGCAAGCTCAAACGCTGAAGTCCATCATCCCGGCCTTGGAAAAGGGATGCGCGTAAAACAGTCAAGCCGATCGGAAGATCGGCTTTTTTGTGTCTGCGAAAACTGCAGAGGCGGCAAAGTCGTTCAGGGTTTCTTTTCTTCCATCCCATTCTTTGATTCGCTGGATGTTTGCGCATCCTTCTCTGTCTCATGGGTCTCTGCACCGGAGTTCGACCCCGAGGCTTCCTCACCCTTTTTGTCGGCCTTGTCTTCCTTGGATTCGGTGCCTCCCTGATTGACTCCAGGAATGCCGGTTGGCGGGACGCTGCTTCCCGCCATTGCAAGCGGTGCGGTGGCAGACAAAAGACTTCCAAGCATGAGGGCTGCAATGGTTCTGTTCATCGTCGGGGCTTCCGCGTCGGGTGGATTTACCTTGGAAAATCAGAGGCGAAACAAAGTGCCGAGCGGCTGACGGGCGGGAGAGGTGGGAGACGGGTGGCTGTGTAGCCGCGCATCTGTGTGGAGAGCCTCCGGTCGAGCATGGCTGCAACAGGCGGCAAATTGCTGGCCCCCGAATGTTTCAAGTCCCGGCAAACTCGCCTTTTTTCAAAAGGTTAGGTGGGCTATATGCGGACGATTGTCATCACCGTAGCAACGCTTTCCCTCGCTCTGTTCGCGTTGGAGGCCCAGGCCAGGGAACTGAGCAAGAGCCATCGTTTTGCGTGTACCTGGGGTTCGGATATTGCCGCCGGTGCGCAACAATCGAAGTTTTCGGGCATTTCTCTTTATGGTGCGCGAAAGCGCTTGCAGGCGCGCAAGTTCCAGCAACCGTGGATGCGCATGACCGCCATGGGCATCACCGAGCAGACCTACGACAGCGCCTCGCGGCTCAAGCCGGCGGCCGTCAAGCAGACCTACTACGAACAGTGCGTTCGGCACGAGCTGGCCCAGCGTTGAATGAAAAAGCCCTACCTGAAGAGGTCGGGCTTTTTCATGTCCGGTGCAATGAGAGCGTCACTTGTCACTTTCGCAATTGACCATCCACGACACGCCAAAACGATCCACCAGCATGCCGAAGCGCGCGGCCCAGAAGGTGGTTTCCAGCGGCATGTCGACACGACCGTCCCTGGCCAGGGCGTTAAACACCCGTTCGGCCTCAGCGATGCTGTCGACATTCAGGGAAATCGAGCAACCGCTCATGCCTTGGGTCGGGCGGTCGGGGGTGGTGTCCGACGCCATGAGCATCTGATCGCCGACTTTCAGGCAGGTATGGATGATCAGGTTGTGATGCTCTTTGGGGACATGTTCGGCGGCTGGGGTTTCGCCGAAGGTCATCATCGCTTCGAGTTTGCCTTGCAGGCATTGCTCGTAAAACGTGAAGGCTGCGCGGCAGTCGCCGTTGAAGATCAGGTACGGGTTGATTTTCATGGGGGTGCTCCCGAATAGGCAGTTAGACGCGGCGCGGCCGGGTGTGCCGAAGCAGCGTCATGGATTGACTCCATCCAGCAAAGCGTTAGAACGCCGGATTGCCAGCCGATGCTGCAAGAATTTCCTTTCGGGGTGACCGATGGTCTGCGGGGAGGGGCGTCAGGAGTCGCGCGGGTTCTTCTGTACCGCGGCGCCCGCCACCCGGGCGGCAGGTCGGGTTTGCATCAGCGCATCGATGGCCTTGCGATAGTTCTGTCCGCCCAGCGCCATGCTGTTGTTGTGCGTTGCGCCCGGCACCAGCAACAGGCGTTTCGGTTGTCGGGCAGCGGCGAACAGTTGCTCGCTGAAGCGTGACGGCACGAATGCGTCGGCCAGGCCGTGCACCACCAGCAGCGGCATGTGGATCTCGGCGATCTTGTCGATGGAATCGAATTTCTGCGACAGCAACCAACGCACCGGAAGAGAGGTGTTGGCTACGGCAGCCGCGACATCCGCCAATGAGGTGAATGTAGATTCGATAACCAGTCCCCGCACCGGCAGTGGGGTGTGATTTCTGGCAGCATCGCGGCCGAGTTCGGCAGCCAGATCGATGGCGACCGCGCCCCCCAGCGAATGCCCGTAGATCAGGCGTTTGTTCGGGGCCGGTTGCAACAGCTGGAAGCGTTCCCAGGCCACCCGCGCATCCTCGTACACCGTGCTTTCCGACGGCAGGTCGCCATGGCTCTGGCCGAAGCCGCGATAGTCGATGGCCAGTACCGAATAACCTGCTGCGCGCAATTGCTCGATACGAAACAGTTGCCCGGTGAGGTTCCAGCGTACGCCGTGCAGATAAAGAATGGCCGGTGCATCGGCGCGCTCCGCCGGCCACCACCAGGCGTGAATGTTTTGCCCGGCCTTGAAGCTTTTCGGTTGCAGGTCGAGTTCCTGCACGCTGCCGGGCAATCCGTGATACCAGCCGGCGGTGCCCGGTTCGATGCGAAACAACAGCTTGCGTTCGGTGTGTTCCAGCACGGCACAACTCGCCGGCACGCCGATAATCAGGGCGGCCATGCAGGCGAACGCCAGACGGCGGCGTCGAAGTCGGGTCATGAAGGCAAGGAACATTAAACGTTTCACCACGGCGCGGACAAAGAAAGCTTTTTACCAGATGCCTTGACCCGTGCGTGACATTTTCGACCACCGCACGCCTGCAACGATTACAAAATGCTGCAACGACTCAGTCGATCTTCAGCACGATCTTGCCGATGTGGTCGCCCGCTTCCATGTGCGCATGGGCCTTGGCTGCGTCGGTGAGCGGATAGACCTTGTCGATGATCGGCAGGCAGCGCCCGGCGGCCAGCACCGGCCAGACGTGTTCGCGCAAATGATCGGCGATGGCGGCTTTTTCCACCGAGGTACGGGCGCGAAGCAGGGAACCGGTAACCACCGCGCGCTTGCCTAGGATCGCCAGCAGATCGATGTCATTGGCCCGCGCGCCACCGAGGAACCCGAGCATCACCAACCGACCATCCATCCCCAAGGCGCTGATGTTCCCGTTGAGGTACGAGCCGCCCATGATGTCGAGGATCACATTGACGCCTTGGCCGGCGGTTTTCTCGGCGATGACAGCCACGAAATCCTGTTCCCGGTAGTTGATCGCTTCGCCGCCCAGTTTGCGGATCGCTGCGCATTTATCGGCGCTGCCGGCGGTGGCAAAGGCTTCGATGCCAAACTCGCGGCACAGCATCAATGCGGTGGTGCCGATGCCGCTGGTACCGCCGTGAATCAAGGCGCGCTGGCCACGGCTGGCGCCGCCGAGTCCGAACAGGTTGGCCCACACCGTGAAAAAGGTTTCCGGAATGGCCGCAGCCTGAATCCAGTCCAGCCCATCGGGAATCGGCAGGGCCTGGCCGGCCGGGACCGTGCAGTATTCGGCGTAACCTCCGCCATTGGTCAGCGCGCAGACCCGGTCACCGACCGCGAATGTGCTGACGCCGCTGCCAGTTGCCACGACCTCGCCGGCCACTTCAAGGCCCGGAATCGGGTTCATGCCGGGCTTCATCGGGTATTTGCCGGCGCGTTGCAGGGCGTCGGGGCGATTGATGCCGGCGGCGTGCACGCGGATCAGTATTTCGCCTTCTGCGGCGATTGGCAGCGGCACACGTCGGGGTTGCAGAACCTCGGGCCCGCCCGGTTTGGTGATTTCGATTCGGGTCATTTCGATGGGCAGTGTCATTTTCGATTCCTCTTGAAACAAGTGATCAGTAGATGGGAGCACAGGCAGGGCGCAATGATTCCCCTCATTGGGCGCAGCAGCGTTGTTCGACGGAGGAGGACAGCAGTTTCATGGCGTGCTCAAGTATCAGCGCGATCACGATGGCACCGCCGGCAATCACAAAGAGCAGGACATGCTGTCCGCCCGTGGCGTTGAACAGCGCCGAATAGGCGAAGCCGGCCAGTGCCTGAAACGTGGCGAACGACACCGTGGCGCGGCTCCACGCCACCTGTTGGCGATGATGATCCGGCACCAGCTCATGCACCCGGGCCAATGCCAGCGGGACAATGCCCGGTGGAAACGAACCGAGGATCACCGCCAGCAGCGCCAAGGCGAGGAACGAATGCGAAATGGCCAGCAAGCCAAGGGTGATCGCCTGCACCACCAGCACCAGACGAATGCCGGTCCGCGCGCCGAGATGATCGGCGAGGAAGCCATAACTCACCGGGCCGACGATGGCGCCCAGACCGTACATGATCCAGACCAGCGCGCCGACGTGCGCCCCGGCGCCCAGTCCACGGGCGACGTAATCCACCAGGAAAACCATGGCCGGTACCAGCCCGGCGGCCATGAACGCGTACTGGGCAAACAGCAGATAAACAGCAGGCGGTGTCGATTCGACCGGATCCACCTGAGCCGTTGCGGTGGTTGCATGGGGCAATTCCGAGGGCCAGCCGAACCAGCTCAAAGCCGTCAGTGCAAGCGACAATACGCCCAATCCCAGCCAGGTCGCCTCCAAACCCAGACTTAACAGCAGCGGAACAATCGTGCCCGAGCCGGCGATACCCAGACCGATGCCGAGGAAAATTGCCCCGCTGGCCAGGCCTTTGCGCGCGGCCGGTACGTGGGGCAGCACCGTCGCGGCCACCAGCACCATGATCGCGCCGCCCGCGATGCCGGACAGCAGGCGCCAACCGAAATACCAGCTCACCGACACCGGGTACGCACAGGCGAAAAACGCCACGGTCACCGCCAGCATCATCAGCCGCAAGGCGTTTCTCTGGGTAAGCCGGCGTGCCAGCGGTCGGCCGAGGAGGGCGCCGATCAGGTAACCGACCAGGTTGGCCGCGCCGAGATAGACCACATCATGGGCGGAAAACCACTGCGCCTGAATCAGCGAAGGGATCAGCGGCGTGTAGGCGAAACGCGCCAGACCGATGCTGACCAGGCTGGCGCAGAGTCCGGCGAAGATCGCCAGCCAGACACTCGTGTCCGGACGTTCGGGCGAAGCAGTTGAAGTGCGCATGACGGCAATCCTGTGGAAAGGTTTATGGCGTCCAGCATATCGGCTATTGTTGCTGCGTTAATGCAGCAAGTTTGCGTTGTAGTGATGCGTTTATGCATCAATGGAGAACGGTATGAATTGGGATGACGCACGGGTGTTTCTTGCGGTTTGTCGCGAGTCGACGTTACGCGGCGCCGCGCGCGTGCTGGGCGTGGATCAGGCGACAGTCGGGCGACGCATCACCGCACTGGAAAAGTCGCTGGGCGCGACCTTGTTCCTGCGCACCTCCGAGGGCTATGCACTGACGGCCGTCGGCGAAGCGGCGCTCAAGTCGGTGGAAAAAATGGAGCATTCGGCGCTGGAGCTGGAGCGGCGAATCCAGGGCCTGGACGACCGTCTGACCGGCAGTGTGCGGGTCAGCACCACCGATTCGCTGGCCATCGATTTCCTGATCCCGGCCATCGCGCAGTTGCACGAACGGCATCCGGACGTGCGCGTGCAACTGGACGCCTCCACGCAGATCCTCAGCCTGGCCAAACGCGAAGCTGACATCGCCGTACGCAATACCCGCCCGGACAACCCGGACCTGATCGCCCGGCGCATCGCGCGTTGGCCCGTGGGGCTGTTTGCCTCGCAGGACTATGTCGACAGGCATGGTGTGCCGGCGCCGGGCAGTGCGTTTGAGGGCCATGATCTGGTGGTGTACCAGCCATATCTGCAAGGCAACAAGGACCTGACCCTGGTGACCGAGCCCGTGACTCGCGGGCGGATCGTCGCCGGTCTGAGCTCCAGTCTGCTGGTCCGACGCTCGATTGCCGCCGGTCTGGGTGTAGGAGAAATTCCGGTCTACATGGGCGAGCGCGATGGTCTGCTCAGACTGTGGCCGGAGCGTACGCGGCCGTTGCCTTATGAAGTGTGGCTTGTGACCCACGCGGATCTGCGCCATACCGCGCGGGTCAGGGCGGTGATCGAGCAGATTGTCGAAGCGTTTGCGCTGGAGAATGAGTAGTCCTTGATGCCGTGTAGGACGGCTACATCAGCTGACGATCTTGCCTACAACAGCGCCAGAATCCGCTGGCTTGTGAGTTTTTTGGCCGGGCCCTATCGTTTCTCACGCCCGGAGTGAAAAGGTGAAATGCTCCGAGGTGATCAATCCAGGGAAGTATTGATAAACGTCAGAGGTGTGGAATTGATTGCAAGGGAAGTCAGCCAATTTCAAGCAAGCGACATGGCCGGGCAAACGGATAGAACTGAGTCTATGACCTACATAACGCGAGACGAATTCAGCGCCAGGATCGAGGTCATCGAGACAAGAATCGATGCACGGATCGAATCCATGTCCGCCAAGATCGATGGCTTTCTGACCCAGCAGGCCGAGCGGGACAAGGTGAGGCTGGAGCAGGAGCAGTCTCAGGAAGCTGCTCGATTGGAGTTGGAAGCAACTCGACTGGAGCGAGAGCGCTCTCAGGAAGAGGCTCGACTGGAGCGAGAGCGGTCTCAGGAAGCCGCTCGGCTGGAGCGAGAGCGCTCTCAGGAAAAGGTTCGACTGGAACAGGAGAAGGCTCGGAAAGAGGCTCGGCTGGAGCGAGAGAGGGCTCAGGAAGAAGTCCGCCTGACTCGGGAGCGGTATCTGGAGAACCTTCGCCAGGAGCAAGAAAGGATTCGGTTGGGAAGGGAAAAGGCCAATGAAAAAGCCTGGCTGGAGCGAGAGAAGATTGAGCGAAGAATTCGTCTGGCACAGGAAAAGGTTCATCAGGAGCGCGACAAGCGTTATGCGTTGATGACGGCTCGTATGGATCGATCCCTGGAGCGTATAGACGAAGCAATGAGAATGGTCTCGACGAACAAGGCGAACTACTGGGCCGCGACCACCGTACATTTTCTGGGGATGGTTGCCATTCTCGTCGGCTCCTACTACGCGAACCAGTCAAACGTGCTTGTCACGATGCAGACCACCCTGGCCATGATTCAATCGGTGAAAGAGGCTGGAAACCCTGCGCCGGCAGTGCTGATGACCTTGCCTGCTGAATGAAAAACGGCCTTCAACGAAGGCCGTTTTTTCGAGCGATGAAAACCACGGGCTTATGGCATTTCCGGCAATTCCTGCGGGCGCAGGTCAAACACCAGGACCTCGGCATCATGGCCATTGCTCAGGGTCAGTGCCTGTTCTTCACGAACCCGCACGCCGTCGCCTTCCTTCAACTGCACGCCGTTCAGTTCAACGCTGCCGCGAGCAACGTGCACGTAGGCATAGCGGTTGGCAGGCAGCTTGAGGGTGGCGCTTTCCTCACCATCGAACAGTCCGGCATACACTCGTGCATCCTGGCGTACTTTCAGCGAGCCGTGGCTACCTTCGGGCGAAATGATCAGTTGCAGGCGACCGCGTTTTTTCTGTTCGCTGAAGTGCTCTTGCTGGTAACGCGGTTTCGCGCCGCTGACGTCCGGCACGATCCAGATCTGCAGGAAGTGCACAGGCTTGGTCGCCGAATGGTTGAACTCACTGTGGGCCACGCCACTACCAGCGCTCATCAGTTGCACGTCGCCGGGGCGGATCACCGAACCGGTGCCGAGGGTGTCCTTGTGTTCCAGGGCGCCTTCGAGCACATAGGAGAAAATCTCCATGTCACGGTGCGGGTGCTGGCCGAAGCCCTTGCCGGCGGCAACGCGGTCATCGTTGATCACCAGCAGGTCGGAAAAACCCTGTTCACGCGGGTCACGGTAGCTGGCGAAGGAAAAGGTGTGGAACGACTTCAACCAGCCATGATTGGCCAGACCACGGTCGGAAGCTTTACGAAGGGTCAGCATGATGAAATCTCCTTTCAGGACGTTGATTCGTCCGAGTGAGGAGAAGGTTACTGGTTACCCTGCGATGCAATAAGTAGATGAAAATTGAAATACTGTCCGTTTTTAGTTGACAGTTGTGAGCACTGGATCACGCATTCTTTTCCAACGGTTCCACCGTATCTGGCCATAATGCGCAGACTTATGATTCCACATAGATTTTGGTGATACCCCCATGAAGACCGTGGCAATGGTGCTGTTTCCGGAATTTCTGCTGCTCGACATGGCCGGGCCGCTGGAGGTCTTTTCGGTTGCCAACCGCTACCTGAAACCGCAAGCCCACTATCACCTGACCACCCTGGGCACCGAGCGCGGGCCATTGCGTGCGTCCAATGGCGTCCTCGTGCACACCGATCGGCATATCGACGAAGCCGATGAGCGCTACGACTTGCTGCTGGTGCCGGGCGGCCCTGGCGCCTACAACGAAAAACACCCGCCGTTGCTCGCCTGGCTGCAAGGCGCGGTCACGCGTGCCGGGCAATACGGCTCGATCTGTACCGGCGCCTTCGTGCTGGGTCACGCCGGCTTGCTCGACGGCTATCGTGTGACCACTCACTGGAATTACACCGAGCGCCTGATCAAGGGTTTTCCGAAGGCAAACGTCGCCACCGACCAGATTTTTGTCGAGGATCGCAACCTGATCACCTCCGGAGGCGTCACGGCCGGCATCGATATGGCGTTGGCGGTGGTCGCCCGCGATCATGGCAAAAAGGTTGCCCAGGACGTGGCCAAGGTGTTGCTGGTGGTGATGAAACGTCAGGGCGGGCAAGCGCAGTTCAGCCCGTTGATGGCGGCAGTGGCGCCCCAGGAAACCCCGATCACCCGGGTGCAGAATCATGTGCTGGAGCATCTGGAGGAAGCCTTCACCGTCGAGCGCATGGCAGGTCTTGCGAACATGAGTGCACGGCACTTCGCCCGGGTGTTCGCTCGCGAGGTCAACATGACGCCCATGGAATTCCTGCAAAGTGCGCGTATCGATTGCGCGCGAAATCTGCTGGAAACCAGCGATCTGCCGCTGAAAACCGTCGCCTACAAAAGCGGTTTCGGCAGCGTGCGGCACATGCGTTTTCTGTTCGGCGAAAAGCTCGGGCTGACCCCGACGCAATATCGCGAACAGTTCAGCTAGAGCGGTTCTGTCCGTTACGGGCATCCGGATGTCCGTGCTGGACCCCGCGTGGTGGTTGTATCGTCATCGAGGCCTGCGAAGATAACGGACATGAACAGCCTCAACGAATTGAACTCGGCGTCGGTCCTGCGTTTCGGACCGTACGCGTTCCATTTGCGTCAACGGCTGATCCTCGAAGGGGATCGGCAATTGCGCATGGGCGGTCGTGCGCTGGACATTCTGCAAGTGCTGGTCGAGCGCGCCGGGCGGGTGGTCAGCAAAGAGCAACTGATTTCGCTGGTGTGGCCGACGTCGGTGGTCGAGGAGATCAACCTGCGGGTGCACATCGCCGCGCTGCGCCGGGCCCTTGGCGACGGCGAAAAAGGCCAGCGCTACATCGTCAATGTGCCGCAGCGCGGGTACAGCTTCGTGGCCCCGGTGCAGGGCGACAGCGCTGCTCACGTGGTGTTCGAAAACCTGCAAGCGCCCCAACACAATTTGCCCGCGCGGCTGACGCCGGTCACCGGGCGCGACTCACTGGTCGGTGGTCTGGTGCGGCAACTGCCGCTGTCCCGGCTCCTGACGGTGACCGGGCCTGCCGGTGTCGGCAAAAGCACCGTGGCACTGCGCGCAGCAGAACTGCTGCTGCAACATTTCCGTGACGGCGTGTGGCAGGTGGATCTGTCGCTTATCGACGGAGACACTCCGCTCCTCAATCACCTGCTGAAAACCCTCGATATCGATTTCCCCACCTTGGCAGCGCGCCACGCCTTGCTGGTGCTGGACAACTGCGAGCATCTGCACGAAGCCTGCCGGAACCTGCTGCAAACACTCCTCGACGCCGCGCCCCGTCTTTCGATCCTGGCCACCAGCCGCGAACCGTTGCGTCTCGGTCTGGAAGTCCTCCAGCCGCTGCCGCCCCTGACCCTTCCCAAAGCCTCGGCCCTCAACAGTGTCGCCGAGGTCATGGGCTATTCGGCGGTGCAGCTGTTTGTCAGTCGCGCCCGTGCGCGTCAACACGGCTTCAGTCTGCGTGAGCAGGATCTGGAAACGGTGCGCGATATCTGTCGGCGGCTCGACGGTCTGCCATTGGCGATCGAACTGGCAGCCGCGCAGATCGATGCGCTGGCGCTGGTCGGCCTTCAGACCCAGCTGGACCAAGGCCTGCAAGTCCTGAGTCACGGTCGCCGCACTGCCGTGACACGCCACCAGTCGATGAAGGCTGCGCTGGACTGGAGCTATCAGCGCTTGAGCGAGCAGGAACAACGCGTGCTGCAACGCTTGTCGGTGTTCAAGATGGCATTCACCCTCGACGCCGCCATCGGTGTGATCAGTTGCGCGCAACTACCACCCTCGACACTGGTGGCAGTGGTTGAACAGTTGGCGGCCAGGTCATTGCTGACAACGGACCGATCCAGCGGAACACTGCGCTATCGAATGCTCAACACCACACGCCGCTATGCCCGCGAACAGCTGGAGCAGGGCGGCGAACTGAGTGATGTCGAGCGTCGGCACGCGCGTTACCTGGGCCGCACCCGGCCAGCCTCAAGCGGCCGATTGACCGCGCAGTTCGTCGAGCAGTAACCGCACCTTGCGCAAGTCCGGGGTGGCATAGCCTTCGGTGAAGCGCTGGTAGATCGGTGTCAGCAATTCGAGTGCCTCACGGTAGCGCGACTGACGCTGCCACAACTGCGCCAGCGACGTCGCGCTGCGCAGTTCCCAGGCCAGGGCGCCTTGTGTCCGCGCAATTTCAAGCGATTGCTGCAAAGCGCTTTCGACCGTGTGATGACAGGGCGATTCAGCCGCCAGCAATCGCTCGGCCCGAGCCCGCAAGATCTCCGCCGTGCTCCAGCCGGCCGCACCACTTTCCGCTCGTTCGAGCAAAGCATCATCGACGAAACCCGGATCCAGCGTGACCATGATTTCCCTGACCAGACCGCTGTCGGCGGGCGGGATGGCGGGGGCCTTGTCGGCGTCGATCACCTGCGCGTAGTGCCGCGCCCACGTGTAGAACAGCAGCACCGAATGCTTCTGCGCCTGTTCGAGCAGCAGTTGCAGCAGCGCGCGGGCGTTCTGTACGTCGCCGTTGTAATGGGCGATCAGGCACGAGGCGAGTGCCAACGTGTAGCAGATCGAGGTGCCGTGGTTGATCTGCACCGCGATGTCCAGTGCTTGCCGCGCCGTGCGCCAGGCCTGCTCGGGAAAACCTTGCAGCCACAGCACTCGGGCGAGAACGGTCAGCGAGGCGACGCTCTGATCGTATTGCACGCCGAAACCGTGAGTGAAGCGGTTGAGGTGGCCGCTGTGGGCCATGCGCTGAATGACCTGCTCGGCGTGGATTCGCGCCTGATGCTGATCGCCGGCGTAATGCAGCGCGAGCACCCGCAAGCGATGGGTACTCAGGGACAGCTGCGCATCGCCGTGCACGCCGAGGCTTTCGAATTGCTCGCTCTGCTCCAGCGCCATCTGGTAATGCCCGCAACTGAGATTGACCGCCATGTGCCCCGACACGGCGCGCAATTGTCCGGCCTTGTCGTCGTGCCTTTGCGCCAAGAGACGGGCACTGGCAAAGGCTTCGATGGTTTCCGGTGTGCCACCCCAGGTGTGGTAGCAGGCGCTGCCGAGGGCCAGTTTCAAGGCGATTTCCAGTCGCGGGCAGGGCGCGTCGGATGACGCCAGCAACGCGAGTGCCCGGCGCACATGCACGCCGTACTCTTTCAGCAAGGACAGCTCCTGCCACAACGGCGCCGACGTCGCCGTCAGGCGCACGCCGAGCGCGCGCGAGCCTTCGTCGTTCAGCGTCCAGTCCAGCGCCGCGCGCAGGTCTTCAAGACCACGGGCGTAACGCTCGATCCAGACTTCGGTCGCCGTGTTCTCCCAATCGGCCTGAGCCTGATGCATCAGCGCCAGGCTGCGTTCGGCATGACGCTCGCGGGTTTCGCCGAGCTCGGCGGCCTGGTCGAGTTTTTCCAATGCATAGCGACGAGTCGTGTCGAGCAGGCGATAAAACACTTCTTCATCGCCAACCTCGACGTTGAGCAGCGACTTGGCGACCAGTTGCGTGATCGAGGCAAACACTTCGTTCGACTCGATGTGCTGACCGACGATAACCGCCGCCGCAGATTCCAGCGTGAATGCGCCACGAAACACGCCCAGTCGGCGCAGGCCGGTCTGTTCGCAGGCGTTGAGCAGATTGAAACTCCAGTCCAGCGTAGCGCGCAAGGTTTCATGCCGACCGAGGCGAGTCTGATTGCCCGCCGGCAAACGCCCCTGAAGCTGACTCAGCAAACCGTCCAGCCCGAGGCCCGCGACCTGCGCGGCGGCCAGTTCCAGTGCCAGCGGGATGCCGTCCAGCCGTCGACAGATGTCGATGATCAACGGCAGATCAGCGTTGCCCGGCTCAAAGTGTTCGTGGGCCGCCATCGCCCGTTCGACGAACAGTTGCAGCGCAGAGAATCCCATCGCCTGATCGCGGTCGAGCACTGCAATCGGTGGCGGACAATCAAGAGATTCCAGACGCTGCACATACTCGCCCTCGGCGCGCAGGCTTTCGCGGCTGGTGGCCAGAATGTGCACTTGCGGCGCGCCACGCAGAATGCTTTCGCTGAGCAGCGCGACGGCGTCGATCAAGTGCTCGCAGTTATCGATCACCAGCAGCATCTGCCGCTCGCGCAGGCTGTTGATCAGGCAGGCCATCGGTTCACTGTCGTGCAGCGAAAGGTCCAGCAGGGCGGCGAGGTGCGAGCAGATCGAGCCCGGATCGTTGAGCGGTGCCAGATCCAGCAGACGAATCCCGTCGCGATAACGGCCAATCAACTGTTCGGCAACGCGCAGGGCCACGGTGGTCTTGCCTATGCCGCCCGGGCCGACCAGGGTGATGCAGCGCTGGCGCGGCAGCTGCGTCATCAGGCTGTCGACCACCGACTGGCGCCCGATCATCCGCGTACGGCGCAATGGCAAGTTATGCCGGCCGAGGTTGGCGGCGGTGGGGCGTTGCTCAATCGATTGCAGCACGACCGGCGCGACGAAACTGTAGCCGCGCTGCGCCACCGTGACGATGTAGCGTTGCCCGGCCTGACCGTCGCCGAGGGCCTTGCGCAGCGCGGCCATGTGTACCCGCAGATTGATGTCTTCCACCACGCTGTCCGGCCAGACCCCGGCGATCAACTGCTGCTTGCTCACCACCTCGCCGGCGTGGGCCAGCAGGATCAGCAGAATGTCCATGGCGCGGCGGCCCAGGCGCAAAGGCTGGTCGCCTTCAAGCACCAGCCGCTGGCCGGGGTGGATCCGATAGGGGCCGAAACCGATGGCCTGATTCGGGGAAAGACTCAACCGCTCACTCCTTCGACGTTTTTTATGATCCTGGTCCGCCTCGGTGAAGAATCCGTGACGGGCAGGGCGGGGAGCGACTCGAGGGTCACGCAAGCCGTCTAATCCGCAGTATCCGGGCATATTCCTCAGGATTTGTCGCCAGTGCAACGTGCGCGCAATGCACGCGCCCCGGCATCGCTCGGCATCCAGTGCCGTCACCACTGTATTTAAAGGCCGGAACCTGTGCCGGTTCACCCGACAGCCGGGAAAAATTAACAACGATTAACTCGTCCGCGCCCGCGTCAGAGCCAAAACTCCGGGGCAATGGAATGCATACGTCCGGAGGACGCTGCGATGAGCAAGGTAGTGGTGGTCTATCACAGTGGCTACGGGCACACCCGCGTCATTGCGCAGGCAGTGGCCCAAGGTGTGGAACGCCATTTGGGCAGCACTTGCCTGTTGCTGGCGGTGGAAGACGTGGAAGCCCACTGGGATGACTTGCACCGCGCCGACGCCATCATCTTCGGCGCGCCGACCTACATGGGCAGCGCCTCGGCGGCGTTCAAGCAATTCATGGAGGCCACGGCCTCGTTCTACCTCGCCCGGCCGTGGCGCGACAAACTTGCGGCGGGCTTCACCAACTCCGGCAGCCTGTGCGGCGACAAGCTCAATACCTTGCTGCAAATGGCAGTGTTCGCTGCCCAGCACTCGATGATTTGGGTCGGGCTCGATCTGCTGCCGGCCCGTGCGTGTGAAGGTGTGTTCGACGGCCAGTTGAATCGCCTCGGCAGCTCCCTCGGCGCCATGTCCCAATCCTGCGTCGAGCAACCGCCCGAACAGGCACCTCCTTTGGAAGACCAGCAAACCGCCGCGCACCTGGGCGAGCGGGTGGCACGATTGGCTCAGCGGATGGCTCGCGGATGAACCGCCTCAGCGGTTTTTCATGACCTGACAACGCCACGCAAACGGATTGATCCCTTCGCTGCGGGTGAAGATGTGGCAGAAGTGCGCCTGATCGCAGAAGCCGCATTCGAGGCTGATCTGCGTGAGGCTGTGGTTGGTGTGCTGGATCAACAGCTTGGCCCGGGCAATGCGCTGAGTGCGGATCCAGTCTTGCGGCGAGTACCCGGTGCTGCACTTGAACGCCCGGGAAAAATGGCTGCGTGAGAGTGAGCAGGCGCTGGCCAGTTCGGTGACTTCAAGGCTGTCGCCGAGGCGTTCGAGGATCAGCTGTTTCACCAGCCGCTCACGTTGCGGGCTGAGGCCGCCGGTGTTGGTCTTGCGGGGTTCGCTGGCAGGGGCGCGGGCGACGGTTTGCTGTAAGTGAGCCATGGCCAAGGTCCGTGTCGGTGGGGAACGCACGGTCAGCGCTTTCCCTCAGGTCAATAAAACAACGCTGCGCAGAGGGATTCATTGTTTGGCGAGGGGCGAAGGCTGACGAGTTAAACGTTGTTAATTCCACTGTCAGCTCCAACTCAGCACACCGCTGCAAGTCCCCATGACGGGAACCGGGCAGGATGGCGACGATGGGGAGCGGGCCATAAGGGCCGCAGAATCGGGCTCGTTCGAGGGGATGAATATGAAAGGTTTGTTCAACGGCGCAATCGGCGTGGCGTTGGTCGGTGTGATGTCCACCGCCATGGCGCAGGCGCCGCAGGTCGGCACGCAGGCGCCAGGCTATTTTCGACTGGCGATGGGCGATTACGAAGTGACGGCGCTGTTCGACGGCTACAACGATTTGTCGCCGAAGCTGCTGCAGGGCATGAGCCAGAGCCAGATTCGCGCCTTGCTGGCCCGCCGCTCGATTGAAACGCCGGGTGTGCAGACCGCGTTCAATGCGTTCCTGGTCAACACCGGCAAACAATTGATTCTGGTGGATACCGGCGCGGGCCAGTGCATCGGCGCCACTGCCGGCCAGCTCTCGGCGAACATGCGGGCGGCGGGCTACAAGCCGGAACAGGTCGATGCGATTCTGCTGACTCACCTGCACCTGGATCACGTCTGTGGACTGGTCGACGGCCAGCAACAACCGATCTTCGCCAATGCGACGGTTTACGCCGCCAAGGCAGAAGCCGATTACTGGCTCGACCCGAAGGCCCTCGCCAAGGCACCAGCCGGCGCGCGGGAGTTCTTCAAGATCGCTCAGGACTCTACCGCGCCATACGTCTCCGCCGGGCGCTTCAAGACATTCGCGGCGGGCCAGTCGCCGTTGCCGGGCTTGGTCGAAGCCACGCTGGAAGCCGGGCACACGCCGGGCAGTACCACTTACCGTTTTACTTCACAGAATCAGAGCATCGTGTTTATGGGGGATCTGGTGCACAACCTCGCGGTGCAGTTCGATCATCCTGAGGTAGCGATCAGCTTCGACGTCAACAGCCAGCAAGCGATCAAGAGTCGTAATGCGGTGTTCAGTGCAGCGGCGGCCAGCAAGACCTGGGTAACGGCTGCGCACTTGCCGTTCCCGGGCATCGGCCATATCACCGCGGTCGACAAACACTTCCAGTGGGTGCCGGTCGAATACGGTCCCTACAAACGCGCGGCCAAAGTACCGCTCATCGAGTAAAGTGCCCACCTTTCACGTCAGGCTCAAACAAGGAAAACGTGCCCCATGAACCGAAACGATCTGCGCCGCGTCGACATGAACCTGCTGGTGATTTTCGAAGCGCTGATGTTCGAAAAGAACCTGACCCGCGTCGCCGAAAAACTGTTCATGGGCCAACCGGCGGTGAGCGCGGCGCTGGGCCGCTTGCGCGATCTGTTCGACGACCCGCTGTTGCTGCGCAACGGTCGCGGCATGGAACCGACGGCGCGGGCGCTGGCGATTCTGCGGGAACTGCAACCGGCGATGGACGTGATTTCCGGCGCGGTCAGCCGGGCCAAGGAATTCGATCCGGCCACCAGTTGCGACGTGTTCCGCATCGGCCTGTCGGATGACGCGGAGTTCGGCCTGTTCCCGCCGCTATTGCGCCAGTTGCAGGAAGAGGCGCCGGGGATCGTGGTCGTGGTGCGCCGCGCCAACTACCTGCTGATGCCGACCTTGTTGGCGTCGGGGGAAATCTCCGTCGGCGTGAGTTACACCACCGATCTGCCGGCCAACGCCAAACGCAAGAAACTGCGCGACATTCCCTGCAAGGTCCTGCGCGGTGACAGCCGCCCGGATCCGCTGACCCTCGACGAGTACTGTGAGCGGCCTCATGCGATGGTGTCGTTCTCGGGGGATCTGAGCGGCAACATCGACGTGGACCTGGCCAAGGTCGGTCGCAGCCGCCGGGTGGTGCTTGGCGTGCCGCAATTCAGTGGTTTGCGCGCGCTGCTGGCGGGCACCGAGATGATCGCGACTGTGCCGGATTACGCGGCGTGTGCGTTGGTCGATGGCTGTGCGTTGCGAGCTGAGGATCCGCCGTTTCCGATTGATGCGGCGCAACTGTCGATGGCCTGGAGCGGGGTGCATGACAACGATCCGGCGGAGAAATGGCTGCGTTCGCGGATCAGTCAGTTCATGTCGGTGTCGCTGGATATTCCGGCGGTGTAAATGCGCCGTTTGTCCGGAATATCGCTCCACCTGTAAGTTCTGACAGTAGCGCTGGCCCGTGTGTGGGTGTGTGATTGATCCAATGCCTTTCGAGGGCCATGTCACACCCGCACCGGGACAGAACGATGACCGCCAACAGCCCCAACGCAAATGCCGCCGCTCCACCGCCTCCGACCATTCAGGAAAACCCGAGCACATTCCTGCTGGACCCGCAAAATGTGCGCAACACACTGACGGTCGAGGTGACGGACCCGTCGCTGTAATCCGGCGACATCGTGAGTGTGACGTTTACCGGCGACCCGGCTACCGGAAGCAATGGCTCGCATACCACCTCTGGCGTCAGCGCCGGCACCGTTCGGCCAATGCTGATTCGACTGCCGTTCACGCTGACAACCTTCAATCTGGGTCACACGGTAACCGTGACTTACACGATCACTCGCGGCAGCACTGCCCCGGTGACTTCCGATCCGCTGGTGCTGTATGTCTTGACGTTGGCGCAACGTGAACTATCCGTGCCTTTGATTGCTGAGGCAGATCAGATTGGCCAGGGTCGGTTTCTGAAACTTGATGGCCTCAGCAATTTTACTCTGCACATCGACGCATGGACTCTAAACACTCCAGGTCAGTTCCTATGGTTGTGGTTACTTGGGGTCAATGCCGACGGCAGTATTTTCAACAAGCCGTACTGGCGTCCACCGGGAAATGTGATAGCCAATGAGTTCAACCGTTTTGGTTTCTACGAGACGATTGAGCTCGTCACGGATTTGCTGGGCCTCAAGGACAACAGCGTACTGAGCCTGATTCTGATGGTCGGGTTGCAAGGCAGTCAGGATTTGTCTCTTGCCCAAGCTTTCGCTCATCGTAACTACATCGTTCGGACCGCCCCCACGTGCGCCGAGGATATTGTTGGTCAAAGGTCCGGACGATCAGGAGATCGGCGATGGCGCTGACACGCTGTTCACCCGCGTCAGCTTGTCCGGCGTAGCTACAGAGCCAGTGATTGTTTTTGATGGGGAAACACGGCTTGGTACGGCCCCGGTGATTACGGGGGCGTGGGAATACTCGGTCAGAGGATTGACCACGGGCCTTCACGTCTTCACATGTCGGTACGCCGCTGGAGGGGTCTCCAGACCCTGGACGATCGACGTTCTGGAAAACCGCGAAGTGCGGATCAAGGAATCAACCGGCAACATCCAATTGAATCCGCCTGCAGCGACTGATGCGCTGACATTTGTGCTTAATTATTCGAGTCAGTCTGCCGACCTGGTTATCGTGAGTTGGACCGCGGCGCCGGGCACGCCGACGGCGGGTTCTTATATATCGCTGCCTGTCGCGGTGGGTGCCACGCCCAGAGAACTATCGGCGCCTGTCTCTCTGGTGGCTTTCAGTATCGGTAAAACCGTTGAAGCCACCGCCTCCTACGTACGCGGCGGTGCACCTGCGGTGCAGTTGCAACCCTTGGCGCTATCCGTGCTGCCGATCCCGAGCAACTTGCTCATATCCCCCGTCATCGACGAGGCAAAAGGCACCCTTGAACTGGACAAGAAGGACATCGTGGCCGGAGCGAATCTGACGTTCGGCGGCTGGATACACATGGCGAGAGGCCAACGGCTGGAACTCACCCTAGAGGGCTTCGCGGCCAATGGCGCCGTGAACAATCGAAGTATCTGGACACCCGATCGCAATGCGGTTCATCAGGCCTGGGTCACGAATCGAGGCTACACCTTCCGACTCCCGGTCGACTATCTGCTGTCACTTAGGGTCGGGACATTGGTGAGCATCCTGTTCACAGTGAGAACGGATCAAGTGCCAAGCTCGACGGCAGTCACGGTTTTCGAACCGCGTCGGTACACCATCGTGGACACGCGGTGACCGGAGGAGGGGGTAAGGTCTTAGGTTTAACGTGAGGTGTTTAAAGGCGTTGATCGTTATTTGATGAAAGCTACAGTGCCTTGCGCCGTTGCCTACGCATAAGCCAGAATCCGCCGGCTTGTGCGCCTTGGGGCTGGGTCTTATCGTTTCCGGGTCGCTGACGAATCAGCGATCGGGTCTCGCAGCCCGCGATCTCTGGACGCACAACATCCTCCGGTTTTATGGCGGCTGTACGTGGGAGACCTTCGGGTCTGCCGGTTCTAGAGTCCCGGTCTGCGACCTGCGTATGGCTGCCACCCCTTCGTATCGCAGCGAATCGTGGCAGCTCAATGACTCTGGAGATGCAACCATGATCAAACCAACGCCAAACCCACCTGAAACCGATACAACCTCGCCTTACGAAACTCTCGACTCCAAGAAATTCCACGAAGCCGCCGAGCGCGCCCTCGATCATTACCTCAACCCGCTGCTCCCCAGATAACCTCTGCTCAAACCCAATACCCGATACCTCATCGCTCCCGGTATCGATAGCGAAGAACTGCTGGCCGACGCTTCTGAAACCCTGACCTGTGCCAAAACTATGGCCACTGATTTCGCCGGGCTGGTGGACGGTTCGCATCGGCATGTGCTGCTGGGGATTGCGCAGCTAATCATGCTGGGTGAACTGGCGGTGAATCGGGCGCTGGATAATCTTGAACTGAAGGCTGATGCGAGCGTTTGAGCGAGAGCAATCAGAACGGCCCTTTAAAGGGCCGTTTTTTTGTGCCCGGGTGAAATCACTGAATGCCTCTCTAGCAGCGACCGTTGGTCTTTAAGTCACGTTAACCTGTCAGATCTGACAGGTGACACATTTGTCCTTTCGCGGTGTGATGGGGTCTCTTCAGAAACGGCTCAGGTCCGGCAACCGAGGGGTTAAATAATGCAGATCAATCCTTATTCTCCGCAGGTCACGGCGGGACTTTTGTTGGTACCCATGTTTATCCCGGGATGGAGAACGCCTGTTCTTCCCGCCGGATTCTTCCACGGGGGAATTCCCCGGTCGATCTATCAGCCACCCAGTGGCCTGTACATGGTGATCGACCCGTTCACAACGTTGTCCACCACGCTGGCCGTTGGTGACTCTGTGGAGCTGTGGCACAACGGCCAGCCAACAGGGGTAATCAAGAACATCAAGAAGGGAGAAGAGAACGACCGGATTGAAATGGATTTGCCGCTGGGATGGCTGGTGGACGGCCAGAACGATCTGTTTTATCGGGTAACTCGCCCCAGCGGTAATTACGAAGATTCGGCTCCGATACTGAATGTGCTGTATCACGACCCGGCCCCCGGTTATCCGGCGCCGGCCGGTATTACCACCGCCCATCCGGCCTTTGTCGGTCCGACGGAAGCGGCGGCGGGGGTGGTGTTTCTCTTCAACGTCAGCTTTGCACGACAGCACGACGAGGTTGTTTTGACTGTTGGGGTGTGGAAAACAACGATCAAGGTCACTGATCCAACCAAACCCATCACGGTCACCCTGACAGCCGCCGATTTCAAGCTGATAGGTGACAACCCCAACACGCCGGTCAGATGCGTCGTGACCGACCAGTTAGGCAACCGTAACCAGTCGGCAACGACGTTTATGAATATTCAGGCGGCCGGGGCGCCTGCGCCGGTGATCGATCCATCACCGATGACCCTCGATAAACCAACATTTTTCAACAACTATGGCTGGCCCTACGGACCCGAGAATGAGAGCAGTGAGACTCGTCCCGCGACCGGTGGCGTAACTCCACATAGCTACGTTTCGGGAAATCTGAATATCGCAACGGTTGACGGAAACGGCAAGGTGATTGCCGTAAGGAGCGGGACGACTACCATCACGGTGACGGACGCTACGGGTCGGAGTGGTTTCTACACTGTTCGGGTCTCCGGTGTTTATCAAACGGTGATCAACAACACGTTGATGACTGCCGATGAGGCCAGGGCATGGACACTCGCTGTCAATGGCAATGTCGACGCTACCGTCGCAATTATGCAGATCGTTTACTTGGCGAATTGGGCTCGAGATGTTTTCGATAACCGAATTTATCCTGATCCGCTTAGTTATCGATTTAACGAAATCCAACAGTTGGGCATGGCGTTCAGGATTTGGGAGGGCAAGGCATTGGCGGGTGCGTACTCGCCTTGGGGAAGCACCGTACAAAAAATGCGAGTCATCACCTCGGTTCCTTCCTGATCAGGCTCTCCCAAAAAGAGCACACCCATCCAATTTCCCCCCGATCAATCATTGCACTATTCCCTGCAATGATTGATCAAGGGTGGGTCCATGAACGCTGTACAACGCGATGACCAGGCGCAAAACCTCGGCCTGCTGTTCCTGCGGGTGACCGGCGGGTTGTTCCTGCTGTTCGTCCACGGCTTGCCCAAGCTGCTGGATTTCACCGCGCAGTTGCAACTGATCGAAGACCCGTTCCACCTCGGGGCCCACCTCACTTTGATTCTGGCGATCTTCGCCGAAGTCCTCTGTCCGCTGATGATCGTCGCCGGGGTGCTGGCGCGTCTGGCGTGCTTGCCTATTCTCTTTGTGCTGCTGGTGGCGCTGCTGCTTGTGCATCCGCAATGGAGTGTGGCCGAAGGGCAGTTCGGCTGGTTGCTGTTGATCCTATTCACCACTGTTCTGATCGCCGGGCCCGGACGGCTGGCGCTCAATGTTCGTTTGCCCGGAGTATTCCGTTATGCCTGATGCCCAGACCCTGAAAAAACCGGGACCCGAAGAAACCGTGACGCTGATCGTCAAGCACCGGGTCAAGGCCGGTTTTGAAGCGCCTTACGAAGCCTGGCTGCGCAATATCGTCAGCGTGGCGGGGCGCGAAGAAGGGCATCTGGGTGTGGACGTGATGCGCAGCCAGCAGGGCGGGCTCGCGCTGTTCACCTGCGTGCTGCGTTATTGCTCGACCGACGCGATGCAGCGCTGGCTCGATTCGCCGCAGCGTCAGAAGCTGATCGATGAAGCGGCGCCGATGCTCGCCGATGGCGACCAGACCGAAGTCAACGCGGCCAACGAATTCTGGTTCACACCGACGGCCGAGGCCGGTTCGCCGCCACCGCGCTGGAAGCAGGCCGTGGTCACGCTGCTGGTGATCCTGCCGCACACCTTGCTGGTGCCGCTGATCTGGGGGCCGTTGCTGCAACTCAACGCCTTTCTCTCCAACTACGTGGTCGCCACGTTCCTGATCACCCTGACCATCGTGGTGTCGGTGGTCTACGTGTTCATGCCGCCGGTGACCCGTCTGTTCGCGCCGTGGCTGGAAGCCGGTCAGTCACACAAACACCCCGAATCCAACGCCAACCCGCCGCGCTGAGCCGGCGGGTTTCGCTCCGTTTCACTTATCTCGAAGGAACTGCGATGAACGCCGATCTGATTCTGTTCAATGGCCAATTTCATACGGTAGACCGCGAAAAACCCCTCGCCAGTGCCGTGGCGATCAAGGACGGCCGCTTTGTCGTCGTCGGCAACGATACGCAAGCCATGGCCCTGCGCGGCGCCGGTACGCAAGTGGTCGACCTCAAGGGCCGCTGCGTGATTCCCGGCCTCAATGACTCGCACTTGCACTTGATCCGTGGCGGTCTGAACTACAACCTCGAACTGCGTTGGGAAGGCGTGCCGTCGCTGGCCGATGCGCTGCGCATGCTCAAGGATCAGGCCGACCGCACGCCAACCCCGCAATGGGTGCGCGTGGTCGGTGGCTGGAACGAATTCCAGTTCGCCGAAAAACGCATGCCGACCCTCGAAGAAATCAACCAGGCCGCGCCGGACACCCCGGTGTTCATCCTGCACCTGTATGACCGTGCGTTGCTCAACCGCGCCGCGTTGCGCGTCGCCGGCTACACCCGCGACACGCCGAACCCGCCGGGTGGCGAGATCGTTCGCGATGCCAACGGCAACCCGACCGGCATGCTGGTGGCGCGACCGAACGCGATGATTCTGTACTCGACACTGGCCAAGGGGCCGAAGCTGCCGCTGGAATATCAGGTCAACTCGACCCGCCAGTTCATGCGCGAACTCAACCGCCTGGGCCTGACCAGCGCCATCGATGCCGGCGGCGGTTTCCAGAACTACCCGGACGATTATCAGGTGATCGAACAACTGGCCAAAGACGACCAGTTGACCGTGCGCATCGCCTACAACCTGTTCACCCAGAAGCCGAAAGAAGAACTGACCGATTTCCAGAACTGGACCGGCAGCGTCAAGTTGCATCAGGGCGATGACTTCCTGCGTCACAACGGCGCCGGCGAAATGCTGGTGTTCTCGGCGGCGGACTTCGAAGACTTCCTCGAACCGCGCCCGGACCTGCCGCAGACCATGGAACAGGAGCTGGAGCCGGTGGTGCGCCACCTGGTCGAGCAGCGCTGGCCGTTCCGTCTGCACGCCACCTATAACGAATCGATCAGCCGCATGCTGGATGTGTTCGAGAAGGTCAACCGCGACATCCCGTTCAACGGCTTGCCGTGGTTCTTCGACCACGCCGAAACCATCACCCCGCAGAACATCGAGCGGGTGAAAGCGCTGGGCGGCGGCATCGCGATTCAGGATCGCATGGCGTTCCAGGGTGAATACTTCGTCGACCGCTACGGCAAGCAGGCCGCCGAAGCCACGCCACCGATCAAGCGCATGCTCGCCGAAGGCGTGCCGGTCGGCGCGGGCACCGATGCCACGCGGGTGTCGAGCTACAACCCGTGGACCTCGCTGTACTGGATGGTCAGCGGTCGCACCGTCGGCGGTCTGGCGCTGTACGAAGAAGGTTTGCCGCGTACCACCGCGCTGGAACTGTTCACCCACGGCAGCGCCTGGTTCTCGTCCGAGCAGGGCAAGAAGGGCCAGATCAAGGTCGGGCAATTGGCGGATCTGGCAGCGCTGAGCGCGGACTTCTTCCATGTCGAGGAAGAAGCGATCAAGTGGATCGAGTCGGTGCTGACCGTGGTCGGCGGCAAGATCGTTTACGCCGCCGGTGACTTCGAAAAACTCGGGCCGGCCAGCGTGCCGGTGCTGCCGGACTGGTCGCCAGTGGTGAAAGTCCCGGGCCACTGGCGCCCGAATTCGCCCTTGCAGGCCCAGGTTCACCAGTGCAGCGGCCCGTGCGCAGTGCATACCCACAGCCATGAAAAAGCGCGGATGTCGAATGCGCCGGTCAGCGATTTCGCCGGTTTCTGGGGCGCGTTCGGTTGCTCCTGCTTCGCGTTCTGATGCTTTTGAAAAAGCGCCGCTCTGTGTGAGCGGCGCTCCCCGCAACAACCATCCATCGAGGAGTTTCACATGAGCAACGTTCCTTACAGCCGCCTGAACAAAGACGATGCCGTTGTACTGTTGGTCGACCACCAGACCGGTCTGATCTCGCTGGTACAGGATTTCTCGCCGAACGAATTCAAGAACAACGTGCTGGCGCTGGGCGACATCGCCAAGTTCTTCAACCTGCCAACTATCCTCACCACCAGCTTCGATTCCGGCCCGAACGGCCCGATCGTGCCTGAGCTGAAAGAGCAATTTCCGGACGCACCGTTCATTGCCCGTCCAGGCCAGATCAACGCCTGGGACAACGAAGACTTCGTCAAGGCCATCAAGGCCACCGGCCGCAAGCAACTGATCATCGCCGGTGTGGTGACTGACGTGTGTGTGGCGTTCCCGACCCTGTCGGCCATCGCTGAAGGTTTTGAAGTGTTCGTGGTGACTGACGCTTCCGGCACTTTCAACACCACCGTGCAACAAGCGGCGTGGGCGCGTATGTCGGCTGCCGGCGCGCACTTGCTGAACTGGTTTGCTGTGGCTTGTGAGCTGCAGGGTGACTGGCGCAACGATATGGAAGGGTTGGCGAATCTGCTGTCGCAGCGTCTGCCTAACTATCGCAACCTGATCAACAGCTACACCAAGTTCACTGCCCAGTGATTGGTTGAAAAAATGCCCGCTGAAGAGCGGGCATTTTTTTGCCTGTCACAAAGGGCTCAGCGCTTTTGCAACCACCCCAGAAAACCACCCTTGCGAACCGGCACAGGCTTGGCCATCAACGCCAACCGACTGTTCTGCTGACGCACCGCCTGCAACTTGTTCAACGCCCGACCCACTTCACTGCGCTGCTCCATACAAGCGCGAGTCAGGTTCTTGTCGAGGCGATAAATGATCGAAGAGGTGAGTGCTGTGAACGTCGCCTGCGAAGGCGTATCCGCGAGGATGCTCTGCTCACCCATGACCTCACTCGGCCCCATGCGCCCGGCCTCGGTGAAGCCGTTGCCGTCCGGCACGCTGGCGCTGACCACGCCGGTGGCGATCACGAACAGGCTGTCCGGGACTTCCTCCAGATCGAGCACCACTTGCCCGGCGCTGTACTGCTGCGCGACCATCGACTCGGCGAGACGATCGCGTTCCTCATGGCTCAGCGAGCGGAAGATTTTCACTTCATCGAGCAACGTACGGGCGCGGGTCGAAGGTTCGATCACGCCGTCCGGGTGCCGAGAAATGCCGGCCGCTTCGAGATGGCGGTGGGCGAGGTCAAACAGTTGATTGCGCACGTCGCTTTTCTTGCCCAATTCGGCGATGAAACCGCTGGCCACGTATTCCGACATCTCGTCGCCGGCCTCTTTCAGCACCGCTTTCGGCGCAGGCGACAGCAACAGGCTGCTGCTGCCTTGCAGCGTGCGGTCGAGGGCGTCGAGTACCCGGCGCGGGCGGATGTGGTTCGGCACCTTGATGCTGATCGACACGCCGTGCAGGTTGTTCGGCCGGCTGAGGTTGACGATCTTGGCCTTGGCCGCCACCGAATTCGGCACCACGGCCAGGGTGCCGGTGCTGGTCAGCAGGTGCGTGGCGCGCCAGTTGATGTCGAGCACCTTGCCCTCGACGCCGTCGATGACCACCAGATCATCCACCTGATACGGCTTGGTGGTGTTCAGCACGATGCCGGAAAACACGTCGGCCAAGGTGCTTTGCAGCGCGAGACCGATGACGATCGCCACCACGCCGGAAGTCGCGAGCAGACCTTTGACCGGCAGATCCAGCACATAACCGGCCGCCGCGACGATGGCCGCGAGAAACACCAGCGCCCCGATCACGTCCTGCAACAGCCGGCCACTGTGGCCGATGCGACGCATCAGGATCAGGCCGATGACTTCGGTCAGCACCCGCGCGGCGTACAGCCACCAGAGAATCCCCAGTGCCGTCGCCCCGAGTTGCGCCACCGGGTCATCGGCGAACAACGGCGCCTGCAACGGGCTGACACCGGCGTTGATGGCCAGCGCGTTGAAGGCCAGAAACAACACCAGTCGCACAGCGACCCGTTGCGCGCGATGTTTGAACGGCGCGAGATGCCAGAGCAGGGTATCGAGCACCAGCAGCAGGGCACTCCAGGACAGCAGGTGGGCAGAAAAAAGGCTCATGAGGTGAACTCCGGCGGGCACAAAAGAAAACGCCACACCCGAAGGTGTGGCGAGGGGTTGCACTCAGTTCAGATGGGTCTTGAGTTCTGCCGCTGCCTGGCGCACGGCGGCTTTCACTTCAGGAATTCCGTTCAGCGGGTTGAGCAGGCCGAAGTCGTGAATCATCCCGTTGTAGCGCACCGAGGTCACCGGTACACCGGCCGCGTCGAGGTGGCGGGCGTAGCCTTCGCCTTCGTCACGCAGCACGTCGAACTCGGCGGTCTGCACCAGCGCGGCGGGCAGGCCCTTGAGCTGTTCGGCGCTGGCGTTGAGCGGCGAGGCATGGATCTGCGCACGCTCGGCCGGGTTGGTGGTGTAGTTGTCCCAGAACCACTGCATCATGCCTTTGGTCAGGAAATGGCCCTCGGCAAATTGCTGGTACGAGCCGTTATCGAACCCGGCGTTGGTCACCGGCCACATCAGCAACTGGAAGCGCAGGGCCGGGGTTTTCTGTTCCTTGGCCATCAACGCCACGACTGCCGCCATGTTGCCGCCGACGCTGTTGCCGGCCACCGCCAGACGTTTGCCGTCGACTCCGATGTCCTTGCCGTGCTCGGCCACCCATTTGGTTGCCGCGTAAGCCTGATTGATCGCAGTCGGGTACTGCGCTTCCGGCGACGGCGTGTAATCGACATACACCGCGACCGCGCCAGAACCCACCACCAGATCACGAATCAAGCGTTGGTGCGTCGGGAAGTCACCCAGCACCCAGCCGCCACCGTGGAAGAACATGAACACCGGCAGCTCACCCTTGACCTTGGCCGGACGCACCACTTTCAGGTTGATCGTCTGGCCATCGACCTTGATTGCCTTGTCGCTGACTTCAACGCCGGACAGGTCAACCTTCACCGAAGCCTGAGCGCCGGTCAGCAATGCACGGGCGTCTTTCGGGCTCAGTTGCTCAAGCGGTTTGCCACCGCCGGCGGCGAGGGCGTCGAGGAAGGCCTGAGTGTTGTGTTCGACCCCAGTGCCCTCGGCGGCGAATGCGTTGCCGATGGACAGGGCGAGGAGGGAAGCGGCGAGGGTTTTCTTGATGTTCATGTGCAATTCCTTTTTAAGTCGTTTGAGTTTTTGTATGCCTTGGGATCGGGCTGCTGTGGCGCTGGGCTTCAGGCCTCAGCAACACCGTGAGCACAGATTAATGAGGTGCCGGAAAGTGAAAAAGCGGCTATAAAGCGTTTAACTGTCAACCAGAGAGTGACAATGAACCCGTTCGAAGACATGCGTATTTTTTGCCAGGTGATGGACTCCGGCAGCTTCACGGCGGCGGCCGATCAGTTGGGGCTGTCCAAACAGTTCGTCAGCCGTCGGTTGATGCAACTGGAGGAGCGCCTCGGCGTGCGATTGCTCAACCGTTCAACCCGGCGCCTGGACGTTACGCCGCTGGGCCAGAGTTATTACGAATCGGCGCTGCGCTTGCTCGGCGAAGTGGAATCGGTGGAGCAGGGCATTGCCGGGCAGACCGCCGAGCCGCGCGGGGCGATTCGCGTGAGTGCGCCGCTGTCGTTTGCGCTGGCGCATCTGGGCTGCTTGCTGCCGCCGTTTCTGCAGCGTTATCGCGAGGTCACGGTGGAGGTGGACCTGAGCGACCGGCCAGTGGATCTGCTGGGCGAGGGTTACGACCTGGCGCTGCGCATCGGTGTGCTGGAGGACTCGACCCTGATCGCCCGACGGATTGCGTCAATCGAGCGGGTGTATTGCGCCAGTCCGGCGTATCTGGCCGAACGCGGTACGCCGGTCAAACCGGAAGACTTGCTCGGCCACGACTGCCTGCCTTACGGCCATGGGCGTTCGGTGCAGTGGCGGTTCAACGCGGGGCAGGGCAAGCCGCTGCTGGTGAATGTCACCGGGCGGATGCGCGTCAACAACGGTGAGTTGCTGCGGGATGCGGCGGTAGCGGGAATGGGGATTACCTATCTGCCGACGTTCATTGTCGGCGCGGCGCTGAAGGATGGGCGGCTGGTGCCGGTGCTGGATGAGTTTCGGCCGGAACCGCTGACGTTGTCGGCGGTGTATCCGCAGCATCGTCAGGCGTCGCGGCCGGTGCAGGCGTTGATCGAGTTTTTGCGGGAGCGGCTGGATAAGGCACAAGCGATTTTGTAGTCACTGAAAAACATTGTGGGAGCTAGCCTGCTAGCGATTGCGGTGGGGCAGTCAATGAAGAAGGTGACTGGCATATCGCAATCGCTAGCAGGCTAGCTCCCACAGGGGAAATGTATTTCAGGCTGAATCAGTTGGCGCGCTTGTCATCGCCAGGCTCGCCACCGACATGTACGCCGCGATCATCACCCGGTTCGCCCGCGGCATGCAGGCCTCGGTCATCACCGATCTCACCGGCACGATGTACGCCATGGTCATCACCGATTTCACCGGCGCGATGCACACCGTGGTCATCACCGATCTCTCCGGACCGATGCACACCATGGTCGTCGCCAGGCTCCGAATGCGTGCCGCTGCGGCCCGATGACGCCGTGTTGCCGGAATGGCCCGAGCCGTGGTCACTGCCGCTGTGGCCACTGTTGCCACCGCCGCCACTGCCACTGTTGCCGCCACTGCCGCTGCCGCCGTGACCACCACCATTGCCACCGCTGCCGCCGCCACCTCCATTACCGCCGCCACCACCGCTGCCGCCGCCTCCATTGCCGCCACCGCCGCCTCCATTGCCGCCCCCGCCGTTACCGCCTCCGCCTCCGCCACTACCTCCACCACCGCCGCCACCACCACTTCCCCCATCCTTGGCCTGAACACTCGACACCCCGGACAGGCTGTCCGGAATCAATACGGTAGACGCCGACAGGACTGCGCCGATGGCCATTGCGAGCACGAGCTTTTTAATGTGCATATCGTTCTCCGTCTTTGTTGTCTTGATTGGGAACGTGGATGTGCCTTGTTTTTGCGTGTGATCCGACCCGTTCCCGAGGTCAGTGGATACTCGAAGCCAGTTCGAAGATCGGGATGTACATCAGGATCACGATCACCCCGATCAACAGGCCGATGAAGGTCATGAGCAGCGGTTCGAACAGACGCACGAACCACTCGATCCAGCGGCTGATTTCCTCGTCGTAGAAATCGGCGCTGCGTTCCATCATTTGCCCCAGGTTGCCGGACTGTTCGCCGGCGCGCAGCAGTCGCAGGGACACGGGTGTCACCAGACGGTTGAGCTCCAGCGCAGTGGACAGCGACTGCCCCTCGCGCACCCGCTCGCAGGCCTGATCAAGGCGTGCTCGCGAGGCCACGGTGAGCAGGCCGCGCACCATGCCCATGGCTGTCACCAGCGGAATCCCGCCTTGCAGCAGAATCCCCAGAGACCGGTAAAACCGCGCCAGCTCATACATGAAAATCCGCTGGTGCACGGCGGGCAGTTTCTCCACCAGCCGATCCAGCCCACGGCGAAACGCCGGTTGTTTCTGCAACACGGCAAGGGCAGTGACGATCACCGCCAACAGGCCGAAAAACTCACCCTGATGGGCGTGCAGAAACATGCCGCTGCTCATCAGGATCTGCGACAGCCACGGCAGGTTCGAGCCCAGTCCTTCGAATACCAGACTGAAGCGCGGCACTACGTAGCCCATCAAAAACAGCACCACGCCACCGCCGACTACCAGCAGCAACAGCGGGTAGATCGAGGCGCTGACGATCTTCTGCCGCACCTCGTCCATGCGCTGGCGATAGCTCACGTAACGGCCCAGTGCATCGCCGACCGCGCCGGTCTTCTCGCTGGACTGTACCAGCGCAACGTACAAGGGCGGGAAAACCGCCGACAACTGGCCCAACGCCTGGGAGAAGGATTTGCCCTCGTACAGCAGTCGCACCAGCTCGCTCAAGGTTTTGCGGGCGGCGGGGGCGGTTTCTTTTTCGGCGAGGCTTTCCAGCGCATCGATCAGCGGCAGGCCGGCGTTGAGCAGGGTGGTCAGTTCCTGGCTGAACAACACCAGGTTGAAGGTTTCACGCTTGCTCAGGCGCAACGAACGCCAGTGCCTCTCGGCGTGCAGGCTGACCACGCGCAAGCCCTGATCCTCGGCGATGCGCCGCGCTTCGCTCTGACCCGGCGCCTCGACGCTCAGCGACACCACTCCGGCCTTGCCCACTGCTTTGAGTTGAAATCGCATGCCGTGTGCTCCGCTTATTGCCAGTTGGTGACTTCGGCGTTTTCGCCTTCGCCGCCAGGCTGGCCGTCCTTGCCCATCGAGAGCAGGTCGTACTCGCTGTTTTCGCCGGGATAGCGGTAGGTGTAGTTACGCCCCCACGGATCCTGCGGCAGTTTTTTCTGCAAGTACGGGCCGGTCCATTTGGCTTCGTCGCTCGGTGCGGTCACCAGCGCCTGCAAGCCCTGTTCGGTGGACGGGTAATGGCCGACTTCCAGCCGATACAGATCCAGTGCTTTGCTCAGGCCTTCGATCTGCGCCTTGGCGACCTTCACCTCGGAACGCCCCAGCTGGGCGAAATATTTAGGCGCGACGATCCCGGCCAACAGGCCGAGCACCACCAGCACCACGAGCAATTCGAGCAGGGTGAAACCGCGTTGGGCACGCGGACGAAAATGCAGCTTCATGATGACCTCCCGTGAGTGGCAGCCGTGTCGCCGAAAGGGCTTATGCAATTGCCATGCTCAGCCCCCGATAATTTCGGCGGTCAGGCTGAAGCCCTTGTATTACGGGCTTTTCAAGAGTCGGCACAGTGCTTGCGTACGGCTGATTGACGACGGGTCAGTGGGGCATTTCCCCCAATTTTTCGGGGCCTGTCAGGGGAGGCCCAATGATCCATTCATTCACTGCAGGACTGCTCGGCTGCGTGCTGTTAAGCGGTGTCGCGCAAGCCGATGTCTTCGTATCCGTGGACGCCAAGGGCAGCTACGTGCTGTCCAACGTCCACCGTCCCGGACGCACCTACGAGCGGGTGATCCGCGAAGCCGATGCGCCGCTGGTCAGCCTTGACCGGCAACCGCAATTGATCGCCAACCAGCCCTACGCCGAGCTGGTGTCAGCCGCCGCCACCGCCAATCAGCTGCCCGAAGCTTTGCTGCATGCGGTGATCAAGTCCGAATCCAACTACAACCCCGGCGCCACCTCACCCAAGGGTGCCGGCGGCCTGATGCAGTTGATGCCCGGCACCGCGCGGGACATGGGCGTCACCGACGTCTACGACCCCAAGGCCAACATCCAGGGCGGGGCCAAGTACCTCAAACGCCTGATGACGATGTTCGACAACGACATCGCCCTGGCCGTGGCCGCTTACAACGCCGGGCCTGACGCGGTGCTCAGCCGGGGCCGGGTGATCCCGCCGTTCGCCGAAACCCAGCGTTATGTCCCGAGCGTGCTGCGTCAGTACCGGCGCCTGCAGGGGCTGGCGGTGGACGCGCCGTTGTAAAGGATGTCCCCGGTTTCCCCACTATCGGGGCAAACCGATGGCCCCGGAAAAAGTGGGGAATCGGGTGGGGAATATCCCCCGGATTCTCAAGTGGTTTGTGTAACTGGTTGAGATGGAAAGAAATTTTTTGTGGCACGCGGATTGCTCCAAGGGGTTTATCGAGAATCGTTCCCTGTGAGCACCCACTACGAGGTTTCCGATCATGGTTGGCATTCACCACGCACCGTCCCTGTTGAACTGGCTGCTGTTGCTGGCTTCGATGCTTAGCGTCGAACTGGCCAGCGCCGCCGTGCGCTGCGAGCGCAATCTGGTGGCCAATGTGGTCGCCTTCGATCAACCGCTGATGTTCAACCGCCTCGGTGCGCAGAACGTCAACGGGATGATGTTCGCGTTGCGCCGCGATGTGGTCGATGACCATGACGTCTCGCTGGCCTATGGCGGCAGTGCGGTGCCGGGCAAAGTGTCGCTGCGTGCTGACAAGCGTCCACGGCCATTGGTGCTGCGGGTGGCCGCCGGTGATTGCCTGACGATCAATCTGCAGAACCTGCTCGATTACCAGGCCAACCCCAACAAGCACTTCGAAGGGCCTGAGGGCGAAGAAGAAGGCGAGGAGGGCATCGAGAACGCCGGCGGCGCGGAAGACTTCAAGGTCGACGAGCAGGTCGCCGACCGCCATGTCGGTTTCCAGGTCAACGGCCTGCAAGCGGTGAACAGCATCGACGACATTTCCTCCTACACCGGGCGTAACGCCAACACCCTGGTACCGCCGGGCGCGAGTCGTTCGTATGTGCTGTACGCCGAGCGCGAAGGGGCGTTTGCCGTCAGCAGCCGTGGCGCGACATTCGGCGGGGAGGGCGCGGCCGGCAACGTCGCCAATGGCCTGTTCGGCCAGGTCGTGGTGGTGCCGAAATCGGGACGCACCTATCGCAACACCCTCACCGAAGAAGAAATGCGCCTGGCAACCACCGGCCGCACACCGGCCGGTCACCCCATCGTCGATTACCAGGCCCGTTACCCGCAGCGCGAACCGTGGTTGCGTGAAGGCAAGGCCGGCACGCCGATCATCAGCATGGTCGACGGCAACGAAATCATCTCCAGCGAAAGCGACGCGATCGTCATGGGCAGCAACGCCGATGGCAGTTTTGCGCCCAGCACCTATCCGCTGGAATCGGTGGGCAAACGCAACCCGGCGATCCCCAACCGCCTCGAGCCGTTTCGCGATTTCGCCTCGCAGTTCCAGGACGAAACCGCCGCCACCCAGGCATTCCCCGCCTACTGGGCTGACCCGGTCATGGCCCATGTGCTGGAGCCAACCCGCGACTCGTTCATGATCAACTACGGTTCCGGCGGCATGGGCGCTGAAGTGGTCGCCAACCGTCTCGGCGTGGGCCCGATGCACGACTGCCTGTCGTGCGCCTACGAAGAATTCTTCCTCAGCTCGCACACCGTCGGCGACGTGGCGATGCTGGTGGACGTGCCGGCCAACACCGGGCTCGAGAACATCGCCCCCGGCCAGACACCGAGCGCCGATCAAATCGGCGTCAAGGCCACCATGGCTCTGTATCCGTCGGAGCCGTCGAACGTCAACCACAGCTACATCGGTGACTTCGTCAAATTTCGCAACACCCACAACGGGCATGAGCAGCACATCTTCCACCTGCACGGTCATCAGTGGCTGTTCAACCCCAACGACGACAACTCCGATTACGTCGATGCCCAAGGCATCGGTCCGGGCGCCGGCTATACCTACGAAATCGCCAACGGCGGCTCCGGCAACCGCAACCGGGTGGCCGGTGATGCGATCTATCACTGCCACTTCTACCCGCATTTCGCCCAGGGCATGTGGTCCATGTGGCGGGTGCACGATGTGTTCGAGGAAGGCACCCGGCTGGAAGTCTCGCAACAGGGCGCCGATGGTTATCACAGCGAACCTTACGCCCTGCGCAGCGGCAAACCCGCCGCCGGTGCCCGCGCCTTGCCGGATGGCGAGATCATCGCCGGCACGCCGATTCCTGCCGTGGTGCCGCTGCCCGGCAAAGCCATGGCGCCGATGCCGGGCAAAGTGGTGGTGGTGCCGAAAATCGGCGAAACCCTGGTCGCCGGCCACGATGACGACGATGAGGAAGAAGAGGGCGATGACGACGGCGAACACCATGGCGGTAACGGTGGATCGCAAGCCATCGGTTCCCTGGCACTGGTCGATCGCAGCGAAGCCAACCGCAACGCCGACGGCAGCCTGAAAAACCCTGGCTATCCATTCTGGATCGGCGGCATGGAAAGTTCGGTCGGTCAGCGTCCGCCAACCCCACCGCTGGACATGCTCGACGCCGCCACCGCGCAATCGTTGAAAGCCAGCGGCAAAGCGCTGTGGGCGAACCTCGACCCGAATCAGTCCGGCGGCTGGGACGGTGGCTTGCAGCGTCACACCCTCGACGGGGTGTCGGCCGGAGGCGCGGCGCACACCGTGACCACCTCGCTGGACTTCTCCAAGGAAGTCACCCGCGCCAAACCGATTTACCTGCCCGAAGAGGGCACTGAAGTGGAACAGGCCGCGATGGCGTTCCACGCGAAAAAGGATCACCCAAGTTTTGCCTTGCTGCCCGGCAACCAGATCGTGGCCAAGGCCTTCCGCACCAACGGCGCCTTGCCGATTGCCGGCGCACCGTACTACGAACCGTGCATGGACGACCGGCAAAAACGCCTGACCAGCAGCGCCGGCACCGGTGAATTCGCCAGCGGCGACCGGCTGGACGGCATGTCCTTCGTCGGCGCCTCGACCTTCACCGCCGACCGGCCACGGATCTACAAAGCCGCCAACATTCAGTTCGACGCGGTCTACAACAAGGTCGGCTATCACTTCCCGCAAGCCCGGATTCTGGCACTGTGGGAAGACGCCTGGCCGGTGATCACCAAGCAGCGTCCGCCAGAGCCTCTGGTGATGCGCATGAACACCTTCGACTGCGTGCAATACCAGCAAACCAACCTGGTACCCGCCACCTACGAGATGGATGACTATCAGGTGCGCACGCCGACCGACGTGATCGGCCAGCACATTCACCTGCCGAAGTGGGACCTGACAGCTGCCGACGGTTCTTCCAACGGCTGGAACTACGAGGACGGCGTGCTCTCCCCGGGTGCCGTTCAGGAACGTATTCACGCGATCCGCGAATTCAACCAGTGCGAGGGCACCGACCCGCGCGACGGTACCCAGGCGTGCCCGAAAGCCAAGGCGCATCCGTTCTTCGGTCAGTTCGGGCGCAGTGACTGGATGGGCGCGCGCACGGCCATGCAACGCTGGTTCGTCGACCCGGTGGTCAACGCCAAGGGCGTGGATCGTGGGCTGGGCACCATCTTCACCCACGACCACCTCGGCCCATCGACTCACCAGCAGATCGGGCTGTATGCCACGGTGCTGGCGGAACCGGCCGGTTCCACCTGGTTCCACGCCGAAACCGGCGAGCCTCTGTACAGCGGCGCGCGCCAGGACGGCGGGCCGACTTCATGGCAGGCGGTGATCAACACCGGCGACCTCGACGGCGACGGCAAGAACGACAGCTTCCGTGAGTTCTTCCTCGAATACAGCGACTTCCAGCACGCCTATGAAGCCGGTGTGTACGTGGGCGCCGGCCCTAACGGCGTGCCTAATCCGCAAGCCTTCCCGGCCACCGCCGACAGCTTCCGCTACGCGATCAACCCGCCGGTGCGCAACAACGCCAGCACCCTGCTCGAAGGCGTGCTGGAAGTGCAGGGCGGTCAGGTGCCGGGCTGCCCGAGCCGGCCTTGCCCGCAAGCGATCTCCGTGGATGATCCGGGCATGTTCGTCGTCAACTATCGCAACGAGCCGCTGGCCCTGCGGGTCTACGACCCGAACAAGGTCGGCCCTGACGGCAAGCGCGGCATGCAGGCTGACGGCCTCGGCGGCGATCTGGCCTATGCCATGCAAAGCCGTACCGACCGCGCGATTCCGGCGATGAACCTGGCGCCGAACCTGGTCACGGCCGCCACCGGCCCGACTGGCGGCACCACGCTGTTCCCGCCGCACATCAACAAGGGCGGCAGCGAGCCGGGCGACCCGTTCACCCCGATGCTGCGTACCTATACCGGCGACAACGTGCGGCTGCGGGTGCATGCCGGCGGCCACGAGGAAGAGCACAACGTCACCCTGCACGGCGTGAAATGGCTGCAGAGCGGTTCCGGTTTCGGCAACAGCTCCAACTCAGGCTGGCGCGCCTCGCAGATGATCGGCATCTCCGAACAGATGGGCTTCATCGCACCTGTGTCGATGCTGTCCAGCTCTGCGGCGACCACCGGTGACTATCTGTACTCGATGGACGCTTCGATCGAAGGCTACTGGAGCGGGATCTGGGGCGTGATGCGCAACTACACGGCCAAACGCAATGACCTGTTCGCCATCCCCAACAACCCGAGTCCGGCGGGAATGCGCAACACCGTGGCGTTCGAAGGCAGTTGCCCACGGATCAGCGCCAACCCCAACGGCATCGGCACCCGGCCAACGGTGCAGCGCAACTATGACGTGGTGGCGGCGCTGGCCAACGACATCCTTGGCAATTCGCTGGGCTTGAGCATCGGCGATTCGGCCGGGCTCGGTCAGCATGTCGGCGGGCCGCTGAATCCGGCGGGCGGCACCCTGGTGCTGAACTCGCGCACGGTCAGCATTCCGCAGGTCACGGTCACTGATCCTGAGGACGGCGAGACCATCACCATTGGTGGCCAGAGCGGGCCGCTGCATGATCCGACGGCGATCCTCTATGTGCGCAAATCCGACCTCGATCCGGTCAGCGGCAAGCTCAAACCCGGCATTCCGGTCGAACCGCTGGTGCTGCGCGCAGCGGCCGGGGACTGCATCAACATCACCCTGGAAAACCGTCTGCCGAGCGTGATGCCGGACCTGACCCAGACCGCGGTGATGCAAGGCATGGTCAAGCGCGACCGCAACAGCGGCCTGGGCTCGACCACCTTCAGCAACAACCTGATGCGGCCGTCCAGCCACGTGGGGCTGCACGCCCAACTGCTGGCCTACGACATCACCAAATCCGACGGCACCAACGTCGGCGCCAACCCGACCCAGACCGTGCCACCACGGGTTGGCAGCAGCGGCGCCTACCCGACCCGTACCTATCAGTACTACGCCGGGCACCTGGAGCGTGAAGGCAAACCGGTCACGCAACTGGGCCGCAGTGTCGACAACATCAACGCCACGGCCGTGGAGTTCGGTGGCCTGAACTTCACCCCGGCGGATGTGATCAAGCAACCGCAAAAAGGCCTGGGTGGTGCGATGAGCATCCTGCCGATCGGCGCGACCTGGGTCGACGATGCGCGCAAGGTCAACGCAACGGTCACCGCACCGGGGCAGACGACTTACCGCGACTTCGCGATGGTCTGGCACAAGGCGCTGAACACCCGCTGGGCCAATGGCCGGCCGGTCGAAGGCATCGCTGCGGAGGGCTTCGGCGTGCCGACCGATCCGCAGGACAACTCGAGCATGGCGATCAACTACAAGACCGAACCGCTGTGGTATCGCTTCGGCCTCGCCCCGGATGCGCCGTTCGGTCGTGCCGATGGCGCGGGTTACGGCGACATGACCAACGCGCACATGGCCTACAGCAATGCGCTGGTGGGAGGCGATCCGCAGACGCCGGTGCTGTATGCCAAACCGGGTCAGCCATTCCGTACGCACATCCTGATGCCGAGCGGCGGCAGTCGCGGCACGACGTTCCAGCTTGACGGGCACGTCTGGTCGCTCAACCCGTTCCAGGCCGAGAAGAGCGACACCGGCGGCTACCCGATGGGTACGCCGGGCGTGGGTTCGGTGCGCTTCGGCTACAACCCGATGTCGATGTACATCGGCGCTCACGAAAGCATCCTGCCGGCGGCGCACTTCAGCTTCATGATCCCGAGCGCCGGGGGCAGCAACGCGATACCGGGGGACTACCTGTTCCGCGATTACGCCGCCTATGGCAACACCTCGGGACTGTGGGGATTGCTGCGGGTGACCAATGAGCCGGAGCCGGCGCCGCCTGCTCAGTAGCTGAAATGCGATGGATCGGTGGATGCAAAAACTGTGGGAGCGAGCTTGCTCGCGAATGAAAGCAACTCGGTTTCGAGGGGTGAGGCGTCTGACGCCTTCGTCGGAACGCCGCCCGGACCAAGCTCGCTCCCACAGGGGCGGTGGTGTTTCGGAAAACGTGTCAGGGGAGAGAGGTATGAACAGGATCATCAACATCATTGGCGTCTGCCTGCTGGCGATGGCCGGCGCGCTGCTCACGCTGAGCGAGATTGCCCTGGCGCAAACCGGCGCCGGGCAGGTGCTGACCCGCGACGGCGTGTCGATCGCCTTCGATCTGAAGCCGCTGGCCAGCGACGGCCAGCTGCGTGAGGGCGAGTTCGCCGACGTGCAGTTTCGCGTCACCGACGGTGCGTCCGGCCAGCCGTTGTCCGGTGTAGCGCCGGGGGCGTGGATCGATCCGCAAGCCGTTGCCGCCGACCAGGCCCAGGGCCGTGACCAGAGCTGCAAGTCGCGGGTCGGCACGTTCCTCAAATCCAATATCGGCGCGCGGCCGTTGCTCGACCTCAACAGCTATTTCCTGCTGGTGATGAACCGCGATGCCAGCGTTTCGGTGGTCGATCCGTCAGTGTCGGTCGGCGGCATTACCAGTACTTTGGCGCGGATCGAACTCAAGCAGTCGCCGATGGACTGGGTCACGCCCAGGGACAATAAAAAGGTCTTTGTGTCGATGCCGACGGCGGGGGAAGTGGCGGTGATCGACAGCGAGCAATTCAAGGTGATCGACTCGGTGGCCGCTGGCAGCCAACCGGTGCGGGTCGCGCTGCAACCGGACGAGCGCCTGCTGTGGGTCGGCAACAACGCGAGCAAGGCTGAAGAATCCGGCGTAACGGTGATCGACACCCAGAGCCTCAAACCGCTCAAACACCTGGCAACCGGGCGCGGCCACCACGAAATCACCTTCAGCAAGGACAGCCGTTTCGCCTTCGTCAGCAACCGCGACGACGGCACTCTGAGCGTTATCGACATCGCCAGCCTGAGCCTGCTGCAACAGGTCAAAACCGGTGCCAGCCCGTTGTCGGTGGCGTACTCGCCGCTGTCCGGCGCGGTGTACGTGGCCGATGGCAAGGACGGCACCGTCACGGTGATCGACAGCAACAGCCGCGCCGTACGCCGGGTGATCAAGCTGCAACAGGGCCTCGGCCCGATGGGCTTCAGCGCCGACGGCCGTTTTGGCGTGGTGCTGAACACGGTGGAAAACCGCGCCACGGTCATCGACGCGGCCAACGATTCGGCGATCCATGACCTGGAGGTTTCAGCCGAACCCTATCAAGTGGTGTTCACCCAGGCCTATGCCTACGTGCGCGGACTGGCCTCGCCGAAAGTCACCATGATCAACCTGTCTTCGCTCGGCGAAGGGCGTCAGCCGATTACCCAGGGTTTCGAGGCCGGGCCGCAGCCGCCACGGCTGGCCGGGGACCTGCCGCTGGCGTCAAGCCTCGCGGTATCGCGCGACGACAACGCGGTGTTCGTGGTCAACCCGGTGGACAACACCACCTATTTCTACGCCGAAGGCATGAACGCGCCGATGTCCGGTTACCCCAACCGCGGGCAGATCGCCCGCGCTGCGCTGGTGATCGACCGCAGCCTGCGCGAAGTGTCGCCGGGGCTCTACAGCGCCCGGGTCAAGCTGCCGGCGGCGGGGCGCTTCGACGTGGCATTCCTGCTCAACCAGCCGAACATCATTCATTGCTTCAGCGCCCAGGTGGTGTCCGATGGCGCGCCGGAAAAACACCTGGGCGCGGCAAAAGTCGAGTTCCTGCTGGACAAGACCGCCGTGGCCCTCAACGACCCGTACGTGGTGCGCTTTCGCATCGTCCAGGGCAAACAGAAGATCCAGCGCAGCGGCGTGACCGACGTGCAGTTGCGCTACTTCCTCGCGCCGACTTCCCGCCCCCGCGAAGTGGCCGCACGGGAAGTCGCCGACGGCGTGTACGAAGCGCCGGTGACTCTCGACCGCAGCGGCGCCTGGTACCTGCATGTGCGCGCGGCATCGCTGGGCGCCGGTTTCGACGACAAGACATTTGCCAGTGTCCGGGTGCTGCCCGGCCAGACTCAGTGACGAGGAAAAGACCATGAACCGATTTGCATCCCGTGGCCTGCTGACCCTGTGCCTGTTGGCCGTTGGTATCCAGCAGGCCAGCGCCCACTCGGCGGATGAGCATGCCGGGCACACGGCACCGGCCGCCAACAGCCAGGAGCATGCCCAGGTCAAATTCGCCGACGTGCCGCTGCTCGACCAGAACGGCAAGACCGTGCATCTGGAGCAGGATCTGGTGCACAACAAAATCGTGGTCATGAGTTTCATCTACACCAGCTGCACCACGGTCTGCCCGGTGGTCTCGTCGATCATGGGCAAGGTGCAGAAACAGCTCGGTGCCCGGGTCGGCGCGGAAGTGCAACTGGTATCGATCAGCATCGACCCGCAGCGCGACGACCCGAAACGCTTGCAGGATTACGCCCGCACCTTCCAGAAAGGCCCGGGCTGGAGCTGGCTGACCGGTTCGCCGCAATCGATCACCGCCACCCTCAAGGGCCTCGGCAGTTTCAGCGGCGACTTCAAGAATCACCAGCCGCTGATCCTCGTCGGTGACGGCAACAGTCGCCACTGGACGCGTTATTACGGCTTCACCGATCCGGCACTGCTGGCCAAGGAAGTCGAGAAGCTCAGCGGCCTGCGTACCCACGCCAAACACACCGCGATTGCCATGGAGCAACAACCATGAGAACCCTGGACTGGATCACCCTGACGGTTTGTTTCTGGATTTTCAGCGCCATGGCCCTGGCTCACGAAGGCCACGAACAACCGGCACCAGCAACGACAACGACCAGCACTGCGCCCGCACCGGCCAAAGGCACTCACGACGCGAAAACCTGGTTCACCGACACCCCGTTGCTCGACCAGCACGGCGACGTCCAGCGTTTCTACAGCGATGCGCTGCACAACCGCGTGGTGCTGCTCAACGTGATCTTCACCAGTTGCAATGACGCCTGCCCGCTGATCACCCGCAAGCTCAAGGAAGTCCGCGAGCTGCTGGGCGACAAGGCCGACGGCATCACCTTCATTTCCCTTACCAGTGATCCGCTGCGCGACACGCCGGCGGTGCTCAAGGCTTACACCTTGAAGCAGGGTGCCGATGACCCTCACTGGCTTTTCCTCACCGGCGACAAGGCGCAGATGGACCTGGTGCTGGGCCGGATCGGCCAGATCGTGCCGACGCCCGAGCAGCACTCGACCCAGTTGATCGTCGGCGATGTGGCCAACAAACGCTGGAGCAAAATCCGTCCCGACGCCCCGGCCGCCGCCATTGCCCAGCGCTTGCAGCTGCTGACAATGCCCGTGGCCGGCCGCTGAGTCCGCGCCATGAACCTCGGCCGCGTCCTCGCCCTGATCCTGCTCGCTGGCGTCAGCCTCGGCGCAGCCGCGTTGCCGCTGACTGATGAAGAAAGCGCCGGCAAGCGCCTGTACCGCGAAGGCCTGTCCGCCAGCGGCGAGCCGATCATGGCGCGGGTCGGCGCGGCGGATGTGTTGCTGCCGGCCACCAGCCTGCCGTGCGCCAACTGCCACGGCGCCGATGGCCTTGGACGGCCCGAAGGCGGGGTGCGTCCGCCGCAGCTCAACTGGTCGCGGCTGACCAGCATCCATGGGCAGCAACAGGTCAACGGCCGCAACTATCCGGCCTACACCGAAAGCAGTCTGGCGCGGGTGATCCAGCAGGGGCGCGACCCCGGCAACAATCGCCTCGACCCGAGCATGCCGCGCTTCCTGCTGTCGATGAAGGATCAGCGCAACCTCACCGCGTACCTCAAGCGTCTGGCCGATGACCGCGATCCGGGGCTCGATGACCAGACCTTGCACCTGGGCACCTTGCTGCCCAGCCAGGGGCCGCTGGCCGAGGAGGGCGCCACCATCGCGGCGGTGCTCAACGGCAGTGTTGCGCGGATCAATCAGGCCGGCGGCATTCACGGCCGGCAGTTGCGCCTGACCGTGGCCGATCCCGGCCCGGATCGCGCCAGCGCCGAACAGGCCCTGCAACAGCTGATCGAGGAAGAGCAAGTCTTCGCCCTGATCGCACCGCTGGCCCCGGCGCTGGACAGCGAACTGGCGCCGCGTCTGGAGCAGTCCGGCGTGCCGCTGATCGGGGCCATGTCGCTGCTCGGCCCGGTGCAGGCCAGCCCGCAGATTTTCGAACCGCTGCCGGGCCTGCGCGAGCAACTGATCGCGCTGGCCGACTACGCCACCGCCAGTTTGCGGGTGCTGCAAGGGCCGACGCTGATTGCCTATCCCGATGACCCGGCCCAGGTGCTGGCGGCACAGACCCTTGGCCGCTATCTGCAGGATCACGGCTGGCAAAAAGTCCATTTGCAGGCCTACGACCCGACGGCGGACAGCTTGCCGCTGGGCTCGCGCTCGGTGTTCTACCTGGGCAACGGCGGTGGTTTCAGCCGGCTGGCGACCGGGTTGCAGAATGCCGGGCAGGTGCCGTACCTGTTTGCCGCATCGAGCCAGGTGGCGGGGGATCTGTTGCAGGTGCCGGAGGGTTTTTCCCGGCGGGTGTTTCTGGCGTATCCGTTCGTGCCCAGCGACTGGACCCAGGCCGGGCGCATGGCGCTGACGCTGTTGCGCGAGCATCAAGGCCTCGGCGCCCAGCACGCGGTGCTGCAAGTCGGCGCCTACGCCTCGATGCTGTTGTTCAGCGAAGGCATGAAGCAGGCGGGCCGCGACGCCAGCCGCGAAAAACTGGTGGCGGCGCTCGAAGGCCTGCACGACTTCGACACCGGCCTGACCCCGCGCCTGAGCTTCGGTCCCGGCCGACGATTGGGCCTGAGCGGGGCGCACGTGGTCACCGTTGACTTGCCCGACCAGCGTTTTTATCTGGTCGCTCCCTACAAACCGATTATTGCCACGCCCTGACCGGAGGCCCTGATCATGAAGCTCAAAACCCTGTGTTTGCTGCTGACATGCTGGTTGCCGGTGGCGCTGGCGCTGGCGAACAATGAACCGGTGGCCGCCCGGGTCAACGGCGAGGCGATTTCCGAGTTTCGCCTGGAACGCTTTTTCGCCGAATACCTGGAAGATCAGGGCCGCGCCGTGGCGAGCATCCGCAACCCCAAGGCCTATAAGCAACTGCGTCAGGCCGCACTGGACACGCTGATCGACAAGGAACTGCTCTGGCAGGAATCGCGCAAGCGCGGGGTGAAAATCGATGCGCAAGCCGTGCGCGAACAGGTCGAGCAGACCCGCACCGCCATCGGCGGCACCGATAAATTCCTCCAGCGTCTGCAGGACGCCGGTTTCGATGAGGCCTCGTTCACCGAGTACACCCACCGCGAACTGGCGGCGCAGCGGATGTTCGCCGAGCTGACTAAAGTCCAGGCCCCGGACGAGCAAACGGTGCGGGCGTTTTTTGCAGAACACCGTGCTGAAATGGGCGCGCCGGAGCAGGTGCAGGCCCGGCACATTCTGATCAAGGTTGCCGGCGATGCCGATGCCGCCACGGTTGAAGCGGCGCGACTACGCTTGATGCAGATGCGTGCGGCTATCGCAGGGGGGCAAACCTTTGCTAGCGTCGCTCAATCGGGATCGGAAGATGTCACCGCCAGCCAGGGCGGGGACCTGGGGTATTTCGCCCGTGGGCAAATGGTGCCGGCCTTCGAAACGGCGGCCTTTGCTCTCAAGCCTGGCGAAGTCAGTGCGGCGGTGCGCACACCGTTCGGCTGGCATTTGATTTTTGTCGAGAACCACAAGGAGGCGGCCGATGTCCCAGAGGAGCAAGGGCTGGAAACAGTCAGGGCGTACCTCGCCCGACAGCAACAGACCCAGGCTCGTCGTCAGGTGCTCGCGCAATTACGGGCAGAGAACAGGATCGAACGAATTGACGACGACTGAAGGTTCCCCCCCAATAGTGGGGAATGGCTTCGATGCCCATTCAGGTGCTTCCCCGTTTCTGGGGAACGGGGTACCGGGACGAGCGGGCATTACCATTCAATTCAAGGACATGAAGACAAAAAATTACCGGCACTCAGCCTGGCATGAAGTGTGCGTTACCTCTTGTGAGGCGCACTCCAGCAGGCTCCGCTTTCGGGATCTGTAGCTGCAAGGAGTTCACCTTGGTTAACAAAGTACTGGTTGTCGAAGACGAACAGCTGCTTGCACAGAACCTTCAGGATTATCTGTCGGCGCAAGGGCTGGAAGTCCGGATTGCACATGACGGCGCAGACGGAATCGGCCAGGCCGAGACTTTCGCCCCCGACGTGCTGGTGTTCGATTACCGCTTGCCCGATATGGAAGGGTTCGAGGTGCTCGACGCGGTTCGCCAGAACAGGACGTGTCATTTCGTGCTGATAACGGGTCACCCGACCGCTGAAGTCTGTGAGCGGGCGCGGCAACTGGGGGTCAGTCACATCCTGTTCAAACCGTTTCCTTTGGCGGAACTTGCCCGAGCTGTCTGCGACCTTCTGGGGATCCAGCGCGAAGCGAAACCCGGTGCGAGCCCATCCGAAGGCTTTGTCGAACGACGCCAGAGCAGGACCGAGAGCTTCCCGTTGCAGTTGTACGATGGCAGTTGGGTGCTGGCGGACCGCCGACGAAACAGGTCGGAGGCCATGGCACCGGACGACGATCAAATGCTCACCGGGGAGTAATGGCGCGATAGACGTTCCGGCATTCGCCGAATTCGCCTCCCGCGCCGTCAGGGCCTCAAGCCCCGGGTGTTGGAGAGCAAGCCATGGATCGTCTGTCCGTTGTCGTCGAACCGCTGTCGGTCAATCCTCCACAGGAGGCACAGACCCCGCCACGCTTTTCCAGTGAGCAACTGGCCCAGGCTCGGGCACGGGCTACCACTTCCGGGGAACGGGTGCTCGATGCACTGGCCGTGCTCTGCGAACTGGCGCCGATGCCGTTCATTGCCAGCCTCGGCGCGACCCTGCATTACCCGGTGCTCGACACCGACACGCTGTTTCTGGCGACCCCGGTGTTTGACCGGGTCACCCTCGCGCAATGCCTCAAACGTGAATTCATCCTGCTGCGCCACAACGACGAAGTCATCGGCGTGTTCGCCGACCCCTTCGACACGTCGCGTCTGGCCTGGATCGACGAATGCCTGCACGGCGCGCCGCTGTATCTGGTACACGCCGATGACCTCAAGGCCTATCTGGCCCGCCACGAAGAAAGCTTCCACGCCGTCGAATCGCTCAACGCCCAGGCCGACGCCGGCAGCGAGACCGATACCCTGCAAAGCCTGTCGCTGACCAGCATCAGCGAAGACTCGAGCGTGGTGGTGAAACTGGTCAACTCGACCCTGTACGACGCGCTGAAAATGCACGCCAGCGACATCCACCTCGGCACCACCGGCCAGGGTCTGGTGATCAAGTACCGGATCGACGGCGTGCTGAACAACATCGGCAAGATCCAGGGCAGCGAGTTCGCCGAGCAGGTGATCTCGCGAGTCAAGGTCATGGCCGAACTGGACATCGGCGAAAAACGCGTACCGCAGGACGGTCGCTTCAAGATCGGCATCAGCGGCCGGCAGATCGACTTCCGGGTGTCGATCATGCCGAGCATCTTCGGCGAAGACGCGGTGCTGCGGGTGCTGGACAAACAGGACCTGGCCGACAAGGTCTGCGGCGTGCAACTGCAAGCGCTGGGCTTTGAAGACGAAACCCTGCGTCAACTGCGTCGCCTCGCCGCCGAACCCTATGGCATGGTGCTGGTGACCGGCCCCACCGGCAGCGGCAAGACCACCACGCTGTACGCGATGATCACCGAGATCAACCACGGCGTGGACAAGATCATCACCATCGAAGACCCGGTGGAATATCAGCTGCCCGGCGTGCTGCAAATCCCGGTCAACGAGAAAAAAGGCCTGACCTTCGCCCGTGGCCTGCGCTCGATCCTGCGCCACGACCCGGACAAGATCATGGTCGGCGAGATCCGTGACCCGGACACCGCGCAGATCGCCGTGCAATCGGCGCTCACCGGTCACCTCGTATTCACCACCATTCACGCCAACAACGTGTTCGACGTGATCGGCCGCTTCACCCAGATGGAAATCGACCCCTACAGCCTGGTCTCGGCGCTCAACGCGATTCTCGCCCAGCGCCTGATCCGGCTGGTGTGCAGCAGTTGCAGCACGCCGGTCAACCCGAGCGATGAAGAGCTGCGCGCTTCGGGCCTCGATCCACAGAAAGTCGATCACTACCACTTCGTCCACGGCAAGGGCTGCGGCCACTGCCGGGGCAGCGGCTATCGCGGACGCACGGCGATTGCCGAGCTGCTGCACCTGGACGACGAACTGCGGCAGATGATCGTCGAGCGCCAACCCATCACCCAGATCAAAGCCCTGGCCTGCGCCCGTGGTTTGCGCCTGTTGCGCGAATCGGCGCTGGAGCTGGTGGAGCACGGTCGGACCACGCTGGAGGAGATCAATCGTGTCACTTTTATCGCGTGATCAATTTATCGCCGTGCTCGGCGCCAGCGGTGTCGGCCTCGGCCAGCGCCGGGGCAGCGACACCCTGTGGCTGGGCAGCGTCGGCTACATCGACGAAGGCTTCCAGAGCTACGCGGTGGCGCTGGACACCCTCGACCGCCTGCTCGGCGAACACACCCGTGCCGGTGCCGAGCTGAGCGTGGTGATCTCCGGCCACTTCAGCCGCTTCTGTCTGGTGCCATGGAGCGAGCAGATCAGCAGCCCTGACGAACTGCGCGGTTTCGCCCAACTGTGCTTCGAAGACCTGTTCGGCGCCCCGACCCAACCGTGGAGCCTGGTGCTTTCGGCCGAGCCGGCCGGGCATGACCGGATCGCCAGTGCCTTGCCGCAGGATTTGCTGGAACGCCTGCGCACGCTGGTCACGGGTCGCGGCCTGCGCCTGCGCTCGGTGCAGCCGTACCTGATGACCGCGTTCAACCGCTTCGACAAAAGCCTCGATGCCGGCGACTTCCTGTTCATCGTCGCCGAACCGCAACGCAGCGTGTTGCTGCTGGCAAGGGAAGGGCGCTGGTCGTCGGTGCGTTCGGTGGGCGGCAGCGACAGCGACGCGGCACTCAGCGCGCTGATCGGTCGTGAGCGGCAACTGCAGGCCTCCACCAGCGAACGCGCCTTCAACGTTTATCTGCACGCCCCGGCGCGCCTCGATGCGCAACCGGATGTAGCGGGGGTGCACCTGCGCACCCTCGAAGACAACTCGATGACCGTGCGTGACGCCTTGTACGTCATGTCCCGGGCGGTGGCCTGACATGCGCGCCTTGAACCTCGACTTCCAGCCACGCCCGCGTTCCGGCCCGTTGGGCTGGAGCCTGCTCGGCGGCGGTGTGTTGCTCGCGCTGGTGTGCTTCGGCGTGCAGCAGCACCTCGGCGATCAGGCCGAACAACAGCAAGGTCACTTGCAGCACACCCAGCGCCAGCTCACCGGCGACAGCGGCAGCAAGACAACGCTGAGCCCGGCGGAAACCCGCGAGCAGGCGCAGAACCTCGCCGAAATGCGCAAGGTCTCGCAGCAACTGCGCCGCCCCTGGGAACGCCTGTTCGCCATGCTCGAAGCCATGCCGCGCGACGACATAGCCTTGCTGACCCTGACCCCGGATGCCCGCAAGGGCCAGGTGCGGATCAGCGCCGAGGCGCGGGATCTGCAAGCGATGCTGGATTTCCACAAACGGCTGGAGGCCAGTGACGAGCTGTCCGACGTGTCGCTGCTGAGCCACGAAATCGTCGTCAAATCGCCGGAGCAACCGGTGCAATTCAACCTGTCGGCGACCTGGGAGATAGGCGATGCGAATCCCTAGACTGATCGTTCACGAATACCTGCAAGGCCTCGGTGTTCCGGGCCTGGCCGGTCTGGCGCTGCTGCTGGTCACGGTTGCCTGGGCACTCGGCGGTTTGCTGCCGGGCTGGCAATCGCTGCAACAGCTCAGCCAACAAACCCAGGAAGCCACCGAATACCTGACCAAGGTCGAGGACGGCAGCATCGCGCCGCCGGTGGTGCCGCAGCGTCAGCTCGATGATTTCCGCAACAAGCTGCCGGCCCAGCCGCAAGCCACCGTCGCCATCGATCGCATCTATGCGTTGGCTGCGCAGGAGCACATCACCCTGGCGCGCGGCGAATACGCCCTCGGCGTCGATCCCAAGACCCATCTGGCGCGCTACCAGATCCTGTTGCCGGTGCGCGGCAGCTACCCGCAACTGCGCCGTTTCCTGCACGCCTTGCTCGGCCAGTTGCCGGCGGTGGTGGTGGAAGACGTCGAGTTTCAACGCAAGAAGATTGCCGACACCGACCTCAGCGGCCGGATCCGTATGACCCTCTACCTGTCGAGGTCGTGATGGACACCAAACGCATAACCGGCTGGGTGGCGTTCTTCGGCGTGGCGGCGGCGCTGGCCTGGTTGCCGGAATATTTCTCGCCGAGCGACGAGGCGGACTCGACCGAGGTCGCCGTGGCCAGCCCGGCCAAAGCCAGCGCCCGTGGCGCCTTGCCCGCCAGCAGCGCCAAGGCGAATGCGGCGCCGATCAAGGACCTGAGCCCGGCCGGCGACCTGTTTGCGAGCAAATCCTGGAAGGCCGCGCCGACCTTGGCGACGGTCACCGAACAAGCGATCAACCCGACCCCGGTGGTGCAAGCCCCGAGCCTGCCACCGGTGCCGTTTCAGTTCGTCGGCAGGCTGCATGACCGCAGCGATCTGCAGGTTTTCTTGCAGGACGGCGAGAAAATCTACGTCGTGCGCAGCGGGGATGTGATCGACGACACCTGGAAGATTGCGGCGATTTCCGATGTGGAACTGAGCCTGGTCTACCTGCCTTTGCATTTGTCGCAGACCTTGTCTGTGGGGAGTACGCAATGAACAGATCCCGTTTGCTGATGAGCCTCGGCCTGTGTGCCGGGCTGGCCGCGTGCAGTTCCGCGCAGGTCGCCAACAAGGAAGCCGCCGACCTGATCGATCAGGGGCAGTACGAGGCGGGCCTGGCCCGGATCGAGGAAGGCTTGCGGGAAAATCCGCGCGACACCGAGCTGCACCTGCTGCTCAACAGTGGCCGGGCCAAGGCGATCACCGCGCTGCTGACCTCCGGTGACACCGACCGCGCCCGCCGCGATTTCGCTTCGGCCCGCACCGCCTACAGCCGGGTGCTGACCATCGAGCCGAACAACCGCCGTGCCCAGGATGCCCTGCGCCAGCTCGACTACCTGCGCAGCATGGACGAGAAACTGGAGCTGGCCCGTGGCGACCTGCGCCGGGGCGACATCTACGGCGCCGACCGCCAGGTCAAGCAGATCCTCGAACTCGACCCGAAAAACGACGGCGCGCTGGAACTGCAAGGCAACATCCGTCTGGTGCAGAGCCGCAACGTGATCCAGTACCCGCAACTGCGCACCCGGCTCGACCGCCCGGTGACCCTGGAATTTCGCGACGCCAACCTCAAGACCATTTTCGAAGTGCTGTCGCAGGTCGCCGGCCTGAATTTCATCTTCGACAAGGATCTGCGCCCAGACATGAAAGCCACGATCTTCGTGCGTGACGTGCGCATCGAAGACGCCGTGCAACTGCTGCTGCAACAGAACCAGCTGCACCAGAAAGTGGTGAACGAAAACACCTTGCTGATCTTTCCGGACTCGCCGCAGAAGCTGAAGGATTATCAAGAGCTGGTGATGCGCACCTTCTACTTGACCAGCATCGACGCCAACACCGCGCTGAACATGATCAAGACCATGCTCAAGACCCGCGACGTGTTCGTCGACGAGCGCCTGAACACCCTGACCATGCGCGATACCGAAGACGCCGTGCGCATGGCCGAGAAACTCCTGCAATCGCAAGATCAGTCCAACCCCGAAGTGGTGCTGGAAGTGGAAGTGATGGAAGTCGCCACCCAGCGCATTCTCGACCTCGGCCTGCAATGGCCGAACACCTTCGGTGTGGTCAACAGCGACGGTTCGGCGGTGACCATTCTCGATCAACTGAAAGGCATCAACTCCAGCCGGATTTCGATCTCGCCGTCGCCGCAGGCCAAGATCAACGCGCAGGACAACGACATCAACACCCTGGCCAGCCCGGTGATCCGCGTCAGCAACCGCGAACAGGCGCGCATCCACATCGGTCAGCGGGTGCCGATCATCAGCGCCACCTCGGTGCCTTCGACCCAGGGCCCGGTGATCACTGAAAGCGTGACCTACCTCGACGTCGGTCTGAAGCTCGAAGTGCAACCGACCGTACACCTGAACAACGAAGTGGCGATCAAGATCGCCCTGGAAGTGAGTAACGCCACGCCGCTGGAGCCGACTCGCCAAGGGACGATTCCGGTGCAGGTCGACACCCGCAACGCCCAGACCTCGCTGCGCCTGCATGACGGCGAAACCCAGATCCTCGCCGGCCTGATGCGCAACGACCACGGCGCTACCGGCAACAAGATCCCGGGCCTCGGCGACATTCCGGGTCTGGGCCGGTTGTTCGGCAGCAACAAGGACACCATCGGCAAATCGGAACTGGTGCTCTCGATCACCCCACGGATCGTGCGCAACCTGCCGTACCAGAGCCCGTCGGACATGGAATTCCCGACCGGCACCGAAACCAGCATGCACATCCAGGCGCCGGACCGTTCGCAGAACTACACGATGCCAGCGCCTGCCGCGCAGCCTCGTGCAGTCGGTGAAGCGGCCGTGGCAACCACTCACGTTACCGTCGAGAAGCCTTGATCATGAACGCCTCCCAGCGCGGTTTTACCTTGATCGAAGTCGTAGTGACGCTGGCCCTGATCGGCCTGCTGGCCGGCATGGCCGCGCCGCTGACCGAGACCCTGGTACGGCGTGGCAAGGAGCAGGAACTGCGCACCGCGCTGTATCAGATTCGCGATGGCATCGACGCCTACAAGCGTGCCTTCGATGCCGGCTACATCGAGAAATCCCTGAACAGCAGCGGCTATCCGCCGAACCTGAAAGTGCTGGTCGAAGGCGTGCGCGACGTGCGCAGTGCCAAGGGTGCGAAGTTCTACTTTCTGCGCCGGATACCGCGGGATCCGCTGGTGCCGGCAAAACGTGACGACAACGGCGGTTGGGGCCTGCGGGCCTACAACAGTTCGGCCCAGAACCCGCGCGATGGCGAGGACGTGTTCGACGTCTACTCCCATGCCCGGGGCAAGGGCCTCAACGGCATCGCGTACCGCGAGTGGTGATTCTCATGCGCCGGGAAAAGGGTTTTACCTTGCTCGAGCTGATGGTGGTGATGGCGATCATCGCGACGCTGATGACCATCGCCTTGCCACGCTACTTCAACAGCCTCGAGGCCTCGAAAGAGACCACGTTGCACCAGAGCCTGTCGGCCATGCGCGAGGCGCTGGATCACTACTACGGCGACACCGGGCGCTATCCCGATTCCATCGAACAACTGGTGGAAACCCGTTACCTGCGCAACGCGCCACTGGACCCGATCACCGAACGCAATGACCAATGGGTGCTGATCGCTCCGCCGGACGGCGTGGCGGGCGGCGTTGCCGACATCAAGAGCGGAGCTACCGGGAGGGCGCGTGATGGCAGCCAGTATTCCGAGTGGTAAGCACGTGGAGCAGGGTGGGTTCACCTACCTGGGCGTGCTGTTCCTGATCGTGATCATGGGCATGGGCCTGGCCAGCGCCGGCGAGCTGTGGTCGACCGTGTCGCGCCGCGATCGCGAGAAGCAACTGCTGTGGGTCGGCACCCAGTACGCCCAGGCGCTGCGCAGCTACTACCGCAGTTCGCCGGGGCTGGCGCAGTACCCGAAAGAGCTGGTCGACCTGCTGCAGGACGAGCGTTTTCCGGAAGCCCGCCACCATTTGCGTCAGCTCTACCCGGACCCGATCGGCGGTGGCGAATGGGCGCTGCAACGAGGTTTCGACGGACGCATCACCGGCATCAACAGTGCCTCCACCGAGGTGCCGTTGAAGCAGGCGGACTTCCCGTCGCAGTGGTCGGATTTCGAAGGCATGCAGCGGTATTCGGACTGGCAGTTCGTGGCCGAAAAAGCCTTTCTCGATGGCACCAACGGCCCTGCAAAAGGCCAGTCAGCGCTGCCACAGGCGTTGCAGCCATGAGCCGCCACGTGTGGTGCGCGTTGATCTTCGCGGCCGTGGCGTCTTTCGCCAGCGCCAGCGAAGAAGACGAAATGATGGGCTTCATCGTCGACGACACGATCTCGCACATCGGCCACGACTTTTACTACTCGTTCAGCGAGCGCCTGCGCGACACCAGCCGCATGGATTTCAACCTGGTGGTGCGCGAGCGCCCCGACGCACGCTGGGGCAGCCTTGTGACCGTCGAATATCAACAACGCCTGGTGTATCGGCGCTTCCTGCCGCCGAACACCGTGGAACTGAAGGACGAGGCCTACGAGGCCGCCGATTCGGTTCGACTGGAGGTCGTCCGGCGCAAGCTGGAAGCCTTGTTGCAGGACACCACCGACCTTGAGAAGGACGAACTATGAACACGACAACGTTCTCACGGCGCAGCGGATTCTGGATTTCGGGGTTGTTGATCGGGCTTGCCAGCGCCGCTGCCGTCCAGGCCACCGAACTGGTCTACACGCCGGTCAACCCGTCGTTCGGCGGCAACCCGCTCAACGGCACCTGGCTGCTCAACAACGCCCAGGCGCAAAACGACCACGACGATCCGGATCTCAAGAAACGCTCGACGGTGGCCGGCACTTCGGCGCTCGAACGTTTCACCAGTCAATTGCAGTCGCGGCTGCTGGGGCAACTGCTGGACAACATCTCCACCGGCAACACGGGGAGCCTGTCCACCGACGCTTTTATCGTCAACGTCGTTGATGACTCGGGGGCACTCACGATTGAAGTGACCGACCGAGCGAGCGGCGAAGTTTCCGAAATTCAGGTGAACGGCCTCAACCCATGACGGGATGACGGTTCCGGGGAGTGATGGACATGAAAAAAATAATAGCGCTAGGGCTGATGTTGGCAGCATTACAAGGGTGCAGTCTGCGCGAGCCGATGCCGGCCGAGCAGGACACCGATACCCCGACCCTGACCCCCAGGGCCTCGACCTACTACGACTTGCTGAAAATGCCGCGACCCAAGGGCCGGCTGATGGCGGTGGTGTACGGTTTCCGTGACCAGACCGGACAGTACAAACCGACGCCGGCCAGTTCCTTTTCCACCAGCGTCACCCAGGGCGCGGCGTCGATGTTGATGGACGCGATGCAGGCCAGCGGCTGGTTTGTGGTGCTCGAGCGGGAAGGGCTGCAGAACCTGCTGACTGAACGCAAGATCATTCGGGCTTCGCAGAAGAAGCCGAATACGCCGGTGAACATTCAGGGTGAGCTGCCGCCGTTGCAGGCGGCGAACATGATGCTCGAGGGCGGGATCATCGCTTATGACACCAACGTGCGTAGCGGTGGGGAAGGGGCGCGGTATCTGGGGATTGATTTGTCCCGTGAGTACCGGGTGGATCAGGTGACGGTGAATTTGCGCGCGGTGGATGTGCGTAGCGGGCAGGTGTTGGCGAATGTGATGACGAGCAAGACGATTTATTCGGTGGCGCGCAGTGCGGGGATTTTCAAGTTTATCGAGTTCAAGAAGTTGCTTGAGGCTGAGGTCGGGTATACGACTAATGAGCCGGCGCAGTTGTGTGTGTTGTCGGCGATTGAGGCGGCGGTGGGGCATATGGTGGCGCAGGGGATTGAGCGGCGGTTGTGGCAGGTGGCGGGGGATGCTTCTACGCCTTCGCAGGATGATGTTTTGAATCGGTACCTGACTCAGAACAAGGTGGATCCGGAGGCTGAGTGAACTTGGCGGCCTTTGGGCCGACCAGGTTCCTTTGGGGGGGTGTGAATATCCGTTTCTTTGGATGCGGCCGCTGACGGTTCCGCCCTTACGGCGGGTCACTTTGGCAAACGCCCCAAAGTAACCAAAGGTCTGGGCCCCGGCGTTCGGCCCCTCGCTGGGGCTCGGGGTTCCTTCGCTCCGGGATTCATCCGGGGGCATCGCCTCCGGTTTGCTTCGCTGCACCTCCTCTCGATGTGTTTGGCTTCGCCAAACGGTCGCTTCGCTCCCACCCCCGGATAAATCCCTCCACTCAGCCTGCCGAAGGGGCCGGCACGTCAAAAGCTTTACTCGAGCTAACGCTCATTGTGTTGAGTGGTGAGAAGCGAAAAGCGAAAAGCGAAAAGCGAAAAGCGAAAAGCGGACTGCTTTTGCTTTGATCGTTCCCACGCTCCGCGTGGGAATGCAGCCCGGGACGCTCCGCGTTCCATTCTCGAATGTTTAAAAGTTGTGTCTGTTTTGCCGATCCTTCCCACAAGGTTTTCAGGTTGTCCGTCGGAAGCGCGGGCTCTAGCCTGTTTCGGTCGCTGCCAATTCAGCGATCGGGTCTGGAAACCCGGATGTGTGAGAAAGCGAAATCGCTTTTCATAACGTATGCTTGCGCACCTTCATTGTGTGCACGCTGTTATGGCGGCTGTGCGCGGGAGACATTTATGTCTGCCGGGTCGCGTTCTCCCCGGATTTCCAGCCCGCGTACAGCTGCCACCCATTCTTCCTGGAAGTCGATTGGGCCGGCTGCAACCATCAATGAGGACGAAATGACCATGAAAAAACCAACACCCAACCCACCCGAAACCCAAGCCAACCCCGAAACCGACCCAACCTCCCCATACACCTCCACCCACTCCAAAAAACTCCACGAAGCCGCCGAACGCGCCCTCGATCATTACCTCTGCCCCGGCGCCCACATCATGGGCAGCGCCAACGAACCCGCCCCGATGTACCTCGCCAACCCGGCCTACAACACCGAATCCCTGCTCGCCAACGCCTGCGAATCTCTGGGCTCGGCCAGCGAAATGCTCAACAACTTCGCCGCCACCCTAGACCCCGCCCACCGCAAGACCGCCCTGGGCATCGCACAGATCCTCATGCTGGGTGAATTGGCCGTAAATCAGGCCTTGGATCACGTCGAACTGAAGGGCTGATCCAGCACATCCCCAATAAAAAACGCGGCCCAGCAACGGGTCGCGTTTTTCACATTCAAACTGGAGTCACCATGGATCCCCTGATATCCACAATCGTTTCAGACTTTGAAAGCGAAGAGCAGGCCGCCAGCTACGACCGCTGGTTGATTGCCAAAATACAGGCTTCAATCGATGACCCGCGTCCGAGCATTCCGCATGACCAGGTGATGGCTGAAATGTCGGCCCTGATGGAGGACAAACGAAGAAAGCATGAGGCGGGGTGAGTGCTTTGCGTTGGCAAGGTGAAAAGTAGAAAAGCGCAATGCCGATTTTGGCTACTCTACTGCTTCCTGACGACTAACTATTTTTGAGAAGCGCATGGACCTTTCACCACCACTGGAAATCGACAGCACAGCTTATGCAGAATTCTTGGGTCTGTGGGAAATGGGCTCTTTTGATAACCAGCGATTGGGGCAAGCCTTCTACAACCACTTTCGCCTCCATCGGTTAACCGATCAGGCTTTGTTACAGGGGCTGTACGAGGCGGACGGCAAGAAGGCTCGAGCCGCTATAAGTCGTATATTTCATCTCAATTAGCATCAGCCCTTTTGCGCATCGATTCCATCAAGGCATATATCTCGGCCATCACCTGGTCATGCGGAATGCTCGGACGCGGATCATCGAGAGAAGCCTGTACTTCGGCCCGAAACCAACGGTCATAACTCGCAGCCTGCTCCTCGGGATCAAGATCCGAAACCACCGGGCACAGTGGGTCGAAAGGTATCGCTGTCGTCGCTGTCTGGATGAATTGCATGTGGGCCAAGCTCCATGGGGATCAAGTTGTCCCGGCAAATCCTAGAGCCTGCACTTCCGACGGCCAACCGCCAGAACTCGTCAGAAAATTCCCGAAGCTTCTGAAAACGTTCCGTTTTTCCGTAGGACGCGACCATGGGCTTTTACCCATGAGTGACGTTAGAATGCCATCACTTTCAGTGTGCAAATCAAAAGGAATGAATAAGTGCTCATACTGTTCGCGCTGGCGCTGTTGTTTACCGTGACGTTCGCCTTGATTGGGGTGGTTGGTGTGATAGCGCCGAAGCTTTTCAGGGACAGAAAAACCGGTCGGATCCCCAGCCGGTTCAGCCTGTTCCTGGCAGGGTTGGTCATGAGTGGAGCGTCTTTCGCTCTTCTCACCTATACCTCCACCAAGGTTCAGCAGGCCGCAGGCTTTGGCGGGTCGGGCGGCGTCTCCGCCAGCGCCAACCGCGACGCTTCACCTTCTGCGACTTCCATGGGATTGAGCGTCGACGAGTTTCATGACGCGTTCAACGCCGCTATTGGTCGATACAAAAAAGAATACAAAGCCGCCGACTTTGATGTCGACACAACCGGCGTTACGGGAGTGTTCAATTACATTTTCAGCCAGGACCTGACGATGATGGGAACCCTTGACAAGGATGACGGCAACGTCGACTTGATCATCATCAATATCTCTCCAAACGAGGAGGAGGCGGAGCAGCTTCGTATGTTGACTGTTCTGTTGGCGACCACCGAGGCACTCAATCCTGACATTCCGGTGGAGGAGAACAAAAAGATGGTGATGGAGGTATTCCATGAATCCATTGTGAAGTTCAATTCTGAAGATTCAGTCGAGCGTCGGGTAGGCGACCTCAAATACTCGGCGAGGACGGGTGATCACACAGGCATGATGTTTTCTGTCGTGAAGAGCAGCGAAGGCTGAATCGTCCTGCTGGCATAAAAAAGCCGCGATCCCTCACCCGGGGATCGCGGTTTTTTTTACCCAACACTTACTGCTGCAACACCGTCGCCTGGTTAGCCGACCCGAACTGTTGAATGGTCGCAGTCTGCGTCATCCCGCTCTGATCCACATTGGCAATGTTCCCGGTGCCGCCCTGGGTTACATACGCCACGTTCATGGTGTCAGCCTGTTTCACGGTGATCATGTTGTCGCTGCCATACAACTGCGCGGTGTAGGCCTGGTTGCCGGTGCCGGATTGATCGAATTCGGCGCTGTTGCCCGAGCCGTTCGAGGAGCCCTGAACCAGGTTGGTGGTGCCGCGTTGGTCGGCGATGAGGATGTTGTCGCTGCCGTTCTGATCGAAGTACAGCTCGTTGTAGGAATCCACCTGGCTGACCGTGGTCTTGTTGCCAGTGCCGGTCTGGTTGGTGGTCATGATGTGGCCGATGCCGTCCTGTTTGAAGCTGGCGATGTTGCCGTTGCCGGCCTGGGTGACGGTGGCGCGCTGGCTGCTGCCGAACTGGCCGCCCAGTTGCGGGCCTTTCCAGTTGCTGGCGTAGACCTTGTTGTCATTGCCCACCGAGGTGGCGTTGAGGGTGTGGCTGTCGCCGTTCTGGTAGGTGAAGTGCACGTTGCCGTTGCCGACCTGGTACAGCGCCAGGGTCGAGTTGACCGATTCGAACTGGTCGGCATAGATGGCGTTGGTGTTGCCGACCTGGGTGACGGCGGCGGTGTTGTTTTCGCCGAAGCTCTGGTCGACCACGGTTTCGTTGCTGTCGCCGTACTGGTTGACGGTGGCCTGGCTGGCCAGTTGCGAGTCTTGCCAGATTTCGGTGCCGTTGAGGTTGCCGAACTGGTTGATGGTGATGTTGCCGCCAGTGCCGTTGCGCTGGTCGCCGTAGGCGTAGTTGTTTTCGCCGGCCTGGTTGATACCGATCTGGCCGCCGTTGTGCAGTACCTGTTCGGCGGTGCCGTAGTTGGCGGTGCCGTACTGGGTGATCACCGAGCTGTTGCCGGTGCCTTCGTACAGTTGCTCGATGTTGGCTTCGTTGCTGTCGCCGAACTGGAAGGTCTTGCCTTCGCTGCCGTTCTGCGAGTCTTGATAGACGAACGAGAAGTTGCCGGTGCCTTGCTGTTGTTGCAGGGCCTGATTGCCGGCGCCGAAGCCGAGGGACTGGCTGGCATGGGTGGTGTTGAAGGCACCGACCTGTTGCTGGGTGATGGTGCTGTTGTCTTCGTAAAGCTGCTCGGCGTAACCGGCGTTGTAGTCGCCGACCGCGTCCTGGGTGATGACGCTGGTGGCGGTGTCTTGCACGGCGGCGGCGTCGTTGCCCTGGCCCAGTTGGGTCTGGGTGGCGGTGCTGAACGGCGCCTGCGTCTGCTTGACGTTGGCGATGTTGGCGGTGCCGAGCTGGCTCTGGGTGGAAATGCTGTCGTCGGCCATGGCCTGGGCACTGATCATGACCAGGATGGCGGCGGTGAGGGGCGTCAGTTTGAACATGATGAACTCTCCGATGATTGCAGTGCTTAGCGATATTGCTTGACCGAAACGCTCATGCCGTTGCCCGACTGGGTCACGGCGCTTTGCAGCCCCGTGCCGGCCTGCTCGATGCTGGCGTCGTTGTTGTTGCCGTTTTGCGAAATCTGCGCACGGTTGTGGCTGCCGGTTTGCGTGATGGACGCGGCGTTGCCGGAGCCGTTTTGTGTGATCAAGGCCATCAGGTCGCTGCCTTGTTGCAGGATGTACGCCTCCTGATTGCTGCCCGACTGCACGATCTTGCCCAGCAGCGACTGACCGTTCTGCGAGAGCAGGGCGAGGTTGACCTGGCCGTTCTGGTCGATCAGGGCTTGCTGGCCCACGGGGGGCGGCAGTTCGCCGAGGTCGGCGCTGTTGGGCGCCAGGTCATCGTTTTCCATCAGGTCGTCGGCGCGCACGCCCGCACTGACGCACAGGGCGAGCAGGCAAAGCAGGGCGGCGGTCGGCGTGTTCATGGCGTTGTCCTGTGTTGTGTGTTGCTCAAATCCGGAATCGCGGCTGAGTCAGCCCCACCCACCCCGCGCCTGGCGGTGTGGGTTGGGTGGGGCGTGGGCTCAGAGCGTGGTCACCGAGATGGTGCGAACGGTGCCCTGGGACGAACGGATGGTGGCGGTCGGGTTGGCTGATGGCACGACCAGCGTGTTATTCAGCGTCAGCCGCCAGCGTCCGGTCACCGGTACCGTGGTGGTGCCCAGCGTTACCAGCCCGGTCGGGGTGGTGACCTGCACGGTGATGGTGTTGCCGGTGGTCACCGACGAGGTGCCGGCGAAGTCCCAGTTGAAGCGGCCGCCGGAACGGGCCTGCACGGTCGAGGTGGTGATCGTGAAGGTTTCCGCCGCTGGCCGTGGCGATACTTGCACCGTGACGGTCGCCGGCGTCGACTGGGCGTTGAAGCTGTCCCGGGCGATGTAGGTGAAGGTCGTGGTGAAGGCCGTGGTCACGGTGGCCGGTGGGGTGTAGGTGATCACCGTGCCGTCAGTGCTGACCGTGCCGCGTCCTGCCGGCGGTTGGGTCAGGCTGGCGACGCCCAGCGGTGTGTTGCCTTCCGGATCGGTGTCGTTGGCCAGGACGTTGATCGGTATTGCAACACCCAGAGTGGCGACGCTGTCGGCGACGGCGGTCGGTGGCCGGTTAGGCGCGACGGTTACCGTCACGGTCGCCGGGTTGGCCGAGGCCAGACCTTTGCTGTCTTGCGCCTTGTAGGTAAAGGTCGTGGTCAACGGTGTGGTCACCACGGCTGGCGGGGTGTAGACCACCGAAGTGGTGCCGCTCAGCGCGACGGTGCCTTGGCCGGCGGCCGGTTGAGTCAGCGCGGTGATCGTCAGCGGCACGTTGTTGTCCGGGTCGCTGTCGTTGGTCAACAGGCTGAGGGTGATCGGCACACCGAAGCTGGTGCTGCCGGTGTCGGCGACGGCCAGTGGCGCCTGGTTCTCACCGGTGTCCGGTGCAGCACCGACCACTACGACGGGCTCGGTATCGCTGCCGCCGGCGGCGGATTTCACCGTGACGGTGGCTGGAGGCTGAGTCAGGTCGGCGACGGTGATTTTTTGCAGGGTGCCGGTTTTCGACAGACGTCCGTAGCCCTGGGCAACCATGTCCGGCACCGCGACTTCATCGGTCGAGGTGGCTTCGATCAGCATGCTGTGGTTGGCCCAGCTGTAGCGGGCGGTCTGGATTTTCACCACGTCGGTGAGCTTGGCCGAGACGGCGGTCGGACGGGTGGTGCCGGCCGGGTTGGTCGCGGTCACGACCACCACCGACGGCAGGGTGCCGTTGCCCAGGCGCTGGCCGAAGAACAGCCCGTTGTTGTCACCCAGCAGACTGGTCTGGCACGGCGTTGGCGGTGGGCCGGGCAGCAACGCCAGGGTTTCGCGGAAGCACAGGGTCGTGCTGCTGTCAGCCTTGGCGAACACCTCGGCACGCACACCGGCCGACGTCCGGCGATAGGTGGCGCGGTCGATGGCGACGTGGGTCTGTTGACGGTTGTCGAGGACCTTGCCGGCGACGGTGAACAGGTTGGTCTGAATCGAGCCGGCACCCGACGGACCATCGATCCGCAGGAAGTTGGTGTTGAACGGGCTGCCGGTCACCGCTTCGGTGAGGTTCGGGTCGCCGACGAAGGTTTCGATGCCGCCGGTGTCCGGGTTCACTTCGGTGTACGGGCCGTTGATGCTGCGCAGGAACGGGCCGATGGCGCCGTTGAGCGCACCGCTGAAGTTGCCCGGCGCGCCGATGCCGATGTCCTTGGTGATGTTGATCGCCCGCCGCCCCGGTGTGGTGACGTTGACGGTTTCAACACCATACGGGTGGGTGATGGTGTAGGTGCCGGCCACCGGGACGTTCACCCGGATACGAATCCGCGCGAAGCTTTGCTGATCGCCATCGACCGGATTCTCCGAGGCGAACGCCGCTTCGATGCCTGCGACGTAGGCGTCTACGCCGAAACCGGCACCGTTGTTTGGGATCGCGGTTTCAGCCAGGAACCAGAAAGCTTCCGGCGGCCAGTTGTCGGGGAACACCATCGGCAGGCTGTCATCGAACACGCCCGGCTCCGGCAGCAGGGTGCACATGTACGCCGGCGGGGTGCTGACCGGCACCCGCGAACTGGCGGCGCGCGATTGGCAGAGCTCCATCGACAGCAGGTTGTTGTCCTGGTACCACATCGGGAATTTCCCGGTGGCGAAGGTGTAGGGGCCGGGATCGACGGCGGCCAGTTGCGCGAACGCACTGCCGGTCAGCGAGATTGTCAGCCCGAGCGCGTTGAGCGCGAAGCGTGGCCACTTGTTCATGATGCCTCCTGATGCGGATCTGGGCATGTGAGCGTTCATTGCACGATGACCACTTCTTCGGTATCGCTGCCGCCGTTGGACGACGTCACCCGAACCTTGGCCGGTGGAATCGGCGTGATCCCGGTGGCCAGGGTTTTCACCGCGCCGTCACCGCCCAGCGCACCAATGGCGGCGCCGGTACCGGAGGTGGCGGTGAGCACCGGTGGCGAGGTTTCGTCACTGGTTGAGGCCACCACAGTCAATTGCCCGGAACTGAGGCTGTACTCGGCGCGCTGGATCACCACCAGGTCGGTCAGGGTCATGGGCAGGGTGGTCGGCGAGCTGGTGGCGATCGCCAGGTGGTTGTCGGCGGTCACTTGCAGCACGGTCGGCAGGGTCGGGTTGACCGCCGATTGCGCGTACCAGCTGCCGGTACTGTCGGCTTCTGTCATGTTCACCACGGGCGTGCTGCTGGTGATGGCGGCGGTGCCCGGCGCGGGCGGGGCTTTGACGAACACGTCTTGTTGGGCCACTGGTGCGCTTTCGCCGGGCTTGCGCGAGTAGGTGCTGCGCTCGGTGATCAGAGGCGTTGGCCGCACCACCGTCGACAACTTGCCGGACACGGCGAAGGTCGTGGTGCGCAGGTCAATGCCGCCCGGGCCTTCGATGCGCACGTAGTTGGTGTTGAACGGGCTGCCGGTCACGGCTTCGTTGAGGTTCGGGTCGCCGACAAACTGCTCGGCCGCGCCACTCACCGGGTTGGTCTCGGTGTACGGCCCGTTGACGCTGCGCAGGAACGGACCGATGTCGCCCTTGAGCGCGCCGTCGTAGGTTTTCGGAGTGCCGATGCCGATGTCGCGGGTCATGTTGATGGCGCGGCGACCGGGGGTATCGACGTTGAACACATCGACGCCGTACGGGTGGGTGATGACGTAGGTGCCAGCGGTGGGCACATCCACGCGAATGCGAATCCGCGCAAAGCTCACCTGATCGCCTTCCACCGGCTCTTCGGCGGCGAACGCGGCTTCGACGGCGCTCACGTAACCGAGGTTGATTCCGCGCGCGGCATCCACCAGCGAGGTCTCGCCGGTGAACCAGAACGCTTCATCGGGGAAGTTGGTGGGGAACACGATCGGCTGCGTGTCATCGAACACGCCGGGGGTCGGCAGCAGCGAGCACATGTACGACGGGGCGCCCGGTGTGCTCGGCACGCGGGAGCTGAGCGCTTTGGACAGGCACAGATCCAGGGTGCGACCGTGGGTGTCCTGATACCAGCTGGCGAAACCGCCATTGGCCGGTGTGTAGGGACCCGGATCGACGGCGAACAGAGCGGCCTGGGCAATGCCCTGGGCCAAGGCGCTCACGACCAGGACGGTCGCGGTTTTGGACAGTAAAGGGTGCATGAGTTAATCCCTCTATCAAAGTACCTGCCCCTTGGGGATGGGTCAGTTGCAGAGGGCTTTACAACTTCCATACCAACGACGGGCCAACCGGCCGCAAACGCCCGTGGCGCAAGGGTTCGCGGCTTGGCGTGGGGGGAAAGGGCGCAAGCCCGGATAGGGCGACTGTCCCCAGCATTGGGGATTGTGGGGGCATGAACGCCTGGCGGTTTTTGCCTGACCGGGAAATCGGCCGAGCGTGGGGCCGTTCACCCCCCGGATCCGGGCAAACACCCAACCGTGGGCTATAACCCTATAGGGACGTATCGGGAAGTCGCCGCCATGAACATGCAGTCAAAATCGCTACCGATCGAGGAGAGCAGCCAGCGGCTGAACTCGCGCAAGCAGCCGTTCAACCTGTTGCGCTGGTTTTCATTGATCAGCATGGCAGTGATCGGCACCGTGGCCGTGGCGCTCGGGGCGGTGTCGACACGGTTCGTGATCGAAGAAAGCGTGCAGCGTGATGCCTTGCTGACCGCGCAGTTCATTCAGGCCATCGCGTCGGCGGAAGTGCGCCACGTCTCGATCCCCAATATCCGCACCATGGGCGAATTGCTCGACCCGCGCCAGGACAAGAACTTTCCCGACGTCGACCCGCAAGCCCGAGCCAGCGCCCGGGGCGAATTTCTCGATCACATCGAGCATTTGCCGGACGTGATCCTCGCCAACATTTATGCGCCGGATCGTACCGTGATCTGGTCGACCAACCCCGCGCTGGTCAACACGCGTATTCATGCCGACGAAGACCTCGACCGGGCGTTCGATGAAAAGATTCCGGTGTCGGCGAGTTATCACGATGTGGACAAGGGCCGTGAAGAACAGAAGTTCGTGGTGCCGCCGGAATACATCTTCATCGAAAACTACATCCCGCTCTTCGACGCCGAGGGCAAGAATGTCACGGCGATGGTCGAGATCTATAAAGAGCCCAAAGACCTGATCGCCCGCATGGAGCGCGGGCTGACGCTGATCTGGCTGGCCACCGCGCTGGGCGGCGGGCTGATTTATTTGGGGCTGTACTGGATCGTGCGGCGGGCAGCGATTCTGCTGGCGGCCCAGCAAAAACAACTGATCGCCAACGAAACCTTTGTCGCGCTGGGCGAGATGTCATCGGCGGTGGCTCACAGCCTGCGCAACCCGCTGGCGACCATCCGTTCCAGCGCCGAGCTGGCGCTGGAATTCGATGCGGGGCCGGCGCAGAAGAACATCAAGGACATCATCGGCCAGGTCGACCGCATGTCGAAGTGGGTGCGCGAACTGCTGCAATCGTTGCGACCGCTCAATGACGACCCGGAACCGGTGAACCTGGTGGCGGCGCTGCACGACAGCCTGATGGCCTTCGAGCAGCAGATCGCCAAGGCCGGCGTGCATGTGGTGTTTCATCCCCAGCAGACGCCGATGGTGCTGAGCCAGCCCATCCAGCTCACGCAAATCCTCAACAGCCTGCTGGCCAACGCGCTGGAGGCCATGGACAAGGGCGGCACGCTGACCATCACCCTCGAACCGAGCGACAGCCGTGGCGTGAGCGTGATGCTCAGCGACACCGGTAAAGGCATGAACGAGGAACAGCGCAGCATGGCCTTCCGGCCGTTCTTCACCACCAAGCAGGGCGGCCTCGGCGTGGGGCTGGTGCTGGTCAAACGGATCATGGAACGCTTCGGCGGGGGCGTGAGCCTGGACAGCCGCGAAGGCGAGGGCACCACCGTTCGTCTGGCGTTTCAGCTCATTCAGTAAATTGGGGTGAACTTTCCCCCAGCAGTGGGTGTCAGGCCCCGGTCACCGGGGAGTGGGGAATGCAACAGCGCTCCCAAGTCCCTGTTACAACTGGAAATGATTTTTTGGCGAGGTAATTGCAAAACACCATCACCCCTTCCTTAGATGAGGCGGCTGGTGATGGACAGAGCAATGCGTGACCCCAAAAAGCTGTTCCTGTTGACGCCCCTGAGCGTCTTTCTGATGTTGACCCTCGGCCAGATGACCGCGGTCCGAGCGAGCCCGATCGACGACGAAAATCAGCCGGAGGCCTCCGACCCGTCGGCCTATTACGACGAGCCCGCAGACCGCGCCGGCGCGCTCAACGCCATCCTGACCATGCCCGAGGCCAACGAAGACTCTTTCGATCTGCCCGACGGGGTCAAAGGCACGCGCAACACGACGCGCACGGAAAACATCCTGCCGCCCACCGTCCAGACCAGTTTCAATTACCCCACCAACGGCAAGCCGAGCCCGCTGTACGGTGCGCAGCCGTTCACTCAGCAACTGGTGCTGTTCGAAGAGTTCGGCCCGGAAAAACTCGACCCGACCACACCGGCCGCGCCGTTGAGCTTCCCGCCTGCGGCCATCGGCCCGGCGCCGGCGCAAGACCCGAACAACATCGCCCGCAGCGCGCCACCCGGCACGGCGCTGGATGCATTCCTGCGTCAACCGGGGCTCACGCCATTTCCGAGCCAGTACGCCAACGTGGTTGACCGCAACCCTTGGCAGGCGCAGATCGAACTGTTTCTCAACCGTCATATCGGTTCCTCCGCCGAAGGCCGCCCACCGGGAAAAGGCTGGGCCCATCAGCGCTGGAACGAGTTCTACCCGCAAGTCGCCTACAAGACCGTGCAGACCGGTGCGCGGCTGAACGGCGGCCTGCGTGACAGTCGGCAGATGCACGGTTATGCCGTCGGCGAGTTCGGCCCTGGTGGTCTGTACCACAACGTCGCGGGCGTGCCGGCGACCGATGGCACGGCCAAGGGTGTCGACCCACGGTTCCACCCGGCGATGCCGGTGCAGGACCACAATTCGGTGTGGACCTTCGACGGCACGCTGCCGCCGAAACTGTTGATGGTGCGCTACGGCCAGCCGGTGCTGATGCGTCACTACAACGGTTTGCCGATCGACCCTTCGGCCAACCGCGGTTTCGGTCTGCACACCATCACCACCCACGAGCACAACGGCCATGCGCCAGCGGAAAGCGACGGTTATGCCAACGCGTTCTTCTTCCCCGGCCAGTTTTACGACTATCGCTGGCCGATCCAGCTCGCCGGTTACGACAGCATCAACACCAAGGCCGAAGATCCGCGCGCCGCATTCCCGTGCGCACCGGGGGAAACCCTGTGGGTCAACGACCTGCAGCCTGCGAAAAAGACCTGCGACCACGGCACCATCAAGATTCGCGGCGACTGGCGCGAAACCATGAGCACCCACTGGTTCCACGACCACATGCTCGATTTCACCGCGCAGAACGTCTACAAGGGCAACGCGGCGATGATGAATTACTACAGCGCCCTGGACCGTGGCAACGAATCGGTGAACGACGGCGTCAACCTGCGTTTCCCCAGTGGCAGCGCCTTGCCGTGGGGCAATCGCGACTACGACGTCAACCTGGTGTTCGCCGACAAGGCCTGGGATCAGCAAGGTCAGCTGTGGTTCAACCCGTTCAACACCGACGGCTTCATCGGCGATCAGGTGCTGGTCAACTGGCAGTGGAAACCGACCCTCGACGTGCGGGCGCGCAGTTATCGCTTCCGCCTCCTCAATGGTTCGGTGTCGCGCTACTTCAAGCTTGCGCTGGTGCGTGAAGTCAAAGGCACCAGTGGTGAGTTCCAGGGACCGAGAAACTCCGGTGTGTCCTACAGCCGCGTGCCGTTCCACATGATTGCCAACGACGGCAACATCATGGAACACAGCGTGCCGTTCGACGGCTCTATGGACCTGGATGCCGACGGCGACAAACAGAACCACAACGCGATTCTGCCGACTCAGGGCATCGCCGAGCGGTTCGACATCATCGTCAACTTTGCGAAAAACGGCATCAAACCGGGCGACAAGCTGTTCTTCGTCAACCTGCAGGCCCAGGACGACGGCAAGGGCCCGAAAGAAGTGATCCCGCTGGCCGACGTGCTGTCGGAGAAATACCTGGCGGTCATCAAGCAGACCAGCAAAGGCCCGCAATGGGACCGGGGCGACCCGGTGGTAGGCAAGGTTCTGCAACTCAACGTCAAGGCTTATACCGGTCAGGATCTGTCGATGAACCCGGCGGCCTACGAACCGGCCAAACCGGGCAAGGCCGAAGGCATGGTGATGATTCCGCTGAAGATTCACCGCGACAACGCTGCCGACAAGGCCTTGCTCGCCAAAGCGCTGCACCGGACCTTCATCTTCGGCCGCTCCGACGGCACCGATGAAGCGCCGTGGACGATCAAGACCGATGGCGGCTTCGGTTTCCACATGGACCCGCGCCGGTTGAATGCCTCGACCAAACTGGCCAGCGGTCCGACCGACGCCGGGGTCAGCGGCATCGGCACCCTGGAGGTGTGGAACATCAAGGCCGGCGGCACGGGCTGGAGCCATCCGGTACACGTGCACTTCGAGGAGGGGATCATCCTCAGCCGTGGCGGCAAGGCCCCGCCAGAGTGGGAAAAATGGGCGCGCAAGGACGTCTACCGCATCGGCTCGGAAGCAGACGGGCTGGACAGCGTCGAGATGGCGATCAACTTCCGCGAGTTTGCCGGGACTTACATGGAGCACTGCCACAACACCCAGCATGAGGACAACTCGATGCTGCTGCGTTGGGACCTGGAAAAACCCGGGCAACTGCAGTTGATGCCGACACCGCTGCCGAGCTGGGATGGCGTGCGCTACGTCAACTCCGCCGCACTGCCAACCTTCCGCACTGGCGACGGCTTCGGCCCGCAAGTGACCGTGAAACCATGAGCAGGGAGGGAGCCGACATGACCCAGCCAACGCCGCGCTCCCGCGCCCTGGGCATGCACCTGATTCTGGTGCTGGTCACCTGCCTGCTCGGCAGTCAGGTGCTCATCGCCCATCAGGCGCAGCCCGAAGGCGCCAGCGAATCCGCCACCCCGTGGGGTGGCGACTATTTCCCCAACACCCTGCTGACCGATCAGGACGGTCGGCAGGTGCGTTTTTTCGATGACCTGATCAAAGACAAGGTGGTGGTGATCAACTTCATCTTCACCTCGTGCAGCGACTCCTGCCCGCTGGAAACCGCGCGCCTGCGCCAGGTGCAGAAACTGCTGGGAGACCGGGTCGGGAAAGACATCTTCTTCTACTCGATCACCATCGATCCGCTGAGCGACACCCCCGAGGTGCTCAAGGCCTATGCGCAACGCTTCAAGGTCGGCCCCGGCTGGAAATTCCTTACCGGCGAGTTCGAAGACGTCACCGACTTGCGCAAGAAGCTCGGGCTGTTTATCGAAGGCGTCGACAACGGCCGCACCAAGGATCACAACCTGAGCCTGATCGTCGGCAACCAGAGCACCGGGCGCTGGATGAAAGCCTCGCCGTTCGAGAACCCGTGGATCCTCGCCGACCAGCTCGCCAACACGCTGCAGAACTGGAAACAGGCCAGCACCGAAGAAAGCTACGCCGACGCTCCGCAGATTCGTCCGCCGAGCAATGGCGAAGAACTGTTCCGTACCCGCTGCGCCTCATGTCACAGCCTCGGCCCGCAGGATGGCGAAGGCATCGGCATGCGCAACATCGGCCCGGATCTGATCGGCGTGACCCGCCAGCGTGACCCAGCCTGGCTCAATCGCTGGATCCGCGAACCGGATCGGGTGCTGGCGGAGAAAGACCCGATCGCATTGCAGCTGTTCGAGCAATACGAGCACATCCCGATGCCGAATCTGCGTCTGGATGAAGCTTCAGCGCAATCGATCATCGACTTTTTGAGTGCCGAAACCGAACGTCAGCATCCGTCGGTGCAACCCTTGGCCGACGGGGCGTTGACGCCAGTAAAACCGGGTTCTGCGAGCGACGCGGTGAGTCGTATGCAGTAGCGGCTAAATAGCATCATTGAACCGTGTGTCACGGTCATTGCCACCTACACTCATTCGAGAAGGCGGCTGTTACGGGCTCGACACAAAAACGCCAGGGCATTCCCATGCAGCGACTGGAAGAACAAAAAACAGCAGCGCCGAACGTGGCGTTGGCAGCCATCAAGAGTTGGGGCGGGCAGTTCAATCTGCTGCGCTGGTTCTCGCTGGCCAGTTTTTTCATCATCGCGGCCGTGGCGCTGGGGTTGGGGTATATCTCCACGCGCTTCGTGGTCACCGAAAGCGTGGAGCGCGATGCGCTGCTCACCGCGCAATTCGTGCAGGCCATCGGCGATGCGGAAATGCGCCACGCCAACATCACGCCGCAACGAACCATGGGCGAGATGCTCGACCCGCGCCAGGACGGGAACTACCCCGACGTCGACCCGCTGGCCCATGCGTCGGCCCGCGCCGAGTTTCTCGATCATGTCGAACACTTGCCCGACGTGTTGCTGGCCACGGTGTACGCCCTGGACCGCACGATTATCTGGTCGACCAACCCAGAGCTGATCAACGTCAGGATCGAAGACGACGACGAGCTGGACGAGTCGTTCGAAATGAAGGTGCCGGTGTCCTCCAGCTACCACAAGATCGACGACGAAAAACCCGAGCAGCGGCTGTCCCGCGAACCGAAATACCTGTTCATCGAAAACTACATTCCGATGTTCAACGCCGACAAAAGCAAAGTCGTCGCCATGGTCGAGGTTTACAAGGAACCGGCGGATCTGGTGGACCGCATCGACCGCGGGTTCGCCTCGATCTGGGCCGCAACGATCCTCGGTGGTGCGGCGATTTATCTCGGCTTGTTCTGGATCGTGCGGCGCGCCTCGACCCTGCTGCAGAGCCAGCAACAGCAATTGATCAGCAACGAAACCTTTGTCGCCCTGGGCGAGATGTCCTCGGCGGTGGCCCACAGCCTGCGCAATCCGTTGGCTACCGTTCGCTCCAGCGCCGAACTGGCCCAGGAAATTGCCAGCCCGGGTGCGCAGCGCAATATCGGCGACATCATCAGCCAGGTTGACCGGATGTCGCGCTGGGTGCGCGAGCTGCTGGTGTCGTTGCGCCCGATGAGTGACGACGGCGAGGCGGTGGAATTGCTGGCGGCGGTCGAGGACACCCTGGGGGCGTTTGACGCGCTGATCCGGCGCAATGGCGTCGAAGTGCGATTCACGCCACAAAATTGCCCGCCGGTCGTCAGTCAAAAGGTGCTGCTGACGCAAATACTCAATAGCCTGTTTGCCAACGCCCTGGAAGCGATGCCCAAGGGGGGCGTACTGAGTGTCGAGATTGAAACACCGCACACCGGTCATGTGCGCATGACTCTGAGCGACACCGGCAAAGGCATGAGCGCGCAGCAGCAACAGCTGGTGTTCAAACCGTTTTTCACCACCAAGCAGGGCGGCCTCGGGGTTGGCCTCGCGCTGGTCAAAAGAATCATGGAGCGGTTTCAGGGTTCGGTCATTCTGACCAGCCGGGAGCAGGAAGGAACCCGCGTCAGTCTCAACTTTAGAGTGGCATCGGGAGGGGAATATGGAACACAGCATTCTGCTGGTCGAGGATGACGAACTGCTGGCCGAGAATATTCAGACCTACCTGGAGCGCAAAGACTTCGAGGTGACGGTCTGCCACTCGGCCGAGGACGCGCTGGGGCAACTGGAAAGCTTCATGCCGGACATCGTCCTGACCGACAACTCGCTGCCGGGCATGAGCGGTCACGATCTGATCCAGAAGCTGCGCATCAGCGCGCCGGAACTGAAAGTGATCATGATGACCGGCTACGGCAACGTCGAAGACGCGGTGGTCGCAATGAAGGAGGGCGCCTTTCATTACGTCACCAAACCGGTCGCGCTGCCGGAACTCAAACTGCTGCTGGACAAGGCCCTGGCCACCGAACGGATGGAACGCACGCTGTCGTTCTATCAGGAGCGCGAGGCGCAGAAGTCCGGGGTGCAGGCGCTGATCGGCGAGTCGTCGCCGATGCAGTACCTGAAAAACACCATCGGCCAGTTGCTCGACGCCGAGCGGCGCATGGCCAACACCGATCTGCCGCCCGTACTGGTGGAGGGCGAAACCGGAACCGGCAAGGAACTGGTGGCCCGCGCGCTGCACTTCGACGGCCCGCGCAGCAAAGGCCCGTTCATTGAATTCAACTGCGCGTCGATTCCGTCCAACCTCGTGGAATCGGAATTGTTCGGCCACGAGAAAGGCGCATTCACCGACGCCAAGGATCGCCGGGTCGGGCTGGTGGAAGCGGCGGACGGCGGCACGTTGTTTCTCGACGAGATCGGCGAAATGGACCTGCTGTTGCAGGCCAAACTGCTCAAGCTATTGGAAGATCGCACTATTCGCCGGGTCGGCTCGGTGAAGGAACGCAAGGTCAACCTGCGGGTGATCAGCGCCACCAATTGCAACCTTGAGCAGATGGTCCAGCAGGGCAAGTTCCGCCGCGATCTGTTTTTCCGTTTGCGGATCATCTCGATCAAGGTGCCGCGCCTGTACGCCCGTGGCGAAGACATCTTGCTGCTGGCCCGGCACTTCCTCGCCAGCCACGGCAAGCGCTACGGCAAACCGAACCTGCATTTCAGCGATCAGGCCGAAGAGCTGCTGCTCAGCTACACCTGGCCGGGCAACGTGCGCGAACTGCGCAACATGCTCGAACAGACCGTGCTGCTGGCGCCGAGCGACACCATCGCCGCGCATCAACTGAACGTGTGCATGAGCCTGTGCGATGAGCTGCCACCGCAGCATCAGCACGAGGTGCCGCACACGCACTTCGAACCGCGCCCGGCGAGCAACACCGAATCGATGAACCTGCCGGAGGTCGAGCGCGACATGGTGCGCAAGATGCTCGACAAGACCGACTGGAACGTCACCAAATCGGCGCGCCTGCTGGGCCTGAGCCGCGACATGCTGCGCTACCGCATCGAAAAGCTCGGCCTGGCCCGTCCGGACAAGCGTCAGTGGTAGACCGCGTTGCTGCGCGGACTCGGTGTGCCGAGGCATTCCAGCACGCACGTCGGGTCCAGCACTTCGTCGTTGACGTAGATGCCGCGTTCGGCATCGTAGGTGCGGATAAACACCCGCACCGTCGCATCGGCCACAGTGGGCAGTTGCGAGTCATGGAACACGTGGCGATCCGGGATGACGATGAAATCCTGCGGCGCCGTGTCATCGAACGGCCGGGGCGGCTGAGCGGACAGCGACGGCGGAGCAGGGTGGGCAAAAGGCTGGTCCGCCCCGTAGTAGTTGAAGTTGCTGTCCAGCGCCTGCGCCTGGGCGGCGGCGAGCAGACAGGCGGACAACAGCAGTCGATTGAACATTCCCATGGCAGCACCTGTGGAAGCGGATTTCCCCAAGGCTATTAACTATAGCTGCCCGCGGTGCAGGCGTTGGTGCAGGCGTTGGTGCAAGTGTCGTCGGCTTACAAGTTCGCAACAACCTGTTGCGCGAGGCTGAACTAGACTCGGGCCCGCTCAATTGTGAGCATCGCCCGGAGTGCGCCATGGAAGTGCCAAATAATAAAAACGCCGTCGAGAGCAATCGTCAGGCGTGGAATGATTCCGCCCGTCATCACCAGGATTCGCCCGACTGGCAGGCCTTGCTGACCGAAGTCACGCAGGCTGACTTTTCCTGCCTCGACGACACCCTTCGCGGCTTGCTCGAGCAGGTCGGTGTCGATGGCAAAGACGTCGCGCAGCTGTGTTGCAACAACGGCCGCGAAAGCCTATCGCTGTTTGCCCTCGGCGCACGGAGCGTGGTTGGCATCGATCAGTCGAGGGCGTTTCTCGAACAGGCCCGCGAACTGAACAAGCGTTCGCCGCACAACGCCGAATTCATAGAAGCCGATATTTATCATTTGCCCGAATCACTGCGCGCCCGTTTCGACGTCGCGCTGATCACCATCGGCGTCTTTGGCTGGATGCCCGACATCGGCGAGTTCTTTCGCCACGTCGCCTCGACCCTGAAACCGGGCGGTCAACTGGTGATCTACGAAACCCACCCGTTCCTGGAAATGGTCGACCCCGAGGCCGAAGACCCTTTTCGCCTCGCCACCTCTTACTTCCGGGAAGAACCTTTCGTGCTGGAAAAACCGATCGTCTACGTCGGCAAGATCGAACAGCCAGCGGCGAAGTCCTACTGGTTCGTGCACAACCTCGGCGCGATCTTCACCGCCGCCATCGAGGCCGGCCTGAACATCACGCACTTCAAGGAATACCCGCACTCGAACCGGGAAGAAGTCTATGACCAGTACCAGAACCGCGGGGCGCAGATGCCGATGTGTTTTACGTGGGTGGGGGTGAAACGCTGAGGCAAGTACAAGAGGGGGAGGCGAGAGGCGCTGTCTCTTTTTCGGTGAGTCGGATACGGGCTTGCGTCACGTATCCGATTGCTCGAAACAACTCTTCATCGTCACCTTCTGCCAGTACCTGAGAGAGGTACTCACGGATGGTATTCAGATCAACCAGAAGTGCCGTCATTTCAAAATCGGATGTGTTTTGTTCCATCGGTTTGTCTCTGCGTTTCTGCATGAATGTATTCATTCACATGATTGCGAGCAGCCAGATGGAGCCGAAACTGAATGTCGCTGGTTCCTGTACGAGCGTAGGAAGATTCTGCGGCGCCGTCCCGGCCGCCGCAGGTTAAACCCCTCAAGCCTGCGCAGCCGCCGTCACCACCGGCCGTCCCGGTTTGCGCAGTGGGTCCAGGCGTGAGCCTTCGTAGCGGGTTTCGCGGAAGAAGCGCCATTTGCCGAACAGGCAATAGACGTGCATGACGCGGCCCTGTTCGTGGTAGCCCATGCGGATGTGCAGTTTCAGCGCCGGGATGTTGTGGGTCTCGCAGACGTCCACCACTTTGTTGCAACCCTGGGCGGCCATGGCTTCCCAGAGGGCGACCTGGACGTCCACCGACAGGCTGCTGCCGAAGTAGGCGCGAATCATTTCGCCGCCGAATTCGAAGAACTCGCCGGGTTTGACCGGGAAGGTGCAGCCGTAATAGTGGCGGTCGTGGTAGTCGCGAATGCTGCCCCAGATAAACCCGACCGCATGGCCGTCGGCGTCCAGGTACATGTGCCCGGTGTGGCCCTCGTTGGCCAGTTCGGCCATGGTCTCAACGCGATCCCCGAAGTGCTTGGCGAACGCGCCGGCATTCTCGGCGGTGATGTCGACTTTGCGCAGGCCGTCGTAGGGGCGCAGCTTGTGCGGCGGTATCGGGCTGACCAGGTCGCGCTCCATCCACAACAGTTCCCAATGGAAGAACACGTAGCGTTTCCACAACGTGCCGAGGGTGCGGCCCAGGCCTTTTTGCTTGATACGTTCGCGCAGCTTTTCAATGACGCTCATGATGCCCTCCGTGGCCGAAGCCCGGGTGTTGTGGATGACGCTTTTGTGGGTATAGATCACCCCTGCAAGTCCATGTCAAAGCGCCAGCTTTGAATGTATTGCAAGTTGTGTAACGGTTCAGAGTGCCTCAGCACCGCGTAGAAAATCCTTGTTCAGATCGGCATAGGAAACCCGTGGGACGCCCGCCAGCCGCTGCTCTAGCACGCGGCTCAGGGACTCTCCCGGTTGCAGATACGCGTCGCCGAAATCCGCACCGAGCTGGTTCGGATGGGCGACGATTTCCAGCACGCCGTCGGTCGGCGCAGCAGCGTTGCGCAGGTCCACCGGCGTGCAGACGTAATCCGCCGTGGCCCCGGCCAGACCTTGCAACCGACGGTTGAGCAAACCCTTGAACACGCGTTTGGGCAGGCTGAGGTTTTGCCCCAGATTGCGCGCCAGCCGCACCGGCACACCTTGATGGGCAGCGAAGCGCGCGACGATCTCGCCGATCGGCCAGATGTTGTGCACGTGCTGATGCGAATCGAGGTGGCTGGGACGCACGCCGTGATCGACGCAGCGCTGCCACTGCGCCTGCAATTCTTCCTGTACCGCCTCGCGATCTTCGCGGCCCAGCCACAGGCTGTGGCGAGGCAGGCTGAGGTCGAACACGCCGTGGCTGTCGCAGAAGGTGCGACGTTCGAGAATGGCCCGGCTCAACGGCCGGCCGTAGGTCAGGTTGAAGTGCAGGCCGATCCGGCCTTCCAGCAGCGGCAGCCGGGCCATGGCGCAGGCCGCTTCGAACGCCGGCATGTTGGCCATGGCGGTGGCGGAACTGATGACCCCGGCCTGGAACGCACCGAGGATCACCGCGTTTTCGTTCGGGCTCAGGCCGAAATCGTCAGCGTTGACTATGACTTGGCGAGGCATGTTCGCCCTCCTTGGTGGGGTTGATCACAGGTGTCGCAATGACTGCCGCTTTGGCCGCCGCACGCTTCGCCCGCCATTGTTGCAACCCAGGCTTGAGCCGGTGCCAGACGCGCAATCCCAGCCCCAGCAACAGACCGCTGGGGCGCCACGAGTAGAAACTCCAGCGCCAGTGTTCCAGTTGCCCGGTCATGCGTTCGTGCAGTTGATGGCTGGAGTTTTCCAGGCTGACCCGGGAGGCATCGATCCAGCGCCAGTTGTCATCCAGCCCCCAGCGAATCCATTCCTCCAGCAACACCCGGCCGCTGCCCAGATCGGCGTATTGCGGCAGGAAAGCGAGGTTGTAATCGTAGAGCCGGCCCTGTTCGAACAGGCCGAGCCGATAGCTGATGCAACGCCCGTCCAGTTCCAGCATCACCACGCGCACCCGATCCGAAGCGGCGAGGGCGGTGAAGGCGTTTTCCATGCAGCGGCGGCTGCCTTCACTGGCAAAGATCCCGACGCCTTCGTCGCCTTTCCAGCTGACTGCTTCGACTTCGCTGATGGCCTGCAGCAACGGGCCCATGGTGGCTGCGTCGGGAATGATCCGCCGGACTTCGGCACCGCACGCGGCAATCCGCTTGCGGGCTCGGCGCAGTTTGTAGCGGGGATCGCCCGAGACTTCCTGGCGGTCGGCGTCGCTGATCAGGTGCACCGGCACCCGACAGCTCAAGCGACGTTCGCCGGTGGAACTGTGGGCCATCCATTCGGTGAGCACGCTTTCGTCGCCGACCGGCTCGGCGATTTCGTTGAGTTGCAGCAGGGCGTGGGGCACTCGCTGGCGAATCAGCCGCAGGGCCTGGCGCATGTCTTCGGCGTCAAGCTGTGATAACAACGCCAGGCGATCGGCCAGCGGATAACCCAGGTGATGCACCACCCGGAACGGCAAACCGAAAAACCGTTCACGGCTCGCCACCAGTGGCAGGCACAGGCGCAATTCGTCTGCTTCCCAACCCAGCAATACATGCAGCCGCTCGTGCGCGTCGAGCGCCTGCTCTGCCGCACACAGCCAGTCGAGGCTGTTGAACGGCGTGTGATCCGTCACCCGCAGGCGCAGCGCTTCATAGGCCGCCGCCGGGAAGTCAGGTGCGCACAACGAGGTGCGCCATTCGAATCGCGCCATAGGCTCAGGTCGCCGTTGCTGTGACAGGTGGACGGGAAGGTTTGCGCAGCGCCTCCAGGCGCGATCCGCTGTAGCGGGTTTCGCGGTAGAAGCGCCAGCGACCGAACAGTTTGTAGATGTTCATGATCCGGCCCTGTTCGGTATAGCCCATGCGCAAGTGCAGCTTGAGCGCCGGGATGTTGTGGAACTCGCAGACGTCCACGACCTTGTCGCAGCCCTGGGCGGCCATGGCTTTCCACAGTTCCAGTTGCAGATCCACCGACAGTTCGGTGCCCCAGTACGAGCGGGTCAACTCGCCGCCGAACTCGAAGAACTCGCCGGGTTTCACCGGGAACATGCAGCCGTAATAGTGGCGGTCGAAGTAGTCCCGGGCGCTGCCCCAGATGAAGGCCACCGCATGACCCTGGTCGTCCAGGTGCATGTGCCCGGTGTGATTTTCCCGAGCCAGTTCCGCCATGGTGCCGACGCGGTCACCGAAGTGGCGGGCGAAGGCGCTGACTTTGTCCGGGGTGATCTTCACCACCCGCAGCGGCGGGTAGGGTTTGAGGCTGTGAGGTGGCACCGGACTGACCAGATCGCGCTCCATCCACAGCAGTTCCTGGTGAGAAAAAATGCAGTGCTTCCAGATCTTTTTCACGGTGGCAGTGAGTCCTTTCTGCCGTAGGTTTTCAGTCAGTTTGCGCAGCATGTTCATGGTCGTTGCTCCTGATGACGAGTCATCGCGCAGCCAAAGGCCAGCGCGGCCGGACATCAACAGGGCGGTCATGAGGCACTCCAGCTCAGGGCAAACAGGGTCTGTCCCGGCAGCTCGAAGCGCACGCGACCGTCCTGACAGCGAAAAGGCGCGTCGCGGCTGCGGTTGTCGGCGCCGAAGTAGCGCAGCGCGCCGTTGTTCAATGGGCATTTGGCGCCCGCCAGATCGACACGCTGCAAGCGCGTGCCCTTGTTCACGCCGAGCAGGCTACGCTGATCGTCGCCGGCCATTGCCAGCACATCGACTTCGAACGCATCGTTCTCCAGCCACAGCACCTTTTGCAGCCAGTGCTGCTGGATGAACTGCTGGGCCAGGCCCACCGGTTTCAATTCGAAGCGGTCATCGCCCAGCACCCGCAACATGCCTTTGGGGTATTGCGGCTCATCGGCGGCCTGGAACCAGTTGAGCATGGTCAACAAACCGTCCTGGGAGGCGTTGATCACCACCGAGGCCCACCACAGCGAGGTGAAATGGGTTTCCTGATCGTAGGGGCTCAGGCTCGAACCGCTGGACAGGTTGGTCTGGTCCAGCAGCAACGCCTTGCGCGGCTGACCCTTGGCATCGAGGCCGACCAGATCGGCAGCGCGGCGCACGCTGTCGCGGTACACGCGAGTGGCGAGCAGGTCGCGAATCATCCACTCGTGCCAGGCCAGCGCATCGACCTGATCGGCGGATTCGCTGAGCAGGCGCCGGGCCCAGTCGATGCCACGCTTGTTCGCCGCGTTGTCGGCGAACGGCCCGTTGACCAATCGCGAACTGGCCGGCATTGCGATGCGCACGCCGGCCTTGGCATTGGCCGGATCGCTGCGCACTTGCCGGGCCATGCTGGTGAAGATCGAACGGTATTGCTCGTAACTCGAATAATTCAGGTTGGGCTCGTCGGCGAACCCGATGTAGTGCGTGCCTTTGCCGCCGAGTGCACGGGTGCCGGCGAGCCAGGCGTCGAGGCCGCTGTTGCTTTGCACGTCGGCGCGCAGATCGGCCTGACGCTGGCTGCCGGCGAGCAAGGTGATGTCCTGACGAATGCCGAAGCGATCCTGATAGACCTGGCGAAACGCATCTTCGAAGTGCGGCTTCTTCGCCGTCACGTCGACGAAACTGTAGTAACTGGCAGCCGTCGGTTTCAGCGCGTCGAGCACCGGATGGCTGGCGGGCGGCGGCATCACGTAGGGCAGGGCGATGCCCAGATCCGGGGTGCGGCCGAGGACTTTGTCGTGCAGGGTCAGGCGCGTCTGGCCGTCGTCTTCGCGCAGCGGTTTGAGCTGTTGCGGGGTCTGTGCGAACAGATTGGCCGTGCCGTCGAGCCAGAACGCCGCTTTGCCGCTGCCTTGCAGACGCAGGCACCAGACCTGTTCGCGTTCGCTGACCGGCAACGCCACCTGATCGAACTGCCAATAGGCGCGATAGGGTTTCAGCGCCAATGTCAGGGGCTGCCCGTCACCAACCCGTTGCGCTTGCAGGGCGCTGACCCCGCCGTGGAACTTGCCCGCCAATATCGCGTGCTCACCGGCGGCGACCTTGAAATACAGCTCATCGCCGTTACGGGTTTCTGCACTGAAATGCACCTTGGCCGGGGCGAACAGGGCCACGGTGTTTTCGTCGTGCTCGATCCGATAACTGCGGAAGCTGTAGCCGGGGATTTCCAGCTGATAACTCGCGGCCCCCGGCGCCAATGGCCAGCTCTGACTGCCACGGGTTTCACTGGCCTTGATGAAGCGCTCGCCCTGCAATTTACCCCGGCCGTCGAGCAGGAAGATGTGCTCTTCGTTGGCCTCCGCCTGCCACGCCGGCGCCCAGCGCACGGTCACCGTGTCGGGGCGATCCGCTTGCAGGTACAGGCTGCCGTCGCGAATGTCGCCCCAGCGCATCGACGCCGCGAAGGCGTCCAGCGACAGGCCGAGACCGAACAGCAGGGCCAGGCCTTTCATGCGGACTTCCGTTGTAAAAAGCGACGCTGCAACATTAGCCACATCGGCGTGAGGTCGCTGGGCAGAATGATCAGGGTTTGCCAGAACGCCACGCCGCTCAACCGGCAGTACAGCACCAGCATCGCCACGGTCACCGCCAGATAGGCAATCGACGAAACAGCCGCCGCGCCGACGATGCCGTAGGCCGGAATCAGCAGCAGGTTCAGCGCAAGATTGAGCAGGGCGCCGATCCCCATCAGCAGCGACACCGTGCCGGGACGATTCTTGCCGATCAGGTCCAGGCGCAGGATGCTCGCGTAGCACAGGCCCAGCAGCCCCGGCAGCAATGCGAGCAGCGCCGGATACGCCGGTTGGTAGGCGACGCCGAACAGGGTGACGATCAGCCATTCGCCGATCACGGCCATGGTCAGGCAGGCGCCGAGCATCACCGTGGCGGTCAGGCGCAGGGCCAGCGGCGTGACCTTGTCCATGCCTTCGTCCTGTTGCAGCAGGCGTTTCATCAGCGGCGTGGTCACCGCTTCCGGAACGATCAGCAGCAACTCGGCGGCGGCGCTGGCCATCGCGTAATGCCCGAGGGCGGTGCTGCCGAGCAGGGCGCCAATGAACAGGTAATCGGAACGCAGGATCACTTGCTGGAACAGCAGATCCGGATGGCTGCGCGCACTGAAGCGCAGCAGTTCGTTCTGGCTGGCGCGATCCCATTGCAGCTGCAACGGCTGCGCGCGTTTGAGCCACAACCAGCCGACCAGCACCACCAGACTGATGCCGGCTAGCCAACTGATCAGCGCGGCTTCGAGGGCCGCTTCTTTCCACATCCAGAACAACGCGAGAAACAGCAACAGCGGCGCCAGGGATTCCACCAGCCGCAAGGCATTGAACGCGACCACGCCGCCGGACGCATTGTGCAAGGTCAGCAGACCGCTTTTGAGCACAGTCAACGGCACCGCCAGCAGCAACAGCCACGCCAGCAGCCCGAGTTGCATCGTCACGTCCAGTTCACTGCCGAACTCGCGCACCAGCGCCACAACCAACAAGGTCAGCAGACCCGCCAGCAGACAACCGAACACCAGCACCTGCGCGAGTAACAAACCCATCGGCCGTTGCTTGGCCGCTTGATAACCAACAGCAGAATTCAAGCCGCCGCTGGTGGCCGCGCTGATCAGATCGGGCAGGGTGCTGAGCAGGGCGAACAGCCCGCGCTCACTGGGCCCGAGAATTCGCGCCAGCAGCACATTCCTCAGCAGGCGCAGGGCGATCATCGCCAGTTTGGTGCCCATGCTCAGCGCCAGATGCTTGAGGTAACTGCCTCGACTCATGGTCGCGCCCCGCGATAGATCCGCCACGACAGCAGTTGCGGATTGCGCGCGGTGCGCTGGCTGACGCCGAAGCGTGGCAGGTTCAGCGGATCACCGGTGCAGCGATAGATGCCGCTGCCAGTGCCGAGCGCGAAGGGGTAATCGTGATGGGCGATCTGTTCGCGCACCCGCTCGTCGTTGTCGCCGTTGGGGTAGCAATACACCGGCAGCGGCCGGTTGCAGCCGTTGAGCATGGCATCGCGACTGCGGCTGATTTCTTCGCCCAGGCGCACATCGTCAAGGCCGGTGAGGATGGCGTGACTGGCGCCGTGGGGGCCGAACCGCACCAGGCCGGAAGACTCCATTGCCCGCACCTGATGCCAGTCCAGTGCCTGAGGCTGCGACTCTTGCGGGCACTCGTCGGTCAGGCGTTCGAGCATCATCGGGTCAAGCGCTTTGAGCCCTTGCAGGTAATGCAACAGGGTCAGACTGCGCCGGTCCACGTCGATGTCATCCAGCAGCACCGGCACGGGATGATGGATCGATTGCAAATATTCGATCAGGTGCATGCGCGGTTTTTCGCCATGGCTGCCCCACAGGGTTTCGCCGATGCTTTCCCACCAGAAGCGCTGACGGCTGCCGATGAAATCGGTGGAGAGAAAAATGCTCGCCGGCACCTGATGCTTCTGCAGCAACGGGAAGGCGTTGGCGGCGTTGTCGCGCCAGCCGTCGTCGAAGGTCAGTGCCACTCGCGGGCGCTCGGTGCGCAAGGCGTTGGGCTGGAGGATTTCCATCAGCGGCACGCAATCGAAATGCTTGCGCAGCCACACCAGCAGATGCTCGAAGGCCTTGGGCCCGACGCACAGTTCGTTGCGGTGCGGCAGGTCGGCGGCGCGGTCGTTGGCCAGCACCCGGTGCAACATCAGGATCACGCCGGCGCCGTGTAACTGGTTTCGTCCCACGGACGAGTTGAGATAGAGCCAGCCGCTGGTGCGTTTAATCAGTTGTTTGATCGCCATGGCTCTGTCCCTCTCAACGGTTTTGGTCAGGGTTCCACTGGGCGTAACGCTGGCCGCGCAGGAACTGCCACAGGCCGATGCTCATGCCCGCCAGTGTCACCAGCAGGAATGCCGCAAGGCGGAACGGTTTGGGTAAGCGGTGTTGCGAATCCAGCAGGCCGGCAATCGCGATGGCGTAGCCGATCAGTTGCGCGATCAGGCAGAGGCGATAGAAACCGTGTTCTTCCCACAGCCAGAAATTGCTCAGCAGCAGCGGCAGCAACAGGATCGGCGCCAGGCGGCGGATCAGCTTGTGGCTGATCAACGCTATCGAATACAGGCCATGCTTGAACGGATTGAGCAGTTCGCTACGTTGCGCCAGGCTTTGCAGGCCGCCGACGGTGACCCGCTGGCGACGGCGGAATTGCTTGTCCGCTTCGTCCACGCCGTGGTCGATCACTTGCGCTTCGGGCACGTAGACGATGCGTTTGAATTTCACTGGCGCGCAGGTGCTGATGAAGAAATCGTCGTTGACCTCGGCCGGCACGTTCTCGAACAGTTCCCGGCGCAGGGCAAGCAGGGCGCCGTCGGCGGAGACCATGCAACCGGTGCGATTTTCGACCCGGCGCAGCCAGCCTTCGTAGTGTCGATAAAGGCTGTCGCCGATGCTCAAACCGCCGCCGGTGACCGGGATCACCATGTGCCCGGCGCAGGCGCCGACCTGCGGATCGCTCAGCGGCGCCAGCAGGTAGCCGAGGGTTTCCCGCGACCATTGGTTGTCGGCGTCGGTAAACACCAGAATGTCGCCCGTGGCCAGCGCCGTACCTGCGTTCAGCGTGGCGGCCTTGCCCTGGCGGGGCAGGTCGAGCACGGTGATGCGCGGGTCGTCGACCTTGTGCGCACAGGCCACGGTGTCGTCGGTGGAACCGTCGCTGGCCAGGATGATTTGCAGGGTCGCCGGCTGATAATCCTGGGACAGCAGCGAGCGCAGCTTGTGCTCGATGTGCCGCGCTTCGTTGTGAGCGGCGATGACGATGCTGATGTTCAGCGGCGGTGCCGGGCTGTGGCGCCACGCCGGGAACAGCGGCGCCAGCAGCGTCAGTAGCAGCGGGTAGCCGACATAGGCGTACGCCGGCAGCAGCAGGCACATCCAGAAAATGAATTCAGCCACGGGCAGGCCTCCTGGCGTTCCAATGACACAGACTGAGAATGAACGCGGCCCCCGCCAGGTGCAGGCGCACCCAGTGCAGGCCCCACAGTTGCAGGGTCAGGCAGACGTTGTGGTGCTTGGCGCTCTGACGCACGCTGAGCACCAGCCCCGGCACCAGCGTCAACATCACCATGATCGCGGCGTGATGGGGAAAACCGTCGAGCAGGGCGGAAATCGCCAGGAAATCGAGAATCCAGACGAAGATCGACAACATTGGAAATCGCAGCAGCCGCAGGCTGAAACCGTGGCTGCGCAGCAATTGCAGATGACTGCCCTGGCGCCACAGTTCCTTGCCCATCCACTCGCGCCAGTTCATTTCGTAGCCCCAGTGCAGGGCCACGCTTTCATTGATCGAGAGCAGCCGCGCGCCGTGTTCTCTCAGGCGCAAGGTGAACTCCTTGTCCTCGCCGGTGCGCAGGGTTTCGTTGAAACCGCCGACCTTGTCGAACCAGCGCTTGCGCATCAACAGGTTGGCACTGGGCAGCCAGTCGACGACATGGCTGGTATGGGTGGTCGGCCGCAAGGTGCGGCGCTGCCAGGCGGTGGCGTACCACGGCGCGGCGGCGGGGGTGTGCAGGTCGAGCCCGAAGACATCGGCCTGGCCTTCGGCTTCCAGAGTGAACAGTTGGGTGAGCCAGTCTTCGGGCATTTCGATGTCGGCGTCGATGAATGCCAGCCATTCCCCGGTGGCGATCGCCGTGCCGCGGTTGCGCAGGGCGCCGATCAGCAGGCCGGGCATCACCAGCACCTGGGCGCCGAACTGCCGGGCGATCTGCGGACCTTCGTCACTCGAGCCGTTGTCGACCACGATCAGCTCACATTCGACATCCGCCGCATGCGCCGCTTTTTGCGCGGCCAGCAGGGTGCGGCCAATGTGCCGGGCCTCGTTGTACATCGGGATGACGATACTGATCCGGCTCATGCTTTGGCCTCCGTCATCGGCGCCTGCTCGGCTTTCAGGCGCAGAACGCTGGTCAGCGCGAGCATGATCCACAGGTATTTCTGGTTCGGCGCGCTGAGGAACATCAGGAACAATGTCAGCGACAGAAAACTCACCCCAAGGTGGGTCATCAGATCCGCCTGCTGCCAGTTGCGGCGCAGCATCCATTCCTTGCGCGCGCGCGCCAGGTTGTACAGGCCCAACCCAAGCATGCCGACGAACATCAAACCGGCGGGAACCCCCAGTTCGCTGAAGATTTCCAGGTAGGTGTTGTGCGCCCGACGGTACAGGTCGCCGATCTTGCGGTTGGCGGAAAACGCCTTGGCGTAGCCGGTGGTGGCGTAGTGCAGCGGGAAGGTGCCGGGGCCGGAGCCGAGCAGCGGGTTCTCGCGGATCATCTGGCTGCCGACCACGATGTACGAAGCGCGGCGGCCGAGGGATTCGTCGTTGTGCCCCTTGGCGCCGGCGCTCAATACGCTGAGCGACTGGATACGGGCGATGTAACCGGCAGGCATCGCGTAGATCGCCAGCGGAATCACGATCGCCGCGCCGAGCATGGCAAAGCCGAGGTGACGCGGACGAATCCGCGCCAGTTGCGCGCGGTAGTGCCAGCAACCGATCACCAGACTCAAGGCCAGCACCACCAGCCCGGAGCGTGATTCGGTCTTGGTCATGCCGCCGAGCAACAGCAGGCAGCAACCGCCCCAGAACAGCCGATGCAACAGGTTCGGGCTGCGGATCACCAGCAGCAGGCCCAGCGGAATGGCGAACGCGATCAGCAGGGCGAAGGCGTTGGGGTCTTCGAGCAGGCCGGCGGCGCGGCCCTGATCCTGGAATTTGGTGGAGAACATGGCCATGGCGCAGGTCGTGCTGACGGCAAGGGTCACCAGCCGGGCGAACAGGTCGAGGTTCAGTTCGCGGCCGATCAGCAGGGTGATGACAAACAGGATCAGGCCGACGCTGATTTCCCGCAGGTGACCGAGCGACATGCCCATGTCATCGGTGTTCAGCAGGCTCAGAAAGTACAGGGTCATGAAGGCGATCAGAAAGCGCCAGATATTGCTGCGCAGGCGATCCGAGGGAATCTGGTGCATCGCCAGTTGCAGCATCAGGATTACCGCCAGCGAAGCGCCGATCAGTTTGCTGCCTGACAGCGAACTGTCCTTGAAGAAGCCCTCGAACGGCACCAGCGCGGCAATGCCGAGCAGGCCCCAGGTCGGTTTGCGGTACAGCACCGCGAACCCCACCAGACCGAGCACTGCACCCGGCGCGAGGTAGGGCCAGGGACTGGCCAGCAGAGCGATGCAGGCCAGGCCCAGCAGACTGACGATCGAGAGCGGGAAAATCATGCGCGTGCCTCCCGTGCCGTGCGGATGTACAGCTGCGACCAGCGTTCGGCCAGGGCCTTGAGGTCGTAGCGGTCCTGTTGCGTGCGTTTTGCGTTGTCGCGCAGTTGCCGCGCCAGTCCCGGCTCTGACAGCAACGTGTCGAGCTGATGGGCGAGGGCGGCGCTGTCGGTCGGGGCGGCGAGCAAGCCGTTGTGACGGTTCTCCAGCACATCGGGAATGCCGCCGACACCGAATGCCACCACCGGCACCCCGGCCTGCATCGCTTCCAGCAGGATCATTGGCGTGCCTTCGGTGCGCGAGCTGATCACCAGCGCATCAAGTTGCTGCCACCAGTGACGCATGTCGGTCTGATAACCCGGCAAGCGGATGCGCTGCTGCAAACCGGCGGCGTCGATCCGTGCCTGCAAGTCTTCGCGTTCCGGGCCGTCGCCGAGCATTACCGCGTCGAGTTGCGGGTGCTGGTGACACAGCGGGATCAGCGCGTCGAGAAACAGATCCGGGCCTTTCTCACTGCTCAAGCGCCCGACGTAGCCGGCGAGCCAGCGTTGTCTTGGCGCATCGGAAAGCAGCGCGGCGGCGGCCGGCAATCCGTTGGGGATCACCTGCAATTTTTCCGCACGTACGCTGGCCTGACGGTGCAACACCGCGATGCTCTCGGCGACGCACACCACTCGATCCACCGACGCCGTGCGGCACAGTTGCAGGCTCAGCCAGGTGTAGAACTTCTGCTTGCGGCTGCGCGGGGTGAAACCGTGTTGAGTGATCACCAGCGGCAGGCGCAACAGCGTGGCGCCGACCCAGCCGAACAACAGGCCTTTGAAATTGTGGGTGTTGATCAATGGCCGTTCACCGCGCCGATGACCCAAGTGCCGCAGCAGGGCAGCAAGCCCTGCGCAGCCTTGTGCATCGACGCCGGCCTCGCGAAAGCGCGCGATCAGTTCCGGCGGCGCATCGAGGAACAGCACCTGGTGCTGCCCCGGCGTCGCCAGGCAATGATCGAGCAACATCCGCTCGGCCCCGTAGAACCCGCCACTGCTGAGCAAATGCATGATCGGCAGCGCGGCGTTCTGGGTGGAGGGCGTGTTCAATTGCGCACCCAGTGCAGGAAGCTCGGTACGGTCCAGTTCTTGTGCGGGTTGCTCGGCAGCGCGTTCTGGTCGTTGATCACCAGCAGCACCGGCAGGCCCAGCTCGTGGCTGATTTGCGCCGGGTGTTTGAAGCGGTGATCGAAGAACTCACGCACATAGACCAGTGCAATCGCCAGCAACAGACCGGTGAACAGCCCGAACGGAATGATCAGCATCGGTTTGGGGAACGCCGCTTCGGTCGGTTCGAACGGCGGGCTCAAGACCCGGGCGTTGGACAAGTCGTCGTTCAGCGAGCGGGTGGTGCTGCTTTCGGCAAAACGCTGGGCGTAGGTCGAGAACGCGGCGTGCATGGCGTCGATCTCGGTGTCCATCTGCCGCAGCTTGCTCTGGGTTTGCTGCAGCTCGTGGATGCGGTTCTTGAACTCGGCGATGCGCGCGGTTTTCTGATCGATCACCTGTTTCACCACGGCCAGGTCGTTGGTGCGTTCCTGGATGCGGTTGCTGACCACTTTGAGGAACTGCTGGCGGGTGCGGGCGATCTGCTCGCGGGTCAGCAGCATCGGCTCGCTGCCGGGCTGGAACACCGCCAGATCGTTCATGTAGCGGCTGACCTGAGTGGTCAGTTGCTCGCCGAGCTGTTTGATTTCCCGGTCCTCGAACGCCACGTTGTCGACGGTGGTGGTGAAGGTGTAGGGGAAGGTGTAGTCATTGAGCTTGTTGTTGCTGGCGGCGGCCAGGCTGGTTTTCAGGTACTCCAGCCAGCGTTGGCTTTGCAGCAGGCGATCCTGGTACAGGTTCAGTGCCTGTTCTTCGGTGTTGATCGCGTTCAGGCGGAAGGTGATTTCCTCCTTCGGATCCGACGAGCCGACACTTTCCAGCAGTGCCTGACGGTTGCCTTCCAGGCCATCGAGGCGCACTTGATAAAGCTGTTTCTTGGACTCGTAGAACGATTGCGGCAGGTCGATCGATTGCAGCGCCTGACGGCTCACCAGATAGTTCTGCAACAGGGCGGCGACGAAGGTCGTGCCTTGATGCGGATCGGGGAAGCTGTAGACGATCGAGATCACGTTGGAGCCGGGCAGGGTCTCGATTTTCAGGCTGTCGATGGCTTGCTGGGTCAGTGCATCGAGCGCGGTGTCGCGCACCGGATCGGTCTCAAGCCCCAGAGCGTTGCGCACGGGGTTGATCACATACTGGCGCAGCGGCGAGCTGATGTAGCGTTTGAACGGCTCGCTCACCAGTTTGCTGAACATCCCGGGTGACGGGGTGTATTCGCCCTTGTCGCGCAGCTCGCTGATGGTCTGACGGATCAGCGCCGGCGAGCGCAGGATGTTGCTCTCGGTTTCCATGTCCGCCAGCGACGGCGGGATGAAGGTGGCGTTGTCCACGGTGAGCGACGTGGTGGCGTCGCCCTGTGAAAGTTTTTTCGACTGCACGATCACCTGAGCGGTGATATCGAAGCTCTGTTTGAGCAACAGCGGCAGCACCAGCGCGATCACTGCAAAGATCAGGAAGACCCGTTTCACCAGTTGCTTGTTGGCGAAGAAGATCCTGAAGAACTCATGCAGGTAGTTTTCCTTTGGATTCATGTCGGTCACCTGAGAGTCAGTTGCTGTCACTGTCTTTGTTGTCGACGCGGTAGCCGAAGCTGAAGCCCACGCCCTGGAACAGCACCACGTCGGCCAGTTGCCGGGCGAGTTCGCCGGCGCTGGCCAGTTTGGTTTTCGGCACGTACAGCATGTCGTCCGGTTGCAGGTAGGCGATTTGCGGCGCCTCGCCCGACAACGCTTTCTCGACGTCATAACGCACGGCCTGCACCTGATTGCCGTTGCGCCGCATGATCACCACCGAATCGAGCCGCGCCTTGACGTTGGTGCCGCGCGCCAGGGTCAGCGCCTCAAGCACCGACACCGGCCGGCGGATCGGGTAGGAACCCGGCTGACCGACTTCGCCCAGCACGTAGATCTCGTTGCCGGCGGTGGACTTGAGCAGCACGTCCACGGTCATCCGGCCCGGCAGTTGCGCGTACTTCTTGTTGAGGAAGGTTTCGAGCTGGTTGATGGTCATGCCTTGCAGCGGCACCGCGCCGATTTCCGGGAAGCTCGCGTAGCCGTCGGTACCGACGGTGATCTCGCGGCTCATGCCGGTGGCCGGGTGGTTGAGGGCGCTTTTCAGGTTCTGCTCGTTGGTCAGCGGGCTGATGATTTGCACCGTCAACTGATTGCGGTTGGGCTGGAACAGTTGTTTGCGCTGGTAGGCGCGCTGGATTTCCTGGCGCGCTTCTTCGCTGGTCAGCCCGGCGATTTTCACCGAGGTATTGGCACCCGGCAGTTCGATGGTGCCGTCCGGCAGCACCAACTGATTGCCGTTTAGCTGGCTGGCGGCGGTGAAGTTCAGGCCGATCTGGTCACCCGACTGCACGCGGTAAGCGTCCGAGCCGCTGGTGCTGATGTGGAAGATCACGTCCAGCACATCCTGCGGGCGCAGGGTCTGCTCGACCTTCGGCATGTCGGTGGCCTGGGCGTTGGCCGGGGTGGCGGTGAGAATGTTCACCGGCATGTTCTGGGTTTCGGAGGTGCTCGAGCAGCCTGCAAGCGGCAGCATCAGCAGCACAAGAATCCTGGCGTTCATGGCGTCATCCTTTGCGGTTGCTTACAGGTTTTTGTAGAGCCATTTAGGCATGTAGTACTTGCGTCGGTTGAACACGCTGCCGACCACTTTGGCCCCGGCCTGGGTCAACCGCTGCACGGCTGCCTGCGCGACTTCCCAGCGGGTGTCTTCGGCACGTACCACGAACACCACACCGTCGACCTGGGTGCTGATGACCAACGTGTCGGCGGCCGAATACACCGCGTCGCCATCGATCACCACAAAGCGGTACTGAGCGCCCAGTTGATCCAGCAGTGGGCTCAGACGCTCGGCAGTCAGGTGTTCAGTAGTGCGGATCGGCCGGCCGTTGGGCAGCACATGAAACGGCAGGCTCGACACCTGCACCACGCAGTCCTGCAACAGCGGCGGGGTTTCCTGGTTGAACAACAGGTCGCGCAGGCCGCGCTCCTTGCTCAGGTTCAGTTGCTGGGTGAGGTTGCTCGCCGACTGGCTGGCGTCGACATACAGCACCTGGCCGCTGCTCATCTGTGCCAGTTGGCTGGCCATGGCCAGGGCGCTGGTGGTGGTGCCGGCGCCGGGGTTGGCGGCGGTCAGAAACAGGATCCGCAGATCCAGGTCCAGCACGGTCGAGGTCAGGTTCGACTCGCTGGGGCTGGCAATGCTCAGGCTTTTGTTGGTTGAACCGTCCATTAGCTTGCTCCGTGGCCGCTGAATACTTTGAAGGGGGTTTTCAACAGAATCTTCAGATCAAGCAGAAGGCTCTGCTCGGCGATGTAGCTGAGGTCCAACTCAACGCGCTGGTCGAAGTCGATATTGCTGCGTCCGGAGATCTGCCACAGGCCGGTCATGCCGGGGTAGATCGCCAGACGCGCGAGGTGACTGTCCTTGTAGCGGTAGGTGTTGAACGAGGTCGGACGAGGGCCGACCAGGCGCATGTCGCCGGTCACTACGTTGATCAGGTTGGGCAACTCGTCGAGGCTGGTGCGCCGCAGGAAGCCGCCGATCCCGGTGATGCGCGGGTCCTGGTCGATCTTGAAGTCGATGGCGTCGGCACCGTGCTTGTTCAGGTGGCGCAGCGACTCCTTGAGCTCTTCGGCGTTGGCGACCATGGTCCGGAACTTGTACATGCCGAACTTGCGGCCGCGATAGCCGGTGCGTTTCTGCACGAACATCACCGGGCCTTTGCTGGTGAACTTGATGGCCAGCGCCAGACCGATCAGCAGCGGCGAAATCATCAGCAGAATCATCAGGGCGCCGAGACAGGCCACCACCCGATTGGTGCGCGACAGTTGCCACGGCCGGCCACCTTCTCGACCGGTCATCCAGCCCTGGCCCTGGCGGTGGATTGCCGCGTCCAGGCGCATTCGCTGTTCCGGATCCATGCGTTTGTCACGCACCAGTTGTTGGATCGGTATACCTTTCTCAAGTCCAGTCATGGAGTCCTCCGCTGATGTTCAGCCGCGAACGGCGCGTGGGCGATAGGCAGTGGGGTAGTAATCGCGGAACCAGGCGATGAACCGCCCCAGTCCCTCATCCAGCTCTATCCGGGGCTGAAACCCGGTGGCCTGGGCCAGGTCGCTGGCCTCGGCGCAGGTATTGAGTACGTCGCCCGGCTGCAGCGGCAGCAGCTCGACCACGGCTTTCTGGCCGAGGTGTTTTTCCAGCAGGGCGAGATAGGTTTTCAGCGCCACCGGGTGCTGGCCGCCGATGTTGAACAAGCGCCACGGCGCCATGCTGCTGGCCGGGTCGGGTTGTTCGCGGTTCCACTCGGGACTGGCCCGGGGCGCCCGCTCGATCAGGCGTGCGATGCTTTCGATGATGTCGTCGATGTAGGTGAAATCGCGCTGATGCTCGCCGTAGTTGAACAGCTTCAGTGGCGAGCCTTCGCTGATCGCCTTGGCGAACTGGATCGGCGACATGTCCGGCCGGCCCCACGGCCCGTAGACCGTGAAAAACCGCAGCCCGGTGCAAGGGATGCCGAACAGGTGGCTGTAGCTGTGGGCCATCAATTCATTGGCTTTCTTGGTCGCGGCGTACAGCGACAGCGGGTGATTGACGCCGTCCTGCACCGAATACGGTGTGCGCTGGTTGGCGCCGTACACCGAACTGGACGAGGCGTAGATAAGGTGCGCGACCGGGTACTGGCGGCAGCACTCCAGAATGTTGAGGAAACCATCGAGGTTGCTGTGCAGATAGGCCCGTGGATTTTCCAGCGAGTAGCGCACCCCGGCTTGCGCCGCGAGGTGCACCACGACTTGCGGCCGTTCGCGAACGAACAACGCTTCCAGCGCCGAGGCGTCTGCCAGATCAATCGTGGCGAGCTGGAAATCCCCGACCTGCTCGCGCACCCAGTCCACCCGATCGTGCTTGAGCTGCGGGTCGTAGTAGCCGTTGAAGTTGTCCAGGCCGATCACCTGATGCCCGTCGCGCACCAGCCGCAGCACGCCATGAGCACCAATGAAGCCGGCCGCACCGGTGACGAGGATTTTCATGGCCGCAACCCGTCAGGCGCGATGTGGCGCAGACCGATGCCGCTGTAGTGCAGGCCGGCGGCCGCCACTTGTTCCGGGTTGTAGAGGTTGCGTCCGTCGATGATGACTTTCGAGCGCAGCTTGCTGGCCAGCAGCTCGAAATCCACCACGCGGAAATTCTTCCACTCGGTGCAGATCACCAGGGCGTCGGCGTCTTCCAGGGTGTCGTCGCGGGTGGCGCACAGGTGCAGGTCATTGCGGTAACCGTAAATGCGCCGGCACTCGGACATGGCTTCCGGATCGTAGGCCTGCACGCTGGCGCCTTCGGCCCACAGCGCATCCATCAGATAGCGGCTGGGGGCTTCGCGCATGTCATCGGTGTTCGGCTTGAACGCCAGGCCCCAGATCGCGATCGACTTGCCGGCCAGGCCTTGGGGGAATTGCGCCCTGAGTTTGCTGAACAGGATGTGCCGCTGCGCGTCGTTGACGTCGGTGACGCTGCGCAGCAGTTTCAGCGGCATGCCGTTGTGTTCGGCGGTGTGCAGCAGGGCGCGCAGGTCCTTGGGAAAGCACGAGCCACCGAAGCCGCAGCCCGGGTAGATGAAGTGATAGCCGATGCGCGGGTCGGAACCGATACCCTTGCGCACCGCTTCGATGTCGGCGCCGAGCAGTTCGGTGAGGTTGGCCAGCTCGTTCATGAAACTGATGCGGGTGGCGAGCATCGCGTTGGCCGCGTACTTGGTCAGCTCGGCGCTGCGGTTGTCCATGAACATCAGTTTTTCGTGGTTGCGGCAGAACGGCGCGTACAGCTCGCTCATCTGCGCCCGTGCCTCATCGTCCTGAGTGCCGACGATGATCCGGTCCGGCCGCATGCAGTCGGCGAGGGCGCTGCCCTCCTTGAGAAACTCGGGGTTGGACACCACCCGCACCGCCAGGGCGCTTTTGCCGCGCCGCTGCAGTTCTTCTTCAGCGGTGTGCAGCACCTGATCCGCCGTGCCGACCGGCACCGTGGATTTGATGATCAGCGTGCGATCGTCCTCCATGAAGCTGGCGATCTGCCGCGCCACGTTGAGTACATGGCTGAGGTCGGCGGAGCCGTCTTCGTCGGCCGGCGTGCCCACGGCGATGAAGATCAGTGCGGCATGTTCCACCGCATCGCTGGCCTGGGTGCTGAACAACAAACGCCCGGCCTTGATGTTTTCTTCCAAAGTTGCAGAAAGACCCGGTTCGCTAATAGGCGGTACTGCCTGTTGCAGTTGTTTAATCTTGTTCGGGTCAATATCGACGCACAATACGCGATGTCCGACATCGGCAAGTGCGGCTGCTTGTATCAGGCCAACATAGCCCGTACCAAATACGCTCACGTCCATATTGGCGTGCCTCGTAAGACGGTGATGGAAGATCGAAATGGAACTGTCAAAAGGGGTATAGCGCAGCGTGGGGAAAGCGTGTCAGCAAAATGACATGTTGCAAGGGTATAACACCCCCATTTTTGGGGGCGAAAGGCCATCAAGTGCTTGCTGTAGATGGATTTGTCCCGTTCTTGACGGGTTTTTCACATTCCGAAGAAAACGATAAACGGTCGTAGGCCGCGAAATTCAAGGGTTTTAACGACTTGGGTGTGTCAGATTTGAGTCAACAGTTTTTTGACGCTTTTGCATTATGTCCGACATTTCTTGCGCTTTGATGGCCCGGTGCTAGTGTCAGATTTTGACCGACAAATGATTGACCATGTCTCGTCGGACGCGCCCCGGAATTGCCATGTTTCGATACCTGAAAGAACTGCTTTTAATTATTTATCTGCTGCTTTATTTCGAATATTACCTTGACCGCTTAAATGCGATGGGTATGGGGTTGGCAGTACTTCTTTTTGGCGCGATGTTTTTGACGCTGACTTTCGCATTATTACTAACAGCCTATATACGTCAGACTTTCATTCGGCATTTGTTCGCATTAACCCTGTTTGTTTCGGCAGTGTTCTTCGATGTTTATACGAGGGTGACCGCCGATTACCTGACCTACAGCAGTTTCGTCTCGCTGGTGTACTCCGGCGGCTTCATCCAGGAGGCGGCGTATCAGTACCGGGGGGCGATCATCCACGGGCTGCTCAACGGGTTGTTGCTGCTGTTCGGGATCGGTCTCAAGCCACGACACGCGATCCCGATACCGAATGCCTTGCGGATCGCCGCGCCGTTGTGCGGTGTGTTGCTGCTCAGCGCCGTGTTGTTCGTGCGCGCCGGCGAGGGCGCACGCGGGTTGCCGATCATGTACACGCCGCTGGCCTATCTGAACCTGTTCGGTTACGAAGCACTGCACAACACCGTCGGCCCGCGTGAGCCGGTGACCCTGGCGCGCAATGGTCCGGCGGTCGGCCACGACATTGTGCTGATCATCGACGAAAGCATTTCCGGCAATTACCTGGACATCAACGCGCCGTTCGGCGTGCACAGCAACCTCAAGCAGGCCCGTCCGGGCGTCGAAATCTTCAATTACGGCTACGCGGCGTCCATCGCCAATTGCAGCGCCGACACCAACATCACCCTGCGCTACGGCGGCACCCGCGCCGACTACATGCGGATCAACAGCACGCTGCCGTCGATCTGGCAGTACGCCAAGAAGGCCGGCATGCGCACGGTCTACATCGACGCTCAGCGCACCGGCGGCAACCTGCAGAACCTGATGAACGATGCCGAGAAAAAGGACATCGACGAATTCGTGCAATTCGACCAGACCAGCGTGCGCGACCGCGACATGGCCGCCGCCGCCAAGCTGATCGAACTGCTCAACGACGACAAACCGGAGCTGGTGCTGATCAACAAGGTCGGCGCGCATTTTCCGGTGCACGACAAATACCCGGACGCCTTCATAGCCTACCGCCCGACCTTGCCCCGCGGACAGTTCACGGAAGTCGCCGACACCGGTGAACGCACCGGTTTCAACGGCCAGCCGGATGACTGGGTGCTGTATCGCAATGCCTACAAGAACACCGTGCTGTGGAACGTCGGCGAGTTCTTCTCGCGGGTGTTTGCCCAGGCCAATCTGAACAACGCGCTGCTGATCTACACCTCGGATCACGGCCAGGATTTGCACGAGCGCGGTAATCCGGGACTCAACACCCACTGCGGCGGCGACCCGGTGGAGGAAGAGGGGCTGGTGCCACTGGTGGTGATTCAGGGCGATCAGTTGCAGACGCTCGACTGGTCGGCGCAACTGGCGGCCAACAAGGATCGCTCCAGTCACTACAACATCTTCCCGACCCTGTTGCAGTTGATGGGCTACGACCTGCCGGGAATCGAGTCGGTGTACGGCAAACCGCTGAGCGTGGCGACGGCAGATGAATTCACCTTCAACTACCGCTTCAACGCACGGCTGGGGGCCAAACCCGAGTGGAAACACATCGACCTGAACAGCATCGTCACGCCGGGTGAGGCGCCGACGAGTGTGGCGGTAGGTCAGTAACGCGTCGGTATCCGCTATCCTTGGCCGACACGGATCGATCGGATGGCGGCATGCTCCAGGTTCAAAACGTCTTCAAAAGCTACCTCACCCCGCAAGGCCCGTTGCCGGTGCTGCAAGGCATCGACCTGACGCTCAAGCCCGGCAGCAGTCTGGCGCTGATGGGCGAGTCGGGCAGCGGCAAGAGCACGCTGCTGCACCTGATCGCCGGGCTCGACAAAGTCGACAGCGGCAGCATCAGCAGCGGCGAACATCGGCTGGACCGGATGAACGAGGCGCAACTGGCCAACTGGCGGCGCACCGAAATCGGTCTGGTGTTCCAGCAGTACAACCTGATCGGCAGCCTGCGCATCGAAGACAACCTGGCGTTTCAGGCGCGGCTGGCCGGGCGGCATGACCCGCGCTGGCAGCATCATCTGGTGCAGCGTCTGGGGCTGGGCGAATTACTCAAGCGCTATCCCGAACAACTCTCCGGCGGCCAGCAACAGCGGGTTGCGCTCGGCCGGGCGCTGGCGGCGCAACCGAAACTGTTGCTGGCCGACGAGCCCACGGGCAGCCTCGACGAAGCCACCAGCGACGAAGTGTTGCGGCTGTTGCTGGAATTGCTCGATGACACTCCGACCACCTTGCTGATGGTCACCCACAGTCAACGCGTGGCGGCGCGGCTGGCGGAGCGCGTGGTGCTGTCCAGCGGTCGCTTGACGTGAAGGTTTTCCGCCACGCGTTGATGGCGCTGCTCAGTCACTGGCGGCGCCATCCGGTGCAGTTTTTCAGCGTGCTGACCGGGTTGTGGTTGGCCACCAGTCTGTTGACCGGAGTCGAAGCGCTCAACAGTCAGGCGCGGGACAGTTACGCCCGGGCCAGCCAGTTGGTTGGCGGCGAACCCCAGGCCAGCCTCAGCACGCCAAACGGCGCGACGTTCCCGCAACAATGGTTCGTTGATCTGCGGCGCCTGGGCTGGCCGGTGTCGCCGGTGCTGCAAGGGCGCCTGATTCTTAAAGGCCACGAAAACCAGCGTCTGCAATTGATGGGCATCGAGCCGGTGTCGTTACCCGGCGACAGCGCGGTGGCCGGGCAGGCGATGCCGATCGAGCGCATCGTCGAGTTCTTCAGTCCGCCGGGCAGCACCTGGATTTCTCCCGAAACCTTGCGGGCGCTGAACCTCGCCGAGGGCGCGACCCCGGCCACCGAAACCGCTCAGACGCTGCCGCCGCTGCGCGCGCAAACCGACATGGCACCCGGCGTGCTGCTAGTGGACATTGGCGTCGCTCAGCGCGTGCTCGAACAGCCCGATCAACTGTCACGTCTGCTGTTGCCGAAGGATTTTCACGCCGAGGTGCCGGCCGCGTTCAAAGGCCAGTTACAGCTCAAAAGCAGTGGCGAAGAAAACAACCTTGCGCGACTGACGGAAAGCTTCCACCTCAACCTTGATGCGCTCGGGTTTCTCTCGTTCATCGTCGGCTTGTTCATTGTTCACGCGGCTATCGGTCTCGCGCTGGAGCAACGCCGGGGATTGCTGCGCACCTTGAGGGCCTGCGGGGTCAGCGCGCGGATGCTGATCGCTTGCCTGATCGTTGAGCTTGGCGCGTTGGCGTTGATCGGCGGATTGTTCGGCGTGGTCAGCGGTTACTGGCTGGCGAGCGTGCTGTTGCCGGACGTCGCGGCCAGCCTGCGCGGTCTGTACGGCGCGGAAGTGGCGGGGCAGTTGCGCCTGAGTCCTTGGTGGTGGTTCAGCGGTATCGGCTTGAGCCTGCTCGGCGCGTTGCTGGCCGGGGCCAACAGTTTGCTGCGTGCAGCGCGACTGCCATTGCTGGCGGTGGCGGATCCGCAGGCCTGGCATCAGCAACATGCGCGCTGGTTGCGGCGTCAGGGTTGGGTGGCCGGCGTATGTGCAGTGATTGCCTTGGCCGCGCTGGTGTGGGGCAACAGCCTGGCCAGCGGTTTTGTGTTGATGGCGGGGCTGTTGCTCGGCGCCGCACTGGCGTTGCCGGTGTTGCTCAGCGCGCTGCTCAACGGTTTGCTCGGGCGCAGCCGCTCGGTGCTCGGGCAATGGTTTCTCGCCGATTGCCGCCAGCAATTGCCGGCGCTGAGCCTGGCCTTGATGGCGCTGCTGCTGGCGATGGCGGCGAACATCGGCGCCGGCAGCATGACCGCCGGTTTTCGCCAGACCTTCAACGACTGGCTCGAACAACGGCTCACAGCCGAGCTTTATCTGAACCCGAGCAACCCGGCGCAGGCGCGAGAGCTGTACACGTGGCTCAAACAGCAACCGAGCGTCACCGCGATCATGCCCAACTGGCAGGTTTCGGTGACGCTGCAAGGCTGGCCGGCGGACGTGTTCGGGATCATCGATCATCCGCACTATCGCCAGCACTGGCCGTTGCTCGAATCTCGAGGAGACGACCCGTGGGCGGCGCTGGCCAAGGACGATGCGGTGATGCTCAGCGAACAACTGGCGCGGCGCTTGAAAGTGACGCCGGGCGATCACCTGACGATTCCCACGCCGGGCGGGTCGTGGTCGCCGCGCATCGTCGGGATCTACGCCGATTACGGCAATCCCAAGGGTCATGTGCTGGTCAACAGCAATCACCTGTTGCGCGGCTGGCCGCAGCTGACGCCGAACCGCTTCAACCTGCGCATCGACCCCCCGAACATCCCGGCGTTGCTCACGGCCTTGCAGGCACGTTTCCAACTCGATGACAGCCGGATCGTCGATCAGGCGCGGCTCAAGGGTTGGTCGGTGCAAGTCTTCGAACGCACCTTCGCCGCGACCGCCGCGCTGAATAGCCTGACGCTTGCCGTCGCCGGCGTGGCGCTGTTCATCAGCCTGCTGACCCAGAGCCAGAGCCGTCTCGGCCAGCTCGCACCGTTGTGGGCCCTGGGCGTGACGCGACGGCAGTTGATGTTGCTCAATCTCGGGCAAACGTGGCTGTTGGCGCTGCTGACGCTGGTGCTGGCCTTGCCGTTGGGCATCGGCCTGGCGTGGTGCCTGGACGCGGTTATTAACGTTCAGGCCTTTGGCTGGCGTCTGCCGCTGCGGGTGTTTCCATTGCAGTTGCTGCAACTGATGGGGCTGGCGCTGCTGGCGACGTTGCTGGCCTCGGCGTGGCCGCTGTATTCGCTGTACCGCACGCAACCGGCGGACCTGCTGAGGACGTTTGCCCATGAGGACTAGGTTTGCGCTGGTGTTTCTGGCGTTGTTGTTGAGTGGTTGCGACAACCCCGCACCGGAGCAGAAGGGTTTCGCCGGGATGGGCGCTCAGGCACAGGCCTTCACGCCGGTGGTGCCGGGACGGGTATTCAGCTTTCCGGCGGATCACGGCGCCCATGACGGTTTTCGCATTGAATGGTGGTACGTGACGGCCAATCTCAAGGATGCGCAGGGTAACGATTTCGGCGTGCAGTGGACGTTGTTTCGCAGCGCTCTGAACGCCTCACCGCAGCAGCCGGGCTGGGCAAACCAGACGATCTGGCTCGGGCATGCGGCGGTGACTTCGGCCAGCGTCCACCACGCCGCCGAGCGTTACGCTCGTGGCGGCGTCGGGCAGGCCGGCGTGCATGCAGCGCCGTTCGAGGCGTGGATCGATGACTGGCGTTTCGTCAGTCAGGCGAGCGATCCGCTGGCCGACCTGCAACTCAGCGCCCGGGACAAGAACTTCAGCTATCAACTGCGCCTGACCTCCAGCCGCCCGCTGGTGTTGCAAGGCGACAAGGGTTTCAGCCAGAAATCCGAACAGGGCCAGGCGTCGTATTACTACAGCCAACCGTTTTTCCAGGCCAGCGGCACCCTGCAGATCGATGGCCAGACCTACACCGTCAACGGCCCGGCATGGCTCGACCGCGAATGGAGCAGTCAACCTCTGACCGCCAATCAGACGGGCTGGGACTGGTTCTCCTTGCATCTGGACAGCGGCGAACACGTCATGCTCTACCGCATGCGCCAGAAGGAAGGGGCGCCGTATCTCACCGGCACGTGGATTGCTGCCGATGGCCAGACCGAAACCCTGCACGCCGAGCAGATCAAGCTGACCTCGCAGGACACTGCGAAGGTGGCCGGACGTTCGATGCCGGTGCGCTGGTCGATCGACATTCCGGAAAAAAACCTGCAGATCACCCTCAATGCAATCAACCCCGACGCCTGGATGAACCTGCGCATCCCCTATTGGGAAGGGCCGGTGCGCCTGAGCGGCAATCGGAGCGGGCAGGGTTATCTGGAGATGACCGGGTATTGATTCCGCGCGCCGTGCCGCGAAGGAATCGATTGGAACTCTGTCTGGGATGCCACCTCTACCGAGGAACATGGCCGAGGATCCGATCCATGAGCGAGGAACTGAAATCTCCAGACCTGACGACTTGGCAGCAAATGTTTGACGATCAGACGTACTGGCAACAATCCCCGGATGCCCATTACTTCGATCTGCAGCGCATTGCTGACGATTTGCTTGGTCAAGGTGCAATCGATCTTGAGCAGTGGCAGATCCTCAGAGCCAAAGCCGATGACCTGCACAAGGACTCACCTGCTGTGAACGTTGCGCGGGAACTCGATGATCCGGAAGCCTGAGGAGGCCTGGAATGAACACTGTCCCTGATAACGAGCACCCCGACGAGCCTCGTCCGCCGGGTGAAACCGAGCGCGACAACGACGCGCTGCGCCCCACCGATCCCAAACAGCGGCAGAGCTCCGGTAAAGGCACCCCCAGTGGCGAGTCCACGGCGCAGGACACTGCGCAACGATCGCGGAACAAACCCTGAAGCGCGTCTATGCTCACTGGCACATCCGTCGCTGACCACGTTGGCGCCGGGTGTTGCCATCCATCACAGGGAAAGTACCGCTTATGAAGCTCCAAGCACTGACGCACGCCATTGCACTTGCCACTGTCCTTTCTACTGCCAGCTTTTCGGCGGTGGCCGCCGATATACCGCTTTCGGCCGCTGTCGAGGCCGACCGGGTCACCACCAAAGTGCTGGCGGTTGACCCGGCCAATCATCAAGTGGTTCTGGAAGGCGCGGAAGGTCGCCAGGTGCACATTCAGCTCAGCGACAAGGCGAAAAACCTCGGAAATCTCAAGGTGGGGGATCTGGTCCAGATCGAGGTGACACGTTCGGTCGCCGCTTATCTGGACACCGACGTGGATAAAGGTCTGCCTGGCTCCACCGAGCGCACCGGTGAACTGCGCAACGCCGTGGGCAGCAGCAACCCCGGTGGCGAGGCCTTTCGCCAGGTTCAGGTACAACTGAAAATCACCAAAATTGATTTGGCGAAAAACCAGGTCACCCTGGAAAACCCGTCGGGCCAGTCGAAAACCCTCAACGTCGAAAAGCCCGAGATTCAGGCCAAACTGAAAAACCTGAAAGTCGGACAGAGCGTCGTAGTCACTTACACCGATGTATTAAAAGTGACCAGTCAGCATGAAAGTTGAGTATTGACTCTACATAATGACTGTTCTTGTACAAGTAATTGTATGAGAACAGTCATATGAAGTATTCGAGGTGGTGATGTCAGAAAGTTTGTCGGGAAATATCGACGAATATTTTCTTTAACTTTTCAGTACATAAATTTCATGTTGAAGCAGGACGACATATCCGCCAATTTCCATTAAAATCCTTCGCGTTCGCCCAGTGTCAGGGCTCTTTACCGGTGCATGGATTGCCAGGCCATTACACTGGGCGAACACCTCCTCGGAGTGGAGGCCAAAGAATTCAGATGCAAAAAGGGCGACTTTGAAGTCGCCCTTTTTTATTGTCTTACTATTTTGCAGGTCGCATGCCTTGTTGTAACTGCAGGCGCTTGAGCGTTTCCTGATACATGGTGGTGCGGCGGTGCTGTGTGCCGTATCCACCGATAGCTGCCACGGTGCCGGCCTGGATGTGATCGAGGTAGCGGAAGATCGTCCGCGGCGGGAGACATTTGATGCCGTAGCCAAGGCTGCTTAAACGATCCTGCAGCGTGTATCCCGGGACCCGGTCGTCCATCGAAAAATGCAGCCCGTGAACCTTGATCAGCCGTGCATTCCACAAGGTGCAGAAGCTTTTCAGGTGAGTTTCCCGGTAGGGTTTTGGATCTCTGGACGGCAATCCCAATTGCTGTTTTGCCCGGCGGAAATAGTGTTTGAAGTAACGCGAAGACAAACGCCAGGTGTCTCTAAGCACGCCGCGATCCAATTGCTCGACGCAACCTACCGCCGCTGTATCCAAAGATTGCATGCACTCATTCATCATCATCGAAAAGACAGTACTGTCAAAAACGAAAGTGTCGGTGTGCAGCAAAAACAGGTAATCGGTTTCAACTTTCGCAAGTGCCAGATCAAGTGCCTTGCCATGAGCGATATGCCCCGCTTCCTTGCCGGGTGAAGGGCGCTCGATCAAGTTGATCCAGTCCAGAGACCGCAAGTAGATAAGGCTTTCATCGGCGGAATCGTTGTCCACCACCCACACCGGAACTTGATGCTCCTTGACGTACTGCTGGAGAAACTCCAGGCACATCCGGGTTATTTCCGGCGTCTTGTAATTGACCAATACAAGACTGAAGGCGGGCAGTTGTTTAGAGGTGGAATCGATCGCACTCATGGTCCGGGCTCACTTCAAGTTGAAGGGTTCTGCTGACGGCAATCAGCACACAGAACCGCTGCTTTGTGGCCCGGATGGTAGGGACGCAACCTTAGTTCAAGCTTAATTTCTAAGCGCCCGGGCCGTGCGACTTGTTACGGCTTGCGACACCGCCGAGGCGCTTGGCGATCAAGCGCGGTTCCACGGTAAGATGCGCCGCCCTTTAAAGCTCAAGGAAGACAACGGCCCGCGCCGTTCGCCACGGATGAAACCACTTTCCCTCTACCACCCGGCCCTTTACTGGCTGCGCGTGTGGCAAAAAAGACTGTTCCGCCACATCGCCTGGCACTGCTCGAGCAAGCGCTACGCGCGGCCTGCCGCGACGTCCGAGCGCTTGCCTTACCGCTACCTCAAACACACCTCAAAACTGATCCGCAAACTCGGCGACTCCGACCTCGCGCTGCAACACAACAAAGTCATCAACCTCAAACTCGCCGTCGCCGCCATCGATGGCGTCACCATCGCCCCCGGCGAATATTTCTCCTTCTGCCGCCTCGTCGGCCGCCCGAGCCGCCAACGCGGCTATGTCGAAGGCATGGAACTCTCATTCGGCGAAGCCCGCACCGGCATCGGCGGCGGCATCTGCCAACTCAGCAACCTCATCCACTGGATGGCCATTCACTCACCCCTGGTCGTCATCGAACGCGCCAACCACAGCTTCGACCCCTTCCCGGACGACGGCCGCGTCCTGCCATTCGGCTCCGGCGCGGCGATCTTCTACAACTACATCGACCTGGTACTGCACAACCCGACGGATCGCAGCTTTCAGCTGAAGTTGAAGGTGGGGGAGACGCAGTTGGAGGGGGAGTTGTTGTGCGATCGGGAGCGGGCGTATCGGTATCACGTGTTTGAAGTGGGGCACCGGTTTGTGCGGGAGGGGGAGCGGGTGTATCGGGAGAATGAGATTTGGCGGGAGGTGAGGGAGAAGGGGCAGGTGGGAGCGTTGATGGAGAGGGAGCGGTTGTATGGGAATCGGGTGGTGGTTAAGTATGAGGTTTTGGAGGGGATGATTGAGGGGGGATAGCGGTCATGTTGTCTCGGACAGTTGGTTTACTCCATATATCGGAAGCGTTTGTCGATTCTAGCTTTCCAGGTTTTTTAATATGTTCTCTAGCGCGATTTTCAGCTCTGCCCAGTTTTTGGCTTTTTCACAATGAGTAGGATTTTGCCAGTCTTGATTGCGGATTAGAGAGATTACAAAGGAACCGTATGTGCTGAATTCTGGATACCATCCGATATCGAGTATTTGGCCGCATGGGAAAGTCGCTTGAAAAAGGTCTTCCTTCAAGTTTTCTATTTCGAGAGAAATGTCGATTGTTTGATCAAGCTGGGAAATGTCATCGAGAGTTATTTTGCCTCCGAGGGTGATGATTTTGCTTGTGTTCATTTAGTTATATCCAGAGGTATTTGAGGGGGGGTTGAGCACTGCTCAGATGTTAGTTGGGTAAAGGGTGATTTGAATAGCTAAGATCTCAACAAAACTCGGAAATATAAGATCTTTATTGTCGTTTTTTAGTGAGATGAAGATGATGGAATTGCCAAGTCTCAGCGAACCGCATCCATCTTCGGTAATAGAAATTAGCTCTGCTGTTATATAGGTTATTTCGGCTTCGTGGCGAATTGAGGGTGTGTTGCTCATTGAGGTGAAGATGTTTTTACCCCAATAAAAATCATCATCAATATTTATTTCGACGTCATAGGGACGGTTTTCTCTTGCCTCTAGAGTGAATAAGCTTGAAAGACCTTCTCCATAAAGGGTGGAGAATTCAACAAGGGTCTTTTCTGTGTGGATTTTAACTATGCGCGATATAGTGGTTTTCATGAGATTATTAGTCGGAGGGTTTTTGATGAGGTTTTTCTTTGATTGGAAAATCTAAAAAAATGCCAAATGGTTTTTAGAGTTAATCCCGAATTATTGGAATAGCAGAGAAAGGTTGTCTAAGGCTTCCAAAATTGGATTCCTTCCATATGACGCTCAATATCGTCCATGTCATCCTCTCCGAGGGTTGAATCAAATTTTGTAGAGATGATTTTTCTCACCTTCGCAAGTCTTTGAGTCACCTTCTCGTTGTCAATAAAATCGGTAGTCGCTTTTTGATAATCGTTGACAGGCTTGTCGCAATAGTAGCTTCCCATTTTGTGCAGCGAAATCAAGATAAATTCAATTTCCTCTAGAACCTCAAGGGCGTCCTCTCCATTGATTTCTATTGTTTTATTGTTTTCTAACATTGATCTTTCCGAAAGTCAGACGATTATTTTTGTCATGAAAAATTGGCTGGTGAGAAAGGTTGGATTTGTTTTCTTTGGCGGAAAATAAATTTGTAGCCTTTAATTGGTGATTTGTTTTCATGTTTTAATTGTTATATATTTTTGTATGGTTGTTATTCGTGCTCTTTGCTATTAGGAAATTGTTATGACTGGTGAAGTTGATCGTCTAAGTAAAACCATGAGTTTTCTGCTGCGTCATAAACCTGAATCTGTTGGGCTGCATTTAGATTCAGAGGGTTGGGCAAGGCTCGACAGTCTTCTGATAGGGATGCAAAAGTTAGGGGTGGTGGCGGATGATGAGGTTGTGAAGAGGGTAGTGTTGGGAAGCGATAAGCGACGATTTGAGATCTCAGAGGATGGGGTGTATGTTCGTGCTGTACAAGGGCATTCGTCAAAATTGGTAACTCGTGATTACCCTGTCGTTCAGCCTCCTTGTTATTTATATCATGGTACTGCCTATCGCTTTGTTGACTCAATTTTTAAAGAAGGGTTGCAAGCTGGGGCTAGGCATTACGTGCACTTGACTGAAAATAAGGACTTAGCTTTTGACGTTGGTCAGCGGTATGGGTCATCCGTTGTTCTACGCGTGAAAAGTCATGAAATGTTTCTTGATGGGTTCGTTTTTTTTAGGGCAGAGAATAATGTTTGGTTGATATCCTCAGTGCCCCCTGAGTATTTAGATAAAATTTAATAGTTATTTTTTCAATTTTCTTCGTTCCATTCTGCATGGGTCTCAATGGCTGTTTTTAGCCAAGTGCAAAAATCAGGATATTCTCCATGAAGCTCCCATCCTTCCGAAGCATAGGCGTGTATTATTAAAACTTTTGGATTTCCAGATAAATCTTCGCCCTCAAAACAAGCAATGTCATCATTCGCGCTGAATTTTGCGAAAGGCACTAGAGTGCGTTTTGGGTAAAGTTTTTTTAGTGTGTTGTGCCAATTGTTTATTTTTCCTTCTTTGTATACTAATAGCCACCAAGGCTCAATGTCTGGTTTAGGCTCCATGGTTGCGAATTCTATAAATTCGCTTGGGAAGTTATAGTTTTCTATTTGTTCAATATCGAGAAAGATCTTCATTTTTTTCCTGTTAGTTTTGGCAAGTCGTCAGAGCCATGTGGGTTTTCATTGCCAAATCTTTTCGGCTTTTGTTTTTGAATTCTAAGTTGCAATGCCTCACCCCACGTGTCGGGCATCACATCGTTTACCTCAAATCGCTCTCTGTTACTTTCTGATAGTGGATCGTTTGGCTTCCACTCTCTCGCCTCAACTTTTATACCTGCCTCTCGTGCAGCTCTAACACGGGTGTTATCCATGCTGGTAAGCTTTCCATCTGGCATGCGGACTACATCAATAGGATCGCCCTGCCATCCATTTTTCTTCATCGAGCTGACAAGATCATCATAGTTGAAGTTTGCACCGGTTCCTCTATCCACTTTGTTATAGGAAACGCTATTTTGGGAGAAGCGTATCTCATTAGGGTCTATGGATTGAACTTTTGGACAAGCGCCAGGTGTGCAGCTCAGACCTAATGGATCGACCCATCCGGTAGGGTTGGGCACATACTGATAGCTGTTCAACCCACCCGCAAGCTTGATCGGGTCAGGGGTCAGAAAACGTCCAGACTCTGGATTGTAGTAGCGATGACGGTTGTAGTGTAGGCCTGTCTCCGCATCGAAGTACTGACCCTGGAAGCGCAACGGGTTATCGATTTCACTGACGTCCAGCGCCGCGAGGTTGCCGTAGGCGCGGTACTTCGCGGACCACATGATCTCGCCACTGTAGTCGGTGAGCTCCTGCGGTGTGCCGAGATGGTCGAGCTGGTAGTAGAACGGCGTTGCCTTGCGCGGGCCTTCGCCGTCGAGCATTGCCAGCGGGCGGAAGCTGCCGGGTTCGTAGATATAAGTGCGATAACGATTGTCACCGCTTTCGGCAATCAGACGTTCGCCTTGCCACAAGAATTCGGTGGTATGGCCATCGACAGTTTTCTCGATGCGACGACCGAAAGCGTCGTACTTGTAGGACGCGGTGCTGCCACCCGGCAGGCTCGCGCCGATCAGTCGATGCTGGGAGTCGTAGCGGTATTCAGTGACGAGTTTCTGGCCAGCGCCACGGCGTTCGCGAATCAGGTTGCCAAAGGCGTCGTAGTCGTAGTGGCGGTCGCCCTGCATCAGCAGACGGTTGCCTTTGACGTTGGCGAGGTTGGCTGTGCCTTCGTTGTTCTGGCCGAGCAGGTTACCGGCCGGATCATGAGCAAAGCTTTCCGGTGTCGAGCCACGAACGCTGATCAAGCGATCAAGCGGGTCGTAGTGGTAGCTGCGGCTACCTTTGCGGCTGTCGTCGATACCGGCGAGGTTGCCGTTTGCGTCGTAGTTGTAGCGGCGCTGGAGCAGGTTTTTGTCGCGTTGGCTGACACTGTGAGCCTGCAAGCGGCCCTGTTCGTCATATTGATACTGGCTGAGCAGCAGGCCCTGCTGGCGCTGCTGTTCGCGACCACCGCTGAACTGGTGAGACGTCAGGCGCGAGCCGTTGAGATCGATGCCGCTGAGCAGGCCGCCGGGTTGATGGCGGTAATCGAGTTTGCTGCCATCGGGCAAGCGACAGTGCTTGAGCTGGCCGACGCTGTCGTACTCATAGCGCAAGGTGCCCCAGCCTTGGTGTTCGGTGACGAGGCGATCTTGCAGGTCGTATTCGTAGGCGAGCGGCCAGTGTCCGTCGTCGACGTTGACCAGGCGGCCGAGGGCGTCGTAGCTGTAGTGAATTTCTTCGCCATCGGGAAGAGTTTTCACCAGAAGCCTGCCTGCGGCATCGCGTTGGTATTCAGTCACCAACTCGCTGCCGTCATCGCCGAATTCGGTTTTCTTCAGCAACTGGCCATTTAGGTCGTATTCGTATGCAGTGCGACGACCGTCGAAGCCGGTTTCTTGCTGGATCAGGCCATTCGGGAAGTAATCGAGGTGGTAATGCTCGCCGCGTTCGTTTTCGATTTCGGTCAGCAGCAGGCGCGAGTTGTCGTAGCGATAGCGCAGCTGGCTGCCGTCAGGATTGATGCGACGGCTGACAAGGTGCAGGTTGTCGGCATATTCGTAACGGGTGACGCGGCCGAGTTCGTCGCGTTCGGCAGTCACGCGCCCATATGGGTTGTAGGTGTAAGCGCGAGTGGCTCCGCCTGGCAGGGTGATTTGCGAGAGACGGTTAGCGGCATCCCACTGATACTGGGTAATCTGGCCGGACTCATCTTGGCGCGTGATTTGCCGGCCGAGTGCGTCGTAGCGATATTTACGCTTACCGCCGTCGGGGAGGCGCTCCTCCAACAATTGGCCAAGGTTGTTCCAGCCCAATTGATGACGGCCACCGTCGGCGTAACTGATTTCCAGCAGTCGTCCCCGGTTGTCGTAGCTGTAGTGGGTCGTGTTGCCATCTGGATCAGTCTGCTGCGTTACATCGCCCTGGTTGTTGCGTTGGTACTTCCAAGTGGCTTTTCCGCGACTGACCTTGCTCACGAATCCACGGCTGTACTCATAGCCGGTGGGTTCGTCTTCTGGTGGAATAACCGCAATCAGTCGCCCGGTTTCGTTGTAATGGAATTCAGTAATTGCACCTAAAGGATCTTGCTCTGCGACCAAACGACCCTTGTCATCATAGGCTTTGAGATTTTCAGCACCGTCAGGGTCAACTTTGGCGACCAGTCGTGCTTTGTCATCGTGGGTGTAGACCTCTTCACTGCCGTCCGCATTGGTGACAGTGACACTACCTTTATCATCCCAAGCGTAGTGCGTGTCCATTTGCGAAAAGTTAGCCCAGTGATGGATGCACCTGGCAGATTTACCTTCCTTCTCCCATTCCCAGTAAAAGATGGCACCACCAGCCAGGCGCCGTTCTAGGATTACGTTCTGAGCGTTGTATGCGTAGTGCTCCGTTTCACCTGCTGCGTTTTTTGCCGCGATCAGTCGATGTTCTGAGTCGTAGCTATAAGCAACTATGGTCTGGATTGTGCTCCATGCATCTTCCAGAGTGTCTGCTGGGATGAATTGCTGATATTCGATGGCTACGATGTGTTTGCGGTCATACCTCAGAAGCAACGCACGACCTGCGCCGTTATCGACTCGCTTGATGCGGCCATGGATATCGCGAGTGATATGCAGCCTGTTGCCATACGCGTCGCTGACAGCAATCAGTGTTGCGCCGGTACGGTTGTAGCGGAAATGATAAAACTGGGAGCGTTCGCCAGCCTGAGCAAGGATGAGCTCAGAGGGATCATCACCAATAAAAATTGCGGCTTCAGAAAGGCTGTTTGTTATTGCTGGACGTTGCAGGCTCGGCAGCGGGAATGTGATAACTCGATTTTCGTGGTCAGTCCAGACTACTTCATCATTGTTGACGTCAACCCGTTGTGCCAGCGCATGACTCCAGCCATAGCCAAGGCCGCAATCGATTTCTGCTGCGCTAGTGCGATAAAGACGAGTCCAGGAAAAAGGCAAAGTACCATCCAGTTCCCCATCAGTCAGTGTCAGCAGTTCTTCGCCGGTCACCATCGAAACCGGGCAACCATTCGTGCATGTGTTTTTAGCGCAAGTTGCACTTTTTTCGTCAGGCGTCTTGGATTGTGCAGGCGCGTCGTGATGGGCTTTTGGTGCTTCGACGGTTGTCACTCGCTTACCGTCAAAACGCAATTCCGAGATGCCGTTTCTCACCTTTGCCGTCACCCCACGCGCCGCAACGGCGGTGTATTTGGCGACGTATTCCATGAATCCTTTGATGATCTTGAATACCGACTCCACAAAACCAGTGACAGCCTTGATGATGATTTGGCCGTATTTTTTCAGGCGGGCGGCGAGATAGATTACGCCCGTACCTTCGGCAGCAATGGTCAGCACGATACCAATCACGATGTCGATGGCGATGCCGACCACCACCGCAGTTGTCATCTTTGCTGATTCACCTGCCAGTTTCGTTGGTGGTAAACCTGCCAACCAGATCACGGCACTGCGTACCATCAAGAACAATGCAGCTTCGTCGCTGGCCAGTAACATCGCCTTTTTCATGACGTCTGGAGATTGTTTGGCCAGATCAATCAACTTTTGGGTGCCCGCTCCCAAATCTTTGGCAAACTTTCCCGGATCCTGAAGGATGTCGAGCACTAGGCTGATGCCATCCCACACCCCTTTGATGGCTTCCCAGCCACCCTCAAGAATCCCGCTGCCAACAGCCATAGCCATGCCGGATGCGGACAAATTCGACCATTGCGGTTTGAACCCGGCCCATTCTTTGCGCAGGAAGCCTTCCAGATCAGCCGTGATTCCTTTGTAGGAATTGAACAATGTATCGATCTGGCCAGGCGTCACTTCGTTGTGAACGCGGATTTTGTAAAACTTGCCGGGAATGCCGCCAGTCCAGCTTGCCTTACCTTGGGCGTCGAGCTTGACCTTGCTGATTGCCCCACCTTCCACAGCAATGATTTCAACGTCGATATTGCCCAGTGGAATGTCATAAACCGATTCGAATTTGCTTTCGATCAGCAGGGGGCCTTTCAGCGGGCACCGAGCCACGTTCGACGTGAAGTCGCCGTCGGTCATGCTCACCGATTTGCTGGTACTTCCGACCTTTATGATGCGTTCCATGCCCAACAGTGAAGGCAAGTCTGCAGTTCGGCTGCCTTTGTCAGCAAGTTGTGCATACCAGGTTTTTGTTTGCTCCTGATAAAGCGTCAAGCTGTCTTTGAAGGTGTTGAGTTGTTTGTCAATGAAAGCAATGCGTTCCTTCGCGATCATTTAGCCTTGCTCCAGAATCAGGTGGTTTAACAGTGCTTCTTTAAGGTTGTCCGGAGCATCCGGGCGACGCACGAAACGGGTGATTTTCAGTTTCAGGTTGTTCTCGGGCCACGCGCTGTAGAGGTCCGGGCGTGCTTCTTCGAGCCATTGCATCAAGTTGCCGATCAGGGTCGTGTGATCCTCTTTCGCCAACTGATCCAGCAACTTCTTCGGCACCTCCCACCACGGCCAATCCTTCGCCTTCGGCACCACCCTCGGCCCGACTTCCAGGCTTCGCCCATTAATCAGATACCGCTCAAAAACCGGCAACACTTCCCCCGCCGTCTCACCCAACCCCTCAAGAATCGGATAGATATGCCGCCCATCCCAAAACCGGAAAAACACTTCGGTCCCGTCCGGCATCTTCACTTGGGTCAAACTGCGCAGATGTTCGAAAACTTCGTTGGGGTCCGAGCGGGAGACCGCCAGCCAGCCCCAGTCGAGGGCGTCGGTTTCGGTGATCCAGGGCAGGAAGGCCGAGTTGGCCTTGAGTTCGGCGACGTAAGGCATCACCGGTTGCCAGGTGGAGTAGGGCGTTCCGCCCCAGACGGGAATGGCCTGTACGGACGGTTCGCTCTGATACAGGGCTTTGAGCGCTTCGGCATCGCTGGCGGCGCTGATGACCAGATACAGCCGCTCGTCTTTCTGCAGCGGCTGTTGCCCCAGCCAGTCTTTGGGTGTCAGTCGATTAGATGGCACAGGCACCTGCCTTGCATTTTTCACACTCTTCGCAGAACGGCGCATTACGTTTGAGGGTGTTGATTTGCGCCGGCGTCAGTACGGCGCCAGCCTTGTCGGCATCCGCCTGTTTCAGCACGCCCGGCATCAATGGCGCAGCACCAGTGCCGCTGCCCGGTCCGCCGCCTGAGTTGATGTTGATCGCCGGCCCGCTCATGGTCACGCCGCCGCCATCGATCTTTATGAAGCTGCCACCGCCGACCAGCGTCAGTTCAGCCCCAGCCTCCAGCACCACCTTCATGCCACTGCTCAGGTGAATTTCCTGGCCGGCGTCGATGAATTGCCCGGTGCCGATCTTGATGTGCTGGTTCACGCCCACGGTCAGGTGGTCGTTGGCGCGTGCTTCGACTTTGCGGTCTGCGTAAACGGTGTGGTGTTCTTCGGCCTTGAATTCCGTGTAGCTGTTCTTTTCCACAACGTCGTGGCGTTCGTTGCCTACGCGGATTTTCTGGTCGTGTTCGATGTTCTCGTCCCAGTCGCGCTGGGCGTGGAGGAAGATCTGTTCCTGGCCTTTCTTGTCTTCGATGCGCAGTTCGTTGAAGCCGCCGCCACCCATCGAGCTCAGGGTCTTGAAGGTGGTGCGCGTCTTGTTCGCCGGCAGGGCGTAGGGGACGGTGTTTTCCTTGTGGTACAGGCAGCCGCTGATCAGCGGCTGGTCGGGGTCGCCTTCGAGGAAGGTGACCAGCACTTCCATGCCGATGCGCGGGATGGCGATGCCGCCGTACTGGGCGCCGGCCCAGGCGCTGGAGACGCGCAGCCAGCAACTGGTCTTGTCGTCGGCGAGGCCGTCGCGGTCCCAGTAGAACTGGACTTTCACGCGGCCGTATTCGTCGCAGTGGATTTCTTCACCTTTCGGGCCGGTGACCACGGCGCTCTGGCTGCCGAGGATGCGCGGCTTTGGATGATTGAGGGGCGGGCGGTTCGGCACGTCCCACGGGGTGGCCTGGAAGCGGTTGCGGTAACCCTGATGGAAATCGTCTTTGAGCGCGGTGGTGTCACTGGTGACCGACTCTTCCAGCACTTGCGGCTGCTTGCCTTCGTGATGGACTTCGGTGAGCAGCCACAGGTCATTCCACTTGGCCTTCGGGTGTTCTTTCAGCGCGAGGAAATGGCCGCTGACCAGCAACGGCTGGTCGCTCTTGCCTTCGGCGAGCTGGAAGTCGCTGCGATGACGTTCGAGGGCGCGTTTGGCCAGGTGTTTGCCGCGTTCGCGGTCGACGAAACGGCCCGGGTAATCGTAGTCCTCGAGGTCGGGCAGGGCGTCGCCACGGTTTTCGCTTTCGAGGGTGATCCGCGGTTTTTCGAAGTCGTAATCGCGGCGGGTGGTGCGGCTGGTGCGGGTTTCCAGGCGAAGGTCGAAGCGCTTGATCACCGGGTCGCTGGCGACCATGCCGGAGTCCTGCTGATAGGCCACCGGCGCCAGTTTCTTAAACACCGTCTGGTCATCGCCGAACACCAGTTTGTGCGCCGTCGCGGTGTGCTGGAAGTGGTAGTGAATGCCTTCTTCTTCGCACAGGCGCTGGATGAAATGCAGGTCCGATTCGTCGTACTGCACGCAGTAGATGCGATCGGGGTAGATCGAACCGGTCTGAAACTCATAGGCGTTGCCCTGGATGCCGTGTTCTTCGAGCACCTTGCCGATGATTTTCGGCACGCTGAGGTTCTGGAAGATCCGCTGGTTGATCCGGTGGGCGAGGTACGCGAGTTGCGGGCGCAGGGTCACGGAGTAGCGCGTCAGGCGCTTGCCGGAATCGCCTTGCGCGGCGCGGTAGATCAGGGCGTGGATGCCGCTGCCGTCGGGCGACAGTTGCAGGAAGGCCGGTTTGTGCAGCAGGGTTTCGAGGTCCAGCGACGGCTGCTCACTGACCAGCTCCACCTCGAATACGAAAGGCTGGCTGACGGCTTCCCGACCGGTAAGGGTAAACACCTGGAAATCGGCGGAAAGACCTTCGATGGTCAGGGCAAAGTGGGTTTCATTGGCCGGCGCGAACATCCCTTGTTCCTCGTGCTGCATGCGGCGTGTGTCGACGACCGCCAGGCGGTTCAACGCACGCGAAATTCTGGAGGGGCGTAAACAACATCGACCAGCAGAGCTGGCCGATGCTTGAAACGATCAGCCGTAATTAAACGACTGGAGCACGCCAGTCATCGGAACCCGAAGTACCGGAGACTTCGTGGGTCCAGGTGATTTTGCGGTAGGTGAACTGCACTTCTTCCAGGTGGGTGAAGTGCGAGTTGCCTGGATCCTGGCAGTTGTGCATTTTGTTGTTGATGGCGACGATGATCGCGTCTTCCAGTTTGGTGGTGTAGTAGTGCTCTTGGGTACCTTGAGCCGAAGTGCGGTACCACTGGATAACGATTTCGCTCATGCGCTCGCCGGAGGTCAGAGCAGCTTGCAGCAGTGGCGAAGCCTTGTCGTAGACCTTGGTGATGATCACTGGCTTGTGAACGCGCTGACCGGTTGGCTGACCGGATTGCGGGTCACGCGGGATGATCACGTCGTGGCTGAACGCCTGAACCATGACCTGGTCTTCGTGACCTTCCTGGTAGGTGTTGCCAACGGAGTCGGCGGTGAAGGCGCCGGCAGTGATCAGGCCTTGTTTTTCGCCGGTAACCGACATGTACGCTGGTGTTGCCATGGGAGGTGCTCCTTGCGGATAAAGTTAGGGTGCCCGGGAGGCGAAATCGCCCGGTGGGTGCCTGACTGTTATCAAGGAGCGTGCCAGCTTTTGGCACATACCCGGGAGCTGGGGACTTCGCCGCTCTGCTTCGCGGTTTTGAGCGTTTTTTAAACAGCGACGTGGCTGGAAGTGCGCAAGAAGTTGCGCAGTACTGCGCAACTTCTTGCGCACTTGGCTGGAGGCCTTGAAACACATGGCCTCCAGCGGAATCGGTGAGCGTTTTCAGGGAGCAAGTGCGCAACTTCTTGCGCAGTATGGCCAATCGCCGCTTTTCACGCGGAGCGGGCGATTGAAGCGAGGCATTCCTCGATCGAGCGTTGCTGGGTTTCGGCATACAACCCCAACTCATCAATGGTCGAACGCCCCAACGCCAGCTCGAACGCCTGTCGGTTGGAATGCTCGCCATAGTGCGTCTGCGCTGCGTCTCCCAGGTTCGACTGAAAAATCCCCGCTGCACTCACCGGCAGGAAGTCTTCGTACACCAGCGGTTCGGCTTTCACATAGCCGTCGCGCAACAATGCCTGCAGCGAAACATCAGCGGGATGACCCGCCGCCAGCCCTTTGTCTGTCAGGAAATAACGGAAGTACGCCAGTTCCTGCTCGCGCATGCCCTCGAGGCTGTCAGGGAATTCGCTGAAATGCTGGGTCATCAGCGCGTTGTAGCGTGAGGCATTGGCTTCGTTGGAGAAATCGCCGAGTTCATCGCGCGCCGCGTTCAGCAGGCGGTCGTACAGCGCGCGGCCTTTGGGTGTCAGCGCCGCGCCGCGTTGTTCGATTTCACCGAAGCGTGCGCTGTGGCTGCCTCGGGTTTGCGTCTGGTCGGTGAAGGCGATCGGCTCGTCCAGCGCCTTGAAACTGGTCTGACGCAACAGGATCGGGTGCTGCCGACGCGGTGGGCCTTCGATCACCGCCTTGGGCGTGATGCCGTGCTGCGGCATCTGCGCCTGGACGATGTCGATGTCCAGCGTGCGCGGGGTCAGGTGGTTGATATGCGGACCCTTGAAGGCCACGACATCGGCGATCAAGCGATGCTGAGCGCTGAGGGTCTGGTATTGCGCAGCGGTGACGGTGGCGCTGTGGTGCCAGCGAAAAGTCTCCAGCGCTTGCAGGACAAATTCCCCGGCCTCGGATTCATTCAGGCCGCCAGCGGCTTCTGCCTGTTCGATCAGCCTTAGCGCCGAAGGCGTAAAGATCGAACGCTTATCCAGCACTGATTGAGCAAAGGCTCGCAGCTCGGGGTCTTCAATCAATTCCAGTCGCAGCAACGAAGTGAACACCCGGAACGGGCTGACCTGCAGCGCCTCTTCATGCACCGCGCGAAATGCCGTGGAATGCACCGGCACCCCGGCAGGTGTCAGGTCGTAATAGCCTACCGGTTGCATGCCCATCACCGCGAACAGGCGGGCGAGGGTGGCCAGTTCAGCGGCGGTGCCGACGCGGATTGCGCCGTGGCGCTCCATGTCCAGCCGTTCGATTTCGCCGGTGCTGTGCAGTTGACTGGCGATCTGCGGTTCGCGTGCCAGCACGTCGCGGTTGGTCTGTTCCACCAGTTCCATCAACGCGCCGTACAGCGGCACTTCTTCGCGGTACATGTCGGACATCGCTTTGGAGAAGCGTTGGCGGATCAGGTCGGGGCTGACGAAAGGCTGCACGGTCATGAAAAAAATTCCTGGCACGGTCACGTAAAGGATGTCGGAAAAGATCGCAGCCTTCGCCGACGCGGGCAAACGAAGAATCCTACGAACTTCATTCTGCCAACGACTGACCGTTTACCTGTCCTGACGCGAATTCTCCCCCAGAAATTCCCGATACAGACGTGCCGTATTCGACGGTTGCTCGACCATCGGCATATGGCCGACGCCGTCCCAGACATCGACTCGCAAATTGCTGATGCCTTTGCTCCAGACCGGCACGCTGCTGACGTCGATCAACCGGTCCTTGCGGCCCCAGAGCAACAGCGCCGGGCATTTGATGTCCGGCAGTTTCGGCTCCATCGGCGGGCTGGCGCGAAAATCCCGGAAGATCTCTTCCAGTTCATCGCGACATTGCTCGTATCGCTGGGCGATCGCGTCGAGCACCAGACCGGGTACCCACGGTGGTGAGGCCATGGTCATCGCATAGAAGCGTCGGAATTCTTCCCGGGAGTTGATCAGAAACGGATTGTGCCCGCGGGCCAGGTGGCGCTCCATGTCGCTGGCTTCGGGCGCAGTGACGCCGGCCGGGTCGATCAGCGCCACCGAAGCGATGCGGTCCGGGTAGGTCGCCGCCAGCCACGCGGCGATGTAACCGCCCATGGAGTTGCCGATCACATGGACCTTCTCGACGCCGCAGACGTCGAGCAACTGAATCATGCGCTTGGCCTGCACCGGAATGTCGTAGCCACCGCCGGCCTTGAAGCCGGTCTCGCCGTGGCCGGCCAGGTCCGGGATGATCACCCGATACTGCCCGACAAAATGCCGGGCAAAGCGTAGCCACAAGTTCTTTTCGGCACTGTAGCCGTGCAGCATCAAAATGCTGCTTGACGCTTCATAAGGCCCGCCTTGCCAGGTCGACACGGTCATTTCGGCAATCGGAACTTCAATCTTGTGCAACCGGTACAGCCTGGCCTCCAGGGCCGCGCTCAGATCGTAGAGCCAATGGCCGACCGCCGGGTAACTCAACCAGCTCCAGGCCACGAAAACCGCGAGGGCGACAAACAGCAAAAGCATCGTGGGTCTTCCTTGTTCAAGACAGAATGTGGTCAGCCGGTTTCAGCGTCCGGGTCAACCGGTGGTAGCTGAAACTGAAGCCGGGGAACATCGCGATCACGTGACCGCTCCTGCTTTGATACCAACTGTGGCAGCCGCCGGTTTTCCAGACCGTGCGTTCCATCTCCCGGTGAATCATCTGAGTGTAGGTACGTTCTGCTTCGGGGCGAACTTCGATGCTGCGCAGACCTTTGGCCTGCAAGGTGCGGATGCAGTCGAGGATGTAGTTCATCTGCGATTCGATGATGAACAGCGCCGAGGTGTGGCCGATGCCGGTGTTCGGCCCGGTGACGATAAACAGGTTGGGAAAGTCCGGCAGGCTGGTGCCGAGGTAGGCGCGCGGGTATTGCGCCCAGATGTCGCGCAGTTGTACGGCGTTTTTTCCGCTGACCGGGTAGGAAATCACGCCGTCGGTGGCGTCGTAACCGGTCGACCAGACGATCAGATCGACGTCGATGTGCCGGCCGTCTGTGGTGACGATGCCGGTTTCGTCGAGGCTGGCGATTCCCTGTTCGCGGCTGTGCAGCGTGACGTTGGGCAGGGTCAGCGCCGGGTAATAGGTGCTGGAGAGCAGCACCCGTTTGCAGCCGATGGTGAAGTCCGGTGTCAGTTTTTTCCGCAACTCAGGGTCAGTCACCTGGCGTTTGAGAAACTTCAGGGCCTGGCTCTGCACCATGTGAATCGCCGGTTTCGAGTATTTGAAGGCGATGACCCGGGTTTCGAATTGCCAGTAGATCATCCAGCGCAGCAGTTTGTAGGCGGGTTTCAGACCCAGCAGCCAGCGCTGGAACCGACCGAACGTACGGTCGGCCCGGGGCAGCACCCAGTGCGCGGTGCGCTGAAACACGTGCAATCGGGCGACCTTCGGTGCAATCGCCGGAATCACCTGGGCCGCACTGGCACCGCTGCCGACAATCGCCACCCGTTTACTGTGATAGTCGTAGCTGTGGTCCCAATTGTTTGTATGAAAGGTCTTGCCCTGAAAGCGATCCTGGCCGGGGAAGTGTGGGATAACCGGTTGGCTCAGTGGCCCGGTGGCATTGATCAGGAACTGCGCATAAAAAATACCTTTGGTGCCGGTGTGTACGGCCCAGCGTTTTTCGGTGTCGTCCCATTCGACGCGTTCGACGTTGGCCTGCAGTTCCACCCGATCACGCAGGCCGAAGCGTTCGACCACATGGTCGGTGTAGCGGTGCAGTTCAGCCTGTTCGGCGAACATCTGGGTCCAGCGGTAAGGCGCAAAGGACAGGGAATACAGCGGCGACGGTACATCCACCGCTGCACCGGGGTAGGTGTTCTGGCACCAGGTGCCGCCGAAAAAGTCCCGGCGTTCCAGCAAGCGAAAGTCGTCGATACCGGCCTTGAGCAGATTGACCGCCGCGCACTGGCCGCCAAAACCGCTGCCGATGATCAACACTTGGTAGGTTTGCATGGGCCTCCTTCTTAGAGTCTTTTTTCCATTTTCCTACTTTCATGTATAGCCAAACATTTGCCTGCCGTATGGCGGTAATGACGGGGTATTCGGCCCGCTGGCCGGTGATGGCTATTTAACGTCGCCCTGATAGACTCTCAGCACATCCGGTCTGCGGCCTGCGCAGTGCCGTTGAGTGGTCGAGGCCCCTATGGGAAGAACGGGAGGAAAGGGACTTTCACTGGCCAGGAGGCTTTATACATCGCGAACCCTCGGCTTGGTCTTGGGGCTTTTGTGCGTGAGCGTCGCGATGTATCCGCTCGACCCGCCGGCCTGGGTCTGGGCGCTGATGCTGTTTAACGGTCTGGTCTGGCCGCACCTCGCGTATCAATGGGCCCGCCGGGCGAAGGTTCCGTACCACGCCGAACACCGCAACCTGTTGATCGACGCCTTCCTCGGTGGCTTCTGGGTCGCCGCCATGCACTTCAATCCCTTGCCCAGCGCCACGACCATTTCGATGATGGCGATGAACAACGTCGCCATCGGCGGCCTGCGTTTTCTGCTGGCCGGGGCGGCGGCGCAGTTGCTCGGCGTCGGCGTTGGACTGGTGGTGTTTGCCCCCGCGTTTGTCCCGATGACCACACCGGCGCAACTCTATGCCTGTCTGCCGTTGTTGATGCTGTATCCGCTGGCGCTGGGCTGGATCTGCTTTCGCCAGGCCTACACCCTCGGCCTGCATAAACGCGAATTGCTGGCCCTGAGCCGCACCGACAGCCTCACCGGTCTGCTCAATCACGGCGCCTGGAAGGATCAACTGGAAGTCGAATTCGAACGCTGCAAACGCCAGCAGACAGGCGCGGCGATTGCGCTGATCGACATCGACCACTTCAAGGCAATCAACGACACCTACGGCCACGTGGCCGGCGATATCGTCCTGCGCCAGCTGAGCAAGATGCTCAAGCAGAACCTGCGTATGGCCGATGTGGCGGGGCGCTACGGCGGCGACGAGTTTTGCGTGATCCTGCCGGACTTGCCGCTGTTCAACGCGGCGCAGGCGATGGAAGCGTTGCGTGAGCGTTTTTCCTTTCTGGTGTACGAACAGAACCCGGCGCTGAAAGTCAGCCTGAGCATTGGTCTGGCGGCGCTCGATCCGGCTCACGGCGACGCGACACGCTGGCTGGATGACGCCGATCAGGCGCTGTACGAAGCCAAGGCCGGCGGGCGTAACCGGGTGATCTGCTGCAGCGACGACAAGCCACGGCGCGAGGTATTCGATTCGGTTTGAACGGATTGGGTGTCGCATCCGGGATAGAGCCTTGGCGCGATGTCAGGTACGGTTCAGTACCCGACACGAAACAAGGATTGATTCATGACGTTCAAATTCCCTCGTTCCCTGCTGGCCGCCGGTCTCGGCCTGACCCTGTCTTTCGCCACCGCTGGCGCGTTCGCCGAACCGCACAAACAGGTGCTGGCCTACGCAGAACAGTACAAACCCGAAGCCCTGAAGCTGCTCGAACGCCTGGTCAATATCGACTCCGGTTCCGGCTATGAGCCGGGGCTCAAGCAAGTCAGCGACATCGCCATCGATGAGCTGAAAAAGCTCGGCGCCACCATCGAGCTGGTGCCCAACACCCCGGAAAAAACCAACCACGTACTCGCTACGCTCAAAGGCACCGGCAAGGCGAAAATCCTGCTGATGGCACACATGGACACGGTGTTCAAGGAAGGCTCCGCCGCCGAGCGACCGTTCCACATCAAGGACGGCCGCGCCTACGGGCCGGGCGTGATGGACGACAAGGGCGGGATCGTCGCCAGCATCTACGCGCTGAAAATCCTCAAGAACCTCGATTTCAAGGACTACGCGCAAATCACCTTCCTGCTCGATGCCAGCGAGGAAACCGGCTCGGACGTCGCCACCGACCTGATCAAGAAAACCGCCAAGCTTCATGACGTTACCCTCAACCTCGAACCGGGCCGCCCGGCCGATGGTCTGGTGGTGTGGCGCAAGGGCAGCGCGACCGCGCTGGTCGAGGTCAAGGGCAAGGCGGCCCACGCCGGCGTCGCACCGGAACTGGGGCGCAACGCGGCGATGGAGGCGGCGCACCAGATCCTGCAACTGGGCAAGCTCGGCGACGAGGCCAAGAAAACCACCATCAACTTCACCGTGCTCAAGGCCGGCGACCGCACCAACGTGATCCCGGATCAGGCCACGGCCAAGGCTGACGTGCGGGCGGCAGTGCCGGAAGAGTTCGACCGGATCGAGAAGGATCTGGCGCGGGTGTCGCAGGACAAGTTGATTCCTGACACCGAGGTGAAAACTTCATTGCAGCGCGGCTTGCCGCCGATGCCGCAGACGGCGGAGTCGGATCGTTTGATGGCGATGGCCCAGGGGATTTACGGTGAGATTGGCCGCAAGTTGACCGAAGAAGGCAGCGGTGGGGCGGCGGATGCGAGTTTGTCGGCCGGGGTTGGGACGCCGACGCTGGATGGGTTCGGGATTGTTGGCGGCAACATTCATACGCCGGAGGAATACGCGGAGGTGGAGAGTGTGGCACCGCGGATTTATCTGTTGTCGCGGATGATTATGGAGTTGGCGAAATAGTAGTTTGATATATCAGAGTTAAGCAGTCGTCGTGAACGTAGGCTGCTTGCTTTGTTTGTAATAAGCCGAATCATAAAGTGTTCATGTTAGTCAGGTTTTTGAGATAGGAAGCAAGCAATTTCTTTGCTTAGAAGAATTATGTTTTCTTCCGATGTGTTACACAGGTACTCAAATATAGCAAGGTCGTTAATAAACTTGTTTTCTGTGATAGCTTTGTAGAAGTGCTTGTCTGTGGTGATATGATCAGCACATTTAAAGTCCGGTAGAAACTCAGAGATTTTATGGTCTTCGAAAATTTTCTTCTCAACGCTATCGAAGGGTAAGAAGTAAGTGTTAGGGCAGTTTTTGATGTGTTTGTATATTTTTTGATCCCCGTCCAGGATTGAGATTACGTTTTCTGGACTGGAAAGAAAATGTTCTTTTGCGTTGAGCAATAGTAGTTTTATTACATTTGATCCCCCTCCAATTGGTACGATTTTGTACTGGGAAAAATTAGCTGGGCAGTACTTTGAAATCATGAAGATGAGAAAATTTTTTAGCATCTCATCTTCTGTCAGGATGTATTTGTCCCAGCCAATAAATCCAAACATTATGCTTTTAATATAGTTGTAGGAGGCGGGTGTGATATCGCCTTCACCATGAATGTTTGTCATGTAGAAAAGCTCTTTGTTTTTTAATGTTCTCATTAGGGCGAGTGAATGGGTAGTACATACAATATTTACTTTGTATGTTTCGCAGAATGCGCGGAGTCGCCGTATTAAATGGGCTTGGGTCGCCGCATCTAGCGAAATATCTATCTCATCAATTACGATTAGCTTACAGTGGTTGGTGATTTTTCTGTACAAACTGATCAGGAAGAATTCACCTGAGCTTAGGTGGTCTTCTCTAACATATCTGTCACCCTCAAGTGGTATGCAGTAATATTTCGTGTTTTTTATTTTTATTTCAACAAGATTTTTGAATTTGTCACTGGAATAGATGTCGCTTAGAAACTCAATGAGTTCGTGAGGGTACGTAAACCTTCCTAATATGATCGCTGTTCGTATGTCCTTGTCCGCAGTGCTGATACTTTGGAAATGGTTGAATCGTTGGCCACACGGCATTGGCAGCTCGACATCGATAGTTTTTTTTATTTCTTCAGGGATGGCTGATTTACAGTTAAGGCTGTTGATCGATGTGTCGAAAGTGAACTGAAATTCGTTAGTGCCGAACCTGTATGTTACCTCGCTATCGGCTTTGAATATGCCTGATGAGGTGGTCTTGGAGAAGGTGTCCGCAGATCGGAAATTAAGGATTGCTTTGATGAGCGTTGTTTTTCCTATTCCGTTCTTTCCTACAATGCATGTGAGCTTGTTTTCACTCAAGTCAACGCCAAAAGTCAAACTCTTAACATGCTGTATGTTTTTTAGCTCGACTGATAGTAGCATTATAGTTTGTCCGACTTATGAAGGAACATATCCACGGTAGTTGTGCCGTATTTCTTTCTTAACTTGTCGAGATAGCTGGGGTCGACTGTGTTGTAGTAGTTAAGATGTCCCGATATTTTTTCTATAGCGCCATCGAAGTCTGATCCTACGATTTTTTTGAATGTCTCTTTGTTGGTGAGGTAATAGTGAAGTTTGATTTCTGTATCTTTTTTGAATTTTATGTCTATGGATACTTTTCCGTTTGGAAGGATTACCATTCCTAGTAGCTTGATTTTGTTCCCTGTCTGAGTGTGTTTGCTTTTTGCATCATTGATCGAGAGTTTGTTTTTTGTAATTTCGGATAACTTTTGCGATATGTATTTTTCAGCCTCAAATATTGAGCTTTTTTCCATGGAGGAAATGATTATGTCGTCAGAGTATCTAGAAAAAACTAATGAGTTGTTTTTGCAGTATTCTTGAAGAGTGTTGTCGAAAGTAATAAGGCATGCATTGCTGAGAGTTGGTGAGGTTGAGAAACCCACAGGTACTGAGTTGTTGACTGTCAAGGTTTTTACTATTTTTTCAATGTGATCTTGAATATCAGATATTGGACATTGTTCGATATTTTTGAGAATTGTTTCTTTTACCATGTCTTCGTCAATGCTGTTGAAGAAGTTTTTTATGTCGGTCTGAAAGAAATATTTGCTACGGGAATGCTTAGATACTGCATCTACGGCATTTACCCCTTTTCTGTATGAAAAAACAACGTCTTCATTTGTATCTAGATGATCAAGAAGTATCAGTTTTATGAAGGAGTGAAAGGTTCTTAGTTTTTTGTTTGGTACGTGTACTTCTCGATCATTGTATTTTTTTGTTTCGTAAAGACTGGTTATCTCGCCTGTGTCTAACTCAGGAAATTCGAATTTCCCCTGATGCATTGCGACTAACAGCTCTTTTAGAGGTCTTTTGTTCATTTTTTACGCCTTGGGAAGACTGCCGCAGCGAGAATACGACTTCGACAAAATATGCCGCAAAGTATCGTGTGAAACAATCGTTTCTAAAAAAAGAGAAGAAGGAGTTCCTGACGTAGGAAAAATGTTTCCTAAGGACGTGATGGGTAGGAAATTTCGGATCAGGTACGGATGAAAAGAATCGATCTGTAGCTGTAATCGATCAAAAGAAGTACGTATCTATTTTGACGACAGAGGATGAGACGACAAGAAACTGTCTGCTTGCGTAGGAGGTTTTACTATTTGTGTGCCTCTTAGCTCAACGCTAAAAGGCACACAAACGTAAAAGGAGACTAGACACCTGTAGAGGCCAGATTTGATGACTGGAGATGCTCCTAGTCACTGGCATGACTCGGACTGTAGATCAAGGAGTCTTGGAAAACAAGGTGTGAATTGGTGCGTAGTCTGAGCGGTCGTGGATGTAGGTGCTTTGGGCTCTTCGAACCCTTAAGCCCTTGTCTTTTTTGCGCACAACTTTCCAAGACCTTTCCTACAACGTACCCTGTTGCCGCGTTTCGGTGCCGACCCCTATAGTCTGGGCTCGCGGAAAAACTCCGCGAACGACCTTGGCCGGTCGGGCAGGCAAAACGCTACAGCGTCATCGTCCAGACATTCTCGTGCCTGGATTCGCTTTATGGCAGCTGTGCGCGGGACACCTTCGGGTGTGCCGGATGTGGTCTGCCCGGTCGGCCAACCCGCACACAGCCGCCACCTTCTTCGCTTGGCCGCGAACGGTGGTTGCTCTATTGGAGTTACACCATGACCGATCAAGTAATCCCCCGCTACCTCCCCATCGACACCTACGACGCCGAATCCCCGGTGCTCTTCATCAATACTCAAAAAGAACTCAGCGACATGGCCGCGTGTGCGATGCACCGTTTTGTGGTCGTGCGCGATCTGGCAGACACGTTTTCCAGTCTCGACCTCAAGGGCATTTCCGATTGTGATCTGACGCGCATTACCAGCGCGGTGCATCTGCTGATGCGAGAGGGCTGCGCCATTCTGAACGTGATTCAGACGCGAGCATTACAGCGGGAGGAAGGCTTCAAGGCAGCGGTGTAGCGGTTTCGCGGCGGGCGCCATGCGAGTGGACTCGTGATGGCGTCGGGCCGCTCTGCCTCTTTGTAGCGTGTTGCGAGGTTACTCTTTGACGCTCATGTATTCCTTGGCCCAGAGGATGTATTCCTCAGGCTGGGTGTAAGTGTGGGTCAGTTCGGTGGCGCTCAGGTCCGAGGCCTGGGTGAAGATCTGGCGTTGTTCGCGCAGGCTGTCGTAAGTCGCCTTGATCGCCGCGAAATAAGCACCGTGGCCGTCGATGGTCACGCGCACACCCAGTTCGGCCAGGCGTTTGTCGTCGCGCAGCGCCGGGTTGCCGTAGGTCACCAGCATCAGCGGGACGGTCAGGTGTTCGGCGATCTGCTCGAGCTGATCGAAATCCTGAATCCCGACCATGCAGATACCGTCGGCACCGGCGGCCTGGTATTGCTTGGTGCGGCTGATGATTTCCTGGTTCGGCAGGATGCCGGCGTTAGTCCGGGCGATGATTGCCATCTCCGAATCGACCCGTGCTTCCAGTGCCGCGCGGATCTTGCCGACGCCTTCGGCGACGGTGATCAGGTCGGTGGATTTACGGCCGAATTGTGCCGGCAGCAGGGTGTCTTCGATGGTCAGCGCGGCGACGCCGGCGCGTTCCAGTTCGACGATGGTGCGCATCACGTTGAGCGCGTTGCCGTAGCCGTGGTCGGCGTCGGCGATCACCGGCAATTGGGCCACGCGGCCGATGCGGGTGGCCTGTTCAGCGAATTCGCTGAGGGTGATCAGGGCAAAGTCCGGAGCGCCCAGGACCTGCAACGAGGCGACCGAGCCGCCGAGAATCCCTACTTCAAAACCCAGGTCAGCGGCGATGCGGGCGGACATCGGATCGAACACCGAGGCGGTGTGATAGCAGGTGTCGGAAGCCAGCAGCTGACGGAAGTTACGGCGCAAATCTTGATGAGAAAGCCTGGTCATACGAGTTCCACCAATACAAAGGAATGGAAAGGCTTGAGCAAAGGTGTCAACGCCGAAGGTGAAAAGGCTATCACGCCAATGGGTCAAGGATCATGACGAATTAACGAGGAAGTTAACCAGGAAAATCCTGTTCAGGCTTTCTTGTTGCAGGCAGAGGCGCTCAGGCCGCCACCGCCTGCTGCTGTTGATTGGGCAGCGGCACCGCCCGCACCGAGTTGCCCGGCTGCAATTGCAGGCGTTTGGCGGTGAGGCGGTCGATCACCAGACTGCTGCCGACCCGACGGCCCGGCGCGACGGTGATGCGGCAGTTTTCCAGGCGCCGATTGTGGATCAACCACAGCGGCGCCTGATCGTCCGGGGTGCCGATGCTCAGGGTCAGTTCCAGGCTGTCGCGCACGGTGCGGATGCTGCGGATCGGTGCTTCGATCACCGGGCCGCCGTCGAAGATGTCGATGTAGCCTTTGTGAGCGAAACCCTCGGACTGAAGAATTTTCAGGGCCGGTTCGGTGTTGGGATGGGCCTGGCCGATCACGGCCTGGGCCTGTTCGGTGAGCAGGCAGGTGTACAGCGGCTGACGTGGCATCAGTTCGGCGATAAACGCTTTATTGCCCAGCCCGGACAGATGGTCAGCATGGCTGAAATCCATCTGGAAGAAGTGCCGGCCCAGACTGTCCCAGAACGGTGAACAGCCTTGCTCGTCGGCACTGCCGCGCAGTTCGGCGATCATCTTCTCGCCGAACAGGTGCGGGAATTCGGCAACAAACAGCAAACGCCCCAGCGATAGCAGACGCCCATTGCTGCCGTGGCGCTGGTCGTGGCGCAGGAACAGCGAGCACAGTTCCGATTGGCCGGTCAGTTCGTTGTTGAGGAACAGCGTCGGGATCTGCCGTTGAATACCCAGGTCCGGCGCCGAGCTGACGGTCAGCCCGACCCGATAGTTGTACCAGGGCTCACGCAGGCCGACGGCCCCGGCCAGGGCGCTGACCCCGACCACTCGCTGCTCGTCGTCTTCAAGCACGAACAGGTAATCGGCATCGGCCCGCTCGACCTGTTCGGCGAAGGCGCGTTGAGCCCAGCGTACCCGGTGGGCCAGGCGATCTTCGTTGGCGGGCAGGGTGGTGAACCCCGGCCCGGCCTGTTGCACCAGCGTCATCAACGCTGGCAGGTCGCTGACTTGAACCGGACGGACAATCATGCTGCAACTCCTTTTGCGCGCCTGCTCGGGCACTGTCGTTGGGTAGGGGCGCGGTTCACAGGGCGATCAACCGGATCGTGCCGCCAGCGCGGACGTTGAGCGCCGCGCATAGGGCCGGGTCAAGCCCCAGGGGCTGACCGGGCTGGAAATCCAGCTCGGTGACCACCGCCCGAAAGCCATGCAGAGCATCGTTGCTCACCAGATAGCGACCGCGAGCATCGATCAGGGGTTCCTCCTGAACCGTGACTGTCTGGCTCTGCGCGATCGAACGGATGTTGGCGGTGCGTGCATACAAGGTCGGGCCGGCATCGAACAGATCGATGTAGCTGTTGGTTTCAAAACCCTCGCGCTCAAGGATGTCGAAGGCTTCCTGGCCGTCCGGGTGGATGCGACCGATGCAGTCCTGCGCGGCTTGCGGCAGCATCGGCACGTAGATCGGGTATTGCGGCATCAGTTCGGCGAGAAACGTACGGCTCTGCAAACCGCACAGGCGTTCGGCCTCGACGTAGGGCAGGTCGAAGAAATGTTTGCCCAGCGCATCCCAGAACGGTGAATGCCCTTGCTCGTCGCTGTAACCGACGATTTCGGTGATCACCGCTTCGGCAAATCGCGGCGCGTGGGCGGCGATGAACAGCAGCCGTGCCCGCGACAGCAATTCGGAAAACGGCGTGCGCACCAGCGCTGCGTCGATGTGAAAACCGCGCAGCAGCGTATGCCCGCTGAGGTCGTGGCACAGCGACAGCGCCGGCACGCCGTGCTCGATGTTCAGCTCCCGCGAGGCGCTGGTGAAGTGGCGGTTGCGCAGGCTGTAGAACGGCTCGTTGAAACCTGCGGTGGCGAGGATTTCCGAGCAGCCGACCAGTCGATGGCTGTCGATGTCTTCCAGCACGAAGAAGTAGTTCTCCGGGCCCTGAGCCGCCGCATCGCTGTCGAACGAGGCGCAGGACGCGGCGATTTTTTCGCCCAGGCGTTCGCTGTCGTCCGGCAGGGATGTGACGCCCACCAGGCTGTCGCGCGCCAATTGTTGCAATTGAGGCAGGTCGTTTGGCTCGACTGGACGTAAGACCAGCATGGATGCACTCCTGTATCAAAAGGTTCGGCCCATTCGCCGAACCTGACTATCACTGTCGGTTTCCACGCGTTAAAGCGGCGGTCGCCTGATTTGTTGTCAGACGCCGCTCTTTTTCTTGTCAGCCATTGCTCGGGTCAGGCAGCGCGGTACTGGCGCCGAGCTTGTTCAGGAAGAACAGGTACACCAGACCCAGTGCGATCCAGATCAGGCCGAGTTTCTGTGCATCGACGCCCATGTTGTACATGATGGCCGCGACGATGATGAAGCCGATCACCGGGCAGATCAGGTGACGGATCACCTGGCCGGACTTCTGCCGACGCCAGTAGTAGTTGATCACGGTCAGGTGCAGCAGCATGAAGCCGCTCAGGGCGCCGAAGTTGACCAGCGAAGTCAGGGTGTCCACCGAATTGATGAACAGGTAGCAGATCACCAGCGACAGCACGGCCACCAGATAAATGCTCAGGTACGGCGTGTTGTGTTTCGGGTGCACCTTGGCCAGCACTTTCGGCAGCTTGCCGTCGCGGGCCATGCCGAACAGCAGGCGCGAGACCGCCGCTTGTGAAGTGATCGCCACCGCCACGCCCCAGGCCAGAGCCGTGGCCACGCCGGTCAAGGTTGCCAGCCAGCTGCCAGCGGCGATTTCGGCAATTTCATAGAACGCGGTGTCGGCGGACTTGAAGCCCATGCCGGCTGCCAGATCGGTAGCGATCCAGGTTTGCGCGACGAAAATCACACCCATCACCACCAGCGTGATCAGTGCCGCTTTGCCGACGCTGCGGCCCGGATCACCCTTGATCTCTTCGGCGAGGGTGGAGATTGCATCGAAACCGAGGAACGACAGCACCGCAATCGACACCGCTTGCATCAGCAGGGCGAAGTTGAAGGTTTCCGGGTGATACAGCGGCGCCAAGGTCAGTTGGCCGTTGCCGCCACCGTTGTGCAGGGCATTCCAGGCGTAGAACAGGAAAATCCCCAGGACAACAAGCTGCGCCAGCAGGAACACAATGTTCATGCGAGCGGTAAAGGTGATGCCACGCAGGTTGACGAAGGTCGCGCTGACCAGGAACGCCAGGATGAATCCGACTTTCGGGATGTCCGGATACAAATGGTTGAGCGCCATCGCCGCATATACATAAAGCAGCGGCGGAATCAGCAGGTAATCGAGCAGCATCAGCCAGCCGGCGATGAAACCGACGTGTTGATTCAGGCCCCGTTGCGCGTAGGAATACACCGATCCGGCAATCGGAAAGGCCCGGGCCATGCTGCCGTAACTCAGCGCGGTGAAGACCATCGCCACCATGCCGATGATGTACGCCAGAGGCACCATCCCCGGTGCCTCCGCGTTGACGTAGCCATACACGCCGAACGGGGCGATGGGGATCATGAAGATCATCCCGTACACCACCAGATCGGTCAGTGTCAGGCTACGTTTCAACTCCTGTTTGTAGCCGAACTCTTCTATTTCCATGAAGCGCAACTCCTTGTCAGCCAATCGGTCGTTTTAGTTGTTATATCGGTCCGTCGTTTACAGCGTCAGCAGTGGTTACAACAATCCTTACAGCAATGGAGCCAGATAATCCGCCCAGCGGGTTACCGCTTCCGGGCTACGCAACAGGTCGTTGCGCACTTCGATCAACACCGACTCCAGGCCCCGGGCATCGCCGTGCACCGGCACGGTCATGTCGCCCAGCGGGTCGATCTTGTACGGCTGGTTGCCGGCGACTTTCAGCGGGTGTCGTTCCAGACCGTCGAGCATCCGCTGGGCGTAGGCCCGGGCCTGACCGAACAGCACGCCGACTTCCAGCTCACGTGGCTGGCCGTAGTACACCGGGGTAAAACTGTGAATCCCTACCACCCGCACCGGCCGACCTTCGGCCAGACGTGCATCGATCAGTTGTTGCAGCCGCGTGTGAAACGGCTTGAACAGGCACTGGCGACGGTATTCGCGGGTGGCTTCGTCGAGCTCGCGGTTGCCCGGCACCTGATAGATCTCGCTCTGGGCCGGGATGCTGTCGGGCGCATGCCGGGGGCGGTTGAGGTCGATCAGCAAGCGCGAATAGTTGGCGCTCAGCAGCGTCGCACCCAGTTGCTCCGACAGTTGCTCGGCCAGCGCCAGGGCACCGATGTCCCAGGCGATGTGTTCGCGCGCGGCCGTGTCATCCAGGCCCAGATTGTTCAGGGCCTCGGGGATGTAGCGGCTGGCGTGTTCGCACACCAGAATCAGCGGGTGCGTCGAATCTTCACGGCTCAGGTTGTAGACCGGTCGGGTGTACAACCCAAGCTCGGCGGATTCAGTACAGGCGTGCATAGTGCTCACATAGATCAGCGGGCGAGAGCTGTTCCGTCAGCGCCAGTTCCTCGGTTTTAAGGGCGAAAAAGGTTTCGAGCAACGCGCTTGGCAGCGCTTCGACCAGCGCTTCACTGCGACGCAGGCAATCCAGTGCCTGGGCCAGGGAGGCGGGCAGGGCAACGATGCCCCGGGCCTTGCGTTGTTCGTCGTTGAGTGAATCAGGGATTTCATCGGTGATCGCGTTCAGCGCCAGACGTTGCTCGATCCCCAGGCGTCCGGCGATCAGCAGCGCGGCCATTGCCAGATGCGGCGAGGCGGTGGCGTCCATGGCGCGGAATTCCAGGTTGTATTGCTTCGCCACGGGCTTGTTGCCCAGGCTCACGGTCGGGCAGATGCGCAGCGCCGCTTCGCGATTCTGTTGTCCGAGGCAGGCGTAGGACGCGCTCCAGTGATGCGGTTGCAAACGCTCATACGACACCGGCGTCGGTGCAGTGAACGCACACAGTGCCGGCAAGTAATGCAGCACGCCCGCCGCCCAGTGCTGGCCGAGGGTCGACAGACCATTGCTGGTGCCGGCGTCGTAAAGCATTGGCTGACCGGCCAGATCGAGGAGGCTGATGTGCAGGTGCACGCCGTTGCACACCGCGTCGGCAGCGGTTTTTGGCGCAAAGCTCAGATCCAGACCCATCTGCCGGGCGATTTCGCGGGTGATCTCGCGCACGTTGACCGCGCGATCCGCCGCCGCCACGCCTAGGGTTGGGCGGCAGGTGATTTCGTATTGATGCTTGCCGTATTCGGGCAGGAACATTTCCGGCTCGACGCCACCGGCGCGCAACGCGCTGAGCAGCCAGCCACCGAATTCGGCGCCCTGGCGCTGGGCTTCCAGCGAAAACGCCAGGTGTTCGGCAAACCCGGCGTGCAGATTGAATTCGTGTTCGAACGCGGCGTTGACCTGCAAGCCGAGTTCATCACGATAGCGCTCGACCTCGTTGCGCAACAGGGTGCGCGGGCAGGCTGCCCATGGCCGGCCATCGGTCTCGCGGATGTCACCGTGGATGAAATCCAGCGCTGGCGCTGCGGCGTCCGGACCGTTGCCGACGGTGACGCGGCTGGCCAGATCGGGAATCAGCCGCAGGTCGCCATAAGCGCCCCACGGACTGGTCGAAGCGATGATGTCCTGCGGCGTCAGCGCGCTGTTGGCCGGCACCCAACCACAACCGGCGGCCTGATAATGCTCCAGCTCATCGGTGGGAAACGAACGGCCACGGGTGATGCCGATCAGGTCGGTTGTGACGATGGTGGTCATCGGCAACGGCGACAGGCGTTCGCTCATGGCTGCATCTCCTGCAACCGGCCGAGCACGGTGTCGGTGTCGGTGATCCAGCAGTAGCCCTTGATCGCATTCAGACAGGCGTCGTGGCGTGCTTCGGTGTAGGTCGCGCAGGCGTCCGCCACCAGAGTGACGAGGTAGCCACGGTCAGCGGCGTCACGCACGGCCATGTCCACGCATTGGTCGGTGACGATGCCGGCGATGATCAGGTGACGGGTTTCAAGGTTGCGCAGCACGTAGTCGATGTTGGTCGAGTTGAAGACCCCGGACGAAGTCTTCGGCAGCACGATTTCGTTTTCCACCGGGGTCAGTTCGGCGATGACCTGTGCCTGCGGGCTGCCCTTGGGCAGGTGCATGTCCGACAGCTTGTGATCCAGCGAGCGGTCACGGCCGTCGGCGGTCAGGCTTTCGATCAGGGTGTGCAGCACGTTCTGCCGTGCATCGCGGAAGGCGTTGAGCAGTCGGACTTGATTGGGCACCACTTGCGAGCGCGTGCGGTTGAGGAAGTACGCGGCATCCGGGCCTTCGAGGTGCGGGTCGAACTGTGGTTCGAGCCAGGCGCGCTGCATGTCCACCAGCAACAGGGCGGTGTGATCGGTGACAAACGGCAGGTCCCGTGGCGAGCGATGGGGAAGGCTGAACATCCTTATTTATCCTCCAGCAAATGGGTGTCGAAGTCGTTGCGCAGGGCATCGATGCCTTCCAGGCGATCGGCCAGGTCCGGGCAACGCAGGGTCAGGCAGGCAATCAATGCCTCGACCTGGGCCAGCGCCGGGACCATGGTGTCGAACGGCGAGGCCGACTCCACCGGAGCGCTGATGATCATGTCGGCCAGTTCGCGCAGCGGCGAGGCATAGATGTCGGTGAACAACACGACGCGAGCGTTGCTGTTCTTCGCCGCGCTCGCCACGCGCAAGGCCTGGGTCTGGTAGCGGCGATAGTCGAACACCAGCACCACGTCCTGGCGTTGCAGGTCGAACAGGCGATCCGGCAGTTGCGCGTTGTCTTCCAGTGCAAAGCAACCGGGGCGCAGCAAGCGCAAATGATTGAGCAGGTAAGTCGCCATCAGACTGCTGAAGCGCCCGCCGAAGCAGTAGACCTGATGCCGGGTGTCGAGCAGCCAGTCGGCCAGAATTCGCACGTCTTCCGGTTGGGTCAGGGCCTGGGTTTCGGCCAGCAGGTTGTGGCTGTGAGCCAGATAATGGCTCCAGGCATCGTCTTTATTCTGATGCGAGCGTGGCTGCAACAGCGTGCGAGGCGAGCGCAGGCGATGGTCCATGTCGCTGAGCAGGGCGTCCTGGAATTCGGCGTAACCACCGAAGCCGAGCTTTTTCACAAGCCGCACGATGGTCGGATCGCTGACGCCGGCATGTTCGGCCAGGCGCGCCATCGGGCCAAGCCCATTGCGTGGATACTGATCGAGCAAGGCGCGAACGACTTTGCGCTCCGACGGCGTCAGGTCAAGGCCGGGGTCGGTGATCAGGTCTCTTAAAGGGGGCATCCGGGATCCTGCTGGATGGGGTGTTGAATTCGCTTCACAATCCGTTAAAACAGTATTTATGTAACTGACGCTACATGTCTAGCGAATTTTTCGGCGTTTAAACCAAGCCCCAAAATGGGGCGGGAAGCCCGTAACGCAAGGGTTACACGGATGTCGATCAGTCTTGTAGTCCATTGCCCATTACGGTGTCAGACATTGCCGCTTTCACACGCTCGGATCACCCAATCGACTTGCCCGGAGCATCCCGGTTTACGGCACAATTGCCGCTCTATCCGCGATTACGCCGATGACCGTCCTGTTTTCCAGCCGAGTGACTTCCCGTGCAGACCACCCGTTTGACATTGATCTGCCATGCCAGAACAGTCGCACAAAAATTGGCGTGTTTTCCTACGAACGAAGCTGTTGAAGAAACGGCGCTGGCGTCCTGCTCGCTGGCTTCGCGTTTCGACTCCGCTTCGCGCCTGATTTGCGGCCCGGAGCTGCGCACCCGCCAGACGGCGGCGTGGTTTGGCCCTGAGGTACGCATCGACGAGGCCCTGCGTGATTGCGACTGGGGACGCTGGCAGGGTCAGTCGATCAAGGATTTGCAACGAAACGAACCCGAGGCATTGCAAGCCTGGCTCGAAGATCCGCACGCCGCACCCCATGGCGGTGAGTCGGTGGCGCAACTGCGTGAACGGGTGGCTGCGTGGCTGGTTTCACTGCAAGCCACGCAGGGACACGTGGTGGCGATCACCCATCCGTTCGTGATTCGTGCTGCGTTGATGCAGGTCGTGCAGGGCGAGGCGTTTCACAGCATCGACGTCGAGCCGCTGGCGGTGGTCGATCTGCGGTTTACCGGGCGCTGGCGGCTACGCTTGTCCGGCATGAATCTGGAAGGAGCAGAGTAATGAAGCGATTGCTGGTGATCGGCATCGGTGCCGGCAACCCGGACTACATCACGATGCAGGCGGTGAAGGCGTTGAACCGGGTGGACGTGTTTTTCCTGATGGACAAGGGCCAGAGCAAGGACAAGCTGATCGACCTGCGGCGAGAAATCTGTGAGCGCTACATCACCGATCGTACCTACCGTTTCGCCGAAGCCCACAGCCCTGAGCGCGAGCGCGGTGTGGACTACAGCGCAAGCGTCGATGATCTGAACCGCGCCAAGCAACAAACCTTCGAACGGCTGATCAATGACGAATTGGCTGACGGGCAGTGCGGCGGTTTTCTGGTGTGGGGGGATCCTGCGTTGTACGACAGCACGATTCGTATTCTGCAGGCGATTCTGGCCTCGGGGCGATGTGCGTTTGAATTCGAAGTCATTCCCGGCATCACCAGCGTTCAGGCCCTGGCGGCACAACACAAGGTGCCGTTGAACACCATCGGCCGCTCGATTGAAATCACCACCGGCCGGCGCCTGGCGGCGGGGCAGGTGAGTGACACGGACAGTCTGGTGGTGATGCTCGACGCTGAAGATTCCTACCACCAGGTGGCGGATCAGGAGACAGAGATTTACTGGGGTGCCTACCTCGGCACGCCGGACGAAATCCTCATCCATGGCAAGCTCGGCGACGTTGCCGATGAGATCGAACGGGTGCGCAAGGCTGCCCGGGCCGAGCATGGCTGGATCATGGACACTTATCTGTTGCGCAAGCCTTGATCTCGCGACCGAAGCGCTCGCGATACACCGACGGCGGCACCCCGACCACGCTGCGAAACGCCACACGAAAGCTTTCCACCGAGCGATAGCCACAGCGCAGGGCGATCTGCTCGGTGTTCTGCGGTGTGCTTTCCAGTAATTCCCGGGCCCGGGCCAGACGCTCGTGTTGCAGCCAGGCCTTGGGTGACTGGCCGCTGGCTTCGGTAAATTTGCGCAGGAAGGTGCGTTCGCTCATCGCCGCTTCGCTGGCCAGATCGCGCACTTCCAGCGGTTCGTGCAGGCGCTCGCGGGCCCACTGCATCACGCGCGACAGGTCGCTGCGCGGCGTTGGGCTGACCGGTGTCGGAATGAATTGCGCCTGACCGCCGGTGCGCTGCGGCGACATCACCAGCCGTCGCGCGACCGAGTTGGCGATCTGGGTGCCGAAGTCCCGCGCCACCAGGTGCAGGCAGGCGTCGATCCCGGCCGCGCTGCCGGCCGAAGTAATCAATTGGCCGGAATCGACGTAAAGCACGTCCGGGTCGACATCGATGGCCGGGAAGCGCTCGGCCAGCTCCGAGGTGTAGCGCCAGTGAGTGGTGGCGCCGTGCCCGTCGAGCAGGCCGCTGGCCGCCAGCACAAACACGCCCGAGCAGATCGACAGCAACCGGGCACCGCGTGAATGGGCATCACGCAATGCTTCGAGCAAGGCCTCCGGCACTGGCGCACTGCGGTCGCGCCAGCCGGGAATGATGATGGTGCGTGCATCCGCCAACAGCTCAAGACCGCCATCGGCCAGCACCTGAATCCCGCCCATGGCGCGCATCGGGCCTTGATCGACGGCGGCGATGCAGTGCTCGTACCACGGGAAATCAAACTCCGGCCGGGCCAGGCCGAAGATCTCCACGGCGATGCCGAACTCGAATGTGCAGAGGCCGTCGTAGGCCAGAATCGCGACCAATCCAGGTGAATCAGGCATTTGGCGGAAAATTCCCGGTGAGTGTCTTGTGCGCCACTGTAGCGGCAAGCGGCGGCTCGATAAAGTCTGTTCATCCCCACAGACAAAGGAGTGATTCAACATGCCCAGCCTGGTTCGCGAAATTCCTGCCGCCCCTTCGGCGATTGCCCTGATGCATTTCAGCAACCGTCTGACCTTCGAAACCGATTGTTCCGACGTCTTCAGCAGCCAGGAATCCGGCGAAGTCGACTTTGTGCTGGTGGACGTGCGCGGGCCGCTGGCCTTCGAGCGCGGTCACGTGCCGGGGGCGATCAATATTCCGGGGCGGTTGCTGACGGCGGAAGGGCTGGCGGACTACCCGAAAAACACCCTGTTCGTGGTCTATTGCGCCGGCCCTCACTGCAATGGCGCCAACAAGGCCGCGGTGAAGCTGGCGGCGCTGGGTTATCCGGTCAAGGAGATGATCGGCGGGGTGACCGGCTGGCTCGATGAAGGCTTTCAGCTGAGTGTTGCGACACCGCGCGTCGCCGCCGCGCCGATCGCCTGCGATTGCTGATAGCCGGAGGGTTGCCGCTTCGGCGGCACCTTTTGTCGGCTTTGTCCTACAACCCTTGCACCGCTCTGGCGCACACTCTTCGCACGTGATGGCACTCGCCGATTTTCTGTAAGTATTTGTCGCTTAAACACAATTTGCCCCGTGCGCGCCGCCATAGACTGCCGGCCACTTCGGTTTCTTTGCGCTACACAGCCCAAGGCCGAACCTGACAATCGAAAGCTGCCAATAAAAGCCTCCGCACACGGGAGTAATAAATGAAAAAGCTGGTTATGTTCGGTGCCCTGGCACTGTCGATGTTGTCCCTGACCGCCGTGGCCGAAGACGCCAAACCGATCCGTATCGGTATCGAAGCCGGTTACCCGCCATTCTCGATGAAAACCCCTGACGGCAAACTGGCCGGTTTCGACGTGGACATCGGCGATGCGCTGTGTGAGCAGATGAAAGTCAAATGCACCTGGGTCGAGCAAGAATTCGACGGCCTGATCCCGGCGCTGAAAGTGAAGAAGATCGACGCGATCCTGTCCTCGATGACCATCACTGACGACCGCAAGAAAAACGTCGATTTCACCATCAAGTACTACCATACCCCGGCGCGCTTCGTGATGAAGGCAGGCTCGGGCGTGAAAGACCCGCTGGTCGAACTCAAAGGCAAGAAAGTCGGCGTGCTGCGTGCCAGTACCCACGACCGTTACGCCACCGAAGTGCTGGTGCCGGCCGGGATCGAACTGGTGCGTTACGGCTCGCAGCAGGAAGCCAACCTGGACATGGTGTCCGGTCGTATCGACGCGATGCTGGCCGACTCGGTCAACCTGAGCGACGGTTTCCTGAAAACCGACGCCGGCAAAGGCTTCGAATTCGTCGGCCCGACCTACGAAGACGCCAAGTACTTCGGCGGTGGCGCCGGTATTGCGGTGCGTAAAGGCGATACCGAGCTGGCGGAGAAATTCAACACCGCCATCAACGAAATCCGCGCCAACGGCAAGTACAAGCAAGTGCAGGACAAGTACTTCGACTTTGACGTGTACGGCCATTAATACGCCGTAGAAAAAAGTGGCCCCGTTTGCGCGGTGGCCACTTTTTTTTCGCCCGTGATTTATCCTGTCAGCACATTTTCAATGCAGTCATTGCCCCGGCAACGACCACAGAATTCCCGGAGTACCCCATGCAACGCATCGACCATCTTCTGCCCTGGAGCCACTTGGGCAGCGAACGTTCCCTGAGCGTGTTCCGTTACGGCGCCGGCCCGCGCAAGGTCTACATCCAGGCCAGCCTGCACGCCGATGAACTGCCGGGCATGCGCACCGCGTGGGAACTGAAAAAGCGCCTGGCCGAGCTGGAAAGCAACGGTCAGTTGCAAGGCGTGATCGAACTGGTGCCGGTGGCCAACCCGATCGGCCTCGATCAGCACCTGCAAGGCAGCCACATGGGGCGTTTCGAGCTGGGCAGCGGCAAGAACTTCAACCGCTCCTTCGTCGAACTCAGTGCGCCGGTGGCCGAGCGCATCGGGAGTCAGTTGGGTGGTGATGCCCAAGCCAACATTGCGTTGATCCGCCAGACCATGGGCCAGGTCCTCGACGAACTGCCAGCCCCGGCCTCGCAACTGGAAGCGCTGCACCGCCTGTTGCTGCGCCACGCCTGCGAGGCCGACTTCACCCTCGATCTGCATTGCGATTTCGACGCCGCGATTCATATTTACGCACTGCCGCAGCACTGGCCGCAGTGGCAATCCCTCGCCGCACGCCTGAAGGCTGGCGTGGCGCTGCTGTGTGAAGATTCCGGCGGCAGCTCGTTCGACGAATCCTGCTCCTCGCCGTGGTTGCGCCTGGCTCGGGCCTTCCCGAACGCGGCGATTCCGCCGGCCAACCTCGCCACCACCCTTGAGTTGGGCAGCATGGGCGACACCCGCGTCGATCAGGCCCAGGCCAATTGCGAGGCGATCCTGGGCTTTTTGGCCGAGCAGGGTTTCATCAGCGGCGATTGGCCGAAAGCGCCGGACGAATGCTGTGAAGGCATGCCGTTCGAAGGCACCGAATACCTGTTCGCACCGCATCATGGCGTGGTGAGTTTCCTGCGCGATGCCGGTGAATGGGTCGAGCGCGGCGATGCGCTGTTCGAAGTGGTCGATCCGCTGAACGACCGCGTGACCACCGTGCGTGCCGGCACCAGCGGTGTGTTGTTCGCCATCGATCGCGGACGCTACACCCAGCCGGGTATCTGGCAGGCGAAAGTGGCGGGGCGCGAGCCGATTCGAGTTGGAAAGCTGATCAACGACTGACACCCCATCCTCCGGATCACAGTGTTAGGCTCTGCCCCGAACCCTGCACAGTGTGAAGGAAAGCTTATGTTGAAGGTGTTTGCGCTGTTGACGCTGCTCGCGTCCACTGCCGTTCAGGCTCAGACCTCGTTGCAAAACGATCTGCCGCTCAACTACCTGGCCCAGGTGCACCCGGACGCCGAACAGCGTCCGCTGGTGATTTTCCTGCATGGCTATGGCAGCAACGAAGCAGACTTGATCGGTATGAAATTTCAGCTGCCCAAGCAGTACAACTACCTGTCGGTGCAGGCACCGATGGCGTTGGGGGAAGGGCGTTTTCAGTGGTTTCGCAAGAAAGGCGAAGGGGCCTACAACGGCGAGACCGACGATCTGAAGGCCAGCAGCCAGAAACTGCGGGCCTTTATCGCCGCTGCGGCGCAGAAATATCACGCGCAACCGGAGAAGGTGTACCTGATCGGTTTCAGCCAGGGCGCGATGATGACCTACGAGGTCGGGCTGCGGCAGCCGGCGGCAGTGGGTGGCATTGCCGCGTTGAGCGGGCGGGTGTTGCCGGTGCTCAAGGGCGAGCTGAAGTCAGAGCAACAGCATCCGCCGCTGGAAATCTTCATCGGTCACGGCACGGCGGATGACCGGGTGCCGTACAGCGGTGGCACCGAGGCCGATGCGTTGTTGCAGAAGCTGTCGTACAAACCGCAATTTCATGCCTATCCCGGCGTCGGCCACAGCATCAGCGCGGCCGAGCTTCGGGATTTGAACGACTGGTTGCAGAAACTCAATCCCTGAAAATCACTTTTCCTTGAGGATGGTTTTCACCAATGCCTCGTGACCGCTCTTGTCGCTGGCCCGGGAAATCACCTGGACCAGCGCCATGCGCGTGCCGGAACCGGCCAGCAACGTGGTATTGAGAGTCTGGCCGCCGCCCTGGGTGGCGGTGCTGTCGACCTGACGCAGGCCCAGGCCATTGCCTTTCTGGGTCAGGCTCTTTTCGCTGAGTTTGTTGAAGTCCGGCAGGGCTTTGCGCTGGGCGTCGATGAAATCGGAGACGGTGCCGTCGAGGAACGTACTGTCGTTGTCCTTGACGTTGTTGCCTTCGGGAATCTGGTTTTCGGCGACGATGACCACAGTCTTGGTGGCATCGTTGCTGTACATGGTGCCCTTGGCACCGGTCGGGCCGGCCGCTAGCGGGTCGCCGACAAAGCCCTTGGGCAGGACAAAACTGAATTTGCCGTCGAGCATCGAGACTTTCTCGGTGACAGCCTTCTCTTTGGCCTTGGCTGCCTGAGCATTGATGGCGCCGAAACCGGCCACCGCCGCCAGCAACAGGACGATGACTTTCTTGCTAAGCAATGACATTCGAATCTCCGAGGGATGGTCGCGCTTGGGCGGCGATCATCCCACGGAGCACACCCGGCACTCCAGAGCGGTTTGTCCGGGCGGGCTCAGTTCGGCGACGGTGCCGGCGCGGGTTTGGCCAGCAACTGCCTGGTGACGCCCAGCATCGCCACCGAAACGGCCACGGCCACCACGAAACCGCCGAAGCCCAGGCTTGGGACTGTCAGCGCCAACACCAGGCAGAACGCCGAAAACGAATACATCCCCGTCGCCGTTGCCCGCAACAACGCAGCGGTGAACGCCGGACCACGGGTCTGTTGGGAAAACACCGCCATCACGCTGCCCAGAACCGGGAATACCGCGAGCAATCCACTCCAGCGCTCGCCGACGGTGCTGGCCAGCATGGTTACCACCAGCGTCAACGCCGCCCCGGCGATCATCCGCCACACCAGTTTGTCGGACTTCGGCGCCGGGCCGCTGACCACCGGTTGGACCTTGGGAAACAGGTACGGCGCAGCAAGAAGGGCAGTCGCAGCGGCGGCAATCGAGAACGGCAGAGAGGCCGGAATCAGCGACAGAATCAGCGCCAGCACGGCCCAGACCGATAAGGAAACCACCAATGCCAGCGGCCAGTTCGCCCGCTGCGCCACCTGCGCATAAGTGACGCAAAACGCGATCATCGCAAACATGGCCGACAGCGCCGCGACCGCCGATTGCGCGGCAAACGCCGGCCCTTGCTCGATGGCGAGGAAAAACAGAATCGGCCCGACCACCACCGGCAATCCCGACAGCCAACCGGCAACGCTGGGGCCCCAACGCTTCCCGGCCAGGGAAATCAGCAGCAAAAAACCGGGAATCAGCAGCAGTTTGAGGATCAGCACGCAGGTGTCTCCGTGGGGTTGAATGAGGGCCACGTTAGCATTGTCGTTAGCGGATTGCTGCATATGCATGCAAAACATGTATACAAAATGCCGGGAGCGATAGCGGACTATGCTCTGAGTCTCAGGGTTTACCGGAGTCGATGCCGCGATGAGCAGTACACCGAAGGTGTTGCGTGGATGCTGCGGGATCGGCTTGTGGGCCTTGTTGCTGACCCCCACCTGGGCCAGTTGGCAGGACGCGGTGCCCGGCGCACAGATCATCGGCACCGGCGATTTCAGCGTGTTCGGTTTCGACGTCTACAACGCCCGGTTGTGGAGCGCGGCGCGACCGCTGGCCGACGGACAGCCCTTTGCCCTTGAGCTGATCTACCGGCGCTCCATTTCCCGCGATGACCTGGTGAAGGCCAGCGTCGATGAGATCAGGCGTCTGGCCGGTGCTTCCCTCAGCCCGGTGCAACTGGCCGTGTGGCAAACCCAGATGCAGCAATCGTTCGTCGACGTGCAGGCCGGCACACGGATCACCGGGGTGTTTCTGCCGGGGCAAGGCGCGCGGTTCTTTGTCGGCCAACAGTTGCAGCATGAAATCGATGATCCGCAGTTTGCCCGGGCGTTTTTCGACATCTGGCTCGACCCGCGCACGCGCAGTCCCGAGCTGCGCCAGCAACTGCTGGGTACTGCCAAACCCTGATCGCAGCACATCTGCGCTTGGGCACGTCGACTGAAACGTCTAAGCTGCGTCTTTCGACTTGTTTCTGGATGTGTGCGTGAAATTCAGCTTGCCCAAAATTGCCACGGCGCCGTTCTGCCCGCCGGAGGTGGCCGGCAGTGTCCCGGTCGATCCCAACGCCTCGTTCTTCAAACGCGTGCTGCGCTTTGCCGGCCCCGGTTTGCTGGTGTCGATCGGCTACATGGATCCGGGCAACTGGGCCACCGCCATCGAGGCCGGTTCGCGCTTCGGCTACAGCCTGTTGTTCGTGGTGTTGCTGGCGAGTCTGGCGGGCATGGTCGTGCAATGCCTGTGCTCGCGATTGGGCATCGCCACCGGACGCGATCTGGCGCAGTTGTCCCGCGAACGCTACAGCACTCCGACGGCGCGGCTGCAATGGGTGCTGGCGGAAATCTCGATCATTGCCACTGACCTGGCTGAAGTGCTCGGCTGTGCGCTGGCGTTTCACCTGTTGCTGGGCTGTTCGCTGACGTTCGGCATCGCCCTGACCGCATTCGATACGTTGCTGGTGCTGGCCCTGCAAAACCGTGGTTTCCGCCGGCTCGAGGCGATCATGCTGGTGCTGGTGGGCACCATCGGCGCGTGTTTCTTCGTCGAGCTGTTGCTGATCAAACCGTACTGGCCGGACGTCGCCCAAGGCTTCAAACCGTCGCTGTCGGCGATCAGCGATGCCGCGCCGTTGTATCTGGCCATTGGCATCCTCGGGGCCACGGTGATGCCGCACAATCTTTACCTGCACACTTCGATCGTACAGACGCGACTGATCGGCAAGGATCTGGCCAGCAAGCAAGACGCGGTGAAACTGGCGCGCATCGACACCATTGGTTCGCTGGCGCTGGCGTTGCTGGTCAACGCGGCGATCCTGATTCTCGCGGCGGCAGCCTTTCATCAGTCCGGACACACCGACGTGGTCGACATCCAGGACGCCTATCACTTGCTCGACCCACTGGTGGGCGGCGCGCTGGCCAGCGTGCTGTTCGGCGTGGCGCTGCTGGCGTCGGGGCAGAGTTCGACCTTCACCGGCACCATCGCCGGGCAAGTGATCATGGAAGGCTATCTGAACCTGCGAATCCCTTGCTGGCAGCGGCGCCTGATCACCCGCGGGCTGGCGCTGATCCCGGCATTCATCGGCGTGTGGCTGATGGGCGACGGCGCGGTGGGCAAGTTGCTGGTGCTGAGCCAGGTGGTGTTGAGCCTGCAACTGCCGTTTGCGCTGTATCCGCTGATTCGCATGACCAACGACAATCGGCTGATGGGGCCGTTTGTGAATCGGTTGCCAACCAAGGTTCTCGCGTGGGGGTTGTTTGTAGTGATCAGTGGGGCGAATGCCTGGCTGATTCTGCAACTGGCCGCGTAGCCGGTGTGATCGGCCCGACACTCCGCGCTCCAATGGGACGCAGAGCGTCCCCGGCTGCATTCCCACGCAGAGCGTGGGAACGATCATGCATGAAGCGTGGGGCGATCATTACGATCATGAGCCAAACGCCTCAACCACAAAATCAATGAACACCCGGGTCTTGGCCGGAAGCAAAGTGCGGCTCGGGTAGTACAGCGAAATCGCCCCGGCATCGCACTGCCAGTCGGGCAGCAGCCGCACCAGCTCACCGCGTTCGATCTGCGCGCTGACATCCGGCAGCACCAGCATCGTCACGCCCAGACCCAGCAGCGCAGCGGTGCGCATGGCCATCGGGTCATTCAGCACGATGTTCGGGTTGAGCAGGGCGCTGGCCTGTTCGCCTGTTTCGTTGTGCATCTGCCATTGGCGCAGGCGCCCGGTGCGCAGGCCGCGCATGACGATGCCGTGGTGATCGGCGAGATCGGCCGGATGTTGCGGCAGGGCGCGTCCGGCCAGATACGCCGGTGACGCCACCGCCAGCACTTCGGCGGACGACAATGGCCGGGCGACCACGCCGGGTGTCAGTTCGAATCCGCCGCCGATCGCCACGTCGTAGCCCTCGGCGATCAAATCCACCTGACGATTCTCGAAGTGCCATTCCGGGCGAATCAGCGGATAGCGCGCCAGAAACTCCGGCAGCAGCGGCAGCATATGATCGATGCCAAACGTCGGCGGCAGGCTGATCTTGAGCACACCCGCCGGCTCGCCGCGCTCGGTCGCCACCGTCGCAATCGCTGCCTGCAAGGCATCGAGATTGCCGCCGATACTTGCCAGAAAGCCTTCACCGGCCTCGGTTAGCGACAGCTTGCGGGTCGAGCGCTGAAACAGCCGCACGCCGAGGTTGCGTTCAAGAATCGCCACGTTGCGGCTGACCGCCGCCGGAGTCAGCGCCAGCAACCGAGCGGCGGCCGAGAAGCTGCCGGTCTCGGCGCTGCTGACGAAGGATTCAAGATTGGCGAGGGTTTCCATGGGGTCGACCTGATAGCGATGCTTGAAGATAATTCAAGGCATTACCGGCTAATCAAGTGGGAATGGCAAGCGCAAGATTCGTTTCGAGTCTTACCCCACTTTGAGGAGAGCACCATGAGCACTATCGGAATCATCGGCGCTGGCGCCATCGGTTCAGCGTTTGCCAAAGCCTTGTCACGTCAGGGCATCCCGTTGGTCATCGCCAACAGTCGCGGGCCGGACACCTTGTCGGAACTGGTCGCAGAACTCGGCCCGACCGCCCGCGCCGTTACCCGTGAAGAAGCCGCCGCCCAGGACATTGTGCTGGTCGCGGTGAACTGGTCGAAATTGCCGACGGCACTGGCCGGGCTGCCGGACTTTACCGGGCGGATCGTCATCGATGCCAACAACTCGATTGAAGCGCCATCGTTCAAACCGGTGGATTTGCAGGGGCGGCCGTCCAGCGAAGTGTTCGCCGAATGGGTGCCGGGCGCGCGGGTGGTCAAGGCGTTCAACCACTTGCTGGCGCGTTTGCTGGAAGCGGATCCGGCGTCGGAGGGCGGCAAGCGTGTGTTGTTCCTGTCCGGGGATGATGCGCAGGCCAAGGCAGAAGTCGGCGCGCTGATTGATCAGCTCGGCTTCTTCGGTATCGATCTGGGCGAGTTGAGCGTGGGGGCACGATTGGTGCAGTTCCCGGGCGGCCCGTTGCCGGTGCTGAATCTGGTGAAGTTCGCCTGACCTTCAGGCAAAAAAATACCCGGTGCGACGTGAGTCGTACCGGGTTTGTTGCCAACGGGCAGTGGATGTCGTGGATCCGCCGCCCGCTGTTGAACCTCTTTGCTCTTAAGCGCGTTCCAGCGCCAGGGCCACGCCTTGACCGCCGCCGATGCACAGGGTCGCCAGACCCTTTTTCGCGTCACGCTTGATCATTTCATGCAGCAGAGTCACCAGCACACGGCAGCCCGATGCACCGATCGGATGACCGAGAGCGATGGCGCCGCCGTTGACGTTGACCTTGTCCAGATCCCATTGCAGATCCTTGGCCACCGCCAGCGATTGCGCAGCGAAAGCTTCGTTGGCTTCGATCAGATCCAGCTGGCCGATGCTCCAGCCGGCCTTGTCCAGGCAGCGGCGAGTGGCTGACACCGGGCCGATGCCCATGATTGCCGGGTCAACGCCCGCGTTGGCGTAAGCGGCGATTTTCGCCAGAACCGGCAGGCCCAGGGCCTTGGCTTTTTCGGCGCTCATCAGAATCACGGCAGCCGCGCCGTCATTCAGCGAAGAAGCGTTGCCAGCGGTGACGCTGCCGTCCTTTTTGAAAGCAGGGCGCAGTTTGGCCAGGGATTCGGCGGTAGTGTCGCCGCGTGGCAGCTCGTCGACCTTGAACGCCACCGGATCGCCTTTGCGCTGCGGGATCAGGATCGGGGTGATCTCATCGACAAAACGACCGGCCTCGATGGCAGCGGCAGCTTTCTGTTGCGACGCGGCAGCGAAGGCGTCCTGCTGCTCGCGGCTGATCTCGTACTTCTCGACCAGATTCTCGGCGGTGATGCCCATGTGGTAATCGTTGAACGCATCCCACAGGCCATCGCTGATCATGGTGTCGACGATTTGTGCGTGACCCATGCGCAGACCGGTGCGCGCGCCCGGCATCACGTAATTGGCCAGGCTCATGTTTTCCTGGCCGCCAGCGATGATCACGTCCGCGTCGCCGCAACGGATTGCCTGGGCACCGAGGTGCAGGGCCTTGAGGCCCGAACCGCAAACCTTGTTCAGGGTCATGGCCGGTACGGCGTGGGGCAGGCCGGCCTTGATCGCCGACTGGCGCGCCGGGTTCTGGCCGGCGCCGGCGGTCAGCACCTGGCCCATGATCACTTCATCGACCTGAGCACCGTCCAGACCGGTCTGCTCAAGCAACTGGCGGATGACCGCTGCGCCCAGATCCACGGCGGAGACGGTGGCCAGCGATCCCTGGAAACTGCCGATCGCGGTACGCGTGGCGGCAACAATGACGACGTCTTGCATTTTCGAATTCCTCACTCGGCAGCGAACTGCATTTCCGGTACGTGATCCGGGACGATCAGTTTACCAGCGGTTTTGGCGACGATTTCCTCGACGCTGACGCCAGGTGCGCGTTCCTTGAGGACAAAAGCGCCATTTTCGATTTCCAGGTAGGCGAGGTCGGTCAGGACGCGCTTGATGCAACCGGCGCCGGTCAGCGGCAGGCTGCACTGGCTCAGCAACTTGGACTCACCGTCCTTGGAGGCGTGGGTCATGATGACGATGATGTTGTCGGCGCCGGCTACGAGGTCCATCGCACCGCCCATGCCCTTGACCAGTTTGCCGGGGATCATCCATGAGGCGATGTTGCCTTGCACGTCCACTTCGAAGGCGCCAAGTACGGTCAGGTCGACGTGGCCGCCGCGGATCATTGCGAATGATTCGGCGGAGCTGAAGATCGAAGCGCCGATACGCGCGGTCACGGTCTGCTTGCCGGCGTTGATCATGTCGGCATCGATGGTGTCTTCAGTCGGGAAAGGGCCCATGCCGAGCAGGCCGTTTTCCGATTGCAGCATGACTTCCATGCCTTCGGGGATGTAGTTGGCGACCAGGGTCGGAATGCCGATGCCGAGGTTCACGTAGTAGCCGTCCTGCATTTCGCGGGCGACGCGTTGAGCCATTTGTTCGCGGGTAAGTGCCATGTTCTTGTTCTCCGTCAGCCTGGATTATTTGCGGATGGTGCGTTGTTCGATGCGTTTTTCGAACGTGCCGCAAATGACCCGGTCGACGTAGATGCCGGGCGTGTGGATGTGTGCCGGATCCAGCTCGCCGGGTTCGACGATTTCTTCGACTTCGACCACGGTGATCTTGCCGGCGGTGGCGGCCAGCGGGTTGAAGTTCTGGGCGGTGTGGCGGTAGATGACGTTGCCGAAGTGGTCGGCTTTCCAGCCTTTGACGATGGCGAAGTCGCCGGTGATGGACTCTTCCATCAGGTACTTGCGACCGTGGAATTCACGCACTTCCTTGCCTTCGGCAACCGGAGTGCCGACGCCGGTTGCGGTGAAAAAGGCCGGGATGCCGGCGCCGCCTGCGCGCATTTTTTCGGCGAGGGTGCCTTGCGGAGTCAGGACGACTTCGATGTCGCCTTTGAGCAGTTGCTCTTCGAACAGTTTGTTTTCGCCGACGTAGGAGGCGACCACCTTGCTGATCTGGCGGTCGGTCAGCAGCACGCCGAGGCCGAAGCCATCAACGCCGCAGTTGTTGGAGACGACGGTGAGGTCGCGGGTGCCCTTGCGCTTGATCTCGGCGATCAGGTTTTCCGGAATGCCGCACAGGCCGAAGCCGCCGGCGATCACGGTCATGCCGTCTTCAAGACCTGCCATGGCTTCCTCGTAGGAATACACGCGCTTGTCGAAACCTGCCATATGCACCTCTTTTATTGTTTGTCGGGCGGCTGGCTAGCCGAATGACTGGAGTGTCGCGCTGAAGGATATATTTGTTAAGTTGATTTTTAAGGTTGATTGATTGATAAAGCTCAATAATTGACCTCGTTGATCGTTCCCACGCTCTGCGTGGGAATGCCTCTAGGGACGCTCCGCGTCCCAGTGACGCGGAGCGTCACGGGCTGCGTTACCACGCAGAGCGTGGGAACGATCAATGAGGTGTTCAGCTTAGTCCCTTGAGTGAATCGTTCATGACCATCAAGCAGATCCGCGCCTTTCTTGCCGTGGCCCAGAGCCTGAGCTTCGCCGTGGCCTGCGAGCGCCTGCACCTCTCGCAATCGGCGCTGAGCCTGACCATCAAGGCGCTGGAAGAAGGCCTGGGCGGGCGCCTGTTCAGCCGCAACACGCGCAACGTGGCGTTGACCCCGGAGGGCGAATCGCTGCTGCCGCTGGCCCGGCGCCTGATCGCCGACTGGGACAACGCCGAAGACGAAATGCGCCAGCGCTTCAGCCTTCAGCGCGGGCGGGTGACGCTGGCGGCGATGCCATCGTTTGCCGGCAACCTGCTGCCGCCGATCCTCAAGACCTTCCGCGCGCGTTATCCGAACGTCAACGTCACGGTCAATGACGTGATCAATGAGCAAGTGCTGGAGATGGTCCGCGATCGCCAGGTCGAACTCGGCGTGGCCTTCGAGCCGATGCAGAACACCTCGCTGACCTTCACGCCTCTTTATAAGGATCGCTTCGTTGCGGTGGTGCCGCAGGATTCGCCGCTGGCCGCCCGTAGCGACATCGATTGGCAGACCTTGCTGCAGGAACCGTTCATCACCCTGCAACGACCGTCCACGGTGCGGGTGATGCTGGAGGAACACTTGCAGGCCCGAGGGATGAAACTGCCGGTGGAATTTGAAAGCCATCAACTGGCGACGGTCGGGCGGATGGTGGCGAGCGGGCTGGGCGTGAGTGCGGTGCCGGCGTTGTGTGCCGGGCAGATGCGCGAACTGGGCGCGCATTGCCTGACCTTGCACGAGCCGGTGGTGGAGCGGGCGATTGGCGTGCTGACGGATCCGGGGAATGAATTGTCGGCGGCGGCGCAGGCGCTTTTTGACATTCTCAAGGCTGAACACTGACCTCGGCAGGTCATGAGGTCAGGCGTTGTGTCAGTAGCGGCAATAGCTGTTCGCACGACCCCTCAATCTTCAAATCCAGCAACTCATCCGCCCGCGTCTTCCCCAGATTGATCGCAATCAGCGGCTTGCCCCGATCCGCAATCACCCGGCACAGGCGAAACGCCGAATACGCCATCAACGACGAACCGACCACCAGCATCCCGGCGGCATTTTCCGCCAGCGCCATGGCCCGCGCCGCCGTCGGTTGCGCCACGTTCTCACCAAAAAACACCACATCCGGTTTCATCCGCTCGCCAGCGCAATGCGGGCAATGCGGCACCTGAAAGCGTGCTTCGAAGGCCGGGTCGAGCAGAGTGTCGCCGTCCGGTGCCTGCACGGCATCGACACCCGCCAGATACGGATTCTGCGTTTCCATCAAGTGCTGGATCGAATCCCGCTCGCTGCGCTGGCCGCAATCCAGACACAGCACCCGGTGCAGGCTGCCGTGCAGTTCGATGACGTCGTGACTGCCGGCCTGATCGTGCAGGGTGTCGACATTCTGGGTAATCAGGCCGCCAATCCGCCCGTGGCTTTGCAGACTGGCCAGCGCCTCATGGGCGGCGTTCGGCCGCGCCTGACGTACGCGCGTCCAGCCGAGCATGGCCCGGGCCCAATAGCGGCGGCGCGATTCCGGGGCAGCGAGGAATTCCTGGTACATCATCGGCTGCCGGCCACGGCGTACGCCGTCGGTGTCGCGGTAGTCCGGGATGCCTGACGGCGTGCTGATGCCGGCGCCGGTCAGCACAATGAAGTCGCCGTCGGCCATGACCTGTTGCAGATAGTCGAGCGGGTCGGGGAGGGGACGGTCGAGCATGATCAGCGCTCCGCAGGCTGTAAGTGCCTTGCAGGTTAGCACCGACGGACGCCTCTTTTCAGAGGCGTCCGCTGCCCGAGGTTACTTGCGAGCCTCCAGGATCAGGTTGAACGGCGTCTGCGTCGCCCGCCGAAAGTGTTTGAAACCCGCTTCGGTAAACACTTTGCGCAAGCGCGACTCGCCCGCCTGGGCACCGAGACCGAGTCCCACTTCCTGGGACAGCGAGTTTGGCGTGCAGATGAACGTCGACGCGGCATAGAACAAGCGCCCGACCGGCGTGATGTTTTCGTCCAGGGTGTCGTTGGCAAAGGGTTCGACCAGCAGCACCGTGCCGTCGTCTTTCAATGATTCAAACGCATGCTTCGCCGCACCGACCGGATCGCCCATGTCGTGCAGACAGTCGAAATAGCAAATCAGGTCATAGTCATCGCCGGGATAGCTTTTCGCGGTGCCCTGGAAGAACCGCGCGCGACTGCTAACGCCGCCTTCTTCGGCCCGTTGGGTGGCGACGGTGATCGAAGGCGCGTGATAGTCGAAGCCGACGAACCGCGAGTTGGGATAGGCCTGAGCCATGATCACCGTGGACGCACCGTGACCGCAGCCGATGTCGGCGACCTTGGCGCCTTCTTCGAGTTTGGCCACCACACCGTCCAGCGCCGGCAGCCACTCGGCGATCAAATGCCCCTTGTAGCCGGGGCGGAAGAATCGTTCGGTGCCGGTGAACATGCACGGATGGTGATCGCCCCAGGGCAGGGCGCCGTTGCCGCGCATGGCTTTGACCAGTTTGTCCTTGTCATGGAAAAACGACGCCACCACCCCGAGGCCGCCGGCCACGTACACCGGCGAATCTTCCTTGGCCAGGGCCAGCGCCTGTTCTTCCGGCAGACGAAACTTGCCGTCGTGGTGTTCCATGTAGCCGGACGCCGCGTGGGCGCTCAGCCATTCGCGCACCAGTCGCGGGTTGCAGGTGGTTTTTGCTGCGAGGGATTCGGGGCTGACCGGCTGGCTGTCGGCCATCGCCCGATACAGGCCGAGTTCTTCGCCGACAATGACATTGGCCAGCATCGCCGCGCCGCCCATGTCGTTGACCAGTTTGCCCATGAACTCGTTGAGTCTGGCCTCGTCCATTTCATGTGCTCCTTTGACAGGATCACAGTCCGGTGGCGTTGGGGGTCGAGGCATTCACCACCGGGCGGTGGTCGTGGAAACGGGCAGGGCGACACTGCTGTCCTGCGTCCCCCTCGACTGGGTACTGATTGAGTCTAGCCGCTGTTGGCGCCGGTGGGAGCGGGTTGCGTTGATTTCGAGGCTGTGAATCGTTGTGTATCGCGACGGTGCGCTCTTCCACCTTAGCGTGGGCTCCCGAATTTGATTCCGCCAAGAGGCCAAGACAAAGCGCCGGCCCATGTCCGCCTGGAGCAAATGATGGGCGAAAAAAAACCGCTTTGCGGGGCGGTTTTTTAGCAAGCCTCAGATTGCGGCTGAGGCTTAGTGCGTCTGACCGGAAGCACTGGCGTGGAAGGCATGTTATTGAGCTTTTTCTGTCCTTGCAATGCAATTTTTACCCACCATGAGCAGGTGAGTTTGAGATCTTGGGCAGTGTTTTCAGTACCTGATGTCGCAGCTGGTTCTCGTGCGAAGGTAGGGCATTTCGTCTGCATCTGTAGGTGTCATCCGTAAGCTCTGGATATACAGGGTTGTATGTGCAGTTTTTGAGTTGGTTTAAACCGATGAACTCGCCGTTCAGGAAGGAGGCAGCGAGTCTGTATCCCACTGTGTACAGGCTCACCGCCGATACAAAACCCGCCACTTCCCGCGCATTGGCCACATAGCCGCGATACACCCGCCGGTTTAACTGAGCCTGTCAGTCGCCACACCCGGCGGCTCCTCAGCAGAGATCTTGCCCATGCAGATTCCCCACCCCACCTTGCAGGCCAGTGTCGGGCTCGGCCTGCGTCGCGGCCTGATGAAAGACCTGCAAGCCGCCCGCACCGGCGATTTCGATTTTCTGGAAGTCGCCCCGGAAAACTGGATCGGCGTCGGCGGTGCCCATGGCGCTGCGTTGCGCGAGCTGGCCGAGCGATATCCGTTGTCCTGCCACGGGCTGTCGTTGTCGCTCGGTGGCTCGGCGCCGCTGGACGTTGGTTTCCTCCGGGAAGTGCGGGCTTTTCTCGATCATCACAAAGTGCCGCTGTACAGCGAGCACCTGAGTTATTGCAGCGACGACGGTCATCTCTACGACCTGCTGCCGTTGCCGTTCACCGAAGAGGCGGTACACCACGTCGCCGCGCGGATCCGCCAGGCCCAGGACATTCTCGGCCGGCGGCTGGCGGTGGAAAACGTTTCCTACTACGCCGCGCCCCGGCAGGACATGGACGAAGTGACCTTCACCAACGCCGTGCTGCGCGAGGCCGATTGCGATCTGCTGCTGGACGTCAACAACGTCTACGTCAATTCGATCAACCACGGTTTCGATCCGCAGACATTTCTGGCTGCCATCGAGCCGGGCCGGGTGGTCGGGATGCACGTGGCGGGGCATTTCGACGAGTCCGACACGTTGAAGATCGACACCCATGGTGCCTCGGTCAAACCGGTGGTCTGGTCGTTGCTGGCCGACGCTTATGGCCGATTCGGTGCGCAGCCAACCTTGCTGGAACGGGATTTCAATTTCCCGGCGTTTTCTGAGCTGGTAGCCGAGCTGCAAACCATCCGCCGCCTGCAAACCGAAGGAGGCCCGCGTGGATAATCTGCTACTGCAACAACAGGCCCTGACCCGCTATTTGCGCGATCCAGAACATGAAGCGCCACCCGCCGACATGAACGCTGCGCGGGTCAATGTCTATCGCGACCTGGTGTTCAACAATGTCTCGCAACTGCTGGGCGGTACGTTTCCGGTGCTGATCCGGATCATCGGCCAGGAACGCTGGCGCACGTTGATCCGCGGCTTCCTGCGGGACTACCGCGCGCAGACGCCGAAATTCGGCGAGATCGCCGAGGAGTTCGTCGGTTACCTCGCCTCGGAGCCGGCCGTATTGGGCGACCTTAAATGGCCGGCTTTTCTGGTGGAGTTGGCGCATTACGAATGGGTGGAAATGGTGTTGCAGCAGTCCGACGCCGAAGCCTTGCCCGCGAGCGATCCGGCGCAGTTGCTGGAGCGGCCGTTGCAGGTTTCGGCACTCGCCTGGCCCTTGGCGTACACCTGGCCGGTGCAAATGCTCGGGCCGGATCATCAACCGGCCACGCCACCAGCCCAGCCGACGCTTTTGTTGGTACGGCGCACGACGGACTGGAACGTGAAGTTTTCCGAGCTGAGTCCGCTGGCCTGGCGGTTGTTGCAGCGCATTGGCGAGTTCCCTGCGCTGAACGGTCATGAACAACTGGAAGGGCTGGCGATGGAGGCGGGTTTGCCGGTAACGGCATCGTTCATGGACAGCGGTCTGGCGTTGTTGCGGCAGATGCATGAGGACGGTGTGTTAGGCATTACCTGATTTCGCAAACACCGCAAATCCTGTGGGAGCGGGCTTGGTCCGGGCGGCGATCCGACGAAGAGGCCGGTACAGTCAATGTATTCATCGACTGAACAGACGCCTTCGCGGGCAAGCCCGCTCCCACAGGAATTTATGTTTGCTTTAGGTGTGCAGTGGCAGCTTCAGTTCAGCACACAACCCGCCACCGTCGCGATTGCTCAGCGTCAACGAACCGCCCAACGCCATCGCCAGTTGCTGGGCAATCGCCAGCCCCAGCCCGGTGCCGCCGGTGCTGCGGTTGCGCGAGTTTTCCACGCGGTAGAACGGCTCCATCACCTGGGCCAGTTCTTCTTCGGCGATGCCCGGGCCGCGATCCATGACCTTGATCGACAGGCCGCTTTTGTCCCGTTGAATCAGCAGCTCGGCAGCCCCGGCGAACTTCAGCGCGTTGTCGGTCAGGTTGACCAGCACCCGGCGCAAGGCGTGGGGGCGGGTGTCGATGACCGCCTCACTCTTGCCGCTCAACTGCACTTCCTTGCCCATGTCCTGGTAGTCGAACACCAGGCTGTCGAGGAACGAATCCAGATTGGTGCGCCGGCTTTCTTCGGTCGAACCGTGGATGCTGCGGGCATAGGCCACGCCCTCGCGCACCAGATGTTCCATCTCGCCGAGGTCGTTCCACAGTTTGTCTTTCTCGACCGAATCGTCCATGAACTCCGCCCGCAGCTTCATGCGGGTGATCGGGGTTTGCAGGTCGTGGGAGATCGCTGCGAGCAGTTGCATGCGCTCTTTCAGGTACGCGGCGATGCGCGCCTGCATCGAGTTGAAGGCGCGGGCGGCGTAGGCCACTTCGTTCGGGCCTTTTTCGTCGAGGTTGATCGGGTGGGCGTTGGGGTCGAGGGTTTCCACCGCGTTGGCGAGGCGGGTGAGGGGGCGGATGGCGATGCGCACCGCCAGCCAGGTGCAGGCGAGCATCAGCGCCAGTTGCCCGAGCAATACCACCGGCAGCCATGGCGACAGCGGCACCATCGACGGACGTACATCGATGGTCACCGGGCTGCCGTCGCTCAGGCGCAGGTGGCCCTGAAAGTGTTTTTTCGGGCCGGGAATGTCGGTAAAGGTCAGCGGGTACGCTTCGCCGATCGCATCGGTGATCGAGGTGACGGCAATCGGCACGTCCTGCGGATCCAGCGGTGTGCCCGGTTCACCCTCGCTCAGCAGATAGCCGTAATTCTTGCGGGCCAGGCGCTTGAGCCACATCGGGCGCTCTTCGGCGGGCAGGCGGTCGAGGATGGCAATCGAGGTCGAGACGTCGGTTTCGAGGTTGCCGAGCATGGTGTTCTTCGCGCTTTCGTAGCGCTCGTAATATTGCGCGCCGAACGACAGCGCCTGAGCGAGGATCAGGCCGATCAGGAAAATCAGCGACAAGCGGGAGGCGAGGGTGCGCGGCCAGCGCAGGGCGACATTCATGCGGGGGCTCCGAGGACTTCGACCGGCAGCGAAAACACATAGCCTTCGCTGCGCACGGTCTTGATGTAGGCCGGTTCGCGGGCGTCATCCAGCAGGCGCTGGCGCAGACGGCTGACCAGCAGATCGATGGAACGGTCGAACAGATCGGCGTCGCGGCCCTGGGTCAGGTTGAGCAACTGATCGCGGCTCAGCACCCGTTGCGGATGGTCGAGGAACACCCGCAACAAACGGTATTCCGCGCCACTGAGCGCGACCATGGTGCCGTCGGTGTCCAGCAGATGCCGGGCCGACGTGTCGAGCTGCCAGCGACCGAACGCCAGCAGCCGACCGCTTTCGGTGACCACCAGATTCGGCGGCAGCATCCGTGTGCGCCGCAGCACGGCATTGATCCGCGCGAGCAGCTCGCGTGCGGCGAAGGGTTTGGTCAGGTAGTCGTCGGCGCCCATTTCCAGACCGAGGATGCGGTCGGTTTCATCGTTGCGCGCGGTGAGCATCAGGATCGGCGTGGCCCTGTGTTTGCCCGAGCGTAATTCGCGGCACAGCAGCAAGCCGTCGTCGCCGGGCATCATGATGTCGAGCACGATCAGGTCGACGGTGTTGGCTTCCAGAAAACTGCGCATCTGCCGGCCATCGGCAACCACTGTGGTGCGCAGGCCGTTCTTCTTCAGGTAATTGCCGACCAGTTCGCGAATCTCGCGGTCGTCGTCGACGATCAGGATGTGATCGACATGTTCCATGGGGCCAAACCTCAATCAAAGGGGATTGCCGGGCAGTCTATCGAGCCTGCGCGAGGCCGCCTGCCTGCCTTTGTATTGCAGTGTATCCAGCGCTGTGACGGATACACGCCGACGCAAAAAGCGGATTTTTACAGGGTTTTGTATCGCTGTGTATCCCGGGCGCGTGCGGATACGTAGCGATTTATACACGGCATTTGCCGACACATGCGCGATACCTCGCGAGCTTTAAATGAGCTCCATCGAGGCACACACAGAACGCCTCGGCCAAATCAACGATTCAACCATTGAAGCCCCGAGGAAAACGCCATGAACACCAAGACCAAATCGATCGCTGCCGCTTGCCTGTTTGCCGCTTTGAACATCTGCACCCTGTCGGCCCGCGCCGAAGCCGATGTCACCCCGCAAACCTACTCCTACGGCAGCCACCTGGACATCCAGAAAGTGGTGTCGCTGAAACAGGACAACTCGATGACCTGCGGCATCGTCGACGCCCGCCTGACCTACCTCGACTCGGCCGGCAAGACCCAGGTGCTCGACTACCGCAAATTCGCCGACGGCTGCAACGAAGACAACTGATTACCCACCTCTATAAAAGGAACATCGCCATGAACAACGTATCGCGCTATCTGACCGCTGTTGCCTTCTCCCTCGCCGGCGTCGCAGCCCACGCCAACGCTGCCGTCGAACAGAACAGCTGTGGCAGCAGCACCTGCTTCCAACTGGCTCCGGTGGCCAAGCCGGGCAGCGACGGCCTAATCGCCGCCGACGGTTCCAATCGTACGCCACAAGGCCAAACACTGGCTGCCGACGGCTCCAGCCGCACGCCACAGGGCCAGACACTGGCCGCCGACGGTTCCAGCCATACGCCGCAAGGCCAGATGGTGGCTGAAAACGGTGCCAGCCGTACGCCACAAAGCCAATGGCTGGACAGCCAGACGGCTTGAGGATCGAAGGGGGCTGCCTGTAACAGACGGCCCCCGATCCAGTCGACAGACCACCCCTCATTCAAAAGGTGAACCTCATGTTTCTCATCGCTTTCCTGGGCGGTCTGTTGACTGTCCTCAGTCCGTGCATTCTGCCGGTGGTGCCGTTTCTGTTCGCCGGTGCCGACCGCACCCGTTCTTCGATCCTGCTGACCCTCGGCGGCATGGCCCTGACCTTTGCTCTGATCTCCAGCCTGGCGGTGGTCAGCAGCGAGTGGGTGATCGAGGCCAGCAACACCGGTCGCCACATTGCGCTGGCGGTGATGGTGCTGTTTGCGCTGTCGCTGATTTCTGCGCGCATCGGTGACTGGCTGGCCCGGCCCTTCGTGCTGCTGGGCAATCGCCTCGACCCGGACAGCCGGAAAAAGGCCGGCCCGATGGCGTCGATCATGATCGGTGTCGCCACCGGTCTGTTGTGGGCGCCGTGCGCCGGGCCGATCCTCGGCGTGATCCTTACCGGCGCCATGCTGCAAGGCGCCAACGCCCAGACCAGTCTGTTGCTGCTGGCCTACGGCGCGGGCAGTGCGCTGTCGCTGGGGACGCTGATCTTCGCCGGTCGCGGCCTGGTCAATCGGCTGAAACCGTCGATTCCGTTCACCGGCTGGTTCCGTCGCGGTGCGGGCGTCGCGGTGCTGGCGACGGCGGCGGTGATCGCCACCGGTGCCGACAACCTGCTGCTGGCCAACACCTCGTCGCAAGGCGTGGCGTCGGTCGAGAAAAGCGTGCTGGAAAACGTGCCGAAGGTGGTGGACTACTTCGTCAGCAAAGTCCGTGCGGACTCGACCGAAGATGAGGCCGGCAAAGGCGCGATGCCGTCGCTGTCCGGCGCGGTGCAATGGCTGAACTCGCCGGAACTGACGGCTGAGTCCCTGCGCGGCAAAGTGGTGCTGGTAGACTTCTGGACCTACGACTGCATCAACTGCCAGCACACCCTGCCGTATGTGAAGGAGTGGGAGAAAAAGTACGGCAAGGACGGTCTGGTGGTGATCGGCGTGCACACCCCGGAATACGGTTACGAGCGGATCATCGACAACGTCAAGGATCAGGTGAAGAAGCTCGGCATCACTTACCCGGTGGCCATCGACAATAACTACGCGATCTGGCGCAACTTCGATAACCAGTACTGGCCGGCGCATTACCTGGTCGACGCCAAGGGGCAGGTGCGTTACACCCACTTTGGCGAAGGCAGTTATCAGGCGCAGGAGCAGATGATTCAACAGCTGCTCAAAGAGGCCAAGGCACCTGCTGCGTAAACCGCGAAACTCAATGGCTCACAGGTCGCGCACCATGAGCCATTGTTCGTTGCCCCAGGCGTGAAAACGCTCCAGCACCGTCCAGCCGCGTTTGGCGTAATAGTCCTGTTTGCTTTGGGTGTGCAGGTAGAAACGCGGCAGGCCCCGATGTTTCGCTTCTTCAGCAACTCCCTCGATCAGCCTTTCTGCCAGACCCTGGCCGCGTGACTCAGGGCTGACCAGCACACAGGCCAGCCACGGCCCCAGATCCGGTCGAAGGGCAAGGTCCGCCCGGGCCAGTGCCGCACCGCCCAGCAGTCGATCCCCGTCCAGCGCAATCAGGCAACGCCAGTCGCCATTGGTCTGGCCCTCGGCAAATTCGCGCTGCCATTCGGGCAGGGGTTGCTCGGCATATTCGTAGTGAAACTGACGGTGGATCCACGCCGCGTAAGTGTCGCTGTGTTGCATGTGATCGGCGAGCCATTCGAAGCGCAAGGACATGATCGAATTCCGTTCCGGGGGAGGGCCTGCATGAGAGCCGATCAGCCGGCGCGTTGGCAACCCCCCGACAGTGTTTCGGGGGCTTTACATAATCCCGCCATTCATCGGCCAGCGCCCGGTTTTACGGGCTCTCCGGACGATTGGCAGGGACGCCGCACAGCGCCCGCGCGATAGTGGGCGAGCAGGGCCGCCACGGCCCTGACATCCATAAAAAGAAAGCGAGGTTGCCATGCCGAAGTTCGTGATTGAACGCGAGATTCCAGGAGCCGGAAAGCTATCGGAGCAAGAACTCAAGGCCGTATCGCAAACGTCCTGCAACGTGCTGCGTGAGCTCGGGCCAGAGGTGCAGTGGCTGGAGAGTTATGTGACGGCCGACAAGATCTATTGCGTGTACATCGCACCCAACGAAGAGCTGGTGCGCGAACACGCCAAGCGTGGGGGATTTCCGGCCAACAGCGTGTCCCGGGTGACGAGCATCATCGACCCGACGACCGCCGATTGATGCTTGACCCTTTGCCGTGGAGCACCCGTTCATGAGTACCCCCATTGATCTCACTGCCCTGAAGGAACGCCAGAAAGTCGCCTGGGCCAGTGGCGACTACGCCGTGATCGGCACCACGCTGCAGATCGTCGGCGAAACCCTCGCCGAAGCCTGCGACCTGCGCTGCGATGAAGAAGTGCTGGATGTCGCCGCCGGCAACGGCAATGCCACGCTGGCGGCGGCACGCCGTGGTTGTCTGGTGACGTCCACCGACTATGTCGCGGCGTTGCTGGAACGCGGCCAGGACCGGGCGCGCGCCGAGCATCTGGAGGTGACCTTTCAGGTCGCCGATGCCGAAGCGCTGCCGTTTGCCGATTCCAGTTTCGACGCGGTGCTGTCGACCTTCGGCGTGATGTTCGCCCCGGATCAGGCGAAGGCGGCCAAGGAGCTGGCGCGGGTCTGCCGCCGTGGCGGACGGATCGGCCTGGCCAACTGGACACCGGAAGGTTTCGTCGGCCAGATGTTCAAGACCCTCGGTCGCTACCTGCCACCGCCACCCGTTGCGCAACCCCCCTCGAACTGGGGCGCGGAAGCCTGGCTGCATTCGCACTTCGACGATCGCCAGTTCCAGGTGCAGGTGACTCGCCGCCACTTCAACTTTCGCTATCGCTCGGCGGCGCATTTCATTGATGTGTTTCGCCACTGGTACGGCCCGGTGCACAAGGCGTTCGCGGCGTTGCCGCCGGAGAGCGGGTTGGCGCTGGAAGGGGATTTGACGCTACTGATCGACGGGCTGAATCGTGCGGGGGCGGAATCGATGGTGCTGCCGAGTGAGTATCTGGAGGTGGTGATTACCAAACGTTAAGCGTCATGCAAAATCAACTGTGGGAGCGAGCCTGCTCGCGATGGCGGTTTTCCAGTCACTATGTTCGGTGGCCGGGCGACCGCTATCGCGAGCAGGCTCGCTCCCACAGGTTTTTCTATTTCAGGTGCGCACTGTCAAACCACTCCAGCGCCGTGCGCCAGATGCAGATGCCGAGGAAGTACGCCGACGCCAGCAGCCAAAGGCCCATCACCAGCGGGTTGATCACCGGGTGGTTCAGCACCAGCGACAGACTGCACAGCAGCCAGATCGCCGTTACCGCAATGTTGATCGGCATGAACCGGCGTACCCGGAACGGGTGCAGGAATTTCATGCGGGTCACGGTCAGCAGCGCCAGGCCAATCACCGTCAGGAAGGTGAGCCACGGCCCCGGATCGATGATGTACAGACACAACGCGACCACGTTCCAGGCAGCAGGGAAGCCTACGAAATAGTTGTCCTTGCTCTTCATGTTGACGTTGCAGAAGCAGAACAGCGATGACACCAGAATCAGCGACACGGTCAGCAGCAGGGTGTAGTCGGGCAGGGGAATGTAGCGATAGATGAACAGCGCCGGGATGAACACGTAGGTCAGGTAATCGATCACCAGATCGAGGATCGATCCGTCGAAACTCGGCAGCACCGACTGCACGTTGACCTTGCGCGCCAGCGCCCCGTCGAGGCCGTCGACGATCAGCGCCACGCCCAGCCACATCAGGCAGTGGATTGGCTGGTTTTCCAGCAGGGCAAGGGTGGCCAGGAAGGCGGTGACCACGCCGGTCGCGGTGAAACCATGGGCGCCCCAGGCCTTGAGCCTGGCGATGTGGACGGTCGATATCACGAAGGCGTTCTCCAGAAAGTGCAGCAAGCCGCGTAAACCCTTGGGCAGCAAGGGCGGCGACCAACCGGGTCGGGGTTGCAGCTATCGACCGGTCGGGCCGGGTCAAGGTTCACCCATTCGTGAAGATTAGCTGGCCGGGGAAAAATTTCTCTGGAGAATCACTCGCCCATCGCCACGTCAGCCCAACGGTGCTGGCACATCGCATCAAGAGGACTATCGTTGCCTGACGCAGTCATACCCCTTTGCCTGAGGACGACGTCATGAACACCAGTGATCTGCTCGAACAACTGCTGCGAGGCCAGGCCTCGGCGGGACAACAAGGTGGCGCGTCGGCCGGCGGGGGACTGGGCGGGCTGGGTGGATTGCTCGGGGGGCTGCTGGGCGGTGGCGGCACCAGCGGCGGCGGTTCTCCCGCTGGCGGGCTCGGTGGTCTGGGCGGGCTGCTCGGCGGATTGCTCGGCGGTGGCGGGGCGCTGGGTGGCGGTACGCAGCGTCGTTCCGGCGGTACCAATTACGCGGCATTGGCCTCGCTGGGCATGATGGCTTTCCAGGCGTATCAAGCCTGGCAACGCAGTCAGGCGTCCGCCGCGCCGCAGCAAACCCCGCAAACCGCGGATCTGCTGTCCGGCCCGCAAGTCGAAGAACACAGCCACGCTGTCCTGCGGGCATTGATCGCGGCGGCCAAGGCTGACGGTCGGATCGACGAGTCGGAAAAACACCTGATCAGCAGCGAAATCGGCAAGCACACCAATGACCCGAACCTGCAGCAATGGCTCGACGATGAAGTCGCCAAACCGCTGGATCCCACAGAAGTGGCCCAGGCGGCGCAGAACGATCCGGCCATGGCCGCCGAAATGTACCTGGCCAGCGTGATGCTGGTGGACGATCAGCAGGACGCGGAGCGCAGTTATCTGGATGAACTGGCGGCAGCGTTGCAGATCGACCCCGACTTGCAGGTTCACCTCGAGCAGCAGGCCAAGGGCACGGCCTGACCGCAAAACCTCGCAGCCTTCGACCGCTTGTACTTACGGCACCGGCGTGCCGAAGGCTCCGTCCGTCCGGGCAAATTTAACGTCGATTGAATTTTCGGCAGGCGCCGCCTCTCTGCTGCATTAGAGGCGAGGGACTGAGCGTCCTGCCAATCGACCGAGAATATTGCCATGACTGTCCTGACACGCCTGCAAGGTGCACCTGCCCAATCGCAACCGCTCGATTCACTCGGTGAGTTGAGGCGCATACATGCAGCGCTTTTATCCGACGAGCATCCGCAACCGCTGGCAAGCGCCTTTCTGCAACACCATCTCCAGCACGCCGCGCAATTGAAGGAAGAACTGCCGTCAAATCCAGCGCTGTGGCATGCCTGGGTGGCACAGCACTGCGCCGACGTCGCCCGGCAATATGCCGACTACCTGCAACAACGCAAGGCGGGAGGAGCGCGGCAGTTCTTCAGTTGCAAGGCTCATGCGTTGTATTTCCTGCAAGCGGTGGCGCCCACCAAACTGGTTGATGGCGCCTGGCTTTACGGCTTGCTGGCCCAATGGCGCGATCCGCGCTTCAGCAGTCTGATCAGCACCTATCTGGAAGAACTGGGCGAGGGCAATCCGGCGCAGAACCACGTCGTGATTTACCGACAACTGCTCGCCGAACACGGTCTGGAGCCCGGCAGCCCGCTGCCCGATGAGCGCTATCTGCAAGGTGCGCTGCAATTGGCCCTCGGTGCCGGCGGCATGGATTTTTTGCCGGAGGTGATCGGTTACAACCTGGGTTACGAGCAACTGCCCTTGCACCTGCTGATCAGCAGTTACGAGCTGAGTGAGCTGGGGATCGATCCTTACTATTTCACCCTGCACGTGACCATCGACAACGCCAGTACGGGCCATGCGCAAAAAGCCGTTCAGGCCGTTCTTGATCTTCTGCCTCTGGAGGCCGATCGCAGCGATTTTCTGCGCCGGGTATCGCTGGGTTATCGGCTCAATGACCTGGGGCAGGGCAGCCGCGCAATCATCGAGGGGTTCGATCTGGAGCGCGAATTGTTGGCGATGCTTGAACGCAAGTGTCCGTTCGCTCAGCACATGCACTCCGACTATTGCCGCTTCGAAGGCAAGACCGTCAATCAATGGCTGGCCGATCCGCAGCAGTTGCCCGGGTTCCTGCAAGCCCTGCAGGACAAGGGCTGGATCAAGCGCAACGCAGACCCGCAGGGCAGCCGCTTTTGGCAATTGATCGATGGCGATGGTGCGGCGATGTTCGGCGTGTTCAGCGCCTATGAAAAGCAACTGGTGCACGACTGGATTGCCGGCGACTGGGTTTCTGCAGACAAACCCGTCGCGTTCCGCCGCCGCCCCTCGGACCCTGCACCGATCGAGGTGCCCGAACAGGACCCCGATGTGCAGCGCCTGAATGCGGCACTGCAACGGCAGGACGCTCACACCCAAATCGCAACGTTGATCCCTTGGCTCGCACCGGCACGCCATGCGCATCCGGCCGGGCTGCTCGCCACTCGCCGATTCATCCAACTCAAATCCGGCCTGCGCTAAGGAAGTCATCAATGAATCAGGAAGAACAACTGTCTGCCAACGATCTCGTGCTGCTGCAACTGGGGCGGCGCTTGCAGGCCGACGGCTATCGTTTCATCACCCCGACGCCGCTGACCCATCAACGGGTCAACCAGCGCGACGAAGGGCAGGCTGCAGATTGTCTCCGGGATGTGTTCGGATGGTCGCGGCCGTTCGAACCGGGCCTGCTGTCTGCCGATGAACAGCGGCAATTGCAGGAAGCCCAGGTGATCGATGAGTTCGACGGGCGCTTGAAGAGCCGGGTGCGCTGGTCGAGCCTGGATGACCTGCTTTTCGTGCATTCCGGATTTCCCACCGATGCGGCCGATTCGGTGTTCTTCGGCCCGGACACCTATCGCTTTGCTCAACTGATACACAGCCATTTGCAGCAGAACTTTGCGCCCATCCACCGGGCGGTGGACATCGGTTGTGGCGCCGGAGTGGGCGCGATCCTGATTGGCCGTGCCAGGCGAGATGCGCAAGTGCTGGCGGTGGATATCAATCCCGCCGCGTTGCGCCTGACCACGATCAACGCGGCGTTGGCTGAAGTGGCCAATGTCGAAGTGAGTGCCAGTGATGTGCTCCAAGGCGTCGACGGCGAATTCGACCTGATCGTCGCCAACCCGCCCTACATGGCCGATCCGGCCGGGCGAGCTTACCGCCACGGTGGCGGGACGCTGGGAGCGGGGCTGTCGCTGCGGATCGTCGAACAGGCGCTCAATCGCCTGACACCCGGCGGCTCGTTGCTGCTGTACACCGGCGTGGCGATGGTCGATGGCCGCGATCCCTTCCTCGATACGGTATTGCCACGGCTGGATGAAAAACGCTTCGGCTGGACCTACCGAGAACTCGACCCCGATGTGTTTGGTGAGGAGTTGCTGAATCCAGGTTATCAGCGCGTCGACCGGATTGCCGTGGTCGCACTGACTGTGACTCGAACAGGCTGAAACAAGGCAGGTGCAGGATGAGCAGGAATCTCGACGACTACAACCGGATGCGCGACTTTTCGGCCACCTCTGAACCGGCGGCAGAACGCCGTCGGGGCAAGAAATCCGCCGGCGACCACGCCCTGCAGTTCTGCATTCAAAAACACGATGCCTCGCACCTGCACTATGACTTTCGCCTGGAACTCGACGGCGCGCTCAAGAGCTGGGCGGTGCCCAAGGGCCCGTCGCTGGATCCCAAGGTCAAGCGCCTGGCCGTGCACGTCGAAGACCATCCGCTGGACTACGCAACGTTCGAGGGCAGCATTCCCGAGGGGCATTACGGCGCCGGCGATGTGATCGTCTGGGATCGCGGCGTGTGGATTCCGTTGGAAGACCCGGAGAAAGCCTACGCCAAGGGCAAACTCAAATTCGAACTGCAAGGCGAGAAGCTCGCCGGGGTGTGGAATCTGGTGCGCACCCACATGCCGGGCAAGAAAGAGCAGTGGTTTCTGATCAAGCATCAGGACAGCGCCGCGCGCCCGCAAAGCGATTACGACGTGCTGGTCGCCGAGCCCGACAGCGTGCTCAGTGAACGTACTATCGTCGACAAACCCAGCCTCAGTGCGAAGCAAGTCAAACCGCTGAAAGCCTCGCCGAAAGCACCGCGCAAGCCGGCCTCGGGCAAACTTGCCGGGGCGCACAAGGCCAGGATTCCCGCGCAACTCAAACCGCAACTGGCCACCCTGGTGGAGAGTGCGCCGGCAGGGGATTGGCAATACGAAATCAAGTTCGACGGCTATCGGATCATGGCGCGCATCGATCAGGACGAGGTGCAGTTGTTCACCCGCAATGGTCATGACTGGACGCACAAATTGCCGAAGCAGGCGCAAGCCTTGGCGGCACTGGGCCTGGAGTCGGCGTGGCTTGACGGTGAGATGGTCGTCGCCGACGCGGACGGCGTGCCGGATTTCCAGGCCCTGCAAAACACGTTTGATGCGGGCCGCAGTGAAAACATCCTCTATTACCTGTTCGATCTGCCATATCTCAACGGTGTCGATCTGCGTGAAGTCCCTGTGCAGGAACGGCGCGCGGCGCTGGCCACGGTGTTGAAAGCCCATGAAGATCCGCTGCTGCGTTTTTCCGAAGCGTTCGACGAAACCCCGCAGGCACTCCTCAACAGCGCCTGCCAGATGCGCATGGAGGGGCTGATCGGCAAACGCCTCGGCTCGCCTTACGTGTCGCGCCGCAGCAGCGACTGGATCAAGCTCAAGTGCAAGCATCGCCAGGAATTCGTGATCGTCGGCTACACCGATCCGAAAGGCGCGCGCAGTTCGTTCGGCGCGCTGTTGTTGGGCCTGCATGATCGTGACAGCGGCGAGTTGCGTTACGCCGGCAAGGTCGGCACCGGATTCAATGAAACCACCCTCAAGAGCATCCTCGCGCAGCTCAAACCGTTGCGGGTGAAGAAACCGGCGGTGGTCAATCCTCCCACGGGGTTCGAGGCCAAGGGTGTGCACTGGCTCAAGCCGAGTCTGCTGGCGGAAGTGGCGTTTGCCGAAATGACCCAGGACGGCTCGGTGCGCCACGCCGTGTTCCATGGCCTGCGCGAGGACAAACCGGCCAAGGACATCACCGAGGAGCGTGCCAAACCGATGAAGACTTCAAAGGCTCAAACTACTGCGCCGTCCCAAACCGATCTGGCCGACGGCAAGGTGCGGATCACTCATCCCGACCGAGTGATCGACGCCAGCAGTGGCACCACCAAAATGCAGCTGGCCGAGTATTACGCCAGTGTCGCCGAATGGATTCTGCCGCAGCTCAAGGATCGCCCGGTGGCGCTGGTGCGCGCGCCGGACGGAATCGCCGGTGATTTGTTCTTCCAGAAGAACGCCGAAAACCTGGCGATCCCCGGCATCCGCACGCTCGACAAGGAGCTGACCGGCCAGCCGGTGATGCTGATCAACAACGCCGAAGCCTTGATCGGCGCGGTGCAGATGAGCACGGTCGAACTGCACACCTGGAACGCCACCACGACGGATCTGGACAAGCCCGACCGCTTTGTCCTCGACCTCGACCCGGATCCGGCGCTGCCCTGGAAAAGCATGGTCGAAGCCACGGCGCTGACCCTGACCGTGCTGGACGAGTTGGGACTGAAGGCGTTTCTCAAGACCAGCGGCGGCAAGGGCATTCATCTGGTGGTGCCGCTGACCCGCAAGCATGGCTGGGACGAGGTCAAGGATTTCAGCCACGCCATCGTCACTCACATGGCGAAACTTTTGCCGGAGCGTTTTTCTGCGGTGTCCGGGCCGAAAAATCGGGTGGGGCGGATCTTCATCGATTACCTGCGCAACGGTCTGGGCGCCACCACCATTTGTGCCTACGCAGCGCGTACCCGCGAAGGGTTACCGGTGTCGGTGCCGTTGTTTCGGGAAGAGGTCGGCGAGATCAAAGGCGCCGATCAATGGAACGTGCACAACGTTCACGAACGGCTGGCGGAAGTGGGCGATGAGCCTTGGGCGGACATGAAGAAAACCCGGCAGAGCATCACAGCCGAGATGCGCAAGCGGGTGGGCATGAAGAAATGATCAGGTGCCGCGCAGCAAGTCGTGGGCGTTGAGCAGGTCGAAGGCGACTTGCGGGTTGTTTTCCAGGCCACGGCGGATGGCAGCCGGGATGGTTTTGCGGGTTTTGCGGCAGAGTCCCGGCAGGTCCTGAACCTCGATTTCGATGCCTCCGCGCACGGTCCGCACTTCACCGAACTTCGGGGCGATCAGCACGCGAATCCCTAGTTGATCGAACATCTTGCCTTGCAGACGCTCGAGGTCGGCGAGGTCTTTCAGGTTTTCCAGACGCTCGAGCAGACGCTTTTCCTCCTCGCGGGTCAGCAGCAGGATGCGCACGTCCGCGCCGGGTGTATCCAGCAGCGGATCACGCCCGCAGATGCAAAGACCCGGCGGGCAAGGGGAGCGAAGGGAGGCGGAAATCGTCATGGCCTCCATCATAGAGGCCGTTCGACGGTTTTGCCCATGGTCGTTCGCCAGCCGTCCATCGGCAGGGCACAACGGTGGCGAGTCCGTCAGCCACCATCATCGAACGTGCCGTGGTTACTGCGACAGACCTTCGTAGTGAACCAGGATGGCATTGGCCAACTCTTCATCGCTGGCGTTCAGGCCGGGATTTTCCTGACGCACCTGTTGCAGCACCGATTCCAGGTACACGCCACGGATCGTTCCGCCGCTGGCGACGAATGCGGACAAGTCGTCACGGGCCGGAATCACCATTTTGTGATCCTTGAAGGTCGAGTACAGCGAGGCCGAAACCCCCGCCGAAGTGGCGACATCCCCTGCGTCCACGCGGGCAAGGGCCGAGCCGAACGGCAGGCACAGCATGAGAGACGAAACGAGTAATAAACGGCGCATGACGGTGTTCCTCCAGCAGCGTAAAGCGAAAAGGAAGTACCACATAATGTGAGAGGTGTCGGCGGGCACGGGAGTTCCATAAGTCGGCTCAGGCGGTAGGGGGCGGAATGAGAACCGCCGCACAGTGCGGCATTTTTACTGGATGTAACGAAACACGCTGAGACGCTCTAACGCAACGGGTTCATGGAAATAGGCTTAACTGAAGCGTTGAATGGCGCCGCGTGGCGCGACCTGGGAGGAAATCACGGTGTCGATCAAACTGCGTTTGGTGTTGCTGATTGCGACCAGCCTGCTGACGGCGCTGATCGTGAGCCTAGTCAGTTATGTGGGCAACCAGCGGATGGCTTCGGCGGTCAGTGATAACGCGGTCAGCATGAGCGCGCTGCGCAACCACATGGAAGCCGACATGATGCACGACGCCCTGCGTGCCGACGTGTATTCGGCAATGCTGGTGGGGCTGGGCAAAAGCACGAGCACGGCGGACGAGGTGCGCCGTTCGGTCGAAGAGCATGCGGCGCATTTTCGCGAGGTGCTGGGTGAAAACCTCAAGCTGCCGGTGAACCCGACGATCAGGTCCGCGCTCGAGCAGATCAAGCCAAGCCTCGATACCTACATCAGCGCCGGCGAGCAGATCGTCGGTCTTGCACTGGAAAATCCGGACAGCGCCCAGCAGCATCTTGGCACCTTCAGCACCGCGTTCAGCCAGCTCGAAGAACAGATGGCCGCCCTCAGCGAGCTGATCGAAACCAATACCCGGCAGACCAGCGAAGGCACAGAAGCGGCGATCCACAACGCCAATGTCGCGCTCGGCATCGTTCTGATCGCCAGCCTGTTGCTGCTGTTGGCCCAGGGTCGCTGGGTGATCCTGAGCATCATGGGGCCGCTGAAATCCGCCAGCCGCATCGCCGAAAGCATCGCCCACGGCAACCTCAGCGAACCGATCGCCGAACCGTCCGGCAAGGACGAAGCCAGTGCGCTGATCCGCACGCTGGCCACCATGCAGCGCGACCTGCGGGACATGATCGACGTGGTGCGACGCAACGCCCATGGCGTCAGCGGCATGAGCGAACAACTGAGCCACGGCTGCCATCAGGTGGCCGACAGCAGTCAGCAGCAAAGCACCGCCGCCGGCACCATGGCCGCCGCCGCGAGCCAGATGACCGCGAGCATCGAGGAAATCACCCGTCATGCCGAGCGTGCACTGAACATGGCCAGCCAGGCCGAGTCACTGGCGAAAAACGGCGGACAGGTGATCCATCAGGTGGTCAGCGACATGGACGACATCGCCCGTTCCGCCCAGCAGTCGGCGCAGGTGATACGTACCCTGGATCAGGAGTCCGAGGGCATCTTCAACATCATTCAGGTGATCAAGAGCATCGCCGACCAGACCAACCTGCTGGCGCTCAATGCAGCCATCGAGGCAGCCCGGGCGGGCGAACAGGGCAGGGGCTTCGCGGTGGTGGCCGATGAGGTGCGTAGCCTGGCGGCGCGCACCAGCGCCTCGACTCAGGAAATCGCCGCGATGGTCGCGCGCATCCAGAACAGCACCCGCGAGGCCGTCAGCAGCATGGAAGCCGGTGTCGCCCAGGTCGACAAGGGCATGGCGGTCACCGCCGACGTCGAACGCGCCATCCGCGAAATCCTCGACGCCACCCTCAGCACCACGCAACTGGTCAACGACATCACCCGTACCATCGGCGAACAGAGCCAGGCGAGCAACGAGATTGCCCATCAGGTGGAGATGATCGCGGGCATGTCGGAGGGCAACAGCAAGGTGATCGGTCAGACGGCCAATACCACGGATGAGCTGTCGAGTCTGGCGGGGCGGCTGGCGCAGTCGGTGGATCGATTTCGGTTGTGAAAACAAGCTCTGCCGCCGCATTGGCGGCAGAGCTCATGCATCAGAACTTGTACGCCTGACGCCCCACCAGCAACCACTTGCCAGCCTGCTTCTGCCAGATCTGGAAGTTCTCGATTTCCGTCGGCACGACCTCGGTGCCTTTGAGGGCCTGTGCTGAAAAATGATGGCGCACCAGCGCGGTGTCCCCGGACAGGGTGATGGTCTGGTTTTGCATCTCCAGGGTCTTGAACGCGCTCTTGCCGGTTTCGATATCGGCAATGAAGGCTTTCTTGTCCTGGATCTTGCCGCTGGAGTGGCCGTAGGTGAGGTTGTCTGCGGTCAGCGCGTTCAGTTCGGCGATGTCCTTGTGCAGCATCGCCTGGGTCAGGTGGTCGACGGCCTGGGCGACGTCCTGTTCCGCGGGGGCGGCGGTGACGTACGCGCTGAAGAGGCAGGCGAGACCGAGCAGCAGTCTGGATTTGTTCATGAGTATTCCTTGTTGTTGTAGGTATTGAAGACGACTGATTGATTTGTCAGTCGTCGTACAACTTAGCAGGAATGCGCTGGAGTTAGAAAGTGCTCGAGGAACCTATTGAAAACTATCCGGTCGCGAACAGACGCGCGGGTTTGCCATGACGTGATATTCTTCGCCCCACTTGGTTTGACCTAATTCAGTCTGGCGCGCTTTTCGGCGGGCCAGACAGAACCCCTGTCGCTCAAGTAGCTGAAGCCAATAATGATAAGAAGTCAGTTCAGAAGGGACATATAACTGAGGTCGACGCAGCCTGTCGGCCTTGTGTGCCCACCCGTCAAAATTGAAGTGTGCCGGAACCCGCGACGCTGGCCTGAGTGTCGCGAAAAAGGGGACCTCATACGTACAACAGCGGCGGGCGGAAGGCGTTTTATCATAGGTGCAACAGATGTTTAAAAAAGTGAACACAGCCTTGTTGGGGCTGGCTTTGGCGATGGGGATGTCTTCCGCCAATGCCGAAGAAGCAAAGAAAGTCGACGTCCTGCTGATCGGCGGCGGCATCATGAGCACCACCCTGGGTGTGTGGATCAATGAGCTGGAACCGACCTGGTCGATGGAAATGGTCGAGCGCCTCGACGGCGTCGCCCTGGAAAGCTCCAACGGCTGGAACAACGCCGGTACCGGTCACTCCGCCCTGGCCGAGCTGAACTACACCCCGGAAGACGACAAGGGCAACGTCACGATCCCGAAAGCGGTCGAGATCAACGAAGCGTTCCAGGTCTCCCGTCAGTTCTGGGCCTGGCAGGTTCGTCAAGGCGTCCTGAAGGACCCTCGTTCGTTCATCAACACCACTCCGCACATGAGCTTCGTGTGGGGCGATGACAACATCAAGTTCCTGAAAAAACGCTACGAAGCCCTGCAAGCGAGCCCGCTGTTCGCCGGCATGCAGTACTCCGAAGACCCGGCTGTGATCAAGAAGTGGGTCCCGCTGATGATGGAAGGGCGTGACCCGAACCAGAAAATCGCGGCCACCTGGAGCCCGCTGGGTACCGACATGAACTTCGGCGAAATCACCCGCCAGTTCGCCGGTTACCTGCAGACCAAGCCTAACTTCAGCATGAAGCTGTCCAGCGAAGTACAGGACATCACCAAGAATGCCGATGGCACCTGGCGCGTCAGCTACAAGAACCTGAAAGACGGCACCAAGACTGAAACCGACGCCAAGTTTGTGTTCATCGGCGCCGGCGGCGGTGCACTGCACCTGCTGCAGAAATCCGGTATCGAAGAAGCCAAGGAATACGCTGGCTTCCCGGTAGGCGGCTCGTTCCTGGTGACCGATAACCCGGCCATCGCCGAACAGCACCTGGCTAAGGCCTACGGTAAAGCTTCGGTTGGCGCGCCTCCGATGTCCGTTCCGCACCTGGACACCCGTGTCCTGGACGGCAAGCGCGTCATCCTGTTTGGCCCGTTCGCGACTTTCAGCACCAAGTTCCTGAAAGAAGGTTCGTACCTGGACCTGCTGACCAGCACCACCACCCACAACATCTGGCCTATGACCAAGGTCGGCATCAAGGAATACCCGCTGGTCGAGTACCTGGCCGGTCAACTGATGCTGTCGGATGAAGACCGTCTGAACGCGCTGAAGGAATACTTCCCGAACGCCAAGGCCGAAGACTGGCGCCTGTGGCAAGCCGGCCAGCGCGTGCAAATCATCAAGCGTGATGAAGCCGCTGGCGGCGTGCTGAAACTGGGTACCGAAATCGTTGCTTCGAAAGACGGCTCCATCGCCGGTCTGCTGGGCGCATCCCCAGGCGCATCGACCGCTGCACCGATCATGCTGAGCGTGCTGCAGAAAGTCTTCAAAGACAAAGTCGCCAGCCCAGAGTGGCAAGCCAAGCTGCACCAGATCGTTCCAAGCTACGGCACCCAGCTGAACAACGATCCAGCCAAAGTGGCTGAAGAGTGGGCTTACACCGCCAAGATCCTGCAACTGCCAACCCCTCCGGTGATTGGTCAGGTTGCAGCTCCAGCGGCGGACGCCTCGGCTGAAAAAGCCCCGGCTCCGAAAGAAAGCGCTGCACGTGACATGGCTCTGTAACTAGACGCCTGACACACTAAGCCCACTGAACCGGCGACGGTCAGTGGGCTTTTTTGTGGAAAGTTGAAAAGGATAGAGTTTTTTGAACAGCAGATGATATGAGCTTTCTACATTGATAGTCGAAACTGTTCAATTTTTTTTCCAATTAGCTCTTCGGGTGATCTTTCATCTTCTTTAGCAGTCAACATGGAATAGACTTCTTCGTCATCAAAAACGAGAATCATTTTTTGGTTGATTAGCCATTGTTCTCGAAGCGTATGGGCGCAGCCTGCGGAATCTCCACCTTTTCTCGAAAAAATTGCTCCAAAACAACCGGCGCCATGAGGTTTTAAGTAGTTTGATACTTGTAGAATTTCAGCTTTACTAACTTTTCGACTGTAATTTTTAGCGTCAACCACTAGGTAGTCCGCTATGTATTTATGGCGTATGAAACTCCAGAAGCCTGATTCTGCGTAATTTGGAAGTATGAAGTCTCTTCGATTGGTTTTTGTACTGTCAGAGTGCTCTGGAAGAGGTTTGGCTAGAATGGGGCAGAATAAATGTTCGAGGATGTCACCAACAAGACTCTGATAGATACTCCAGTCACGCTTGCCAGGTTCACAAGCCTTTAGAGATTCGCGCAACTCATCTTCTCTTGTTCTTTTATTTCCCCTTTGTATTCTTGATGATAAAAGCGATTTGAAGTGGCTGCTCGGAGATTGTTCTATTTGAGCGGAAAAATTTTGCACCAGGAAATCCAAATCCCAAAGTTCAATGTTTTCTGCTTTCAATAAGGCTTTTTCTTTAGTGTTCAGCGATGCCATGATTGCGAATACCATTTGACATTCGCCATACAGGTTTTTATATTTTTTAAGTTGATCGATGACGGATTCGATTCGATTGAACGAAGCGAAGCGAGATGATTTGCACTCAATCAGCAATGTCGTAGTTTTGGTGCTGTTTATGCGGGTGGCAATGATATCTGCTCTATGCCGTACTTCACGGCCAAGAACCGCATTCTCCATGACCTTGGTGTAATGCTTGTTGTTGTTTATTAGCTGTGTGAGGAATGCAACAAACTCTGTTTCTGGCGGTTGTGCGTTATTTATAGAGTTGCAGTTGTTGCACCAGAGAAATAGATTGTTATTTTGGAAGCGACTTGAATAGTGTTTTGGATGGAAATGTTCGATGTGGGCGATTGATTCTTGTATGGGAACTCCGCAGCCCACGCAGGTAGTTGGGGTGTTGGCCGTCATGATTTGTCTCGAAGGTATAGTGGTTTGTTACGCAGTGCTAAAAGTGTAATGTGGTTTTATTTTTAATTAAGATGTGAGTTTGAGTTTTCTGGTTTGTGTCAAGGTTGTTGTTTTGCAGCTCAATGCTCAGGCTTGGGAGTAGTGAGCTGCTTCTCTTAAGTGCTATGAGATTAAAGCGTTTAATTCGTCTTTGTAAGACATTTTGGGTGAGTACAGATTATGGAATGCCTTGCCAATTGCACCAGAGAAAATAATAAGCTCTGGGTTTCTGCTTCCGCCCATTAAAATATGGCTCATTGCAATTCCAGGGTAAGGATCTATGTAGTAGATCTCTTTTATTCCAAGTTGGTAAGCTTTTTTTGAACATAGCTCACATGGACTGGCAGTTGTAAAAAGCTTACCGTGTTCAATGCCTCTGCTTCCGTATTTAGATAGTTGTAAGAAGGCATTTTCTTCTGCGTGAAGTGAGCGAGTGTGGATTTGGTTTTTATCTCCAGTGAGACGTTTGTATTCATCTTTAAAGCAATAGGAGATGTTTCTGCCGGATTCAACTATTTTTATAAATTTACTATTTTCCGAGCTGAAGGCTTCAAGGTACTTCGGATCGGTTTTTTCATATGCCGAGTAAGCAATCTGATCAAATCCGTTTACGAGGTCAAATCTGTTTCGGAGGCTGCATGGTACTTGCCCAAACGGTGTGTCGTTCCAGCCGACCGCTTGGACAGAGAAATTGTTATCCGTAACCACGGCTCCAACTTGTCTTGAAATACAGCCAGAATTAAGTTTTGCGGTGTATGCTATTTGCATACATCTTTCTAGTGGTGTGGGTGTTACCAAGCCTGGTCGAATCATTAGAGAGACAAAGGTGAGTAGTTGGTCGGCTAGGTACTTAAAGTGTGAAACAGCATTGCCGGAGTCTGGATTGCTTAAATGCAAGTCAGCACGTTGGAGACAGGCTTGGATGTCCTGTTTTACGTATGTTTTTTGTTCGGTTAACTTTAGGTCGCCGTACTCTTCCGAATCTATTTTGTCTATCTCTGTGTCAGTGTAACCCAATCCCCTCAATCTCCGCTTGCGCTCATCGTCATTGCAAGAGACGGCCATCAGATAAAAAGAGGAGTAGCGGTCTTGGAAGTAGATAGCTTCAAATGGGTTTCTTATCGCATCGATGACTATAAATGTTTTGTCGCCGGGCTTTCTCGCGTCGCGTACGTCTTTTATAATTTGATTTATTTTTTCGGCAAGAGAGAAGAAGCTACCGCTTTCAACTTTGTCTGAGTCGACGCTTCCTGAGTCTCTTAAATTGTTCCCAAGCTTCTGGAACAGTTTTACGTAACCAGCGCTGCCGATTATTTCTTTAAGTTCCGTGTTTTTTTCAGGCAAAAATTTGGTATAAAACAACCTTAGTGCTTCAATGTCCTGTTTACAAACCCTTTTTTCTTGAATTGTTTTGAGTACGTTGTTTATCTCAGGTTTTCTATCCGTGTCTAATCCTTCGATGCTTCCTATGAATGTAGAGTATTTTTCGACTCCTAACTCCGCAAGCATTAGCGTTAGTATAGTGCTGGCTTGAATGGTTATAAAAGGAGTCCAGTTTTTCTCAAAGCACTTTAGAATTACTTTTTGTTTTCGCTCGTTGTTTGTTGTGGGGGTGTTGCCGCTGTATAGCGAATGTTTTATTTCCGGTTTTTTGCTTGATAGTATATTTGATACTGTGGAGCATCCACTTCCGGTTCGCCCGGTTAGTCCGATGACGATAAAGTCATCATCGTCACCATAAATTTTTGATATTGTTTTTTGGAAGTAGTTGTTCATTTGAGTCTCATCAATCAGCCGTGATTTTGATACAGGAAACTGTACACTGCGAAAAATCAAAATGCCATCACTTGGTCTGCGGTAAAAAAATCCTATGCCCCTCACGTAAGATTGGTCACTGTTAATCAAGAGGCGCTTCTATCAAGCTTTAGCAGCTGCGAGATATTTTCCAAGCCGCCGCCCCATTTCCTCCCCCAACGCCTGCAACCCACTCAACGGCCTTACCATCACCTCAAACTCGACAATTTTCCCCTGTTCATCGAACCGGATCATGTCGATACCCTTGAGCTCTTTCGCCCCCACTTTGGCGCTGAATTCCAGCACCACATTCAAGCCATCGGCCGTCCCCAATTCACGGTGGTATTTGAAGTCTTCAAACACTTCGAACACGGTGTTGAGGATCATCGAGACCACCGGCGCGCCCGGGTAAGGCGTGTGGGCCATCGGTGAGCGGAATACCGCTTTGGAATCGAGCAGTTCGGGCAGGGCCTTGAGGTTGCCGGTGCGGATCATCTCGTGCCAGCGGTTCAGGGATTCGGCGGCGTTGGGGTGCAGGTTCAGGTCGGACATGGTTTCACTCCTGTATTTTTGTTGTTCTTTGCGCGGCGCCCATGACTCTAGATCAAAGCGGCGCAATGGAAACCATCTGTACCGATCTGAATATCGACCCATGCGCCAGCCCGATCCATCTGATCCGCTTTTTCCTGTCGAATCTGCATCTGTAACCATCTCAGCCATGCGCCCAAAATACCCCTGCCGTTCGGCCATACGCGACGCGCTTCATTCCGGAGCGCCCGGTGCGCCGGACATTCAGTATTCAGGAGGCCTTCATGGCTAAGATGGCGATTTTCCTCGGCGGCTTTCTTGTGTTGACCATCATGATTGGCGTCCTTGCCACGATTTCTCCGGTCTGAGACCAGCGCAAGCGCGATCCCTGTGGGGTGTGATCTAATCGCCGGCCTTTTTTCCAGCAAACGGATTTCACCCCATGGCCGAGCAGCGTATTCGCGCACTTGCACTGTGTGTCTTTCACCACCAGGGCAAGATTCTGGTTAACCGGTTCCACGACCCGGTCGCAGACAAATCCTTCTACCGGCCTATCGGTGGCGGCATAGAGTTTGGCGAAACCAGCCGCGAGGCAATCGTGCGCGAAGTGCAGGAGGAGCTGGGTCTTGCAATGAAGGATCTGCGCCTGCTCGGCACGCTTGAAAGCCTCTTCGTCTACAACGGCAAGCCGGGGCATGAAATTGTCCAGGTGTATGACGCCCACTTCGAAGACGCGCAGGTTTACGAGCAACTGCAGATCGACGGCCACGAAAGCGATGGTTCACCGTTCACCGTGAGCTGGCAGGACAGTTCAAGCTTCACGGAGCAGTCGCCGCTGGTGCCTGTCGGTCTGGCGGCGCTGCTCGAGAGCGTCAAGATGCTGGGCTGACGGCCGGGGTCATTGCGCCCCGAACAGCATCGTCCAGTAAACCCCTTCATCACTGCGCGCCTCACTGGCAAACCCGGCGCCGACCTGGGTGAACATCGGGTTCATCAGGTTGGCGCAGTGTCCGGGGCTGGCCAGCCAGCCGGCCATGGCTTTGCCCGGTGAGCTTTGCCCGGCGGCGATGTTTTCGCCGATTTGCCGGCCACGGTAGCCGGCCGCACGGGCGCGATCGGCCGGGCCGTCGCCGTCCGGGTCGCGGTGGGCGAAATAATTGCCGTAGGCCATGGCCTTGCTGTGCCCCTGAGCGGCGGCGCCGAGCGCCGGGTTCCAGCTCAAGGGCGGGGCGGCGGCAAAGCGCTGGCGACCGCACATGCGCGGTCGGGCGCGGGCGGCGTTGACCTCGGCCAGCAAGGCCTTGCCGACACTGCGGTTGTCGCCGACGCGACTGTCGAGCACTGGCCGCGCCAGCACCACTTGCCATTCGCTGCGGGCGCGGCTGATGCCGATGTCGGCGTATTGACCGTCGAGCAGCGCACCGCAGTAATCGTCTTGCAGCATTTCGAACGCCTCTTCGGCGTCCTGCGCGCCGACGATCCGGATGCTGCGCACCGCCACGGCCGCATAGCCGGAATCTTTCAATCGTTCGCGCAATCCACCGCCGTAGCCATAGCCGACCGGCAACGCCAGGTTCGACTTCAGCGTCAGCGGCGCCAGCCGTTGGGCCGGGCGTCGGTCGCAGCGTTGCGGATGGGCGCGGTAGTCGTTGATGGCGGCCACCAGTTGCCGCTCGGCGCCGGCGTGGGCAGAGGGAGAGAGCAGGGGAGAAAGGATCAGCAGGCACAGCGAAACGAGGCGAGACGAACGAACGGCGTGGCGCATGGGACGCAAAGCTCTGAAAAAGGACAACACAGAAGGGGAGTGAACCGCAGAACGCGGCGCGGGTAGGACTGGCCTTTTTGCACTTGGTTCACGAAGCAGCGCCGGGTTTCAACGGTCGCCGACGAAGTGCTCAGCGATTCAACACATCTTCGATCCATTGCAGATATTGCGGCCGCTCGGAAATCGAATTGTGTGCCGAGTCGTTCACCACTTTGAGCGTGGCCACACCGTCGGGAAAACTGTGCAGCAAGCGTTCGGTGCTGGCCCGTGGAATCACCTCATCATCGCTCGCCGCCAGCAGCAGCGTAGGGACGCGGATGTGCGCCGCGTACTGGCCGGACCGGAAACGATCCTTGAGCAACCACTGCACCGGCACCCACGGGTACTGGCGAGCGGCGATTTCTTCGAGGCTGTTGTAGGGCGTGACCAGAATCAGCCGCGCCACCGGACGCTGGCTGGCCAGCCGCACCGCGACCCCGGAACCAAGGCTGCGCCCCAGCAGTGCGACCTGCGGATGACTGGCATATACCTGATCGAACAGCGCCAGCGCGTCCTCGGCAATCGCTTCTTCGGAGGGCGAACCACCGCTGCCGCCAAAGCCCCGGTAATGCAGCAAATACAAAGAATACTCGGGAAACGCCTCGGAAAACTCCGGCAGATTGCGCGAAACGTCCTCGGCATTGCCGCCGAAATAGATCAGCGCTCTGGGCCCGGCGCGCTCGCGCACCGTCACGCGGATCTCGGCGTCGGGCATGGCCAGCGTCATCCGTGTGTCCGGTGATTCCACGCTGGCGGGCTGGGGAAAATAGATCAGCGCCCGCTGAAACACGAACAGCGCCGCGCACAGGATCAGGTACACGGCGACGATCAATGCGACGAGTGACAACAGGGTTCTGGACATTCGACTAACTTTAACCGGGCGCGCAGGTTGGCTGTCGCAGTGTAGTCCAACGGTTTTGCGGGCTGCGTCAAAACACAAGGTGCAACAGATCCACAGGGCAAGGGCGCCAGCATGAACCACACTGAGGGATATTCCCGCCGCCGGTTGCTGACACTGGCAGCCGGGGTGTCAGCGGTTTTCACCTTTGACCGGGCGCTGGCCGCCATTACGTCGCCGAACGCCACAGGAGCCCAGACCATGCAGACCCGCGCCATCCCTTCGAGCTCCGAGCCACTGCCGCTGGTGGGGTTGGGCACTTATCGCGGTTTCGACGTCGCCCCCGGCGATCCGGTCTACAAACAATTGCCGGCGGTGCTCGGCGAGCTGTTCAAAAAGGGCGGCACGGTAATCGACAGCTCGCCCATGTACGGCCGAGCGGAAGAAACCACCGGTGAATTGCTGTCGATCCACGAACCGCGCTCGCCGGCGTTTCTGGCGACCAAGGTCTGGACCCGTGGCCGCGAGGAGGGTATCGCGCAGATGGAGCAGTCCTTCAGCCTGCTGCGCACCGAGCGCATCGACCTGATGCAAATCCACAACCTGCTCGACTGGCAAACCCATCTGCCGACCCTGCGCGACTGGAAAGAGCGGGGCCGCATCCGCTACATCGGCATCACCCACTACACGCCGTCGGCCTATGAGGAGGTGGAGGCGGTGCTCAAGGCCGAGCCGCTGGATTTCCTGCAAATCAATTACGCCCTGGATGATCGCGGGGTCGAGAAGCGCATCCTGCCGCTGTGCCGCGAACGCGGGGTGGCGGTGATCTGCAATCGGCCGTTCGGCGGCGGCGACCTGCTCGCGCGGCTCAAGGGCAAACCGCTGCCGGGCTGGGCGGCTCAGGTGGGGGCGAAGAGCTGGCCGCAACTGGCGCTGAAATTCCTGCTGGCGCACCCGGCGGTGACTTGTGTGATTCCCGGAACCAGCAACCCGTTGTACATGGCCGACAATGCCGGCGCCGGGTTCGGGCTGATGCTCACCGATGCGCAGCGTCAGCAGTTGATTGCGCTGGTGGACTAGACGGTTTCAGCCTTGATAGCGCAGCGCCGCCAGCAACAATGCAAAAGCCGGCGCTGTCTGGCGCCGGCTCGGGTAGTAGAGGTGATATCCGGAAAACACCGGGCACCAATCCTCCAGTACTTGTATCAGGCGACCTTCAGCCAGACAGGGGGCGACGATGTTCTCCGGGATGTAACTCAGGCCGAAACCGTCGAGTGCGGCGTCCAGTAATGGATAGACGCCGTTGAGGGTGACCTGTCCGCAGACTCGCACCTTCAAGCGTTCGCCATTCTTCTCGAACTCCCAGGCGTATAGACCGCCGTTGGTAGGCAGGCGCAAGTTATTGCAAGCGTGGTCGGTCAGATCACGCGGGGTTTTCGGTACGGAACGTCTGGCGAAATAGGCGGGCGAGCCGACCACCGCCATGCGCATGTCCGGGCCGATACGAGTGGCGATCATGCCTTGTGCGACATCCTCGCCCAGCCGTACGCCGGCATCGAAACCCTGACCTGCGATGTCGACGAAACTGTAGTCGCAGCTGACTTCGACGGAGATGTCCGGGTATTGCATAAGAAATTCTTTGAGGACCGGTCGCAACAGCCAGTTCAGCGAGTGATCGGTGGCGCTGAGACGGATCTTGCCGGCGGGCGTTTCCCGCAGGTTGCTGAGGGCGGCCAGTTCCGATTCGATCTCTTCGAAGCGCGGGCCGATGGTTTGCAGCAAGTGCTCACCAGCCTCGGTGGGAGAGACACTACGGGTGGTGCGGATCAGCAGGCGCAGGCCCAGCCGGGTTTCAAGGCTGCGGATCGTATGACTGAGCGCCGACTGCGAAACGCCAAGTTTGGCAGCTGCTTTGGTGAAACTGCGCTCACGCGCCACGGCGAGGAAAGCGAGCAGATCACTGGCATTTTCCCGAAGCATTAATGAGTAACCTGCATAAGTTTTTTTGAATTCTAGTCGATTATCTGAAGAGTCGGGCTGGTTAAAGTGGAGGCTGTCCCTTTTCTGGAGAGCCTCAACATGAATCCGATCGCCGCTTCGGCGCTGACCCTTTCCCTGCTGGCGGGCGAAGTCCAGGCCAGCGAAACATCTCGCGTGACCGTTACCCTCAACGGCTCACAACCGTCGGCCAAAGGCCCGAGCGACTGGTTTACCGGGACGGTACGGGTCGATGCGCCGTTCAAGGGCAGCGATGCGGCGCGGATAAGCGGCGCCACCGTGACCTTTGAGCCGGGAGCGCGTACGGCGTGGCACACCCATCCGTTGGGGCAAACGCTGATTGTTACCGCTGGGTCAGGCTTCGTGCAGGAATGGGGGCAGCCGGTGCGGGTGATTCGGCCAGGCGACACCGTGTGGATCGCGCCCGACGTGAAGCATTGGCACGGTGCGGCGCCGACCACGGCCATGACGCATATCGCCATTGCTGAAATGCTGGATGGCAAAGTGGTGGACTGGATGGAGCAGGTGGGAGAGTCGGAGTATCCCGACGTCCGATAATCAACAAGTCGCCCACGGTGAGACCGAACGTCTTCACCGTGGGGCCAGTCCACAAATCAAATCATCTCCGGCAGTGACGCGAGAATCTTGTCCAGGGTAATCGGGTACTCCCGCACCCGCGCGCCCGTGGCGTTGTAGATCGCATTCGCCACCGCCGCACTCACGCCGCAAATCCCCAGTTCACCGACCCCCTTGGCTTTCATCGGCGAGGAAATCGGGTCGGTTTCATCGAGGAAAATCACCTCCTGATGCGGGATGTCGGCATGCACCGGCACCTCGTAGCCTGCCAGGTCATGGTTGACGAAAAAGCCCTGGCGCTTGTCCACCGCGAGTTCTTCCATCAATGCTGCGCCGACGCCCATGGTCATGGCGCCGATCACCTGGCTGCGGGCCGATTTCGGATTGAGAATCCGCCCGGCGGCACAGACCGCGAGCATGCGCCTTACGCGGACTTCGCCGGTGGCGGCATCGACGGCGACTTCGACGAAGTGCGCGCCGAAGGTCGATTGCTGGTACTGCTTGGCGAGGTCGGCGAATTCGATGCTGTCCTCGGCTTCGATCGCGGCGTGTTGCGCGGCGTCACGCAACGGCACGTTCTGGTTGCCCAACCGCACGTGGCCGTCGACAAACTGCGCTTCACCCGCGTTCATGCCCAGTTTGGCCGCGACCGCTTCGCGCATCTTCATGCAAGCTGCGTAGACCCCGGCGGTCGAGCAGTTGGCGCCGAACTGGCCGCCGGAGCCGGCCGACACTGGGAAATTCGAATCGCCGAGTCGCACCACCACATCGTCCAGGCTGACCCCCATCATTTCCGCTGCAGTCTGACCAATGATCGTATAGCTGCCGGTGCCAATGTCGGTCATGTCGGTTTCAACGGTGATCTTGCCGTCGCGCTCCAGTCGTACCCGTGCGCCGGACTTCACCAGCAGGTTGTTGCGAATCGCTGCCGCAACGCCCATGCCGATCAGCCAGCGACCTTCGCGACGGGTGCCGGGCGTCGCATTGCGCTTATCCCAGCCAAAACGTTCGGCGCCGGTTTGCAGGCATTCGATCAGTCGCCGCTGGGAGAACGGCCGCTCGGTTTTCACCGGATCGACCTGCGTGTCGTTGAGGATGCGGAACTGGATCGGATCGAGTTTGAGCTGTTCGGCCATCTCGTCCATGGCGATCTCCAGCGCCATCAGCCCCGGCGTTTCACCCGGTGCGCGCATGGCGTTGCCTTCCGGCAGATCGAGCGGCGCCAGGCGCATGGTCACCAGGCGATTTTCTGCGGCGTAGAGCAACTGACTCGGCTGCGCCGCGACTTCGACCTTGCCGTCGGCGAGGTTGCCCGACCAGCCTTCATGGGCGATGGCGGTGAGTTTGCCGTCAGCCGTGGCGCCCATGCGAATGCGTTGAATGGTGGCGGGTCGGTGGGTGGTGTTGTTGGCGATCTGCGGGCGGGCGAGGGCGACCTTCACTGGCCGGTTCGCCAGCCGTGCGCCAAGGGCGGCGAGGATCGCGTCGGCACGAATGAACAGCTTGCCGCCGAAACCGCCGCCAATATAAGGCGAGATCAGCCGCACGTTTTCCTTGGGCAGGCCGAGGGTGGCGGCAATGTCGCCGACGCTCCAGGCGATCATCTGGTTGGAGGTCCAGAGCGTCAGTTGATCGCCTTTCCACGCGGCAAGTGTCGCGTGGGGCTCCATCATCGCGTGGGATTGATCCGGCGTGGTGTAGGTCTGATCGAACTGCACGGGTGCGGCGGCGAAGGCGCTGGCGAAATCGCCGTGCTTGACGTCCGGCAGATCGTCTTTCGGTTCCACGCCCTGGTCGCGCACGCTGGCCAGATCAAACTGGCCTTTGTCTTGCGCGTATTCGACGTTGACCAGTTGCGCGGCAGCCCGCGCCTGTTCGAAGGTTTCGGCGACCACCAGCGCTACTGCCTGGTGATAGTGCTGCACTTGCGGCCCGGCCAGCAGGTGCGCGGCGTTGTATTGGCCTTTGCCGAGCTTGCCGGCATTGGCGGCGGTGACGATGGTCAGCACGCCCGGCGCGGCGCGGGCGGCCTCCAGATCGATGCGGGTGATGCGACCCTTGGCAATGGCCGAACCGACCATCACGCCATAGGCCTGATTCTTGACCGCCTCATGTTGCTCGTAGGCGTAAGGCGCCTGGCCGCTGGTTTTCAGCGGGCCTTCGATGCGGTCGGTGGGTTTGCCGATGACGTTCAACTGATCAATCGGGTTGGTCGTGGCGGGCGTGTCGAATTTCATGCTTCGTCCCTCGCTTGGGCCAGCACCGAGGCAATCGTGCGCTCGACCAATGTCACTTTGAACTGGTTGTCAGAAGTAGGCGTGGCGCCGTCGAGCAGGCGTGCGGTGACGGCTTTCGCGCCTTGCGGCAGCAGCGCTTCCGCCGCTTCGACCCGCCAGGGTTTCGGCGCGATGCCACCGACGGCGATGCGGCCGCTGCCATCCTTCTGCAGGATCAGGCCGACGGAGACCAGCGCGAAGGCGTACGACGAGCGGTCGCGCACCTTGTGATAGACATGGGTGCCGCCCACTGGCGCGGGCAGGGTGACGGCGGTAATCAGCTCGCCGGGTGTCAGACTGGTTTCGACATTCGGCGTGGTGCCGGGTAATTGATGGAAATCCGCCATGGCGATGCGCCGGGTGCTGCCGTCGGCTTTGAGCGTTTCGACCTGGGCATCCAGCGCCCGCATCGCAATCGCCATGTCACTCGGATGGGTCGCGATGCAAGCATCGCTGACGCCGATAATGCCGAGTTGTCGACTGACCCCGCCAATCGCCGCGCAGCCACTGCCGGGTTTGCGTTTATTGCAGGCCTGATTGGTGTCGTAGAAATACGGGCAGCGCGTGCGTTGGAGCAGATTGCCGGCGGTGGTCGCCATGTTGCGCAACTGGCCCGATGCACCGGCGAGCAAGGCGCGGGACAGCAGCGCATAGTCTTTCCGGACGCGGCTGTCGGCGGCCAGATCGGTGTTGCGCACCAGTGCGCCGATGCGCAAGCCGCCGTCTTCGGTGGCTTCGATCCGGTCGAGGCCCAGGTGATTGACGTCGATCAACTGCTGCGGCGTTTCGATGTCGAGTTTCATCAAGTCCAGCAGGTTGGTGCCGCCGGCGATGAAACGCGCACCTTCGATTTGTGCAGCTTGAGCGGCGGCTGCGGCGGGAGAGTCGGCGCGGCTGTAATTGAACGCTCTCATGCTGGCACCTCCGCGACTTCGCTGATGGCTTCGATGATGTTCGAATAGGCGCCGCATCGGCAGATGTTGCCGCTCATGCGTTCCTGCAATTCGCTGGCGATCAGTTGCGGTGCGTCGGTGAGGCTGGCGCTGGCGTGGCTGGGGATGCCGTCGCGGATTTCCTGGAGCACGGCGACCGCCGAGCAGATCTGCCCCGGCGTGCAGTAGCCGCATTGATAGCCGTCATGCTTGATGAACGCGGCCTGCATCGGGTGCAGGTGGTCCGGCATGCCGAGGCCTTCGATGGTGGTGACTTTGGCGCCGTCCTGCATTACCGCCAGGGTCAGGCAGGAATTGATTCGCCGGCCATCGACGATCACCGTGCAGGCGCCGCACTGGCCGTGGTCGCAGCCCTTTTTGCTGCCGGTCAGCTGCAGGTGTTCGCGCAGGGCGTCGAGCAGGGTGGTGCGAGTATCAACCTCCAGCGCCTGTGGCTTGCCGTTGACTTCGATGGTTACTTTGGCCATGGCCGGTTGCTCCAGGCTGGCCGCGTAGGCCTTGAGGCTGATGAAAGGGGGCATCGCGAACGCGGTTGCGGTCACGGCACCGAGAATCAGGAAACGGCGTCGGGAGATCGCCATTGGCGGATGGTCGTTCATTGGCTTGGCTTCCTCTATCAGGTCGGCAGGGTGTGAAAGACCCGCACGGGTACGCTGGCGTGGTTGCCAGTCTCGCTCTGTTCTAGGAGTGACCACGCTGGAGAGGAAAAGGTTTTCTTTGATTTGCGCATGGCCTCATGCGCGCCGGTTCATGAATCGACAGAAGGAACGCGGGTGCCTTGGCTGTGAGTCAGATCGCTCTCACAACCGAGGCACCCGCGATCTCAATGCGCGCCGACCACCATGGACGTAAACGGCGCCACATATGCCTGCAACGTCACCAGGCCGCCGACCAGGATTGCCAGCACGATGGAATGGAAGAACACGTAACGCAGGATTTCCCCTTCATGCCCGTACCAGCGAGTCGCGGTCGAGGCGACCACGATCGACTGCGCGTCGACCATTTTGCCCATCACTCCGCCGGAGCTGTTGGCCGCCGCCATCAGGACCGGGCTGATGCCCAGCTGCTCCGACGTCACCCGTTGCAGGCCGCCAAACAGCACGTTGGACGCGGTATCCGACCCGGTCAGTGCTACGCCAAGCCAGCCGAGCAAGGTGCCGAACATCGGGTAGAAAATCCCCGTGGCAGCGAATGCCAGGCCCATGGTCGCGTCCAGCCCCGAGTAGCGGGTCAGGAATCCCAGCGCCAGCATCGCGGCAATTGTGATCAGCGAGAAGCGCACCACCCACAGTGTGCGAAGGTACTGTTTGATCAGTTGCGGGATCGAGTAGCCCATCAGCAATCCACCGACAATCGCCGCGAGCAGGATGCCGCTGCCGGTGGCAGTGAACCAGGTGAACTTGTACACCGCCTCTTCAGCTTTCGGCGCGGCGACCACCGGCGGGACTTTTTCGATCTGCAGATGCAGGGAGCTGAAAGTCACGGCCGGGGCGAACACCGGATTGGCCTCGCGCAGCGGTTTGCCCTGCGGATCAAGCTTGGCCGATTGGGTAACGGGATCAAACGCCGGACGAGTGTCGAACATGTTCTTGAAACCCTGGGTGCCCCACGCAAACACGAACACCGTGAGGATGATCCACGGCATCCACGCGCGCATCACTGCCGGGCGCGCCTGATCGCTGAATGCGGCGCTGGCCGTGACCTTTTCTTCGTCTACCTTCGAGTCGTCATGCCGCCCCGACAGCGCGGCCGAGGTGTGGACGGTTGCCGGTTTCCAGACTTTGAGGAACAACGTCAGGCAGGCCATGGAAATCAGCGCGGCGATCACGTCCACCAGCATCGGCCCGTGGTAGTTCGAAACCAGAAACTGCGGGATGGCGAAACTGACGCCAGCCACCAGAATCGCCGGCCATACTTCCAGCATCTTGCGCCACCCGGCGAATGCCCAGATCAGCCAGAACGGCACCAGTACCGAAAAAAACGGCAGCTGCCGTCCCACCATCATCGAGAGCTCCATTTCATCCAGCCCGGTGACCTTGGCCAGCGTAATGATCGGCGTGCCCAGGGCGCCGAAGGCCACGGGCGCAGTGTTGGCGATCAGCGCCAGACCGGACGCTGCCAGTGGCGAAAAACCAAGACCGATCAGAATGGCGCCAGTCACTGCCACCGGGGTACCGAATCCGGCGGCACCTTCAAAGAAGGCGCCAAAACAGAAGGCGATCAGCAGCAATTGCAGGCGCCGGTCGTCGGTGATGCGGGCGAGCGAGTCCTGCAACACCTTGAACGAGCCGTTCTCGGTGGTCAGGCGATGCAGAAAAATGATGTTGAGCACGATCCAGCCAATCGGCAGCAGCCCGTTGGCCGCCCCGAACAGCGCCGCAGAACCGGCCATGTTCGCAGGCATGCCGAAGGCGAAGATCGAGATCAGCAGCGCCGAGGCCAGCGCCAGCAGTGCGGCCAGATGCGCCTTCACATGAAAGAAGGCCAGCGCCGCCAGCATCACCACCACTGGAACGGCGGCCATGATCGTGGAAATCACCGGATTGCCGAACGGGTCATAGACTTGTTGCCAGACCATGTCGCACCTCTACTTGTTGTTTTTGAGGGGCAGATCCTTTGCGCGTTGCAAGCAGTATAGGTGGCATTTGGCCGCCGCTCGGGCGAGGCGGGCGAGGCGATCAACGGTCATCGGCGGTCGGTGAATCATCGTCGTTTTCCCCGGTCGTATCTGCGCCAGCGCGCACCCGCGCTGACCGTTTCCGACGTCAAGACCTTGGTTTTAGGGAAATTCTGAATGATGCGTGCAACAAGCCTGCTGCTGACTGTTTCCGCCGCCGTATTGCTGGGCGGCTGTGTGGCGGATTTCGATGATGACCATCGCCATGGCCGGCATTACGACCGCGATCATGGCCGTTATTACGATCATGACCGACGCTGGGACGACCGCGACGACGATCGCCGCGACGGGCGTCGTTATCACCGCGACCGGGATGATGACTGATTGAAACGAAGAGGGCGTTCCCCGACGGGAACGCCCTCTGGCATTAAAAATGAGCGCTCGCCCGGACGCTGGATCGCGCAGGCACAGAGGCCTCGATGTCCAGCAAATGGGTGGCGAGAATGTCGCTCAGAAAACGGAACTGATCGTTGAGGCCGACCACTTCATTGCTGAAATGATTGCTGGCGGCGGGCATCAACAGATCTTCGAAGGCTTCGTCGAACACCAGCGCTTGTGTCTTGCGCGACACGGCGTGCTGATCGTAGTAGTTGCTGCCGAAGACCGGGAAACTCACGGCGAGGGTGACGGTACTGATCATGATGTGAACTCCTCGTGCTGTGTGTTTCGGATGGGTTAATCGTGCCTTTGACGAGCGGTCGGCGGAAGGCAATCGTCGCGATGGTGAATATCGACGCCATTGATGGTTGGACTGACGCAGCCCTGACCAGCGGATAAACGGCGCACCGCACGCACCTATACTCATGTCATCTCCCCCGGATTCTTCCGGTCTTGCGACCGAGGAACAGATAAGGACCGCCACCGTGAACCTGCGTGCGCTGCTCGTCGCCGCACTGGTGTTGCTGGCCGGCTGCGCCACCACGGCGCGGGCCCCGGTGACCGCGCCGGCAGTGGTGGTCTCGCCGGCTACCTGGCAGCAGATCGACCGGGAAATCGTCAGCGCCTCGAAGCAGGCCACCGAGCAGGTCAAGCTATTCGCCCGTGGCTCGATGGAACATTGGCGCATTCGGGTCTATGAGCAAACTGAAGAAAATTTCATCCCGTGGTTCAGCAGTTACTGGACCCAGGAATGGCTGTCGATGAAGGTCAGCTGGTACACGATCAGTGCCAGCGGTGAGCAGGATGCCTCGGCCAAACGCCTGGCGGCCTATCTGCTGGAGCAATATCAGGAACGGGTGCTGGCGCCGGTGGCGGTGGAGATCGACCCGGACGCGATCCTCGGCCAGTCCACCGCGTTCTACGCGCAGCTGATGGCGCAGCAGATGCCGGTCATCGCCCAGCGCCACGGCGTGCCCATCGCCCAGCTCAACGGGCGGTTGCAGAAAATCCCCGCCATCGCCCTTGGCCCGCCGCCAGCCCGGGATGCCTCGTTGTACCAGGTTGTCAGCACTGAACCGTTGAACACTCTGCCGGCCTACGCCGCGCTGATCGACAAGATCCATACCGACGGCGGCTCGAAAGGCGTGGCCTCGACCGATACGGCGATGGCGCCGGTGGCCAAGCGCGCCAGTCAGCGCATGGAGGCGGAAATGGCCCCGCGCGGCGCCGCGAGCGCGGTGGCGGCAGCGGCCGGCAAACTGGCCGGGGCGCTGATTTCGGTCGGTGTGGCGGGTATCCGCGCGATCATTCAGGCCAACGACCGCCCCGACAGCGAAGCCCTGATCCGCAGCAGCCTGGGCAACACCTTCGACAAGGCCTGGCTGAAACTGCTGCAGAACCCGACCACCGGCGTGATGGCCGGCACGCTGCACATGGCGGCGCAGGTCGAGGGCAATCTGGGCGGGCGGGACGAGCCGTCGGTCGGGTTGGGCGTCAACCGTGTCGAATGGCGGCCGCCCGAGTCGACTACTCAGCAGATCGAACCCACCCTGCAAGGAGAATGATCATGGCTTACATCGATGTTTTCGTGGCGCCCGTGCCGAATGCCAACCGCGAACAGTACAAAAAACACTGCGAAATCGCCGCGAAGCTGTTCAAGGAATACGGCGCGCTGGAGGTGATTCAGGGCTGGGGCGATGACGTGCCGGACGGCAAGGTCACTTCATTCCCGATGGCCGTAAAACTCAAGGAAGGCGAAACCGTATCGGCTGGTTGGCTGGTCTGGCCGGACAAGGACTCCCGCGACGCCGGCATGGGGAAAATGATGGAAGACCCGCGCATGCAGCCGGACGTCAATCCGATGCCGTTCGATGGGCAGCGGATGATCTTCGGTGGCTTCAAGGACATTCTCGAGCCTTGATGCCGCGTTGCCGGGTCACTCCGCCGACGGGGTGATCCGGCAGCCTTTGCGGTTGCGGATCTGCTCGTCCGTCGGCCGCTCGCGGACGAATTCGAAACGCGGCTCACCTTCGCTGTAATGCACCAGCCAGCCCCATTCCAGTTCGCTCTCATCCTGTCCGGGATTCGGCGGTCGGGCCCACCAGGGTTCTTTGCTGAGGATCTCGCGCATGACGTCCTCCGGTTGATGGCAATCGTTGAACTATAAACCCCATGCCGAGAGTCGCCAGAAACGGGCGTGTAGAATCCAGGGATCTCGACGAACGAAGGAGCGTGGCCATGACGGACGAAACGCGCGGGGATCAACCGGTCAAGCGCCTGTTTTTCGCCCTGGACTGCCCGCCGGCGCAGCGCAAGGCGATTGCCCAGTGGCGCAGCGAACTGGGTTTGCGTACCGGCAAACCGGTGCCGGCGGACAACTTTCACCTGACGCTGCTGTTTCTCGGTGCGGTGCCGTTGGCGCAGATTGGCGAAGTCTGCGAGGCGGCGGCGAAAGTGCGCACGCCGGGTGAGGCGCTGAGGATTTCACTGGATCGGTTGCAGGTCTGGCGGCGCGCCGGGGTATTGTCGCTGGCGCCTGAGCAGGCACCGCAGGGATTGTTGCGGCTGGTGTATGCGCTGGAACAGGCGATGTTGCCGTTCGGGTTTGAAGAGGCGACGCGTGAGTATCGTCCGCACCTGACGCTGGCCCGGGACTATCGCGCGCCGGAACCGGAATCCGCCACGCCGCCGGAATTCTTCCTGCGGGCTGAACGCTTTGCGCTGTTCGAGTCCCACAAGGGCCGCTATCGCTCGCTGGCCGACTGGCCACTGATCTGAGCCCACAAAAAAAGGCGCCCGAGGGCGCCTGAATTCACCTGAACCGAGGAAGCCAGGTGAGGCCGTTCAGAGCAGGGGGCAGCGGTGGTAAGGCGCTGCATGAACGGAAACTTGTGATTCTGATCGCTGACTGCCTGATCGTTCCCACGCTCTGCGTGGGAATGCAGCCCGGGACGCTCCGCGTCCCAAAGCGGACGCAGAGCGTCCATTGAGGCATTCCCACGCGGACGGTTCGACGCCTCGACGTGGGAACGATCACCGCGAGTACTCCAGGTTTATTTGCCGAGTTTCACGCGTGTCCAGCCCCGGGTCATGATCCGTTGCGTGGCAATCGGCTGATCCGGCACCGCATACAGCGTGGCCATCACCGCTTGCGGCGGGTATGAGCCCGGGTCGTTGCGGATCGCTTCGTCTACCAGCGGCGTCGCGGCTTCGTTGGCGTTGCTGTAACCGATGCTGTTGGTGACTTCGGCGATGATGTCCGGGCGCATCAGGAAGTTCATGAACAGGTAGGCGTTCTCGACGTTGGCGGCATCGCGCGGGATGGCGACCATGTCGTAGAAACTGCCGGCGCCTTCCTTGGGAATGCTGTAGTCGATCTCGACCTTGTTGCCCGATTCCACCGCGCGGGCCTTGGCCTGCAGCACGTCACCCGAGTAACCGACCGCCACGCAGATGTTGCCGTTGGCCAGATCGGAGATGTACTTGGACGAATGGAAATACGCCACCGACGGCCGGATCTTCATGAACAGCGCTTCGGCTTCGGCGATGTGCTTCACGTCCTTGTCGTTCACAGGGTAGCCCAGGTAGTGCAGGGCGGCCGGGAGCATTTCGGTCGGCGAATCGAGGAAGCTGATACCGCAAGCCTTCAGCTTCTCGGCGTTCTCCGGTTTGAACAGCAGGTCCCAGGAATTGGTCGGCGCATTCTTGCCGAGCACTTCGCGAACCTTGTCCGGGTTGAAGCCGATGCCGATCGAGCCCCACATATACGGGAACGCGTGGGCGTTGTCCGGATCACTGGCGGAGGCGTTTTTCAGCAGCACCGGGTTGAGGTTTTTCCAGTTTGGCAGCTTCGATTTGTCCAGGGTCTGATAGACCCCGGCCTTGATCTGCTTGGCCAGGAAACTGTTGGACGGCACCACGATGTCGTAGCCGGATTTACCCGCGAGCAAACGTGCTTCGAGGGTTTCATTGCTGTCGAACACATCATAGGTCACGCGGATGCCGGTCTCGTCCTCGAACTTCTTGACGGTGTCCGGAGCGATGTAATCCGACCAGTTGTAAACGCGCAGTACCTTGTCGTTGGCCTGGGCGCCCGTGGCGATTGCGCCCAATAAGGACAGTGTCAGCAGAGTCCTGCCAAACATTTTCATCGGTGAAACTCCATTCTTTTTATTCAAAAGCTTTTAAGCAAAGCGCAAAGCCGTAAAACGCGACGGCCCTAGGCCGTCGCTGCCACTCGTTGAGGTTGCGGTTGCTGCCACGATTCGTTGGCGGTCTGATCCATCGCTTCCTGAATCGCACGCTTGCGGTTGGCTTCTGCCTTGCGGCCGAAGTACCAGACCAGGAAGGTCACCAGCGACACTGCCAGCAGAATCAGGCTGGCCACGGCGTTGATCTCGGGCTTCACGCCCAGACGCACGGCCGAGAACACTTCCATCGGCAGGGTGGTGGAGCCCGGCCCGGACACGAAGCTCGCCAGCACCAGATCGTCCAGCGACAGGGCGAACGACATCATGCCGCCCGCCGCCAGCGACGGCGCGATCATCGGGATGGTGATCAGGAAAAACACCTTGAACGGTTTCGCGCCCAGATCCATCGCCGCTTCTTCGATCGACAGGTCCAGCTCGCGCAAGCGGGCGGAGACTACCACCGCCACATAAGCGGCACAAAACGTGGTGTGAGCGATCCAGATCGTGACGATGCCACGCTCCTGCGGCCAGCCGATCAGTTGCGCCATCGCCACGAACAGCAGCAACAGCGACAGACCGGTGATCACCTCAGGCATCACCAGCGGCGCCGTGACCAGACCACCGAACAGCGTGCGACCCTTGAAGCGCGTTACACGAGTCAGCACGAAGGCGGCGAGGGTGCCCAGCGCCACGGCGGCAATCGCGGTGTAGCAGGCAATTTCCAGCGAGCGCACCACCGAGCCCATCAGTTGAGTGTTGTCGAGCAGGCCGACGTACCATTTCACCGACCAGCCGCCCCAGACCGTCACCAGTTTGGATGCGTTGAACGAGTAGATCACCAGAATCAGCATCGGCAGATAAATGAACGTCAGGCCGAAGATCAACATGAACTTTGCAAAACCGAAGCGTTTCATCCCCGTGCCTCCATCTCTTTGGCCTGGCTGCGGTTGAACAGCAGAATCGGCACAATCAGGATCAACAGCATCACCACCGCCAGAGCAGACGCCACCGGCCAGTCGCGGTTATTGAAGAACTCTTGCCACAGCACGCGACCGATCATCAGGGTCTCCGGGCCACCCAGCAGTTCCGGAATCACGAACTCGCCCACCACCGGAATGAACACCAGCATGCAGCCGGCGATGATGCCGTTCTTGGCCAGCGGCACGGTGATTTTCCAGAAGTTGTTGAAGTTGCTCGAACCCAGGTCCTGCGCGGCTTCCAGCAGGCTGCCGTCGTGCTTCACCAGGTTGGCGTAGAGCGGCAGCACCATGAACGGCAGGTAGGCGTAGACCACGCCGATATACACGGCCGTGTTGGTGTTGAGGATCTCGATCGGGTGATCGGTGAGCCCGGTCCACATCAGGAACGCATTGAGCAGACCGTTGTTGCTGAGGATGCCCATCCACGCGTAAACGCGGATCAGGATCGCGGTCCAGGTCGGCATCATGATCAACAGCAGCAGGACGTTTTGCGTTTCCTTGCCGGTCTTGGTGATCGCGTAGGCCATCGGGAAACCGATCACCAGGCACATCAGCGTGCTGAGCAGCGCCACTTTCAGCGAACCGAGGTAGGCCGACAGGTACAGCTCGTCTTCGCCGAGCATGGTGTAGTTGCCGATGTTCAGGAACAGCTGAAATTTCTGTTCGGCGTAGGTGTAGATCTCCGAGTACGGCGGGATCGACAGCGCGGCTTCCGAGAAGCTGATCTTCATCACCAAAAAGAACGGCAGCATGAAGAACAGGAACAGCCAGATGAACGGGATGCCGATGACGAACTTTCGCCCGCTGGGCACCAGGCGCAGGAATTGCTGATTGAAGGTTCTCATGAGCGCAGTACCACGCCGCTGTCGTCTTCCCACCAGACGTAGACCTTGTCGTCCCAGGTCGGCCGCGCGCCACGGCGTTCGGCGTTGGCCATGAACGACTGGACGATCTTGCCGCTCGGCAATTCGACGTAGAACACCGAGTGACCGCCGAGGTAGGCGATGTCATGCACCTTGCCTTCGGACCAGTTGTAGCGGGTCTCCGGCTTGATCGTGCTGACGAGCATTTTTTCCGGGCGGATCGCGTAGGTGATCGACTTGTCCTGCACCGAAGTGCTGACGCCATGACCGACGTAGATCTTTTGCTGCAAGTCCGGGCTGTGGATGATCGCGTGACCTTCAAGGTCCTCGACCACGGTGCCGTCGAAGGCGTTCACGTTGCCGATGAATTCGCAGACCATGCGGCTGACCGGCGCTTCATAGATGTCGACCGGGCTGCCGATCTGGGCGATCCAGCCCAGGTGCATGATCGCGATGCGCTCGGCCATGGTCATGGCCTCTTCCTGGTCGTGGGTCACCATCACGCAGGTCACGCCGACGCGCTCGATGATTTCCACCAGTTCCAGCTGCATCTGCGAGCGTAGCTTTTTATCCAGTGCGCCCATCGGTTCGTCGAGCAGCAACAGCTTCGGACGCTTGGCCAGGGAGCGGGCGAGGGCCACGCGCTGACGCTGGCCGCCGGACAGTTGATGCGGGCGGCGCTTGGCGTATTGGGTCATGTGGACGAGGCGCAGCATTTCTTCGACACGGGCGTCGATTTCGCTGGCCGGCAAACGGTCCTGCTTGAGGCCGAAGGCGATGTTCTGCGCGACAGTCATGTGCGGGAACAGGGCGTAGGACTGGAACATCATGTTGATCGGCCGCTCGTACGGCGGCATGTCGGTGATATCGACACCGTCAAGCAGAATGCGTCCTTCAGTCGGCCGTTCGAAACCGGCGAGCATGCGCAGCAGGGTCGATTTGCCCGAGCCGGAGCCGCCGAGCAGGGCGAAGATTTCGCCCTGATGGATCTCCAGGGACACATCGTCCACCGCAGTGGTTTCGTCGAACTTCTTGGTGACTCGATCGACCTTCACCAGAACCTTTTTCGGTTGCTGATGACCTTCAAGAGCCTTCCTGTAAGTGCTGGAGGCGTTTGCCATGTGAAACTCCCAACAGGTTTCAGTCGCCGGGCCAACGCGGCCTGGCTTAAGAGTGGATTGCAGACCCGCACCGTGCGGGTTGTTCGGCGCCGCCGTCCTGGCTGCCGGGTGGTGCTTTTTGTTTTCGCGGTGTGTTGCTGATCGCGGATGACGGATGCGCAAACGCGCAGCCGCCGACCCCGCGTGGGCAGTAAATGGTTTTGCAATCGTTGGGTGGCGTCAGCGCTGGTTGCGTCGCGCCGCACGTTGGCGGCAAGCCTCGCCGAATGCCTGGAAAATCCGCAGGTAGTTCGGGTTGTCCAGCACTTGCCATTCCGGGTGCCATTGCACGCCGAGGGCGAAGGTCGGGCTGTGCTCCACCGAGACCGCCTCGATCAGGCCGTCCGGCGCCACGGCTTCGGCGCGCAGGCCGGGAGCGAGGCGGTCGATGCCCTGACTGTGAATCGAGTTGACCTGGAATTCACCCGGCAGCTCCAGCGCTTCGAATACGCCACCGGCCAGCACCGTCACGGCATGGGCCGGGGCGTACTGCACGGCGACATCCGGGCTGTCGGCTTCGCGGTGATCGAGCATGCCCGGCAGCTCATGCACCTTCTGGTGCAGGCTGCCGCCGAACGCCACGTTCATTTCCTGGAAGCCGCGGCAAATGCCGAGTACCGGAACGCCCGCCGCGATGGCTGCACGCAATAGAGGAAGGGTGGTGGCATCCCGCGCCGGATCGTGATCCGTGCCGGGAGCGCTGTCCGGGCCCTGATAGTGGAAAGGTTCCACGTTGGACGGCGAGCCGGTCAGCAACAGACCGTCGAGCTGACCCAGCAGGTCTTCGATTTCAGTCAGTTTGCCAAGGGAAGGAATGACGACGGGCAACCCCAGCGCCGCAACGCTGACAGCGCGAACGTACTTGTCGCCGCTGATGTGATAGGGGTGCAGGCCAATCTGTTTGACGCACGCAGTAACGCCGATCAATGGCTTGAATGCCATTTTTATTCACCTCGAAGTTTGACACTTGAACGAGCTTTTCCGGAGCTTAGCCTCGTTGATTTTAATTAACAACTCCCATGTAAAAAATTCTAAACGCCGTTCATCAAATCTTCATCAAGACCGGGGCTCTGGCGTCTGCATTGGCACGAGAGTGTTAAAAAAAGCCCGAAAAATAAACGCTGAGCGGCCCTGTGTTCGCTATTGACTTCACTTTGCCGTTCGGGTTGACTGGCTCGGCGAAACAGCAGTGAACATAATAATTAACAGCTAAATAGGTGCATCATGTCGGTCCCTCTGCGTGCCGTTCAACTCAACGAAGCAAACGCATTCCTTAAGAAACATCCTGAGGTTTTGTACGTCGACCTTCTGATTGCAGACATGAACGGTGTGGTGCGCGGCAAGCGCATCGAGCGCACCAGTCTTCATAAGGTTTACGAGAAAGGCATCAATCTGCCGGCCTCGCTCTTTGCCCTCGACATCAATGGCTCCACGGTGGAAAGCACCGGTCTGGGCCTGGACATCGGCGACTCCGACCGTATCTGCTACCCGATCCCGGGCACCCTGAGCATCGAGCCTTGGCAGAAGCGCCCGACCGCACAACTGCTGATGACCATGCACGAACTGGAAGGCGAGCCGTTCTTTGCCGACCCGCGTGAAGTGTTGGCCAACGTGGTGCGCAAGTTCGACGAAATGGGCCTGACCATCTGCGCCGCGTTCGAACTCGAGTTCTACCTGATCGACCAGGACAACGTGAACGGCCGTCCGCAATCGCCGCGTTCGCCGGTTTCGGGCAAGCGTCCGGTGTCGACCCAGGTTTATCTGATCGACGACCTCGACGAGTACGTCGACTGCCTGCAAGACATCCTCGAAGGCGCGAAAGAGCAGGGCATTCCTGCCGACGCCATCGTCAAGGAAAGCGCCCCGGCGCAGTTCGAAGTCAACCTGCACCACGTGTCCGACCCGATCAAGGCGTGCGACTACGCCGTCCTGCTCAAGCGTCTGGTGAAGAACATCGCCTACGACCACGAGATGGACACCACCTTCATGGCCAAGCCGTATCCGGGCCAGGCGGGCAACGGTCTGCACGTGCACATTTCGATTCTGGACAAAGAAGGCAACAACATCTTCGCCAGCGAGGATCCCGAGCAGAACGCCGCGCTACGCCACGCGATCGGCGGTGTGCTGGAGACCCTGCCTGCGCAAATGGCCTTCCTGTGCCCGAACGTCAACTCGTACCGCCGCTTCGGCGCACAGTTCTACGTGCCGAACTCGCCGAGCTGGGGTATCGACAACCGTACCGTGGCCGTCCGCGTGCCGACCGGTTCGCCGGATGCCGTGCGCATCGAGCATCGCGTAGCCGGTGCCGACGCCAACCCGTACCTGCTGATGGCTTCCGTGCTGGCCGGTATTCACCACGGCCTGACCAACGAAATCGAGCCGGGCGCCCCGGTCGAAGGCAACAGCTACGAGCAGAACGAACAGAGCCTGCCGAACAACCTGCGCGACGCCCTGCGTGAGCTGGACGACAGCGAAGTCATGGCCCGCTACATCGACCCGATGTACATCGACGTGTTCGTCGCGTGCAAGGAAAGCGAACTGGCCGAGTTCGAAAACTCGATCTCTGATCTTGAGTACAACTGGTATCTGCATACCGTCTAAGGGCTAATTGAAAACCTTGTGGGAGCGAGCCTGCTCGCGATTACGGAGTGTCAGCCGACATCGTTGTTATCTGATGCACCGCTATCGCGAGCAGGCTCGCTCCCACAGGGGGTCGTATTACCAAAGTTTTGATGGGCGGGCATCTGCTCGCCTTTCACCAATTATTCTGTGTGAGTCACCCCCATGACCATGACCCGCAACGACTGGGAACAACGCTTCCAGTCCCTGACCCTCGAATCCCGTGCCTTCATCAACGGCGAATACCGCCCGGCCATCAGCGGCGAAACCTTCGAATGCCTGAGCCCCGTCGACGGCCGTTTCCTGGCCTCCGTCGCCAGCACCGATGAAGCCGACGCCAATCTCGCCGTCGAAGCCGCACGCCAATCCTTCAACTCCGGCGTGTGGGCCAACAAGGCCCCGGCCGAGCGCAAGCGCATCCTGATCCGCTTCGCCGATCTGATCCTGCAACACCAGGAAGAACTGGCGCTGCTCGAAACCCTCGACATGGGCAAACCGATCAGCGACTCGATGAGCATCGACATTCCGGCGACCGCCAACGCGATCCGCTGGAGCGCCGAAGCGATCGACAAGATCTACGACGAAGTCGCCGCCACCCCGCACGATCAACTCGGTCTGGTCACCCGCGAGCCGTCCGGCGTAGTTGCTGCGATCGTGCCGTGGAACTTCCCGCTGATCATGGCCAGCTGGAAATTCGCCCCGGCGCTGGCGGCGGGTAACTCGTTCATCCTCAAGCCTTCGGAAAAATCCCCGCTGACCGCGATCCGCATCGCTCAGCTGGCGCTCGACGCGGGCATTCCGAAAGGCGTGTTCAACGTCCTGCCAGGCTTCGGCCACACCGTCGGCAAGGCGCTGGCGCTGCACATGGACGTCGACGTGCTGGCCTTCACCGGCTCCACGGCGATTGCCAAGCAACTGATGATTTATGCCGGCCAAAGCAACATGAAACGCGTCTGGCTCGAAGCAGGGGGCAAGAGCCCGAACGTGGTGTTTGCCGACGCACCGGACTTGCGCGCGGCAGCACAAGCGGCGGCCGGCGCCATTGCGTTCAACCAGGGCGAAGTCTGCACCGCCGGCTCGCGCCTGCTGGTGGAGCGTTCGATCCGCGAGCAATTCATCCCGCTGCTGGTGGAAGCGCTGCAAGCGTGGAAACCGGGTCACGCCCTGGATCCGGCGACCACCGTCGGTGCCGTGGTCGATCAGCGTCAACTGGACAACGTGCTGCGCTACATCAGCATCGGCCGGGAGCAGGGCGCCGAGCTGATCGCCGGCGGCCGACGCACTCTCGAAGAAACCGGCGGCACCTACATCGAGCCGACGATTTTCGACGGCGTGACCAACGCGATGACCATCGCCAAGGAAGAAATATTCGGCCCGGTGCTGTCGCTGATCACCTTCGACACCGTTGAAGAAGCGCTGCACATCGCCAACGACAGCATCTTCGGCCTCGCCGCCGGGGTCTGGACCAGCAACCTGAGCAAGGCCCACACCTTCGCCCGTGGTTTGCGCGCCGGCAGCGTGTGGGTCAACCAGTATGACGGTGGCGACATGACCGCGCCGTTCGGTGGCTTCAAACAGTCGGGCAACGGTCGCGACAAATCGCTGCACGCGTTCGACAAGTACACCGAGCTGAAAGCGACCTGGATCAAGCTCTGACTCTTTTACAGCGGTGGTCGCCTGCAACCGGCGACCCTCGGAGAATAAAAAAATGAAACAACAACACGTGAACAGCTACTACGCCGCCACCCGCAACGAAGTGATCGATTTTCCGATCCTCGAAGAGTCGGTGGAGTGCGATGTCTGCATCATCGGCGCCGGCTACACCGGTCTGTCCTCGGCACTGTTCCTGAGCGAAGCCGGCTACAAGGTGACGGTGCTGGAAGCGGCGAAAGTCGGCTACGGTGCCAGTGGTCGCAATGGCGGCCAACTGGTCAACTCCTACAGCCGCGACGTCGACGTGATCGAAGCGCGCTACGGCGACAAGACCGCCGAAATCCTCGGCAGCATGATCTTCGAAGGCGCCGACATCATCCGTTCGCGCATCAAGGAATACGACATCAAATGCGACTACCGCCCGGGCGGCATTTTCGCGGCGATGAACAAGAAACAATTGAACGGCCTGGCCGAACAAAAACGTAGCTGGGAACGCTACGGCAATAAAAACCTGAAGATGCTCGACGCTGCGGACATTCGCCGCGAAGTCGGTTCCGACGCCTACGTCGGCGGTCTGCTGGACATGCAGGGCGGCCACATTCACCCGCTGAACCTGGCTCTCGGCGAAGCCGCGGCCATCGTGCGTCTGGGCGGCAAGATCTACGAGCAGTCTGCTGCGGTGGAAATCAAATACGGCGAGCCCAATGTCGTGCGCACCGCCAAGGGCCAGGTCCGCGCCAAGTACCTGCTGATCGCCGGCAACGCCTACCTGCCACAAGGCCTCGACAACCGCGTGACGGCCAAGAGCATGCCGTGCGGCTCGCAGATCTGCGTCACCGAACCGTTGACCGAGAAGCAGGCCCGCAGCCTGATCACCAACAACTACTGCGTCGAAGACTGCAACTACCTGCTCGACTACTACCGCCTCACCGCCGACAACCGTCTGCTCTACGGCGGCGGCGTGGTCTACGGCGCCCGTGAACCGGACGACATCGAAACCCTGATCCGCCCGAAGATCCTCAAGACCTTCCCGCAGCTCAAGGACGTGAAAATCGACTACCGCTGGACCGGCAACTTCCTGCTGACCATGTCACGCATGCCGCAATTCGGCCGCATCGAGAAAAACGCCTACTACATGCAGGGCTACAGCGGCCACGGCGTCACCTGTTCGCACCTGGCCGGCAAACTGATCTCGGAAATGATCCGCGGCGACGCCGAACGCTTCGACGCCTTCGCCTCCCTGCCACACATGCCGATGCTCGGCGGCCGCACCTTCTCCGCGCCACTGACCGCCCTCGGCGCCGTGTACTACTCGCTGCGCGACCGTTTCGGCATCTGATTAACCTCGCCGGCGGCGCCCCCAAAAAGGGCGCTGCCGGCTTTTTCATGTGCCGTCCATCGAACCTGCTGAGCAACACCAACAAACGTGATTTAATAGCCGCCTTTCACGGTTCCGGGACACGGGAGCAACGTGATCCGCGCGACCTGCGCGGCACCCGCCACCCACCCCCATTACCCTTAAGTCGTTCTCACATAAGGCTGTCATGGATACGGGTTCTCGACTCAAACTAGTACGCGAAAGCTACAAACTCTCCCAGCGCGAGCTGGCCCGGCGTAGCGGCGTGACCAATGCCACCATCTCCCTGATCGAACAGAATCGTGTCAGTCCTTCCGTCAGCTCACTGAAAAAGCTGCTCGAAGGCATCCCGATGTCCCTGGCCGACTTCTTCACCTTCGACCAGCCCCCTCGCGAACACCAATACGTCTTCCGCGCCAACGAACAACCCGACCTCGGCCGCCACGGCCTGCGCCTGCTGCTGATCGGCGCCTCGGTTCCCAGCCGCCAGATGCGCTTGCTGCGCGAACAATACGCGCCGGGCGCGAGTTCGGGGGAAGAGCCGATTGTTCACTCGGAAGGTGAGGAGTGTGGGCTGGTGACACGCGGCACCGTGGAGTTGACGGTGGACGGGCAAGTGAGCGTGTTGAGTGCGGGGGACGGGTATTATTTTCCGACGACGCTGCCGCACAAGTTCCGGAATATCGGGGCGGATGAGGCGGAGATTATCAGTGCGAATACGCCGGCGAATTTTTAGCGTGCAGCCGCTGGAGATTAAGTATTTTTGATGGAGGGCGTTTCTCGACTGAAGCGCCGTCCACTTGAGAACTCTATTTTTCGACTGTGGTGGAGGGAGTGGAGGCTACTTTGACTTCAAGAGCTCCTAGCTGCGTCAGGTTTGAGTCGAGTATTCCAAGAAAGTTGATAACCTGCTGCCCATAGATTTCAGTCGCTCTCTGTGAGTTTGTTTTTGCCTCGTTAGTTTCTTTCATGACTGAGCCAAGATTATCAAATACGCTGCTTTTGTTATTGAAGAACTTGGTTGCTTCCCCTTGTAGCATAACGGTTGACGCATTTGCTCTAAAGGCTTCACCCCAAGCTAGCATCAAACTGCTTTCTTGATCGCGACTTTCTTTGGATTGGCTGTCAGGTGAGTTAAGTTTGAAATTTGCAAGTAATAAAAGTTGTTGGGCTGTTGCTTTTCCGTAATACCGACTAACTTTGAAGTAAAGGGCTATAAGGTTTTTGTGCCATTCTTGTTCAAAGGCCGAGAATTTTGTGAAACCCTCGGACGCCAGAAAATCATCCCAGCCTTTCTCGGACTTTCTCGCCGCATCATTAAAACGTTGAAGCTCCTCATAGCTTTTTATAAGAAGTTGTGTCGTTTCTTGGGCAGTTTGCTGAGCGCCATCTACAAACCGTTGCCGATCAGACCGTTCGTTGGCTTTCGCTGATTCTGAAGCAGTGTAATACGCGCCCAGGGATGCTGTGACTATCGCAGTCAGTATGGAAGTTGCCAGGTTTAAGGAAATAGTATTCATGATGTTTGAATCGGAATTGTTTTTGGTCGGCTGCATATTGGGTTTGGATCTATGCGGGAAAATTTGGGTTTTAAACTATCTAACTGATGCGTTTCGTAGTTGATTACGTGATCGCTACTCTGCGTCGTTCAAATACTCTAAATACATCGCGCACGTCCTGAACCAGGATTGTGGCTGTAGTGGTAACTGTGTTGATGTCTTGTTCGGCGTGGTCGGGGAGTTGGATGCAGGCCATGAGGTCGAGGTATTTAAGCACTGCGCTCAAGCGTTCGTTGGCGCAGGCGTGGAGGTCACTCAGTGGCGCGTCGGCATCGGTGAACAGAACGGGGTGGTCAGCGGCGGGGTGGGACATTGGAGCGTAGTTGCACTGCGGTGACTTACTTGTCATGGGTAAAGATCCTTAGCTCGGAAAATTAATAACCACCGCTTGCTGCGAAACGAGTTGGGTGGCAGTTATGCGCGGGTTCGCAGACCGAGGAGCTAAGACCCGGCAGACCCGAAGATCTCCCACGCACAACCGCCATGAAAATGAAGCACAGGCAAGTTGCCGGGCCGCATTGTGCCGGGTGTGGACTTCGCTCGCTAGGGCTGCGAAACCCTATCGCCAAATTCGCTCAGCGACAGACCCACTCTAGGCACCGATCTCCACCGCCGCAATCAGCCTGTAGGACGCGAAACCACCACGTTTGGCCAAAGACTTGACTTCAGTTCGGCGGCGGAACCGACGTAAATCAAGGCTTGCGATGTGTCTGGAAAGAATGACCTGCCGAGTTTGGTGCAGCTTCTCAGTCCAGTAGAAACAATCTCTCTCATTACGCGCAGTCATTTCCTACGCGGTTTTCAGATCCCAAAATCCAGCACCCATCCCCACTCCGGAACTTTCCTCAAGGCCGATGTCAATTTGATGGCGTGTCGCGACGCTCATGTCTAACGAGTCACCCAGTGCCAGGCTGTTTCCCGGCAAGCCCAAGGAAGTGTGAGATGAAACTGATTCTTGCGATGTTGTTGCTGTTCAGCGGTTACGTTTCCGCCAGTTGTTCCAGCATCAGTGATCACGACAAACGCAGTTACTGCCAGGCCAGGGAGGAAGGCAGCAGTTGTTCTTCCATCGGCGACCACGATTTGCGTTCGGCCTGCGAAGCGGAGAAAGGCAGTTCGTGCTCAAGCATTGGCGATCATGACCAGCGCGCTTATTGCGAAGCCAAAAAGGGCAGCAGTTGTTCCTCCATCGGCGATCACGACCTGCGCGCGGCCTGTGAAGCGGAGAAGGGCAGTTCATGTTCAAGCATCGGTGATCATGACCAACGTGCCTTTTGCGAAGCCAAAAAGGGCAGTAGTTGTTCGTCAATCGGCGATCATGATCTGCGCAGTCAGTGTGAAGCCATGAAGCGCTGAATCCACCCGCCATCTAGAACCAAAAGGGACACTCATCGATGTCCCTTTTTCATGCGCGCTTGAACGCCGCTATTTCGCCTTCCAATGCCCACCCCCGTTCTCGCAATCAATCCGCGCCTGCGCCAGATGCTCTACGTCATAGTAATACGTGGTCACTTGCGCGCTGTCCGGAATGTTCAGGGCCTTGGCGTTTTTGTCCTTGCTGGTGGAGTGTGGATTGGCCAGGGATTCCTGGGTGAGGGTGGCGATACACGAGGCCTGATAGTGGTCGGCGCAGTGTTCGACTTTGGTTTTGCTGCTGTTGAGCATGTCCTTGCTTTCGTTGCTGCATGACCAGTCGATAGCGTTGACCGGCATGCCTTCGTATTCATAGCAGCTGTGCGTCTCGACGGCGGGCACCGAGGTGCTGGAGGAGCGGGTCTTGACGTCGCAGCCCTCGGCCATGACGCAGGTGGGGATGACGCTGAAGGTGGCGATCAGGAGCAACAGTCGGATGTTCATCGCGGAACTCTCCCATGGCCCCGTGTTTGATCGTGAGCGGGGCGCTTATGGTTTCGAGATTGGGCGGGCTCGGGAGGTTCCATCAGGATTTTGATTTGCGCCTGGCGCACAGAGTGAGAAACAATCGGACACACTTAGCACCCAGGGATTGGAGCAGTGCTCATGATTCACATCGGCAGCCGCAACAACGCCCCCACGCCGCAGCACAAAACCCAGGACATCTACATCTTCAGCATCGACCTGTCCCGCCCGGCGACGCCGTTCTGTTTCGAGCAATCGATTGGCGGCGGGCATGTCGAGCAGGGCGGTGCGCGGTGGTTGGCACTGGATGAGCTGGATGGCTGGCCCGGTGAATGGCGTGAGCATTTGAAGAAGGCCGGATGTGCCTGGGTGGGCGAGTTGCTGGACGCGCGTTCGGGGGAGAGTCAGGCTGATCTGGTCTCGCTGATTCTCCAGCGGTACGCCGAGCCGGCGCAGCCGACCGGGCGTTTTCAGGCGATTGGGCGCTGGTTCAAGCGCCACTTCTATATTGGCGGCCGGTACGGCGTCTGACCCGAGGAAACCCCCATGACTCAGACTCTGGAACGCGCCATCGCGATTGCCGCCACAGCCCACGCGGGGCAGGTGGACAAGGGCGGCGCGCCGTATATTTTGCATCCGCTAAAGGTCATGTTGCGCATGAGCAGCCTGGAAGAACGCATCGTCGCGGTGCTGCACGATGTGGTCGAGGACTGCGGCATCAGCCTGGATGATTTGCGCAAGGAAGGCTTCAGCGAAGCCGTTTTGTCGGCCATCGAATCGGTGACCAAAGTGCCCGGCGAATCCTACGAGGATTTCGTCGAGCGTGCGGCACAGAACCCGATCGGGCGGGTGGTGAAGCTGGCGGATCTGGAAGAAAACAGCGACCTGTCGCGGATTGCCTCGCCGAGTTGGGAGGATCTGGAGCGGATCGAAAAATATCGGCGGGCGATTGGACGGTTGCGCGCCTGACTTAACTGAAAAGCACCTTGAATAGCCAGGAAGGCGACCATGAAATCCATTCTGTGTTTGTTGATTGCTGCCGGATTCGGCGCGCTGTTGCAGTTCGAAGGTGTGCCCCACGGGTTGCTGTTGGGCTCGATTCTTGTGACGGCACTGGTCGTCACCAAATTCAAATTCGCGCCAGCGACGCCCTATGGCCTGGGCTACATCCAGGTTACGCTGGGCATCGCCACCGGGTTGATGTTCGAAGCGTGGGACAGCGCGACGGTCTCGACAATGTTGCCGAGCCTTGGCGTGTTGTTGCTGTGCCTGGCAGTGCAGGTCGCGCTGGCTGCTTGGTGGCTGTCGCGCGGGGCGGGATGGAATCGCACGGATGCCTTGCTGGCGGTGTATCCGGGCGCGCTGGCGGCGGTGTTCGATTTGCTGGAATCACATCAGGCTTCAAGCAAGGTGATCATCGTGCACTTGATGCGGCTGCTGCTGATCACGGTGCTGGTGAGTTTGCTGATTCCCGGAACGGCGCCGGTTGCGGTGGCCGAGGTCGAGCCGCTGTCGACGGGCATGGCGTTGACCGTGCTGTCGGTGATCGGTTTGAGCGTGGTGGTCGGGCGTTTGCTGCCGGTTGTTGGCGTGCCGGCGCCGTTCATGTTGACGGCAATCATCATCACCGCCGTGTTTGTAAAATCAGGGTGGCTGCAGGGCTTTCACATGCCGGACTGGAGTTTGAATCTGGCGGCGCTGATTCTCGGTGTGCGGATCGGTTCGCGATTCCAGGGACTTGGCCTCGCGGAACTGGGACGTCATGGCCGCACGGCGTTGGTATCGGTCGGTTTGATGATTCTGGTCGCGGCGGTTTTTGCATTGGCGGCGGCACGGTTGCTGGGCAGCGATGCGTTGTCGCTGTGGCTGGCGTACATGCCGGGGGCCATCGAAACCATCGCCATTGTCGCGTTCGCCGGCGGGCTGAATGTGGTGTTTATCCTGACTCACCATCTGGCGCGAATGGTGGTGCTGCACTTTGCGCCGGCGTTGCTGGTGCAGGTACGGCGGGTGCGGGAAGGGGCGTGATCCAGGTGGTACTGACTTTTATGGATAATCAGTGCCACCGTTTGGATAACGGCATCTGCAAATTCGCCGGGCGGTTAGATCGACCCCTTTGAAAAAGCCATATTTCTGAAAGGCCAAAATCGAGTAGTTCGAACAGCTAGGTTCGAATCTACATGCCGATCTCAGCCTTTCAGGCGCCATTTTCTGATAGCAACGGATTGCCAATATGGCGATGGGGACCATCATGCAGGCTTGCGTAGGGAAATGACGTAATACTCGGTCAGCACGTTTTTCTTACCGAGCAGCGCATCGAAGCACCCTGGTTTGACAGAAACCCCAATGGTATCGATTCGGTAGAACTCCCAACCGTCTTCTGCGTGGGAGTTCACTACGTTCTGAAGATAGACTGCGGCTTCATTCCCACGGTGCTCTTTGGCACGAACTTCAATGTTTGGCGGGACTTGAACCATTTTATATACGTACATCCTTGCTCATCCTTTCCAGCGCTGCATTCCGAATGAATGACAGAACCGAACGTTTATACTTAATTTGATATCTCTTGGCCATCATTCGCTGGGCGTTGCTGGATCGGTCGTGAACTACACTCCCAGATTACCCCGCCCCACAGGCAACCCCGCCGCGTCGGAGGTCATCATGTTCCGCCATTCACTGTTCATCGCAGCGTGCCTGTGCGCCACACAGGCCAGCGCTGAATCCGTCGTCCCGCTCAAGGGCCAGACTTCCCAGCAAACCCAGATCGACATCAACGACTGCCATTCCATCGCGTCCACTTCAACCACGTCGACACCCCAGGCCGGCGGTCGGTTGAAGGGCGCTGCCGTGGGTGCCGCTGCCGGCGCCACCGCCGCGGAAGTGCGCGGTCGTCAGCACGACGAGTTCTACGAAGCTGTGGACGATGATCGCAAGCAGGATTATCGCCAGAACCGAGCCAAAGAGACCGCTGCCGCCGGTGCGGTAGTCGGCGGTGCGCGGCAGCGGCAGGATCGGCGCGAGCAGCGGCGGACCGATGCTTCAGCCAGTTCAAGCGCCTACACCGGTTGCCTGCAAGGGCGGGGTTATCAGGTCACGCCCTGAGGTTTTCCCGGTGCGCGACGAGCAGGTGCATCATCACGCCGCTGTAGAGCGTCACCAGTATGAACAAGCCCATGCGCACCGCGAACGCGGTGTAGACGTCCTTGCCCGCCGCGCTGTCCTCAACGGACTGGCCGAGCAGGATGATCATGGTGATCAGGGTGTTGAGCCAGAACCCCGGCGTCAGTTGCGTCGGGTGCAGCCGATAGAGTTTGCGCGCTACAAACAGCCCGAACAGCAGCATCCACAGAAAGAACATCCACAGGTGCACGAACAGACTCAACGCACACCAGAACAGCACCGCCAGCAGTCCGCCCAATAAGGTCGAGCCGAGCAGTTCGCGTCCGGCGTGATGGGTGCGGGTGGTGGTGCTTTGCTGGCCGAGGCTGACGGCTTTGAGGATGATCGGCAGGTAGCTGACCGGGTCGATCAGCACCAGCAGGAAGGTCGGCAACACGATCAATGTTGCGCGCATCGCTACGCGGGGCACGTCTTCGGCGGGCAGGGCGGGAGCGGGTGGTGGCGCGGGGCTGTTGGCCGATTCCGGGAACAGGACGTGGCTCAGGCCGACCATGACGACGGCCAGCAACAGGCCTTTGACCAGCGCGCCGATCACCGCCATCGCCAGCTCGAATGAGGCGAAGCCTGCGGCGGAAATCATGGTCATGCCGATCACCAGAAACGTCATGATCAGCACGTTGCCGCCGCGCAAGCCGTAGGTGAACACCAGAAACAGTCCGACACCGATCAGCAGCACGCCGCACACCGGGTAATAACGCAGCAACGGCACCAGCAGCAGGCCGATGCTGGTGGTGAATGCGGCGACCAACGTCAGTACCAGCGCCATTTTGACTGGCAACGGTCGAGGCATGCTGGCCAGCAGCAACACTGCGAGCACCGGCGACAAAAACGACAGCGGCAAGGCGAGGCCGTAACTGGCGGCGGTGCACAACGCCGTGCCGCAGGCCAGGCGCAAGGCCCGTTGCGCCGGGACACTGCGCTCAATAGGCATACGACAGCCAACTCATCAGCCAGACAAACACCCGGCCCAACGGATTGAGCAGATTGCCCTCACTGGGAAACGCCATGACTTCCGCCTGCCCACCGGCGCGAATCGAACGGCTCTCGAACAGACGTTTCTTCGCCTCTTCGCTGAACTCGATGATCACCGGAAAACGCTGGGCCGGACGCAGCCAGTCGCGGCTGTTCTGGATCGTCGGCAGGGTGCCGGGCGGCGACGTCTGGCCGACGCTGACGCCATACCCGACGCTGCGCACCCGGCCGTCGAGCACTTCGCCGGGCAGGGCGTCGAGGATGATCGACACCGGCGTGCCGGGCTTGATCCGGCCGAGGTTGTTTTCGGTGAGGTCGGCGCTGACCCACACATCCTGGATCGTGATCAGTGTCATCACCGGACTGCCGACAGCGGCGAACTGGCCGACGTCGGTGCGCAGGTCGGTGATCAGGCCCGCCGAACGCGCGCCGATGCGGGTGTTGGCCAGATCCAGTTCGGCCTTGGCCAGCGTGGCGGCGGCGCTGAGCAGTTTGGCGTTGGTGTCGGTGTTGCCGCCTTCCTGCTCCTGCGCGCGCAGCACTTCGGCCTTGGCGGCGGCGACCTTGCTGACCGCCGCTTCGTGGTTGGCCCGGGAGACTTCCAGAAGCCGTACGGACACCGTGCCCGGATCTTCTTTATATAAACCTTCCAGCCGTCGATTGTCCTGGCGCGCCTTGAGTTCATTGGCTTGCGCGGCCCGCAACGACGCCTGGGCCGAAGCGATGCCGGCGGTGCTGGCGCCGACCGTGCGCCGGGTGTTTTCCAGATCGGCGCGGGCCCGGTCGACGGCGATCTGCAGCGGCTGCGGATCGAGCTCGAAGAGGATGTCGCCGGCCTGCACATCCTGATTGTTGCGCACGTTGACCTTGATCACCCGGCCCGCGACCTCTGCCGCCACCGGGATCACGAATGCGCCGACCCGCGCCTGCTGGGTATACGGCGTAAAGCGGTCGGCCAGCAGATACCAGACCAGGCTCAGCACAATCACCAGCAGCACCCAGCGGATGCCTTTTTTCGCCGGATCCGGCGGCGCTTCATCACTCATGGCGGTCTACCTGCGAGGGAATCGGATAAGTCGGTTGGGGCGGCGGGGCGCTCAGCAGATCGCCCCAATCGGTGCGCTGCTGCATCTGTTGCCGGGTCGCTGAATCAATCTGCGGCCCGGCGCTTTGCCAGCCGCCGCCCACGGCGCGGTAAAGCGCGATCAGGTTGCTCACGGCGTTGCTGCGGCTGACCAGATAGTTGTCCTGTAGCTCCAGCAACGCACGCTGGGCGTCGAGCACCCGCTGAAAATCCGAATAGCCTTCGCGATATTGAGTGTTGGCCAGCACCAGCGAACGCCGCGCTGCACCTTCGGCCTCGCCGAGAATGCGTTCGCGTTCCAGCGCTTTGGTCAGGCCGCTGGCGGCATCGTCGGCCTCGCGGGCAGCCTGGCGGACCTTGTCGCGATAGGCTTCGATCAGTTGCTGCAAGCGCGCATCCTGCACGCGAATGTTGTTGTGAATGCGGCCGTAGTCGAACAGGTTCCAGCGCAGGCTCGGGCCGCCGATCAGGTCGAGGCTGCGCGGGGTGGCGCCGAGGGTGTCGCTGGACCAGACGATGCTGCCGAGCAAGGTCAGCGAGGGGTACAGATCGGTTTCGGCCACGCCGACCAGCGCCGATTGCGCGGCCACGTTCAGCTCCGCCGCGCGCACATCGGGACGGCGCAGCAGCAGGTTGGCCGGGACGTCCTGCAACACGGCGCGATCCACCAGTGGAATCAGCCCCGGTTGTTCGGCCAGAAACGCCGCACCACCGGGTGGCTGGCCGACCAGCACCGCCAGCGCATTGCGGGTGCGCAGCAATTGGTCTTCGAACGCCGGAATGCTGCTCAGGGTGCCGAGGTACTGGGTTCTGGCCTGTTGCAGGTCGAGTTCGGCGGTCTGGCCGCTGCGAAAGAGTTTTTCGGTGATCTCGAAATTGCGTTTTTGCTGGGCGGCGTTTTCCCGTGCGACTCGCAGCCGGGCTTCGGTGGTGCGCAGGGCAAAGTAGGTGTCGGCCACTTGAGCGCGCAGCAGCACGAGGGCGTCTTCGTAGTTGGCCTGGGCGGCGAAGTAGCTGGCGTCGGCGGATTCGATGGCGCGGCTGAAACGGCCCCAGAAATCCAGCTCCCAGCCGACATCGAACGCAGCGCTGTGCTGCCAGAAGTGCAAGTCCTGCGGATTGCTGCCGCCGGACTGATGGCGGTCGATGTACAGGCTGTCGGCGCTGGCCTGTTGCAGTTGCGGGTAGCGACCGCTGTCGGCGATGCCCAGTTGCGCGCGGGCTTCGAGCACCCGCAGGCCGGCGATCTTCAGGCTGCTGTTGCGGGCTTCGGCGTCGCTGATCAAGCGGTCGAGCACCGGATCGGAAAATACCTGCCACCACTGGCGCAGGTCCGGCAGCGTGCCGCGTTCGCTGGCCTGCTCCAGTGCCGGACTTTGCCATTGCTTGCTCCAGTCCTCCGCCGGCGGCTGGAAATCCGGGCCCAGCCGCAGGCAGCCGCCAAGGCTCAGCACACCGAGCAGCAGCAGGTGGCCGGGACGGATCAGCAGGGCTGGCGTTGCAGGCATACCGGGAGGCCCCAGCGGGAAATGTCACTGGAGCATAGACCGCAGATTGCGGGTTGATCGAAGCAATCAGCTGCTACGCTTTTTCAGGCGAACTCCCCTGAACCGCCCCCGACGAAAAGGTAGGAAGCCATGGACACTGCTCAAGAACCGCTTGCCCCCACCAGCGCCAGCTGGCGTTTCAAGGTCGGCGTGGCAATCATCTGCCTGATGCTCGGTTCGTGGCTGATGGTGCCGATTGCCGCCGCCCTCGATGTGCCGGGCTCGAAAGTCGCGGCGCTCACCGGGGTGTTGTTCATCAGCAATAAAGTGCTGTTGCTGCTGGTGATCGCGGTGATGGGCAAGGCCGGGTTCGCCGAACTCAAGCGCACGATCGGCCACTATATTTCCGGCGTGATTCCGACCCCGGTGGCCGAAGTCAGCCCGATGCGCCACAAGATCGGCGTGGTGATGTTCTGCCTGCCGCTGCTGTCGTCCTTCCTGGAACCGTATTTCGACAACTTCTTCCCGGGCGTGCGGCCCAACCTCTGGCAGATGCAGGCGCTGGGCGACTTGATGTTCGTCGGCAGCTTTTTCGTGCTGGGCGGCAATTTCTGGGACAAGGTGCATGCGCTGTTCGTGCGCAAGGCGCGGGTGGTGGCGGAGTGATCGCCGATCGAGCATTGATTTCGATCAGGCATGCCCAAGCGCGATGGCAAACGACACAACGACCATGCAGGCGAAAGCGAAATTGAGGTTCATGGGGTGTTCATCCTGGTCCTTTTGAAAGTGGGGCCATTCTGCCGGGGGCGGGTCAAAAGAAAAAATTCGGCTTCGTGATTCCAATGATCGAAGCCATTGATACCGGCGTTGTGTTTGCAGGTTTGCTTGGCTAAGCTCGCGCAAACCTGCAATTAAAAGCACAAACAGGCAAAACCATGCACGATCATTCCGCTTCCGAGCTTCCTTCCCTGCGCCGGCAGAAAATCCTTCTGATCCTCGAACGTGACGGCAAGGTCATGGCGTCCGAGTTGAGCCAGCATTTTGCGGTGTCGGAAGACACCATCCGCCGTGATCTCGCCGAGCTGGATAACGCCGGACTGGTGCAGCGGGTGCACGGCGGCGCGCTGCCGAGGCCCAAGGACACCGGCAAGGATTACTTCACCCGGCTGGACGAGATCGACGAGGTGAAGATTCGTCTGGCGCAGTTGGCGGCGCAGCAGGTACAGAACGGGCAGACGGTGATGTTCGACTCCGGCTCGACCACGTTGCAAGTGGCGCGGTCGTTGCCCAGGGATATCAGCCTCACGGCGGTCACGGCGTCGCCGATGACGGCGATTGCGTTGTCCGAATATCCGGGCATCAAGGTGATTCTGGCGGGCGGGCAGTTGAACCCGAAAACCATGTCCGCCGGTGGTCATGAGGCACTGCGGCTGCTGTCGGGGATCAAGGCGGATCTGGCGATCACCGGCGTCTGTGCGATTCATCCGGAGGTGGGCATCACCTCGCTGCATTTCGATGAAGTGCCGGTCAAGCAGGCGCTGCTGGACTGTGCGGCGCGGGTGATAGCCGTGACCACGGCGGACAAGCTTGGCGCGGTCGAACCGTTTGTGGTGGCGCCGTGCGAGCGCTTGCACACGCTGATCACCGAACGGCATGTGGCGTCGGGGAGTGTCGAGGATTATCGGCGGTTGGGGATTGAGGTCGAACAACTGCAGGATTGAGTTTTGTGGTGAATTTAAAGGCCTCTTCGCGAGCAAGCTCGCTCCCACAGTGTCCGAGGCGTACTCAAAACTCAGGTACACCCCAAAACCTGTGGGAGCGGGCTTGCCCGCGAAGAGGCCAGTCGCCCCAATGCATAAACCGGCATGCGGCTGAGGGATTAATTAGCGCAGTTTTTCCAGCATCTGGTAGTACCACATACCGGCCGCTAGCATCGGATTCCCCAGCAGATCGCCCATCGGCACGCGAATGTGCGAGCACGCGGCGAACGTGTCGAACTGCTGCATCTGCCCGGTAATCGCCCGGCTCATGATCTCGCCCATGATGTGGGTCGTGGCGATGCCGTGGCCGGAGTAGCCCTGGCAATACCAGACGTTGTCCGAGAGCTTGCCCAGTTGCGGAATGCGGTTGATGACGATGCCCATCGCGCAGCTCCACTGGTAATCGATCTTCACCCCTTTGAGCGCCGGGAAGGTCTGTTCGATGCACGGCCGCAGTTCGCCAGCGATGTCCCGTGAATCCTTGCCGCTGTAGTTGGCGCCGCCGCCGAACAGCAGGCGGCCGTCGGCGGTGAGGCGGTAGTAATCGAGGACGAAGCGGCAGTCGTAAACGGCGAGGTCTTCGGGGTTGATCTGCTTTGCCAGATCCCCCAGCGGTTCGGTGGTGACGATGCCGCCCATGGCCGGGAAAATCTTGCCCTTGAGTTGACCCGGTTCGAGCTTGTGGTAGACGTCGCCGGCCAGCAGCACCTGATTGGCGTCGATCCGGCCATGGGCCGTGCGCACGCCGGGGCTGTCGCCGTGAATGATCTCCAGCACTTCACTGTTTTCGAAGATCAGCGCGCCGAGGCTTTCCGCCGCCCGCGCCTCGCCGATGCACAGGTTGAGCGGGTGCAGGTGCATGTTGCGGGTGTTCTTGATTGCGCCGTGATAGAGCTCGCTTTGCAACAGGTCGCGCACCTGGCTGCGGTCGAGCAGGCTGACTTCATCACCCATGCCGCGACGCACGGCTTCATCGTAGTCGCTGCGCAAACCGGCCATGTGGCTCGGCTTGTACGCGGCGTGCAAATGGCCGTGCTTGAGGTCGCAATCGATGGCGTATTTCTCGACCCGCTGCTTGATGATTTCGTGGCCGCGCCAGCGCAGGTGCCAGATGAAATCGTCGACCTCATCGCCCAAGGTGTTGCGCATCTGTTTGCGCATCGCACCGTCGCCGGACAGGCTGCCGGTGACCTGACCGCCATTGCGCCCGGTGGCGCCCCAGCCGATCTTGTGGCTTTCGACGATGGCGACTTTCAGGCCTTTTTCGGCCAGCTCGACGGCTGTGGCGACGCCGGTGAAACCTCCGCCGATGATCACCACATCAACCTTGTGCCGACCTTCCAGGGTCGGGTAATCGGTGTCGCGGTTGAGGGTAGCGGTGTAGTAGGAATTGCTGCGTTCAGTCATTTCAGTGTCCAGATTCGGGAGTCGGTGCACGGACCCTGTGGGAGCGGGCTTGCTCGCGAAAGCGATGTGTCAGTCACCTGAAGTGTTGAATGTGACGACGCCTTCGCGGGCAAGCCCGCTCCCACAAGGGGGCGGAGTGATTTATCAGGCTTCTGTGAGGTACCAGCGCCAGTCCTGCTCGCCCACTTCGGCCATGAACTGCCGGTATTCCGCGCGTTTCACCGCCAGATACACCCCAAGAAATTCCTGTCCCAGCGCATCCCGCGCCCACACCGAATTTTCCAACGCGGTCAGCGAGGTCAGCCAGTCGGTCGGCAGCAATTCTTTCGCTTGGGCATAGCCGTTGCCTTCCACCGGCTCGCCCGGATCGATGTCGTCTTTTATCCCGCGATGAATGCCCGCCAGGATCGCCGCCGCTGCCAGGTACGGGTTGGCATCGGCGCCGCAGATGCGGTGTTCGATGTGCCGGGTGTTGGCCGGGCCGCCGGGCACGCGCAGGCTGACGGTGCGGTTGTCGACGCCCCAGGTCGGCGCCAGCGGCGCGTAGCTATTGGCCTGGAAACGCCGGTAGGAGTTGGCGTTCGGGCAGAACAACAGCAGCGAATCGAGCAGGGAAGCGAGCATCCCGCCAATCGCCGTGCGCAGCAGCGGGGTGCCTGCCGGGTCCTCGGAGGCAAACAGATTGCGCCCTTCGGTATCGGCGAGGCTGACGTGCATGTGCATGCCGGTGCCGGCCAGGTGATCGAACGGCTTGGCCATGAACGTCGCCTGCATCCCGTGCTTGTGCGCCACGGCTTTGACCAGCCGTTTGTAGCGTACGGCCTGGTCCATCGCCTCCAGCGCATCGCCGTGTTCGAGGGTGATTTCCACCTGGCCCGGTGCGTATTCCGAGATCGCCGTGCGTGCCGGAATGCCGTGCAGTTTGCAGGCGCTATAAAGATCGGCGAGGAACGGTTCGATCTGCTCCAGCTCACGCAAACCGTAGACCTGGGTGTGTCTCGGTCGACCGCCGTCGGCATCCAGCGCCGGTTGCGGGCGACCGTTGTGATCGCGTTTGGCGTCGAGCAGATAGAACTCCAGCTCGCAGGCCATCACCGGGTGGTAACCCTCGGCTTTCAAGCGGTCGATGATCTTGATCAACAGGTGGCGCGGGTCGGCGATGCTCGCCGGCATGCCTTGTTCCGGATGCATGCTGACCTGCACCGCCGCGGTCGGAATCTGCCGCCACGGCAGGCGCACCAGACTGCCTTCCAGCGGGTAGGCGCGGCAGTCGATGTCGCCGACGTCCCAGACCAGACCGGAGTTTTCCACGTCCTCGCCGTGCACGGTCAGGCCGAGAATGGTGCTCGGCAGCGGGCGGCCGCTTTCGTACACGGCGAGCAGTTCTTCGCGGTGCAACAGCTTGCCGCGCGGCACGCCGTTGGCGTCGAGGATGAACAGCTCGATCATGTCGATGTCGGGGTTCTGCTCGAGGAAATGACGGGCGTCTTCAATGGCTGCGAATTTCATAATCAATCACTCACGATGGCGCCGCACAGGCGCGCAGATTCGGGCCGGACGCAGCTCGGCAAAAGGCGCGGGCGTCCTGGCAGGGATATCGAAAAAAGAGGGGGAGCTGTCGCGGTTTTTAACGGCGCGATCAGACGGGCAGGCAGATATCCGGCGGGCGTGCGGAGTGACGCAGCTTGGAACGGCTCAAGGCCATGGGGAGATTGACGATGCGATTCATGCGCGGCCCCTGTGAAGGAGGGCGCACAGTGCAGAGACGTTCAACGATTCTGATTGTTGTAGTGACGTGCTCATGACGCGTGTTTCCGTTGGCGGAAAACGTCGGCGGCGGGAGAGTCCCGCCATGCCGGTGTGGCTGGATAGTAAGGGGGAATCCCCGGATAAGTAAACGCCTGATTCCGCGAGCGGTGGCGTGCCCCCCGGTTCAGCGCAGCAGGTAAAACCCCAGCCCGACGAGGGCGCAAACGATCAACACCTCGATCACGCCGCGCTTGAAAAAGAACAGGGCGAGGGCGGCCACCAACGCCAGCAGGATCGAGAAAGCATCGGGCTGACCGGCAAAACCGTCGGGCCAGAACACGTGGTAAGCAAAGAAACACGCCAGATTGAGGATCACCCCGACCACCGCTGCCGTGATCGCCGTCAGCGGTGCGGTGAATTTCAGTTCGTTGTGCGTCGACTCCACCAACGGTCCACCGGCGAGGATGAACAGGAACGAAGGCAGGAAGGTGAACCAGGTCACCAGCGTCGCGGCCAGCGCGCCGGCGGCGAACGCGTGTTCCGGTCCGAATGTCGGTTGCACGTAAGCGCCGACAAACCCGACAAACGCCACCACCATGATCAACGGCCCCGGCGTGGTCTCGCCCAGGGCCAGGCCGTCGATCATCTGCGTCGGCGTCAGCCAGCCGTATTGCCCGACCGCGCCTTGATACACGTAAGGCAGCACAGCGTAAGCGCCGCCGAAGGTGAGCAGCGCCGCTTTGGTGAAGAACCAGCCCATCTGCGTAAAAGTGCCGCCCCAGCCGAACAGCGCCGTCAGCAGCGCCATCGGCAGACTCCACAGTAACGCACCGATCAGCAGCAGACGCAGCAGCCTCGGGAGGCTGAACCGCGCATGCTCGGGCGGCGGGGTGTCGTCATCGATCAGGGCCGGGCCGAAGGACTTTTCGCTGCCGCGATGACCGCTGTTGCTGAACCGCTGCGGCGCCCAGCGTCCGCCGAAATAGCCGATCAATGCCGCGCCGAGTACGATCAGCGGGAACGGCACGTTGAAGGCGAAAATTGCCACGAACGCGGCCCCGGCAATTGCCCATAGCCAGCTGTTCTTCAACGCTCGCGAGCCGATGCGATGGGCCGCGTGCAACACAATCGCGGTCACCGCCGGTTTGATCCCGTAAAACACCCCGGCCACCGCTGGCACGTCGCCGAACGCGATGTACACCCAGGACAAAGCGATCAGGATCAGCAGCGAAGGCAACACAAACAGTGCACCGGCCAGCACCCCGCCACGGGTTCGGTGCAGCAGCCAGCCGATGTAAGTCGCCAGTTGCTGGGCCTCCGGGCCGGGCAGCAACATGCAGTAGTTGAGCGCATGCAGGAAGCGTCGCTCGGAGATCCAGCGCCGACGCTCCACCAGTTCCTGATGCATGATCGCGATCTGCCCGGCGGGGCCGCCGAAGCCGATGCAGCCGAGTTTGAGCCAGAACGGCCAGGCCTGGCGCAAGGTGATGGATTGAGGACGGGGCAAGTCTTTTGGCGTCTGGCTCAAGTGTGGCTCCACGTTCGAATCGGCGGGAGCTGCTATCTAATCAGGCTTTTGTCGCATTCGACAGTACCCGGTCAGGCATGCGCCAGACTCCAGCGAACCGCCGCATCCTGATCACTCTCCCGCGCCTCGACCCAATGCGAACCCTCAGGCGTGGTCTCCCGCTTCCAGAACGGCGCACGCGTCTTCAGCACGTCCATGATGAACGCGCAGGCCTCGAACGCCGCATGCCGATGCTTGCTGCTCACGCCAACAAACACGATCGGCTCGGTCACCGACAGCGCGCCGACCCGATGCACAATCTCCACCGCCATCAGCGGCCAACGTTCGCGGGCCTGCTCGGCAATCTGCTCCAGAGCCTTCTCGGTCATGCCCGGATAGTGCTCCAGAAACAGTTCGTTTACGGTTTGGCCGACGTTCAGATCCCGCACATAACCAATGAAATTCACTACTGCACCGACCCGTGGATTGCGCGCATGCAGGTCGGCAATCAACTGACCGGCATCGAAGCCTTTACGCTGGACTCGAACGCCCATGCCTCAACCCCCCGTGACCGGTGGAAAAAACGCGATCTCGTCGAAATCCTCGATCACCTGATCCGGCTGACACAGCTCCTGATTCACCGCGCACATCAGGTTGCCGGCACCAAGCACTTCACGCCACACATCGCCGCGTTGCATCAGCATCTGCCGCACGTCCTCGACACAAGCAAGGGTGTCGCTGGCCGGAATCTTTTCACCGCCCAGATTGAGCCGGTCACGGTAGCTGGCGAAGTAGTTGATCAGAATCATTGCGGGTTCTCCCATTGAAAGTGGCCGGAGCGGCCGCCCTGTTTGCTCAGCAGGCGGATGTCGCCGATGACCATCGCCCGGTCCACCGCTTTGCACATGTCGTAGATGGTCAGTGCGGCGACGCTGGCTGCGGTCAGGGCTTCGAGTTCGACGCCGGTCTGGCCGGTGAGGCGGCAGGTGCTGGTGATCTGCACGCGGTCCGGTTCGCAGGCCTTGAGCTCGACGTGGATCGAGCTGAGCAGCAGCGCATGACACAGTGGAATCAACTCGTGGGTGCGCTTGGCCGCCTGGATCCCGGCGATCCGCGCCACGGCGAACACGTCGCCCTTGGGGTGGCCGTTGGACTGGATCATTTGCAGGGTTTCCGGGCGCATCTGCACCCAGGCCTGAGCGGTGGCTTCACGGCGGGTCGCGGCTTTTTCGCTGACGTCGACCATGTTGGCGCGGCCCTGATCGTCGAGGTGGGTGAGGGTGTTGCTCATGCGGTGGGCTCCTGGATCGGGCTGTAGATTCGCGGGGCGTTGCGGTGCGGGACGTGGATCAGGTTCAAGTGGTGTTTGAGCGCCCAGCGCACGGTCAGCGCGGTGGGGGCGGACAGGCTGACGAGGGTGCCGAGGCGGGCGCGCACGGCTTTGTGGATCAGTTCGAGGCTGCAACGGCTGGTGACCACGACGAAGCCCTGACGCGCATCGAGGCCTTCGAATTGCAAAGCGCCGATCAGTTTGTCGAGGGCGTTGTGGCGGCCGATGTCTTCGCGGCACAGCAGCGCTTCGCCGTCGGCGTCGAAGTACAACGCCGCGTGCAGGGCGCCGCTGCTGCGGGCCAGTTGCTGGGCCTGTTCGATGCGCTGGCGGATACCGTCGAAGTGCGCGGCGGGTGGCAACGGTGTCGGGGTCAGGATCTCCAGTTGCGGCAGCGCCTGCTCAAGGGCTTCCACGCCGCAGAGGCCGCAGCCGCTGGTGCCCGCCATTTGCCGGCGATGATCCTTCAGGGCCCAGAACGCACGGCTGGAAATCTGTACGTCGGCCTGGCAGGCCTGGTCGAAATGGGTCAGGCGGATGTCGTGGATATCGTCGAGGCGGTCGACGATGGCGTTGCTCAGGCTGAAGCCGCGAATGAAGTCCTCGATGTTGCCTGGCGAGACCATCATCACGGCCTGATTCAGTCCGTTGTAGCTGATGGCCAAAGCGATTTCGGCCGCCAGCGCCGCGTGGGACACCGGCGCGTCGTCGAGGTATTCGCGGTAGGCCACTTGCGCCGGTTGTGGCGCGGGGGCGTTGGCGTCGCCCGGTTCGATGAGTTGTTCAACTTGGCACAGCATCTTGAAAAGTCCCCGAAGCGCTGAAGTGAGTTCAGGCTACGGGGCAGGGAAAATTGCGTCCAATCGCTTGTTCCGATGCAGTGATTGGCTTGGTCGATGACCGTTCCGGCCCCTTCGCGAGCAAGCTCGCTCCCACAGTGTTTTGTGGCGCTCACAGATCTGTGGCGCGACTCGATACCTGTGGGAGATTCTATGTTGCAGGGGAACCCTGCAACCTTAAATTGGGTTGGTATTCGCTCTGATTTTTCATAAGGGCGAATGCCACCCGGCAAAGCTTACGGGCGAGGATGACCAAAGCCTGGGTTCTGGCTAGACCTCTTGCCAGATAGGATTCATAGAACGGTTTCCAAACAGGGGACCGACAAGCTGCCATAGCTGCATTGTGTGCAAGACGCCGTAATTCCCCGTCACCTTTTTTGCTCAAGTGGCGAGGACTGTGTTTCTTGCCTGAGTCCTTT